>NZ_JAPEPB010000001.1:6050000-7282533 GCF_026340565.1 Kitasatospora sp. NBC_01287
AGTCGCAGAGACAACCAGGAGGTTGGCTTAGAAGCAGCCACCCTTGAAAGAGTGCGTAATAGCTCACTGGTCAAGTGATTCCGCGCCGACAATGTAGCGGGGCTCAAGCACACCACCGAAGTCGTGTCATTCACAGAATACGTCCAACGGCGCTGTGGATGGGTAGGGGAGCGTCGTGTTCCGGGTGAAGCGGCCGAGGAATCGAGTCGTGGACGGGATACGAGTGAGAATGCAGGCATGAGTAGCGATACAAGAGTGGGAAACTCTTGCGCCGATTGACCAAGGGTTCCTGGGTCAAGCTGATCTGCCCAGGGTAAGTCGGGACCTAAGGCGAGGCCGACAGGCGTAGTCGATGGACAACGGGTTGATATTCCCGTACCCGCTTTGAAGCGCCAACGTCGAACCTCTGGATGCTAAAGCCGTGAAGCCGGCCTGGAGTCTTCGGACGAAGGGACGTGGTGGAGCCGCTGATCCAACAGGGTAGTAGGTGAGCGATGGGGTGACGCAGGAAGGTAGTCCAGCCCGGGCGGTGGTAGTCCCGGGGTAAGGGTGTAGGCCGAGTGGTAGGCAAATCCGCCACTCATTGAGGCTGAGACCTGATGCCGAGCCGATTGTGGTGAAGTGGATGATCCTATGCTGTCGAGAAAAGCCTCTAGCGAGTTTCATGGCGGCCCGTACCCCAAACCGACTCAGGTGGTCAGGTAGAGAATACCGAGGCGTTCGGGTGAACTATGGTTAAGGAACTCGGCAAAATGCCCCCGTAACTTCGGGAGAAGGGGGGCCATGTCTGGTGAGGAGACTTGCTCTCTGAGCTGGGTGTGGCCGCAGAGACCAGCGAGAAGCGACTGTTTACTAAAAACACAGGTCCGTGCGAAGCCGTAAGGCGATGTATACGGACTGACGCCTGCCCGGTGCTGGAACGTTAAGGGGACCGGTTAGCTCCACTTCGGTGGGGCGAAGCTGAGAACTTAAGCGCCAGTAAACGGCGGTGGTAACTATAACCATCCTAAGGTAGCGAAATTCCTTGTCGGGTAAGTTCCGACCTGCACGAATGGCGTAACGACTTCTCGACTGTCTCAACCATAGGCCCGGTGAAATTGCATTACGAGTAAAGATGCTCGTTTCGCGCAGCAGGACGGAAAGACCCCGGGACCTTTACTATAGCTTGATATTGGTGTTCGGTTCGGCTTGTGTAGGATAGGTGGGAGACTTTGAAGCGGCAACGCCAGTTGTCGTGGAGTCGACGTTGAAATACCACTCTGGTCGTGCTGGATGTCTAACCTGGGTCCGTGATCCGGATCAGGGACAGTGTCTGGTGGGTAGTTTAACTGGGGCGGTTGCCTCCTAAAGAGTAACGGAGGCGCCCAAAGGTTCCCTCAGCCTGGTTGGCAATCAGGTGTTGAGTGTAAGTGCACAAGGGAGCTTGACTGTGAGACCGACGGGTCGAGCAGGTGCGAAAGCAGGGACTAGTGATCCGGCGGTGGCTTGTGGAAGCGCCGTCGCTCAACGGATAAAAGGTACCCCGGGGATAACAGGCTGATCTTCCCCAAGAGTCCATATCGACGGGATGGTTTGGCACCTCGATGTCGGCTCGTCGCATCCTGGGGCTGGAGTAGGTCCCAAGGGTTGGGCTGTTCGCCCATTAAAGCGGTACGCGAGCTGGGTTTAGAACGTCGTGAGACAGTTCGGTCCCTATCCGCTGTGCGCGTAGGAGTGTTGAGAAGGGCTGTCCCTAGTACGAGAGGACCGGGACGGACGAACCTCTGGTGTGCCAGTTGTCCTGCCAAGGGCATGGCTGGTTGGCTACGTTCGGGAGGGATAACCGCTGAAAGCATCTAAGCGGGAAGCCTGCTTCGAGATGAGCACTCCCACCTCCTTGAGAGGGTAAGGCTCCCAGTAGACGACTGGGTTGATAGGCCGGATGTGGAAGCCCAGTAATGGGTGGAGCTGACCGGTACTAATAGGCCGAGGGCTTGTCCTCAGTTGCTCGCGTCCACTGTGTTGTTCTGAAACAACGACCCCGTTCCATGGCCATGGGACGGTGCGGCCGATAGTTTCATAGTGTTTCGGTGGTCATAGCGTGAGGGAAACGCCCGGTTACATTCCGAACCCGGAAGCTAAGCCTTACAGCGCCGATGGTACTGCAGGGGGGACCCTGTGGGAGAGTAGGACGCCGCCGAACAATCATTCAGGAGAAGCCCCCAGCCTTTCGGCTGGGGGCTTCTTCGCGTTCACCACACGGTCCGTCCGGGGGCCGGCCCGGGGCAGTTCGTCATGGACAGCACCTTCACCCGTTGCTGGGTTGGTATTACCGTACTGATCACTGGCCGTCAGGAACTTGGCATCGGGGGGACTCCACCGTGAGTGATCAGCAGCACGACGCAGGCCGCAGCACCAGCTCCGCCACCACCAGCTCCGCCACCAGCGCCGCGGGCACGGCCGGCAGCGCGGTCGCCACCCTCGCGCCGATGGTCGAGGTCACCGACGTCTGGCGCAGCTTCGGGAGCGGGGCGACCGCCGTCCACGCGCTGCGCGGAGTGTCGTTCGCGGCCGGGCGCGGCGAGCTGACCGCACTGCGCGGCCGCTCCGGCTCCGGCAAGACCACATTGCTCAACCTGGTCGGTGGCCTGGACGCGCCCAGCTCGGGGCAGATCACGCTGGACGGCGCGAACCTGGCGGACCTGGACGAGGCCGGGCGGCTGGCGCTGCGACGCGAGCGGATCGGTTTCGTCTTCCAGTCCTTCGGGCTGATCCCGATCCTGACCGCGGCCGAGAACGTCGGGGTGCCGATGCGCCTGCGCAAGGTGCCCGCCGCACAGCGCGAGGAGCGGGTGGCGACGCTGCTGGCCCTGGTGGGCCTGGCGGACCACGCCGAGCAGCGGCCGACCGAACTCTCCGGCGGCCAGCAGCAGCGGGTCGCGATCGCTCGGGCGCTGGCGAACGAGCCGGCCCTGATCATCGCGGACGAGCCGACGGGGCAGCTCGATTCGGAGACCGGGCGCTCGGTGATGGAGCTGCTGCGCGCGGTGGTGCGCAGCGAAGGCGTCACCGTCCTGGTGGCCACCCATGACCCGCAGCTGATGGAGCTCGCCGACCGGGTGGTGGAGCTGCGGGACGGCCACATCGTGGAGTAGCCGCCCCCTTGGCGCATCCCCGTGCATCCCCGCGCGGCGGTGGCCGGGCACGGTCGGCAGACCTCGCCGAACGGCCGCCGGGAGCCGTCAAGATGTCGCTAAAGCTGCCTTTCGACCAGCTTGATCGAAGGTGGTGGCCCGCCTACCCCGTAGTCTCGATTGCGCGAACAGGTGTCCGGGGGTGGTCCCCGGAGCGGGCTCGATCAAGAATGGGACGCATGGCACGCGGAAGGCTGCGGATCTACCTCGGGGCGGCCCCCGGGGTGGGGAAGACGTACGCGATGCTCTGTGAGGCGCACCGCCGGCTGGTCCGCGGCACGGATGTGGTGATCGGCTTCGTCGAGCACCACAACCGATCGAACACCGCCGACCTGCTGCATGGCTTGGAGGCGGTGCCGCGCCGGGTGATGGAGCACCGGGGCGCCGAGTTCACCGAGCTGGACCTGGACGCGCTGCTCGCCCGCCGCCCGCAGGTCGCGCTGGTGGACGAGTTGGCCCACACCAACGTCCCCGGCTGCCGCAACGCCAAGCGCTGGCAGGACGTCGAAGAGCTGCTGGCCGCCGGCATCGACGTCATCTCCACGGTCAACATCCAGCACCTGGAGTCGCTTGGCGACGTGGTGGAGGGCATCACCGGTGTCCGTCAGCGCGAGACGGTGCCGGACGATGTGGTCCGCCGGGCCGACCAGCTGGAGCTGGTCGACATGTCGCCGCAGGCCCTGCGTCGCCGGCTCGCGCACGGCAACGTGTACGCGCCGGAGAAGATCGACGCCGCCCTCTCCAACTACTTCCGCCCCGGCAACCTGACCGCGCTGCGGGAGCTGGCGCTGCTCTGGACCGCGGACCGGGTGGACGAGTACCTGCAGACCTACCGGGCCGAGCAGGGCATAGACAGCACCTGGCAGGCCCGCGAGCGGATCGTGGTCGGCCTGACCGGGGGCCCCGAAGGCGCCACGCTGATCCGCCGAGCGGCCCGGATCGCCGCCAAGGGTTCGGGCAGCGAGCTGCTCGCGGTGCACATCTCCCGCTCCGACGGCCTGGCGAACGGCGGCTCCCCGCAGGCGCTGATCGAGCAGCGGGCACTGGTGGAGAGCCTGGGCGGCAGCTTCCACACGGTGCTCGGCGACGACCCGTCGCACGCCCTGCTGGACTTCGCGCGCGGCGTCAACGCGACCCAGGTGGTGCTCGGCTCCAGCCGCCGCAAGGCCTGGCAGTACATCTACGGCCCGGGCGTCGGCTCCACGGTGGCCCGCGACTCGGGCGACATCGACGTTCACATCGTCACCCATGAGCACGTCGCCAACGGACGGCAGGGGCGGCTGCCGCTGCGCAAGGTCACCGACCTCGGCCGCCCCCGGGCGATCGGCGGCTGGCTGCTCGGCGTGGCCGGGCCGCCGCTGCTCGCGCTGCTGCTGACCCATGTCCGCGACACCGGGCTGCCCACCGACATGCTGCTCTTCTTCTCGGTGACGATCAGCGCGGCACTGGTCGGCGGTCTCTTCCCGGCGATCGCCTCGGCTCTGGTCAGCTCGACCGCGCTGAACTACTACTTCACCCCGCCGACCCACACGCTGACCATCTCCGACCCGGAGAACATCCTGGCGGTGGGGATCTTCGCCGCGGTGGGCATCGCGGTGGCCACGGTGGTGGACGTTGCCGCCCGGCGCACCCATGAGGCGGCCCGCAGCCAGACCGAGGCGCAGACGCTGAGCGCGCTGGCCGGCACCGTGCTGCGCGCGCCCACGGGCGAGGGGCTGACCGCGCTGCTCGAACAGGTCAGGGAGACCTTCGGGCAGAACGCGGTGGCCCTGCTGGAGCGCGCCGACGAGCGCGCGCCGTGGACCTGCACCGCGTTCGCCGGCACCGCCCCGCCCACCCGCCCGGACGACGGCGACGTGGACGTCCCGGTGGGCGAGCACCTGGCGCTGGTGCTCTCCGGCCGGGTGTTGCCGGCCGCCGACCGCCGGCTGCTGGGTGCCTTCGCCGCCCAGGCCTCGGTGCTGCTGGAGCGGCGCCGGCTGGCCAAGGAGGCCGCCGCGGCGCGCCGCCAGGCCGAGGGCAACCGGATCCGCACCGCACTGCTGGCCGCGGTCTCGCACGACCTGCGCACCCCGCTGGCCGGGATCAAGGCGAACGTCTCCTCGCTGCGCGCGGAGGACGTGGAGTGGGACGAGGCCGACGAGCAGGAGCTGCTCGCGGGCATCGAGGCGGGCGCGGACCGGCTGGACCACCTGATCAACAACCTGCTGGACATGAGCCGCCTGCAGACCGGGACGGTGACCCCGCTGATCCAGGAGGTCGACCTGGACGAGGTGGTCCCCATCGCGCTCGGCGGGGTCCCGCTGGAGTCGGTGCGGCTGGACATCCCGGAGTACCTGCCGATGGTCCCGGCCGACGCCGGGCTGCTGGAGCGGGCGCTGGCCAACCTGATCGAGAACGCCGTCAAGTACAGCCCGCCGGAGCTCAAGGTGCTGGTCAAGGCGGACGCGCTGGAACCGGCGGCGGGACGCGGGCGGGTCGAGCTGCGGGTGGTGGACCGCGGGCCCGGCGTGCCGGAGGAGGTCAAGGAGAGGATCTTCGCCCCGTTCCAGCGCTACGGCGACGCCCCGCGCGGTGCCGGCGTCGGGCTGGGGCTCGCGGTGGCGCGCGGCTTCGTCGAGGCCATGGGTGGCACCCTCACGGCCGAGGACACCCCGGGTGGCGGCCTGACGATGGTGGTCTCGCTGCCCGCCGTCGACCGTCCGCCCGAACCGGACCCGGACGCGGACCTGGCCGGCGAGCCGCCGCCCACCGCCGAATCCCCCCTGACCACCGCTTCCCAGGCCCCCCGAAAGGCGGAGCTCGCATGACCCGGGTCCTCGTCGTGGACGACGAACCGCAGATCGTCCGCGCCCTGGTGATCAACCTCAAGGCCCGCAAGTACGAGGTCGACGCCGCCCACGACGGCGCCGGCGCGCTGGAACTGGCCGCCGCCCGCCACCCGGACGTGGTGGTGCTCGACCTCGGCCTGCCGGACATGGACGGGGTCGAGGTGATCAAGGGCCTGCGCGGCTGGACCCGGGTCCCGATCATCGTGCTCTCGGCCCGGCACGCCTCGGACGAGAAGGTCGAGGCGCTGGACGCCGGCGCCGACGACTACGTGACCAAGCCTTTCGGCATGGACGAGCTGCTGGCCCGGATGCGCGCCGCGATCCGCCGGGCGGAGCCGGTGGCCGGCGAGGACGACTCGCTGGTGACCACTGAGGCCTTCACCGTCGACCTGGCGGCGAAGAAGGTCAACCGGGGCGGCACCGACGTCCGCCTCACGCCCACCGAGTGGCACCTGCTGGAGGTGCTGGTGCGCAACGCGGGCCGCCTGGTCAGCCAGACCCAGCTGCTGCAGGAGGTGTGGGGCCCGGCCTACCGCACCGAGACCAACTACCTGCGGGTCTACCTGGCCCAGCTGCGCCGCAAGCTGGAGGCGGACCCCTCGCACCCGCGCCACTTCATCACCGAGGCGGGCATGGGCTACCGCTTCGAACCGTAAGGCGGCGGTGCTCGGCACCCCGCCGGTGGGGTTGTAGCCGGTAGCCTTTCCGCATGAGTGGTAACAGCAGCGACCAGCCGCAGGGCCGCCTGCGCCGGATGTTCAGCCGGCTCACCTCCAGTCCGGAGGAGCTCCAGGCCGAGGAGCTGCGCCAGGACGCCGTGGTCTCGGGTTGCACGCCGATCGCGGAGGCGGGTGACCGCGACGTGGTCACCGTCTCGGGCACCCTGCGGACCGTGACGCTCCGCCCCCGGGCCGGTGTGCCGGCGCTGGAGGCCGAGCTCTTCGACGGCTCGGACGCGCTGGACGTGGTCTGGCTCGGCCGCCGCTCGATCGCGGGCATAGAGCCCGGCCGCCGGCTGACCGCCAGCGGCCGGATCAGCCACGCACGCGGACGGCGCGTGCTCTTCAACCCTCGCTACGAGCTGCGTCCAGTGGGACAGGGGAGCGATCACCAGTGACCAATCCGCCCGGCGGCGACCACGCCGCCCCGCACGTACTGATCACTGAGAGCCGGCAGTCCGATCCGGCAGCCGTGCCCGCGGAGCTGCCGCAGGAGACACCCGAGCAGGCGCAGGCCCGTGCGGCGGCCGCACAGGAGGCCGCGGCCAAGGAGGCGGCCGACTCGATCATCCAGGCCTTCGGCGGCGTCCGGGGCATGATCGACATGACCCTGCCGGGCCTGGTCTTCATCGTCACCTTCAACCTGACCCACCAGGTGTCGACGGCCGCCTGGGGCGCCCTCGCGCTGAGCGCGCTCTTCGTGGTGGTGCGGCTGCTGCGCCGGGAGACCATCCAGCACGCGTTCAGCGGGGTCTTCGGGGTGGCGATCGGCGCCTGGATCTCGATGCACACCGGCAAGGCGCAGGACTTCTACCTGCCGGGGCTGCTCTGGAACGTCGGCTACTGCCTGGGCCTGGCCGTCTCCGCGCTGGTGCGCTGGCCGCTGATCGGCCTCACCCTCGGTCCGGTCACCGGTGAGATGTTCACCTGGCGCACCCAGAACCCGGGCCGGCTGGCCGCCTACACCAAGGCCACCTGGGCCTGGGTGGTGATCATGGGCATCAAGCCGCTGATCCTCTTCCCGCTCTACTTCACCGGCAACGTCAACCTGCTGGGCTGGCTGAAGGTCGCGCTCGGCATCCCGCCGATGCTGCTGGCGATGTACGTGACCTGGCGGATCCTGCTCACCGCGCCGGCGCCGATCAAGGCGGAGCAGCCCGAGGAGGAGTAGCCCGAGGAGGCGTAGCCGCCCGGGCCGGTACGACGCGGAGGGCCCGGCTCCCGATCTCGATCGGGAGCCGGGCCCTCCGTAGTGTCAGAGCCGCTGGTGGCCGGCCGGCCGGTGGGCGCGGTGCGGCTACGAGAGCAGCTGCTCCAGCTCCTCCTCGCGCTCCTGCGCGGCGACGAAGAGCAGCTCGTCGCCGCCCTCCAGGGTGTCGTCCCGGCTCGGCACCAGTACCCGGCCCTCGCGGATGATCGTCACCAGCGCCGTGTCGGTGGGCCAGCTGACATCGCCGACCCGGGTGCCGACCAGTGCGGTGTCCTCGGCCAGGGTCAGCTCGACCAGGTTGGCGTTGCCCTGGCTGAAGCGCATCAGCCGGACCAGGTCGCCGACGCTCACCGCCTCCTCGACCAGCGCCGACATCAGGCGCGGGGTGGAGACGGCGACGTCCACGCCCCAGGACTCGTTGAAGAGCCACTCGTTCTTCGGGTTGTTCACCCGGGCGACCACCCGTGGCACGCCGTACTCGGTCTTCGCGAGCAGCGAGACCACCAGGTTGACCTTGTCGTCACCGGTCGCCGCGATCACCACGTGGCAGCGCTGCAGCGCCGCCTCGTCCAGCGAGGTGATCTCGCAGGCGTCGGCCAGCAGCCACTCGGCCATCGGGACCCGCTCCACCGAGATGGAGTTCGGGTTCTTGTCCACGAGCAGCACCTCGTGGCCGTTCTCCAGGAGCTCGGCGGCGATGGACCGCCCGACCGCACCCGCTCCCGCAATCGCTACCCGCATCAGTGACCCTCCTCCGGGCCCTTGGCGAACGCGGCCTCGACCGCCGCCTGATCCGCCCGGCGCAGCATCACCTGCACCAGATCGCCTTCCTGCACCACCATGTGCGGGGTGGGCAGCACGCCTTCGCCGAGCCGGGTGATGAACGCCACCCGAGCGCCGACCGCCTCCTCCAGTTCGCTGACCCGGTGGCCGACCCAGGACGGGGCGAAGGCCACCTCGGCGAGCTGGACGGTGCCGCTCGGGTCCTGCCAGAGCGGCTCGGCGCCGCTGGGCAGCAGCCGGCGCAGCATCTGGTCGGCGGTCCAGCGGACGGTGGCGACGGTCGGGATGCCCAGGCGCTGGTAGACCTCGGCGCGGCGGGGGTCGTAGATCCGGGCCGCGACGTGCTCGACGCCGAAGTTCTCCCGGGCCACCCGGGCCGCGATGATGTTCGAGTTGTCGCCGCTGCTGACGGCCGCGAAGGCGCCCGCCTCCTCGATGCCGGCCTCGCGCAGGGTGTCCTGGTCGAAACCGACCCCGGTCACCCGACGGCCGTTGAAGCCGGCGCCGAGCCGGCGGAAGGCGGTGGGGTCCTGGTCGACCACGGCCACCGAGTGGCCGTGCTTCTCCAGGGCTCTGGCCAGCGCGGAGCCGACACGTCCGCAGCCCATGATGACGATGTGCACGGTGTTCTTACCTCACCCGGTCCGTTGGGGTCTTGACCTGCGCAAACACCGCTCATCATCCTTCCGTGCCCAGTGGCCCGGGCGTGTGGCTGCCGTGCCCGCGAGTCGGGCGCCGGCCTGGCAACCGAGTGTTGCCCGTATCTTCATCATCCGACACGCTATCCGGTTCATCAGACCGGGACGCGATGGGCGCCGGGTCGACGGCGGGGCGGCGCCGGGTCGACGGCACTGTGGCCCAGGGACCCGCCACGGGCCGCGGGGGCGCCGGGAGACCGGTCCGCGCGCCCCGGTATCAGCCTGCGGCGCGGCGAATTGGGGTGGCGCACGGTACCGTCGGGTTCCGTCGAGAACCCTGTCCGGTCGAGGTCCTCGACCCCGTGCCGAATCCCGCCGAATCCCGCCGAGCCCAGCAAGGACACCACTTCGTGAGTCGCAACACCCCTCCCCGCTCCTCGGGCAAGTCAGGATCGCCCCGCTCGGGGTCGCAGTCCGGGAAGGCAGGCAAGTCCGGGAAGGCCGGGCAGTCGGGCAAGCCCGGCCAGGTGGCCAGGCCGCGCTGGGGGGCCAAGCAGGTCCGCCCGGCCGCCACCGACCGGGACGGCTACACGGCGCAGACGGCGCCGCTGGCCCCGGCCGAGCAGCGGGTCGAGCAGTCGGGGCCGGCACCGGTCGGCGGTGTGCGTCCGGGTGCCGCGAAGTCGGCCAGGGCCGACCAGGCCGCCAAGGCCGGTGGCGTGAGCAAGGCTGGTGGCGCGGGCAAGGCTGGTGGCGCGGGCAAGGGCGCCGGTGCCGCCAAGGCCGAGCGGGCCGAGAAGGCGGACAAGGGCACCAAGGCCCCCCAGCCCGGTCAGGCCAAGCAGCCCGGCGCGAAGGGCAGGCCCGCGCGCCCGGCCCGCGCGCCCCGCCCCGCGGCGCCGCAGGCGCCCAAGGGCCCGGGCGGCGATCCGCTGGTCGGCGAGCGCTACGAGGTCGAGGTCGGCCAGGTGGCGCACGGCGGCGGCCACTGCGTGGCCCGGCACGAGGGCCGGGTGATCTTCGTGCGGCACGCGCTGCCCGGCGAGCGGGTGGTCGTCCAGGTCACCGAGGGCACCACCAAGTCGCGCTTCCTGCGGGCCGACGCCGTGGAGATCCTGACCCCGGCCAAGGACCGGATCGAGGCGCCCTGCCCGTTCTCCGGCCCGGGTCGCTGCGGCGGCTGCGACTGGCAGCACGTCAGCCCCGGCGGCCAGCGCAAGCTCAAGGTGCAGGTGCTGACCGATCAGCTGGCCCAGCTGGCCGGCCTCACCCCGGCCGAGGCGGGCTGGGACGGCAGCGTCGAACCGGTCGGCGGCAAGCTGCCCGCCGGTGAGGTGCCCGCCTGGCGCACCCGCGTCCAGTACACGGTGGACCAGGAGAGCGGCCAGGTCGGGCTGCGCAAGCACCGCTCGCACGAGGTCCAGCTGATCGACCGCTGCCTGATCGCCGCCGAGGGCGTGACCGAGCTGAACATCGAGGCCGAGGACTGGACCGGCCTCGCCTCGGTCGAGGCGATCGCCGCGAGCGGTTCCTCGGACCGTCAGCTGATCATGCGTCCGATGCCGGGCGAGCAGCTGCCGCTGGTCGAACTGGCCAAGCCGGTCTCGCTCTCCCGGATCGACGAGCAGGAGCTCTTCCACCGGGTGCACGGGCGCACCTTCGTGCGCGAGCGGGCGGCCGGGCGGACCTGGCGGGTCAGCAACGGCGGCTTCTGGCAGATCCACCCCGAGGCCCCGGACACCCTGGTGCGCGCGGTGCTCGACGGGCTCGACCCGCAGTGGGGCGAGAACGCGCTGGACCTGTACTGCGGGGTCGGCCTGTTCGCCGGCGCGCTGGCCGACCGGGTCGGCGAGGACGGCGCGGTGCTGGGCATCGAGTCGGCCAAGCAGTCGGTGCTCGACGCCCGGCACAACCTGGCCGAGCTGGAGAACGTGCGGATCGAGTGCGACAAGGTGGAGACCCTGCTGCCGCGCACCGGGATCACCGCCACCGACCTCATCGTGCTCGACCCGCCGCGCGCGGGGGCCGGCCGGGAGACCGTCCGCCACCTGGCGGGGCTGGCAGCCCGCCGGATCGCGTACGTGGCCTGTGACCCGGCCGCCCTCGCCCGGGACCTGGCCTTCTTCCGTGAGGGCGGCTACCGCCCGGTCTCGCTGCGGGCCTTCGACCTGTTCCCGATGACCCACCACTTCGAGTGCGTGGCGATCCTGGAGCCGATCGGCGAGGAGTAGCCGGCCGCCGCCCGGCCGTGGCGCGCCGGCACCAGGTCGGCCACCGCGGGGTGGGTGCCGAGCGGTGCGGAGGCGACAGCACCGCCGCTGAGCCCGGCCCGGCGGGCGAGGAGGCCGGGAGCCGGGAGCCCGGCAGACGGCCGGCCACCGCCACCTGGCGGTGGCCGGCCGGGGGCCTGAGCGGGGCCGACTGCCGGAGGCCGCCGGGGGTCAGGCCTCAGCGGCCAGGCCTCAGCGGTCGGCCGCAGCGGTCAGGCCTGCCGGGGGTCGAGGCGGCCGTGGCGGTCCGGCCCGTCCAGCTGCTTCGCCGCGTGCCGCAGCCGCAGCGCCGCCGCCACCTCGACCAGGCCGACCACCAGCAGCCAGCAGCCGGCGACCACGGTGAGCACCGTGACCGACTTGATCGGCCAGCTGATCAGCACGATCCCGGCCGCCGCGTTGACCAGTCCGAGGAAGATCAGCCAGCCGCGCGCCGGGGTGCCGGGATCGGAGGCGGCGGCGACCACCTGGGTGATGCCGCGGAAGAGCCAGCCGATGCCGATCCACAGGCCCAGCAGCACCAGCGACTCCAGCGTGCCGCGGAAGCAGAAGAGCCCGAGCAGGATCGACAGCGCCCCGCTGATGAACGCCATCACCCGCAGCGCGGTGCTGACATGCGTACCGAACGCCGCGACCAGCTGGACCAGCCCGCTGAGCAGTAGGAACAGCCCGAAGAGCACCCCGATGACGGTCAGCGTGGCATGCGGCCAGACGAGGACCAGCACCCCGAGCAGCGCGGCCGCCAGCCCCGCGAGCAGCAGGGCCTGCCAGGCGGAGCGGGCCAGCTGCCGGAACGGGCCTGGCAGGGATTCAGTGGAAGGAAAGGTCATGCCTCCAGCCTCGGAGCCGCAGGGGCGGCCCGCGACCCGGGCGGCGCGTGACCCGGGCGGTGCGTGACCCGGGCGGCGCGCGGTGTCGGACGGCGCGCGGGGGCGCGCGGATCGCGGCCGCACGCGCCCTTGTGGTGCTAGCAGGTGAGCGCTAGCTTCGATTGCATGGGTAAGAAGCAGCTCAACGTGCGGGTGGACGCCACCACCGCCGAGATGGCCCGCGAGCGGGCGGAGCAGCAGGGGATCAGCATGAACCAGTACATCGAGCGGCTCGTCCAGCAGGACATGGGCGAGGCCGGGCTGCGCTTCGTCGACGCGGCGGCGCAGTTCATGAAGGAGTACGAGAGCGAGTTCCTCGCCGAGTTCGGTGAGTCCGAGTCCACCGCCGAGCGCCAGGGCGTACGCCGTTGAAGCTTGAGGTCGACCTCTCCTGGCTGCTCATGATCGCCGAGCAGTACACCCCCGGTGACCCGCAGGTGACCGACTACGGCTCGCTGCTCGCGGCCGTCACGCGCCACCAAGCCCAGATCTTCGACATCGCCGTCTACCCCGAGCCGCAGGACCGGGCCGCCGCCCTGATGCACCAGCTGATCCGGGTGCCGGCCCTGGAGCGCACCAACGAGCTCTTCGCCACCGCCGCCGCCTACGCCTATCTGGTGGCCAGCGGCTGCCACGTCGCCACCACCGCCCGCGAGGTCCGCAGCGTGGCCCGCGCGATCCGCGAGGGCCGGCTCGGGGTGGACGGTGTGGCCGAGCGGCTCAACGGCTGGGTGGTGGACGAGGCCGAGGGCGAAGGGGTCGCGGGCGAGGACGGGGAGGACGACTCGGACTAGGACGGACCAGCGGACCAGTCGGCCGGCAGACCGGCCGGGCGCGGCGCGGGACGCGGTTTAGGGTGGGTCGGTGCTCCGGGACATCGAGCGGTACCTGACCTGCCCCCACTGCGCGCTCGGCCTCGCGCTCGACGCGACCGGGCGCGCCCTGCGCTGCCCCGAGGGCCACACCTTCGACCTGGCCAAGCAGGGCTACGTCAGCCTGCTGCCCGGCGACGCGCACACCGGTACCGGTGACACGCCCGAGATGGTGGCGGCCAGGGCCGACTTCCTCACCGCCGGGCACTACCGGCCGATCGCCGCGGCGCTGGCCGAGGCAGCCGGTTCGGTGTGGCCGGCGGGCACCGCGGACGGGCTGGTCGTGGACCTCGGCGCCGGTACCGGCCACTACCTCGCGCACGTCCTGGACGCGCTGCCCGGTGCGGTGGGCGCGGCCCTGGACATCTCCAAGTTCGCGCTGCGCCGCGCCGCCAAGGCGCACCCCAGGGCCGGTGCGGTGGTCTGCGACGCCTGGCGGCCGCTGCCGCTGGCCGACGGCTGCGCCGATCTGCTGCTCAACGTCTTCGCACCGCGCGGCGGCGCCGAGATCCACCGGGTGCTGCGTCCCGGCGGCAGCCTGCTGCTGGTCTCGCCCACCGCCCGCCACCTGCGCGAGCTGGTCGGTGTGCTCGGCCTGCTCTCGGTCGACGAGGAGAAGGACCGGCGGATCGACGAGAAGCTCAGCCCCTGGCTCACCCCCGTCGCGGCGCGCGAGGTGGAGTTCGAGCTGCGGCTCTCGCACCGGGACGCGGCGGCGGTGGTGGGGATGGGACCGAGCGCCTGGCACACCGACCCGGCGCGGATCGCCGCCGCGCTCGGCTCGCTGTCCGAGCCGGTGGCGGTCACCGGCTCGGTGCGGGTCGCGGTGTACCGGCGGCTGGCGGACGGCGGCTGAGGGCAGCGGCCGGCGGACCATGCCTGGCGGCAGGCGGACCATGCCTGGCGGGCGTCAGGATTTGGGATGCGGCCGACTTCCGGTGGCCCGCTGGTTCCCCGTTGGGATGAATCGCCGGGCGCAGGCACGTTTCTGCCGTCCCCGGGCCGAGCGGCCGTCACTAGGGTCGGCGCGGTGACCAGCCCCGTATCCAGTCCGGTGACCACCGGCTCCATGCCCGGCGCGGCCGTCCGGCGCCCTACCGCCACGCGCTCGGCCCAGGCCGGCGCGGAGCCGCGCCCCGCCCTGCGGCCGACCGTCGAGGAGCTGCGGCTCACCTCCTTCAAGTCCTACCGTCGCGCCAGCCTCCCGCTCTCCCCGCTCACCGTGCTGCACGGCCCCTCCGGCGTCGGCAAGTCGAACGCGCTGGACGCGCTGGCCGTGCTCTCCCGGCTCGCCCAGGGCGAGGAGATCGGGCCCTCGCTGGACGGCCTGGGCGGTGCCACGGGCCCGCTCGCCGCGCCGGTGCGCGGCGGGCTGCTCGGTTGCGTGCCGCACGGGCGCAACGCGATCATCCTGGGCTGCACGGTCCGCTCCTGCGACGGGCCGATCCGGCTCGAACTGGTGATCCGCACCGATGGGCGGGTCCGGGTGGCCCGCGAGTGGCTCGCCTGCGACGGCCGGACGCTGGTGGAGACCGGCGAGCAGGACGTCGCCGGCGGCCGGGTCAACGTCAGCTGGCACAACGACACCCGGCAGGGCGACATCCGGGCGCCGTTCCCCAGCGGCAGCCTGATCACCACGCAGATCCCGCTGCGGGTGGCCGGCTCCTCCCCGGGCGAGCGCAAGGTACTGGCCGCCGCCGAGCAACTGCTCACCGCGCTGCGCGAGGTCTTCCCGGTGCACCCCGTCCCGGCGCTGATGCGCGGCTGGGTCCGGCCCGACCCGCAGGCCCGGCTGCTGCCCACCGCCGCCAACCTGTCCGCGGTGCTGGCCCGGCTGCAGGGCGAGTGCGTGCGCCGCTACGGCCGGCTGCTGAAGGCCGTGCAGTCCGCCGCGCCGCACCCGCTGCTCGGCCTGGAGGTGGCCCGGCGCGGCACCCAGGCGCAGGAGCGGCTGCTCGCGGTCTTCGACGAGGGGGTGCTCGGACGCACCGGCGCCGACCAGGCCTCGGACGGGATGCTGCGGTTGCTCGCCTTCGCCGCCGTGCTGCTGACCGGAGCCGGAGTGCTGGACGTGGACCCCGCCGCCGAGGTGCCCTGGGCCCGCCGCCAGCTGACCGTGCTGGCCGAGGACCTCGGTGCGGGCCTGGGTGCCGAGCAGACCGCCTCGCTGCTCCGGCTGGCCCGGGAGATGTGCGACAAGGAGCACCTGCGGCTGCTGGCCGCGATGCAGGATCCTGCGGCCGCTCAGCTGGTCGAGGGGGTCGAGCTGGTGGAGTGCCGGCGGGATCCGATGAGCGGGCACAGCGTGCTGCGGCCCGTCGGGCGGGTGCCCGCCCAGTCCGCGGCCGGGGCCGAGGGTGAGTCCGCCGGTGAGTCCGCCGGTGAGTCCGCCGCCGGGTCCGAGGGTGCGGGGGCGGTCGGTGCGGCGGCCAGGGCTGCGGGCAGCCCGGCGGGCGGTTGCCCGGGCGGTGCGGGCGGTGCAGGCGATGCGGTAGACCTGGGGCAGTGACCGAGAACGCAGCACCGCACGCAGCACCGCACCCCGCAGCACCGCACCCCGCAGCACCGCACACGACATCGCACCCCGCGGCACCGCACCCCGCAGGACAGCCCGGCTGGCCCGACCGGCCGGGCCGCCCCGAAATGTCGTCCACGATCACCGAACTCGCCCTGCGGCTGCGGGACTTCGCAGCTGCCCGGCAGTGGCAGCCGTTCCACACTCCGAAGAACCTGGCGGCGGCGCTCAGCGTCGAGGCCGGTGAGCTGCTGGAGATCTTCCAGTGGCTCACCCCCGAGCAGGCCGCCGCGGTGATGGACGACCCGAAGAGCGCGCACCGGGTGCGGGACGAGGTGGCGGACGTGCTCGCGTACCTGGTGCAGTTCTGCGCCGTGCTCGGGGTCGATCCGCTGGTGGCACTGGCCGAGAAGATCGACCGGAACGAGTTGCGTTTCCCAGCGGCGCCCGCCGGCTGAGCCGTTCGGGGGAGTACCGCGCTCCACAGGTCCGGAGTTGTCCACAGATTCGAACCTGCTCGCCCCATGGATCCGGGATCCGTCGCACCCTCTCTCCTGACGGGCCGTTCGACCCGAGCGGCCCGAGGCCCCGTCAGCAGCGAGGGACAGGACGCCGCCATGGACGCACTGCGTTTGATCAAGACCACCCGCCACGCGCTCGCCGAGGCCAGGACGGTCCCGGACGTGCTCTCCGAGGCCTGGCAGACCGCCTCGCTCACGGCGGCGCTGGCCGAACGCCTGACCGGCCACCCGGCCGCAGAGGTGGCCTCCGTCGCCCAGGCGCTGGCCCGGGTCGGCGGTCACGCCGCCGGGCTGCTGGAGGCGGTGGCCGATCCGCCGGAGGGCGGCGACTGGGCCGCGGCCGGCCGGGCCGAGCGGCTCAGCCGGATCGGTGAGCTCGGGCCGGTGCTCTCGCAGTTGCGGCTGCTCCTCGCCGAGGTCGCCGAGGCGCTGGTCGCTGTTGCCGGGTCGACCGATTCGGTGGCGCAGGGCGCCTACTGGCTGGCCATCGACGGGCTCGACGCCAGCGCCGAATGCCGCTCGTTGGTCATCGAACTGCTCCGGTTGCTGCGCCGCGGCGTCGTCGGGGGGCCGCTGGCCGAGCCGGGCGCCGATCCGGCGCAGGTCCCGCCCGCAGGTCCGCCGGGGCGTGCGGCGCCGCACTCGGCGCCGGCCTCGGTGCGCTGGTCGGAGGGCGGGCGGCCCGGCGGACCGCCGAGCCGCGTCCCGGGCCCGGCGAACGCCGACCCGGCCGAGGGCGCCCCGACGTGCTCGGATCCGGCGGTGACGGAGCCGGGGGCCGAGTCCGGGCCGGCCGCGGGGGCGGAGCCCGCCGAGGCGGTGTCGGCGCAGCCGGAGGAGGGGCCGGTAGAGGAGGGGCCTGTGGAGGAGGAGCCGGTCGACGATCAGGTGCGACTGGTGATCACCCTCACCCCGCCACCTGCCGGGGCCTACCGGGCGGCGGGGCCGCCGGCCTCGGCGGCGCCGGAGCGCTCTGTCGCCCGAGCACCGGAGGCCTCCAGGTCGGCGCGGAACTCCTCGGCGAGACCGCCCGGTTCCGAGACCCGGGCCGGTCCGAGATCGGCACCCAGGTCGGCCAGGTCGGCGTTGAGCGAGGCGAGCAGCTCCTGCATCTGGTCCAGCAGGCTCTTGGTCGCGTCCTGCTGCGGTGCGACGGGCGCCTCGTATCTGGGCTCGGACATGAGGGGGACCCTCCAGTTCGGGGGTGCGGCGTGATGCGGTGGTGGGGGCGTGTGACCCCGTCGCTCCAACGACCCCCGGTAGCGGCGGGTCACCTCGGACCACCCGATGCGGTCCACCTGGTCCGATGCCTCAGCCCCTCGGGTGACCCGGGCTTGCCCAGCCCCCTGCAGTTGCACTATGTCCCGTCCGTAGCCCTCAGCCTCAGCCTCCTCCTTCCCCGTCCCCGCGCCCCTTGCCGGTGCTCGGTGCTCGGTGCTCGGTGCTCGGCAGCCTGTGGGGCCGGGCCTGACACGCCGGTGGGCCCAGGCCGTGCCGTGCGGCACAACCCGGGCCCACCGGTGGAGTAGGGCGGGGCGTTGGAGCACCCCAGTTCGGATCGGAGGTCAGTTGTGCGCGTGCAGCTCGGTGTTCAGACCGCCCCAAGAACCGGAGCGGGCGATCACCTCGACCGCGCCGGACTGCGAGTTCCGACGGAACAGCAGGTTGTCCTGACCGGACAGCTCCACCGCCTTGCCGACGGTGCCGTCCGGCAGGGTGACCCGGGTTCCGGCGGTCACGTACAGGCCCGCCTCGACCACGCAGTCGCTGCCCAGCGAGATGCCGATGCCCGCGTTGGCGCCCAGCAGACAGCGCTCGCCCACCGAGACGATCTGCTTGCCGCCGCCCGACAGGGTTCCCATGATCGAGGAGCCACCGCCGATGTCGCTGTGGTCGCCGACCACCACACCGGCGCTGATCCGGCCCTCCACCATCGAGGTGCCCAGCGTGCCCGCGTTGAAGTTCACGAAGCCCTCGTGCATCACCGTGGTGCCGGCGGCCAGGTGGGCGCCGAGGCGGACCCGGTCGGCGTGCGCGATCCGCACACCGCTCGGCGCGACGTAGTCGGTCATCCGTGGGAACTTGTCGATCCCGTAGACGGCCAGCTGGCCGCCCTCGGCGCGCACCGCGAGGCGGGCCCGCTCGACCAGCTCCACCGGGACGGGGCCGATGCTCGTCCAGGCCACGTTCGCCAGCAGGCCGAACATGCCGTCCAGGTTCTGGCCGTGCGGCTGGACCAGCCGGTGGCTCAGCAGGTGCAGGCGCAGGTAGATGTCGTGCGCGTCCAGCGGCTTCTCGTCGAGCGAGCCGATCGTGGTGCGCACGGCCACGACCTCGACCCCGCGCCGGGCATCGCCGCGCAGTGCGGCACCGGCGCCGGCACCGAGCTCGGCCTCGGCCTGCTCGGCGGTCAGGCGGACGGTGCCGGAGGGGCCGGGCTGGTCGGTCAGCTCGGGGGCGGGGAACCAGGTGTCGAGAACGGTGCCGTCGGCGGCGATGGTCGCCAGGCCGGCGGCGACGGCACCACGGGAGGGAGCGGAAGTCGTTTCAGCAGTCACATCGTGCACGGTAGCCAATTCCGGCCGAGCCTGCCGAAACCGCCCGGGCAGCGGACAGCTGTGGCGGTCCGCCGAGCCTGCGCGGTCACTTCCGGTCGCGGCAAAACCACGTGCCCCGGCCCTCCGGTGACCGGAATACTGCACCAGGTGTTCATTTCGATCTCCACCACAGGCACCGCCGCGCACCCGGCCACCGACCTGGGTTACCTGCTGCACAAGCATCCCGGGAAGGCACAGCGCTTCAGCACGTCCCACGGCGAGGCGCACGTCTTCTACCCCGAGGCGGGCGAGCAGCGGTGTACGGCCGCACTCCTGCTGGATGTCGACCCGGTCGCGCTGGTCCGGCGCAGCCGGGGCCACGCCAAGGGTGCCTCCTCGGCTGCGGCCGGCGCGGCTGCCCTCTCCCAGTACGTCAACGACCGCCCGTACGCGGCGTCCTCGCTGCTGGCGGTCGCGCTGCGCTCGGTGTTCCGCACGGCGATGAAGGGGGCCTGCGAGCAGCGCCCCGGGCTCGCCGAGCAGCCGCGCGAACTGACCGTGGTGCTGCCCGCCGTGGCGGCGGGCGGTGGCGAAGAGCGCACGCCCGGCGAGCGGTCACTGGTCGAGCGGCTCTTCGAACCGCTCGGCTGGCAGGTCACGGCTTCGGCGATCCCGTTGGACGAGACCTTTCCCGCCTGGGGCGACTCGCGCTACAAGCGGCTGGAGCTGACCGGGACCCTGCTGCTGGCGGACGCGCTCCAGCAGCTCTACGTGTTGCTGCCGGTGCTGGACGGCGCCAAGCACTACTGGGTCGCCCCGGACGAGGTGGACAAGCTGCTCGCAGCGGGGGAGGGCTGGCTCGCGGACCATCCGGACCACGCCCTGATCACCCGCCGCTACCTCCACCGCCGCTGGTCGCTGGCGAACGAGGCGCTGCGCCGCCTGGAGCTGGCCCGGCTCGCCGAGGCCGACGACAGCGAGGCCGAGGAGCTGGACAACGCGGTCGCCCTGGACCCGGAGAGCGGTGAGCCCACGGTGACCAGCAGCCTGGTCGGCACCATGGCGGAGCCCGTTGCCGTCGTCCCCGCCAGGGTGAGCGCCGATGCCGGTACAGGCGATACCGGTGCGGGCGCTGCCGAGGCGCCGGCCGCTGCCGAGGCCGATGGGGCGGGCAAGCTCGTCCCACTGGCCCGCCGGCGCCGGGCGGCCATCGTCGCGCTGCTGGCCGAGGTGGGCGCCGCCCGGGTGCTCGATCTCGGCTGCGGTCAGGGAGAGCTGGTCGGCGAGCTGCTCAAGGAGAAGCGGATCACCGAGGTCCTCGGGGTCGACGTCTCCACGAGCGCGCTGGCCGCTGCCGCTCGCAAGCTGCGACTGGAGCGGCTGCCGGAGCGTCAGGCGGCACGGGTGCGCCTGGTGCAGGGCGCGCTGACCTACACCGACGCCCGGCTCAAGGGGTACGACGCGGCGGTGCTCTGCGAGGTGATCGAGCATCTGGACCTGCCCAGGCTCCCGGCGCTGGAGTACGCGGTGTTCGGCGCCGCGCGCCCGGCCACGGTGATCGTCACCACGCCCAACGCCGAGTACAACGTCCGCTGGGAGAGCCTCCCGGCGGGCCACCACCGCCACGCCGACCACCGCTTCGAGTGGGATCGCGCCGAGTTCCGCGCCTGGGCCGAGCAGGTGGCGGCCAACTACGGGTACACCGTGGCCTTCCATCCGGTCGGCCCGGAGGACCCGCAGGTCGGCCCGCCGACCCAGCTCGCCATGTTCCGCCACGGCATCGAGCCCGCCACGGCCTCCGCCGGGGCCCCCGAGCCCGCTACCGACTCCGCTACCGCCTCCGAGCCCGAGCCCGCTACCGCCCCCGAGCCCGCTACCGCCACCGCCACCGCCCCTGAGAGGAGCGCACCCCGATGACCGACCGGACGCAGCACACCGCCGATTCCGTGCCCGAACCCCGGCGCCTGCCCGTCACCGATCTCTCCCTCGTGGTCCTGGTCGGCACCAGCGGCTCGGGCAAGTCCAGCTTCGCCCGTCAGCACTTCGCGACCACCCAGGTGATCTCCTCCGACTACTGCCGCGGCCTGGTCTCGGACGACGAGAACGACCAGTCCGCCTCGGCCGATGCCTTCGAGCTGCTGCACTACATCGTCGGCAAGCGGCTGGCGGCCGGCCGGCTCACCGTGGTCGACGCGACCAACGTGCAGCCCGCCGCGCGCAAGCAGCTGGTCGCGCTCGCCCGCGCGCACGACGTGCTGCCGATCGCGATCGTGCTGGACGTGCCGCCGGGCGTCTGCGCCGAGCGCAACCTCACCCGCCCCGACCGCGACTTCGGCCCGCACGTGATCCAGCGCCAGCACCGCGAGCTCCGCCGCTCGCTGAACGGCCTGGAGCGCGAGGGCTTCCGCAAGGTCCACCACCTGCGTGGGGTGGCCGAGGTGGCAGCCGCCGAGATCGTCCTGGAGAAGCGCTGGAACGACCTGCGCGAGCGCACCGGCCCGTTCGACCTGGTCGGTGACATCCACGGCTGCCGGGCCGAGTTGGAGACCCTGCTCGGCCGCCTCGGCTACCGCCTCACCCGCGACGAGCAGGGCCGCGCGGTGGACGCGGCGCACCCCGAGGGCCGCACCGCGGTCTTCGTCGGCGACCTGGTCGACCGGGGCCCGGACACCCCGGGCGTGCTGCGCCTGGTGATGGGCATGGTGGCCGCCGGCCACGCGCTCTGCGTGCCCGGCAACCACGAGAACAAGCTCGGGCGGGCGATGAGCGGTCGTCAGGTCACCGTCGCGCACGGCCTGCGCGAGTCGCTGGACCAACTGGCCGCCGAGCCGGAGGAGTTCCGCGTCGAGGTGCGGGCCTTCATGCGGGACCTGGTCAGCCACTACCTGCTGGACGGCGGTCGGCTGGTGGTCTGCCACGCGGGCCTGCCGGAGAAGTACCACGGCCGCAACTCGGGCCGGGTCCGCTCGCACGCGCTCTACGGCGACACCACCGGCGAGACCGACGAGTTCGGCCTGCCGGTGCGCTACCCGTGGGCGGAGGAGTACCGGGGCTCGGCGCTGGTGGTCTACGGGCACACCCCGGTGCCGGCGGCGAGCTTCCTCAACAACACCATCTGCCTGGACACCGGCTGCGTCTTCGGCGGCAGCCTCACCGCGCTGCGCTACCCGGAGCGCGAGCTGGTCAGCGTCCCGGCCGAGCAGGAGTGGTACGCGCCGGTCCGTCCGCTGATCAGCGACGCCCCGGGCGCCCGGGAGGGACGTCCGCTGGACCTGGCCGACGTCGCGGGCCGCCGCGTGGTGGAGACCTCGCTGCACGGCCGGGTCTCGGTGCGCGAGGAGAACGCGGCCGCCGCGCTGGAGGTGATGAGTCGCTTCGCGCTCGACCCCAGGCTGCTGGCCTACTTGCCGCCGACCATGGCGCCGAGCGCCACCTCCCGGCGCGCGGGCTACCTGGAGCACCCCGAGGAGGCCTTCTTCGCCTACCGCGCGGACGGGGTGCGGGAGGTCGTCTGCGAGGAGAAGCACATGGGTTCGCGAGCCGTGCTGCTGGTGGCCCGCGACCCGCAGGCGCTGGAGCGGCGCTTCGGCCTGTCCGGGCCCGGCGCGGTCTGGACCAGGACGGGGCGCGCCTTTCTCGGCGACCAGCAGCTGACCGAGGCACTGCTGGCGCGGGTGCGTGCGGCCGCCGAACGCGCCGGGCTCTTCACCGAGCTGGCCACCGACTGGCTGCTGCTGGACGCCGAGCTGCTGCCCTGGTCGCTCAAGGCGGTGGAACTGCTGCGCCGTCAGTACGCGGCGGTCGGGGCGGCGGCCGGGGCCGCGCTGCCCGAGGTGCTCGCGGCGCTGGAGCAGGCCCGCGCCCGGGGGATCGAGGGGCTGGCCGAGCTGACCGAGCGGCACCGCCGCCGAGCGATCGACGCCGAGGCGTTCAGTGCGGCATACCGCCGCTACTGCTGGCCCACCGAAGGGCTGACCGGTGTGCGGCTGGCGCCGTTCCAAGTGCTGGCCGCCGAGGGCGCCAACCTGGCGGTGCGCCCGCACGACGAGCACCTCGGTTGGCTCGACCGCCTGGTCGCGGCGGACGAGCAGTGGGTCAAGGAGTCCGCCGAGGCGGGGGCCGAGCAGCTCGAACCGCTGCTGCGGGCGACCGGGCGCCTGGTGGTCGACACCGAGGACGAGGCCTCGATCGCGGCCGGAATCACCTGGTGGGAGGAGCTGACCGCGGTCGGCGGCGAGGGCATGGTGGTCAAGCCGCTGGCCTCGCTGGTCCGCGGTGTCGCGGGGGAGGGGCGGCCCGGTGGCCTGGTGCAGCCGGGGCTGAAGGTCCGCGGCCGGGAGTACCTGCGGCTGATCTACGGTCCGGACTACACCGAGCACCTCGACGCGCTGCGCCAGCGGGCCCTCGGGCACAAGCGCTCGCTCGCGCTGCGTGAGTATGCGCTGGGCCTGGAGGCGCTGGACCGGCTGGCCGGTGGCGAGCCGCTCTGGCGGGTGCACGAGCCGGTCTTCGCCGTGCTGGCCCTGGAGTCCGAGCCAGTGGACCCGCGCCTCTAGGGCAGCCGGTCCAGCACCAGCCGGTCCAGCACCAGCTGGCCCGGCACCGGCCAGCCCGGCCGGCCCGGCCGACCCGTGCGCAGGTCGGGCCTTCGCTGCGGTTCGACGGCCACCCTGGCACCACCAGGGTGGCCGTCGGCTTCGGCCTCCTGCATACAAATTCGATCTCTCGTATACTATTGCCAGGTCTCCCTCGCTCTTCCCCGTCCTCTCCTCCCTGTCCTTCGTCCCCCAGGAGCCCCGGCCATGGCCTTGAACCTCAGGAATCGGCACTTCCTCAAGGAGCTCGACTTCACGGCTCAGGAGTTCCACTTCCTGGTCGACCTCGCTGCCCAGCTCAAGGCCGCCAAGTACGCGGGCACCGAGCAGCCGCGGCTGCGCGGCAAGAACATCGCGCTGATCTTCGAGAAGACCTCGACCCGGACCCGCTGCGCCTTCGAGGTGGCCGCCGCCGACCAGGGGGCCTCCACCACCTACCTGGACCCGGCCGGTTCGCAGATCGGCCACAAGGAGTCGGCCAAGGACACCGCCCGGGTGCTCGGCCGGATGTTCGACGGCATCCAGTACCGCGGGCACGGTCAGGCGGTGGTCGAGGAGCTGGCCGCGTACGCCGGGGTGCCGGTCTGGAACGGCCTCACCGACGAGTGGCACCCCACCCAGATGCTGGCCGATCTGCTCACCGTCCGGGAGCACTGCGCCAAGCCGCTCGGCGAGGTCGCGCTCGCCTATCTCGGCGATGCCCGCAACAACATGGGCAACTCGCTGCTGATCACCGGCGCCCTGCTCGGCATGGACATCCGGATCGTCGCCCCGGAGCGGCTGTGGCCGGGAGAGGAGGTCCGCAGGGCTGCCGAGGGGCTCGCGGAGGTGAGCGGCGCCCGAATCACCCTCACCGAGGAGGTGGCCGCCGGAGTGGCCGGTGCGGACTTCCTCTACACCGACGTCTGGGTCTCGATGGGGGAGCCCAAGGAGGTCTGGGTCGAGCGGATCGAGCAGCTGAAGCCGTACCAGGTCTCCATGGACACGGTGCGGGCCACCGGCAACCCGCAGGTCAAGTTCCTGCACTGCCTGCCGGCCTTCCACGACCTGGGTACCGAACTCGGCCGGCAGCTGTTCGAGGCCACCGGCCTGGCCGAGCTGGAGTGCACGGACGAGCTCTTCGAGTCCCCGCACTCCATCGTCTTCGACCAGGCCGAGAACCGGCTGCACTCGATCAAGGCCGTCCTGGTCGCCACCCTGGGTGCCTGACCTCTGGCCTCTGACCTCTGACCTCTCACCTCTCGCGTCTGACCTCTGACCTCTGACCTCTGACGCCTGCGCGGGAGGCCTGTGCGGGAGGCCTGTGCGGGAGGCCGCGCCGAGGCTCAGCCGCCGGACGCGGGCCGCTCGCCCGTGATCCCGCGGATCTCGCAGCGCGGTCCGCTGGCCCGGCTGAGCCGCAGGTCGGCGGTGACCAGGGGTGCGCCGAGCAGCTCGGCGACCGCCACGTAGGCGGCGTCGTCGGGGGTCAGATTGTCCTTCAGCTCCCAGACCCGGCCGAGCAGCGGAGCCAGCTCCACCTTGCGGAACGCGATCCCGGGCAGCGCGGCGGCCACCGCCGCCACCTGCTCGGCGGTGTTCTCCTTGGCCAGGTAGCGTCCGCGCAGGGACTGCATCACCTCGATCAGCAGGTGCTCCGGCGCGGCCCACTCAGGGTCGGCCGCGAGCGCGGCCCGGGCGGCCACCCCACGCTCACCCTGCTCCGCCAGCGCCAGTACCAGAGCAGAGGCATCCACAACGATCATGGCCTCACGCTAGCGCTCCGGCCCGAGCCAGCCCGAGCCGGCCCGGACCGGGGCAGGGCCGCGGCAAGGCCGGGGCAAGGCCGGGGCAAGGCCGGGGCAGAGCCTGGTCCGATCCCGCGCGGTCCCTCCAACCCGTGTGCCTGACGGACGCCGGAGTGGGGCGCCCGCGTCACGCCCCGTGGTCGCCGGTCACCGTGCAGCCTCAGGCGCGCCACAGGGGTGCCTGAGGTCACTCTCCGTCCGCCCATGCACTATGGTTTATCTCGACATCGAGATAACTCCGCGCTAGGATTTATCTCGACATCAAGATACTTGCCGAGAGGCGTACCGCCTTCATCATCGGCGCGGTGAGCTTAGCTAAGGCTTACCTTACCTTAATGGTGGACCGAGAAGGAGTTAGTCGTGTCCGCGAACAGCTTCGACGCTCGCAGCTCGCTGCAGGTGGGCGACGAGTCGTACGAGATCTTCAAGCTCTCCGCCGTCGAGGGTTCCGAGCGGCTGCCGTACAGCCTCAAGGTGCTGCTGGAGAACCTGCTGCGCACCGAGGACGGCGCGAACATCACCGCCGACCACATCCGCGCCCTCGGCAACTGGGACGAGAAGGCCCAGCCGAGCGAGGAGATCCAGTTCACGCCGGCCCGCGTGATCATGCAGGACTTCACCGGCGTGCCGTGCGTGGTGGACCTCGCCACCATGCGCGAGGCCGTGAAGGAGCTGGGCGGCGACCCGGCCAAGATCAACCCGCTGGCTCCGGCCGAGCTGGTCATCGACCACTCGGTGATCGCCGACAAGTTCGGCACCAAGGACGCCTTCACCCAGAACGTCGAGATCGAGTACGGCCGCAACAAGGAGCGCTACCAGTTCCTGCGCTGGGGCCAGACCGCCTTCGACGAGTTCAAGGTGGTCCCGCCGGGCACCGGCATCGTGCACCAGGTGAACATCGAGCACCTGGCCCGCACCATCATGGTCCGCAACGGCCAGGCCTACCCCGACACCTGTGTCGGCACCGACTCGCACACCACCATGGTCAACGGCCTGGGCGTGCTGGGCTGGGGCGTCGGCGGCATCGAGGCCGAGGCGGCCATGCTCGGCCAGCCGGTCTCCATGCTGATCCCGCGAGTGGTCGGCTTCAAGCTCAACGGCCAGCTGCCGGCCGGCGCCACCGCCACCGACCTGGTGCTCACCATCACCGAGATGCTGCGCAAGCACGGTGTGGTCGGCAAGTTCGTCGAGTTCTACGGCGCCGGCGTCACCGCGATCCCGCTGGCCAACCGCGCCACCATCGGCAACATGTCGCCGGAGTTCGGCTCGACCTGCGCGATCTTCCCGATCGACGACGAGACCCTGCACTACCTGCGCCTGACCGGTCGCAGCGAGCAGCAGCTCGCCCTGGTCGAGGCGTACGCCAAGGAGCAGGGCCTGTGGCACGACCCGTCGGTCGAGCCGGTCTTCTCCGAGTACCTGGAGCTGGACCTGGGCACCGTGGTCCCCTCGATCGCCGGCCCGAAGCGCCCGCAGGACCGCGTGGCGCTGGCCGAGGCCGCGCAGAAGTTCGCCGAGGCGCTGCCGACCTACGCCGCCGAGGCGAGCAAGCCGACCGCGGTCACCGCTCCTGACGGCTCGTCGTACGAGATCGACAACGGCGCGGTCGTGATCGCCTCGATCACCTCCTGCACCAACACCTCCAACCCCTCCGTCATGCTGGGCGCCGCCCTGCTGGCGAAGAAGGCCGTGGAGAAGGGCCTGCACGTCAAGCCCTGGGTCAAGACCACCCTGGCCCCCGGGTCCAAGGTCGTCATGGACTACTACGAGAAGGCCGGCCTGCTCCCCTACATGGAGAAGCTGGGCTTCAACCTGGTCGGCTACGGCTGCGTCACCTGCATCGGCAACTCGGGCCCGCTGCCCGAGGAGGTCTCCAAGGCCGTCAACGACGCCGACCTCGCCGTGGTGTCGGTGCTCTCCGGCAACCGCAACTTCGAGGGCCGGATCAACCCGGACGTCAAGATGAACTACCTGGCCTCCCCGCCGCTGGTGGTCGCCTACGCCCTGGCCGGCAACATGAACGTCGACATCACCAAGGCCGCCCTGGGCCAGGACGCCGACGGCAACGACGTCTTCCTGTCCGACATCTGGCCGTCGGAGCTGGAGGTGGCCGAGGTGGTCGCCGCCTCGATCGACCAGGACATGTTCGCCAAGGACTACGCGGACGTCTTCGCCGGCGACCACCGCTGGCAGTCGCTGCCGATCCCGACCGGCAACACCTTCGAGTGGGACGCCGAGTCCACCTACGTCCGCAAGCCCCCGTACTTCGAGGGCATGGCCAAGACCCCGAGCCCGGTGAGTGACATCACCGGCGCCCGCGTGCTGGCCAAGCTGGGCGACTCGGTCACCACCGACCACATCTCCCCGGCCAGCAACATCAAGGCCGGGACGCCCGCCGCGCAGTACCTGACCGAGCACGGGGTCGACAAGCGCGACTTCAACTCGTACGGCTCGCGCCGTGGCAACCACGAGGTGATGATCCGCGGCACCTTCGCCAACATCCGCCTGCGCAACCAGATCGCGCCGGGCACCGAGGGCGGCTACACCCGCGACTTCACCCAGGCCGACGCGCCGGTGGCGTTCATCTACGACGCCGCGCAGAACTACCAGGCCGCCGGCACCCCGCTGGTCGTCCTGGCCGGCAAGGAGTACGGCTCCGGCTCGTCGCGCGACTGGGCCGCCAAGGGCACCGCGCTGCTCGGCGTCAAGGCCGTCATCGCCGAGTCCTACGAGCGCATCCACCGCTCGAACCTGATCGGCATGGGCGTGCTGCCGCTGCAGTTCCCCGAGGGCCAGAGTGCCGACTCGCTGGGCCTGACCGGCGAGGAGTCCTTCTCCTTCACCGGTGTCACCGAGCTGAACGAGGGCCGCACCCCCAAGACCGTCAAGGTCAAGGCGGTCGGCGCGGCCGGGACGGTCGAGTTCGACGCGGTGGTGCGCATCGACACCCCCGGTGAGGCGGACTACTACCGCAACGGCGGCATCCTGCAGTACGTGCTGCGCAGCCTGATTGGCTGACCCAGCCCCCTCGTGGCACCCGGGCCGCGCCCCTCCTGTGGAGGGGCGCGGCCTGCTTCGTGTCGCAGACCCGGCGACGCGATCCGCCCTCCCGCACCGTCCGCGATCCGTCTCCCGCACCGCCCGGGTGGACCGACCATCGGGGTGCCCTTCCGCGAGTCCCGCACGCCGCCTCGCACCACCCTCCCTACGATCGAGCGATCAAGCGAAAGCGCGAGGGTGAGCGCGAGAGCGAGGGCGAGGGCGAGGGTGAGGCCGCACACCGGCTCCGTCGACGAGTACCACCGCCGTGACCTGCTCAGGCGCGCCGCCGCCGCGGCCGCGCTGGCAGCCGCCGGCGGCCCGCTCACCGCGGCCTGCGCGGCCGGCTTCGGCAGCGGCGGCGGCAGCACCACCGTGCCCACCACCGGCTCCGCCACCAACCCGTTCGGCGTCGAGGCGCGCGCCCCGCTCGACGTGGTGATCTTCAAGGGCGGCTACGGCGACGGCTACGCCAGGGCGATCGAGGGCATCTACCGGCAGTCCTACCCCGGGGCCACGGTCACCCACCTGGCCACCCAGGAGATCAGCGGCAAGCTGCAGCCGCGGTTCAACGCGGGCAGCCCGCCGGACGTGATCGACGACTCGGGCGCCCAGCAGCTGAAACTCGACGTGCTGCGCCGCGCGAGCCAGCTCACCGACCTCAGCGCGCTGCTCGACGCGCCCTGCCGCGACGACCCGGCCAGGAAGGTGAGCGAGACACTGCTGCCGGGCACCGTCGAGCAGGGCAGCATCGACGGCCGGATGTACGCGCTCAACTACGTCTACACCGTCCACGGCCTCTGGTACTCCCGCCGGCTCTTCTCCGAGCGGGGCTGGAGCCCGCCCGGCAGCTGGGATGAGTTCCTCTCGCTCGGCGCCACCATCAAGCGCTCCGGCATCGCGCCCTTCTGCCACCAGGGCAAGTACCCGTCCTACGTGAGCGGCCTGCTCCTGGACCTGATCGCCAAGCAGGGCGGCGGCGAGCTGGTGGCCCGGATCGACGCCCTGGACCCGGCGGCTTGGGACGATCCGGCGGTGCTCGCCGGGGCGGTCGCCTTCGGCGAGATCATGCGCGAGGACTACCTGCTGCCCGGCACCAACGGCATGACCCACACCGAGGCGCAGACCGCCTGGTGCCAGGGCCGGGCTGCTTTCATCCCGTGCGGCTCCTGGCTGGAGAACGAGATGGCCGCGATCACCCCGGCCGGCTTCGACATGGCCTTCCTGCCGGTGCCCGCGCTGCCCGGCGACCGGCTGCCGCGGCACGCGGTGCGAGCCGGCGCGGGCGAGCCGTTCGTCGTCCCGGCCAGGGCCAGGAACCGGGCCGGCGGCCTGGAGTTCCTGCGGATCATGCTGACCAAGGAGGCGGCCGGCCGGTTCGCGGTGGCCGCCAACGCGCTCACCGTGCTCAAGGACGGCATCGGCCCCGAGGTGGTGCTGGAGCCGGGCACCAGGTCGGCCGCGGCGGCGCTCGCCGCCGCCGGTCGCGACACCTTCGACTACACCTATCCCGACCTGCAGACCGCCTTCGACCTGGCGCTGCAGAATGCCACCAACGAGCTGGTCAACAGCCGGATCACCCCGCGGCAGTGGGTGGCGGCGGCCAAGGCCGCCACCGCCAGGAAGGTCTGACGGAACCCGAGGCCGCGGCGGACAGGAGCAGGCGCATGCGTCACCGCACGTACCCCTTCATCGCGGGGTTCCTCGTCGCCCCGGTGCTGCTCTACGCGCTGCTGGTGGTCTGGCCGTACCTGCAGACCTTCGGGTACTCGCTGACCGACTGGTCCGGGGACTCGCCGACGATGCGCTTCATCGGACTGCGGAACTACACCCGGCTGCTCGGTGACGGCGTCTTCCGGCTCGCGCTGCTGCACAACCTGCTGCTGCTGGCCGTGCTGCCCCTGGCCACCATCCTGCTGGCGCTCTTCTTCGCCTTCCTGCTCAGCGTCGGCGGCACCGGCACCGGCACCGGCACCGGCACCGGCACCGGCGGGCGCGGGCGCGGTGGCGGTGGCGGTGGCGGGCGCGGCGGGGTGCGGGGGGTGCGCGGCGCGGGCCTGTACCAACTGGTCTTCTTCCTCCCGCAGGTGCTCTCGGTGGCCATCCTGTCGGTGCTCTTCCAGGCGGTCTTCCGCACCGACCAGGGCGGGCTGCTCAACGGCGCGCTGATCAAGCTGGGCGTGCTGAGCGCGAGCCGCCCCTGGCAGTGGCTGGCCGATCCGGACCTCGGCCTCTGGTGCGTGGCGGGCGTGCTGGTCTGGTCCGGCACCGGCTTCTACCTGGTGCTCTTCTCGACCGCGATGCGCTCCGTGCCCAAGGACGTCTACGAGGCCGCGCTGCTGGACGGGGCCACCCGCACCCAGATCTTCTTCCGGATCACCCTCCCGCTGCTCCAGGACAGCGTGCGGACCGCCTGGGTGTACCTGGCCATCGCCGCGATGGACGCCTTCGCGTTGGTCTCCACCATGACCCCGGGCGCCTACTACGGCGGCGGCCCCGACAACCGCTCCGAGGTGCTGGCCACCTACCTGATGCGCAACTTCATGACCTTCGGCGCGGCGGGCTACGCCTGTGCCATGGGCGTGGTGATCTTCTTCGTCACGCTGCTCCTGTCCGTCGTCGCGCTGCGGTTCACCAGGCGCGAGCGGATCGAGTTCTGAACGGGGCCCGCGATGACCACTGAAGCCGATCCGACCACCGAGCCCCGCGCGCCGCGCGCCGGTCGCACCGGTCGCACCGGTCGCACCGGTCGCGCCGCCGCACCCGGCGGGCCGGCCAGGGAGCAGCGGTTCGCCGACGGGGGCGGGGTGCTCAACGTCTTCTCGCACGGCTTCCTGGTGCTCTGGGCGCTGATGGTCCTCGTCCCGCTGGTCTGGATCGTGCTCGGCTCCTTCAAGACCGACGCGCAGATCGGCGCCAGTGCCTGGAGCCGGCCCGCGCACTGGAGCCTGAGCGCCTTCGGGCGCGCCTGGCACCAGGGGATCGCCGACTACTTCGCCAACACGCTGATCGTGCTGGCGGGGTCGGTCACCCTGACGATGCTGCTCGGCTCGATGGCGGCCTACGTGCTGGCCCGGTACCCGTTCCCCGGCAACCGGCTCGTCTACTTCTTCTTCGTGGCCGGCGCGATGTTCCCGGTCTACCTGGCCCTGGTCCCGCTCTTCTTCATGGTGCGCGACCTGGGGACCCTCTCCCCGCTGCTCGGCCTGAACAGCTACCTGGGCCTGATCCTGGTGTACGTCGCGTACTCGCTGCCGTTCACCGTCTTCTTCCTGCACTCCTTCTTCCGCTCGCTGCCCACCGCCGTGCACGAGGCGGCGATGATCGACGGCTGCTCGCACACCCGGGCGTTCTTCCAGGTGATGGTCCCGATGGCGCGGGCCGGGCTGGTCAGCGTCGGCATCTTCAACGTGCTCGGCCAGTGGAACCAGTACCTGCTGCCGGTCACCTTGATGCAGCAGCAGCACGGCGGGGACCCGGACCACTCGATGCTGACCCAGGGTCTGCTGAACCTGGCTCAGCAGACCGGCTACGCGAGCGACTTCCCGGCGCTCTTCGCCGGTATGACGATCGCGATGCTGCCGGTGCTGGTGGTCTACCTCTCCTTCCAGCGCCAGGTGCAGGCCGGTCTGACCTCCGCCACCCTCAAGTAGCCAGGCCCCGGCCGCGACCCGGCTGCGCGAGGCCCCGGCTGCGCGAGGCCCCGGACATGCGAGGGCCCGCCCCGGCGGGCCAGGGCGGGCCGTTCGGTCGCCGGGTGGTCAGCCCCGGTCGGCCGCCTGCGCCCGCAGCGCGCGGGCCAGTTCGTCGCGGCACTCCAGGACCAGCCGGCGCAGCGCCGGCGCGGCCTGCGGGTGGTCCGAGAGCCAGCCGTCGGTGGCGGCCAGCGTCGCCTCGTCGGTCTGCAGGCGCGGGAAGAAGCCGCCGACGAAGCGGATCGCGATCTCGATGCTCCGCTCGGCCCAGATCCGCTCCAGCAGCTCGAAGTACCGCGCGGTGTACGGGGCGGTCAGCTCGCGCTGCCCGGCCTGGGCGAAGCCGGCGGTCTGCGCGCCGACCATGGCGTTGGGCAGCGAGTCGTCGTCCACCACGGCCGACCAGGCGGCGGCCTTGGCCTCGGCGGTGGGTCGGGCGGCCAGCGCCTGGGTGGCCTTCTGGCTGCCGCTGGCGGTGTTGTCCCGCTTCAGCTCGGCGTCCAACTGCTCGACGGTCACCCGCCCGGCGGCGGCCAGCGCGATCCGGAGCGACCAGCGCAGGTCCTGGTCCACCTCCAGGCCGTCCACCCTCGCGGTGCCGGCCAGCAGCTCCTCCAGCAGGCGCAGCTCGTTCTCCTGGTGCGCCGTCAGGGCGAGGAACCGGGCCCAGGCCAGCTGGTGGTCGCTGCCGGGCGCGGCCGTGCGCAGCTCGCGCAGCGCGCGGTCGGCGAGCAGTGCGGCCCCCTCGGCGCGGTAGCCGGGATCGACGAAGAGCTCCAGGGCGCCCTTGGCCTGGGTGTGCAGGGTCTGCAGCACGCCGATGTCCGACTCCTGGCCGGCGAAGCGCAGCACCAGGTCCAGGTAGTCGCGGGCCGGCATCAGCCCGTCCCTGGTCAGGTTCCAGCAGGCCGACCAGACCAGTGCCCGGGCCAGGGTGTCCTCGATCGAGCCGAGCGAGGTGCGCAGGGTGTCCAGCGACTCCTGGTCGAAGCGGATCTTGCAGTACGTCAGGTCGTCGTCGTTGACCAGCACCAGGGCCGGGCGCGGCCGGCCGGCCAGCTCCTCGGCCACGGTGCGGGCGCCGGTGACGTCCAGCTCCACCCGCGCGGTGCGCAGCAGCGAGCCGTTGGGCTCGCGGTCGTAGAGGCCGATCGCGATCCGGTGCGGGCGCAGCGTGGCGCCGTCCTGCAGCACGGCGAGTTCGGTGATCCGGCCCTCGGCGTCCACGGTCAGCTGCGGGGTGAGCGCGTTGACGCCCGCGGTCTGCAGCCAGGACCTGGACCAGTCGGCCATCGCCTGCTCGCCGCGCCCCGACGTGGCGGCCAGCACCTCCAGCAGGTCGCCGAGCACGGTGTTGCCGAAGGCGTGCGCCTTGAAGTAGCCCCGGGCCCCCTCGAAGAAGGCGTCCCGACCGGCGTAGGCGACCAGTTGCTTGAGCACCGAGGCGCCCTTGGCGTAGGTGATCCCGTCGAAGTTGAGCTTGGCGTCCTCGACGTCGCGGATGTCCGCGGTGATCGGGTGGGTCGTGGGGTACTGGTCCTGCCGGTAGGCCCAGGCCTTGCGCTGGTTGGCGAAGGTCACCCAGGCGGCCTGGTACTTGGTCGCCTCGCGCTGCGCGACGGAGCCCATGAAGTCGGCGAAGGACTCCTTGAGCCAGAGGTCGTCCCACCACTTCATGGTGACCAGGTCGCCGAACCACATGTGCGCCATCTCGTGCAGGATGACGTTGGCCCGGGCCTCGTAGGCGGCCTCGGTGACCTTCGAGCGGAAGACGTACTCCTCGCGGAAGGTGACGCAGCCCGGGTTCTCCATCGCGCCGATGTTGTACTCCGGCACGAAGCACTGGTCGTACTTGCCGAACGGGTACGGGTAGTCGAACTCGTCGTGGAAGAAGTCCAGGCCCTGCTTGGTGATCTCGAAGATCTCCTCGGCGTCGAAGTGCCGGGCCAGCGACTTGCGGCAGGTGGCCGCGAGCGGGATCTCCAGCGTGCTGCCGTCCGGCAGCCGGCGGCTCCAGTGGTCGCGCGCCACGTGGTACGGGCCGGCCACCACCGCCGTCAGGTAGGTGGAGATCGGCCGGGTGGGCAGGAAGCGCCAGGTCCGCGCGGCGCCGTCGGCGGTGCTGGTCCGCGTGCCGTTCTCTGCGCCGTTCTCCGTGCCGGGCTCCGTGCCGTTCTCCGCGCCGGGCTCCTCGGCGGCGTTGGCGTAGACGTCCCAGGCGGCGGGGGCGGTCACGGTGAAGCGGTAGGGCGCCTTGAGGTCGGGCTGCTCGAAGTTGGCGAACACCCGGCGGGCCTCGGCGGGCTCGAAGTGGGTGTAGAGGTAGGTCTCGCCGTCCACCGGGTCGGTGAACCGGTGGAGGCCCTCGCCGGTGCGGCTGTAGGCGCAGTTGGCGTCCACCACCAGGACGTTCTCGGCGGCCAGCTCGGACAGCTCGACCCTGGCCCCGTCGAAGACCGCGCCAGGGTCGAGCCGGCGGCCGTTCAGCGTGACGGCCCGCACGCTCGGCGCGAGCAGGTCGGCGAAGCTCGTGGCGCCCGGCTCGGCGCAGCGGAAGCGGATGGTGGTGACGGAGCGGAACGTGGCGTTCGAGGCGTCCGGGGCGCCGGTGACATCGAGGTGGACCTCGTAGCCGTCGACGCTGAGGATCCCGGCGCGCGCCTGCGCTTCGTCCCTGCTGAGGTTCTTGCCCGGCACTGCGGTACTCCTTTGTCCGGCTCGCACGGTGCTGTGCAGATGCGGGGCAGGTCCTGCCCCGCGGGCATCCTTTCACGGGCGGACCGGAATGTACCGGGCTACCCGCATGCGCGCCGCTTACCGTGCGCTGCCGTGCCGCGGCCGGGTCAGCCCCGTGCCGCGAGCCGTCGCTGGCGCCAGTAGCCCGCGGCGCTGAGCGCGGCGACCAGCACGCCGGCCGCGTAGAGCTGGGCGCGGTCGCCGGGTGTGGTGGTCATCAGGGCGAGTACGCCGACCACGCCCGCCAGCGCGGTCCAGGTCAGGTACGGGAAGGCCCACATCCGCACGGTCAGCAGCTCGGGCGCCTCGCGCTCCAGGCGGCGGCGCATCCGCAGCTGGGCCACCGCGATGAAGAGCCAGACCACCAGGATCGCCACGCCGGTGGTGTTCATCAGCCAGCTGAAGACGGTGTCCGGCCACCAGTAGCCGGCCAGCACGGCCGCGAAGCCGAAACCGCAGGAGGCCAGCACCGCCGCCCGCGGCACCCCGCCGCTCGCCCTCGCCAGCGCGCGCGGGCCCTGGCCGCGGGCGACCAGCGAGAAGGCCATCCGGGAGGCGCCGTAGATGTTCGCGTTCATCGCGCTGAGCAGCGCGATCAGCACCACGCCCCGCATCACCTCGGCGGCGCCGGGCACGTGCAGGAACTGGAGCACCGTCACGTAGGGGCCCAGCTTGACCACGTCCGGGTCGTTCCACGGCACCAGGGTGACCACCAGGGCCATCGAACCGATGTAGAAGAGGGCGATCCGCCAGAGGGCCGTGCGCACCGCGTTGGCCACGTTGCGGCGCGGGTCGTCGGACTCGGCGGCCGCGATGGTCACCGTCTCCAGGCCGCCGTAGGCGAAGACCGAGGCGAGCAGGCCGGTGATCAGGCCGCTGCCGCCGTTCGGCAGGAAGCCGCCGTGCCCGGTCAGGTTCGCGGTGCCGGGGGCGGAGCCCAGCACGCCGGTGACGCCGAGCCCGCCCAGTGCCAGGAAGGCCACGATCGCGGTGATCTTGATCGCGGCGAACCAGAACTCGAACTCGCCGAAGTTCTTCACCGCGGTCAGGTTGCTGGCGCAGAAGAAGGCCATGAAGACGGCGACCCAGGCCCAGCCGGGCACCGAGGGCAGCCAGGAGTTCATGATCGAGCCGGCCGCGGTGGCCTCGGCCGCCACGCCGCAGCAGAGCATCACCCAGTACATCCAGCCCGCCGTGAGACCCGCCCACGGGCCGATCTCCCGCTCGGCGTGCACCGAGAAGGAGCCGGAGGCGGGGTGCGCCGCGGACATCTCGCCGAGCATCCGCATGATCAGCATGACCAGCAGGCCGGAGAGCGTGAAGGCGAGGATCACCCCAGGACCCGCGGCCGCGATGCCCGCGCCGGAGCCGACGAAGAGGCCGGCCCCGATCACGCCGCCGAGGGCGATCATCGAGAGGTGGCGCTGCTTCAGGCCGTGGGTCAGCTGCGGGCCGGCGGTGGCCGTCGCCTCGGTGGCGGCGCTGGGCGCCGGCGGGGCGGTGGTGGTCATCGGGGTGATCCAGACGTTCGATGAGCGGACTGTCCGGTTCACTATCCGGTGGGCGGCCCGGGGCGCCAAGGAGCGGCCCGCTGGACTCACCATCCGGGACGGATCGTGACCGACGGTGACGGAGTGCGTTCGTCCGCGTAGAGATTGCGCCGAATTGTCCGAAGGGCTGGACGGCGGGGGCCGGTTGATCCGACCTGACGTCGTACCTGCCCTTCGCCGACGGCCGGGCGCGCGCGTGCCACACTTCTCCCCATGCGCGTGTATCTGGGTTCCGACCATGCCGGATTCGAACTGAAGAACCACCTCGTCGAGTGGCTCAAGGCGGCCGGCCACGAGCCGGTCGACTGCGGCCCGCACGTCTTCGACGCCGTGGACGACTACCCGCCGTTCTGCCTGCGGGCCGCCGAGCGCACCGCGGCCGACCCCGAGGCGCTGGGCGTGGTGATCGGCGGCTCGGGCAACGGCGAGCAGATCGCCGCGAACAAGGTCAAGGGCGTGCGCGCCGTGCTGGCCTGGAGCGAGCAGACCGCCGCCCTGGGCCGCGAGCACAACAACGCCAACGTGATCAGCGTCGGCGGGCGGATGCACACCCGGGAGGAGGCGACCAAGTTCATCGAGGTCTTCCTCAACACCCCGTACAGCAACGAGGAGCGGCACACCCGCCGGATCGAGATGCTGACGGCCTACGAGGCCACCGGTGAGCTGCCGCCGATCCCCGCGCACCACCCGCAGCAGGGCTGATTCCCGCACGCCGCCGCACGGGTCGTCAGAACCCGTGCGGCAGCCAGGGCGCGGTGTCCCAGCCGAAGGCGGCCGAGGCTTCGGCCAGCGCGCCCGGCCGCAGTTCGCGCACCAGCCCGGCGGCGGCCAGCGCGGTCAGCGACACCCCGCCCAGGTAGGCCGAGCCCAGCGCCCGCACCGGGAGCTCCAGGGCGGCCGGCGCCTCGGTGGGCTCACAGGCGGCGCCCGTGGCCGGCCCCGCGCTGTGCAGGTGCCAGCGCCCGGTGTTCCAGGGGCAGAACGCGTCCGCCACCTCCAGCACCAGGTCGACCGGCGCCGCGTACCGCCGCGAGCGCAGCGCGTCGCCCACCTCCACCAACCGCACGAAGAGCCCGTCGGAGAGCCGGGGCCGCAGCCGGCGCGGGTCCAGGACCAGGTGCAGCAGCGGATCGTCCACCGGCAGGTTCTCCGCCACCACCGTGTCGGTCAGGTCGAGGTCCAGCAGGTACGCCCAGAGCGCCGCCCGGGCAGCAGGGCCGGCCGCCGTCACCTCGCGCACCCGCACCTCGCCCGCCGCCCCGCCGTGCCGCCACCGCACGCTGGTCGAGTAGCGGGCGTAGCCGAGCAGTTCGCCGTCCTGGCGGTCCTGGGCCAGCACGCAGCGCAGTGCCGAGTGCCCGGCCCGCTCGCCGGGCGGGTCGAGCAGCGGCAGGCGCTCCCAGCCCGGGCGGCGGGCCAGCATGCCGGGGCGCAGCGGCACCTGGCGCGCGTACAGCCGCTCGCAGGCCGCCGAGGCCCGCGCCGGGTCGGCCAGTCGCAGCCCGATCCGCTCCTGCGCCGTGCCCTCGCCCTGCGCCCCCTCACCCCCGCCCGCCGCCCCGGCGAGCGCCACCCGCACCCGGGCCCGCTCCGCCCGCACACCGAGCTTCCAGCTGCCCAGCCCGTAGCCGTAGCGGCCGTAGATGGCCGGCTCGGAGGCCTCCAGTACCGCCAGCGACTCGCCGCGCTCGTGGATCTCGTCCAGCTGCTGGCGCATCAGCGCGGTGAGCACCCCGCGCCGCCGGTGGGTGGGGGCCACGCCCACCATGGTCACCCCGGCGGTGGGCAGCAGCTCGCCGCCCGGCACCGCCATCCGGAACGAGAAGGCGCTCGCCGAGCCCACCGGCACCGCGCCGTCCCAGACCCCCAGGGAGCGGTCCACCTCGGTCAGACCCCGCCACAGCGCCCGGCGCTCGGGCGACTCCAGCTCGCCGAAGGCGGTCTCCAGCGCGTCGTACCAGGCGTCCCAGTCGGCCGCCGCGAGCGGCCGCAGGCCCAGCGTCTCCTGGGGCGCCGACGGCACCGCCCAGGCGGACGAGCCGGTCGGATGCTGGGCGTGGGCAGGCTGTGTCATATGCCACAGCTACCACCCGGGCCCGGCCCCGGCGAGCCGATCACGCCGTGACGCGCCCGGCGGTCGGTCCGGCACCCCGGCGCACGCTGCGGCGATGCGCCCCGCGACGCTTCTCACGGCCGTTCGGTGAGCCCCCCGTCGCCCCTCGCCGCCCCCCGCCGCCCGGCCGAAACCGAGCGCTTGCGCGGAGTGCTGGTGAACGCCCGTCGACGCGGGCCGCCCCCGCTGGATAAGGTCGGGCCCCATGGCTGGCAGCACGCCGGGCTCACCGCCCCAGACGAGCGCGACGGGGACCGCCGCCACAGCGGCCGCGGATCCCCTGAGGTCCCGGTTGCGCAAGCGCTTCTACCGGGCCCGCCGGACCCTGCGCCGAACCGGGGTCGACTACTTCCGCGGCGACGCCGCCGACTGGCTCGCCTTCGCGGTGCTGCTCCTGCTGGTCCCGCTGCTGGTCGCGTTCAACGTGTGGATCCCCGCCTGGGTCCCGCCGACCGCGCTGGTGCTGCCGATCCTGGTCGGCTCGCTGCTGCTGCGCCCGGTCTCCCTGGTGCTGCTCTACGCGACGGCCGCCCTCGGCCTCTCCACCGAGTCGCTGATCCACACCGGCGAGCGGGCGGCCAGCGAGCACCCCGGCGAGTACGTCTTCGGCGTCACCCCCGGCGCGGCGCTGGTGGTCGGCGCGGTCGGGGTGGCCGGCCTGCTGCTGGCCCAGTTCCGCAGCCGGGTGGGGGTGCCCTGGCGCGGCGGCGGCTCGATGCTCTTCGACCTGCGCGAGCGGCTCAAGGTGCAGAGCCGGCTGCCGAAGCTGCCCGAGGGCTGGCACGCGGACATGGCGCTGCGCCCGGCGGGCGGCCAGTCCTTCTCCGGCGACTTCGTGGTCGCGGCCCGCACCGGCCCCGGGCGACGGATGCTGGAGGTCGTGCTCGCCGACGTCTCGGGCAAGGGCATGGACGCCGGCTCGCGGGCGCTGCTGCTCTCCGGCGCCTTCGGCGGACTGCTCGGCTCGCTGCCGCCGCACGACTTCCTGCCCGCCGCCAACGGCTACCTGCTGCGCCAGGACTGGGAGGAGGGCTTCGCCAGCGCGGTGCACCTCGCGCTCGACCTGGACACCGGAGAGTACGAACTGCTCTCGGCCGGCCACCTGCCCGGGATGCAGCGGCTGGCCGGAGCGGGGCGCTGGGAGGTCAAGGAGGCCACCGAGGGCCCACTGCTCGGCCTCTACGACGGCGCCAAGTTCGAGGGGATGCGCGGGCGGCTGGGCCCCGGGGACGTGCTGCTGCTCTGCACCGACGGCATGGTCGAGGCCCCGGGCCGCGACCTCTCCGAGGGCATGGACCGGCTGATGGGCGAGGCCGACCGGCTGGTGGCCGGCGCCCAGCTCGGCAGCGCGGGCGCGGCGGTGCGGCTGATCGAGACGGTGGCCAAGGACATCAACGACGACCGGGCCGTGCTGCTGCTCTGGCGGGCCTAACGAATCCCGCGGGCCCGGGGCCCCTCGCGATGAAGATCGGGCCGAGCCCGGCGGCGGCCGTCCTGTCAATGATCACCGGTTGTCTTCGGCCATTTCCGCCGACCGGGCCCCGGAGGTGTTCGGTGGACGAACGGCCCAGCTGAGCGCCCCCGCCGACGCTCCGTCAACTCCCGTGAGCTATCGTCTCGTCCGGCGGAAACTCGTCTCACATCGCAGGATGTTCGGCACCGGTCAGCAGCAAGTCCTTTACGCAGTCGGCACGGTCGACCACACTGAGTCGGGGCGGGACTGGCCGGATCTCGGGGGAACGGGGTGGCGGGTTACGCCTCGGGACCGTCGGACAGGCCGTGGTCCGTTTCGCCACGACATGAGGGAAGTGAGTCCGGGTGGCACTCTCCGTCTCCGCGCTGGTCCTGTTCGGCATCATTCTCATCATCTTCATCCGCAACAAGCAGATCAAGATCCCGCACGCCATCCTGGCCGCGCTCTTCGGCTTCATGCTGAACCAGTCCACGGCGGCCAAGCCGATCCAGGACTTCCTGGCCCAGGTGGCCAAGACGCTCTCCAACATCGGGACCTGACGCCCCGGCGGCTCACTGGTCCGCGCGTCTGGTCCGCCACCAACGGCCGATCGCTCCGCGCCGCCGTGCCACCGGGCCGGCGGCAGCGGCGTCGGCTGCCCGCGGGTATGCCGGTGGCAAGGGCGGCGCGGCCTCGGCCGCCCGCACCGCCGCCAGGTCGTGCCCGTCCTCGGCCGCCAGCAGCACGAACAGTCGCGCCCAGCAGAACCGCTCGCCGCGCGGCCAGTCCATGCCGCCCAGCGCGGCCGAGGCGGCGTGCGCCACCGTGCCGTTCACCCGGACCTCGGCGACCTCGTCGCCGGCCCGTCCGCCGAGGAAGAGCTTCACGCCGTTGAGCCGGGGGTCCGTCAGCTCCCCGGCCAGCACCGGTGCCAGCTCGGCCAGCAGCTCGCGCCCGCCCAGCCAACCGGACAGCTCGGCGCTGCCGAAGCCGAAGACGGTGGCCGGCCCCTGCACCGCGTGCCAGCCCGGCAGCGCCGGCAGCCGCAGGTGGTCGCCGTGCCGGCCCTCGCGCTCCAGGAACTCCACCACCGCGGCGGCCGTGGTGCCGGCCCACATCCGCACCGCGCTGTCGAGCTTCTCCTCCTCGGTGGTGCCCAGGCCCGCCGTGCAGTCCCAGAGCACCGGCGCCTCGGCGCTGCCCAGGGTCAGGACGAAGCCGAGGTCGACGTGGCCGCCGTCCGGCCCCGGGTGCTCGCGCACCGCCACGGCGGTGCTGCCCGGGCCGCGGACCACGGCGCCCTCGACGGAGAACTCCCGCCCGAAACGCGCCATTTCCCGCACCACGCCGCGCCGTATGACCGCCAGCCGCTGCTCGGGGTCCACCCGCACTCCTCCTGTGTCGTGCCCGGGCATGCCAAAGGCCCCGGCTCGCGAAAGCCGGGGCCTGTGACAGCGGAGCGGGCGACGAGAATCGAACTCGCGTGACTAGTTTGGAAGACTAGGGCTCTACCATTGAGCTACGCCCGCAAGACGCCCCCACACAACCGGTTCGGCCGGTGCGGACGGGGATCAGCGTACCTGGTCGGGTGACCGGCGCGCACGCGCCTTCACCGTCCTCGGATGGGCGTCCGCGATATTGGCGACCCGTCCGGGCCCGGCGTGTACGCTTCCTCTCGCGAAGTGCGGGGTGTGGCGCAGTTTGGTAGCGCGTCCGCTTTGGGAGCGGAAGGCCGTCGGTTCGAATCCGGTCACCCCGACCATCACCATCACGGCTTTCGTGGTACCGGTAGGATGGGCCGCTGGCGGAAGAGCCACCGCCCCTCCCCGGCAGCCGGGGAACGGGCCGCTCGCCGTCCACCCCATACGGGAGATGCCGCACCAGGTGGCTCATCACCCGTCTGCCCGGCCCGCGACCCGCCAGGGACACGGATCGGACGCAGACCAGCCGACCGCAAGCCCCATAGGAGACCCAACCGTGAAGAGCGCCGTCGAGACTCTGAACCCGACCCGGGTTCGACTCACCGTCGAGGTGCCCTTCGAGGAGCTCAAGCCCAGCCTCGACGCGGCGTACAAGAAGATCAACCAGCAGGTCACGGTTCCCGGCTTCCGCAAGGGCAAGATCCCGGCCCGGGTCATCGACCAGCGCTTCGGCCGTGCCTCGGTCCTCGAAGAGGCCGTGAACGACGCCCTGCCGCGCTTCTACACGCAGGCGGTCGACGAGGGCAAGATCGAGGTCCTCGGCCAGCCCGACATCACCGACATCAAGGGCGTGGAGGACCTGGCCAAGAACGGCCTGACCTTCACCGCCGAGGTGGACATCCGCCCCGAGATCACCCTGCCGGACTTCGCCGAGATCTCCGTCGAGGTCGACCCGATCGAGGTCACCGACGAGGACATCGAGAAGTCGCTGGAGCAGCTCCGCGAGCGCTTCTCCTCGGTCAAGGACGTCGAGCGCGCCGCCGCCGAGGGCGACATCGTGGTCGTCGACCTGGAGGCCAAGGTCGACGGCGAGGTCCCCGAGGACGGCACCGCCGCCGGCGTGAGCTACGAGATCGGCTCCGGCCGCCTGCTGGACGGGATCGACGAGGCCGTCGTCGGCCTCTCGGCCGGTGAGTCGAAGACCTTCGACACCGAGCTCAAGGGCGGCACCCAGGCGGGCAAGACCTCCGAGGTCACCGTCACCGTCACCGCCGTGCAGGAGAAGGAGCTGCCCGCGCTGGACGACGAGTTCGCCCAGCTGGCCAGCGAGTTCGACACCCTGGAGGCACTGCGCGAGGACTCGCGCGGCCGCCTGGGCCGGATGAAGGAGTTCGACCAGGCCACCCAGGCCCAGGAGCGCGTCCTGGACGCGCTGCTGGAGAAGGTCGAGATCGAGTTCCCGGAGAAGCTGCTCAAGGACGAGATCGAGACCCGCACGCACAACCTCGAGCACCACCAGCTGGAGCCGATCGGTCAGACCCTGGAGAGCTACCTCGCCACCCAGGGCAAGACCCGCGAGGAGTTCGACGCGGAGACCGAGGAGCAGGCCAAGAAGGGCATCAAGACCCAGTTCGTGCTGGACGAGATCGTGGCCAAGGAGGAGGTGGGCGTCAACCAGGAGGAGCTCACCGAGCACCTGATCCGCCGCGCCGCCGGTTCGGGCCTGACCCCGGACCAGTTCGCCCAGCAGGTCGTCCAGGGCAACCAGGTCCCGCTGCTGGTCGGCGAGGTCGCCCGCGGCAAGGCGCTGGCCCTGGTCGTCGAGGCCGCCACGGTCAAGGACACCAACGGCGAGGAGATCAACTTCGACGAGGAGGACGAGGCGGCCGAGGCTGTCGAGACCCCCGCCGCCGAGGAGACCCCCGCCGTCGAGGCCGAGGCTGCCACCGAGGCCGAGAGCACCGAGGCCTGAGCCCCGCTGCATCGCTGCTCGACCGGGCCCGGACGCGTACTCGCGTCCGGGCCCGGCCCGTTCCCGCCCGGCCTGTTCCCGCTGGGCACGGAGCGCCTGGTCCAGCACCCTTCCGCCACCCTGCGCTCACAGCGAACAGTTCAGCGTGGGGGATGGTCGGGCCCGGCCTGCGCGTTAGGGTCGACGGAAGCAAGCTTTCAACAGCGTGGGCGGGGTGGCCCGACGCGGGCGCGCGCCTGGGATTCCCGCCCCGGTCCTCGTATGTGACGTAGCGACGGTCGAACCAGAGGGACCGTCCGAATCGACTGAGCAGGTGGCAAAGTGACGTTCCCGCAGATGCAGATGCCTGGCTTGATGACGCCGCGCGCCGCCGGTGGTGACGTGCTCGGCGGCCTTGGCGACCAGGTCTACAACCGGCTGCTCAACGAGCGCATCATTTTCCTCGGCCAGCAGGTCGACGACGACATCGCCAACAAGATCACCGCCCAGCTCCTCCTCCTCGCCGCCGAGCCGGAGAAGGACATCTACCTGTACATCAACTCCCCGGGCGGCTCGATCACGGCCGGCATGGCGATCTACGACACCATGCAGTACATCAAGAACGACGTGGTCACCATCGCGATGGGCATGGCCGCCTCGATGGGGCAGTTCCTGCTCACCGCCGGGACCCCGGGCAAGCGCTTCTCGCTGCCGAACGCCAACATCCTGATGCACCAGCCCTCCGCGGGCCTCGGCGGCTCGGCCACCGACATCCGGATCCAGGCCGAGCAGCTGCTGCGCACCAAGAAGCGGATGTCCGAGCTGATCGCCGGCCACAGCGGTCAGACCTTCGAGCAGATCACCAAGGACTCCGACCGCGACCGCTGGTTCACCGCGGAGCAGGCCAAGGAGTACGGGCTGATCGACGAGATCATGCACAGCGCCGCGGACGTCCCCGGCGGCGGCGGCACCGGCGCCTGAGCGCCCGAGCCCCGCACCCCAGACACGTCGGAACGTATCCGGAGGACAGACCAGCGATGAACTTCAACCCCCTTTCCGCCCGCGGTGAGTACCAGGGCGCACGCGCTGAGGGCCGCTACATCGTGCCGCGCTTCGTGGAGCGCACCTCGCAGGGCATCCGCGAGTACGACCCGTACGCCAAGCTCTTCGAGGAGCGCATCATCTTCCTGGGCTCCCAGGTGGACGATGTCTCGGCGAACGACATCATGGCCCAGCTGCTCTGCCTGGAGTCGATGGACCCGGACCGCGAGATCCAGATGTACATCAACTCGCCCGGCGGCTCCTTCACGGCGCTCACCGCCATCTACGACACCATGCAGTACGTCAAGCCGGACATCCAGACCGTCTGCATGGGCCAGGCCGCCTCGGCCGCCGCCGTGCTGCTGGCGGCCGGCACCCCCGGCAAGCGGATGGCGCTGCCGAACGCCCGCATCCTGATCCACCAGCCGTACACCGAGACCGGCCGCGGCCAGGTCTCCGACCTGGAGATCCAGGCCAAGGAGATCTTCCGGATGCGCGAGCAGCTGGAGGAGATGCTCTCCAAGCACTCCAAGAAGCCGGTCGAGCAGGTCCGCGAGGACATCGAGCGCGACAAGATCCTCACCGCCGAGGAAGCCCTCGAGTACGGCTTGATCGACCAGATCATCTCGACGCGCAAGGCCTCGCTCAACGACTGAGGCGCGCATCATGGACGGGCGGGGTGTACACCGAGTACGTCCCGCCCGCCGGGCCCCGGCCCACCCAGGCCTTGCCCGCCCGACGGCGTCTGTTCGGTATCAATTCGCCCAGGGCGTAGGGCAGAGCTGTCGAAGGCGGCGGATTCTGCGAGTTGGCAGAGTACCGTCGGATACCGAGACCTGACCGCCGCGGTGGCGGCCGCGGTCCACAGCACCAGGCCCCGGACCCCCGCGGGGCCCCTGGCGAAGGGGAAGCACCTCGTGGCACGCATCGGAGACGGTGGCGACCTGCTCAAGTGCTCGTTCTGCGGCAAGTCGCAGAAGCAGGTGAAGAAGCTGATCGCCGGACCCGGCGTGTACATCTGCGATGAGTGCATCGATCTCTGCAACGAGATCATCGAGGAGGAACTCGCCGAGTCCTCCGAGGTGCGCTTCGAGGAGCTCCCGAAGCCGCGCGAGATCTACGAGTTCCTGGACCAGTACGTGGTCGGCCAGGACCTCGCCAAGAAGGCGCTCTCGGTCGCGGTCTACAACCACTACAAGCGGGTGCAGGCCGGCGAGGCCGGGCGCGGCGGCGGTCGGGACGACGCCATCGAGCTGGCCAAGTCCAACATCCTGCTGCTCGGCCCGACCGGCTCCGGCAAGACGCTGCTCGCGCAGACCCTGGCCCGGATGCTCAACGTGCCGTTCGCGATCGCCGACGCCACCGCGCTGACCGAGGCCGGCTACGTCGGCGAGGACGTCGAGAACATCCTGCTGAAGCTGATCCAGGCGGCCGACTACGACGTCAAGAAGGCCGAGACGGGGATCATCTACATCGACGAGATCGACAAGGTGGCCCGCAAGAGCGAGAACCCCTCGATCACCCGTGACGTCTCCGGCGAGGGTGTCCAGCAGGCGCTGCTGAAGATCCTTGAGGGCACCACCGCCTCGGTGCCTCCGCAGGGCGGCCGCAAGCACCCGCACCAGGAGTTCATCCAGATCGACACCACGAACGTGCTGTTCATCGTGGGCGGTGCCTTCGCGGGCCTGGAGCGGATCATCGAGGGCCGGGCCGGCGGCAAGGGCATCGGCTTCGGCGCCAACATCCGCTCCAAGCGGGAGAGCGACGCCAGCGACCACTTCCGTCAGGTGATGCCGGAGGACCTGGTCAAGTTCGGCATGATCCCGGAGTTCATCGGCCGCCTGCCGGTGATCACCAGCGTGCACAACCTGGACCGCGAGGCGCTGCTGCAGATCCTCACCGAGCCGAAGAACGCGCTGGTCAAGCAGTACCGCAAGCTCTTCGAACTGGACGGCGTGGAGCTGGAGTTCAGCCGGGACGCGCTGGAGGCGATCGCCGACCAGGCGATCCTGCGCGGCACCGGCGCGCGCGGGCTGCGAGCCATCATGGAGGAGGTGCTGATGTCCGTGATGTACGAGGTCCCCTCGCGCCAGGACGTCGCCCGCGTGGTGGTCACCGGTGACGTGGTCTCCAAGCACGCGATCCCGACCCTGGTTCCGCGCGACATGATCAAGCGCGAGCGGCGCGACAAGAGCGCCTGACCGCCCCGCCCGCACGGCGAAGGGGCCCACGACCGGAATCCGGTCGTGGGCCCCTTCGCCGTGCGGGCGGCAGCGCGGCACGGCCCTACTTGGGTATCTCGGCCACGGCCCGCAGGTCGCGCGCGTCCTGGGCGGCCTTGTCCAGGGTGGGCGCCTTGCCGCTCGCGGTGCTCTGCATCATCACCACCAGCGCGCTGTTGTCCACCCACATGCAGACGGCGTCGGTCTCGGTCGCGCTGGTCGCGTCCTCGCAGCTCAGCAGCCCGCCCTTGGCACCGGGGGAGGGGTGCTGGCGGGGGCTGAACGTGACGTCGTTGGTCGTCGCGCTGCTCTCGAAGCTGCTCCAGAAGGCGGACTCCTCGGCGCTCGGCGAGCCGATCTTGCCGGTGCCGCCGTAGACCACCACGGCCCGGTCCGAGGAGGTGCTCTTGTAGACCGTGCTGACCGTGGAGGTCAGTTCCTTGGCGGTCTCCGGATCGCCGGTCATGCTCTTCTGCAGCGACTGGGCCAGGCTGTTGGTCGGGTCGCTGGTCAGGCCCTGGAAGCTCTTCGGCAGTACCACCTGCTGGGTGCCCAGTTGGGAGACCTTGTCCGCGACGGTGGACACCAGCACGGCGCCGGCCACCACGATCGCGCCGCCGACCACACCGAGCGTGACCCACAGGCCGCGCCGGGAGCGCTTGGCCGGCGTCACCGGGTAGTAGGCCCCCGGCCAGGACTGACCGGGCTGTCCGGGCTGTCCGGGCTGCCCCGGCGGCACGGGCCCGTACCCCGGCGACTGCGGCGGCACCGGTCCGTAGCCCGGGGGCGGCGGGGGCGGTGCCTGGCCGTAGCCCGATGGCTGGCCGTAGCCCGGAGGCTGGCCGTAGCCCTGGGGCGGCGTCGGCTGACCGTACGGGTACTGCTCGGACATCGGTGTTCCTTTCCGGAACGGTTAGTTCGAGACCACCATGACGTCGTGGATCTTCTCCGCCTTCACGGCCGCGGCGGCGGGCGTGATGGCGAGGGACTGGGCACCGGCCGTCATGAAGGTGACGCTCACGAAGGTCGACTTGCTGGACCAGACGCAGACGGTCTGCCCGCCGGCGTCCGGGACACCGGCGATCTTGATGTCCATCACCCCGCACTTGAGCGTCGCGTCGTCCTTGTTGCTGCCGCCGGAGTAGGCGGTCAGCGGTGTGGTCCAGGTGGCGCCGCCGGCCGTGACCTCGGAGGAGTAGTCGGACATCGCCTTGGCGGGGTCGGTGAGCTTGCCGTAGTGGCCGGAGATCGAGAGGGTGTCGTTGCGGTTGGCGTCGTTGGCGTAGCCGGCCATCAGCGCGGTCATGTCGGTGCCGTAGCCGTTGGTCTTGGTCGGGTCGACCGGCTGGGTCTTGGAGGTCGTCTGCGTGTAGCCGTTGCCGGTGCCCAGCTGCATCAGCTGCGGGGTGGTGAGCTTGTAGCTGCCCGCCGCACTCGACCCGCCGCCCATCGCCTTGGAGAGGGCGAAGCCGCCGCCGCCCAGCACCGCGAGGGCGACCAGCACGCCGATCACCACACCGGCCTTGCCCTTCTTCGGCGGCGGTGCCTGCTGGCCCCAGGCCTGCTGCGGCGGCACCGGTAGCTGGCCCCAACCGGCCTGCGGCTGCGGCGGGTAGGGCTGCTGCGGGGGATAGGGCTGCTGGGGCGGGTACGGCTGCTGCGGCACGCCGTAACCCTGCTGCGGCGGATAGGTCGGCTGCCCGTACTGCGGCGCCGGCGGTTGCTGCGGGTAGCCGTACTGCGGGGGCTGCGGCTGCTGCTGTGGATACTGCGGCGGCTGGCCGTACGGCTGCTGCCCGTAAGGCTGCTGTCCGTAAGGCGGTTGGTCCTGCGGCTGCCCCTGGCCGTACATCCCGCCCACGCTCCCCCGCCGCGATATCGCGCGGCACCGACCGAACCCCACCGGCCTCGCCGGGCCCGGTCGATCACCCGTCCGAGCATCGGGCACGCTACCGTACGCCATTAATGGGCAAGGGCACGACCTCTGGTTCCGTAAACTGTGTGTCGTGACCGACATGACGAACCAGCGCCCCGCCGACCAGACGTCCGGGGACCACGCAGCAGCCCTCCCGACCACCTACGCCCCCGGCGAGGTAGAGGGCGAGCTGTACGAGCGCTGGGTGTCGCGCGGTTACTTCACCGCGGACGCCAAGAGCGACAAGCCCGCGTACACCATCGTGATCCCCCCGCCGAACGTGACCGGTGCCCTGCACCTGGGGCACGCCTTCCAGCACACGCTGATGGACGCCCTGACCCGCCGCAAGCGGATGCAGGGCTACGAGGCGCTCTGGCTGCCCGGCATGGACCACGCCGGCATCGCCACCCAGAACCGGGTCGAGCAGCAGCTCGCCGCCTCCGGCCAGTCCCGCCACGACCTGGGCCGGGAGGCCTTCGTCGAGAAGGTCTGGGAGTGGAAGGAGAACTACGGCGGCCAGATCCTGGGTCAGATGCGCCGCCTGGGCGATGGCGTGGACTGGTCGCGCGAGCGGTTCACCATGGACGAGGGCCTGTCCCACGCCGTCCAGACCATCTTCAAGCGCCTCTTCGACGACGGCCTGATCTACCGCGCCGAGCGCATCATCAACTGGTGCCCGCGCTGCCTGACCGCGCTCTCCGACATCGAGGTGGAGCACGAGGACAGCCCCGGCGAGCTGGTCTCGATCCGCTACGGCGACGGGGACGACTCGATCGTGGTCGCCACCACCCGGGCCGAGACCATGCTCGGCGACACCGCCGTCGCGGTGCACCCGGACGACGAGCGCTACCAGCACCTGATCGGCCGCACCATCGCGCTGCCGCTGACCGACCGCCGGATCCCGGTGGTCGCCGACACCCACGTGGACCCGGAGTTCGGCACCGGCGCCGTCAAGGTGACCCCGTCGCACGACCCCAACGACTTCGCCATCGGCCAGCGGCACGGCCTGCCCAACCTGACCGTGATGGACGAGCACGGCGCGATCACCGTGCACGGCCCCTTCCTCGGCCTGGACCGCCTGGAGGCCCGCTCGGCCGTGGTCGGCGCGCTGCGCGAGCAGGGGCGGATCGTCGAGGAGAAGCGCCCCTACATGCACGCGGTGGGCCACTGCTCGCGCTGCCACACCATCGTCGAGCCGCGCCTGTCGCTGCAGTGGTGGGTCAAGGTCGAGCCGCTGGCCAAGGCGGCCGGCGACGCGGTGCGCGACGGCCGAACCCGGATCCACCCCAAGGAGATGGAGGGCCGCTACTTCGCCTGGGTCGACAACATGCACGACTGGTGCATCTCGCGGCAGCTCTGGTGGGGCCACCGGATCCCGGTCTGGTACGGCCCCGACGGCGAGGTGGTCTGCGTCGGACCGGACGAGCAGCCGCCGACCGGCGAGGGTTGGAGTCAGGACCACGACGTGCTGGACACCTGGTTCTCCAGCGGTCTGTGGCCCTTCTCAACCCTGGGCTGGCCCGAGCAGACCCCGGACCTGGCGAAGTTCTACTCCACCGACGTCCTGCTCACCGGCCACGACATCATCTTCTTCTGGGTCGCCCGGATGATGATGTTCAGCCTCTACGCGATGGACGGCCAGGCGCCGTTCCACACCGTGGCGCTCACCGGCCTGGTCCGTGACCAGTTCGGCAAGAAGATGTCCAAGTCCAACCCGAACGCGGTCGACCCGATCGACTGGATGGACGAGTTCGGCGCCGACGCGGTCCGTTTCACCCTGGCCAGCGGCGCCAACCCCGGTGCGGACGTGCCGATCGGCGAGGAGTGGGTCAAGGCCTCGGGCAAGTTCTGCAACAAGATCTGGAACGCCACCCGGTTCGCCCTGATGAACGGCGCCACCGTCGAGGGCCCGCTGCCGGCGCCCGAGGTGATGACCGCGGTCGACCGCTGGATCCTGTCCCGGCTGAACGCCACCGTCGCCGAGGTCGACGCGCTCTACGACGACTACCAGTTCGCCAAGACCGCCGACGCGCTCTACCACTTCGCCTGGGACGAGGTCTTCGACTGGTACGTCGAGCTCTCCAAGACCACCCTGGCCAAGGGCGGCCCGCAGGCCGACGCCGCCCGCCGGGTGCTCGGCGAGGTGCTGGACGTGACGTTGCGGCTGCTGCACCCGATCGTCCCGTTCGTCACCGACACCCTGTGGACCACGCTGACCGGCGCCGAGTCGCTGGTGATCGCCGACTGGCCGGCGGACAGCGGCTACCGCGACGCGGCGGCCGAGGCGGAGATCGCCACCCTGCAGCAGGTGGTCACCGAGGTCCGCCGGTTCCGCTCGGACCAGGACCTCAAGCCGACCCAGAAGGTCCCGGCCGCCCTGGAGCTGGCCGGTACCGCGCTGGTGGCGCACGAGGACGCGATCCGCTCGCTGCTGCGCCTCACGCGGCCCGAGGCCGGCTTCGCGCCCACCGCCTCGCTCCCGGTGGCCGGCGCCACCGTGGCGCTCGACCTCTCCGGCACGATCGACGTGGCCGCCGAGCGCAAGCGCCTGGCGAAGGACCTCGCGGCCGCCGAGAAGGAGAAGGCGCAGACCGCGGGCAAGCTCGGCAACGAGGCCTTCCTGGCCAAGGCCCCGGAGGACGTGGTGGTGAAGATCCGGGGCCGCCAGCAGGCGGCCGAGGCCGACATCGCCCGGATCACCGCGCAGCTGGCGGCCCTGCCGCAGAGCTGACGCACCGTCACGTGACTGACGCCGATCGGCCGCACCCCTGCCTCAGGGGTGCGGCCGATCGGCGTTTTGGTTTGGAAACACCCGGGGAATTTCCGATTTCTTGAATCCGTGACCGGCTTTTTCCGTTCTTTCGCCAGTTCCTGCGGCCAGGTCCGGTGACCTGCGAAGGTGCGCCGTATACCGTGTGCTGCAGTTCCGAGTACGGGCACTCGTGAAAGGAAGGCAGGGCATGGTGGCAGCGCACAAGTTGGCCGGCGAACTTCCTGCACAGCGGGTCGAGGAGGCAAAAGGGCGGGCCGCGACCCTGCTGCTCGCGTTCCGGCACGGCAATCAGGTCGCCTTCGACGCGGCCCTGGACCGCCTGCTGGCCGAGGCGGCCGAACGCGAAGTGGTCTCCCTGCTGGCCTGGATCGCGGCGGAGGCGGTGCGCAAGGCCTACGCGCCCGCGGTCGGCGACAAGGTGCTGCGCGCGCTGGCCCGGCGGGCTCCGAAGGGCGACATCGGGGTGCTGGTCGACGAGGAGTCGGCGGACGCGGCCCGGCTGATCGAGGCGGTCCGCGGCGGTCAGGTGGCCGCCGTGCGCCAACTGGTGGCGGCCACCCCGGACACCACCTTCCTGCTCGGCGGCCTGCTCCAGGCAGTGGCGATGATGCTGCCGCTGCTCGCCGAGGACGAGATCGACGAGGTGGTGGCCGAGCTGCGGCTGCGGCAGAGCCCGGTGCCGGCCACGGCGTAGCGCGCGGCGCGCGGCGGGCCGTGCCGCCCCCGGGCGGGAAGCGGGCGGGCACGCTCGTAGACTGGCCGGGTGAGCAGCAGCGCCGGGCCGAACCCGTACACCATCCGTCCCGCCAGTGCGGACGAAACCGACCAACCGGCCGGCCTTCGCGAGATCGAGGCCGAGCTGGCCAAGCGCTGGCCGGAGAACAAGATCGAGCCCTCGCTCGATCGGATCAACGCGCTGATGGACATCCTCGGGGAGCCGCAGCGCGCCTATCCCTCGATCCACATCACCGGCACCAACGGCAAGACGTCCACGGCTCGGATGGTCGAGCAGCTGCTGAACACCTTCGAGCTGCGCACCGGCCGGTACACCAGCCCGCACGTGGAGTCGGTGACCGAGCGGATCAGCCTGGACGGGCAGCCGATCAGCGCCGAGAAGTTCGTCGAGACCTACCAGGACATCGAGCCGTACGTCCTGATGGTCGACGAGGCCCAGCCCGTTCCGCTCTCCTTCTTCGAGGTGCTCACCGGCATGGCCTACGCGGCCTTCGCCGACGCCCCGGTGGACGTCGCCGTGGTCGAGGTCGGCATGGGCGGCAGCTGGGACGCCACCAACGTGATCGACGCGGCGGTCTCCGTGATCACCCCGGTCTCGCTGGACCACACCGACCGCCTCGGCAGCACCACCGGCGAGATCGCCACCGAGAAGGCCGGCATCATCAAGCAGGGCGCGCTCGCGGTGGTCTCCCAGCAGCCGCTGGACGCGGCCCAGGCGATCCTGGAGCGCGCGGTACAGGTCGAGGCGACGGTGGCGCGCGAGGGCCTGGAGTTCGGAGTGCTCAGCCGGGAGATCGCGGTCGGCGGGCAGCTGCTGACGCTGCGCGGGCTGGGCGGCGGCGAGTACACCGACGTCTTCATCCCGCTGCACGGCGAGCACCAGGCGCACAACGCCTCGATGGCGCTGGCCGCGGTGGAGGCCTTCTTCGGCATCGGCGCGGCCCGGGAGGGCCGGCTGGACCTGGACAAGGTGCGCCAGGCGTTCTCCGGGGTCAGCTCGCCCGGGCGCCTGGAGGTGGTCCGGCGCAGCCCCACCATCCTGCTGGACGCCGCGCACAACCCGGCCGGCGCCCGGGTCACGGCCGCCGCGGTGGGTGAGGCCTTCGACTTCAACAAGCTGGTCGGGGTGATCGCCACCAGCGGCGACAAGGACGTCATCGGCCTGCTGGAGGCCTTCGAGCCGATCCTGGCCGAGGTGGTGATCACCCAGAACTCCACCCATCGGGCGATGCCGGTCGACGCGCTCGCCGCCCAGGCGGTGGAGGTCTTCGGCGAGGACCGGGTGCAGATCGAGCCGCGGTTGGACGACGCGATCGAGGCCGCCGTCACCCTCGCCGAGGAGGAGGGTGACCTCACCGGTACCGGAGTCCTGATCACCGGTTCGGTGATCACCGTGGGCGAGGCCCGCCTGCTGCTCGGGAGGAAGTGACGTGCGTACCCTCTGCTCCTCCACGCTGATCGGCGAGGTCTTCGTGGTGCTCTTCGCGGCCTGTGTCGCGATGCGGATGACCGATGTCTCCAGCACCGTCATCTGGTCGGTGAGCGGGGTGGCGATGCTGCTCTGCGTACTGCTCTGCGGGGTGATCACCCGGCCGGGCGCGGTGGCCGTCGGCTGGGCGCTCCAGCTGGCGCTGATCGCCGCCGGACTGCTGCTGCCGACGATGTACGGGCTCGGCCTGATCTTCGCCGGCCTCTGGTGGTGCTCGGTGCACTACGGCCGCAAGATCGACGTCATCAAGGCGGAGCGGGAGGCCCGGGCAGCGGCTGCCTGAGCCGTTGCTCACGCAAGGTAATCTCTCCAGTGGCGTACACCATTTTTGCCGATTTCCGCGCCGCCCCCTCCCATACCACTGGAGCCGCACCGTGACCCAGCGCACTCTCGTCCTGCTCAAGCCCGACGCCGTCCGCCGCGGCCTGGCCGGCGAGATCATCAGCCGGATCGAGCGCAAGGCCGGCTGGCAGCTGGCCGCCGTCGAGCTGCGCACCTTCGACCGCCCGACGCTGGAGCAGCACTACGCGGAGCACGTCGGCCGGCCGTTCTACGAGCCGCTGCTGGAGTTCATGACCTCCGGTCCCTCGATCGCGCTGATCGTCACGGGCGAGAACGTGGTCCCCGGCATCCGCGCGCTGGCCGGCGCCACCGACCCGCTGCAGGCGGGGGCCGGGACGATCCGCGGCGACTACGCGACGATCACCCGCGAGAACCTGATCCACGCCTCGGACTCGGAGACCTCGGCCGAGCGCGAGATCAAGATCTTCTTTCCCGACCACGCCTGACACCCGGTCGCGTCCGCGTCCGGGCCTGACGTCCGGTCAGGATTCGCCACGGTTGGCCGAGCGGTAGCGGGCGGGCTCAGCCAACCGTGGGAATCTGATCGTCAAATATGGAACTGGCATCTCCGACACGGCGTCCCAATGCCGGGAGAACCGATCCTTCGACGCAGAATGGACGCCATGCCCACCCCGCCGACCAGCTCGCCGGGCGTGGATACGATGGTGGCATCTTGCGGACCCGAGTGGTCCGCCGCGCTCTCAGCGCGCCGCAGCGCGGCCTCATGTGAGGCCCGAATCCCTGCCCATGACGTCCAGTTCGGGAAGGCGTTCCACACCCCATGGCCAAAAACCTGTCGTTCATCGGCCGTGACCTGGCGATCGACCTCGGCACTGCCAACACGCTGGTGTACGTCAGGGGCAAGGGCATCGTCCTGAACGAGCCGTCGGTCGTGGCGGTCAACACCAACACCGGGACCATCCTGGCGGTCGGCTCCGAGGCGAAGAAGATGATCGGGCGCACGCCCGGCAACATCATCGCCATCCGCCCGCTCAAGGACGGGGTGATCGCCGACTTCGAGATCACCCAGCGGATGCTGCGCTACTTCATCCAGAAGATCCACCGCCGCCGCTACCTGGTCCGCCCGCGGGTCGTGGTCTGCGTGCCGAGCGGGATCACCGGGGTCGAGCGGCGGGCCGTGGTCGAGGCCAGCCACCTGGCCGGCGCCCGACAGGTGCACATCATCGAGGAGCCGATGGCCGCCGCGATCGGCGCCGGGCTCCCCGTGCACGAGCCCACCGGCAACATGGTGGTCGACATCGGCGGCGGCACCACCGAGGTCGCGGTCATCTCGCTGGGCGGCATCGTCACCGCGCAGTCCATCCGGGTGGCCGGCGACGAGCTGGACAACGCGATCGTCCAGCACATCAAGAAGGAGTACTCGCTGCTGCTCGGCGAGCGCAGTGCCGAGCAGATCAAGATGAGCATCGGCTCGGCCCACGGCTCGGAGAACGAGAAGGACGAGCACGCCGAGATCCGCGGCCGGGACCTGGTCAGCGGCCTGCCCAAGACCGTGGTGATCTCCGCCGCCGAGGTCCGCGAGGCGATCGACGAGCCGGTCAACTCGATCATCGACGCCGTCAAGACCACCCTGGACCAGTGCCCGCCGGAGCTGGCGGGCGACGTGATGGACCGCGGCGTGGTGCTCACCGGCGGCGGCGCGCTGCTGCGCGGACTGGACGAGCGGCTGCGCCGCGAGACCGGCATGCCGATCCACATCGCGGAGAACCCGCTGGACTCGGTCGCCCTCGGTTCCGGACGCTGCGTCGAGGAGTTCGAGGACCTGCAGCAGGTACTGGACGCGCAGCCGCGTCGTTAGAGCCTGTGTCCGACCCTGCGCCAAGACCCGACACCTCCAGAAGGGGCAGCCCCGCCGCCGTGAGGGACACACGAGAGAGCCGACTGCTGCTCATCCTGCTGGTGGCCGTCGCGTTCGCCCTGATCACCGTGGATATCAAGGGGGGCGCGAGCTCCCCGCTGAACGGTGCCCGCCGGACCGCGGCCGATGTGTTCGGCCCGGTCGAGCGCGGGGCCGCGGGCGCCGTCGACCCGATAGCCCGCACGGTTCGGGCGATCCGCGACTCCGGCACCGAGCAGCAGCGGCTGGACCAGATCGGTGCGGAGAACACCGCGCTGCGCCAGAAGCTGGCCTCCTCCGACGCCGCCACCGGACGCACCAAGCAACTGGACGACCTGCTGCGCACCGCCGGGACCGGCGGCTACACGATCAAGGCCGCGCAGGTGATCGCCATCGGCGCGGCCCAGGGCTTCTCCTGGACCATCACCATCGACGCCGGCAGCGACGACGGCCTGCAGCGGGACATGACCGTGATCAACGGCGCCGGTCTGGTCGGCCGGGTCACCACCGTCGCCCCGACCACCGCCACCGTCCTGCTCGCCACCGACCCGGGCTTCACCGCCGGCACCCGGATGGAGGGCAGCGGCGAGATCGGCTTCGCCGCCGGGCAGGGCCAGGGGCCGCTGAAGGTGCAGCTGCTCAACGGCAAGGCGCAGGTCAAGCCGGGGGACCGGCTGGTGACCTTCGGCTCGCAGAGCGGGCGCCCGTTCGTCCCCGGCGTGCCGGTCGGCTCGGTCACCGAGGTGGAGGCCACGCCCGGCGAGCTGACCAAGACGGTGCTGGTCCAGCCGTTCGTCTCGTTCACCAGCCTCGATCTGGTCGGGGTGGTCGTGGTGCCGCCGCGCACCGACCCCAGGGATTCGGTGCTGCCGCCGGTGCCGAGCCCGAGCCCCACGCCGGCGCCCGCCCAGGCCGCCGCCGCGCAGGCCGTGCAGCCCTCGGGCGCGCCGGGCACGCAGCCCGCCGCCCAGCCCACCGGTGCCCAGCCCGCCGGTGTGCCGGGGCAGCCCGCCCAGCCCGCCGACTCGCCCACAGGGAACTGATCCGATGGCCGTCAAGCGCGTACTGCTCTCCGCCCTGCTGATCCTGCTCGCCCTCGTGGTCCAGGTCAGCGTGCTGGGCCGGCTCCAGCTGCCCGGGGCCACCCCGGACCTGCTGCTGCTGGTGGTGGTCGCGCTGGGCCTGGTCTTCGGCCCCGCCGGCGGCTGCCTGACCGGCTTCGCCGCCGGGCTGCTGGCCGACCTCGCCCCGCCCTCCGACCACGCGATCGGCCGCTACGCGCTGGTGCTCTGCCTGATGGGCTACGCCGCGGGCCTGCTGCGCGCCGAGCCGGGCCGCCAGCGCTCGGTGCTCGCCCCGCTGCTGGTGGTGGCGGGCGCGGCGGTGCTCTCCACCGTGCTGTACGCGGGGGTCGGCGCGCTGGTCGGCGACACCGCGGCCCGGCATGTCGGGCTGCCCTCGCTGGCCGGCACCGCGCTCCTCTACGACCTGCTGCTGGCCCCGTTCGTGGTCCCCGCGGTGATGGCGCTGGCCCGCCGGGTCGACCCGTCCGCGAACGGTGAGGTGACCGGCTCCGGCCTGGGCACCATCGCGCGCTACCGCACCACCCGGGAGCCGTCCGCCACGCCGCCCGGCCGCAAGTTCCGCGGCGTGTAGCCGTGACGCCGTTCCGACGCCGTGCCGCACCTGGCGTCGTGAAGTCCGACCCTGTGAAGTCCGACGCTGTGAAGTCCTGACTGTTCTGATCGCCTTGCCGGAGGGGAGTTCTTGAGGTGAGCAACATCCCGGAGACCGGGCGCACCCGCCGGGTGACGATCCGCCTGGTCGTCCTGCAGATCCTGGTGCTGTCGCTGCTCGGCACGCTCGGCGGCCGCCTGTGGTACCTGCAGATCCGCAACGGCAGCCAGTACACCGCCCAGGCGTCCAACAACCACATCCGCGAGGTGGTCTCCCCGGCCATCCGCGGCGAGATCCTGGACGCCAACGGGCAGGTGCTGGCGGGCAACCAGACCAAGCTGGTGGTCTCGGTCAGCCGCACCTCGCTGCTGGAGCAGAAGGACCACGGCAAGGCCGCGCTCACCCGGCTCGCCCAGGTGCTCGGGATGAGCCCCAAGGACGTCCAGGACAAGGTCCGGCTCTGCGACGCCAAGACGCCGCAGCCCTGCTGGAACGGCTCGCCCTACCAGCCGATCCCGGTGACCGACCAGGCCACCACCCAGCAGGCGATGCAGATAATGGAACGCCGCGAGGACTTCCCCGGCATCACCGCCCAGCCCACCGCGCTGCGCCAGTACCCGGCCCCGGACGGCGCCAACATGGCCCAGGTGCTCGGCTACCTCTCGCCGGTCACCGACGACGAGGTCACCAAGAGCGCCAACCAGAGCGGCAAGAACAAGTACCTGCCCAGTGACCAGATCGGGCGGGCCGGCCTGGAGTCGGTCTACGACAACGACCTGCGCGGCACCACCGGCGTCGACCGGCTGGAGGTGGACAACCTCGGCCGGGTGATCGGCAGCGCCGGCACCACCCCGGCCCAGCCCGGCGACAACGTGGTGACCAGCATCGACGCCCGGGTGCAGAAGGTCGTCGAGGACAACCTCAACCAGGCGATGACCGACGCCCGGAACACCTTCGACACGGTGACCAACCAGAACTTCGTCGCCGACTCCGGCGCGGCCATAGTGATGGACGTGCACACCGGCCGGATCATCGCGATGGCCAGTGCCCCCACCTACGACCCCAACCTCTGGGTCGGCGGCATCTCCGCCAAGGACTACGCCAACCTCACCAACCAGGTCTCGAACTACCCGCTGCTCAACCGGGCGATCCAGGGCCAGTCGGCCCCCGGCTCGACCTTCAAGGTGGTCTCCACCTCCGCCGCGGTGCAGGCCGGCTACTCGCTGGACGGCCACTACCCGTGCCCGTCGAGCCTGACCATCGGCGGCCGCGAGTTCAAGAACTTCGAGGGCGAGTCGGCCGGTGACATCTCACTGGAGAAGGCGCTGGAGATCTCCTGCGACACCGTCTTCTACGGCCTCTCCTACGACCAGTGGATGAAGGACGGCGGGATCAAGCCCAAGGCCAACCCCGCCGACTGGTTCTACAAGACGGCCCACCAGTTCGGCCTCGGTGCCAAGACCGGCATCGACCTGCCGGCCGAGGTGCCGGGCCGGGTCCCCGACCGGCAGTGGAAGACCGACTTCTTCAACGCCAACAAGGACGCCTGGTGCAAGCAGGCGGCCGGCGGCGGCACCGACTACGCCACCGAGATCGCCCGCGAGAACTGCGTGGACGGCGCCGTGATGCGCGCCGGTGACTCGGTCAACTACGCCATCGGCCAGGGCGACACGCTGGTCACCCCGATCCAGATGGCCACCATCTACTCGGCGCTGGCCAACGGCGGCACGCTCTACAAGCCCAGCGTCGCCAAGGCGGTGGTCACCCCTGGCGGCCAGCTGGTGCACGACATCGCCCCGCAGGTCAGCGGCAAGTTGCCGGACGACCAGAAGACCCTGCAGTACATCGACCAGGCCACCGCGGGCGTGATCACCGAGGGCACCGCGGCCTGGAAGTTCACCGGCGCGGGCTGGCCGCAGGACAAGATCCAGCTGCACGCCAAGACCGGTACCGCCGAGGTCTACGGCAAGCAGACCACCTCCTGGCTGACCACCTACAGCAAGGACTACGCGGTCATCATGACGATCAGCCAGGCCGGTACCGGCTCCGGCGGTTCGGGTGACGCGGTGCGCCGGATCTACCAGGCGCTCTACGGCGTGGACGACAAGGGCAACATCGACCCCAACAAGGCGCTGCTGCCCACCCCGCAGACCCAGCTGCCCAAGTTCAACCCGGACGGCACCGCGATCCTGAAGACCGCCTCGTACACCCTCGACCTCCCCTCGGCGCCGACCCGGCCGGCGGCGACCACCGACCTGGTCGCGCTGGAGCCGATGGGGCGGACCACGATCGGAAGGGGCCGGGCATGACCTCCTCCTCGTACGGCTCCTACCGCCAGCTGCGGTTCTCCCCGCAGCGCGGCCCGCTGGCCAGGGCGCTGGCCAAGGACGCCCCGCTGCGGCGGCTCGACTGGGTGATAATCCTGGCCGCGCTGGCCCTGTCGCTGGGCAGCTCGATGCTGGTCTGGTCGGCCACCCGGGGCCGCGACTCGCTGACCCACGGCGACCCGCAGTACTTCCTCTACCGGCACCTGACCAACATGGCGATCGGCGTGGTGCTCTGCGGCGGCGCGATCGCGATAGGGCACCACCGGATCAAGGCCGCGGTGCCGGTGCTCTACGTGCTGGCCCTGCTGATGCTCTTCGCCACCCTCAGCCCGCTGGGCTCGACCATCAACGGCGCGCACTCCTGGATCCAGTTCGGCGGCGGTTTCTCGATCCAGCCGGCCGAGTTCGCCAAGTTGGCGATCGTGCTGGGGATGGCGCTGGTGCTCTCCTCCCGGGTGGACACCGGCGAGCGCACGATGCCCACCGGCCGCACGGTGCTGCTGGCCCTGCTGCTGGGCGGCTTCCCGATCGGGGTCGTGCTGCTGATGCCCGACCTCGGTTCGGTGATGGTGATGGCGGTGACCATCCTGGGGATCCTGCTGGCCTCCGGGGTCGCCAACCGCTGGCTCTTCGGCCTGCTGGCCGGCGGCGGCCTCGGCGCGACGGCGGTCTGGAAGCTCGGCGTGCTCAGCAAGTACCAGATCGACCGCTTCGCCGCCTTCGCCAACCCGGCGCTCGACCCCTCCGGCGTCGGCTACAACACCGCCCAGGCCCGGATCGCGATCGGCTCCGGCGGCCTGACCGGCAAGGGGCTCTTCCACGGCACCCAGACCATAGGGCAGTTCGTCCCCGAGCAGCAGACCGACTTCGTCTTCACGGTCGCGGGGGAGGAGCTGGGCTTCATCGGCGGCCTGACCATCATCGTGCTGGTCGGCATCATCCTCTGGCGCGCCTGCCGGATCGCCCGGCAGGCCACCGACCTGTTCGGCACCGTGGTCGCGGGCGGCGTGATCGCCTGGTTCGCCTTCCAGTCCTTCGAGAACATCGGCATGACGCTGGGCATCATGCCGGTGGCCGGCATCCCGCTGCCGTTCGTCAGCTACGGCGGCTCCTCGATGTTCGCCGGGTGGATCGCGATCGGCCTGCTCCAGGCGGTCAGGACCCAGCGGCCGATAGCGGGCTGAGCGGTCGCTCACCCAACGCAGGCCCGGGCGGTGCTCAGCACCGCCCGGGCCTGCCGTTCCCCGTGCTGCTCCACCTGCCTTTCCACCTGCCGCCAACGGTGCGACTCCCCGCGTGCGGGAAGGCCCTGGCGCCGCATCGCGCCGCGACGCACTACGCGTCGCCGAGTACGGCCCGGGCGCCCGCGGCCACGGCTCTGGCCTGCAACCGTGCCTGCTGTGTGACCGGGACCCAGCGCGGGGCGAACCGCTCGCGCAGGTCCGCGCAGTGGCCGGCGATCCGGGGGATCGAGCCCAGGGCCGCGGCGACCCGCAGCGGGATGCGCTCGGCGGCGAGCTCCAGCGAGGTGACCTGCGCCACGGTGCGGGCCCAGGTGCCGCGTTCCCACTCGTCGGCCAGACCCGGTGCGAGGGCCAGGGTCTCCTCGGCGGCGGGGTGGCCGTACGCCCGCACCCCTCGCAGCCGGTCGCGCAGGCGCCGGGCCGCGGCCTGGAGGGCGGCGGCGGGGTCCGGGTGCGGTGAGTCGTCGCCCACCCCCGTGACCGCCCACATCGGCACCTCCACCACGGCGGTGGTCACCCCCAGATGGGTCCAGGTCGACGCGGCCGCGTCCTCCGGCAGCACCTCGAACCGCTCCCGGGCCCCGGCACCGGGCATCAGGTAGAGGCCCGGTTCGGGGCTCGGCCAGTAGGCGGCATCGGCTGAGCCGAGCTCCAGCGGCACCTGGTCGGCCGAACCGAAGGGCCGGCTGAACCCGGCGATCGGCCTGGTCAGTTGGACGAAGGCGCCGCCGAAGTCCACGCCGTGCAGCGAGCATTGGAGGGCCGGACGGAGTTCCTCGATCACGCCCAGCAGAGCCCGGGTCTCGGGCAGCCGTTCGGCCCCGAGCCACTCGGGCTGGCCGGCCGCCGGGGGCCGGTAGAAGTGCTGGAAGTGGCGTTCCATGGTCAGCGGCCCACGTAGCCACTCCTCGTTGCGTGCCGCACCGTCGGGGTCCAGGCAGAGCACGAAGTGCCAGGAAAACCCGCCCGGTTGGGCCGCCGCCTGGCGGGCGAGAAGCCAACTGGTGGTCATCCCCACCGGCTCGTTGGCGTGCGCCCCCGCCACGACCAGGACATGGCGCTCCCCGGCGCCCAGCGACAGCAGCCAGAGCGGACGTCCTTGGGCGGACTCGCCGATCCGGCGCAGCGTCCCACCCGATCGCCGCGCCAAGGTGGCTGCCCGATCGATGAGTTGATCGACCGTCAGATACATGGCGCGCCGACTTGAGGTCGGCGCACCCGGCAGGGCAGGGGGTGGTTGCGCTGCGGCTGCCGTGTCGTCTCGTTCAGGTCCGCGCATTCGTCCACTGCCCGAGGGATGGTGCGGGTGCGATCGCCGTGTCAGTAGCGCACGAATGGCTGCGGGATGTCAACGATGCAACTCCTGTCATTCCGACAGGCATTGATGCCCGGCGATCACATTCCGTCGACCGCGGGTCAAACCCGGGCACGCCCCTGGCGGACTGTTGACGACCACGTGCGGATCGGCGGGGAGCCCGGAGCGGGCGCCTGCGGGGTCCACCCGCACGACGCGGGCCGCACCGGGGCGGGCCTTCGCCTGCCGGCGGACGCCACCCCCGGGACGGGTTCGCCGCGGCTGTCCTGGAACCCCGTCTCCGCCGTCTCCGCCGTCACCGCCGTCACCGCCGTCGCCGCGGGCCTGTCCGGACAACTGGGCGAGCAGCACCGGCCGTGCTGGTGCTGCTCGCGCTGCTGCCGCTGCCCGTCCAGCGCCTGGTCCTCACCTGGACCGACCTCTGGTTCGTCATGCCGCCGCCTGCGGCGTTCCGGGACGCCCCACACGTCGCGCTACCCTTGAGGGTCACCCCTCCCGCTCACACAAAGGGTTTCGCCGTATGCCAGTCGAATCGGTCTTCCCACGCCTGGAGGCCCTCCTCCCGCACGTCCAGAAGCCGATCCAGTACGTCGGTGGCGAACTCAACTCGACCGTCAAGGAGTGGGACTCCTGCGACGTGCGGTGGGCGCTGATGTACCCGGACGCGTACGAGGTCGGGCTGCCCAACCAGGGCGTCATGATCCTCTACGAGGTGCTCAACGAGCGCGAGGGCGTGCTGGCCGAGCGGACGTACAGCGTCTGGCCGGACCTGGAGGCACTGATGCGCGAGCACCAGGTGCCCCAGTTCACGGTGGACGCGCACCGCCCGGTCAAGGCCTTCGACGTCTTCGGGCTGAGCTTCTCCACCGAGCTCGGCTACACCAACATGCTGGCCGCGCTCGACCTGGCCGGCATCCCACTCCAGGCCGTGGACCGCACCGACGAGGACCCGATCGTGCTGGCCGGCGGCCACGCCGCGTTCAACCCCGAGCCGATCGCGGACTTCATCGACTGCGCGGTGGTCGGCGACGGCGAGCAGGCCGTGCTGGACATCACCGCGATCATCCGGGCCTGGAAGGCCGAGGGCCGCCCCGGCGGCCGCGACGAGCTGCTGCTGCGGCTGGCGAAGACGGGCGGGGTCTACGTGCCCCGCTACTACGACGTGGAGTACCTGCCGGACGGCCGGATCGCCCGCGTGGTGCCCAACGCCCCCGGCGTGCCGTGGCGGGTCTCCAAGCACACCGTGATGGACCTGGACGAGTGGCCCTACCCCAAGCAGCCGCTGGTCCCGCTCGCCGAGACGGTGCACGAGCGGATGTCCGTGGAGATCTTCCGCGGTTGCACCCGCGGCTGCCGCTTCTGCCAGGCCGGCATGATCACGCGCCCCGTGCGGGAGCGAAGCATCACCGGCATCGGCGAGATGGTGGAGCGCGGGCTGAAGGCGACCGGCTTCGAGGAGGTCGGCCTGCTCTCGCTCTCCTCGGCCGACCACACCGAGATCGGCGACATCGCCAAGGGTCTGGCCGACCGCTACACCGAGGACAAGATCGGCCTCTCGCTGCCCTCCACCCGGGTCGACGCCTTCAACATCGACCTGGCCAACGAGCTCAGCCGCAACGGCCGCCGCTCCGGCCTCACCTTCGCCCCCGAGGGCGGCAGTGAGCGGATCCGCAAGGTGATCAACAAGATGGTGTCCGAGGAGGACCTCATCAACACCGTCGCCACCGCCTACGGCAACGGCTGGCGCCAGGTGAAGCTGTACTTCATGTGCGGCCTGCCCACCGAGACCGACGACGACGTGCTGCAGATCGGCGCGATGGCCAAGAACGTGATCCAGAAGGGTCGCGAGGTCACCGGTCAGAACGACATCCGCTGCACCGTCTCGATCGGCGGCTTCGTCCCCAAGCCGCACACCCCCTTCCAGTGGGCCCCGCAACTCTCCGCCGAGGAGACCGACGCCCGCCTGGCCAAGCTGCGCGACTCGATCCGCGGCGACCGCAAGTACGGCAAGAACATCGGCTTCCGCTACCACGACGGCAAGCCGGGCATCGTCGAGGGCCTGCTCTCCCGCGGCGACCGCCGGATCGGCGCCGTCATCCGCGCGGTCTACGAGGACGGCGGCCGCTTCGACGGCTGGCGCGAGCACTTCTCCTACGACCGCTGGATGCTCAGCGCGGAGAAGGGCCTGGCCGGCACCGGCGTCGACGTCGCCTGGTACACCACCCGCGAGCGCACCTACGAGGAGGTGCTGCCCTGGGACCACCTGGACAGCGGCCTCGACAAGGACTGGCTCTGGGAGGACTGGCAGGACGCGCTGGAGGAGGTCGAGGTCGACGACTGCCGCTGGACCCCGTGCTTCGATTGCGGCGTCTGCCCGCAGATGGACACGACCATCCAGATCGGCCCCACCGGCAAGAAGCTGCTGCCGCTGACCGTCGTCAACGCCGCCCCCCAGCCGCAGGGCACGACGGCCTGATCGGCGCGGGCCGTCCGGGTCGGTGGCATCCGCGGCCCGGCGGTCCGGGAGCGGCAGGGGCGCGCGGTGTGACCTCGGTCACGGGTGCGCCCCTGCTTGCGTGGTGTGCGGCTTCCGGGGGAGGTCCGCATGCCGGGTAGGCTTGCTCCTTGACAGCGTCCGGACCGCAGGTCACCACCCGCCCCCGGACCCGGCTTCTGACGAAGGACTGAGCGACCCTGGCACGCCGCACGCCCGACGGTCCGCCTCCCGCGCCGACGGTGCAGCGCATCCGTCTGCGCTACACCAAGCGTGGCCGTCTGCGCTTCACCAGCCACCGCGACTTCCAGCGCGCCTTCGAGCGGGCCCTGCGGCGGTCCGCCGTCCCGATGGCCTATTCGGCCGGCTTCACCCCGCACCCCAAGGTCTCCTACGCCAACGCCGCCCCGACCGGGGTGGCCAGCGAGGCGGAGTACCTGGAGATCGGGCTGGCCGAGCCGCGGGATCCGCAGGAGCTGCGCGCGCGACTGGACGAGTCGCTGCCGACCGGGCTGGACATCGTGGACGCCGTCGAGGTGCGCACCCCGAACTTCGTGGAGCGGCTGGAGGCCTCCCTCTGGGAGCTGCGGCTGGCCGGCGTCTCCGAGGCCCAGGCGGCGCACGCGATCGAGGTGTTCCTGGCCGCCGAGAGGGTCGAGGTCGAACGGCAGACGAAGAACGGGTTGCGGGTCTTCGACGCGCGCGGGGCCGTCAGCCACCTGGAACTGCTCCCGGCGCAGGTCGGCGTTGGTCCGGTCGGGGAATCAGCGGCCACCTCCGATGTTCGTACCGGTCAGGCCTGTGCGATACTGCGCCTGGTAGTACGACACGCCACACCCGCCGTACGACCAGACGACGTCTTGTCCGGTCTCCGTGCGACGGCCGACCTGGCGCTGCCGGTCCCCGCTGAGGTGACCAGGCTGGCGCAGGGGCCGCTCGATGAGGAGACCGGCACGGTGACCGACCCGCTGGCGCTCGACCGCGCTGCGGCCCCGGCCGTCCCATCGGAGACGGCCGTCGAGCCGCAGGCCGCAGCGTCCGCCTAGCGGGCGGAGGCGAGGGCCGGACCAACCACCCGGCCCTGCGTGCTCCAGGCCGCCGCGGCTCCCCAGGGGAGCGAGCGTCGTCGCGCACAGGTCCCGGGAGCCACCTGGGTTGTGGGGCCGCGCAGCTTGGGAAAACCTGAGAACACTGGTCGGACCAGAAGACTTTTCGACACCCCGCACCGTGCGGGGCGCCGAGCGAGACTACGAGCCCCTGTGCGGCCTCGCGTCCGCACGGCGGCACCGTGGAGAGTCGGCCCGGGCGCCTTCGCGCCCCATGGCCGGCCACCGGTGCCCGGCCGTGCCCGGATGCGGAGCCCGGGGGCCTGACGGGAGATCCACCCGCATGCCTGAGAACGAGAACAACGAGCAGAACGATTCGCAGCAGACCCCGATCGGGGATGCCGCGCCGCCGCGCCGCCGTCGCCGCGCGGTGTCCCGCCCGGCCGGTACCCCGCAGGGGGCCGAGGGCGGCGAGACCGTGATCCCGGTCGAGAGCGCGCCGACCGTCACCGAGCCCGCTGCCGAGTCGGCTGCGGCCGAGCCGGCCGCCGCCGAGCCACCGGTCCGGGCCCGTCGCACCCGCAAGCGCGCCGAGTCCCCGGTGACCAGCCCGGCCGCCGAGGCGCCCGTCACCGAGGAGCCCGCCGCCGAGGTGGCGCCGGTCGAGGAGCCCGCGGCGGAGAAGCCGGTCCGGGCCCGCCGTACCCGCAAGCGCGCCGAAGCCGCGCCGGTCGAGGCCGAGGCGCCCGCCGAGGCGCCCGCTGAGCAGCCCGCCGCCGAGGTGGCGCCGGTGGAGGAGCCCGCGGCGGAGAAGCCGGTCCGGGCCCGTCGCACCCGCAAGCGCGCCGAGTCCCCGGTGACCAGCCCGGCCGCCGAGGCGCCCGTCACCGAGGAGCCCGCAGCCGAGGAGCCCGCCGCCGAGGAGGAGCCCGTCGAGGCCGCCCCGGCCGTCGTCGCGCCGCCCGCCCCGGCCGAGGAGCACCACACCGAGGCCCCGCGGGCCCGGCGCCGCGCCGTGCGTCCGGCCACCGCCGTCTTCCAGGCCCCGGTCTTCCAGGAGCCCGCCTCCTACGTCGCCCCCGCGCCCGCCGCCGCCCCGGCCGCTGCTGCCCCCGCCGCCGCCCCCGCCGTGTCGAAGGCCACCGCGGCTCCCGCCCCTGCCGCGGCGAAGGCCGCCGCGCCCGCCGCCGCCCCGGTGGAGGAGGACGAGGAGTACGAGTACAGCGGTGTCGGTCGCCGCCGCCGTGGTGGCCGCGCCCCGGTGCGGGTCACCCCGCCGACCGGCCGCAAGGGTGCCGCCGCCAGGTCGGCCGCGCAGGCCGCTCCCGTCGCGAAGGCGGCACCCGCCGTGCAGGCGGCACCCCCCGTGCAGGCCGCGCCCGCCGAGCCCGCCGCGGCGGCCGTCGCCCCCGCGCAGCAGGGTCCGGAGCAGGACGGCGACTGGGAGGAGGACGGTCGTCCGTCCTCGCGCCGGCGCCGTCGTGGCGGCCGTCGCCGCCGCCGTGGCGAGGCCGAGGAGTTCGAGGCGGAGGGCCAGGAGCAGTCCGCCGCCGAGCCGGTCGAGCCCGCCGATGAGGCGGACACCGAGCCGGTCGACGAGGACGACGAGGACGACCTGGCCAACGGCCTGGCCTCGTCCCGCCGCCGTCGCCGCCGCCGCCGCCGCAGCGGGGACTCCGGTGGCGAGGCCGCCGAGCCCGTGAGCGAGGACGGTGTCCGCACGGTCGTGAAGGTGCGCGAGCCGCGCCGCCGCTCCACCGAGCCGTCCTTCGACCCGGACGAGGTGCAGTCGATCAAGGGCTCCACCCGTCTGGAGGCCAAGAAGCAGCGCCGCCGCGAGGGCCGCGAGCTGGGCCGCCGCCGGGTGCCGATCATCACCGAGGCCGAGTTCCTGGCCCGCCGCGAGTCGGTCGAGCGCGTCATGGTGGTGCGGCAGAACGGCGAGCGCACCCAGATCGGCGTCCTGGAGGACGGCGTCCTGGTCGAGCACTACGTCAACAAGGAGCAGGCCACCTCCTACGTCGGCAACGTCTACCTGGGCAAGGTCCAGAACGTGCTGCCGTCGATGGAGGCCGCCTTCGTCGACATCGGCAAGGGCCGCAACGCGGTGCTCTACGCCGGTGAGGTGAACTTCGGTCAGCTCGGCCACAGCGGCCCGCGCCGCATCGAGTCGGTGCTGAAGTCGGGTCAGTCCGTGCTGGTCCAGGTCTCCAAGGACCCGATCGGCCACAAGGGCGCCCGCCTCACCAGCCAGATCTCGCTGCCCGGCCGCTACCTGGTCTACGTGCCCGAGGGCTCGATGACCGGCATCAGCCGCAAGCTGCCCGAGAACGAGCGGGCCCGCCTCAAGCAGATCCTCAAGAAGATCGTCCCGGACGACGCGGGCGTCATCGTGCGCACCGCCGCCGAGGGCGCCAGCGAGGACGAGCTCACCCGCGACGTGCAGCGTCTGCAGGCGCAGTGGGAGGAGATCCAGAAGAAGGCGGCCTCCGGCAACGCGCCGACGCTGCTCTACGGCGAGCCGGACATGACCGTCCGGGTGGTCCGCGACATCTTCAACGAGGACTTCAGCAAGGTCATCGTCTCCGGCGGCGAGGCGTGGAACACCATCCACGAGTACGTCGGCGGGGTCGCGCCCGACCTGGTGGACCGGCTGCAGAAGTGGACGTCCAACGTCGACGTCTTCGCCACCTACCGGATCGACGAGCAGCTGATGAAGGCGCTGGACCGCAAGGTCTGGCTGCCCAGCGGCGGCTCGCTGGTGATCGACCGGACCGAGGCGATGGTCGTGGTCGACGTCAACACCGGCAAGTTCGTCGGTCAGGGCGGCAACCTCGAAGAGACCGTCACCCGCAACAACATCGAGGCGGCCGAGGAGATCGTCCGCCAGCTGCGGCTGCGCGACCTCGGCGGCATCATCGTGATCGACTTCATCGACATGGTGCTGGAGTCCAACCGTGACCTGGTGCTGCGCCGCCTGCTGGAGTGCCTGGGCCGGGACCGGACCAAGCACCAGGTGGCCGAGGTCACCTCGCTGGGCCTGGTGCAGATGACCCGCAAGCGGGTCGGCCAGGGCCTGCTGGAGTCCTTCTCCGAGTCCTGCGTGCACTGCAACGGGCGCGGCGTGATCGTCCACATGGAGCAGCCGACCTCCCCCGGCGGCGGTGGCGGCCCGGTCGGCACCGCCGGCGAGGGCGCGGGTGCGGGCAAGCGCCGGCGTCGCGGCAAGGGCGGGGCGGGCCACGAGGAGCCGCAGCCGCACCTGATCGAGGACGAGGCCGCCGCGGAGCACGAGCACGAGGAGTTCGAGCTCGTCGACCGCGGGGCGCAGGACGTCGAGGCCGTCGAGGCCGTCGAGTCGGCCGAGGACCTCGCGCAGGACGTCGAGGAGGCCGCCGTCGAGCAGGCGGCCACCGAGGCCCCGGCCCCGGTCGTCGAGCAGCCCAGCCTGGTGGAGATCCCGGTCGCCGCCCCGGCCGCCGGCCGTACCCGCCGCCGCGCGGTGCGCAAGGCCACCGCCTCGGCGGGCAGCCCGGACGAGGCCGAGATCGTGGTGCTGCAGTCGCGCGCCGAAGCCGTGGTGGAGGCCGCGCTGGCCGCCGCCGCCCCGGTCGCGGCAGAGCGGCCCGCCGAGGTGGCCGAGGCCACCGTCGGGGTCGCCGAGGTCGCCGAGGTCGCCGAGCAGGCCACTGAGGCCGCCGAGGCCACTGTCGCCGCTGAGCCCGCGGAGGAGGCCGAGGAGCCCGCTCCGAAGAAGCGGGCCCCGCGCAAGGCCGCCGCCAAGAAGACCGCCACCGCCACCACCGCCGCCGCCAAGAAGACGACGACGGCGGCCAAGAAGACCACCGCCCGCAAGACCGCCACCAAGCGGACCAGCGCGGCGGCCAAGAAGGCAGCCGCCGCCGAGGGTGATTCGGCCGCGGAGTGACCCGGGTGCGGGGTGGCCCTCGCGGCCACCCCGTGCTCCGTACGGCCCGAGCCGCTCGGTTTGCTCCAGCGGCGACCGGTCCGTATTCTTGACCATCGGCGTGTCTACGCCAATGCTCCCGAGCACATCACCTCCCGAACCTTCGCAAGTCGGAGCGGGGGAGGCCGCTGTGTCCATACCCAGCGGCTGGCATCGAGAGTTCCGAACCGAGCAGTGGAAAGCAGGTACCGCATGTACGCGATCGTTCGCGCCGGCGGCCGCCAGCACAAGGTCGCCATCGGCGACGTGCTGGAGATCGACCGTGTCGACGTCAAGCCGGGTGACTCGGTGGAGCTCTCGACCATCCTGGTCGTCGACGGCGAAGCCGTCACGTCCGACCCGTGGGTCCTCGCCGGTGTGAAGGTTCACGCCGAGGTCGTCGACCACACCAAGGGTGAGAAGATCATCATCCTTCGTTACAAGAACAAGACCGGCTACCGTCGGCGCCAGGGTCACCGCCAGCGTCACACCGCCGTCCGCATCACCAGCATCGACTCCGCGAAGTAAGTAAGGGGATAGCGAGATGGCACACAAGAAGGGCGCAAGCTCTACCCGCAACGGCCGTGACTCGAACGCCCAGCGCCTCGGCGTCAAGCGCTTCGGCGGCCAGGTCGTCAGCGCCGGCGAGATCCTGGTCCGCCAGCGTGGCACCCACTTCCACCCGGGTGCGGGCGTCGGTCGCGGTGGCGACGACACCCTGTTCGCGCTGACCGCCGGTGCGGTCCAGTTCGGCAACCGTCGCGGCCGCAAGGTCGTCAACATCGTGGCCGTCGAGGCCTGATCCAGCTCTTCCGCTGGATCCTGTGCAGGGTGGATCGGAATCTCCGGTCCACCCTGCGCGTTTTATCACCCGTCGCCAATGGGAGGCACCGCTCATGACCACCTTCGTGGACCGCGTCGAACTGCACGTCGCCGCGGGTAACGGAGGCCACGGCTGCGCCTCCGTACACCGGGAGAAGTTCAAGCCGCTCGGCGGCCCGGACGGCGGCAACGGCGGTGAGGGCGGCACCGTGACCCTCGTGGTCGACGCCAACATCACCACGCTGCTCGAGTACCACTACTCGCCCAAGCGCAAGGCCGGCAACGGCAAGCCGGGCGCGGGCGGGCACCGCACCGGGGCCAACGGCGAGGACCTGGTGCTGCCGGTCCCCGACGGCACCGTGGTGCTGGACAAGCAGGGCAACGTGCTGGGCGACCTGGTCGGCCACGGCACCACCTTCGTGGCCGCCGCCGGCGGTCGCGGCGGGCTCGGCAACTCCGCGCTGGCCTCCTCGCGCCGCAAGGCCCCCGGCTTCGCCCTGCTCGGCGAGCCCGGCGAGGCCCGCGACATCGTGATGGAGCTCAAGTCCGTCGCCGACGTCGCGCTGGTCGGCTACCCGAGCGCCGGCAAGTCCTCGCTGATCTCGGTGCTCTCGGCCGCCAAGCCGAAGATCGCGGACTACCCGTTCACCACCCTGATCCCCAACCTCGGCGTGGTCACCGCCGGCGACATGGTCTACACCGTCGCCGACGTCCCCGGCCTGATCCCCGGCGCCAGCCAGGGCAAGGGCCTGGGCCTGGAGTTCCTGCGCCACGTCGAGCGCTGCTCCGTCCTGGTGCACGTGCTGGACTGCGCCACCCTGGAGCCGGGCCGCGACCCGCTCACCGACCTGGAGACCATCGAGGCCGAGCTCGCGCAGTACGGCGGCCTGGAGGACCGGCCGCGACTGGTCGCGCTGAACAAGGTGGACGTCCCGGACGGCCAGGACATCGCCGACCTCACCCGCGAGTCGCTGGAGGAGCGCGGCTACCGGGTCTTCGAGGTCTCCGCCGCCTCCCGCTCCGGGCTGCGCGAGCTCAGCTTCGCGCTCGCCCAGATCGTCGCCGAGGCGCGTGCCGCCAAGCCGATCGAGGAGTCCACCCGGATGGTGCTGCGGCCCACGGCCGTGGACGACACGGGCTTCACCGTCACCGAGGAGGACGGCGCCTTCCGGGTGCGCGGCAGCAAGCCGGAGCGCTGGGTGCGCCAGACCGACTTCAGCAACGACGAGGCCGTCGGCTACCTCGCCGACCGGCTGGCCCGGCTCGGCGTCGAGGACCAGCTGTGGAAGGTCGGTGCGCGCGAGGGTGACACCGTCATCATCGGCCCCGACGAGAACGCCGTGGTCTTCGACTGGGAGCCCAGCATGGCCGCCGGCGCCGAGATGCTCGGCCGCCGCGGCGAGGACCACCGCTTCGAGACCCCCCGCCCGGCCGTCGACCGCCGCCGCGACAAGCAGAAGGGCCGCGACGCCGCCGAGACCGAGTACCTCGCCTTCGAGGCGCTCTCCTCCGGCCGCCCGGCCGCGATCGATGAGGGTGACGAGGGCGACGTGGGCGACGAGGAGTAGCAGCGGACGCGGGCCCGGCCCGCGGTCGTCCAACACCCGCCAGCGGCCCGTCCGGACAGTGATATCCGGTTCGGGCCGCTCCGCGTTTTCGCGTACATTGCGCACAGCGGCGGACCACCACAGCGTGTAAGGGACATGACCGATGAGCGATCAGACACTGCGTCAGGACGTCCTGACCGCCCGGCGGATCGTCGTCAAGGTCGGCTCCTCCTCGCTCACCACGGCGGCCGGCGGGCTGGACGCCGACCGGGTGGACGCACTGGTCGACGCGCTCGCCAAGGCGCTCGGCAGAGCCGAGGCGCCGGAGTTGGTGCTGGTCTCCTCCGGCGCGATCGCGGCCGGTCTGGCGCCGCTGGGGCTGGCCCGGCGCCCGGCGGACCTGGCCCGCCAGCAGGCGGCCGCCAGCGTCGGCCAGGGCCTGCTGGTGGCCCGCTACACCGCCTCCTTCGCCCGCTACGGCCTGCGGGTGGGCCAGGTGCTGCTCACCGCCGAGGACGCCAGCCGCCGTGCGCACTACCGCAACGCCTACCGGACCCTGGACCAGCTGCTCGCGATGGGCGCCGTCCCGGTGGTCAACGAGAACGACACGGTGGCCACCGCCGAGATCAAGTTCGGCGACAACGACCGCCTCGCCGCCCTGGTCGCCCACCTGGTCCGGGCCGACCTGCTGATCCTGCTCTCCGACGTGGACGGCCTCTACGACGGCGACCCCAGCAAGCCCGGCACCCGGCGGATCGCCCAGGTGACCGGCCCGCAGGACCTGGCCGGCATCGAGATCGGCAGCACCGGCAAGGCGGGCGTCGGCACCGGCGGCATGGTCACCAAGGTCGAGGCCGCCCGGATCGCCACCGGCGCCGGCATCCCGGTGGTGCTCACCGCCGCCCGGCACGCCGCCGACGCGCTGGCCGGCCGCCCCACCGGCACCCTGTTCACCCGCACCGGTTCCCGCACCGCCGACCGGTTGCTCTGGCTGGCCCACGCGAGCAGCCCGCGCGGCGCCCTGCACCTGGACGACGGAGCGGTGCGGGCGGTGGTCGAGGGCGGCAAGTCGCTGCTGCCGGCGGGCGTCACCAAGGTGGACGGCGAGTTCGCCGCGGGCGATCCGGTCGACCTTCTTGCCGAAAACGGCCACATCATCGCTCGTGGGCTGGTCAACTTTGATGCGAGGGAGCTGCCGCGCCTGCTCGGCCGGTCGACCCGGGACCTGGCCCAGGAACTCGGCGCCGCCTACGAGCGTGAGGTCATCCACCGGGACGACCTGGTGGTGCTGCGCGGCTGACGGGCCGCCAGGTCGCGGCGGGCCCGGGGACAGAGCAGCAGCGTCGAACAGGAGGCCGCCGGTGGGACGTTGGGGCGACCGAGTGCTGCCCGAGCCGCCGGGGGAGGCCGGCGCCGTCGTCCGGCAGCTGCGCCCGGCCGCCGCCCAGGAGGCGGACGCCGCCGCGGCGGAGCAGGGCCGGCTCTGGCACGTGGTGCTCAGCGTGGCCGGGGAGGTGACACCGCTGGCCGCGCTGCGGGCGGGGCTGGAGCGGCTCGCCCACGACCACTCGTTCTTCCTCACCGCCCGCTACGCGGCCGACCACGCGGAGATCCGCTACTGGGAGCAGGCCCGCGACCTGCACGACGCGGCGGCCATCGCACTGCGGCTCTGGGGCGAGCACAAGGCCAGCGCCAAGCTGCCGCCGTGGGAGATCGTCGGCCTGGAGGTGGTCGACCGGGCCACCTACCACCAGCGGGTCGCCGAGGGCTTCGGCGAGCCGCCGAGCCAGCTGGGCGGCGTGCACCCGTACTGACCCGCCCGCCGACCCGTGCCGGGACCGGGGCGTCTCAGAGGGTGACGGGGACCGGAGGCGCCCTCGGCCAGTCGCTACCCTTCAGGGCATGACCATCGACAGCCCCGTCCTCGCCACCGCGCGCCGCGCCCGTACGGCCGCCGCCGCACTCGCCCCGCTGCCGCGCTCGGCCAAGGACGCCGCGCTGCTGGCGATCGCCGGGGCGCTCACCGAGCGCACCGCCGAGATCACCGCCGCCAACGCCGAGGACGTCGCCCGGGCCCGCGCGGCCGGCACCGCCGAGTCGGTGATCGACCGGCTCACCCTGACCCCCGAGCGGATCGGCGCCATCGCCGCCGACGTGCGCAGCGTGGTGGGCCTGCCCGACCCGGTGGGCGAGGTGGTGCGCGGCTACACCCTGCCGAACGGTCTGGACGTGCGGCAGGTGCGGGTCCCGCTGGGCGTGGTGGGCATCATCTACGAGGCCCGGCCGAACGTCACGGTGGATGCCGCCGCGCTCTGCCTGAAGTCCGGCAACGCGGTGCTGCTGCGCGGCTCGGCCTCCGCCTACCGCTCGAACACCGCCCTGGTCGCGGTGCTGCGCGACGCGGTGGCCGCCGCCGGGCTGCCCGCCGATGTGATCCAGCTGGTGCCGGGGGAGAGCCGCGACTCGGTCACCGAGCTGATGCGCGCCCGCGGCCTGGTCGACGTGCTGATCCCGCGCGGCGGCGCCGCGCTGATCAAGACCGTGGTGGAGGGTTCCACCGTGCCGGTGATCGAGACCGGCACCGGCAACTGCCACGTCTACGTGGACGCCGCCACCGACCTCGCGATGGCGGTCGGCATCCTGCTGAACTCCAAGGCCCAGCGGGTCAGCGTCTGCAACTCGGCGGAGACCCTGCTGGTCCACCAGGACGTCGCCGAGGAGTTCCTGCCGCTGGCGCTGACCGCGCTGGCCGAGGCGGGCGTGACCGTGCACGGTGACGAGGCGGTGCGCGAGCTCGCGGTCGGCTCGCCCGCCACGGTGCTGCCCGCCACCGACGAGGACTGGGCCGCGGAGTACCTCTCGCTGGACCTGGCGGCCGCCGTGGTGCCCTCGCTCGACGCCGCCGTCGAGCACATCAGGCGCTGGTCCTCAGGGCACACCGAGGCGATCGTCACCACCTCGCAGGCCGCCGCCCGGCGCTTCACCCAGCTGGTCGACTCGACCACGGTCGCCGTCAACGCCTCCACCCGGTTCACCGACGGGAGCGAGTTCGGCTTCGGTGCCGAGATCGGCATCTCGACCCAGAAGCTGCACGCCCGCGGCCCGATGGGCCTGCCGGAGCTGACCTCGACCAAGTACATCGTGACCGGCGACGGCCACGTCCGGGGCTAGCCGCACTGCCAGGCAGTGTCGGCCGTCGGTGGCCGACCGGCCGCGGCGCGTCAGTCCAAGTGCCGGGAGCCACAGACAAATCGCGCGCCCGGTAATACGCTGATTCCCGTGGCTGAGGATGTGGGGGGCTCGCCGTACTCCGACGGCGCCGACCACGGTGATGCGGACGACGAGTTCGCCACCGTGGTCCTCGACGAGGCCTTCATCAGATCCGCCGCGGTGTACGAGCCGAGCGCCAAGGAACGGCAGCTGGCCGCCGCCGAGGCCCGCAGCGAGCCGGAGCCGGGCATCGCGGTGCGACCGGTGGAGTACGGTGCCGACCGTCTCGACGGCCTGCCGCTGGAGCTACGCCCGCACCCCGCGGGCCTGGAGGACGACCGGATCTACACCGACCCCTGGGTCGGCGCCGGCCGGCGTCCGGGCCGCCGCCGCGCGGTCCGCTGGCCCGGCTACGGTCCCCGGGCGCAGGTCCGCGGCCAGGTCGCGCAGCAGCGCTGGCACCGGCCGCTGGCCTGGGTGCTGGTGATCGTGATGGGGGTCAGCCTGGTGGCCGTGGCCGTCGCGGCGGTCTACCGGGGTTCCGGCAGTGCCCCCGGACGACGTCCCGAGGTCGGCACCAGTCGCTCGGCGGACCCGGCCCCGGCGCCGCCCGCCGCCGACGCCAGTGCGCGACCCGGCGCGGCCGCCGTTCCGCTGCCCACCGGCTGAGCAGGTCACCGCTCGGACACGTTGCGTCCCGGGTCTCGTTCCCGGACCGAGCCGCGCTCTACCCTTGAGTCATGGGTGACCGGGGTGAGCCTCCGGAGGGTGTGCCCGAGGGTGGTTCCGGAAGCGATGACGAATACCGATCCGTCGTCTTCGACGAGTCCTTCGTCAGGGCTGCCCGGATCACCGAGCTCTCGGCCGAGGAGCGCCTGGGAGGCGGCTCCCGGGCGATCCGGCACAAGGTCGGCGCGGGGGCGTTCACCTCGCTGCCGCGCCAGGCACTGACCCTGCTGCTGCTCATCGTGCTGGCCTTCGGCGCCGCCGTCTACTTCGGTGTCACCGCGCCGCGGGGCGACCCGGGCCAGTCGGGCGCCACCCAGCTGACCGCCGAACTGACCGCGCTCGCCCCGGCCACGGGCGAGGTGCCGGCGGCGGACCCGAGCAGCCCGTTCGCCTCACTCGCGGCCGCGACGGGCTACGCGGACGGCAGCGCGGGCTTCGGCCTGCCTGCCGTCCGTACCGCGACGGCGCACTTCAGCCAGTCGCAGGTCAGCGTCGCGCTGGACACCGTGCGCCGCTACCTGGAAGCCACCGAGCTGGCCCCGGCGGTACTGGTGCAGGGGCAGACGGCGCCGGTCCGGGCGCTGCTGGCACCCCAGGAGCAGGACCAGTTCGACCAGAGCGTGGCCTCCCCCGCCGACGACCAGCACCACAGCGCCACCGGCTGGATGGTGCGCTTCGACCCGATGCGGATCGCCCTGGCCACGGACACCGTCAAGGTGGCCGGCGGGGTGACGGTCACCGAGCTCGATCCGGGCACCCTGCAGATCACCAGCGACCACACGCTGGTCTACGCGCTGCGCCCGGCCGGCGCGGTGACCAACGGCCCGGTCAGCCTCTACACGGTCCGCCGCGAGGTGCGTTTCGACCTCGGGCCCACCGACATCGCCAACGCGCAGGTGCGGCTGGTCGACTCGGTCGAGCAAGCCGGCCCGACCGCGTGCGGCGCCGCCCAGGCCGACTACCTGCGGCCGCTGGCGGTCGGCCCGGTCGGCCCGGTCGGCTCGGCTGCCGCCCGGCCCGGCGCGGTGGACCCGGCCGACCGCTCGCAGCCGGCCTGGCAGCAGTGCGCGGTGCTGGCGACGCCGACCGGGTCCTAGGCCGTGCTCGGCCCTAGCTCCGCTGCTGCCGGGCGGCGAGGGGGGAGGCGGACCACCAGCTGGGCCCCGTGACCGCTGGGCGGTTCGGTCGCGGCGGGGTGGGCCAGCGGCACCTCCAGGGAGCTGCGCAGCTCGTGCGAGGCGTCGGCGACCAGTCGGCGCTGCTCGCCCAGGGCCCGTTCCAGCTTGCCGAGCGTGACGTTGGTGGTCGCGGCCAGCCGGGAGATCCCGTCGCGCGCCTTGGGCACCGGGACCCGCTCGTGGAAGGCGCCGTCGCCGATCTCGGCCATCCGCCGCCGGATCGCCTCCACCGGGCGTAGTGCCAGGCCGGTGACCAGGTAGGCCGTCAGCGCGACGAAGAGGGAGGCGCCCGGGGCCAGGTAGCAGCCGAGGATGCGGGTGATGGTGTCGCCGGCCCGGTCGGCCTCCCGCGGGTCGACGAGGACGTGGACGGTGAGCCGCTGAGTGCGTGGCGCGGCACCATCGGCGTACGCGCCGCCGTAGGCGACGATCTGCGCGGGGGTGACCTCCCTGGTCTGGTACTCCTCGTCCGGGCCCGAGGGGACCTTGCCGGCGATGTTCTCCACCGCCATCCGGGCCTGGTCGGTGGCCTCCCGCTCCAGTTCGTCGTGCACCGACCGGCCCACCCAGTACGCCGCCACCCCGAAGGGCAGGGCCGAGGCGACCAGCGCCGCCACCGCCGCCCGCGCCCGCACCCCGAGCCGGGGACGGCGTGGTGGGCGCCGCTCAGTCGCCATGGGGCGTCAGCCGGTAGCCGATGCCGCGCACGGTCTCGATCCGGCAGAGGGCGTCGGAGCCGGCCAGCTTGCGGCGGAGCGCCGCGATGTAGACCTCCACGATGTTGGCGTCGCCGCGGAAGGCCGAGTCCCAGACCGCGTCCAGGATCTCGGTCTTCGGCACCGCCTGGTCGGGGCGCCGGGCCAGGCACTCCAGCACCCCGAACTCCTTGACGGTCAGTCGCAGCACCCCCTCGCCCACCGTGCAGCGCCGGGCCGCCGGGTCGATCCGCAGGTCGGCGACGGCCAGCACCGAGGGGCGGGCCGCCGCGCCGCGGCGCAGCAGGGCGCGCAGCCGGGCGGTCAGCACCACATAGGAGAACGGCTTGCTGAGGAAGTCGTCGGCGCCGCAGTCCAGGGCCTCGGCCTCGTCGTACTCGCCGTTCTTCGCGGTCAGCATCAGAATCGGCACCGGATTGCGCTCGCGGCGCAGTTCCTGGCAGATCCGGAATCCGTTGAGGCCGGGCAGCATCAGGTCGAGCACGATTGCGGCGTAGTCGCAGGAGCGGGCGCGCTCCAGCCCGAGCAGGCCGTCGCCGACCACGTCGACCGCGTACCCCTCGGCCCTCAGGCCCTGGCTCAGCGACTGCGCGAGCCGCTCCTCGTCCTCGACCATCAGAAGGCGCATCGGCTCAGAATAGGTCAGTTCCCTTTCTTGGGGAGCCCCGCTGTCCGTTATGCCGCAAAGCTCCTGGCTGAATGAATCCTCAGGTTCGTTCAGAATTCCTTCAGCGCGATTTTCCTAGCGTCGGGCAGGTGGATAGTGGACGATTCGCCGCCGTGCGCGGCTGGAATTCCTGGATACCCGTACTGCCGGTCCTGGCCTTCGACCTGCTGCTCTCGGTGCCCCGGCAATGGCGGATGGAGACCAGCGGATTCGACCTCGGGATCTTCGAGGAGGCGGTCCGCGGCTACGCGGGGTTCCACGCGCCGGTGGCCGCGCTCAAGGGCACCGCCTTCAACCTGCTCGGCGATCACTTCAGCCCGCTGCTTGCGGTGCTGGCGCCGGTCTACCGGCTCTTCCCCTGCGCGGCCACGCTGCTGGTGGCCCAGGCGCTGCTCTTCGCGCTCTCCTGCGTGCCGGTCACCGCGCTGGCCGTCGAGCGGCTGGGGCGGCGGCGCGGGGTGGCGGTGGGGCTGGCCTACGGATTCTCCTGGGGGCTCTGGAAGGCGACCCAGTTCGACTTCCACGAGGTGGCGCTGGCCGTCCCACTGACCGCTTGGGCGGTGGCCGCGCTGGCTCGCGGCCGCTACCGGGCGGCGGTCTGCTGGGCGCTGCCGCTGTTGCTGGTCAAGGAGGACCAGGGGCTGATGCTGGCAGGCATCGGCGTCTACGTGTTCTGCCGGGGCCGGCGGCTGCTGGGCACCGGCGCGGTGCTGGCGGCGGTGGCGGGCACGTTGCTGGCGGTGCTGGTGGTGGTGCCCGCGCTGAACCCCGGCGGGGTGTACAGCTACGGCAACAACGGCGCCTGGCACGGCGACCCGCTGACCCGGCTGCTCCTGCCCGAACTCAAGTGGGACACGGTCGCGTTGCTGCTGGCGCCGACCCTCTTCGTGGCGCTGCGCTCACCGCTGGTGCTGCTGGCGGTGCTGCCCCTGGCGGCCCGGTTCTGGACGCCGGCGCCCAGCTACTGGGGTACCGCGTGCCACTACAACGCGACGTTGATGCCGGTGCTCTTCCTGGCGCTGGTGGACGGGCTGCACCGGATCCGGGCAGGTGCCGGTCACCGGCCGGGCCGTGCGGGGCGGGTGGTGCGGCGGGTGGCCGCGGCGGTGCCCGCGATCGCGCTGCTCCTGGGCCTGGCCACCGCCCCGCTGCCCGACCTGGCCGGGCCGAGCCCCGCGGTGCGCGCCGTCCGCCAGGTGCTGGCCGTGATACCGGACGGCGCGACGGTGGCCGCCGCCAACCAGCTCGCCCCTCAGCTGACGGACCGCTGCACCGTCTCGCTCTTCCCCTACCTGACCTACCCGGGTGCCACCGGGCCGGTCAACCGCCCGGTGGCCCGGTGGGTGGCGGCGCTGGACGATCCCGGCGACTTCCCGGTGCCCGAGAGCGAGCAGCTGAAGGCCACGGCGGCGCTGCCCGCCGCCGGCTACCGGGTGGTGGCGGCCGGCGGCGGGATCACGGTGTACCGCTGGGGGAGTTCCTAGGGCAGCGGCGAGGGCCCAGCTCCTAGTCGCGCGGCTCGTCCTCCGGCGCCCGGCCGGAGGCCTTCGCGCCGGTGAAGGTGTCGCGCAGCTTGCCGCCCACCGAGCCGGCGCCGTCCGCGATGTCGCGCAGCAGCGAGAAGAGCGGGTCCTTGCTCTCCTTGATCGACTTGCCGTAGGAGTCGGCGGCCGCGCGCCACTGCTCGGAGACGCTGGTGTCCGGGTCGTCCGCGCGGCGCGGGTAGGCGCCCGCCAGGATCGAGCGGTACTCCTCGCCCTCCGACCACTGCTTGAGCTTGGCGACCCGGACCACCGCGAACGGGTGGGTCTGCGGCAGCACCTGAAGCAGCTTCAGCACTCCGTCGCGCAGGTCGCCGGCCTTCTCGTACTCCTCGGCCTGCTCCAGGAAGGCGTCCACGTTCATCTCGCCGAGGTTGTGGCCGCCGGCCAGCTTCATCAGGCCGCGCATCGAGGCCTGCGGGTCCTGACCCGCCAGCAGGCCGGCCCGGTCGCAGGAGAGTTCGGCCTTGCGGAACCACTCCTTGAGCGCGGTGACCAGCGCCATGATCGCCAGGTTGCCCAGCGGTATCCAACCGACCCGGGCGGCCAGGTTGGTCAGGATCAGCAGCATCGTCCGGTAGACCGCGTGGCCGGACATCGCGTGGCCGACCTCGTGGCCGACCACGGCCCGCAGCTCCTCCTCGTCCAGCAGCTCGACCAGGCCGGTGGTCAGCACGATCACCGGGGTGTCCATGCCGATGCACATCGCGTTGACGGTCGGGTCCTGCGTCACGTACAGGTCGGGGACCCGTTCGAGGTCCAGGATGTAGGCCGCGTCCCGGACCATGTCGTGGATCTCGGGGTACTGGCGCTCGGAGGCCTTCACGGCGGTGGCCAGGAACATCAGCCGCAGGCTGCGCTCGGAGACCAGGCCGGCCAGCTTCTTCAGGATCTCGTCGAAGCCCGAGAGCTTGCGCAGCGCGACCAGCGCCGAGCGGTCGGCCGGGTGCTCCCAGGCCCGGGTGGAGATGCCGGCGAATCGCTGGCGGCGGCGACCGGGCGTGCCCGTGGTGCCGTCACTCCGACTGGAATCGGTCATGTGCTGAGTACCTCCTGCTCGACGCCGGTCCCGGCCCATCGCCGGCCCCCGCTGGATCCGTCTGCTTCAACGTCCGCGTGCGCGTACTCGTCCCCGGGCTCGGCGCACGGCGCCCCGGCGGTGGCGGAACGGGGGCGGTGCGCACGGCTCGGCGGGGGCGGGTCTACGCTGGATTCCGATGTGTCACACCCTCCCCGAGGAGCCCTGCCGATGTCCCCCGACGCCCTGGTGAACCTGGCCGCGATCTCCAACGGCCCTGGTCCGGGCCTCTTCCTGCGGCTGATCGTGCTCGGGTCGATCATCGGCGTCTGCCTGCTCGCCTGGATCCTGGTCCGGGCCGGCCGCGACAACTGAGTCTCACCCGTTGTCAGACGCGGGGAGCCGCCGCGCGGTTGCGGGTAAGGGCCTCGTAGGATGAGGGGCGCGGGCCGCAGCGGCTCGCCGGGACCCGCGTCCTGGCCCCCCACCGAGTCGAGAAGGCCCTGCCGATCATGACCGCTAGCGCCCTGCCCGCCCTGACCCGCCTCGCCGAGGGCGGCGGCCACGACAGCCTGAACCCGCTGCTCACCGGTGGCAGCGCGCTGTTCATCCTGCTCATGCTGCTCTTCCTGGTGACCCGCTTCAACAAGGACCGCTGAGCCGCACCCCGCGCGAGCGACCAGCCGGCCCCGCGCGAGCGACCAGGGAGCGCCCCGAGAGCGGGACGCTCCCTTCGGTGCGTTGCGGCTCGGGCGGGGCGAGTGCCCCTTGAGCGGGTCGCGTAAGGTGTTGCGGCATGGGAGAGAGCAGGCCGACGGCGGGGCCCGGGCGGCGCAAGCGGCTGGGCGTCATGGGCGGAACCTTCGACCCGATCCACCACGGGCACCTGGTCGCCGCGAGTGAGGTGGCCAGCGCTTTTCACCTGGACGAGGTGATCTTCGTCCCGACCGGACGGCCGTGGCAGAAGAGCGGCACCACCGTCTCGGCGCCCGAGGACCGCTACCTGATGACGGTGATCGCCACCGCCGAGAACCCGCAGTTCTCGGTCAGCCGGATCGACGTCGACCGCGATGGGCCCACCTACACTGTCGACACCCTGCGTGAGCTGCGGGACCAGCACCCGGACGCCGACCTCTTCTTCATCACCGGCGCCGACGCCCTGGCCCAGATCCTCTCCTGGCGCGACGTCGAGGAGCTCTTCGCGCTCGCCCACTTCATCGGCTGCACCCGGCCCGGGCACACGCTCTCCGACGACGGGCTGCCGGCCGGCCGGGTCTCGCTGGTCGAGGTGCCGGCGCTGGCCATCTCCTCGACCGACTGCCGGCTGCGGGTGGCCAAGGGTGAGCCGGTCTGGTACCTCGTCCCGGACGGCGTGGTGCGGTACATCGACAAGCGGGCGCTCTACCTGGACGCCGGCTGAGCCGGAGGAAGACCTTGAGGGATGGCGTGACGGCAGACCACCAAGGGCCCGAGGACGGCGACTGGTCCACCGGGCAGTACCCGCAGCCGCAGGCGTACGCCTACGAGCCGTACGAGCAGCAGGCTCACCAGCAGCAGGAGTACGCCTCGTACGAGCAGCAGCAGGGGTACGCCCAGCCGTACCAGGAGCAGCCCCACCAGCAGCAGGGCGGTTACGAGCAGCAGCCGGTCTACCAGCAGGCGGGTTACGAGCAGGCGGGTTACGAGCAGCAGCCGGTCTACCAGCAGCAGGGGTACGCCCAGCCGTACCAGGGGCAGCCGTACCAGGAGCAGGCCTACCAGCAGCAGCCGCCGCTCTACCAGCAGCCGGTGTACGAGCAGCCGGTGTACGAGCAGCCGCGCTACGAGCAGCCGGCCGCTCCCGCGTCGCCCGCGCCCGTCCCGCCCGCGCCCGTCCCGCCGCCGCGCTCGACGTCCGTGCCGGCCCCGCCGCGCCCGCGCCCGGCGCCCCCGGCGCCCGCGCCCGCCGCACCGGCTGCGCCCGCCGAGCCCTCCGAGCAGGTCGGCGGCCGTCGCGCGGCCACCAAGCCGGCCCGGGAGGGCGACCAGGACGCGTACCAGACGGGCGAGTTCACCTTCGTCGACGAACCGGCGGAGGAGACCGAGGACGTCATCGACTGGTTGAAGTTCGCCGAGTCGCGCACCGAGCGCCGCGACGAGCGCCGCCGCAAGCTGCGCACCCGGCTGATCGGCGGTGCCGTCGCGGTGGCGCTGCTGGCCGGCGGCACGGTGGGCTACCTCTTCCACACCGGTGCGCTGGGCGGCTCGCAGTCGGCCGCGGCCGCGGTCGGGCAGCGCAGCGTGGTCGTGGTCCACCTGCGCGACCTGCAGGGCAAGGTGAGCAGCGTGCTGCTGGTCAACGACGCGGCCGGGCACAAGGGTTCGATGCTGCTGCTGCCCGACAGCCTGCAGCTGCCGACCGGCGGCGACACCCCCACCACCCAGCTGAGCGCCGCGATGGACTCGGTCGGCCCGGCCTCCACCCGGGACGCGCTGGCCGACCTGCTCGGGGCCCCGGTGGCCGGCACCTGGCGGCTGGACACCCCGTACCTGCGGCTGCTGGTGGCCCAGCTGGGCGGCGTCAAGGTGGACACCAACGCCGCGGTCAACGGCCCGGACGGCAAGCCGCTGGTCGGCCAGGGCAAGGGGCAGCTGCTGAGCGGCGACGGCGCGGTGGCCTACGCCACCTACCAGGCGCCCGGCGAGAGCCGCGACGCCCAGCTGAACCGCTTCGGCCAGGTGCTCACCGCGGCGATCGCCGCCATGCCGACCAAGCTCTCGGACGCCACCGCCGTGGTGGACAAGATGGGGGCGGTGCTCGACCCCTCGCTGCCGGAGAAGGCTCTGGCGGGCCTGCTGGTCGAACTCGCCCAGCAGGCCGGCGCCGGCCACTTCGGCACCACCGAGCTGCCGGTCCAGCCGGACGGCACGCTGGACCAGGCCAAGGCGGCCCCGGTGGTCAAGGACGTGCTCGGCAGCACCGTGCACCTGGCCGCCGCCACCAGCGCCCCGGCCCGGGTGAGCGTCGTGGACGCCAGTGGCAGCGGCGGCGCCGCAGCGCTGTCCGCCCAGGTGCAGGTGGTCGGCGCCGGTCTGAACTTCGTCCCCGGCGGCGCCACCGTGAGCGCGCAGCAGACCAGTGAGATCGACTACACCGACGACGGGCGCCTGGCGGCGGCCCAGTCACTGGCCGCCACCCTGGGCCTGCCGGGCAGCGTGGTGAAGAAGGTCACCACCGCCCAGACCGCCGACCTCGTGGTGGTGCTGGGCAAGGACTACCAGCCGCCCAAGCAGTAGTGCCGGGAGGTGCTCGGGTGCCCGGCCGGAGAACTCCGGCCGGGCCCGCTGTGCTGGCGTGAGATCCTGGAGACGGAAATTCATGTCATCGAGCCGGAAGAACACCGTGACCGCAACCGAACGCTCGCAGGAACTGATCACCGTCGCCGCCCAGGCGGCGGCCGACAAGCTCGCGCACAACGTGATCGCCTTCGACGTCAGCGACGTCCTGTCGATCACCGACGCCTTCCTCATCGCCTCGGCGGCCAACGACCGCCAGGTCAAGGCGATCGCCGAGGAGGTCGAGGAGCAGCTGCGCGAGCAGCTCGACGTCAAGCCGGTGCGCCGCGAGGGCGAGCGCGAGGGCCGCTGGATCCTGCTCGACTACCTGGACATCGTCGTGCACGTGCAGCACTCCGAGGAGCGCTCCTTCTACTCCCTGGACCGGCTCTGGAAGGACTGCCCGGAGCTGGAGCTGCCCGCTGACGCGCTGGCCACCCGCAACCGTCCCGAGGACGCGGCGACCGACGAGGCGGGCAACGCGGTCGGTTTCATCCAGGACTTCAGCTGAGCGGCCGCGCGGGGGGACCGCGGATCGTCTTCTGGCGGCACGGTCAGACCTCCTGGAACCTGGACTCCCGGTTCCAGGGCAGCACGGACATCCCGCTGACCGAGGTCGGCCGCGCCCAGGCCCGGCGCGCGGCCCGGCTGCTGGCCGGGCTGCGGCCCGACCTGCTGCTCTCCTCCGACCTGCAGCGGGCCGCGGCCACCGCCGCCGAGCTGGCCAGGCTCACCGGCCTGGAGGCGCAGCTGCACGAGGGCCTGCGGGAGACCTACGCGGGCACCTGGCAGGGCCTGACCCATGCCGAGATCCGCGAGCGCTACCCGCAGGAGTACGCGGCCTTCGGCCGTGGCGAGCCGGTGCGGCGCGGCGGCGGGGAGCTGAGCGCCGAGGTGGCCGACCGCTCGGTCCCGGTGGTGCTGGACGCCTTCGAGAAGCTGCCCGAGGACGGCACCCTGGTGGTGGTCAGCCACGGCGGCACGATCCGCACCATGCTGGGCCGGCTGCTCGGCCTGGACCCGAGCCAGTGGGAGTGCTTCGGCGGCCTCTCCAACTGCTGCTGGTCGGTGCTCGGCCAGGGCGCGCGCGGCTGGCGGCTGCTGGAGCACAACGCGGGGACGCTGCCGGAGCCGGTGATCGGCGACGACACCTGAGCGGAGCGGGGACGGGGTTCGAACCGGGCGGGATTTCGTCATTCCGGGTCTGACCAGCTAGAGTCTTCCTCGTTCGCAGGAGAGAAAGCGGCCCACCGGGGCAGCGGGACTCTCCGTGAGTGCGGGGCTGTAGCTCAGTTGGTAGAGCGCTTGCATGGCATGCAAGAGGTCCGGGGTTCAATTCCCCGTAGCTCCACTCCGCACCAGCGGTCCGTCATCGGCCCGCGCGTGTCGCGGGGCTGTAGCTCAGTTGGTAGAGCGCTTGCATGGCATGCAAGAGGTCCGGGGTTCAATTCCCCGTAGCTCCACAGACGGATGAAGGCCGGTACCCCTCGGGTACCGGCCTTCATCGTGTCCGGGCGCGGCCGGGCTCAGTGGCTGTGGTCGTTCGCCGGCGCGTCCGGGTGGGCGGTGACCCAGGCCATCCGCTCCCGGTCCCGCTCGCCCTCCGGCGTGTAGACCACCATGTACAGCTCCGGGGCGCCCGGAATGGTCAGGTAGGCGGCCTGGACCCGGATCTCGCCGACCCCCGCGTGCCGGAACACCTTGAGCGCGGTGGTGGCCGGCGCCACCTGCTGGGTCGCCCACAGTTCGCGGAACCGGGGGCTGTCGGCGGAGAGTTCGCGCACCCAGTCCTCCCAGGCCGGCTCGCCGACGTGCGAGGCGTAGGCGGCGCGCATCACCCCGACCATCCGGGGCAGCTCCTCGTCCCGGTTGACGAACGGGTTGCAGCAGTCGGGCACCATGAAGGCGCACCACATCGAGTTGCGGCGGCCGCGCGAGGCCCTGCTCCTGGTGGCACCGGGGAAGAGCGCGTCGTAGGCGGCGTTGTAGGCGAGCACGTCGTAGCGGCGGTTGCTGATCGCGGCCGGCATCGGCGTCAGGCCGTCCAGGATCACCTGCATCGCGGGATCGACAGCCGGGCAGACGGACGTCTCCAGCTCGGCGCCGGGCAGGCCGGCCAACCGGAACAGGTGCACCCGCTCCACCGCGTCGAGCAGCAGCGCCCGGGCGACGGCCGACATCACCTGCTCGCTGGCGTTGATCGGTCGGCCCTGTTCGAGCCAGGTGTACCAGGTGACCCCGACCCCGGCGAGCTGCGCCACCTCCTCGCGGCGCAGGCCCGGGGTGCGGCGGCGCAGGCCGGGCGGCAGGCCGACGTCGACGGGGGAGACCCGGGCCCGGCAGGCCTTGAGGAAGGCCGCCAGCTCGGTCCTGCGTGCTCTGGCCTGCCCGGGGCCGGGGCCGGGGGCGGTACCAGGGGCGGGGCCAGAGCCGGGGGCGGCGGGTGGCGCGGTCGCGGGTGCCGCAGGAGGAGTGTCCAGCACGGTCATGCCCTCATCCTGACGTAGCCGCCGGGCCTTTGGGAGGTAGTGCCGGTACCAGGATCAGCAGGCTCTAACCACCAGTACCGGTGCCCCGGCAAGCTGGCTGCCATGACGGACCTTCAGATCGAGCGGCCCCCGCGGGCCGCAGCCGCCAGCGCATCCGCATCTGCATCCGCTGCCCCCGCCGCCGCGGTCACCCACCGCCGCCCCGGCCTGCTGCTCGCGCTGATCCTCACCGGCCAGTTCATGGCCGTGCTGGACGTCGCGATCGTCAATGTCGCGGTGCCGACCATGCGGACCGACCTGCACGCCTCCGGCGCCGCCCTGCAGCTGGTGATCGCCGGCTACACGATCGCCTACGCGGTGCTGCTGATCACCGGCGCCCGGCTGGGGGCCCGGTTCGGGCACCGGCCGCTCTTCCAGGGCGGGCTGGTCGTCTTCACGGCCGCTTCGCTGCTCTGCGGTCTGGCCCAGGACACCGGGAGCCTGATCGGCTTCCGGCTGCTCCAGGGCACGGGTGCCGCGCTGATGGTGCCCCAGGTGATGAGCCTGATCCAGAAGACCTTCACCGGCCCGGCCCGGGCCCGGGCGCTGGGCATCTACACCGCGGTGCTGGCCGGGGCGAGCGTGGTGGGCCAGGTGGTGGGCGGTGTGCTGGTCAGCGCCGACCTCTTCGGCTCCGGCTGGCGTCCGGTCTTCCTGGTCAACGTGCCGATCGGCGTGGTGCTGCTGCTGGCCGGGCACCGGGTGCTGCCGAAGCTGCCGGTGGACCGGGAGCGCCGGTTCGACCTGGTGGGCCTGGTGCTCCTGGCGGCGGCGATCGGTCTGTTCGTGGTGCCGCTGGTGCTCGGCCACGAGCTGCGCTGGCCGCTCTGGGGTTGGCTGATGCTGGGCGCCTCGGTGCCGGTCTTCGCCGTCTTCGTGCTGGTGGAGCACCGGATCGGGGCGCGCGGTGGCCAGCCGCTGATCCACGGCCGGGTGTTGCGCTCGCCGGGGCTGCTGCCGGCCGCGGTGGCGATCTTCCTGGTCATGCTCCAGTTCGCCGGGTTCCTGTTCTCCTTCACGCTGCACCTGCAGGCGGGGCTGGGCTACAGCGCGCTGCACGCGGGTCTGCTCTTCGGCCCGGTCGCGATCGGGTTCGGGGTCTCCGGTCTGCACTGGCACCGGCTGCCCGCGCGGCTGCACCTGCCGCTGCCGGTGCTGGCGCTGCTGGTGGTCGCGGCCGGCTACCTGGCGCTCGGTCAGCTGCTGCGGCCCGGCGGTGGGCTCGGGGTCGGCGTCCAGGTGCTGCTGGTGGTGCTGGGGGCGGCCTCCGGCTCCGCGTACAGCCCGCTCTTCGCCCGGGCGCTGAGCCGGGTGGCGGCCGCCGACGCGCCGGACGCCAGCGGGGTGATGGTGACCATGGTCCAGCTCGGCCAGGTGGTCGGGGTGTCGCTGGTCGGCACCATCTTCCTCAGCTCGGTGAACTACCCGGCCCCGGCCGCGGCCTCGGGGCGCGCGCTGGCCGTCACCACCCTCGTGCTGGCGGTGTCGGCCCTGCTGGCATCGGTCTTCGCCCTGCGCACCCGCCGCGCGGCGGGCCTCGGCTAGTTCGCGGCACTGGTCGGCGCGGGGCCCGTACGCGCCCCGTACGCGCCCCGTCCCCGCCCTGCCAGGGTGGGGGCGGGGAATGGATTCGTTAACCGTCCCGTCGACCGTGTAAAGTAAGACCTGTCGCCAAGGGAGACCATCGGCGGCAAAAAAATGCGGCAAAATCGCATGACCACATCTGCATATGGGGCTGTAGCTCAGTTGGTAGAGCGCTTGCATGGCATGCAAGAGGTCCGGGGTTCAATTCCCCGTAGCTCCACAGTGACCGTAGGGCACCCGGGACATCTCCCGGGTGCCCTACGGCGTTTTCAGGCCGTGGCCGCCATCGCCGCGGTTGCGTCGGAGCTCGCCGCTGCCGCGGCCGGCGGGCGCCGGGTCAGCCGCGGCAGCACCGCCGCCGCCAGCGTGACCGCGCCGAGCACCAGGAACGCCGTCCGGTACGAGGACTCCGCCGCGAGCCCCGAGACCAGCAGCGGCCCCGCGATGCCGGCCAGGCTCCAGCCGATCAGCATCAGCCCGTAGACCCCGCCCGCGTGGGCCAGCCCGAAGAAGTCCGAGGCGAGCGCGGGCATGGTGGCGAAACCGCCGCCGAAGGAGAGGCAGACCAGCGCCGCCAGCGGGAGGAAGAGCGCGGGGGAGGCGACCCGGGAGAGCGCCATCAGGCACAGTCCCTGGGAGGCGAGCATCAGGACGAAGGCGCGGCGCAGCCCGGTCCGCCCCGAGAACCAGCCCCAGAGCGGGCGGCCCACGGTGTTGAAGACGCCGAGCGCGCCGGTCAGCGCGGCGGCCGCGGTGGGGCTCAGGCCGGTCAGGCTGCCGGCCGCCGGGGCGATCACCGAGAGCATGCTGATCCCGGCCGCGGTGTTGAAGAAGAGGATCAGGGTCAGCAGGTACCACTGGCGGGTCCGCAGTGCCTGGGCCGGCCGGTAACCGGCACCGCCGGCGGCCCCGCGCCGGGCGGGCGCGGCCACCGCGCGCGGCGGGTCGCGGAAGAAGGCCGCGCCGGTCAGCGTGGTCACCAGGAAGAGCCCGCCGAGCACCAGCAGCGCGCGCACCGGGTTGCCCGCGAAGTGCGCCACCAGCACCCGCATCAGCGGCGCGCTGAGCACCGAGCCGAGTCCGAAGCCGCCGGTGGCCACCGCCGCCGCGAGCGCGCGGTGCCCGGGGAACCAGCGCTGCAGCAGCGTGGTCGGCACGATGTAGCCCAGGCCCAGGCCCACCCCGCTGATCACGCCGTAGCCCAGCAGCACCAGCCAGAAGTCCTGCCGCCCGTGCGCGCAGCCCGCCACCAGCAGGCCGCCCGCGTACAGCGCCCCGGCCAGCAGCGCGATCCCGCGCGGCGGGCGCCGGCTCATCAGCAGGCCGCCCAGCACGGTGCCGAGGAAGACCAGCGCGTGCGCGGTGGCGAACGGCAGCCCGGCCTCGTCCCGGCCGAGCGCGAAGGCGCTGCCGGGTGCCTGGAGCCCGGCCGACAGGATGCTCCAGGAGTACACCGAGCCGTAGGCCAGCTGGTTGAGCACCACGGCGGCGGCCACCAGGCCCCGGCGGCGGCCGATCCGCCGGTGGTCGAACCGGCCGCGGGGCCGGGGCGGATCGGCGGCGAGGCCGGGGCGGGGGAGCAGGGCGGTCTGCGGCAAGAGGATCACCGTTTCTCAAGGGCGGAGGATTCCGGGTGTCATACGCTGAGTGACACCTTCCGGTTACGCCGTACCTCGATCGCCGCCCTGAGCTGGTGAAATCACTGGCCCGTTCAGCCCTGTCGAACACTCAGGGTAACAATTTGTCTCGGTTGGTCGAGATGCCGCCGGTCGCCGTCCCGGGCCCGCTACGGTCGGGCCATGGCCGACCTCGCCCGCAAGCGCAACGAAGAACTCGCGCGGATACTGCACCAGCTCTCCTGGAGCCCCGAGCGGCTGGCCCGCGAGGTCAACCAGGTACTGCCGCCCGGACTGTCGCTCAGCCAGACCGCCCCGTACAAGTGGCGCGACCGCGGCATGGTGCCCCGGGCGCCGCACGACCACGCGGTCTGCGAGGTGCTCAGCCGCGCCGTCGGCATCGCGGTCACCTACGAGCAGCTCTGGGGGCCGATGGGCAGCAACCGCGGCGCCAAGGTGCTCTCGGCCCGCCTGCTGACCGACCCGTGGACGGCCGACACCGCGCAGACGGCGCTGCGCGAGGCGGGCGCGCAGGCCGCCCCGGTGCGGCTGACCGACCTGTTCCGCGGTGGTGAGCTGGCCGACGCGGTCGAGCACTGGGCCGCGCTGCCGCCGCCGCTCACCGGTGGCGAGGGCGCGCTGCGGGTCACCGAGGGGCAGCTGGCCGATCTGCGGCTGGGCTACCAGGGCAAGCGGCGGCTGGCCCAGGCCTGTGGCGGCGGTCTGGTCCTGGAGCCGGCGAGGGCCGAGCTGCTGATGGCGGGCAAGCTGCTGGAGCTCGGCGGCTACGCCGGGGAGGAGGGGCTGGGCCGGGCGCTCTACGGCGCGGCGGGGCGCCTGGCCCGGCTGGTCGGCTGGGCCGCCGCCGACCTCGGGCAGGAGGCGGCCGCCCAGCGCGCCTACGTGGCGGCGCTGCGGGCCGCCCACGCGGCCGGCGAGCCGCAGCTGGCGATGAGCGTGGTCGGTGCTCTGGCCGTGCAGGTCACCCATCAGGGGGCCGGTCGCGGCCTCGACCCGGCGGCACTGCTGGCCCGAGCGCTGGCGGCGGTGGGCGACAAGCTGACGGTCGGTCAGCATGTCCGCCAGCTGGGCAGGTTGGCGTTGGCGCTGGCCGGGGTGGGGCAGCGGGCGGGCGCCGAGGCGGCCGCCGAGCAGGCCTTCGCGCTGCTCGCGGGGGAGGGCGGCCGACGGCGGGCCGAGCTGCTCGGACTGGTCGGTGGGGCCTATCTGCTGCTGGAGGAGCACGAGCTGGCGCGACCGATGCTCGGCGAGGCGGCGAGCGCCACCGGCGGCGCGCGGGCGCGGGCGCTGCTGCTGATCCGGCTGGCCGACTCCTGGCTGCGCACCGGTGACCGGGGCCCGGCGCTGGCGGCAGCCGATCAGGCCCGGCTGCTGGCCGCCGGCATGCAGTCCCAGGTGGTGGCCCGGATGCTGCGCGAGTTCGACACGGCCCAGGTCGCCGCGGGCCCGCCGCCGCGCCGCCGCCGGACCTCCGCGTCGTCGGGGTAGGCGGCGTCGGCGTCGCCGGCGTCGTCGGCGGGGTGAGCGGGGTAGGCGGGGTGAGCGGGGTCCGGGGGAGAGCGGCTCGCCTGAGCGGTCCGTCCCCGGGTCGCGGCGAGCGGCTCGGCGGAGCCGTCCGTCCCCGGGGTGAGCGCCTCCTCCCGGGGGCGGCCTGCGGTACCCTGCTGCCATGCGAACCGTGCGCCTGCTCCTTAGCCGGCCGCGCTGACCAGGACCGGCCGACCCCAGCGGGCCATGCCGGAGTCAGCGTGGCGACCCCTCCTGTCGAGGGGCTTTTTTGTTTCCCGGGCACTGCTCGACCAGTGAAGCCCCTGCCCGGCCACCCCGCTGACGATTCGCGATCTGACACGATGGAGCCTGAAAGATCATGAGCGAGACGACCCCCGCGGCCAGCGCGGCCGCCACCGAGCCGTTCCGGACGCCGACGTTCAAGTACGACGCGAACCTGGCCGCCGACATCGAGGCGCGCTGGCAGGACATCTGGGAGAAGGAGGGGACGTTCAACGCCCCCAACCCGGCCGGTCCGCTGGCTTCGGCGACCGCCACCGCCGGTGAGGTCGCCGCCAGGCCGCACAGTTTCATCATGGACATGTTCCCCTACCCGTCCGGCGCCGGCCTGCACGTCGGCCACCCGCTGGGGTACATCGCCACCGACGTCTACGCCCGCTTCCAGCGGATGACCGGCCACAACGTGCTGCACACGCTGGGCTACGACGCCTTCGGCCTGCCCGCCGAGCAGCACGCGGTGGCCACCGGCGTGCACCCGCGGGTCTCCACCGAGGCGGCCATCGCCAACATGCGCGCCCAGCTGCGCCGCCTGGGCCTGGGCCACGACTCGCGCCGGTCGATCTCCACCATCGACCCGGAGTACTACCGCTGGACCCAGTGGATCTTCCTGCAGATCTTCAACTCCTGGTACGACCCGGCCGCGAACGCGGCGCGCCCGATCACCGAGCTGATCGCCGCCTTCGCCGACGGCTCCCGCCCCACCCCGGACGGCCGTGCCTGGTCCGAGCTGTCCGGCCTGGAGCGCGAGGAGGTGCTGGGCGAGTACCGCCTGGCGTACAGCAAGGAGGTGCCGGTCAACTGGTGCCCCGGGCTGGGCACCGTGCTGGCCAACGAGGAGGTCACCGCGGACGGCCGCTCCGAGCGCGGCAACTTCCCGGTCTTCAAGTCCAAGCTGCGCCAGTGGATGATGCGGATCACCGCCTACGGCGACCGCCTGATCTCCGACCTGGACCAGCTGGACTGGCCCGACGCGATCAAGATGCAGCAGCGCAACTGGATCGGCCGCTCCGAGGGCGCCCGGGTCGACTTCGCCGTCCAGACCCACAACGGCGGTGCGCACGAGCAGGCGATCACCGTCTTCACCACCCGCCCTGACACCCTGTTCGGCGCGACCTACATGGTGCTGGCGCCCGAGCACGAGCTGGTCGACGCGATCGTCCCGGCCGCCTGGCCGGCGCAGACGCACGCCGACTGGAAGGGCGGGGCGCACACCCCCGCCGAGGCCGCCGCCGCCTACCGGGCCGCGGCCGCCGCCAAGTCGGACGTCGAGCGGCAGGTGGACGCCAAGGTCAAGACCGGCGTCTTCACCGGCGCCTACGCGACCAACCCGGTCACCGGCAAGCCGATCCCGGTCTTCATCGCCGACTACGTGCTGATGGGCTACGGCACCGGTGCGATCATGGCCGTGCCCGCGCACGACCACCGCGACTTCGCCTTCGCCCGAGCCTTCTCGCTGCCGATGGCCTGCGTGGTCGAGCCGACCGACGGGCGCGGCACCGAGGCGGCCGAGTGGGACGACGCCTTCGACACCTACGACTCGGTGATCGTGGGCTCCGCCAACCCCGACCTGTCGCTGGACGGCCTGCGGGTGGTCGAGGCCAAGGCCGCCGTCACCGCCTGGCTGACCGAGCGCGGCATCGGCGAGGGCACCGTCAACTTCCGCCTGCGCGACTGGCTGTTCAGCCGCCAGCGGTACTGGGGCGAGCCGTTCCCGATCGTCTACGACGCGGACGGCGTGATGCACGCGCTGCCCGAGTCGATGCTGCCGGTCGAGGTCCCCGAGGTGGACGACTACTCGCCGCACACCTACGACCCGTACGACGCCACCAGCACCCCGAAGACCCCGCTGTCGCGCAACGAGGCCTGGGTCACCGTCGAGCTGGACCTGGGCGACGGCGTCAAGACCTATCGCCGCGAGACCAACACCATGCCCAACTGGGCCGGTTCCTGCTGGTACGAGCTGCGCTACGTCGACCCGGTCAACGCCGCGAACGTGGTCGACCCGGCCAACGAGGCCTACTGGATGGGCCCCACCGAGCAGAAGCCGGCCGGCGGTGTCGACCTGTACGTCGGCGGCGCCGAGCACGCGGTGCTGCACCTGCTGTACGCCCGCTTCTGGCACAAGGTGCTGCACGACCTGGGTCACGTCTCCTCCGTGGAGCCGTTCCACAAGCTGTTCAACCAGGGCATGATCACCGCCGACGTCTACCGCGACGAGCGCGGCTTCCCGGTGCCGGCCGCCGAGGTCGAGGAGGTGGACGGCGGCTACGCCTGGCAGGGGCAGCCGGTCACCCGCGAGGCGGGCAAGATGGGCAAGTCGCTGAAGAACGCGGTCGCGCCCGACACCATCTGCGAGGAGTACGGCGCCGACACGCTGCGCCTGTACGAGATGTCGATGGGCCCGCTGGACGTCTCCCGCCCCTGGGACCCGCGCGCCGTGATCGGCTCGTACCGCTTCCTGCAGCGGCTGTGGCGCAACGTGGTCTCCGAGGAGACCGGTGAGCTGGTGGTCGCCGAGGAGCCGGCCGACGAGCCGACCCTGCGGGTGCTGCACAAGGCGATCGACGGGATCCGCGGCGACCTGGCCGCACTGCGCTTCAACACCGCGGTGGCCAAGGCGATCGAGCTGAACAACTACCTGGTCAAGCGCGGCAGCACGCCGCGCGAGGTGGCCGACGCGCTGGTCCTGGTCGTCGCTCCGCTGGCCCCGCACATCGCCGAGGAGCTGTGGCGCAAGCTGGGCCACACCGCTTCGCTGGCCTTCGCCGACTTCCCGGTCGCCGACCCGGCGTTCGTGGTGGACGAGTCGGTGACCTGCGTGGTCCAGATCAAGGGCAAGGTCAAGGCCCGCCTGGAGGTGCCGCCGACCATCACCGACGCCGAGCTGGAGGCGCTGGCGCTGGCCGACCCCGCCGTGGTCGGCGCGATCGGTGGGGCGCCGGTGCGCAAGGTGATCGCCCGGGCGCCGAAGCTGGTGAACATCGTCACCGGCTGACCTCGCGTCAGGTGTTCTCGCGGGTGCTTCAGCAGGCACCTGGTCAGGTCTCGAACCGGCCGGCCGCTCCGTTCGCGGAGCGGTCGGCCGGTTCTGTCGCCCGGCCCAGCCGCTGGGCCAGCGCGGCTATGTGCTCGACCAGTTCGCGCGGCTCGTGGACGGTGAACGGCAGGCCGAGCAGCCCGATGTGCAGTGCCAGCCCGTTCAGCGAGTTGGACCCCGTCCGCACCGTGCAGCTGTCGGCGGTCAGTGGCTCGACCAGCCCGTCGGTGGGCCCGATCCACTCGGCCACCCGCGCGGCCGGCGCGTGCACGGTGAACCTGGCCTGGTAGCGGTAGCGGCCGACCGCGACCTCCCAGGAGAGGAAGTCCCCGATGTCCTGCTCGGGCCGCTCGCGCGGGGTGAACCGGGGACCGTGCGGGGGCCGCAGCCGCATCCGGTCGACCCGGAAGTTGCGCCAGTCCGCCCGGTCGATGTCCCAGGCCGCCAGGTACCAGCGGGTGCCGGTGTGCACCAGCCGGCAGGGCTCGACGTCCCGGCGGGTGCCGGCGCCGTCCTTGGCGGTGTACTCGAAGCGCAGCCGCTCGTGCGCGAGGCAGGCGGCGGCGATCACGGCCAGCGTGGTGGCGTCCACCGCCGGACCCCGGTTGCGCAGCTTGGTGGTGGCGCCGGCGATCGACTCCACCCGGCCGCGCAGCCGGGCGGGCAGCACCTGCTGGAGCTTGGCCAGGGCGCGCACCGAGGTCTCCTCGATCCCCGCCACGCTCCCGTTCGCCGCCATGCGCAGGCCCACGGCGACGGCCACCGCCTCCTCGTCGTCCAGCAGCAGCGGCGGCATCTCGGCGCCCGCCCCCAGGCGGTAGCCCCCCGCCGCGCCGGGTGTCGAGTCGACGGGGTAGTCCAGGGCGCGCAGCTTCTCCACGTCCCGGCGGACCGTGCGGACGCCGACCCCCAGGCGCACGGCGAGGTCGGCACCGGACCAGTCGCGGCGGGCCTGGAGCAGCGAGAGCAGGCGCAGCAGTCGGGCGGAGGTTTCGAGCATGGGGTGAGTCTGGCAGCCGGGGCGGGCGGTGGGAGGCGGGTGAGGGTGGGGGCCGCGGGGTCAGGGTCATCCCTGAGCGCACCCTGATCCGTCCCCGGCTCCCTGCTGTGACGCTCCTGGGGCGGCTACCGTGGAACACGACGCGGAGTCCGGCCGGAATCCGGCGCGGAGTCGGGGCCCCCGGCCCTGGTGGAAGGCGGCAACTGATGGATGCGATCGGCGCAGTGATCATCCTGCTCGGGCTCTTCGCGACCGCCGTGATCGTCCTGGTCGTGGTGAGCGCGGTCAAGGCCGCCAGGGCGGTGGCCAGGAAGGTCGAGCGGACCGAGGCGCAGGCCCGCCGCGCGGTGGAGAACGTCACGCTCAGGGCCAAGAGCTTCACCAAGCCCGGCCCGCAGGGCGAGCTGGCCGCTGTCCGGCTCGGGCTGCGCACCTCGCTGGCCGGCACCCGCGAGGTGCTCGCGGCCGGCGTCGGGGCCGATGGCCAACTGGCCGAAGCACTGGGGCTGCTGGACCGCCTCGACCGGCACGCCGCCGAACTGGACGCCGAGTTGCGGATGCTGGAGCGCGAGCCGCAGCCGTCCCGGATCGCCACCAAGCTGCCCGAGCTGCGCGAGCGCGCGGACCGGATCACGCACTCCGCCGAGTCGATGCGCTGGGCGGCGCAGGACCGGATGCAGCGCTTCGCGGCCGACGAGTTGAGCCGGCTGAGCGCGGAGTGCGAGAGCGAGGCCGGGGCACTGCGGCACTGGGACCGGGTGGGGCAGGAGCCTGCCGCCGGGTCCGACGGCCCTGGGGCCGCGTCCGGCACCGCCACTGCTGCCGGCGCCGGCCGGGGCGGTCACACCGCCTCCCAGGGCGGCGCCACCCCGTCGCGGCCCGGGATCGCCGCGCGGGCCGGGCGGCTCGGCGCGGAGGAGATGCTGAACCTGAGCGAGCCGCTCACCCGCCTCGGCCAGCGGCTGCGCAAGGCCGAACCCGGTTCCTCGGCGAGCTGAGGCCGGCCTCCCGGCGGGGCGGGGACGACTCCTCGGCGGGGCGGGCGGGAGCGCTCCTCGGGGGCGGGCGGCGTCCGTCCGGCCTCGGCTGTCCTCGGCTGTCCTCGGCCTGTTTCGGGGAGTAACCTCCGGCACATGCCCGCCGATCTCGCGCTCGTCACCGACTCCACGGCCTATCTGCCCCAGCAGGCCGTCGACCGGCACCGGATCTCGGTGGTCCCGCTCAGCGTGGTGCTCGGCGACCAGGTGCTCGCGGAGGGGGTCGAGATCACCCCCAAGGACGTCGCCGAGGCGCTGCGCGCCAAGCAGCGGCTCACCACCTCCCGGCCGAATCCCGAGGCCTTCGCCGCCGCGTACCGGGCGGCCGCCGAGGCCGGCGCGACCGCCGTGCTGTCGATCCACCTCTCCGCCGAGCTCTCCGGCACCGCCGAAGCCGCCCGACTGGCCGCCGCCGAGGCGCCGGTCCCGGTCCAGGTGGTCGACAGCCACCTGGTCGGCATGGCCCTCGGCTATGCGGTGCTCGCCGCCGCCGAGGCCCGCGACGCGGGGCTCGACCCGGCCGCCGCGGCCGAGGCGGCCGTGCGCCGGTCCGCGGCCACCAGCGGCTTCTTCTACGTCGACACCCTCGAACACCTGCGCCGGGGCGGCCGGATCGGCACCGCCCGCGCACTGCTCGGCTCGGCCCTCGCGGTGAAGCCGCTGCTGCACCTGGCGGGCGGGCGGATCGAGCCGCTGGAGAAGGTACGCACGGCCGCCAGGGCGATCGCCCGGCTGGAGGAGATCGCGGTCGAGCGGGCGGGGGAGGGCCAGGTGGACATCACGGTGCACCACCTGGCCGCCGAGGACCGCGCCGAGCCGCTGGCCGAGCGGCTGCGCGCACGTGTCCCGGGTGTGCGCGAGGTGCTGGTGGGGGAGGTCGGGGCGGTGATCGGGACCCATGTGGGGCCCGGGCTGCTCGCGGTGGTGGTGGCACCGGTGGACCCGGTCGTACCGGTGAACCCGGTTGTACCGGTGGACCCGGTCGTACCGGTGGACCCGGTCGTACCGGTCGTACCGGGGAATCCGTCCACGGCGGGCTGACGGAGCCTCAGTTATCCACAGAGCCTTGGTTATCCACAGGTTTTGAGCCGCCGCTGACGGGTGGTCGGGGAGCTCCGTACCGTCGGCCTCATGAAGCGCCCGTGCACCCCTGCCGCCAACCGCCGTCGCGAGGCCGCCGACCTCGCCCGTAGCCGCCTGGCCGTCCTCTGCGCGCAGCCGCCCGCCCGCTCCCCGGTCGGAGCGCCACCGGCGAGCGGGCGGCCGGTCGCGGACGAGGCGTGGGTCGCGGCGGCCCGTCTCCGCGCCTCGCTCGCGCAGGGGTTGGCGGCGACGTCTGCGGTTACGGCGGCGGCCGGCAGACCAGTCGCGGCCCCTGTTGACCGCGCCGACCGCGCCGCCCGCTCCGGCTCCCGCACGGGCGGGCCCACCCCGGTCCCCGACGGCTGGCCGTACGGTTACGGGTACCGCGCCGAGCCGGACAGCTCCGCCGCCACGTCGCCCGTGAGCGCGGTCTCGGTCGCGGCCGCACCTGCATCCGCCGTCCGTGGTCCGAGTCCGGGGGCGCCGCCCGACCCCGATCTCGACCCCGACTCCGATCTCGACCCCGACCCCGACCCCGATCTCGACCTGGACCTCGTCTCCGACCTCACCCCTGTCCACGTCGAGCGGCGCTCCCGGTTCCGGCTGCCCGCTGCCTTGCACTCGCTGCTCCTCGCCGACCGCAAGGCCGTGCTCGGGCTCACGGTGCTCCTGCTGCTGGCCGTCGGTTACGCGGCACAGCACTTCTGGTTCGGCCGGCCACAGGCCGTCGCCGTGCCGCTCTCCTCCGCCCGACCAGTCGCCCGGGCCGTTCCTCAGGCCGCGCTCGCTCCGGCTCCGGCTCTTGATGCCGCCCCCGCTCCCGTTCCGGATGCGGTTCCGGTCGCGGCTCCTGACGCCGCTCCGCTCCCCGCTGCCTCGGCCGCCGCCGTGCCCGGGAGCGGAGGCCAGGCGCTCCCGCCGGTGGTCATCGACATCGCTGGTCGAGTCGCCCACCCCGGCATCCGCGCACTGCCCAGCGGCGCCCGGGTCGCCGACGCGCTCCGCGCGGCCGGTGGCGCGCTACCCGGGGTCGACACCGACACACTCAACCTGGCCCGGGTGCTGGTGGACGGTGAGCAGGTCCTGGTGGGGGCGCCGTCCCCGGCGGTCCAGGGCGGGCCTGCGCCGCCCGCCCCCAAGCCCCCGGTCAGCCTCAACCGCGCGACGTTGGACCAGCTCGACGCGCTGCCCGGGGTGGGCCCGGTGCTGGCGCGGCACATCCTCGACTTCCGGGGCACACACGGTCTGTTCCAGTCACTCGACCAACTCCGGTTGATCACCGGCATCGGGGAGCGAAAACTCGCCGAGCTCAAACCCCTCGTGACTCTGTGAGCCCGTGACCGCCCATCCACCGCAGAGGGTCCCGATGTCCCAAGCCCCACCTGGTGCCGGCCAGGAGAGTGACCTGCGCCTGCTGCTTCCCGCGATCGTCGCCTGGTGCGTAACCGCGGTGCTCCTCGGTGCAGATGCCCGGCACGCGCCGGCCCTGATCGCCATGGCGGGCCTTCTGGCGATCAGTGCTCCTCTGCTGATCCTGGCCGCTCACCTGACCGGTCGTCACCGCCATGGCGGCCGGTACCGGCGGGACCACCGTCACCGCCACGACGGCCTGCCCGGCCACGACGGCCCGCAGAACCAGCACGGCCCGCACCATCCGCGGCGCCTCCGCGGCGCCCCGCACTCGGCTGTCGGGATGGCCGCCGCGCTGCTGCTCACAGCCGCGGCCGCCACCACCTGCACCGTCCTGCACACGGCGGACCTGCACCGGGGCCCGCTGCCCGCCCTGGCGCACGGCGGCAGCGCCCCCGACCTCCCATCCGCGCGGCCCTCAGCCGGCCCTCAGCCGACGCCCGGTACCGGGTCGGCGCCCGGGCCCGCGTCCACCACCGCCTCCGTCGAACTCACCATCACCGGTGACCCGCACACCCGCACCTCCCGGGCGCGCGGCTCCAGTCCGGGGCGCCCCGTCCTCACCGTGGACGCGACGGCCGACCAGGTCACCCTGGCGACCGGCGCCGCCACCCGCACCCGCACGCCGGTCACCGTGATCGTCCAGGAGCGCGACAGCGCCGCCTGGCAGGGCCTGCTGCCATCCGCCAGGGTCGTCGCCGAGGCACGGGTGCTGCCCGCCTCCGGGGCGGTCGCGGACACCGCTGCGGCGCTGCTCGCCCAGGGGCCGCCGCGCCCGCTGGCCGACCCCGGCTGGGCCCAGCGGCTGGCCGGGCGGTTGCGAACGGGCCTGCGCCAGGCCTGCGCCGGGCTCGCGCCCGACGTCCGAGCGCTGCTCCCGGGCCTCGTGGTGGGCGACACCTCCGCGATGCCGGACGACCTGGAGGAGGCCTTCCACATCACCGACCTGGTCCACCTCACGGCGGTCAGCGGCGCCAACCTCTCCATCGTGCTGGCCGTGCTGCTCGGCGCGCCCGCTCGGGCCGGCACCGCTGAGCGGGGCGGGCTGGCCGCACTGCTCGGGGTGCCGCTGCGCCTCTCGGCCCTGCTCGGGGCGGTGCTGACGGTGGCGTTCGTGACGCTCTGCCGACCCGATCCGAGCGTGCTGCGGGCCGCCGCGACCGGCCTGCTCGGGCTGCTCGCCCTGGCCATGGGCCGGCCCCGGCGAGCCATCCCGGCGCTGGCCGGCGGGGTGCTCGCGCTGCTGCTGGTCGACCCGTTCCTGGCCCGTTCCTACGGATTCCTGCTGTCGGCACTCGCCACTCTGGGGCTGCTCACCGCCGGGCGGTCCTGGGCGACGGCGCTGCACGAGCGTGGTTGGCCGCACCACCTGGCGAGCGGGGTGGCCGCCACGGCCGCGGCGCAGGCGTTCTGCGCGCCGGCCACCGTGCTGCTCGCACCGCGGGTCAGCCTGGTGGGCATCCCGTGCAATGTGCTCGCCGAACTCGCGGTCACCCCGGCCACGTTGCTCGGCTTCGCCGCCCTCGCGTCCGCTCCACTCTCCACCGGCCTCGCGCGGCTCCTGGCGGAGCTGGCCGCACTGCCGACCCAGTGGCTCGCCACCGTGGCCAGAGCCGGCGCGGCCCTACCCGGCGCCGAACTCGCCTGGACCCCGGGTTGGTTCGGCACGGCGACCCTAGCGGTGGCCGTGGTCGCGGCCTGCTACGCGCTGCGGCTGCTGCTGCCCCCGAGGCCCGGTCGGCAGACCGACCCACCAGACTCCCGATCCGCTTCCCGATCCGCCTCCCGATCCGGATCCGGATCCGGTGCTCCGCCGGGCTCCCCACTCGGCGCTCCGCCCGGCTCCCGTCCGTCCCCCCGAACCCGGCGGCGGGTGCGGATCCTGGTGGCCGCACTGCTCGCCCTCGGCTTCCTGCTGCTCCTGCTCCGGCCGGCCCCGCTGGTCCGGATCGCCACCGGCTGGCCGCCCACCGGGGCCCGGCTGGTCATGTGCTCGGTGGGTCAGGGCGATCTGCTGGTCCTCCCCGTCACCGCGGGGCCGGGTGAGGACAGTTCGGACACCGCCGTGGTCGTCGATACCGGCCCTGATCCGGCGGCGGCCGACGCTTGTCTGCGCGATCTGGGGATCACTCGGGTGCCGATGGTGTTGCTGACCCATTTCCATGCGGATCACAGCGAGGGGCTGCCCGGGGTGTTGCGGAACCGCTCGGTGGGTGCGATCGAGACCACCACGGTCGAGACGCCGCCGGGCGAGGTGGCCAAAGTCACCCGGTGGGCGGCGCAGGCCCAGGTGCCGCTGGTGCGGGCGGTGCCGGGCGAGCACCGCACGGCCGGGCCCGAACTCTCCTGGGACGTCCTGTGGCCCGTCGGGGAGCTGGGCCCGGCGACCCCGGGGGCGAACAACGCCAGCCTCGCGCTGCTGGTCGCGGCCGGCGGTCTGCGGTTGGCCCTGCTCGGCGACCTCGAACCGGCCGCCCAGGCCGAGCTGCTGGGTCGGGTCCATCCAGGAGCGGTCGATGTCCTCAAGGTGGCACACCACGGTTCGGCCAACCAGGACTGGGAGTTGGCCCGGGCGCTGCGTCCGCGCCTCGCGCTGATCTCCGTTGGCGCCGACAACCCGTACGGTCACCCGGCGGCCCGCACCGTCGACCAGTTGCGTGCCCTGGGCACCACCGTGCTGCGCACCGACCGATGCGGCGACATCGCAGTCCTGGGCGACACCGCGGCCGACCTCCGCGTACTCACCCATTCCGCCGCCGACACCGAGGTCGCAGGGCCCACCAGCGAGGCCGCCGCCGGGCCCAGGGCCAGGCCTGGGTCCGGGACCTGGGCAGCGGCAGGCGTGGGCGCGGACGCAGTGGCAGCGCCGGTACCGGCGTCCCAGCCCCGCCTGCCCCTCAGCGCTGCCCTCAGCTCCGCCCTCAGCTCCGCCCTCAGCCGTCCTCGCGCCACCCTTCGTGTTCCGCCACCACGGCGTCCACCGACGCCAGCAGTGCCGGGTCCCAGCCGAGCTCGGGCTCCTCCAGGACCACCAACCACTGGGCGTCCTCGGCATCGTCCTCACCGGCCAGGGCATCACGCACCAGCTCGAACGGACCCAGCGCGGGCCGGCACCGGAGCAACTCCTCGGCCACCGCCTCGGCCGCGTCGCGGTCGGCGAGCACCAGCAGCTGTCGGCCGACGGTCGTGGAGGCGTGCGTCAGCCTGTCGGTCTCGTTGTCGGTCTCAGGGATGTCATGCGCGTTCACGGCGACCATTCTCCCGCCTCGGCGTCGGCCGCCGGCATCGCTCCCCGGGGTGTCAGCCGCTCGTGGGATGCTGGTACGCGATGGCCAGGAAGAGTGCACCCGACGACCTGCTCGCCCCGCTGACCCTCGCGGTCGGCCAGGAGGAGCTGCTGCTCGACCGTGCGGTCGCCCAGGTGGTGGCCGCGGCGAAGGCGGCCGATCCCGACACCGATGTCCGCGATCTCGCTCCCGGTGCCCTGCAGCCGGGCAGCCTGGCCGAATTGACCACGCCTTCGCTCTTCGCAGAGCGCAAGGTGATCGTGGTCCGGGCCGCCCAGGACCTCGCGGCCGAGTCGGTGAAGGAGGTCAAGGCCTACCTCGACTCTCCGGTCGAAGAAGTGATCATGATCCTGGTGCACGCCGGGGCGGCCAAGGGCAAGGGGCTGCTGGACGCGGCGCGCAAGGCCGGGGCCCGCGAGGTCGCCTGCGCCAAGATGACCAAGGCCGGCGAGCGGATCGCCTTCGTCCGCGGCGAGTTCCGCACCCTCGGGCGCTCGGCCAGTCCGGAGGCCTGCCAGGCGCTACTGGACTCGCTCGGTGGAGACCTGCGGGAGCTGGCAGCCGCGTGCAGCCAGCTCACCTCCGACGTCGAGGGCACCATCGACGAGCGGGTGGTGGCCCGCTACTACAGCGGTCGCGCCGAGGCCACCGGCTTCGAGGTCGCCGACCTCGCGGTGACCGGCCGGGCCGCCGATGCCCTGGAGCGGCTGCGCTGGGCCCTCGCCGTGGGACAGCCGCCCACCGGCATCACCTACGCGCTGGCCTCCGGGGTGCGCGGCATCGGCCGGCTCGCCACCGCCGACCGCTCGATGCGTCCGGCCGATCTGGCCCGCGAGCTGGGCATGCCGCCCTGGAAGGTGGACCGGGTCCGCCAGCAGATGCGCGGTTGGACCGGTGACGGCGTCGCGGTCGCGCTGACCGCGATCGCCCAGGCCGACGCCGCGGTCAAGGGCGGCTCGGACGACCCGGCGTACGCGCTGGAGCGGGCCGTGGTCGCGGTTGCCAGGGCCGCGCGTTCCGGCGCCCGCTCCTACTGACGCGCCGCCGGCCGCTCCAGAGGAGTCGGCCAAGTCGGCCCTGTCTGCCTCGCCAACCCCGCCTCGCCAACCCAGCCCCGTCAGCCTCGCCAACCCCGCCCCGTCAGCCGCGTCCGCCCAGCGCCCGCAGCGCGTCCCGGGTGTCGATCACCAGCGCCTGCCGGATCCCGTCCCGGTCGGGTGCGGTCTCCTTGCCCTCCTCGTAGGAGGTGGACCAGATCAGGTAGTAGGTCATCGCGCCGTCCCGGACGTAGACCATCTGCGTGAGGAAGTGCCGGTTGTGATCGGTCCCGTTCTGCTGGTCCTGGTACCCGGCGTAGGCCTGGTCGCCCAGCTGCGGGACGTCGCTCACCTCGAACTGCCGCTGGGCGTAGGACGCCCGCTGGGCCTGGAACTCGGGAGCCGGATTGACGGCGTGGTGCAGCTGCGCGTCCAGGTAGAGGGAGACGTACTCGGTGTCCGTCGCGGACTTCTTGAGGTACTCGGTGCAGTTCGTCTCGTCGAGCGCCTTGTTCCGCGTCGTGAAGTGGTTCGAGGCCGCGGCCGAGACCGGGTAGAGCTGTCCGAGCCGGCTCAGCGGCGCCGTCCCGCACAGGTTGTCGGTCAGTCGGTAGCCGCCGATCGGCAGCGCCGCGGAGGGCGCTCTGGCCAGCCCGGGCACGGTCCACACCGCCGCCGTCCAGAGCACCGAGGCCACCAGCGCACCGGCGAACCCCCAGCGGGCCCGCAGCAGCGACCGCCGCCCGCGCGGTGCGGGAGCGCTCGGCGTTCCGTGGTCGGCCGGCGCCTGGGGTCCGGCGGGCCCGCCCGGCAGGGGCGGGTAGCCGTAGCCGGGTGGGGCCTGCGGTGATGTCGACACGGGCATATCCCCCAGGGCGCGGCAGCGGCGGCGGCAGAGCGTGATGACCCCGAACGGAGCGTGGCTAGACGATATACCCCCCGCCCGCCGCGCCAGGTGGGCGCGGCCACCTCCGGCGGACACGCCAGCCCCGAGGAGGCCGGGCACACCCGTGCGCGAGGCCCCCCGCGGAACGCCCCCGAAACGCCCCCGTGAAACTCCGACAGGCTGAAACGCCGACAGGCGCCGCGGCACCCCCGAAGGGGACTGCCATGGCGCCTGCCGGTCGAGCTGTGCACCGCACCCGCGTGGCGAACGCAGGCCGCGTGCGGTACGAGTTCGTGCGCCTCGGGGCTCCGGGTAGAGGGCCGTGTCACCCGAGGGGTACTACGAGATTACGAGATGCTGCGCGGTGTTACGGGTACCGCGAGGTACCGCGAGTCCGGTGAAGTCCTGCCACCGAGCCGGGTCGATATCGAGCGGAGCCCGGCCGAGCGGTGCGGACCAACGGGGCTCAGGCCTGGGTGGTGGCAACCTGCTTGGTGATCGCCGACTTCTTGTTGGCAGCCTGGTTCTTGTGGATGACACCCTTGCTGACGGCCTTGTCGAGGGCCTTGGAGGCCTCGCGGGCCAGCACGGTGGCCTTCTCGGTCTCGCCGGCGGCAGCGGCCTCGCGGGCCTTGCGCAGCGCGGTCTTGAGCGAGGACTTGACGGCCTTGTTGCGCAGGCGCGCCTTCTCGTTGGTCTTGTTGCGCTTGATCTGGGACTTGATGTTCGCCACGAAAGAGCCTCAGTCTTATCTGATCGATCGGGTCTGCGGGTGTTGCGTCCTTCACTCCGGTCCAGCTGAGAGGGCATGCCGAGAGCGAGGTGCAGCGCCCCACGCTACCAGGGCCCTGGCGCGCCCCCCAAACCGGCGGGCGGCGCCGTGCTCGTGGGAAGATGGACGGAACCCTGGTATTTGAGACACCCCCAGGGCTCCTGGATCGGACGACAGCGTCCGGCCCCCCGGACCAACGGAGAATCGGACCAAGGTGCCCGCGACCCCTACGAACGTGCCAGAGCCCAGCCGTACCGACCCGGCGCTGATCCGCAACTTCTGCATCATCGCCCACATCGACCACGGCAAGTCGACGCTCGCCGACCGGATGCTGCAGATCACCGGCGTGGTCGACCCCCGGCAGATGCGTGCCCAGTACCTCGACCGGATGGACATCGAGCGCGAGCGCGGCATCACCATCAAGTCGCAGGCGGTCCGCCTCCCGTGGGCCCCGCTGACCGGTGAGCACGCGGGTACCACGCACATCCTCAACATGATCGACACCCCCGGCCACGTGGACTTCACCTACGAGGTGTCCCGCTCCCTGGCCGCCTGCGAGGGCACCGTCCTGGTGGTGGACGCCGCGCAGGGCATCGAGGCGCAGACCCTGGCCAACCTCTACCTGGCCCTGGAGAACGACCTCACGATCATCCCGGTCCTCAACAAGATCGACCTGCCGGCCGCCCAGCCCGAGAAGTACGCCGCCGAGCTCGCGCACATCATCGGCTGCGACCCGGACGACGTGCTCAAGGTCAGCGCCAAGACCGGTCTGGGCGTCGAGGACCTGCTCGACCACGTGGTCGCGAAGATCCCGGCACCGGTGGGTGTCAAGGACGCCCCGGCCCGCGCGATGATCTTCGACTCGGTCTACGACTCCTACCGCGGCGTGGTCACCTACGTCAGGGTGGTCGACGGCCAGCTCACCAAGCGTGAGCGGATCGCGATGATGTCCACCGGCGCCACCCACGAGCTGCTGGAGATCGGCGTCATCTCGCCCGAGCCCAAGGTCGCGGACGGCCTCGGCGTCGGCGAGGTGGGCTACATCATCACCGGCGTGAAGGACGTCCGGCAGTCCAAGGTCGGCGACACCATCACCTCGATGCACAAGGGCGCCACCGAGGCGCTGGGCGGCTACAAGGACCCGCGCCCGATGGTCTTCTCCGGCCTCTACCCGCTGGACGGCAGCGACTACCCGCTGCTGCGCGACGCGCTGGACAAGCTGCGCCTGAACGACGCCGCACTCGTCTACGAGCCCGAGACCTCGGTCGCGCTCGGCTTCGGCTACCGCTGCGGCTTCCTCGGCCTGCTCCACCTGGAGATCATCCGGGAGCGCCTGGAGCGCGAGTTCAACCTGGACCTGATCTCCACCGCCCCGAACGTGATCTACCGGGTTGTCATGGAGGACGGCAGCGAGCACACCGTCACCAACCCGAGCGAGTTCCCCACCGGTAAGATCGCGGAGGTCTACGAGCCGGTCGTGCGCGGCACCATCCTGGCGCCGAACGACTTCGTCGGCGCGATCATGGAGCTCTGCCAGGCCCGCCGCGGCAACCTGCAGGGCATGGACTACCTCTCCGAGGACCGGGTCGAGCTGCGGTACACCCTGCCGCTGGCCGAGATCGTCTTCGACTTCTTCGACCAGCTGAAGTCCAAGACCCGCGGCTACGGCTCCTTCGACTACGAGCCGATCGGCGAGCAGACCGCCGACCTGGTCAAGGTCGACATCCTGCTGCACGGTGACCCGGTGGACGCCTTCTCCGCGATCGTGCACAAGGACAAGGCCTACAACTACGGCGTCATGATGGCCGGCAAGCTGCAGAAGCTGATCCCGCGCCAGCAGTTCGAGGTGCCGATCCAGGCCGCGATCGGCTCCCGGGTGATCGCCCGTGAGACGGTCCGCGCGATCCGCAAGGACGTCCTCGCCAAGTGCTACGGCGGTGACATCTCGCGCAAGCGCAAGCTGCTGGAGAAGCAGAAGGAGGGCAAGAAGCGGATGAAGATGGTCGGCCGGGTGGAGGTCCCGCAGGAGGCCTTCATCGCCGCGCTGTCCACCGACGCCGACGCCCCCAAGGACGCCAAGAAGTAGTCCGGCGCACGGCGAAGGGCCGCCCACCGCAAGCGCGGTGGGCGGCCCTTCGGTATGTCAGCCGATCAGCATGTCAGCCGATCAGCCGGCCGGCTGACCAGCCGGTCAGCCGGTCAACCGGTCAGCCGGCTGACATGCTGTGCCGGCAGCCCTGCCGCCGGCACAGCCGGTGGTTCACTCCTGCTCGGCGACCGCCTGGGCGAACTGGGCCTGGTAGAGCCGGTCGTAGGCGCCCCGGGCGGCGATCAGCTCGTCGTGCGTGCCCTGCTCCACGATCGCCCCGTTCTCCATCACCAGGATCACGTCGGCATCCCGGATGGTGGAGAGCCGGTGCGCGATGACGAAGCTGGTGCGGCCGCTGCGCAGCCGGGCCATGGCCCGCTGGATCAGCACCTCGGTGCGGGTGTCGACCGAGCTGGTGGCCTCGTCCAGGACCAGGATGCTCGGCTGGGCCAGGAACGCGCGGGCGATGGTGATCAGCTGCTTCTCGCCGGCGCTGACCCCGGTGCCCTCGTCGTCGATCACGGTGTCGTAGCCCTCGGGGAGGGTGCGCACGAAGCGGTCGACGTGGGCGGCCTTGGCGGCCTCCACGACCTGCTCCCGGGTGGCGCCGGTGGACCCGTAGGCGATGTTCTCGGCGATCGAGCCACCGAACAGCCAGGTGTCCTGGAGCACCATGCCGATCCCCGAGCGCAGCTCCTCGCGGGACATGGCGGCGATGTCGACGCCGTCCAGGGTGATCCGGCCGCCGCTGACCTCGTAGAAGCGCATCAGCAGGTTGACCATGGTGGTCTTGCCCGCGCCGGTCGGGCCGACGATGGCGACCGTGTGGCCGGGCTCCACCTTGAGCGAGAGGTCCTCGATCAGCGGCTTGTCGGGGGTGTAGCGGAAAGCGACGTCCTCGAAGGAGACCAGGCCGCGCAGCTCGGCGGGGCGCTCGGGGTGCAGCGGCTCGGGGGACTGCTCATCGGCGTCGAGCAGCTCGAAGACCCGCTCGGCCGAGGCGACCCCGGACTGCAGCAGGTTGGCCATGCTGGCGACCTGGGTGAGCGGCTGGCTGAACTGGCGGGAGTACTGGATGAACGCCTGCACGTCACCGAGCGAGAGCGCGCCGCTGGCCACCCGCAGACCGCCGACCACCGCGACCGCCACGTAGTTCAGGTTGCCGATGAACATCATCGCGGGCTGGATGATCCCGGAGATGAACTGCGCCCGGAAGCTGGAGGCGAAGAGCTCCTCGTTCTCCTGGCGGAAGGTTTCGGCGGCTTCCTTCTGCCGTCCGAAGACCTTCACCAGCGCGTGACCGGTGTACATCTCCTCGATGTGCGCGTTCAGCTTGCCGGTGGTCTTCCACTGCGCGACGAACTGCGGCTGCGCCCGCTTGCCGACCCGCGCCGCGACGATCACCGAGAGCGGCACCGAGACCAGCGCGATGAGCGCGAGGATCCAGGAGATCCAGAACATCATCGCCAGCACGCCGACGATGGTGAGCAGGGAGTTCACCACCTGGCCCATGGTCTGCTGCATGGACTGGGTGACATTGTCGATGTCGTTGGTGACCCGGCTGAGCACCTCGCCGCGCGCCTGCTTGTCGAAGTAGCTCAGCGGCAGCCGGCTGATCTTCTCCTCGACCTGGTTGCGCAGCCGGTTGGCCGTCCGGTTGATCGCGCGCGCGGCCAGCCGGCCCTGCATGATGCCGAAGACCGACGAGGCGACGTAGATCAGCAGCACCCAGAGCAGCACGGTGCCGATGGCGCTGTAGTCCATCCGCTGACCGGGGGTGAAGTGCAGGTGGCGCAGCAGCTCCGCCTGCTTCCCGTTTCCGCTGGTCGCGTAGGCCAGCGCGGTCGGGGTGGGGATCAGGCGGCCCAGCGCGCCGGCGAAGATCAGGTCGGTCGCCCGGCCGAGCAGCTTCGGGCCCGCCACCGCGCAGCCGACGCTGAGCGTGCCGAGCGCCAGCATCCCGGTCAGCGCGGCCCGCTCCGGCCGGAGCAGGCCGAGCAGCCGCTTGCCGGAGCCGGTGAAGTCCATCGACTTCTCGGCGCCCTGGCCGCTCATGAAGCGGCCGGGGCCGGCCGGCCCGCGCCGGGCCGCGGCAGCCTGCGAACCGGACGGCACATCGCCCGGCGCGGCCGGGGCGGCGGGGGCGGCGGGGGGCCCGCCCGGCTTGGCCGGGTCGGCCGGGGGTCCGCCGGCCTTCTGCGAGGTGGTCACGCCGCCTCCTCCTCGGTGAGCTGGGAGAGCACGATCTCCCGGTAGGTCGGGTTGTCGTCCATCAGCTCGCGGTGTGTGCCGGTGCCGACCACCGAGCCCTCGTCGAGGACGATGATCCGGTCGGCGTCGCGGATGGTGCTGACCCGCTGGGCCACGATCACCACGGTCGCCTCGGCCGTCTCGCGGGTGAGTGCGGCGCGCAGCCGGGCGTCGGTGGCGTAGTCCAGGGCCGAGAAGGAGTCGTCGAACAGGTAGATCTCGGGCTTGCGGACCAGCGCGCGGGCGATCGCCAGGCGCTGGCGCTGGCCGCCGGAGACGTTGCTGCCGCCCTGGGCGATCGGGGCCTCCAGACCGCCTTCCAGGCGCTCCACGAAGTCCTTGGCCTGCGCGGTCTCCAGGGCCTGCCAGAGCTCCTCGTCGGTGGCGTCGGGCTTGCCGTAGCGCAGGTTGCTGGCCACCGTGCCGGTGAAGAGGTACGGCTTCTGCGGCACCAGGCCGACCTTCTCGGCCAGCAGGGCCGGGGCGACCTGGCGCACGTCGACCCCGTTGACCAGCACCTCGCCGTCGCTGGCGTCGATCAGTCGGGGAATCAGGCCGAGCAGCGTGCTCTTGCCGGCGCCGGTGCTGCCGATCACGGCGGTGGTCTCGCCGGGGCGGGCGGTGATGTCGACACCGCGCAGCACCGAGGCCTCGGCCCCGGGGTAGCGGAAGTCGACACCGCGCAGCTCCAGGTGGCCGTGCGAGCGCAGCTCGGTGACCGGCGCGCTCGGCGGCACCACGCTGGACTCGGTGTCCATGACCTCGACGATGCGCTCGGCGCAGACCTCCGCGCGCGGCACCATCATGAACATGAAGGTGGCCATCATGACGCTCATCAGGATCTGCATCAGGTAGGAGAGGAACGCGGTCAACGCGCCGATCTTCATGTCGCCGCCGGCGATCCGGTGCGCGCCGAACCAGAGCACGGCGACGCTGGAGACGTTCACGATCAGCATCACGGACGGGAACATGAAGGCCATCAGCCGGCCGGTGCGCAGCGAGTAGTCGGTCAGCTCGTCGTTGGCGACGCCGAAGCGCTGCTGCTCGTGGCCGTCCTTGACGAAGGCGCGGATCACCCGGATACCGCTGATCTGCTCGCGCAGGATCCGGTTCACGCCGTCGATCCGGGTCTGCATGCCGCGGAAGGCCGGCCGCAGCCGGCGCACCAGCAGGCTCACCACGATGCCGAGCAGCGGCACCACGATGATCAGCAGACTGGAGAGCGGGACGTCCTGGTTGAGCGCCATGATGATGCCGCCCACGCACATGATCGGGGCGGCCACCATCAGCGTGAAGGACATCAGGACCAGCATCTGGACCTGCTGCACGTCGTTGGTGGTGCGGGTGATCAGCGAGGGGGCGCCGAACTGGCCGACCTCGCGGGCCGAGAAGCTCTGCACCCGGTCGAAGACGGCGGCCCGGATGTCCCGGCCGACCGCCATCGCGGTGCGGGCGCCGAAGTAGACGGCCCCGATCGAGCAGAGCACCTGGGCCAGCGTGACCGCCATCATCACGCCGCCGATCCGCATGATGTAGCCGGTGTCGCCCTTGATCACGCCGCTGTCGATGATGTCGGCGTTCAGCGTCGGCAGGTAGAGCGAGGCGATGGTGGAAACCAGCTGGAGCAGGACCAGCAGGGAGATGGGTTTGGTATAGGGCCCGAGGTGGGCCCTGAGAAGTCTGATCAGCACTCGGACACTCTCGTTGTCGACGGGATGGGGTCGCACCCTCATTTTCGGCGGTCCCGCGGTGGCTACGCGGGCTTCTCTCCTGATCCGACCATCAGTCTGGTCATCTCATCACTCCATGCACTACCAGTTCGTTGCGGTGTCAGTGGGCGGTTCCCTCTTAACAGGGGTGCCCTGTTGGCCCTAGGCTGTCGGCAGCCTTGTTACCGGCCAGTTAATTAACCGGACGGTGAACAGGCCCGGCGGGCGGTCAACCCCCCAAGCCCCCGCACGGATCCCACCCTCGGCCACCTGGTCCCCCGGAGGTCTCGTTGAGTTCAGCGCATTCCGTCATCGGCTCCGACAAGATCGCTGGGCGCCCGGCCTCAGTGGCCCACCTGTTCCTCAGCAGGGTAGAGGCCACGCCCGACGGCGAGGCATACAGGTTCCCCGTTCCGGTCGACGAACACGCGGCGGACGGTGCGCCCGGCGCCGAGCAGTGGCGCTCGCTCACCTGGGCGCAGACCGCCGCCCGGGTCCAGCACACGGCCGCCGGCCTGATGTCGCTCGGCATCGAGCCCGAGGACCGGGCCGCGATCGCGGCCTCCACCCGGATCGAGTGGATCATCGCCGACATGGGCAACATGTGCGCGGGTGTGGCCACCACGACCATCTACCCGAGCACCAACGCCGACGAGACCGCCTTCATCCTGGCCAACTCCGGCAGCAAGGTCCTCTTCGCCGAGAACGCCGCCCAGCTGGCCAAGGCGGTCGACCAGCGCGACCAGCTGCCCGAGCTGCGCACCGTGGTGCTCTTCGACCTGCCGGCCGAGCGGCCCGAGCCGGCGGGCCTCACCGTGCTCACCCTGGCCGAGCTGGAGGAGCGCGGCGCCGCCTACCTCAAGGAGCACCCGGACGCGATCCGCCGCGCGGTGGACGCCCTGGACCGCGAGCAGCTGGCCAGCCTCATCTACACCTCCGGCACCACCGGCCGCCCCAAGGGCGTCCGCCTGGTGCACGACTGCTGGGCGTACGAGGGCCTGGCCCAGCAGGAGAGCGGCCTGCTGCGCAGCGACGACGTGCAGTTCATGTGGCTGCCGCTGTCGCACGTCTTCGGCAAGTCGCTGATCTGCGGCCAGATCGCCACCGGCCACGTGATGGCGGTGGACGGCCGGGTGGACCGGATCATCCACAACCTGCCCCTGATCAGGCCGACCCTGATGGCCTCCGCGCCGCGGATCTTCGAGAAGGTCTACAACGGCATCGCGGGCCGGGCCAGAGCCGAGGGCGGCGCCAAGTACAAGATCTTCATGTGGGCCGCGAAGGTGGCCCGCGACTACGCCAGGACCGTCCAGGAGAGCAGGCTCGCCACCGGCCGCGACAGCGCGCCGCTCGGCCTGCGGCTGCAGCACGCGCTGGCCGACAAGCTGGTCTACGCCAAGATCCGGGCGGCCTTCGGCGGCCGGCTGCGCGGCTCGGTCTCGGGCAGTGCCGCGCTGGCCCCCGAGATCGGCTACTTCTTCCTGGGCGCCGGGGTGCCGATCCTGGAGGGCTACGGCCTCACCGAGACCAGCGCCGGCGTGGTGGTCAACCCCGCCGAGGACATCCGGGTCGGCACGGTGGGCCGGCCGCTGCCGGGCACCGAGGTCCGGATCGCCGAGGACGGCGAGATCCTGCTGCGCGGCCCGGCCGTGATGCGCGGCTACCACGACAACCCGGAGCAGACCGCCGAGGTGCTGGAGCCCGACGGCTGGTTCCACACCGGCGACATCGGCGAGCTGGGCCCGGACGGCTACCTGCGGATCACCGACCGCAAGAAGGACATGTTCAAGACCTCCGGCGGCAAGTACGTCGCCCCCAGCGAGGTCGAGGGCAAGTTCAAGGCGATCTGCCCGTTCGTCAGCAACATCCTGGTGATCGGCAACGGCCGCAACTTCTGCACCGCGCTGATCGGGCTGGACGAGCCGGTGATCATGCAGTGGGCCGGTGAGCACGGCCTGGCCGGCAAGAGCTACGCCGAGGTGGTCGGTTCGCCGGAGGTGCGGAACCTGATCGAGGGCTTCGTCAAGAAGCTCAACGCCGAGCTGCAGCGCTGGCAGACGATCAAGAAGTTCTTCGTCCTGCCGCGTGACCTGGACGTCGAGCACGGCGAGCTCACCCCGAGCCTGAAGATCAAGCGCCCGGTGGTCGAGCGCACCTACGCCGAGGCCGTCCAGGAGATGTACGCGGGCGCCAACGAGGCCTGAGCCCCCGCCCGGTCCGGTACGGCAGGGGCAACCCGCGCCGTACCGGACAATGGACGCATGCCCTCCGCACTTCCCGACGGCGAGCCCGTGCCGTCCGACGGCTCGCTGCCCGCGTCCGCCCTGACCGGCCTCGGTGACCGGCCGTTCGGCTTCTACCTGCACGTGCCGTACTGCGCCACCCGCTGCGGCTACTGCGACTTCAACACGTACACCGCCACCGAGCTGCACTCCTCCGGTGCGGTCGCCTCCCAGGAGACCTACGCGGCCAACCTGGTCGCCGAGGTCCGGCTGGCCCGCGAGGTGCTGGGGAGCGCCGAGCTGCCGGTGCGCACCGTCTTCCTCGGCGGCGGCACGCCCACCCTGCTGCCGGCCCGCGACCTGGTCGCGATGCTGGCGGCGGTCCGCGAGGAGTTCGGGCTCGCCCCGGACGCCGAGGTGACCACCGAGGCCAACCCCGAGTCGGTCGACGCGGCCTACCTGGCCGAGCTGCGCGCGGGCGGCTTCAACCGGATCTCCTTCGGCATGCAGAGCGCCCGCCCGCACGTGCTGAAGGTGCTGGACCGCCACCACACCCCGGGCCGCCCCGAGGCCTGCGTCGCCGAGGCCAGGGCGGCCGGCTTCGAGCACGTCAACCTGGACCTGATCTACGGCACGCCGGGGGAGAGCGACGAGGACTGGCGGGCCTCGCTGGCGGCCGCGATCGGTGCCGGACCCGACCACGTCTCGGCGTACTCGCTGATCGTCGAGGAGGGCACCCGGCTGGCCGGGCGGATCAAGCGCGGCGAACTGCCGATGGTCGACGACGACGTGCACGCCGACCGCTACCTGATCGCCGAGGAGGCGCTCGCCGCCGCCGGCTACGCCTGGTACGAGGTCTCCAACTGGGCGACCACCGAGGCGGGGCGCTGCCGCCACAACGAGCTGTACTGGACCGGGGCCGACTGGTGGGGCGCGGGGCCGGGCGCGCACAGCCACGTCGGCGGTGTGCGGTGGTGGAACGCCAAGCACCCGGCGGCGTACGCACGGGCCCTGGCCGAGGGCCGCACGCCGGCCCAGGGGCGCGAGGTGCTGCCGGCCGAGGACCGCCGGGTCGAGCGGATCCTGCTGGAGCTGCGACTGGTCGAGGGCTGCCCGCTCGACCTGCTCACCGCGGCCGGGCTGCGGGCCGCCGAGCGGGCGCTGGCCGACGGGCTGCTGGCCGGCGGGCCGTTCGCCGCGGGGCGGGCTGTGCTGACCCTGCGCGGGCGGCTGCTGGCGGACGCGGTGGTGCGCGACCTGGTGGACTGACGGGGCCGGCCCCGCGCGTGCGGGGCGCTGACGCTACTCGGCCGGGTCGACGAGCTCATCGACGGGCGACCCCCACGCGCGTGGGGTGATCAGCACGCTACTCCGTGGTGAAATCGATGAGTTGCTCGACGCTCCGGAGAAGTTCGGGCTCCAGGTCCTTGTACGAGTTCACCGAGGCCAGGATCCGCTTCCAGGCGGCCGGAGTGTCCACCGGCCACCCCAGGCGGCGGCAGATGCCCTCCTTCCAGACCTCCCCGCGCGGCACCCCGGGCCAAGCCGCGATGCCCACGCTCTCCGGCTTGACGGCCTGCCAGATGTCGATGAAGGGATGCCCCACCACCAGCACGGCGTCCCCGGTGACCGCCGAGGCGATCCGGTGCTCCTTGGTCCCCGGGAGCAGGTGGTCCACCAGGACGCCGAGCCGCCGTCCGCCCGCGGGGGCGAACTCGGCCACGATCGCCGGCAGGTCGTCGACACCCTCCAGGTACTCGACCACCACGCCCTCGATCCGCAGGTCGTCGCCCCAGACCCGCTCGACCAGCTCCGCGTCGTGCCGGCCCTCGACGTAGATCCGCGATTCCCGGGCGACCCTGGCCCGGGTACCGGGCACCGCGATCGAGCCGGAGGCGGTCCGCCCGGGGCCCCGGGCCGGTGCCGGGCCGCTCGGCCGTACCAGGGTGACCACCTTGCCCTCCAGCAGGAAGCCGCGCGGGACCAGCGGGAAGACCCGGTGCTTGCCGAACCGGTCCTCCAGGGTCACGGTCGGGCCCTCGGCGGTCTTCTCGCAGCGCACCACCGCGCCGCAGAAGCCGCTGGCGGCCTCCTCGACCACGAGGTCCCGTTCGGCGGGCACCTCCGGGGCGGGCTGCTGGCGCTTCCAGGGCGGGGTGAGGTCGGAGCTGTACTGAGTGCTGCGCATGGGAGGAACTATAGGAAAAGCCGACGGCCCGTCAGGGTGCAACGGGCCGTCGGCTCACCAGCTCACCAGCTCACAGGTCCGGGCTCACAGGTCCGGGCTCAAGCGGGGGCCGGCCTCACAGCCCGGGCGCGCCCCAGACCGGGAACCAGCGGCTGAGGTCCGCCTCCAACCGCAGGTCGTTGCCTAGCATCGCCTTCACCTGCAGCTCCAGCGGGCTGTTGCGCTTCTCGCCGCCGCCGGGCATCGGGGCGAAGGGGTAGAAGGAGCCGCGCTTGTAGAGGTAGACCAGCGCCAGCGACTGCCCCGCCTCGTTGCGGAAGCCGACCAGCGAGCAGAGCAACTGCGGGCCGAAGCCGTTGGCCTCCAGCTCGCTGTTGACCGCGTGCAGGTCGTTGACCAGGTCCGGCAGCTCCTCGGGGGTGTGCCGGGCGAGCAGCCAGGAGTAGCCGTACTCGTCGCGGCTGGCCTCCACCGGGGTCCCGCCGCCCGCGGTGTCGGCGTCCAGCAGGGCCCGCACCTGCCGTTCCACCTCGCCGAACGCGCCGCCCTCGACCGCCGCGAAGCAGACCGAGCCGAGCCCGGTGGGCGTGAAGCCGGCGGCGGCCTCCAGGGTGAGGGCGGCCGACGGCACGCCGAAGAGCTGGTCGAGGTCCGGCTTGACCGGCTTGCTGCGGCCGAGCAGCGCGTCCAGGAATCCCACGGGTCGTTCCCTTTCAGTGGCAGCGTCAGTAGCAGCTGTTGGGGGTCAGCGTCCCAGCTCGGCGGAGATCTTGCCCAGCTGCTCCAGACGCTGCTCCAGGCTGGGGTGGGTGGACAGCAGCTGCGTGGCCGTCTCGCGGGCGCTCAGCGCGGGGGCGAAGTAGAACGCGTTGTAGGCCTGCGACTGGCGCAGGTCCTGGGTCGGGATCGCGGCGATCTGCCCGGTCACCTTGGTCAGCGCCGAGGCGAGCGCGCTGGGCCGGCCGGTGAGCTGGGCGGCGGCGCGGTCGGCGGCCAGCTCGCGGTAGCGGGACAGCACCCGGGTGAGCAGGAAGCTGAGCGCGTAGACCACCACGCTGACCAGCGTGACGGCGATCATCACGAACGCGGCGTTGTCATTGTTGTTGTTGTTCCGGTTGCCGCCGCCCATCATGCCGCTGTAGAGCGCGATCCGGGTGATCGCACCGGCCAGCACGCCGAGGAAGCCGGCGATGGTCATCACCGCGACGTCCCGGTGCGCGACGTGCGAGAGCTCGTGCGCCAGCACGCCTTCCAGCTCCTCCGGCTCCAGCCGGCGCAGCAGGCCGGTGGTCACGCAGACCACCGCGTTCTGCGGGTTGCGGCCGGTGGCGAAGGCGTTGGGCATGTCGTTGTCGGCGACCGCGACGCGCGGCTTGGGCATGTCGGCCAGCGCGCAGAGCCGGTCAATGGTGCCGTGCAGCTGCGGATACTGCTCCGGGGTGACCGCGTGGGCGCCCATCGCCCGCTCGGTGATCTTGTCGCTGAACCAGAACTGCGCGACGAAGAGCCCGCCCATCAGCAGCACGATCAGCGGCCAGGCGCCCTTCAGCAGGACGATCAGCACACCCGTGAAGCCGACGTACAGCAGCCCGATCAGGAACATCGTGGTGACCATCCGCGTGGACAGTCCACGGTCGGGCGCGAAGCGGGTGTGGGGGCCGGACGCCGACATGGCTGCTCCTTGTGTCCATCAGGTCTCCAGACCGGGGCGGTCGTACCGCCTCGGTCCCAGTTGCTATCGATGCTGCCACTTCGCCCGGCGGCGGGCACCACCCTGGTCCGGCGCGGTCGCGTGACGCGCGTCGCGGCCGGTCGGCCGGGGAGCCTCGCGGAGTGATCCGCGCGGCATCCACGGCCAGGGCGTTCCTGCCGTCGGACCCGGGCCCTACACTGGCAGGTACGGTTTTGGCACTCCACTGTGCAGAGTGCCAGGCCAATTCTGACCCAGTACCCGTAGTGCCCGACCCAGTACCTGGACAACGCGCGAAGAGGGAGGTGCGTGCCATGTTCGACGAACCCGATTCCGACCCGCGTCCCACCGGCCGCGACTCGGCCGGCGACGCGCCGGCCGGCAGGCCCGCGCCCGCCGCGCGTCCGGCCCGGTCGGCAGCCGCCAAGTCCGCGCCGGCCGGCAGGCCCGCGCCCGCCGCCCGCGCCGTCAAGAGTGCCGAGGTCAGCAGGCTGGAGATCCGCCAGCTCGACGAGCGCAAGCTCGCCGTACTGCGTGCCATCGTCCAGGACTACGTGGGCACCGAGGAGCCGGTGGGCTCCAAGGCCCTGGTCGAGCGGCACAACCTCGGCGTCTCCCCGGCCACCGTGCGCAACGACATGGCCACCCTGGAGGAGGACGGCTACATCCAGCAGCCGCACACCAGCGCCGGCCGGATCCCGACCGACAAGGGCTACCGGCTCTTCGTCGACCGGCTGGCCGAGGTCAAGCCGATGAGCGCCCCCGAGCGCCGGGCGATCCGGCACTTCCTGGACGGCGCCGTCGACCTGGACGACGTGGTGGCCCGCACCGTGCGGCTGCTCGCCCAGCTGACCCGCCAGGTCGCCGTGGTCCAGTACCCCTCGCTCTCCCGCTCGACCGTGCGCCACGTCGAGCTGGTCGCGCTCGCTCCGGCCAAGGTGATGCTGGTGCTGATCACCGACACCGGCCGGGTCGAGCAGCGGGTGTTCGACTGCCCGGCCCCGGTCCACGAGAGCACCCTGGCCGACCTGCGCGCCCGGCTGAACGCCAGAGCCGGCGGCCAGCGCTTCCCCGACGTCCCGGCCCTGGTCGACGACCTGCCGGCGGCCTTCGAGCCCGCCGAGCGGCCGATCGTCTCCACCGTCCTCTCCACCCTCTTCGAGTCGCTGGTCGAGCAGAACGAGGAGCGGATCATGCTGGCCGGCACGGCCAACCTGACCCGTTTCGGCCACGACTTCCCGCTCACCATCCAGCCGGTCCTGGAGGCCCTGGAGGAGCAGGTGGTGCTGCTGCGCCTGCTCGGCGAGACCGCGGACAGCGGCATGATGGTGCGGATCGGTCGGGAGAACGAGTACGAGGGCCTCAATTCCACCTCGGTCGTCTCGGTCGGTTACGGTTCGGGCGAGGAGAGTGTGGCCAAACTCGGAGTGATCGGTCCCACTCGGATGGACTACCCCGGCACGATGGGGGCGGTCCGGGCGGTTGCCCGGTACGTGGGGCAGATCCTGGCCGAGTCATAGAGCACCCCTACTACATGTAGTAGACAGACCAGTCGCAGCAGGACCTTCTACAGGCGGAACAAGCGGAGCATTTGGTGGCCACGGACTACTACGCGGTACTCGGCGTCCGACGGGACGCGGGGCAGGACGAGATCAAGAAGGCGTTCCGGCGCCTTGCCCGTGAACTGCACCCGGACGTCAACCCGGACCCCAAGACGCAGGAGCGGTTCAAGGAGATCAACGCCGCTTACGAGGTGCTCTCGGACCCGCAGAAGCGGCAGGTCTACGACCTCGGCGGCGATCCCTTGTCGCCCAACGGCGGTGGCGCGGGCGGATTCGGCGCGGGTGCGGCGGGCTTCGGCTTCTCCGACATCATGGACGCCTTCTTCGGCGCGGCCTCCGGGCAGCGCGGCCCGCGCTCGCGCACCCGGCGCGGCCAGGACGCGATGATCCGCCTGGAGATCACCCTGGAGGAGGCCACTTTCGGCACCACCAAGGAACTCCAGGTCGACACCGCCGTCACCTGTACCACCTGCAGCGGTGAGGGTGCGGCCCCGGGCACCTCGGCGCAGACCTGCGACATGTGTCGCGGCAAGGGCGAGGTCTCCCAGGTCACCCGGTCCTTCCTGGGCCAGGTCATGACCTCGCGCCCGTGCCCGCAGTGCCAGGGCTTCGGCACCGTGGTCCCGACCCCGTGCCCCGAGTGCGCGGGCGACGGCCGGGTTCGGGCCCGGCGCACCCTCACGGTCAAGATCCCCGCCGGTGTCGACAACGGCACCCGGATCCAGCTGGCCGGCGAGGGCGAGGTCGGCCCCGGCGGCGGCCCGGCCGGCGACCTCTACGTGGAGATCGCCGAGACCAGCCACCCGACCTTCCAGCGCCGCGGGGACGACCTGCACTGCACGGTCACCATCCCGATGACGGCCGCCTCGCTCGGCACCCAGGTGCCGCTGCAGACCCTGGACGGCCTGGAGGAGGTCGACATCCGGCCGGGCACCCAGTCCGGCCAGTCGATCCCGCTGCACGGACGGGGCGTCACCCACCTGCGCGGGGGCGGCCGGGGCGACCTGATAGTGCATGTCGAGGTGCAGACGCCCACCAAGCTCGACCCCGAGATGGAGGACCTGCTGCGCCGCCTGGCGGTGCTGCGCGGCGAGGAGCGGCCCTCGGGGCACTTCGCGCCGGGGCAGCAGGGGCTGTTCTCCCGCCTGAAGGACGCTTTCAACGGCCGCTGAGCGGTCACCAGCACCATCGCGATCGGGGTGGGCCGGGCTACCGGCCCACCCCGGCCCGTTCCCGGGCCGCCCCGTCCCGTTTTCGGGCCCACCCCGCCGCCCGCCCGCCGGCCAGCCCCGCCGCCCGCCTGACCCGTTGTGAGAAGAGCGCGCCATGACCGCACCCGTCTTCGTCGTCGAGACCGCCCGGCTGGCCGGCGCCGTGCCCGGCACCCCGGTCCGCCTGGACGGGCCCGAGGGCCGGCACGCCGCCGCCGTGAAGCGGCTGGAGGTCGGCGAGGCGGTCACCCTGACCGACGGGCTGGGCCTGGGCGGCCACGGCACCGTCACCGCCGTGCACGGCAAGGACGCGCTGGAGGTCACGCTCACCGGGCTCGCCGCCGTGGCCGAGCCGAGCCCGCGGATCGTCGTGGTCCAGGCGCTGCCCAAGGGCGACCGCGGCGAGCTGGCGGTCGAGACCATGACCGAGGTGGGCGTCGACGTGGTGGTCCCCTGGCCGGCCTCCCGCTGCGTCACCCAGTGGAAGGGCGAGCGCGGTGCCAAGGCGCTGGCCAAGTGGCGGGCCACCGCGCGCGAGGCGGGCAAGCAGTCGCGCCGCCTGCGCTTCCCCGAGGTGCGCGAGCCGATGACGACGCGTCAGCTCGCCCCGCTGCTGGCCGGCGCCGCCTTCGCCGCGGTGCTGCACGAGGAGGGCGCCGAGCCGCTGGCGACCGCCGAGCTGCCGGACAGCGGTGACCTGGTGCTGATCGTCGGCCCGGAGGGCGGGGTGAGCCCCGAGGAGCTCGCCGCCTTCGCCGAGGCCGGTGCCAAGCCCTACCGGCTCGGCTCCTCGGTGCTGCGCACCTCCACGGCGGGCGTGGCGGCGGGCGCGCTGCTGCTCGGCCGCACCGGCCGCTGGTCCTGACGCGCCGGGCTGCCTCCGCCGCTGCCTCCGCGGCCACCGCCGTCTCCGTCGTCTCCTCGGAACCGCTGGTCCCGGTCGCCCCGCCCTGCATAACCTGGCGCGGTGATGGAACCCGAGAGCACCTCAGCGAGCGCTTACCTGCGCCACCCGCACCTGCACGGCGACCTGGTCACCTTCGTCGCCGAGGACGACATCTGGCTCGGCCCGCTGGACGGCGGCCGGGCCTGGCGGCTGACCGCCGACCGCTCCCCGGTCTCCCATCCCCGCTTCTCCCCGGACGGCCGCCTGATCGCCTGGACCTCCACCCGGGACGGCTCGGCGGAGGTCTACGTCGCCCCGGTCGACGGCGGCGACGCCAGCCGGCTCACCCACTGGGGCCACACCGGCCGCAGTCGGCTGCGCGGCTGGACCCCGCGGGGCGAGCCGGTGGCGATCACCAGCGCGGGGCAGTCGACGTCCCGTCACACCTGGTCGTTCGCGGTCCCGTTGGACGGCGGGCAGCCGAGCCGGTTGCCGTACGGGCCGATCGGCGACCTGGCGTTCGAGCAGCCGGGCGGCGGCGACCGGGTGCTGCTGCTCTCCGTGGTCAGCATGGAGCCGGCCCGCTGGAAGCGGTACCGGGGCGGCACCGCCGGCCGGCTCTGGCTGGGCACCGAGGGCGGCGAGTTCGCCAGGGTGCACGAGGGGATGGACGGCAACGTCGAGTCGCCGCTCTGGGTGGGGGAGCGGATCGCGTTCCTGAGTGACCACGAGGGCAGCGGGCAGCTCTACTCCAGCCGCCCCGACGGTTCGGACCTGCGCCGCCACACCGACCTCGGCGCGCCGTTCTACGCCCGCAACGCGAGCACCGACGGCACCCGGGTGGTCTGGCACAGCGGCGGCGACCTGTGGCTGCTGGACCGGCTGGACGGCGAGGCCGAGCCCCGGCGGCTCGACGTGCGCCCGGCCGGCCCGCGCACCGGCCGCCGCGCCTACCCGCTGCCCGCCGCCGGGTGGATCAGCTCGGCCGCCCCGGACACCACCGCGCGCGCCGCCGCCGTGGTGGTGCGCGGCACCGTCCACTGGCTGACCCACCGCGGTGGCCCGGCCCGCGTGCTGGACGAGACCCCGGGAACGCGGGCCCGGCTGGCCCGGGTGGTGCCGGCCGCCGCCGAGGGCGGTCCGCAGGGCGCGCTCTGGGTGACCGACGCCGAGGGTGAGGACGCCCTGGAGTACGCCCCCGACGTGCTGGGCGCCGAGCGCCGCCGCCTCGCGGCCGGCGAGCTGGGCCGGGTGCTCGGCCTGCTGATCGCCCCCGACGGGCGGCAGGCCGCGGTGGCCGCGGCCGACGGCCGGGTGCTGCTGGTGGCGCTGGCCGACGGCGCGGTGCGGGAGCTGGCCCGCAGCATCGACGGCGAGGCCACCGGGCTGGCCTTCAGCCCCGACTCGGCCTGGCTGGCCTGGTCCCAGCCGGCCCTGGGGCCCTGGTCGCTGCGGCAGATCATGCTCGCCGAGCTCGCCTCGGGCACGGTCAGCGAGGCCACTCCGCAGCGATTTGTCGACACATCGCCCGCGTTCACCGCCGACGGCAAGCACCTCGCCTTCCTCTCGCTGCGCAACTTCGACCCGGTCTACGACGCGCACAGCTTCGACCTGGGCTTCCCCACCGGCGCCCGGCCGTTCCTGATCACGCTGGCCGCCGAGACGCCCTCACCGTTCGGCCCCCGGCGCGGCGGACGCCCCGCCGACGGGAGCGAGGAGGGCGACGAGGTGATGACCGAGGCGGTGGCGCAGGCGCCCGAGGAGGCCGAGGAGGCCGAGGCACCGCCCGCCGAGAAGCCCGACGAGAGCGTCGAGCCCACCGGCGCGGAGTCCGCCGACGGCACCGACGGCACCGACGGCACCGACGGCACCGACGCCGACACCAACGCCGACACCAACGCCGACGCCGCCGACGGCACCGGCGCCGCCGAGCGGTCGGACGTGCCCGCCACCACCGTCGAGCTGACCGGGCTGGCCGACCGGATCGTCCCGTTCCCGGTCGAGGGCGGCCGGTTCGGCAGCCTGCGCACGACCAAGGACGGCGTGCTGTGGACCCGGTTCCCGGTGGTCGGCGAACTCGGCGACGACGCCGCCACCCCCGAGGACGAGCGGCCCGGCCCGGTGCTGGAGCGCTTCGACCTGGCCAAGCAGCGCGCCGAGCAGCTGGTGGAGAGTCTGGAGGCCTTCGCGGTCAGCGGCGACGGCAGCCGGCTGGCCGTGCTGGACGGCGGCGAGCTGCGGATCGTCCCCGCCGACCGCAAGGCCGGCGAGGACGACGAGGTGCGGGTGGACCTCGGACGGCTGCGGGTCACCGTCGACCCGGCGGCCGAGTGGCGGCAGATGTTCGAGGAGAACGGCCGCCTGATGCGCGACAACTACTGGCGGGCCGACCTGGGCGGCGTCGACTGGCCCGGCGTGCTGGACCGCTACCGCCCGCTGGTCGCGCGGCTCGGCTCGCACGACGAGCTGGTCGACCTGCTCTGGGAGGTGGTCGGCGAACTGGGCACCTCGCACGCCTACGTCACCCCGCACGCCCGCGGCGCCGCCGCCTCCCGCCCGCAGGGCCTGCTCGGTGCCGACCTGGCGCGCGACGGCGAGGTCTGGCGGATCGCCCGGATCCTGCCCGGCGAGTCCTCCGACCCCAGGGCCCGGTCGCCGTTGCTGGCCCCCGGGGTGGCGGTGCGGGCGGGCGACGCGCTGCTCGCGGTGGACGGCCGCCCGGTCGACCCGGTCACCGGCCCGGCCCCGCTGCTGGCCGGCACCGCCGGGCAGCCGGTCGAGCTGACCGTCCGTCACGCCGACGGGACCGTGCGGTACCCGGTGGCCGTGCCGATCGCCGACGACGAGGCGCTGCGCTACCACGACTGGGTGGCCGGCCGCCGGGCCGAGGTGCGCCGGCTCTCCGCCGGACGCCTGGGCTACCTGCACATCCCGGACATGCTGAGCGGCGGCTGGGCCCAGCTCCACCGCGACCTGCGGGTCGAGCTGGCCAAGGAGGGCCTGCTGGTCGACCTGCGGGAGAACCGCGGCGGCCACACCTCGCAGCTGATCATCGAGAAGCTCTCCCGCCGGATCGTCGGCTGGGGTGTGGGACGAGGGCTGGCCACCGCCGAGCCCTACCCGGGCGAGGCGCCGCGCGGCCCGGTGGTCGCCCTGGCCGACGAGCACGCCGGCTCGGACGGCGACATCGTCAACGCCGCGATCCAGGCCCTGGGCATCGGCCCGGTGGTCGGCACCCGCACCTGGGGCGGGGTGATCGGGATCGACGGCAAGTACGGCCTGGTCGACGGCACCGGGGTGACCCAGCCGAAGTACGCGGTCTGGCTGGAGGGCTACGGCTGGGACCTGGAGAACCGCGGCGTCACCCCGGACGTCGAGGTGGCGATCGCCCCGCACCACTGGGCGGCCGGCGAGGACCCGCAGCTCGCCGAGGGCGTGCGGATCGCGCTGGAGCGGCTGGCCGCCACGCCCGCCAAGACCCCGCCGCCGCTGCCCGAGCTGTGACGCACCGACGGCTCGCCGCCTGGCGTTTCCACGCAGGCGCTAGGCTGCGAGCCGTCAGATCCCAGTACCGTCAGATCCCAGTAGCTGAGTGCGAGGAGCGTGTGATGGCCGGCGAGCCGCAGGCGGACTGCCTGTTCTGCAAGATCGTGGCGGGCGGGATCCCGGCCACGGTGGTCCGCAGGACCGAGCGGACCCTCGCCTTCCGGGACATCAAGCCGCAGGCCCCGACCCACGTCCTGGTCGTCCCGCACGCCCACTACCCGAACGCCGCCGAACTGGCCGCCGCCGAGCCGCAGGTCGCCGCCGAGCTGCTGACCGAGGCCGCCGCGGTCGCCGCCGACGAGGGCATCGAGGCCTACCGGCTGATCTTCAACACCGGCGCCGGAGCGGGCCAGACGGTCTTCCACGCGCACGTCCACGTGCTGGGCGGCAGGCCGCTGCGCGAGGGAATGGTCTGACCCGGTGTCACAACGCGAACTCGTCGTCCTCGGCACGGCCAGCCAGGTGCCCACCCGGCACCGCAACCACAACGGCTACCTGCTGCGCTGGGACGGCGAGGGCCTGCTCTTCGATCCGGGGGAGGGCACCCAGCGGCAGATGCAGTACGCCGGGGTCTCGGCCACCGACCTGACCCGGATCTGCGTCACCCACTTCCACGGCGACCACAGCCTGGGCCTGGCCGGGGTCATCCAGCGGATCAACCTGGACCAGGTCCCGCACCCCGTGCACGCCTACTACCCGGCCGGCGGCCAGGTCTTCTTCGAGCGGCTGAGCCAGGCCACCGCCTTCCACCAGAGCGTCGCGCTGACCGAGCACCCGATCACCGAGGCCGGGGTGCTGGCCGCCGAGGGCGCGGGATTCACGCTGGAGGCGATGCGGCTCTCGCACCCCGTGGAGGCCTTCGGCTACCGGCTGACCGAGCCCGACGGCCGCCGCCTGCTGCCCGCCAGGCTGGCCGAGCTCGGCCTGCGCGGCCCGGCGGTGGGGCGGCTGCAGCGCGAGGGGAGCGTCGAGCTGGACGGGCGCCGGATCACCCTGGACGACGTCAGCGAGGTGCGCCGCGGGCAGCGCTTCGCCTTCGTGATGGACACCCGGCTCTGCCCCGGCGCCGAGGCGCTGGCCGAGGGCGCGGACCTGCTGGTCGCCGAGGCCACCTTCCTGGCCGCCGACGCGCACCTGGCCGAGCAGCACGGCCACCTCACCGCCGGGCAGGCCGCGCGGCTGGCCGCCGAGGCGGGCGTGCGGACGCTGGTGCTGACCCACTTCTCCCAGCGCTACCCCGACCTGGCCGGCCACCTCGCCGAGGCCAGGGCGCACTTCGACGGCGAGCTGGTGATCGCCGAGGACCTGGCCCGCGTCCCGGTGCCACCGCGCCGGTGACGGGCCGAAATCGGGTGGCGCCCCAGGGGGAACTGGCCCACCATCGATCGGGCCGCGTCACAGCGAACACGTGCGCGGCGTACCCTGGTGACCCCGGAACCGACCGAGCGGCACCCCGAGACACGGATGGGATGAGGCAGGCCTCAGCGCCGACCCATGAGCGAACCGATGAGTGACACCGCACAGACCGGCGCCGCGGGCAGCACCCACGGCGGCAACGGCTCGACCGCCCGGATCGTGATCCCCGAGAAGCACCCGATGGTCACCCTGCTCGGTGCCACCGACTCCCTCCTGAGGGTGATCGAGCGCTCCTTCCCGGACACCGACATCCATGTCCGGGGCAACGAGGTGACCGCGACCGGCGAGAGCTCCGACATCGACCTGGTCAAGCAGCTCTTCAGCGAGATGATGCTGGTGCTGCGCACCGGCCAGCCGCTGACCGAGGACTCCGTGGAGCGGTCCATCGCGATGCTGAAGAACGCCGCCGCCGACCCGCAGGGCCACGCCGAGAGCCCCTCGGCCGTCTTCACGGCGAGCATCCTCTCCAACCGGGGCCGCACCATCCGCCCCAAGACGGTCAACCAGAAGAACTACGTCGACGCGATCGACCGGCACACCATCACCTTCGGGATCGGCCCGGCCGGCACCGGCAAGACCTACCTGGCGATGGCCAAGGCCGTGCAGGCGCTGCAGGCCAAGGAGGTCAACCGGATCATCCTGACCCGCCCGGCGGTCGAGGCCGGCGAGCGGCTCGGGTTCCTGCCCGGCACCCTCTACGAGAAGATCGACCCGTACCTGCGCCCGCTCTACGACGCGCTGCACGACATGATGGACCCGGACTCGATCCCGCGGCTGATGGCGGCCGGCACCATCGAGGTCGCCCCGCTCGCCTACATGCGCGGACGCACCCTGAACGACGCCTTCATCATCCTGGACGAGGCGCAGAACACCTCGCCCGCGCAGATGAAGATGTTCCTGACCCGCCTCGGCTTCAACTCCAGGGTCGTGGTCACCGGTGACACCAGCCAGATCGACCTGCCCGGCGGCACCCGCAGCGGTCTGAAGGTGGTCCAGGAGATCCTGGCCGACGTCCCGGACATCCACTTCTCCGTCCTGACCAGCACCGATGTCGTCCGCCACAAGCTGGTCGGCCGGATCGTGGACGCCTACGAGCGCTGGGACGCCGAGAACAGCGAGGACGGCGGCGCCCCGGCCGCGGACCGGCCTCCGCGCAAGACCACCGCCCCCCGGGGCCCCCGCAGCCGCGCGCCCCGCCAACCCCATCGCACCGAAAGCTGAGTCGACACCGCTCCATGTCCATCGACATCGCCAATGAATCCGGCTGGGAGGCCGACGAGGAGTCCATCCTCGACGTCGCCCGCTTCGCCCTCGACAAGATGCGGATCCACCCGCTCTCCGAACTGTCCGTGATCCTCGTGGACGCCGAGGCGATGGAGCAGCTGCACATCCAGTGGATGGACCTGCCAGGGCCCACCGACGTGATGTCGTTCCCGATGGACGAGCTGCGCCCGGGCAAGGAGGGCGAGGAACTGCCGCAGGGACTGCTCGGGGACATCGTGCTCTGCCCCGAGGTGGCCACGGCGCAGGGCCTGGCCGCCCCCTCCAAGCACTCGATGGACGAGGAGCTGCAGCTGCTCACCGTCCACGGGGTGCTGCACGTGCTCGGCTACGACCACGAGGAGCCGGAGGAGGAGCAGATCATGTTCGCCCTCCAGAAGCGCATCCTCGACGACTGGCGGGCCGGTCGCGGGCTCTCGGGGATCTCCCCGGCTCCCACCACCCACTGATCCGATGAGTGGTGATAGTACGAGCTTTCTGGTCGGGGCCTGCCTGCTGGTCGTGCTGGGCTGGCTGGCCGCCTGCGCCGAGGCCGGCATCTCCCGGGTCTCCCGGTTCCGGGCCGAGGAGGCCGTGCGGGCCGGTCGGCGCGGCGCGACCCGGCTGCTCACCCTGGCCAGCGACTCGATCCGCTACCTCAACCTGGCCACCCTGATCCGGGTGGCCAGCGAGATGGCGGCCGCGGTGCTGGTCACCGTGGTCTGCGTGCGCAACCTGCACGAGACCTGGCAGGCCGTCCTGCTGGCGTTCGGCGTGATGGTGCTGGTCTCCTTCGTGGCGGTGGGCGTCTCGCCGCGCACCATCGGTCGCCAGCACCCGCTGACCACCGTCACCGCCGCCTCCTTCGTGCTGTTGCCGCTGGCCCGGATCCTCGGGCCGATCCCGCGGCTGCTGATCCTGCTGGGCAACGCGCTCACCCCGGGCAAGGGCTACCGGGAGGGTCCGTTCGCCTCCGAGGCCGAGCTGCGCGCGCTGGTCGACCTGGCGGAGAAGGACGACCTGATCGAGGACGACGAGCGCCGGATGGTGCACTCCGTCTTCGAGCTGGGCGACACCATCGTGCGCGAGGTGATGGTGCCGCGCACCGACCTGGTGATGATCGAGCGGCACAAGACGGTCCGTCAGACGCTCACCCTGGCGCTGCGCTCGGGCTTCTCGCGGATGCCGGTGGTGGGCGACAACGAGGACGACGTGGTCGGCATCGTCTACCTCAAGGACCTGGTGCGGCGCACCCACGTGAACCCCGAGGCGGAGGCCGACCAGGTCGACACCGTGATGCGCCCGGCCGTCTTCATCCCGGACAGCAAGCCGGTCGACGACCTGCTGCGCGAGATGCAGCAGATGCGCTCGCACGTGGCGATCGTGATCGACGAGTACGGCGGCACGGCGGGCCTGGTCACCATCGAGGACATCCTGGAGGAGATCGTCGGCGAGATCACCGACGAGTACGACCGGGAGATCGCTCCCATCGAGGACCTGGGCGACGGCTCGTTCCGGATCACCGCCCGGCTGCTGGTCGAGGACCTCGGCGAGCTGTTCGGCATCGAGCTGGCGGACGAGGACGTCGAGACGGTCGGCGGCCTGCTCGCCAAGCTCCTGGGCCGGGTGCCGATCCCCGGCTCGGCCTGCGAGATCCCGGTGCCCGAGGACGGGGCGAGCGGGCTGGCGGCGATCCGGCTGACCGCCGAGAGCTCGGCGGGGCGGCGCAACCGGATCGGCACCGTGGTGGCCGCGCCGGTCGGCTCGCGGGAGGCGCTCGAACGGGCGGAGGGCGCGGAGTCGGCCTGATCGGCCGCCATCGGTCGTGCCGCGGTCGTGCCGTGGTGGTGCAGCGGTCGTGCCGTGGTCGTGCCGTGGTACCCGCAGGTCCCGCCCTCGCCCCCCAGGGGGTGAGAGCGGGACCGAGCCGGGCCGCCCACCGTTCGCCGGTCGCTCTCAGTCGGCCCTGCGCCAGACCCGCAGCCCCAGTGAGACCAGCAGCGCCACCGCCGCGACCACCACGGCGTCCGTGCCCAGGCCCAGCCGGACGCCGCCCAGGGTCGCCCGGGCGAAGGAGTCGCCGGCCGCCTTGAGGCCGTCGATCCGGGATGCGGCCAGCGCGCTGAGCAGCGGGATGCCCACCGTCAGGCCGACCTGCTGAGTGCTCGTCACCAAGCCGGTGGCCAGGCCCTGCTCGGTGTCGGCCAGGCCGGAGGTGGCGGTGATGCTGTAGGCGACGATCGCCCACAGGTGCCCGAAGCAGCCCAGCGAGCCGAAGAGCAGCACCAGCCAGGTGCCGCCGCCCGCGCCGACCAGCACCATCGCCGCGGTGCAGGCGGACTGGATCACCAGCCCGGCCACCAGCGTCCGGGCGGCACCGAGCCGGCCCACCACCTTGGGCGCCACCGAGCCGCCGAGCGCCGCCGCCAGCCCGATCACGCCGAAGACCAGGCCGCTGGCACCGGGGCTGAGGTCCCGCACCTGCTGCAGGTACAGGGTGGTCAGGAAGATCACCGCGCTCATCATCGAGAAGGTCACCAGACCGCCGATGTTGCCCCAGGCCACGGTGCGCCGGCGCAGCACCCGCAGCGAGACCAGCGGCTGCGCGGTGCGCGACTCGATCACCACGAAGGCGGCCAGCAGCAGCACGCCCGCACTCAGGCCGATGACCACGTCGGGGCGGCCGAAGCCGCTCTGGGCGGCGGTGGAGAGGGCGTAGATCAGGGCCAGCAGGCCGCCGGTGATGGTCACCGCGCCCGGCACGTCGATCCGCGGCCGCTCGGGCACCCGGCTCTCGGTCAGCAGCCGCGGTGCGCCCAGCAGCACGGCCGCGCCCATCAGCACGTTGAGCGCCATCGTGGAGCGCCAGCCGAAGGCCTGGGTCAGCACCCCGCCCAGCAGCATGCCGACGGTGAAGCCCAGTGACATCAGCATCCCGGAGACGCCCAGCGCACGGTCGCGCTCCGGCCCCTCCTTGAAGGTGGTGGTCAGCAGCGCCATGCCGGAGGGCACGATCATCGCCGCGCCCAGCCCCTGCAGCACCCGGCCGACCAGGAAGGAGGTCGGATCCCAGGCGGCGGTGGCCAGCACCGAGGCGGCGGTGAAGGCGGCCAGGCCGATCAGGAAGAGCCGGCGCCGCCCGATCAGGTCGGCGATCCGGCCGAAGAGCAGCAGGAACCCGCCGGAGGGCAGCGCGAAGGCGGTGACGCCCCACTGCAGGTTGGCCTGGCTCAGCCCGAGGTCGGAACCGAGCGCGGGCAGCGCCACATTGAGGATCGAGAAGTCGAGCGCGACCGCGAACTGGGCCGCGCAGAGGACGAAGAGGACGAGCTTGGCCCGGACGCTGAGCCCGGTCGGGGCCGGGGCCGAGGCCGGGGCCGGGGTCTGTGGCGGGGTCTGTGGTGTGGTGGTGGGTGCCGTGTCGGTGACTGCCATGGACCCATCCTCGGGCGGCCCTCGCTGCCGTGGAGAGTGTCTCTTTATGCTGTTGGTATGACCACCAGTCAGGATGCCGCCGCCCTTCAGCCCGCCACCACCAGCAACCCGGCCACCGGCCGCCGCAGCTGTCTGCGCGAGTTCCTGATGAGCCGCCGGGCCCGGGTGACCCCCGCCGAGGCCGGCCTGCCGGACGGTGGCGGCCGGCGCCGCACCCCGGGTCTGCGCCGCGAGGAGGTGGCGGTGCTCGCCGGGGTCGGCGTCTCCTGGTACCAGTGGCTGGAGCAGGGCCGGGAGATCACCGTCTCCCCCCAGGTGCTGGACGCGGTCTCCCGGGTGCTGCGGCTGGACGAGGCCGAGCGGCGCCACCTCTACCTGCTGGCCGGCCTCAACCCGCCGCTGCCCGCCGCCGTCCAGGCCCCGGTCTCGGACGGCCTGCGGCGGCTGATCGAGGCCTGGATGCCTTTCCCCGCCCACGTGTTGGACCCGTACTGGAACACCGTGGCGTTCAACGACGCCGCCGGGATGGTCTTCGGCTACGGCGAGGCGGACACCAACTGCCTGGTCAGCTACTTCATGAGCCCGATCTACCGCGAGCGGGACGCGAACTGGCACCGCAACGCGGCCGCCGTGGTCGGCCAGTTCCGGGTGGCCGCCTCGGAGCGTCCCGGCGACCCCGGCTACCAGCTGATCGTGGACGACCTGATGGCGCAGAGCACGGAGTTCCGCGAGATCTGGGAGCGCAACGACGTCCACGCGGCCGGCCAACTGGGCAAGGTGGTCAACCACCCGACCGCGGGCCAACTCCACTTCGAGTCCACCCAACTGCGGGTCCCGGCCCGCTCCGACCTCACCATCGTCCTGCACACCCCGCTGCCGGACACCGGAACGGCGGAGCAACTGGAGTGGCTGGCCACCCCGGAGGGCCGCCGGACCACGATCCGCCCGGCGGTGTGAGGGGGCGCAGGGGCGCCCGGCGGATCAGTCCAGAACCATGGCGTAGACGGCTTCACCGATCGGTCGGAAGCCACGCCGTTCCCACGCTTGCCGCAGCTTCTCCGATGCTTCCTCGTCCGGCCACCGGACCTCGGGGTCATCGGACTCGTAACTGCACACCTCCCCGGGGCCGTGCTGGAGGTGGATCGGCGCGGGATAGGTCACAGCCACCGTGCCGGGCACCGCGATGCGACGCATCGCGGTGAGCGCAAGGCTCATCCCCACGCTCTGGCCACGCCACTTCTCCTCAACTTCGACCGACTCCAGTAGCAGGAGCATCCTCGGGGCCATCGCGTCGACGGCCGGCGCGAGCCCGCCGTCCTCGGTGAAGATCACGCGGGGGATGCGGTCGAGCATTCCCGGGTCCGCCTCCAGCGCTCGGCGCGGGTCGGGGGTGGCACCTGGGATCACTCGGGTGATCACGGCTGTGCCCACTGTCTCATCCGGCACGTAGAAGCTGATGTGCCAACGATCAGCGCGTGCGGTCCACGTCTCGTCGGCGAACTGCCGTGTCGTGTATTCGATATGGAGCCGGTCAGGGCTGACCATGATCTCTCCTCCGAAGGAGGCAGGTCCCCCGCCGTAGTGCGGCGGGGGACCTGCCGCTGTATCAGGGGCGTCTACTTCTGCGGGCTCGGGCCGGGGTTGGGGCTGGGGTTCTCCGGCGCGGGGTTGCCACGGTGCTTGGGCGGAGCCTTGTGGTCGCCCTTGTGCTTCATCGTGGTAAAGGTGCTCATCGCTGGTTCCTCCTACTCGGTGAGGTGGTGTCGTTTCGGCGGCATCGGGCCCGGTCCCGGGGGTCGGGTGGGGCCAGGGGGCGGCATCGTCATCCCGGTAGCTCTCGACTTCCGTGGTTGGGAAGTCAAGTCAAGCGCTCTCGGGTCTCCGGTTCCAGGCGGTTTCTTGTTCCTTCAAGAACTCGTCCCGAATGCCTTCGATCATGTTCCGCATGGCATCTCCGACAATCGCCGACAGTTCGAAGTTGTCGAACTTCGCGCGGTACAGTTCGATATCCTTCGGCTCGGTCGTCGTGATCTCGGCATGCGGAATCTCAACGATCACCAGACGGCTGTCGTAGACAATGAACGATGATGTTGACACCTCGCTCATCGGTGCGGAGAGCGGCACGATCCCCAGCCACACATTTGGAAGCCTGGACAGAGTGGTCAGCCGGTCGAGCTGTACCGCCATTTCTGGCGGTGACAGCAGCCGCCAGCGGAGCACGGACTCAGTGATCAGATACCGGAAGGACCTGGTGGAGTCGAACAGTGCGGACTGCCGGTGGAGTCTCGCTGCCACCGTCCGGGTCACTATGTCCTCGGTCAGCTCCTTGCGATCCAGAATGGCGCGGATGTACTCGGGCGTCTGGCACAGCCCGGGGATGCAGGAGGGCTGGAACACGCGTTGAACCGTCGTATCGGATTCCACGGCGCGGATGGCGTCCTGATGGTGGTGAAGACCGGTGCGCCGGTAGGAGCGCCATGCGATCGCCTCGGTGGCTTCCCGGCGGGCTACCTCGATGAGCCCGGCCCGGACCTCGTCCGAGACGCCCAGGGCCGTCAGGATGCGGTCGGCATCCATGACGCTCGGGCTGAGCTTGCCGGTCTCGATCCGACTCAGTTTGGACGGCGACATGGCAGCGCTGCGGGCGACTGCCTTGGCCTCTTTCCCGCTGGCCTGCCGCAGTTCCCGCAGCGTGCTGCCCATATCGGCGGTCACGTTTTTCCGTACCGCTCCCACCAGTCGGTGAACGGCTCGGCGTGGGCCATCGCCACATCACGCCAACGCTGCCATTGTTCGAGATCAGACTCCTGATCGGCGCCACGGAAGGAACCGCCCTCACCATACGCCATGGAGACGATCGAGGAATCATCGAACATCCAGAAATCGAGTACGCCTGCGAGCGGATTGGATCCGTTCGTGACGTCCAGGATGAAGAATTCCTCGCCCGCTGTCTGGTTGGTCCGGTACCCCCAGTCCAGCTCGTACCTCAGGTAAGGACTGAGGGGACGGGAGAGCACGTGCACCCGGTACATGCGCCGCCCGGCGTCCGTGTTGCGCTTCACCTGGGCCAACCACGCGGAATTGTAATCGTCCGGCTTCTGCTCGCCGGCGAGGTACGCCCGCAGGTTGTCGACGCTCGAAGAACCGGTGTAGTCATCCAGACCTTCGAGGCGGAACGCCTCCCGCTGGAAGCCGTCGAAAAGCGCTCCGAAGGCCTCAGGTGAGATATTCACGCGCCACCCGCTTCAGGAGTGACAACGGGATGCGCACCGCCGTCTCCGTATCGGGGAGCCGCATCGTGTCGAGTGCGTCCGGGTCGTCCACTTTGAACCCCTGCACGATCACGTCTTCGGGTTCCGCCATCCTCGGATCCGTGTCGATGGCCCACACGGTCGGACATGGCCCGTGCTCACACTCGCTCGCCAGCTCTTTCAGCTTCACGCTGTTCTCCTCAAGTCGGCGTTCCGGGCCCATGCTCTCGGCTCTGGTACGCCCGGGGCAAGGCCGGTGTGTTGTGGCAACGCGAAATCGGGCGTTCGGAAGTCGGTGCTCACTCGCCGGATGGTGCTTCAGCTCTGAAGTCCCGGTGAGGTGCGGCGAAGTGCCAAGCTGCGTCACGGACCTGGCAGGCACGAGCCACCTGCACTGGATCCGTGATCAGCTCCACACCCGTCAGATCGTCATCGGCGTCGAAGTGGAGCAGCGCGATAACGCGCGAGTCGAACAGCCAGGCGTCTTCGTCCGGAAGGCGCAGCCGGTCGGCATCGGCACGCCAGAGGTAACGGATGTCCTCTCCGACAGCGCTGTTCCGTTCGGCGTTGTCGAGAAGGTACCGCTGCCCCATGGTCGGAGGGCTGTCCATGATCCTTACACGCTCGAATCGCTTCCCCGAGGCGGTCTGTTCGCGGCGCGAGCGGCGCCAGGCGTCGTCCAGGTCCCAGCCCGCCGGCTGACTCGCGGTGAACCGCCGGCAGATGTCGGTCCGTTCGTCGGAGCGGTGCCGGCGACGCGTCTCCAGTCGGAAGGCCGTGTGCTCGAATGTCTCGAACATGTCGTCGAACTGTTCGAAGCTGATCAGCATCGGCTCTCGATCGGCGTCGCGCGGCGGGAAGTCGGCCAGCAGCTCGCGTGGCACGATGACGAGTCCCTCCCCGGCTTTGGCGTTGTGGAGTTGGGTCACCTCATCGGGGTCGGTCACTGCTTCACCTTGCACCAGTACTTCCCCGGCGTCGATGTCTTCGTAGTGGGCGTGTGGGGCATCCCTACTCCGAACGGGTGTACTTTCGGCCATCCGCTGCGCGTGGTTGTTGCGCACTGCTACCAATTGCTTGCAGTGGGTGGCGCGGTGATGAATTCCGCTTCTCCGGAGGCAGGTTGGCGTCCGCGTGCCCAGCGGATCTCATGAGCGAGAGGTACGCCCATGGCGAGTCGACGTTCCACCGAGCACCTGCCGCTGACGCCCGAGGCCTTCGGCTGGCTCCTGCGGGACTGGCGGGAGTTCCGGAAGATGAAGATCGCGCCGCTGGCGCGGCTGATCCCGTGCGACGCCTCGCTGCTGTCGCGCTTCGAGGCGGCGGAGCGGTTCCCGCGCGAGGACTACGTGGTGCGGCTGGACGAACTGCTGGAGGCGGGCGGGTTCCTGCTGCGGGCGTGGCGCGATGTGGACTGGGACCGGGAGGTGGTGCACCCGGACTGGTTCAAGCTGTACGCCCGGCTGGAGGCGGCGGCGGTCCTGGTGAGGGGGTATGACGTCGAGCGGATTCGAGGCCTGCTGCAGACGCCTGAGTATGCGCGGGCGCTCTTCCGTTTCAGTCGGCCGGACGCGGACGAGCGGGAGATCGCGGCCAGCGTCGCTGCTCGAATGAGTCGACAGAAGCGCTTTCTCGTCAAGGACGGCCCGCAGTTGGTGGCCGTCCTTGACGAGGCGACGCTCTGGCGTCCCGTCGGCGGTCTGACGGTGATGCGCGAGCAGCTCCAGAACCTGCTCGACGTGGGGGAGCACTGCCCCAACGTCATCATCCAGGTCGCCCACTTCGGTATGGAGGAGCGGACCGGCATGAGCAACAGCCTGACCCTCCTGACCCTCCCGGGAGCGGAGGAGTGGGCCTATTCGGAGACCATGAGCAAGGGGTACTTCGTTACCGACTCCGAGACCCTGAAGGAGCGTTCGCGGTTCTATGATCGACTCAGGGCGGAGGCACTGTCCGCACCGGACTCCGCCCGTCTGATCCGCGCCGCGATGAGAGGGTTCTACAACGTGAGCATCCCCAGGCAGCAGCAGCCAGTTCTGTACTCGCACCGCAAGGCGGACTGGCGGACCAGCAGCTACAGCGGAGGCGACGGCGGCGAGTGTGTCGAGGTGGCGTTGAACCTCGACGGTGTCGTCCCGGTGCGGGACAGCAAGGACCGGCAAGGGCCGGCGCTGGCGTTCGACGCCCAGGCGTGGGCGGCGTTCACCCGTGGCGTCGTGGGTGGAGAGTTCGGCGCGGCCTGACGGACCGTCAGTCACGGGTTGGCGGGCGCGTCGCGGCACACCGTGCCCGATCCGACGCAGAGCTGTGGTTCGCCGGTTCGTGGCGGGAAATGACTTCAGCCGCTCGCCAGGGCCAGGACGAGCAGTGCCGCCGCCGTGGCGCGGCTGGTTCCGGTCCGCAGGTCCATCCGGTTCCCCCTGGTCGGTAGGTCGCCGCGTAGCCTCCCACGGCGGCGGCGCGCTGGTTCGGGGTGGTGGACTGCCGTGCCCCGCTCCGGCCGCCCCGCCTATGCTCGGCGGCATGACTGACCTTGATCCCGAAGACCAGAAGCTGCTCACCCTCGCCCGCTCCGCCCGGGCTCGCAACGGCGTCGCGGAGGGCGCGGCCGTGCGGGACGAGACCGGGCGCACCTACGTGGCCGGGACGGTCGAGCTGGCCTCGCTGAAGCTGAGCGCGGTGCGGACGGCGGTGGCGATGGCGGTGGCCAGCGGTGCCAAGGGGCTGGAGGCGGCGGCCGTGGTGACGGCGGGGGAGAGGCCGGCCGAGGCGGACCTGGCGGCCGTGCGGGACCTGGGCGGGGCCGGCGCGCCCCTGCTGCTGGCCGGGCCGGACGGGGTGCTGCGGGTTCGCGTCGAGGCGTGAGGCAGCGGCATGAGGTCCGGACACCCCGTGGCGTAAGTACGAAGAGCGGATAATCTCTCACTCCGAGGGGGTGGGCGATGCTCGGGGTACTCGGGTTCTTCGCGGCGCTGCTGGCCGTGGTGATGGGGATGGGGCGCTGGCACGAGACCGGTTCGCCCTACTGGCTGGGCGGTTCGATCGCGCTGCTGGTGTTCACCCTGATCGGCGCGCTGCAGTCGCGCCGCAAGTGACGCCGGGCAAGTGGCGCGAGGCGGGTGACGCGGCTGGGGAGCGGGGGCTGTCCGGGTCCTTCCGGACGATCAGGGAGAATGGTCCCCATGAGCGACACCCCCTCCTCCCCGGCAGCCCCCTACCGTTCGGGCTTCGCGTGCTTCGTCGGCCGACCCAACGCGGGCAAGTCGACCCTGACCAACGCCCTGGTGGGAACCAAGGTCGCGATCACCTCCGACCGCCCCCAGACCACCCGGCACACCGTGCGCGGCATCGTGCACCGCCCGGACTCCCAGCTCGTGCTGGTGGACACCCCCGGCCTGCACAAGCCGCGCACACTGCTCGGCGAGCGGCTCAACGACCTGGTCCGCAGCACCTGGGCCGAGGTGGACGTGATCGGCTTCTGCCTGCCCGCCGACCAGAAGCTCGGCCCCGGCGACAAGTTCATCGCCAAGGAACTGGCCGAGGTCAAGAAGACCCCCAAGGTGGCCCTCGTCACCAAGACCGACCTGGTCGACTCCAAGCGGCTGGCCGAGCAGCTGATCGCCGTCGCCCAGCTCGGCGCCGAGCTGGGCATCGAGTGGGCGGAGATCATCCCGGTCTCCGCCGTCGGCGACAAGCAGGTCGACCTGGTCGCCGAGCTGCTCACCAAGCTGCTCCCCAAGGGCCAGCCGCTCTACCCGGACGGCGACCTCACCGACGAGCCCGAGCAGATCATGGTCGCCGAGCTGATCCGGGAGGCCGCCCTGGAAGGCGTGCGCGACGAGCTCCCGCACTCGCTGGCCGTGGTGGTCGAGGAGATGATCCCGCGCGAGGACCGGCCCGCCGACCGCCCGCTGCTCGACATCCACGCCAACGTCTACATCGAGCGGCAGAGCCAGAAGGCGATCGTGATCGGTGCCAAGGGCGCGCGTCTGAAGCACGTGGGGACCACGGCCCGCAAGCACATCGAGGCGCTGCTCGGCACCCCGGTCTACCTCGACCTGCACGTCAAGGTCGCCAAGGACTGGCAGCGCGACCCCAAGCAGCTCCGCAAGCTCGGTTTCTGACGGTCCGTCGGATCGAGCCGAAGCCAAGGCCCCCGGGTGATCCCGGGGGCCTTCGCCGTCGCCTCAGGCGCCCGGGCTGATCCCGGGCGCCGGGCGGGGCTCCGGCCCGCCGCCGTCCCGGTGCCGGATCGCCGCGGCCGCGCGGTGCAGATCGGCGAGCACGGTCCGCACGGCGCTCCGCGCGGTGCGCTCGGGGCGGTGCAGCACGTCGATGTGCCGCAGGGCGTGGACGCCGCTGAGCGGTTTGAGGACCAGCGCGGGGTGCGGGCGCGTGGTCCAGCGCGGCATCAGGGCCAGGCCGCCCCCGGCCGCGACCACTTCGGCGACCACGGCGAACTCGTTGATGCGGTGGACGACCTCCAGCCGCCGGTTCGCGGCGATCGCGATGGCGTCGATGGTGGCCACCAGCGGGAAGCCGTCGTGCACGGCGATCCACGGCTGATCCGCGACGTCCTGCGGGGTGAGCCGCCGCTTCGTCGCCAGCGGGTGGTCGGCCGGCATGGCGACGTCCAGGGGTTCGCGCAGCAGCGTGGTCGCGGTGACGCTGCGCGGCCACGGCGGCGCGGTGCCCAGGTGGTGGGCGAGGACGAGGTCGTACTCCCTGGTCAGCCGTGGGAAGTGGTCCTGTTCGACGTCCTCGTCGGCGAGCGAGAGCCGCGGGCCGGGCCCCGGGGCGACCCGGCTGCCGCGCAGCAGGAACGGGAAGAAGGTCGAGGCCGCGCTGTGGAAGGCCGCCACCGACACGCCCGCGTCCGGCCGGTCGACGAACTCGTCGATGGTGTGGCGCGCCCGCGCCAGCGCGGTCTCCACCTCGATCGCGGCCCCGGCCAGGGCCTGCCCGGCGTCGGTGAGCACCAGCCGCCGCCCCTCGCGCTCGGTGAGCGGGACCGCGATCGAGCGCTGCAGCAGGCGCAGTTGCTGCGAGATCGCCGAGGGCGTCATCAGCAGTGCCTCGGCGACCGCGGTGACACTGCCCAGCTCGCCGAGCTCCCGCAGGATCCGCAACTGCCGTTCGTTCATCCGCACAGTGTAGGGAGAGACGGTGCAGGGATACTTAAAGGTCCTTGAAGAAGCTCGCCCTTGGCTTCACTGTCCGCCTGGTGCAGCGTGGGGCCGTGTTCCGAACCCGCCGCACTGACGCAGTGCTCCTCCTCGTCGCCGCCGTCTGGGGCTCCAGCTACCTGGCCGCGAAGACGGCCACCCACGCGCTGCCGGTGCTGGTGGTGCTGTTCGCGCGCTACCTGCTCTCGGCGGTCGTCTGCCTCGCCCTGGTCGCCGCCCGCCGTGAGCGCGGGCGCGGGCGGGGGTGGGGGCTCCGGCGGCGGCGTGGACGTGTACGCGGGCGCGGGCTCTACTCGCGGGACGAGATCCGGATCGGGGCGCTGCTGGGAGGCACCCAGGCGGCCGTCCTGGTGACGGAGACGTACGGCGTCGCGCACACCAGCGCGGCCAACGCCGGCCTGATCATCAGCCTCACCATCGTGCTCACGCCGCTGCTGGACCGTGCGCCGGGCGGGGACCGGCTGCCGCCGCGCTTCTTCGCCGCCGCCCTCGTGTGCCTGCTGGCCGTCGGAGTGCTGATGTCCGGCAGCGGCTTCCACGCGCTGCGGACCGGCGACCTGCTGATGCTCGCCGCCGCGGTGCTGCGCGCGGCCCACGTCGCACTCGTGGGCCGGCTGACGGACGGGCGCGCCGTGCGGCCGCTGCAACTCACCACCGTGCAGACGGTCGTCGGCGCCGCGCTCTTCGTCGGGCCCGCCGTCGGCGGACTGCCGGCCCTGGGCCGCGCCGGCGGCCCGGTCTGGGCCCAGCTGGTCTACCTCGCGCTCTTCTGCAGCGTGTTCGCGTTCCTCGCCCAGACCTGGGCGGTGCAGCGCGGCTCCGCCAGCCGGGCGAGCCTGCTGCTGGGGACCGAACCGGTCTGGGCCGTCGCTGTCGGCATCGGGCTCGGGGGTGAGCGGTTCACCGTCCTCGCCGCCCTCGGTGCGGCGCTCATGGTCGCCGGGACCTACTGGGGGCAGGCCATCGAGAGCCGCAGCCGCAGTAGTAGCCGCAGTCGTCGTCAGGGGGCAGGCGCGGCAGGCGCGGCCGCCCGGCCGCTCGCATCGGCTCTGTACGTGCCGGGGGAGCAGAGCTGACACACCGCCAGGCAGCCGCGTCGGACGGCCGCCCGGGCGGTCCGGAGGGACGGACGGCCGCGCGTGGGCGGCCGCGGGCTCATCCCTGGCCCCGCGGCCGCAGTTATTTTTACCCCCCTTGACCAACTCTTGGCAAGGATTTGACGAAAGTTAAGGAGTTCATATCATCATCGAGTGCAGCGCAATGTGATCGACGGCGTCCCCGTCTACTGGTCCGAGCAGCCCGGCCCGCTCGAAGCGGCCCTCGTCTTCGGATGCGGGGTGCGCGACGAGACCTTCCGGACGCTCGGCGTGACCCACCTGGTCGAGCACCTGGCGATGAGCACCCTGCCCAGGCTGCACCACGAGCACAACGCCTCGGTCGACCTGGAGGTCACCGACTTCACCTGCACCGGCCGCCCCGAGCAGGTGACCGCCTTCCTGGAGCGGGTCTGCCTGGCCCTGGCCGACCTGCCCACCGACCGGCTGGCGCAGGAGGCCGGTGTGCTCGCCGCCGAGGGCAGTGCGGCGGCGCATCCCACCGTCGGCGCGCTGCTCAGTCACCGCTACGGGATCCAGGGGCCGGGGCTGGCCCCCTACGTCGGGCCGGGCCCGGACCGGATCCCGCTCGACGCGCTGCACGAGCACGTGCGCCGCTTCTTCCACGCGGGCAACGCCGCCCTGGTGCTGAGCGGCCCGCCGCCCGCCGGGCTGCGCCTGCCGCTGCCCGGCGGGGTCCGCCCGGAGCGGAGCGCGTTCCGGGCGCTGCCTGTCGCCACCCCCTCCTGGCGACAGGACGAAGCGCCTTCGGTCGGACTCTCGGTCCACGTCGGACTGGGCGACCAGGCGGCGCAGTTGGCGCTGGCCGTGCTGGCCGAGCGGCTGCGCCGGGCGGCCCGGCACGATCAGGGGCTCAGCTACGAGGTGAGCATCGACGCGGTGCTCACCGGAGTGGATGTGGGCGACCGGGTGATCCACCTGGACGCGCGGGAGGGCGAGGAGGCGCGGGTCGCCGAACTGCTCTGGACCGAGGCGCGCCGCCTGGCCGCCGACGGCCCGACCCCCGCCGAACTGCTGGAGGAACTCACCGCGCTGCGCGAGCTCTTCGCGGACCCCCGGGCCGAGCTGGGGGCGGTGGGCGGTCGGGCCACCGCCGAGCTGCTCGACTACACCTTCCGCGGCGGAGCGGAAGTGCTGGCCACCGTCGAGGAGCTGACGGTCGGTCAGATCGCCGCTGCGTTCGGCCGGGCGTTGCGGACCGCCCTGCTGGTCGTCCCCCGCGACACCGAACTCGATCTGGCGCAGGCCGGGTTGCCCGCGCACCGGTGCGACCAGAGCCTTCCGCTGCCGCGCGGTGTCCGGGCGTTGCGGCCGAGCCGGCTGGACCGGCTGCTCAACAGGAGGGCCCGCGTCATGCGGCTCTGGGGCGGCGAGGGCGGCCTGCTGCTGCGCGATCCGGACGGCGAACTGCACGCGGTGGACTACCGCGACGTGGTCGGCGTCGAGGAGCGCGGGGCCGGGCGGGTGGTGTACGGCGTGCAGGGCTGCGTGATCGGGGTGCTGCCGGAGTACTTCCCCGGGCTGGCCCCGGTGGCGCGGGCGGTGGACGCGGCGGTCCCGGCGGTGCTGCGCTACCCGTCGAGCGCGTTCCACTCGGCGGACTGACCGACGCCGGAGCGCTGCCGGAGCGCTGCCGGGCCGCTGCCGGGCCGCCGCCGGGCCGTCCGTGCGCCGGGCGGACCCCGCCGGCCCGCTCACCCCGGTGAGGCGACCCAACCGCTCTCGGGCGGCAGGGCGGTGCCCTGGTGCAGGATCAGCGAGACCAGCTCGCGCTGCGAGTCGGTCAGCCGGGGATCGGCGCAGTACACGGTGCGGCCGTCCACGGTGATCGCGTAGTGGTAGCCGTCCGGCACCCCGTACCCGGGGGCCCGGGCGGCGCCGGCCACCGCCTCGCGGGCCAGCGCGTGCACGTGCGGCGCGTCGATCCGGGCGGCGGTGTCCAGCTCGGCCCGCAGGGTCTGACCGCTGAAGCCGCCGCTCCTGGTCACCTGTATACGCATGGTCGCCAGTGTGCTACTCAGCGGTTCCCCATGCTGGGATTTTCCTGAGAACGCCTCAGCTGCGTGTCGTCGCACGGGAAGTCGCCCGCCCGGCTGCCCTGGCCCGGCTGCCCTGGCCCGGCCCGCCCGCGCCCCGCGGGCGGGCCCGGTCAGCCCACCGGCAGCCCCACCCGCTTCCAGGCCCCGGCCACCGCCTCCGGCACCGGCCCCTCGCCGAACCTGGCCCGGGCGGCGGCCAGGGTGGCCCGGGCGAAGTCGGCGAAGCCGGCGTCCGGGCGCAACTCGGGTCCGGTCAGCGCGTCGTACCAGATCCGCCCGGCCCGCTCCCAGGCCGCGCCGCCGAGGTCGACCGCGAGCAGCTGGAACGCCCGGTTGGGGATGCCGGAGTTGATGTGCACCCCGCCCTGGTCCTCGGCCGTCTCCACATAGCCGTCCATCGAGCCCGGCTGCGGATCGCGTCCGAGCCTGGGGTCGTCGTAGGCGGTGCCGGGCGCCTTCAGCGAGCGCAGCGCCACCGCGCGCACCCCGGGGGCGAAGAGTCCGGCGCCGATCAACCAGTCGGCGTCCGCGGCCTGCTGACCCAGCGCGTACTGCTTGGCCAGGGTGCCGAAGACGTCGGCCACCGACTCGTTGAGCGCGCCGGACTGGCCGTGGTAGGCGAGCCGCGCGCTGTACTGGACCAGCCCGTGGGCCAGTTCGTGGCCGATCACGTCCGGGCAGCCGGTGAAGTCGCCGAAGACGGTGCCGTCGCCGTCGCCGAAGACCATCCGGCGACCGTCCCAGAAGGCGTTGTCGTAGCCGGTGCCGTAGTGCACGGTGGCGTGCAGCGGCAGGCCGGCGCCGTCCACCGAGCGGCGGCCGTAGACCTCCAGGAGCAGCGCGAGGGTGGCGCCGAGGCCTTCGTAGGCGCGGTTGACGGCCGGGTCGGCGGTCGGCGGGCCGCCCTCGGTGCGCACCGTGTGCCCCGGCAGCCGCTCGGCGTGCCCGGCGTCGGCGATGGTCCGCCCCGGCCGCCCGCTCGCCTCGGCCGCTCCCGCCGTCGCCCCCGGTGCGCCGGGCGGGGGGAGGGCGGCCCGGGCCGTGCGCAGCGCGGCGTCCACCGCCCGCGAGCGAAGGGCGCCTTCGTCGCCGAGGTCGGCCAGCCGGTCGAGCAGGTAGGGCGGCACGATCGAGCAGAGGGGTGCGGTGAGCTGGGTCATGGCACCCAGGGTGATCAGTGCCGGACCCACTGTCACGCAGGCGCCGTCTCAAGGGGTGGAAATGTCGCGATGCCCGCTTCGGCATCGCGGGGGCCTCGGTTACTCTGGTCCACATCATGCGTTACGGGCTGCTTCTTCTTAGCTGCCGCGGCGAGGGCCTGTAAGACCATCGGAGGCCGGCTCCCTCGCCGCGGAGTCTGTGTTGTGCGCATGCGTGGATCGCTGAGCGCCGCACGAGTCGGCCCGTCGGGTGAGCACCACCCCGACCAGCCCGCATCCGAAGAGAAGCCGAGAGTCTCACCACATGACTGAGCAGTCCTCCGTCGCCCGTGCCTTCATCGAGCTGCCGACCCCGGTCACCGCTGACACGGTCCGCCAGCAGCCCTCCGGGATGCCCTTCGAGCGGTACGTACCCTTCGGCACCGTGGACCTGCCCGACCGCACCTGGCCGGGCAAGCTGATCACCAAGGCGCCGCGTTGGCTCTCCACCGACCTGCGCGACGGCAACCAGGCGCTGATCGACCCGATGTCGCCGGCCCGCAAGCGCAAGATGTTCGACCTGCTGGTGAAGATGGGCTACAAGGAGATCGAGGTCGGCTTCCCCGCCTCCGGTGCCACCGACTTCGACTTCGTCCGCTCGCTGGTCGAGGAGGGCGCGATCCCCGAGGACGTCACCATCTCGGTGCTGACCCAGGCCCGCGAGGACCTGATCGAGCGCACCGTGGAGTCGCTGGTCGGCGCCCCGCGCGCCACCGTGCACCTGTACAACGCCACCTCGCCGCTCTTCCGCCGGGTGGTCTTCAAGGGCAGCAGGGACGACATCAAGCAGATCGCGGTGGACGGCACCCGGCTGGTGATGGAGTACGCGGAGAAGCTGCTGGGCTCCGGCAGCGACGCGACGGTCTTCGGCTACCAGTACTCGCCGGAGATCTTCATCGACACCGAGCTGGACTTCGCGCTGGAGGTCTGCGAGGGCGTGATGGACGTCTGGCAGCCCGGCGAGGGGCGCGAGATCATCCTGAACCTGCCCACCACGGTGGAGCGGTGCACGCCGAACGTCTACGCCGACATGATCGAGTGGATGTCGCGCAACCTGTCGCGCCGCGAGTTCGTCGCGCTCTCCACCCACCCGCACAACGACCGCGGCACCGGCGTCGCCTCCGCCGAGCTGGCCGTGATGGCCGGGGCCGACCGGGTCGAGGGCTGCCTGTTCGGGCAGGGCGAGCGGACCGGCAACCTGGACCTGGTGAACGTCGGGATGAACCTGTTCTCGCAGGGTGTCGACCCGATGATCGACTTCTCGAACATCGACGAGATCCGCCGTACCTACGAGTACTGCAACCAGATGAACGTCCCCGAGCGCCACCCCTACGCGGGCGACCTGGTGTACACCTCCTTCTCCGGTTCGCACCAGGACGCGATCAAGAAGGGCTTCGACGCCCTGGAGGCCGACGCCAAGGCGGCCGGGGTCCCGGTCGGCTCGTACACCTGGGGCGTGCCGTACCTGCCGATCGACCCCAAGGACGTGGGCCGCAGCTACGAGGCCGTGATCCGGGTCAACAGCCAGTCCGGCAAGGGCGGCATCGCCTACGTGCTGAAGAACGACCACAAGCTGGACCTGCCGCGCCGGATGCAGATCGAGTTCTCGAAGACCATCCAGGCCAAGACCGACGCCGAGGGCGGCGAGGTCACCCCGGCCGACATCTGGGCGATCTTCCAGGACGAGTACCTGCCCACCCCGGGGAACCCGTGGGGCCGGATCTCGCTGCGCGAGCAGCAGAGCCTGACCACCGAGGACGGCCGCGACGCGCTGGCGGTCGCGGCCCTGGTGGACGGCGCCGAGGTCGAGCTGACCGGCTCCGGCAACGGCCCGGTCTCCGCCTTCACCCACGCGCTGGCCGGCATCGGCGTGGACGTCCGGGTGCTGGACTACGCCGAGCACGCGCTGAGCGAGGGCGGCGACGCCCAGGCCGCGGCCTACGTCGAGTGCGCGGTCGACGGCCAGGTGGTCTGGGGCGTGGGCATCGACGGCAACACGGTGCGCGCCTCGCTGAAGGCGATCGTCAGCGCCGTCAACCGGACGGCCCGGCACTGACTCATTCCTTCGTGGCCTGTCGTCCGTACCGGGCGGCAGGCCGCTGCCGTAGGGTGGCCGGGGCCCACTCCAGGAGGACCGGATGACCACACAGCCCGAGCACTTCGCCGGCGAGCGGATCCCGCGGCCCGAGAAGACGCCGGACGCGCTGCGGATCGCTCTGGCCAGGTTGGCGCCGCACCGCCTGGCCGAGATGGAGAAGCAGAAGAACGAGGCCTTCGCCCTCGCCACGCAGTACGACACCCTCGGCCCGCTGCACGGTTGGCTCACCATCTGGGCCGGCGAGGTCGAGATCGAGCGGCGCCCCGACCTCTACGAGCGCCGCCGCCGTGCGGAGGAGAGCGTCCAGCACACCTCGGGCAAGGACGATCCGCATTTCCGGAAGGGCATGGACGAACTGCTGGCCGTCCTCGACGAGGCCCGGCGGGCGGTGGAGGAGTGAGCTGGGCCTGGGAGTACGACCCCAGCATGGAGTACGTGGCGGCCGGGGCGCCGTCAGCCCTGCTCAAGGAGGTTGAGAAGCTGGCCGACGAACTGGTGCGGGCAGCCTCGGCGTTCTACCTCGACGGGACCGGCTATCAGGGCGATGGCCCGAAGGGCCAGGACGCTCTGCTGCCGGGCGGGATGTTCGTCTATCTGATCGTTCCTCGGCACGAGCGCCTCTACATCCGCCAGATCACCGCGTGGTAGTTCGACCCGCTGGGAACTGATGTGTCCTGGGCCACATTTTTTCCCTTCGGCACCCGTTCGAGGTGCTGACACCGCCCGGCAACCGTGGCACCATCGACGAACCGGAAACGGGGGTCGGTGGGACGGCCGCCGCCTCCGGTCGCGTGACCTGCTCGTTGTCGTGCAGGCCGCCTTGCCAGGTCTGGGGAGTTGGCGCCGTGACACGGTTGTGGGGTGTTCGCCCTCGGTGGCGGACGGATGTGCTCGGTGACTTCTTCTGCCCGGGCTGCGGCGGAGACCGCAACTACCGCCGGCAGCACGGTCGACGGTGGCTGCGGTTGCTCGGCTCCCCCGTACTGCCGCTCGGCCCGGTGCTGGCCGGCGTGCAGTGCACCAACTGCCTTGGCAGGTACGGCCTGGAGAGCCTTGAGCAGCTCACCAGCGGGCGGCTGACCGCGCTGCTGCGGGACGCCCAGTACACCATCGCGCTCGCCCTGCTCGCGGCGGGCGGGACCAGCTCGGCGGCGGCCCGCGCCGAGGCCGGCGAACTCGTCCGGGCCGCCGGCTTCGAGGACGGCGGCGAGGCCCAACTGCTCGCCGCGCTGGCCGCGCTGCTCGGCGTCGACGCCGGTGAGCCGCTCGACCTGGGTGCCACCGACGGGCTGCTGGTCGAACTGCACGCCGCGCTGGAGCCGTTGGCCCCGCACCTGGCCCAGCAGGGCCGTGAGCGGCTGCTGCTGCAGGGCGCCAGGATCGCGCTGGCCGACGGCCGCTACCTGCCGCAGGAGCGTGCCGCCCTGGCCGCGGCGGGCGGCTGCCTGCGGCTCTCCGCGACCGTGGTGGACCAGCTGCTGGAGGCGGCCACCCGCACCGCGCACTGACCACCAGCACTGACCACCAGCACTGACCACCCCCGCACTGCCCGCCCGCGCCGCGCGCACCGACCCACCGCACCCCTGAGCCGGGCCCGGCTCGCCCTCCTCGGCCGTCGGCCGGGAGGCTCCCCCCACCCCCGGGCCCGCCGCGTCCCGCACCGGCTCCCCCCTGTACCCGGTGCGGGCACACGGCTGCCCGCGGCCCGGGAGACCGCCCGCGGGCCGGAGCGCCCGCCCGGTGCGGGACAATGGGGGAATGAGTCTGATCCGCGACGACGGCGTCGTGCTGCGCGCCCAGAAGCTCGGTGAGGCCGACCGGATCATCACCCTGCTCACCCGTCAGCACGGCAAGGTCAGGGCGGTGGCGCGCGGGGTCCGCAAGACCAAGTCCAAGTTCGGCGCCCGGCTCGAACCCTTCTCCCATGTCGACGTGCAGTTCTTCAGCCGGGGGAGTGAGCTGATCGGCCGCTCGCTGCCGCTCTGCACCCAGGTGGAGACCATCGCCCCCTACGGCGGGGGCATCGTCACCGACTACGGCCGCTACACGGCCGGCACCGCCATGCTGGAGACGGCGGAACGTTTCGCCGAGAACGAGGGCGAGCCCGCGGTCCAGCAGTACCTGCTGCTGATCGGCGCGCTGCGCACGCTGGCCGCCGGGGCGCACCAGTCGCACCTGGTGCTCGACGCCTTCCTGCTGCGCTCGCTGGCGGTCAACGGTTACGGCGCCAGCTTCACCGACTGCGCCAAATGCGGCCTGGACGGCCCCAACCGGTTCTTCTCGCTCCAGGCCGGCGGTGTGCTCTGCGCGGACTGCCGAGTGCCCGGTTGTGCCGTACCCTCCCCTGAGACGCTGGTACTGCTCGGCGCCCTGCTGTCCGGAGACTGGCGGACGGCGGACGCGTGCGAACCCAGGTACTGGCGGGAGGGCAGCGGGCTGGTCGCCGCCTACTTGCAGTGGCACCTGGAGCGGGGCATCCGCTCGATGAGATACGTGGAGAAGTGAGCATGGCAGCGCGACGGCTCTTCGGTGGCAGCAAGCAGCGGGTGTACCGCACCCCGGACCCGCACCCGAGCGGTGCCCGCCCGCCGAAGATTCCGGGCGAACTGGTGCCCGAGCACGTCGCCATCGTGATGGACGGCAACGGCCGCTGGGCCAAGGAGCGCGGCCTGCCCCGCACCGAGGGCCACAAGGTCGGCGAGAGCGTGGTGCTCGACGTGCTGAAGGGCGCCATCGAGATGGGCGTCAAGAACATCTCGCTGTACGCCTTCTCCACCGAGAACTGGAAGCGCTCGCCGGACGAGGTGAAGTTCCTGATGAACTTCAACCGGGACGTCATCCGCCGCCGCCGCGACGAGCTGGACGAGCTGGGCGTGCGGATCCGCTGGGCCGGCCGGATGCCCAAGCTCTGGAAGAGCGTGGTCCAGGAGCTCAAGGTGGCCGAGGAGCAGACCAAGGGCAATGACCTGGTCACCCTCTACATGTGCGTCAACTACGGCGGCCGGGCCGAGCTCACGGATGCCATGGCCGCGATCGCCGCCGACGTGGCGGCCGGCAAGCTGGACCCGAAGAAGGTCAACGAGAAGACCATCTCGAAGTACATGTATCACCCCGACATGCCGGACGTGGACCTGTTCCTGCGCCCCAGCGGCGAGCAGCGAACCTCCAACTTCTGGCTCTGGCAGTCGGCTTACGCGGAGTTCGTGTTCCAGGACGTGCTCTGGCCCGACTTCGACCGGCGCGACCTGTGGCGGGCCTGCGAGCAGTTCGCGATGCGCGACCGACGCTTCGGCGGCGCGCTGCCCAACGAGGTCCCGCCCGCGGCCGAGCTGCCCACCCAGCGCTGAGCCGCGGCCTACCCGGCCACCCTCGCCCACGTGGTGGCGGCGCGGGCGGGGAGCCGGGGCGGAACGCCGTACGACTGCTGCGGCACCTACACCTGCCGCGACTCCTGCTGCTGCGTGGCGGCCAGCTGCTTGGCGGTGCAGTCGGCGCAGGTGCCGAAGATCTCCAGGGTGTGCGCGATGTCGGTGAAGCCGTGCTCCGCCGCCACCGTGTTGGCCCAGCGCTCCACCGCGGGACCCTCGACCTCCACCGTGCTGCCGCAGCGGCGGCAGACCAGGTGGTGGTGGTGCCCGCTGCTGCAGCGGCGGTAGACCGCCTCGCCGTCGGCGGTGCGCAGCACGTCCACCTCGCCGGCGTCGGCGAGGGACTGCAGCGTGCGGTAGACGGTGGTGAGGCCCACCGAGTCGCCCCGGTGCTTGAGCATGTCGTGCAGTTCCTGCGCGCTGCGGAAGTCCTCGATCTCGTCCAGCGCCGCGGAGACGGCGGCGCGCTGCCTGGTCGAGCGGGCGCGTGGCGACGGGCCTGCGGTGGTCACCGGTGCTCCTCCTGGGGATCGGGGCGGGTCACCCCTCATTGTGCCAGCCTCGCACTGTCGAGCGGGTCCTCCTGACGGGTCGCCCGCGTGGGCCCGGGCCTGCCGCGGTGCCGCCGCCGGGCCAGCGGCGCGGCCAGGGCGCCGAGGACGGCGAAGACGGCGATCGCGAGCAGCACGATCGCGGAACCTGGCGGCACGTCAGCCCGGTACGCCGTGGCCACCCCGCCGAGCGAGACCAGCACGCCCAGCCCGATCGCGAGCAGCTGGGTGGCCAGGAAGGAGCGGGCCAGCAGCTGCGCCGCCGCCACCGGCAGCACCATCAGCGCGCTCACCAGCAGCAGCCCCACCACCCGCATCGCCACCGTCACGGTGACCGCCGCCAGCACCGCGAGCAGCAGGTTGAGCAGTCGCACCGGCACTCCGGTGACCTTGGCGAACTCCTCGTCCTGGCAGAGCGCGAAGAGCGGGCGGCGCAGTCCCAGGGTGACCGCGAGGACCAGCGCGCCGAGCGCGGCGATGGTCAGCAGGTCGCCCGCGTCCACCGCCAGGATCGAGCCCCAGAGGTAGCTGTCCAGGCTGCCCGTCGAGCCGCCCGCCGCGGGTGCCTTGCTGATCAGTAGCCGGCCGCAGGCCATCCCGCCGTAGAAGAGCGTGGCCAGCGCGATGTCGCCGCGCTGGTTGCCGCGGGCCCGCACCAGCTCCATGGCGACGGCGGCCAGCACGCAGACCAGCACCGCCATCCAGACCGGGCTGGTCTGGAAGACCAGCCCGAGGCCGACCCCGGTCAGCGCCACGTGGCCGATGCCGTCCCCCATCAGCGCCTGCCGGCGCTGCACCAGGTAGGTGCCGACGGCCGGGGCGACGGCGCCGACCAGCAGGGCGGCGAGCAGGGCGCGGCGCATGAAGTCGAAGGTGAGGAGGTCGAAGGCGAGGAGGTCGGTCATGTCAGCAGTCCTGAGCGGTTCTCGTGGTCGGCGGGCGTCTCCTGGCCGGCCACCCGGCCCTCGCGCAGCGGCACCGCGCGGTCGATCAGCGGGGCCAGCGGCCCGAGTTCGTGCAGCACCAGCAGCACGGCGGTGCCGCGGGCCGCCTCCCGCCGCAGGGTCTCGGCCAGCACCTGCTGGCTCGCCAGGTCCACCCCGGCCGTCGGCTCGTCCATCACCAGCAGTTCCGGCGCACCGGCGAGCGCGCGGGCGATCAGCACCCGCCGCCGCTGCCCGCCGGACAGCTCGGCCACCGGGTCGCCGGCCAGCGGCAGCAGGCCGACCGCCTCCAGCGCCGCCGCCACCGCGGCCTTGTCGCGGCGCCGCGGCGGCCGCAGCCCGTGCCGTGCCAGCCGCCCGGTGGCGACCACCTCGCGCACGGTGGCCGGCACCCCGCCGGCCGCCGTGCCGCACTGCGGCACGTAGCCGAGCCGGTGCCAGGCGCGGAACCGCGCCCCCGGGACGCCGAACAGCTCGCGCTCGCCGCTCCGCAGCGGCACCGTGCCCACCACCGCGCGCACGGTGGTCGACTTGCCCGACCCGTTCGGCCCGAGCAGCGCGACCACCTCGCCCGCCGCCACGCTCAGGTCCAGCCCGCGCAGCACCGGGCGGCCGCCCAGGGCGGCGTGCGCGGCGCGCAGGCGGACGGCCGGAGTCCCGCTCGTCATCGCTGGTCTCCCCTCAGCTCGCGCGGCCGAGGGCCGCGCGCAGGTGGTCCAGGTTCTGCCGCATGACCGAGAAGTAGTCGTCCGCACCGTCGGCGCCGCTCTGCCCGGTGCCGCCGTCCTCGGTGCGGCCGTCCTCGGTACCGCCGCCCCTGACACTCCCGCCCTTGACACTCCCGCCCTTGACGCTTTCGAGCGGGTCGAGCACCGAGGTCCTGAGGTTCAGGTCCTTGGCCACGCTCGCCGCGAGCCGGGGGCCGGCCTGCGGCTCGAAGAAGACCGTGGTGGCGCCCTCGGCCGTGGCGGTCCGCTGGATCCGGGCCAGTTCGGCCGGGGTCGGCTCGGCGGCCGGATCGATGCCGCTGATGGCGATCTGCCGCAGGTGGTAGCGGTCGGCGAGGTGGCCGAAGGCGGCGTGGCTGGTCACGAAGGACCGGTCGGCGCAGTCGCGCAGGCCCTCGCGGTACTCCTGGTCCAGTGCGCCGAGGCGGGCCGTGAGGTCGTCGGTGCGCTGCTGGTAGCCGGCCGCGCCCGCCGGGTCGGCCTTGGCCAACTCGGCGCCGACCCCTTGGGCGACGGCGGCGTAGCGGGTCGGGTCCAGCCAGAGGTGGGGGTCGGTGACGTGGTCGTGGCCGTGCTCGTCGTGGTCGCCGCCGGGCTCGCCGTCGGGCGAGGTGAGCGGGGAGAACGCGGTCGCGTCCACGACGTGCGCGCTGCGCGACCGGGCGACCGCCTTGTCGACGGTGGGCTGCAGGCCCTTGAGGTAGAGGACGGCGTCGGCCCGCTGGACGGTGCCCACCTGCTTGGCGGTGAGCTCCAGCTCGTGCGGCTCGGCGCCGGGCGCCGTGAGGTCGGTGACGGTGACCCGCTCCCCGCCGATCTGCTCGGCCAGGTACCGCATCGGATAGAAGGAGGCGACCACCTCCAGCCGGTCCGTGCCGTCCGCGCTCGTGGCGCCGCCATTGCCGCCACCGCTACCGCCGCCGCAGGCGGTCAGCAGCGCGGTGCCGGTCGCGGCCAGGGTCAGGGGGAGGAGCGCACGTCGGAGCATCATGAAAATCATTGTCGTCTTTACTGGAAATGATTGTCAAACTCCATCGATCGGCGGTGCCCCGGTGGGCCGCCGTCCGCCCGCCGTTGTTCGCCGCCTCGAACGCGCGCGGACATTATCGATTTGAACCCCCGGCCCACCTCCCCGGTAACCTGAGGTATTCGGGTGCGTGCAACCAGCCGCGCCTTGACCGTGCCGCCGCACCCAGTGCGGCGTCGTCCGAAGAGAGCAATGTGGCCGCCGACAAGATCGACACGATCGTCAGCCTGAGCAAGCGCCGTGGCTTCGTCTACCCCTGCAGCGAGATCTACGGCGGCACCAAGGCCGCCTGGGACTACGGGCCGCTGGGCGTCGAGCTCAAGGAGAACATCAAGCGCCAGTGGTGGCGTGCGATGGTGCAGGCTCGGGAGGACGTGGTCGGACTCGACTCGTCGGTGATCCTGGCCCGCGAGGTCTGGGAGGCCTCGGGCCACGTCGCCACCTTCAACGACCCGCTGACCGAGTGCACCTCCTGTCACAAGCGCTACCGCGCCGACCACCTGGAGGAGGCCTACGAGGCCAAGCACGGCAAGCTGCCGGCCAACGGCCTGGCCGACATCAACTGCCCGCACTGCGGCACCAAGGGCGCCTTCACGGAGCCCAAGGAGTTCTCGGGCATGCTGAAGACCCACCTGGGTGTCACCGAGGACGCGAGCGGCCTGGCCTACCTGCGCCCGGAGACGGCGCAGGGCATCTTCACCAACTTCAAGGCCGTGCAGACCACCTCGCGCCGCAAGCCGCCGTTCGGCATCGCCCAGGTCGGCAAGAGCTTCCGCAACGAGATCACCCCCGGCAACTTCATCTTCCGGACCCGCGAGTTCGAGCAGATGGAGATGGAGTTCTTCGTCAAGCCCGGCGACGACGAGACCTGGCACGAGTACTGGCTCCAGCAGCGCTGGGACTGGTACACCGACCTGGGCCTGCGCACCGAGAACATGCGCTTCTTCGAGCACCCGAAGGAGAAGCTCTCCCACTACGCCAAGCGCACGGTGGACATCGAGTACCGCTTCAACTTCGGCGGCACCGAGTACTCCGAGCTGGAGGGCATCGCCAACCGCACCGACTACGACCTGACGGTGCACAGCGAGCGGTCCGGCCAGGACCTCAAGTACTTCGACCAGGAGTCCGGCGAGCGGTACTTCCCGTACGTCATCGAGCCGGCAGCGGGCCTCAACCGCGCGATGCTGGCCTTCCTGCTCGACGCCTACTTCGAGGACGAGGCGCCGAACGCCAAGGGCGTCATGGAGAAGCGCGTCGGCATGCGGCTCGACCCGCGGCTCGCCCCGGTCAAGGTCGCGGTCCTGCCGCTGTCGCGCAACTCCGACCTCTCCCCGAAGGCCCGCGGCCTGGCCGCCGACCTGCGCACCGCGTGGAACGTCGAGTTCGACGACGCCGGCGCGATCGGCAAGCGCTACCGCCGCCAGGACGAGATCGGCACGCCGTTCTGCGTCACGGTCGACTTCGACACCCTGGAGGACAACGCGGTGACCATCCGCGAGCGCGACACCATGGCGCAGGAACGGGTCTCGCTCGACCAGGTGAAGGCGTACCTGGGCGCGCGGCTGATCGGCTGCTGAGCCAGCTGTTCTGATTGACCGTCAGGGCCCGTGCCGCTCCGGTGGCACGGGCCCTGACGCGTGCTCAGTCGCCGAGTCGCTCGCGCGCGGCCATCAGCGCGAAGCCGAGCAGGTTGAGCCCGCGCCAGCGGGCCGGGTCGGCCGCGGCCTCGTCCTGGGCGGCCAACCCGATGCCCCAGACCCGGTCCAGCGGGCTCGCCTCGACCAGCACCCGGTTCGCGGTGCCCAGCAGGTACTCGCGAAGGGCCTGGTCCTGGCCGAACTTGGCGAGGTTGCCGGTCAGCACGAAGCCGAACCGCTCGGCGGCCCAGCGCTCCTCGTCGAAGCCCTGGACCAGTCGGCCGAGCTTCTTCGCCTCGGCGGGGGTGCGGGCGGCGAGGATCCGCCGCTCGGTCTGCGGGTCCTCGAAGAGCCGGGCCTTCTGCGCCATCATCCAGTGCTCGGCGCTGGGATAGCCGAGCCCGTCGACGGTGAAGCGGCACGGCCACCACTGGCTCAGCGCCCCGGGGCCGATCCGTCCGTCCCGCTCCGGCCGGTGGCCCCAGAAGAACAGGTACTTGGGGCGGGCGCCGGCCGCGACCAGCGTGGCGAGATCGTGGCGGGTCCGGGTCTCGGCGGGGTGCGTCATGCGGGCATCGTGCCAGGCCGGGACGGCGCCGGGCGAGCGGGATTCGACTGCCGCCCCGGCGCCACTGGGCCCGGGGCTGGGGCCGGCGCGGTCAGGCCCGCCGTGCGCGGACCAGCAGCGAGACGCCGGGCAGCGCCTGCACCGGCAGGTAGCGCTCGGCGGCGATGACCGCGCTCAGCGCGCGGTTGGTGAGCGGTGGCACCTCGTCCAGGTCGCTGCCGGTGCTCCTCTTGCGGTGCCAGGCGGCGGCCGGCCGCAGCAGGACGTTCCAGCTCTTCAGCGACTCGATCCTGAAGCCGCCGCCGGTGATGACGGCCTGCAGGCTGTCCCGGGTGTAGCGGCGGACGTGGCCGACGGCCTCGTCGTGTGCCGACCAGAGCCGCATGTCGCAGGGCACGGCTATCAGAGCCACGCCGCCGGGGCGGGTGACGCGGCCGATCTCGGCCATCGCCGCGTCGTCCTCGGTGATGTGCTCCAGCACGTCGAAGGCGACCACCAGGTCGATCGAGTTGTCGGCGACGGGCAGTTGGCGGGCGTCGGCCCGCAGCACGTTCAACCCGCGGTCGCGGGCCACCTCCGCGCCCTCCGCGCCGTACTCGATCGCGATGGGTGTCCAGCCGTGGGACCGCAGGACCCGGGTGTTGCCGCCCCCGGCCGCGCCGATGTCCAAGGCGGTGCCGGCCCGCTCGATCCTCGCGAGCTCGCGGGCGAGCAGCACCCGGCGTTCGCGATACCACCAGTGGCGGTCTTCGAGTTCGGCGAGCTTTCGGACTTCGGTACCTTCCAAGGGTCCTCCCGGACCTCAGGGCTCCACGGACGCCGCGCAACCTATCACTGTAGTAAGAGGAATATATGAATATCCTGGGAGCCCCTGCTCCGGCCTGACGGTGCGGCGTCCGGCGGGCTCGGTGGCGGAGCCGCCCAGCTCGGTGGGGCCCGGGCGGCCACGGAGGGCCGCTCGGTGGTCGCGCCGATGTCCGCGCCGGTGTTCGTGTCCGCGTCGGTGTCCGCGTCCGCGCCGGGTGTCCGCCGCCTCGTCGCCGCCGTGCGCGAAGCCCTCGTCCCTGGTGCCAGGCACCAGGGACGAGGGCTTCGGGTTGATCGGCCGGGCGGCTCGCCCCGGGCTGAGGCGCCCCGGCTGAGGCGGGCCGCTCACCCCATGCTGCGCGGCAGCCGGGTGCTGAGGTAGGCGACCAGTGCGGCGCCGATCAGCTCGGTGCCGAGGATCACCGCCAGCGCGTGGCCCATGCCCAGGCTCGGCACCAGCGAGAGGTAGAGGGTGCCCAGCGTCGCCACGCCCAGCGCCAGGCTGGACTGCTGCGTGGTGGCCAGCACGCCGCTGCCCACGCCGGCCCGGTCGCCGGGGACCTTGGAGAGCACCACCCGGAACAGCGGGGTGCCGACCAGGCCGTTGCCGAGGCCGACCAGGGCCATGCCGGGGAGCAGGGTGAGGCCGTTCAGTCCCTGGAAGTCGGTCAGCACGGTGACCAGCAGCACCACGGTGCCCAGCGGCTTGATCAGCGCGCCGGCCGTGATCACCCGGCTGCCGAAGCGGCCGATCAGCCGCGGGCCGGCCAGCGAGGAGGTGAAGTAGCCGACGGCCAGCGGCACCAGGGCCCAGCCGGCTGCCACGGGGCTGAGCTTCAGGCCCTGCTGCAGGGTGATCGCGATGATGAACATGAAGGCGCCGAAGTTGGCGAAGTACGGCACCGCGATGCCCAGGCCGCGGCGCATGTCGGGGATCCGCAGCAGCGAGAGCGGCACCAGCGGGCTGCCCCCGTCGCGCTCGGTGCGCCGCTCCACCACCACGAACGCCCAGGCGGCGAAGGGGAAGACGGCCAGCGCCAGCCAGGTCCACAGCGGCCAGCCCACCGCCCGGCCCTCCATCAGCGGCACGAAGAGGCTCAGCAGCGCGACGCTCAGCAGCAGGGTGCCGGCGACGTCGACCCGGCTCGGGGTGGCCGAACGGTTCTCGGGGACGAAGCGCAGCGCCAGCAGCACGGTGACCACCGCGAACGGCACGTTGAGCAGGAAGATCGAACGCCAGCTGGTGCCGAACAGGTCGGCCTGGACCAGCATGCCGCCGAGCACCTGGCCGACCACCACGCTGATCCCGGCCACGGCGCCGTAGACGCTCAGCGCACGGGCGCGCTTGGCGCCCTCGGTGGTGGCGGTGATGATGGCGAGCACCTGCGGGGCGAGCAGCGCGGCCGAGGCGCCCTGGGCGACCCGGGCGGCGACCAGGGTCCAGGCGGTGGGGGCCAGGCCGCAGGCCAGCGAGGTGAGGGCGAAGGCGGCGATCCCGATCAGGAACAGCTTGCGGCGGCCCAGGCTGTCCCCGAGCCGGCCGCCGAGGACCAGCAGCACGGCGAACGCGATGCCGTAGCCGGCGGCGATCAGCTCCAGCACGGCGGGGCCGGCGAGAAGTTGCTGGTCGATGGTGGGCAGTGCGACGTTGACGACGAAGAAGTCGAGCATCGGCAGGAAGGCGCCGAGCAGGACGGTGACCAGGCCCGCGGTGGTCAGGCTCCCGGGGGTGTGGGAGGCACCGGCGGAGACGGCGGCGGTCGGGTGCGATGAGCGGGTGGGGCGGGCCTGTGGGCGTTCCAGTTGCTGAGTCACGAGGAAGACGATCCGCCTTTTCTTACCCTGGTACCAGAGTCTCGTTATCCTGTTATAACGACTACCAGGAACCAGGGTCGCCCGTTGGGAGCGGTGCGGGCATGCTGGGGGCATGCGACTCGCGAACTCCTCCTCCACCGCCCCTGCCGCTTCCGCTCCCGTCGCCCCTGCCGCTCCCGCTCCCGCTCCCGCTGCTCCCGCTCCCGCCCCGGCGCGGGTCGTCGCCGCCGCGGCCCCCAGCGCACCCGATGTGCGCCGCCAGGAGCTGGCCGCCTTCCTGCGCAGCCGCCGGGAGCGGATCTCGCCCGAGCAGGTCGGCCTGCCGAGCACCGGGCGCCGCCGCACCCCGGGGCTGCGCCGCGAGGAGGTCGCGCAGCTCGCCGCCGTCGGGGTCACCTGGTACACGTGGCTGGAGCAGGGGCGGGACATCCAGGTCTCGGCGCAGGTCCTGGAGTCGGTCTCCCGGGCCCTGCTGCTCGATCACAACGAGCGTACCCACCTCTACATCCTGGCCGGCGCCGGTGACCCCGAGCCGACCGGTGAGTGCGCGGTGGTCACGCCGGCGGTGCGGGTGATCCTCGACCAGCTGTTCCCGCTGCCCGCCTGGGTGCTCAACAACCGCTACGACGTGCTGGCCCACAACGACATGTCCACCCGGCTGTTCGGCAGCTTCGCGGAGCTGCCGGCCGAGGAGCGCAACCTGCTCTGGCTGATCCACGTCGACCCGGACTACCAGCGGCGCTGGTTGGACCTGGACGGCGCCCGCGCCCAGATGACGGCACGGCTGCGGGCGGCGATGGCCGACCATGTGGCCGATCCGGCCTGGAAGTCGCTGGTGGCGCGGTTGCGCCAGGCCTCGCCGGATTTCGAGGAGCGCTGGCAGCGGCACGAGGTGATGGGCCGGGAGAACGGCACAAAGGGCTTCGTGCACCCCGAAGTCGGCGTGCTGAGGCTGGAGTTCACCAACATGTGGCTCGGTCCGCAGCGCAGCTCGCGACTGGTCACCTACACCCCGATGGACGAGGAGAGCCGGGCCCGGCTGGCGCTGCTCGCCGCGAAGTGAGGTGTGGGGGAGCGGGGGTTGGGGGCCCGCGCCCCCGTCGGCCTCAGCTCTCGGTCCGGCGGAACAGGGCCCAGCCGAGCAGGAACTGCAGGCCGGTGCCGGCGCTCATCGAGAGCCAGACCCCCTGGACGCCGAGCGCCGGCACCGTGCTCAGCCCGTAGGCCAGCGGCAGTTGGACCGCCGCGCCCAGCAGGGTGACGCAGAACATCGCACCGCTGCGCCCGCCGCCGACGAAGACGCCGCTGAGCCCGACCGTGCCGCCCAGCAGGGCCAGGTAGGGCAGCAGGAACCAGAGCAGGGTCCGCCCGGCGGCCAGCACGCCCGGGGCGTCGGTGAAGCCGTGCAGCAGCAGCGGTCCCGCCAGAGCGAAGGCGAGGCCGCCGCCCGCGCCCACCGCCGTGCCGAGCAGCACGCTCTGCCGGCCGATCACCCCGGCGGCGCGCTGCCCGGCTCCCCGGGCGCGGGCGAGCAGGATGCCGGCCGCCTGGCGGACGGCGTAGCAGGCCATGGTGGCGAAGAGGATCACCTTGACGTCGATCCCGTAGGCCGCCAACTGGTCCTCGCCGAACCGGGCCACCAGGCCGACCAGGGTCGCCGCGACGCCCATCCGCAGGACGAAGTCCCCGGCGGCCGGCAGGCCCGTGCCCAGCAGTCGGCGCAGCGCGGTGGACCAGCGGAGGTCGTCCGCCGGCGTCGCGTACCGGCCGGTCGGGCCGGGTGAACGACCTGCGGGGGGAAGGTCGTCGAGTGGGCGGCCCAGCCGCTTGCGGCGGAGCAGCACCAGGCTGACCGCCAGCGCGACGGCTCGGCCGATCACCATGCCGAGCGCGGCGCCCGCCACACCCAGGCGCGGCAGCGGGCCCGGACCGTAGATCAGCAGCGGGTCGAGCACCAGCACGAGGACGTTGGCCAGGATCGCCATCCGCATCGGGGTCCGTGTGTCGCCGGTGCCCTTCAGGATGCCGTCCACCACGTTCTGCGCGAAGAAGACCGCGATGCCGGGGAAGGAGACGGCGAGGAACCGGACGGCGAGCCGGTGGACGTCCCCGTCCGGCCCGGCCAGCAGGCTCGCGACCTCCTCCCGGCAGAGGAACCCGCCGATCGCCACCACCGGCGCGATCGCCAGCCAGAGGATGCCCACCGCCCGCATGATGACGGGCAGTTCGCCCCGGCGGCCGCCGCCGGTGGCGTCGGCGATCAGCACGGTGGCGCCGATGTTGGCCGTCAGGATCACGCCGAGCAGCACGTTCTCGACGGTGGTGGCCACCGCGACCGCGCCGACCGCGGCCTCGCCCACCCGGGAGAGCCAGAGCGTGTCGATCAGCCCGGTGACCACGCCGGAGAGCAACTCCAGGTAGACGGGGACCCCGAGGGCGAGCAGGGCGCGGCGGGTCGCGGCGGGCGGCGGTGCGGGGGGCGGTGCGTGCGGCGGTGCGGTGGGTGGTGCGGTGGGTGGTGCGGTGGGTGGTGCGGGGGCGGCTGGGACGGTCGTGACGCGCGAGGACGGTTCGGTGGTGGGCACGGCGGTTTCCTTCCGGCACGGGGAGTGGCGGGGCCGCGAGCGACAGTACCTCTAATCGAGTGACTCGGATAGAGGTACTGTTGGATTGCTCGTACAGTGGTCACGACACCTGAGGAGAACCGTGCTGACTCTCGCGATCCTCGGCTTCCTGGCCGAACGCCCCATGCACGCCTACGAACTGCGGCGCCACATCTCGGAGTTGATCGGCCACAACCGGCCGGTGAGCGACGGTGCGCTCTATCCGGCGATCAACCGGCTGAGCCAGGCCGGGCACCTGGAGAAGCAGGCCGAGCCGGGCGATGGTGCCCCCGCGCGTCAGGTGCTGCGCCTGACCGGGAGCGGGCGGGCCGAGCTGGTCCGCCGCCTGGCCGAGCCCAAGCAGAGCGAGATCACCAGCGGCGCGGAGTTCTTCACCCTGCTCGCGTTCCTCAGCCACCTGCCGGGGGCCGACCGGCAGGCCGAACTGCTGCGCCGGCGGCTTGAGTTCCTCACGCAGCCCGCGAGCTTCTTCAGCGGGGACAGCGGGCCGGTGCGGATCAGCGAGGCCGCGGACCGCTACCGCCGGGGCATGCTGGTGATGGCCAGGGCCACCCGGCGGGCGGAGGTGGCCTGGCTGGAGGAGACGCTGGGCGAGCTGCGGGCGGAGGGTGAGGCCGAGGGCGAGGCTGACGCCTGACGCCTGACGCCTGGTGCTCGCGCGGCGGTCGGTTCAGGCCTCGGACGCCGGCGCCCGCCGTGCGGCGCCCGCCTTCGCGGCGGCCAGCTTCGCGGCGGCGATCCGGCGGATGTCCGCGCGCTCCATCGTGTCCCCGGCCAGCGCCGTCAGCCGCTCGACCGTGCGGCGAGCCACCGGCACCGTGCGCACGGCGATCAGTCGGACCTCGCTCTCGCAGTCCCACAGGCTGTGCCAGAGCGCCCGTCGGCTGCCGTGCGGGTCGAGCGCCAGTCGCGCCCGCAGCAGCGCGGCCCGCTCGAAGGAGTGCGGGGTCCAGACGAACAGGTCGCGCAGCAGCGGCAGCGCGGTGGTCGCCTCGGCGCCGTGCCGGGCCAGTTCGTCGGCGAGCGGAGCGAAACCGGTCCACTCGCCTTCCGTGCGCAACTCCACGGCGGTGGCGATCAGTTGCGGCACATCCCGTAGGTCGCCCGGCTCCTCCTCGGGCTCCGCCGCCACTTCCCTCTCCGCCTCCTCCTCGTTCGAGGTGTGCCGCCGCCAGGTGCGCCACGGTTCGGCGCTCGGCCGCAGCTCCGCGAACCGGCTCGCCGGCCCCTTCGCCGATTCCTGCTCCGCCTCCGCCGCGAGCTCCCGGGTCAGGCGCCTGCGGACGAGCGGGCGCAGCTGATTCCACCGGTCCGCGGGATAGTCGGCCGCGATCCGCTGCAGCACGGAGATCCAGCGGGTGCCGTCGTCGAGGTAGTGCGCCAGCCCGAGCGCCGCCTCGCGGTCACCGCCCCGGGCGAGCGCCACCAGCACCCCGGTTGCCAGCTCGAAGGAGTTGTCCCGCTCGGCGCGCGGCACGTGCTCGGTCTCCCGCAGCCGCGCGAGGACCGGCGCGCTGCCCAGGCCCAGGTCGCGGACCAGGCGCGCCAGGTAGACCTCGCGCTCGTCGAGGTGCCACCACCAGCGGTGGTCGCGGCGGACGCAGGCGCGGACCAGCTCGGCCGCCGCGTCCGGATCGCGCCGCGCCCGCAGCGCCCCGACGCCCCGCCCGCGCTGCAGGGCGCCGGCCAGGGTGCGGGGATCGTCGTAGTACCAGACGGGTTCGGCGTCGCCCTCGGTCGTCGTCATCGCGTTCACCATGGAGCATCGGGGCTGCCCGGTGCCAGCGATATCCGCGCGGATCCGGTAGCGCTGCTTACCGGATGGGTGTAGAGATCTTCGCTGGTGCTGAACGGTCGTGCCGGTCGATCCTGGTGCCATGGTCGGAACGAACGCGCTCCTCAGTGTCCTGCTGGTCTCGCTCGGCATGGTGCTCACGCCCGGCCCCAACATGATGTACCTGGTCTCGCGCAGCATCACCCAGGGTCGGCGTGCCGGGGTGATCTCACTGGCCGGTGTCGCCGTGGGCTTCCTGGTCTACCTCAGTGCCGCCAACCTCGGCCTCTCGGTGCTCTTCGTCGCCGTCCCGCCGCTGTACGTCGCGGTGAAGCTGGCCGGCGCCGGCTACCTGCTCCGGCTCGCCTGGAAGGCGTTGCGGCCAGGCGGGGTGTCGGTCTTCACGCCGCAGCAGCTGGCGCCCGACTCGCCGCGTCGCCTCTTCACGATGGGGCTCTTCACCAACCTGCTCAACCCCAAGGCGGCCGTCCTCTACCTCTCGCTGATCCCACAGTTCATCGACACCCGGGCCGGGCACGTGCTGCTCCAGGGCTTCGAACTGGGCGGGGCACAGATCGCGGTCAGCCTGCTGGTCAACCTGCTGATCGTCGCAGCCGCCGGGACCATCGCGGTCTTCCTCGCCCGCCGTCCGGGCTGGCTGCGGGCGCAGCGCTACCTGATGGGCACCGTGCTGGGCGCGTTGGCCGTCAAGCTCGCCACCGAGAGCGCGCCCAAGGCGATTGCCTGACGGCGACTTTCGGTCACCGGCGGCGCGGGTCCGGTGGAGCGGTGGAGCGGCGGAGCGGTGGAGCGGTGGAGGTGGCCGGGCAGCGGGGGCAGCGGTGACTCCAGCCTGGCGCAAGAGCAGCTACAGCGGCAGTAACGGTGGGGATTGCGTCGAGGTGGTCCACGGGATCACCGGTGTCACCCCCGTCCGCGACAGCAAGGACCCGCACGGCCCCGCTCTCCTCTTCCCGGCCCCCGCCTTCGCCGCGTTCCTCGCCGAGCTCAAGGCCGGCCGTCTCCGGGACTCCTGACCGCCGTCCGCCGGGCCGGAGCGCGAAGGCAAGCGTTAGGAAACGACCATCCTGTCCTAAGACTGCTCAAAGCCGCGCTCCCTAGCGTCATCCAGCATGTCGATGCGAAGCATCAGCCTGGCGAGGATGCTGACACCTGCCGCCGTCCTCGCAGCCGTGGCGATCATCTCCGTACTGCTGCAAGGGCACTTCGGCGTCGCCGGGAGGCACGCGAGAGTTGCCGCCGTGGCTGACGCGGCCTCCTCCATCGCGCCCGCTGCCGCGCCTTCGACCGGACAGCCGGCCCAACCCTCGGTAAGCGCCTCGCCCAGTCCGACCCCCACTCCCACGCCCACGCCCACGCCCACTCCCACTCCCACTCCCACCCCCACCCCCGACGCCGCGTTGCGCGACGCCGTCGCCCAGGCCGGCAGCGGGGTCTCCGTCTCGGTCTCGGTCACCGACCTGACCACGGGGCAGTCGCTTACCGACGGCGCGTCCGGGCACGGCTTCGCGACCGCCAGCATCGTCAAGGTCGACATCCTGTCCACGCTGCTGCTCCAGGCCCAGGACAAGGGCAGCACGCTGACCGCGGCGCAGCAGAGCCTCGCCACCGCGATGATCGAGAACAGCGACAACGACTCCGCGACGGCCCTGTGGAACGAGATCGGTCAGGACGGCGGCCTGAACGCCGCCAACAAGCGGTTCGGGCTGACCGCCACCTCGGGCGGCACGGACGGCTACTGGGGTCTCACCTCGACCACCGCCGCCGACCAGGTGCAGTTGCTGCGCCAGGTCTTCACCGGCGACTCGCTGCTCTCGGCCGCCTCGCGCGGCTACTTCACGGGGTTGCTCGGCCAGGTGGAGAGCGACCAGCGCTGGGGGGTGAGCGCGGCGGCGAGCGGCGGCGACTACGCGGTGAAGGACGGCTGGCTGCCGCGGTCGGCGACCGGCCTCTGGGTGATCAACAGCATCGGGATGGTCGAGCGGGACGGGCACGAGCTGCTGATCGCGGCGGTCTCGGACGGCAATCCCAGCGAGTCCGGTGGGATCTCGCTGGTGCAGTCGGTGGCCCAGGCGGCCGCAGGTTCGGTGAACTGAAGGGGGGTTGAGGCTCGGGGGGCGTACTGATCCCTCGCACACAGCCTGCCGTCGCTTGACATCGACGCCGAGCGGAATGAATATTCATTCCGTGCCCCGACACCCCGATACCCCCCAACTCCTCCTCGACGCCGCGATCGCCCTCTTCGCCGAGCGCACCTACGAGGGCACCCAGATGCCCGCCGTCGCGGCGCGGGCCGGGGTCGGGGTCGGCAGCATCTACCGGTACTTCCCCAGCAAGGAGGCGCTCGGCAACGCGGCGTTCCAGGACGCCAAGCGCGACCTGCTCGACCACCTCGCCGAGGCCACGGCCGGGCCCGCCGACTCGATCAGGGCGGAGTTCGGACAGTTCTGGGCGGGGTTCACCGGCTTCGCGGGCAGCCGGTCGGCCGCCTTCGCCTTCCTGGAGCACCAGCAGCACGACACCTTCCTGGACCAGGAGAGCCGCACCCTGGCGGCCGAACTCGACCAACTGGCAGCCGACTTCATCGAACGCGGCCAGCAGGCCGGGGCGATCCGCGACGGTGAGCCGCAGTTCCTGGTGGCGCTCGCGCTCGGCGCCTTCGCCGGGCTGCTGCGGGCGATCCGGCCCGCGGCCGTCACCGACCTGCCCCAGGCCGAACGCGACCGGGCCGAGCAGGCCGTCTGGTCCCTCCTCAGCGCATCCCCCCTCAGCTCGAAGGACTCCTGAGATGACCGCCAAGACCGTTCTGATCACCGGCTGCTCCTCCGGCATGGGCCGGCAGACCGCGCTGGCCCTGCACGGCCTGGGCCACCGGGTGTTCGCGACCGCGCGCCGCCCGGAGTCGATCGCCGACCTGGCCGCCCAGGGCCTGGCCACCCTCCCGCTGGACGTCACGGACGAGGCCTCGATGGCCGCCGCCGTCCAGGAGATCGAGCGGCAGCACGGCGCGATCGACCTGCTGGTCAACAACGCCGCGTACGGCCTGCACCAGCCCGTCGAGTCGGCGGACCCGGCCGAGGTGCGGGCCCAGTTCGACACCAACGTCTTCGGTGTGGTCCGGCTGACCCAGCTGGTGCTGCCGGGCATGCGGGCGGCCGGGCGCGGCCGGATCGTCAACATCTCCTCGATGGCCGGCCGCTTCTCGCCGCCCGGCGGGGCCTTCTACCACGCCAGCAAGCACGCGCTGGAGGCGATCAGCGACTCGCTGCGCCTGGAGGTGGCGCCGTTCGGCATCGAGGTCGTGGTGGTCCAACCCGGCCCCACCATCACCGAGTTCGCGGGCACGGCGGTGGACACCATGGCCGCGCCGCCGGCCGCGGACGACCCGTACGGGACCTTCCGCGCCGAACTCGCCGACCTGTACGCCCACAAGAGCTTCACCCGGCGCAACGGCGCGGTCCCGGCCAAGGTGGCCACCCGGGTCATCGTGCGCGCCGCCACCACCGCCCGGCCGCGGGCCCGCTACGCCATCGGCGGGCTCTCCCGGGTGGTGATGACGGCTCGCCGACTGCTGCCGGACGCCGCGTTCGACGCGGTGATGCGCCGCAGCTTCCCGCTCCCGAAGCCGCTCCCGAATCCGCTCGCGCAGCCTGCGACTTCCGTCCGCTGACGCTGCCCGGAAGGCCGCCTGGCGCCGCTCAGGCGGTCGCGCGGCCCTGCTCCCGCCCGTCCCGCCGGCGCAGCAGCAGCATGCCCAACAGCGCGCCGATCAGCACCCCGGCGGTGTTGTTGCCCCGGTCCAGGTACTGGCAGGAGCGCACCGGGTCGAGCGTCTGCGACAGTTCGACCCCGGCCCAGGTGCCGAGGCGAGCGCGGTGACCAGCACCGGGCCGCGGCGGGTGAGGGTGCCGAAGAGGCCCAGCGGGATCCAGATCGGCACGTTGACCGCGTCGTGCGCGGCGCCGCCCTCCAGGGTGCGGACCCAGTGGTCGGCCAGGCAGGCGGCGAGGCGGTGGGCGCTGCCCGGCACGATCTGGTCGGGGAGGGTGGACCCGAGCAGCAGGGCCGCGCTCACCGGCAGTCCGGCGGTGGCGCCGCCCGGCCGGCCGGTGCGGCGAACTGCGACCGCAGTGACAGCTATTGACGCAGCCGGTCCCACGGTGTGACTGTTGCACCAGCACACTGCTCATGCACACATCAAACTTGACCCATGCGCTGCGTACGGCCCCTGGGGGAGAACGCTTCTGACAGTGAGTCAGACGGCGGTGTCAGTGCGGGGTCGGTATGGCGCGCATGCGCGAGGGCAGTATTGACATGCCCACGTCATCAGGTTCGAGCTTGCGCACCAGCGCCCCGGCCGCGGTACCGGGTCGGCCCGCCGTGCGCCCGGTGAGAGGAACCCCTTTGCTGAACTTCCGTAAGGCCGCCGTGGCGGCACTGGCGGTCGGCGCGCTGGCCGCCGCACCGACCGTGCTGCCGGCCGGTGCGGCGCAGGCCCAGGGCCTGGCGAGCCCGCGGATCGGCTCGGCGGCGAGCCTGCCCAGCCCGCAACTCGCCGGCCGGGGCACGACCCAGGTCTGCGCCGGCATCGCGCACAACCGGTGCATGGCCCAGTTGGTCACCGTGGCGCCCGGCTCGACCAAGGCGCTGGCGACCAGCAACCCGGCCGGTTACGGGCCGGCGGACTTCGCCGCCGCCTACAACCTGCCGGCCGGCAACGCCGGGCCCGCCAACACCATCGCGATCCTCGACGAGGGCGCCTTCCCGACGCTGGAGGCCAACCTCAACGCCTACCGCACGCAGTACGGGCTGCCCGCCTGCACCGCGGCCAACGGCTGCTTCAAGCAGGTCAACGAGCACGGCGGAGCACCGCTGGCCCCGGGCACGACCCCGGACGAGAAGGACTTCGACGAGCAGGTCGGTGTCGAGACCACGCTGGACGTCGACATGGCCTCCGCCGCCTGCCCGAGCTGCCGCATCCTGGAGATCACCGTCAACCGGGACATGACCACCAGCGAGGACCAGGCGGCCGAGGACTTCGGCGTCGCGATGAACACGGCGGCGAAGCTCGGCGCGTCGTCGGCCAGTGTCAGCTACCAGTTCGGCCCGGACGCGACGCTCGACCTCGGGCAGGCGGCCCGCGACTTCTACCACCCGGGCATGGCGATCACCGCCTCCTCCGGTGACGGCGGCTACGAGGGCACGCCCTCCGGCTGGCCGCAGAACCTGCCCACCGTCACCTCCGTCGGCGGCACCGCGCTCTACCGGACGCCGGGCGCCGGGCACAACGGCTACACCGAGGTCGCCTGGGACGGCTCGGGCAGCGGCTGCGCGGCCGAACTGCCGCCCGCGCTCGGGCAGCCCACCAGCGCCTCGGCCAACTGCGGCGGCCACCGCGCCGACGCGGACGTCTCCGCCGACGCCGACCCGACCACCGGCGCGGCCGTCTACGACGACTACACCCCCTTCTCCGGCCAGCAGCAGTCCTGGCTGGCGGTGGGCGGCACCAGCCAGTCCAGCCCATACATCGCCGGCGTCTACGCCCGTGGCGGTCACCTGACCAACGTCGAGGGGCCCAACACCCTCTACGCCGCCGCGCCCTCGGCGTTCAACGACGTCACGCTCGGCCAGAACGCCCCGGCGAACAGCGGCTGCACCGTGCTGTGCGTCTCGGGCACCGGCTGGGACGGCCCGACCGGCCTGGGCACGCCCAACGGCCTGGCCGGCTTCTAGCGTCACCATCACTCCGGCAGGTCCTCGGCGTTCCACCTGTTCAGCCTGTTCAGCGGCCGCACCGGCGAGTGCGGTGAGCCGATGCCCGATCAGGGGCGGTCTCCTCGGGGGACCGCCCCTCGATCGTGCCCGGCCCGCGTCGGTGATGGCGAACGGCGGGCGGCGCGCTTGACCCTCACGTGGCGTGATGCCGCATTGTCAGGGGTGTGGAAGAACACCTGACCGTGGGGCGTGTGGCCGAACTGGCCGGCGTGAGCGTCCGCACACTGCATCACTACGACGAGATCGGCCTCGTGCAGGCGTCCGCGCGGACCGCTTCCGGCTACCGGGCCTACTCACCGGATGACGTGGAGCGGCTGCGGGAGGTGCTCGCCTACCGGCGGTTGGGCTTCGGACTGCGCGAGGTCGCGGATCTGGTCGACGACCCGACCACCGACGCGGTCGCGCACCTGCACCGGCTGCGCGGCCTGCTGGTGGAACAGCGCGAGCGCGCCGCTGCCATGGTGACGGCCATAGACAGAGAACTGGAAGGACGCGCAATGGGGATCAGGACGACGCCCGAGGACCAACTGAAGGTGTTCGGCGCACAGTTGTACGAAGAGATCGGGTCCGCCTACCCGGCGACGCGGCGCACCGACCCGCGGATCGCCGCGCAGGTCTGGGATGCCCTCGGGGACGCCCGGACGGTACTGAACGTCGGGGCCGGCACCGGCTCCTACGAGCCGACCGACCGCGAGGTCACGGCGGTGGAGCCGTCGGCGGTCATGCGGGCGCAGCGTCCCGCGGGCGCGGCGCCGTGCGTGGCCGCCACCGCGGAGCGCCTTCCGTTCGCGGACCAGTCCTTCGACGCCGCGATGGCCTTCAGCACCATCCATCACTGGCACGACCCGATCGCCGGGCTGCGCGAGATGCGGCGGGTGGCCCGGCGCGTGGTGGTGTTCACGCACGACTCCAGTGACACCGGCTGGCTCAACCGGTTCTGGCTCAGTCGCGACTACCTGCCCGAGGTCGGCGGCCTGGTCGTCGGCCGGCCCTCGATCGACGAGCTGGCCGGCGCGATCGGGGCCCGCCTGGAGCCGGTGCTCATCCCGTGGGACTGCGCCGACGGCTTCTTCGAGGCGTACTGGCGTCGGCCTGAGGCGTACCTGGAGGAGCAGGTGCGCCGCGCGGTGTCGGTCTGGACCAGGGTCGGGCCGCAGGCCGAGCAGCGGGCGGTGAGCGCGCTGCGCGACGACCTCGCCTCGGGCCGGTGGGCCGAGCGCAACCGCGAGCTCGTCGGCCTCGACGCGGCAGAGCTCGGCCTGCGCCTCCTGGTGGCCTGAGCCACCGAGCGCGAGAAGGCCCGCGCGGCAGGCCGTCAGACCAGCCGCCGGTAGCTGGCGCCGTCCCTGGTCCGCTCCAGCAGGCGCCCCTCGACCAGGTACCGGCGCAGCGCCGAGTAGTCCGCGTGCACGCTCAGCAGCGCCTCGTTGACGTCGCGCTCGGTGTAGCTGCGGTCCGGGGCGAAGAGGGAGCGGGCCAGGAGGCGCAGCAGCTGCTCGCGGCGGGCGGGCTTGCGCGGGATCGCGGTCAGCCGCCCCTGCGAGAAGAAGGCGCGGAGTTCGGGGGCTGCGTCCGCGGAGGCGGGGGAGTCGAGGTCGGCCATGCCCGGAACGGTGCCGCAAAGCACCGCAGCCGGGCAACGCGTTTTCCGGCCCCGCGACCACCGCCTTCCGCTCGCCACCCCGGCTACTGCCCCAGCGGCCGGCAGAGCAGCGCGTCCGGCACCCCTTCCTGCACCCACTTCCAGGTGTACGCGACCCCCGCGAGGTACTCGCCGTCCGCGCACTGGCCCTTGTAGTCCCCGGACGCCCAGTCGCCGGCGCCGGACCCGCCGCTGCCCGGGCGGTTGTCCCCGTGGTCGAACCAGACGTCGCGGCCGCCGCCCGGCAGTGCCCGCGCCGCCGGAGCGCAGAGCAGCGAGGACATCGCGCCGCCGCGCACGCCGTACCCGAGGGCGAAGGAGTTCGCCGGGCACTGCAGCTTGTTGTAGCCCACCGCCCAGTCGCCGTCGGTGACGTACCGCTCGTCCGTCACCACCACGTACGGCGCACCGCTGCCGGCCGGCTCGCCCGCGTCCGTGCAGAGCCCGCGGCTGCTGCTGCGCCCGAGGCCCACCAGCCGTTCGCTGTCGGGGCAGGCGCCCTTGCGGGCACCGGGATCCCAGTCGGGTCGCGCGAGCATGGCGGCCGAGACGTCGTAGTCGGTGTGGTCGAGGTCGAGCATGTTCCAGCGGGTGGCGACCGGCACCGGGCCGGTCAGGCTCGGCGCGGCGAGCAGCTTGTCCCAGTCGGCGGCCCGCCAGTCGCCCGGGTCCTCGACGCTCAGCTGCCGGCCGCTCGCGTCGTACGAGAGCATGGCCCAATTGTCCATCGGCGCACCGGTGCTGTCGGTCCAGCCGACCAGCGGCCAGATCGCGAAGTCGGTGTCGTCGGCGGCGAGGATACTGGTGAAGGCGTCGAACCAGCTGACCTCCTTGGGGTCGCTCTCCCCGCGGCCGGCCGCGCCGAACTCACTGACCCAGACCGGCGCGGTGAAGTGCTGCCCGGACTGCGTGACGAAGAGCGCCTCCTGGTCGACCGCCTGGGCGAGCTGGGCCGGCGTGAAGTCCTCGTAGCGCGGGTCGCTGGTGGCGCCCAGGCCGCTGCCCGCACCGGAGTTGGCGGGGCCGGTGTAGGAGTAGAAGTGCGCCGAGTAGACCAGCTTGTCCGACTCGATCAGCGTGTTGGAGAGGGTCGACACCGGGGTCAGCATCGGCCGCCCGTGCGGCAGTCCGGCCAGCGGGATGCCCTGCCAGTTGATGCCCTCCATGATGATCAGCATGTCGGGGTCGGCCTGCAGGATCTGGTTCCCCGCCTCCTCGAAGGCGGCGTTCTCGTCATGTGCGTCGCCCAGGCCCCAGTTGGGATCGTCGGTGACGTCGCGGCGCACCTCGTTGCGCAGATCGGCTCCCACCACGCGCTTGTCGCCCTGGTAGCGCCGTACCATGAAGAGCCAGTCGGCCTCCCACTGCTGGGTACTCTGCCCGCTGTTCCAGCGCTCGTTGCCGTCCAGCCCGCAGCACCAACGGGACGTGGTGGTGTGGTTGTTGAGGATCACCGCGAAGCCGTCCCCGGTGAGCGCGGCCACCACGGCGTCGTACACCTGCAGCGGGGTGTCGCCGCGTAGTCGGGGGTTGGCGGCGACGGAGCCGTCGGGCACCGGCGTGGTGTCGTGGATCAGCGCGTTGGAGAACGGCAGCCGGATGCTGTTGATCCCCAGGCTGTGGAACCCGGCCAGGATGCTGCCGATCGGCGCCCGGTCCAGCCCCAGCGGCATGTCGTTCGAGGGCTCCCCGTGCGCGTTCTGCGCCGGGTCGGCCGGATCTCCGCTGCCGGTCCAAGTGCCCTGTGCACCCTCCCAGTTGCCGGATTCCAGCTTGAACCGCTGCCCGGTCGCGTCCACCACGTACCGGCCGCGCGTGCTGAGCGGCCCGGTCCAGGAGGCCGCGAGCTGGGTGCCCGTCAGCACGCGCGGCCGGGTGGCCGCGGCCGGGGCGGTGGCGGCGGACGGCGCGGTGGCCGCGCCGGTGCCGGCCGAGCAGGTCAGCAGGGAGAGCAGGGCGGCGCCGGCCGCGATCGCGCGGATCGTGATTCTCTTCATCACCGGTCCAGGAGTGGTGGGAGCGAGGCCGCGTGCGGTCGGTCCAAGGACGGCGATGCCGTCGGCCCATGATGGCGGGCCGGTGTCGTGAGCGGAACAACTACGGCAGGCGATCGGATGACCATTCAGTAACATTGCACCGAGTCGGACCGGCGCCACCGCCCGATCGTGGCCGAGGCCCCGTCTTCCTCCGGGTCGCCGTCTGTCGATCCGGCCGGGACGGTCGAAGGCGCAGCGGCCTTCAGCGCGGAATCGCCCAGCCCGGCACCCAGGTCCCGGCGTCGTGGCCGGGCGCCGTGGCGGCGAGGTGGGCGCGCAGGGTGGCCAGTGCCGGGTGGGGGTTGTCGCGGTGCCACAGGAGCGAGTGCGGGTAGAGGGGTGTCGGGTCGGTCACCGGAATGCGGCGCAGGCCGTGGTCGGCGGGCCAGATGAGGCGGGTGTGCTCGCCCATGAAGGTGGCCAGGGCCGGAGTGTCGGCGATGGTGTCCAGGAGCGCGTCGGAGCCGAAGTTGGGGCCGGTCACCTCGATGGTGAGGCAGAACTCGGCGACGAGGTCGTCGTAGTAGGCGCCCCACTCGCTGCCGGGGACGATGCCGGGCATCCAGATCCGGTGCCCGGCGAGCTGGGCGAGGGTCACCGACCGGGCTCCCGCCAACACGTGGGCGGGACCGGTGAGGAGCTGGAGCGGCTCGTCGAGCACCCGGACGGACTCGATCTCCTCGGGCAGGGGTCGACCGGGCGCGGCGACTGCGCGGAAGGACGCGTCGATCGCACCGGAGCGGATGGCGGTGACGGCCGTCTCGATGTCGAGCAGCATCAGCACGTCGAGGTCGATCTCCGGGTGGACGCGGTGGAAGCCGCGCATCAGGCCGGACTGCGCGCCACGCGAGGCGATCACGTCGACGCGCAGCGGACGGCTGCCGGGGCGCACGGAGGTGACCGCGCGCTCGGCGGCACGCAGCAGTTCGCGCGCGTGGGGCAGGAACGCCTGCCCGTCGATGGTGAGCTCGGCGCCGCGCGGCGTGCGGGCGAACAGCTGTACGCCGAGGTCGCTCTCCAGCGTGGCGACGCGCTTGGAGACGGCCTGCTGGGTGATCGACAGGTCGGTGGCGGCTTTCTGGAACTGGCCCGCTTCCGCGACGGCGGCGAAGGTGCGTACGGCTTCGAGGTCCATGCCGGCCCACCTTAGTGAACAACGGATGGTTGTGATGAGACGGCAGGGCGGTTGTTTGACCTGCGATTGTGCTGCTCGCTTAGCTTTCACCGGTCAACGTCGGCTTGTTCGAGTGGGACGTCAAGGGGTGCGCTGAGCATGATGGGCAGGAGAGCGCTGGGCCGGCGGTTCGGCTGGTTGTGGGCGGCGTACGCGGTGAGCGCGTACGGCTCCGGACTGGGGTTCGGGGCACTGCCGCTGATCGCCGTGCTGGCGCTGCACGCCGGCCCCGCCGAGGTGTCCGCGCTCTCCGCGGTGGGGCCGGCGGTGGGCGCGCTGATCGCGCTGCCACTCGCGCCGTGGGTGGAGTTCCGGCGCAAGCGCCCGGTCATGATCGCGATGGACCTGACCCGGTTCGCGGCCATGGCGACGATCCCGGTCGCCTACGCCTTCGGCCGGCTCGGTCTCGTCCAACTGCTCGTGGTCTCGGCCGTGGTCGCCGCGGCCAAGATCGCGTTCAACGCGGCCAGTGGCGCCTACCTCAAGGCCCTCGTCCGGCCGGAGGACCTGCTCGTGGCCAACACGCGCTTCGAGTCCACGAACTGGAGCTCCATCGCGGTCGGGCCGCCGCTGGGCGGGGCGGCGATCGGCCTGTTCGGGCCGGTCACCACCGTGGTGGCCGACGCGCTCAGCTACCTGCTCTCCGCGCTGGGCATCACCGCGATCCGCGGCCAGGAGGAACCGCCGCCAGCGAGCGACAAGAGCCCGATCCGGGCGGGCGCACTGATCGAGGGCTGGCGGCACATCACGGGCGATCCCGGTCTGCGGGCGCTCTACCTCAACAACATGCTCGTCGCCGGCCTGATCATGGCCACCGAGCCGCTGCTCGCCGTGCTCCTCCTGCGCCAGCTCGGCTTCCCGCCCTGGCAGTACGCCCTCGCCTTCGCCGCCCCCTGTTTCGGCGGGCTCATCGGCTCCCGGCTGGCCCACCGCGTCGTGGCCCGCCACGGACGGCACCGGGTCTTCCGGATCGTCGGGACCCTGCGCGCCGTCTGGCTGATCGGCCTGGTCCTCGTCCGCCCTGGCGTCGTCGGCCTGGTCACCGTGATGGCCGTCGAGCTGGCGATCATCATCAACATGAGCCTGTACACCCCGGTGCTCGCCACCTACCGGCTCGAACGCACGCCCGGGCACCTCGTCGCCCGCACCCTGACGGCCTGGTCGATCGGCCAGCAGGCGTCCATCGCCCTCTGCACCGCGCTCGGCGGGCTGCTCGCCGACGTGACCAGCCCACGCACCGCTCTCACGGCCGCGGGACTGCTCATCCTGGCCACCCCGCTCCTGCTTCCCCGGCGCGAACAGACACCGCAGCACGAACCGGAACCGTCCCTGAGCCACGCATGACACACCGCGTCAGCCCCTCAGCCCCTCAGCCCGTCAGCCCGTCAGCCCGTCAGCGTGCCACGCCGGCTCGTCACGTCAGTTCGGCCGGCCCGGGCGCAGCCGCTCGGTCCGGCCGTCCGCCCGGTGGACCACCGCCTCGGCGATCGGTCCTGGCGCCCAGGCCAGCCAGAAGCCGCCGTCCACCTTCAGCACCTCCGCGGCCCGCCGCGATGGGCGCAGCCAGCCGCTGGTGAAGTCGACGACGGGGACCTCGCCGCCCTCGGCCACCCGGCCCCAGGCCAGGCCGCCCGGCGGCAGCCCGGCGGTGCTGCGCCGGGTGCCGCGCAGCAGTTCGCCGCTGAGCGTGCTGGCCACCAGGACGTCGATCAGCAGGCCGTGCTCGTAGACCTCCAGCGCCGGGCGCCCGCCATGGCTGACCGTCAGCCGGATCGACCACGGGCCGTCGGCCGGCCAGACCGCGCCGACCGGCGTCTCCCCTGCCGGCTCCAGGGCCTCACGTGCCGAGTCCATCCGTGCCACCCCGTTCATCACGCCCACCGCCTGGCTCGCCACCGTCCGACTTCCGACAGACTCCAGCCTGCCGTTCCGGCACGCTCCCGTCTTTGGCGTGAGGTCCCGTCTTGGGGGTGTAGCCAGGTACACCCCCAAGACGGCACCCAGCCGCACAGACCGGTCGGCGGGCAGCCCCCTAAGCTGTCCGACGTGATCGGGACCAGCGGGCTGCGCCGCGTGCGGGAGGGGATCCGCCGGGGGCGGGCGCACCCCAGCCTTTCCTGGCTCTCCGACCACGACGCCGAGCACCTGGGCGGCCACCTGGGCGGGCACGGCCCGGAGCATCCCGACGAGGGCCACAGCCGTGACCAGAGCCGTGACGACAGCCGTGACCAGAGCCGTGACCAGAGCCGTGACCGGAGCCGTGACGACAGCCGTGACCACGTCGGGGGCGACGCCGGCGACCGCAGCGGCGACCACGCCGAAGGCCGCAGCGCCGGGCGGAGCACCGGCGGCATACCCGGCGGCGGCTCCGGTGCCGCCGATCACCCCGCCGATCACCCCACCGATCACCCCACCGATCACCGCACCGTTCACCCCACCGATCACCACCACTCCCGCCGCCCGCACGCCGCACCCTGGTCCTCCGTGGCCGTGCGCGAAGTGCGCCTGGTCGCGGCGGGCCTGCCGTTCCTGCTGCCGTTGCTGATCCTGGTCACCCTCACCAAGCTGACGGCGACGGTCATCGTCCTGCTGCTGCTCTCCGTCTCCGCGCTGACCCAGGCCCAGCGCAGCCGCTTCCGCTCGCTCGGCGAGCTGGAGATCCCCGCGCACCCGCCGCTGACGCCGCCCGGCACCCCGGCCCCGAGCCGTCTGCTGGCCTGGCTCGGCGCGGAGTCCACCTGGCGCCAGGTCGGCTACCACGTGCTGATCGGCCCGACCCTGGCGCTCTTCGGCCTCTTCTCGCTGCTGGCCTTCGGCGCCGGCGGTGTGATGTCCACCGTCTTCGCCTGGCACGCGCTGATGCCCCGCGGCAGCCTGATCCGGGGCAGCGCCGGTACCTCGGTGCTCGACGTGCTGATCACCGCGGCGGGCGTGACACTGCTCTTCGCCGGGCCCTGGCTGGCCGTCCGGGTGGCCCGGATCGATCGCCGGGCCGCCTGGGGGCTGCTCGGCCCCAGCCGGGCCCGGGAGTTGCAGCGCCGGGTCGAGGACCTCGCCGAGAGCCGCGCCGGGGTGGTGGACGCCGCCGACGCCGAGCGCCGCCGGATCGAGCGCGACCTGCACGACGGCGCCCAGCAGCGGCTGGTCTCGCTCGCGATGAACCTGGGGCTGGCCCGCAAGACGCTCAAGGACGTCTCCCCGGAGGCGATGCGGGTGATCGTCGAGGCGCACGAGGAGGCCCAGGCGGCCATCGCCGAGCTGCGCGACCTGGTCCGCGGCCTGCACCCGGTGGTGCTGGAGGACCGCGGCCTGGACGCGGCGCTCTCCGGGATCGCCGCCCGCGCCCCGCTGCCGGTGCGGTTGGACGTCAGCCTGCCGGGCCGGGTGGCGCCCACGGTCGAGGCGGTGGCCTACTTCGTGGTCTCCGAGGCGCTGGCCAACGTGGCCAAGCACGCCCGGGCCTCCCGGGCCGATCTGTCGGTGCGCCGACTGGGTCCGCTGCTGCGGATCGTGATCGCCGACAACGGCGTGGGCGGCGCCGACGCCGCCCGGGGGACCGGTCTGACGGGGCTGCGCAAGCGCGCCGCCTCGGTGGACGGCACCCTCGCCATCAGCAGCCCCATCGGGGGCCCGACCGTCATCACTGTGGAGTTGCCGTGCGAGCTGTGATCGCCGAGGACTCGGTCCTGCTGCGAGTGGGCCTGGTCAAGGTACTGGAGGCGGTGGGGTTCGAGGTGGTGGCGGCGGTCGGCGACGCGCAGGCGCTGCTCGCCGCCGTCGAGGAGCACCGGCCGAGGGTGGTGGTGACCGACGTGCGGATGCCACCGGGCTTCACCGACGAGGGCGTGCGGGCCGCGCTGCTGATCCGGCGGCAGTGGCCCGAGGTCGCGGTGCTGCTGCTCTCCCAGTACGTCGAGGAGCGGTACGCCGCCGACCTGCTCGCCACCAACACCAGCGGGGTCGGCTACCTGCTCAAGGAGCGGGTGGCCAACGTCGACGACTTCGTGGACGCGCTGCAGCGGGTGGCCGCCGGGGGCACCGCGCTGGACCCGGAGGTGGTCGCCCAGCTGCTGGTGCGCCGGCACCGCGACCCGCTGGAGCGGCTGACCCCGCGCGAGCGCGACGTGCTGGCGCTGATGGCGGAGGGCCACTCCAACGCCGCGATAGCCGAGTCGCTGGTGGTCAGCGACAGCGCGGTGGCCAAGCACATCAGCAGCATCTTCAGCAAGCTCGACCTGCCGGCCGCCGACGCCACCCATCGGCGGGTGCTGGCGGTGCTGCGCTTCCTCGGGGAGGGCTAGTGATCCGGCGGGAGTCCGCCGGGCCGGGCCCGCGCGAGCGCCAGGTCTGGCGGCAGGTGGGGACGCTGGCCGGGGCGGTCGTGGTGCTGCTCGGCGCCGGGCAGACCTGGACCAGCCTGGTGCGGCAGGCCGCGGTGCGTCCCGACCCGTACCCGAGCTCGATCACCGCGCTGGAGCTGGACCTTCAGGACTCGACCGCCAACATCGACGCGACCACCCAGGGCCATGTCGCGGTCCGCGAGACCGAGCACTGGACGGTCAGCCGCCCGCAGGTCACCCGCACCATCACCGACCACACCCTGCGGATCTCGGCCCGCTGCCCGCAACTGCTCGGCGTCAGCGAGCCCGCCTGCTCGGTGGACCTGGACATCGCGGCCCCGCCCGGCACCGCCGTCGCGATCCGGAGCAACTCCGGCGCCACCCGGATCCGCGGCCTGAGCGGCGCTCTGAGCCTGCGCACCAACTCCGGCTCGATCGAGCTGGACGGGATCTCGGGACGGGTCGACGCCCAGCTGACCAGCGGCTCGATCAACGGCCAGCGGCTGGCCTCGGCCGAGGTGCAGGCCGCGGTCACCTCGGGCTCGATGGACCTGGGGTTCGCCGCGGCGCCGCGCACCCTGGCGCTGGCCTGCACCTCGGGCTCGATCAACGTGGGCCTGCCGCCGGGCAGCACCTACCGCCTCAACACCTCGGGGTCGGCGGACACCGACCCCGCGCTGATCGACCCGGCCTCCTCGAACTCGATCACCGCGGTCAGCGGCTCCGGGCACACCAGCCTCGGGTACGCCACCGGCTGAGGGCGGCCCGGCGGGGCCCGCGCGGCGGTGGGGGACAATGGAGAGTCCCGTCCACCCGCTCCCGCCGAGGACCGCCCGCGCATGACCGCCACGCCCGAAGCCCCCGCAGCCGCCCCCGAAGCCCCCGCCGGCGAGTTCGCGCCGCTGTCGATCGGCCCGCTCCAGGTCTGGCCGCCGGTGGTGCTCGCGCCGATGGCGGGGATCACCAACGCCCCGTTCCGCACCCTCTGTCGCGAGCAGTCCGGCGGCAAGGGCCTGTTCGTCAGCGAGATGATCACCACCCGGGCCCTGGTCGAGCGCAACGCCAAGACCATGCAGCTGATCCACTTCGACCCGAGCGAGCAGCCGCGCTCGATCCAGCTCTACGGGGTGGACCCGGCCACCGTCGGCAAGGCCGCCCGCATGATCGCGGACGAGGGCCTGGCCGACCACATCGACCTCAACTTCGGCTGCCCGGTGCCCAAGGTGACCCGCAAGGGCGGTGGCTCGGCGCTGCCGTACAAGCGCAACCTGCTGCGCGAGCTGCTGCGCGAGGCGGTGGCCGGCGCGGGCGGGCTGCCGGTCACCATGAAGATGCGCAAGGGCATCGACGACGACCACCTGACCTACCTGGACGCCGGCCGGATCGGCGCCGAGGAGGGTGTCTCGGCGATCGCCCTGCACGGGCGCACCGCCTCCCAGCACTACGGCGGCACCGCCGACTGGTCGGCGATCGCCCGGCTGCGCGAGGCGGTCCCGGGGCACGTCCCGGTGCTCGGCAACGGCGACATCTGGTCGGCACCGGACGCGCTGCGGATGATGCGCGAGACCGGCTGCGACGGCGTGGTGGTCGGCCGCGGCTGCCTGGGCCGGCCGTGGCTCTTCAAGGACCTGGTCGCGGTCTTCGAGGGTGTCACCGACCCCGTCCGCCCGAGCTTCGCCGAGGTCGCGGCCGCCATGCTGCGTCACGCCGAGCTGCTGGGGCAGTGGATGAAGGACGAGCAGCGCGGCGTGGTCGACTTCCGCAAGCACGTGGCCTGGTACACCAAGGGCTTCTCGGTCGGCTCTCAGCTGCGGGTCAAGCTGGCCACGGCATCCTCGCTCGGCGAGCTGTCAGAGCTGCTCGCCGAGGTGGACCAGGAGCAGCGCTGGCCGGCCGGCGCGGACGGCCCGCGCGGGCGCACCAGCGGCAACGGCCGGGTGGTCCTGCCGGAGGGCTGGTTGGACGATCCGTACGACTGCGCCGTGCCGAGCGTTGACGCCGAATCGGACAGCTCCGGCGGATGATCTAGCCGAAACGTCAAAAACGCCCTCGCGGAGCTCTGGGACGCGCTGGCGGAGCCCTCTTGGCCGATCTGGCCAAGAGGGCTCCTTTTTGGCAGATCGTCCCTACGCTCCGCGCACGGAACGGCGCGTTGGGCGACGGATTGACCAGTTCCGATACGTACGATGAGCGAGTCGCGTCCGTGACGCTTGCCACACCGAAGGGCGGCTGACGGCGCGTCAGGGGTCCGGAACGTGCCGTGTTGTCCAACTGGGCGCCAAATCGCTTCCCGAACGGGCATCCGAGCCGATCCGCCCCTTGGCTGCAGGAAATCAAGCCGGGGAAACATGGCGGACCACCCGCCGCTACCCTCCGTCCGGTCTGGGTGATCTTCACGTATCCATGTGTTCAATACTTGAACACTCGCTAGCGTCAGCCGGACGATTTCAGCAACAGAGGTGAACGCCTTCACAAGCTTTTGATCTCATGGGTCGTCAGCGGCTCCCGGGATCGGACGGCCTATCGACGGCGCGCAACAGCCTTCGAAATGGGTATGTTCTCCGGCGTCAGGGCAACCCCGTGCGAGGAGACCGACCCGTGGCGGCGACGCAGAAGTTTGTTTACTCCTTCACTGAAGGAAACAAGGACCTCAAGGACCTGCTGGGCGGCAAGGGCGCGAACCTCGCCGAGATGACCAACCTCGGTCTCCCGGTCCCCCCCGGGTTCACCCTCACCACCGAGGCCTGCAAGGTCTTCCTGGAGACCGGCGCCGAGCCCGCCTCGCTCAACCAGGAGGTCAGCCACCACCTGGCTGCCCTGGAGCAGCAGATGGGCAAGAAGCTCGGCCAGGCCGATGACCCGCTGCTGGTCTCGGTCCGCTCCGGGGCCAAGTTCTCCATGCCCGGCATGATGGACACCGTCCTGAACATCGGCCTCTCCGACGCCTCGGTGACCGGGCTCGCCGCCCAGTCCGGCAACGAGCGGTTCGCCTGGGACTCCTACCGCCGCCTGGTCCAGATGTTCGGCAAGACCGTGCTGGGCGTGGACGGCGAGCTCTTCGAGGAGGCGCTGGAGCAGGTCAAGCACGCCAAGGGCACCGTCAACGACCTGGACCTGGACGCCTCCGACCTCCAGGTCCTGGTCGAGACCTTCAAGGGCATCGTGCAGCGCGAGACCGGCCGGGCCTTCCCGCAGGACCCGCGCGAGCAGATGGACCTCGCCATCCACGCCGTCTTCCACTCCTGGAACGGCGACCGGGCGCGGCTCTACCGCCGTCAGGAGCGGATCCCGAACGACCTTGGCACCGCGGTCAACGTCTGCAGCATGGTCTTCGGCAACCTCGGCGAGGACTCCGGCACCGGCGTCGCCTTCACCCGCGACCCCTCCACCGGCGCGGTCGGGGTCTACGGCGACTACCTCTCCAACGCCCAGGGCGAGGACGTGGTGGCGGGCATCCGCAACACCCTGACGCTCGCGGACCTGGAGCAGTTGGACAAGAAGTCGTACGACGAGCTGATGGCGATCATGCACAAGCTCGAACTGCACTACCGCGACCTGTGCGACATCGAGTTCACCATCGAGCGCGGCAAGCTCTGGATGCTGCAGACCCGGATCGGCAAGCGCACCGCCGCGGCCGCCTTCCGGATCGCCGTCCAGCTGGTCGACCAGGGCCTGATCGACCTGGACGAGGCGCTGCACCGGGTGACCGGCGGCCAGCTGGCCCAGCTGATGTTCCCCCGCTTCGCCCCCCAGGCCGACTCCAAGCAGATCGCCTGGGGCCTGGCCGCCTCGCCCGGCGCCGCGATCGGCAAGGTGGTCTTCGACTCCTACACCGCCGTCAAGTGGTCGCGCTCCGGCGAGAAGGTCATCCTGGTCCGCCGTGAGACCAACCCGGACGACCTGGACGGCATGATCGCCGCCGAGGGCATCCTCACCTCGCGCGGCGGCAAGACCTCGCACGCCGCCGTCGTCGCCCGCGGCATGGGCAAGACCTGCGTCTGCGGCGCGGAGGACCTGGAGGTCGACACCAAGCGCCGCCGGATGACCACCTCCGACGGCCTGGTCCTGGAGGAGGGCGACACCGTCTCGATCGACGGCGCCTCCGGCAAGGTCTACCTGGGCGAGGTCCCGGTGCTGCCGTCCCCGGTGGTCGAGTACTTCGAGGGCACCCTGCACGCCGGCGCCGACGTCCAGGGCGGCCTGGTGCAGGCCGTGCACCGCCTGATGGCGCACGCCGACGTGCGCCGCCGGCTGGCCGTGCGGGCCAACGCCGACAACGCCGAGGACGCCAACCGCGCCCGCCGCTACGGCGCCCAGGGCATCGGCCTGTGCCGCACCGAGCACATGTTCCTCGGCGAGGAGCGCCGCAAGGAGGTCGAGCACCTGATCCTGGCGGACAACGACAAGGACCGCGAGCAGGCCCTCTCCACCCTGATGCCGCTGCAGAAGGGCGACTTCGTCGAGCTCTTCCAGTCGATGGACGGCCTGCCGGTGACGGTCCGGCTGCTGGACCCGCCGCTGCACGAGTTCCTGCCCGACATCACCGAGCTGTCGGTGCGCGTCGCGCTCGCCGAGGCCCGCAAGGACCCGAACGAGAACGACCTGCGCCTGCTCCAGGCGGTGCACAAGCTGCACGAGCAGAACCCGATGCTGGGTCTGCGCGGCGTGCGTCTGGGCCTGGTCATCCCCGGTCTCTTCGGCATGCAGGTGCGCGCGATCGCCGAGGCGGCCGCCGAGCGCAGGCTGGCCGGCGGCGACCCGCGCCCCGAGGTGATGATCCCGCTGGTCGGCACCGTCCAGGAGCTGGAGATCGTCCGCGACGAGTGCGAGCGGGTACTCGCCGAGGTCGCCGTTTCGACCGGGGTCAAGCTGGACATCAAGCTCGGTACCATGATCGAGCTCCCCCGCGCCGCCCTGACGGCAGGTCAGATCGCCGAGGCCGCCGAGTTCTTCTCCTTCGGGACCAACGACCTCACCCAGACGGTGTGGGGCTTCTCCCGGGACGACGTGGAGGCCTCCTTCTTCACGGCCTACCTGGAGAAGGGCATCTTCGGGGTCTCCCCGTTCGAGACGATCGACCGCGACGGCGTCGGCGCCCTGGTCAAGCACGCCGTGAAGGAGGGCCGGGCCACCCGTCCCGACCTGAAGCTCGGCGTCTGCGGCGAGCACGGCGGCGACCCGGAGTCGGTGCACTTCTTCCACGAGGCGGGCCTGGACTACGTCTCCTGCTCGCCGTTCCGGATCCCGGTGGCGCGCCTGGAGGCAGGCCGCGCCGCCCTTGAGACTGCGGGCAGCGACTCTCGCTGACCGCGCCCCCTCCAGCGGGGAGGGGCGGCCGGCGGTGCTCGGCGCAGGAGAACCGCCGGACGTACAGGGGCCGGGGCGGGAGAGGACAACGGCGTCCTCTCCCGCCCCGGCCCACGCGTTCGCGGCCCGTGTCCCGCGCCCCCGGATGCGGCCCCGCGACCGGGAGGGACGGCAAGCTGGAGTCCATGACCAGTCGCCTCCGCCTGCTCGTCGTCGCCGCGCTGCTCGTCTGCGCGGTGGCGGGCGCCGCCGTCTACGCGATGGACCGGCACAAGCCCGCCTCCCGGTACGTCTGCCGGACCCGGCTGCCCGGCCAGGCGCGGGACACACTGGCGCTGATCGGCCGCGGCGGCCCGTTCCCCTACCGCACCGACGGCGTGGTCTTCGACAACCGCGAGCGGCGCCTGCCGAGCGAGCCCAGCGGCTACTACCACGAGTACACCGTGCGGACCCCGGGCTCGGCGGACCGCGGCGCCCGACGGATCGTCATCGGGCAGGCCGGCGAGGAGTACTGGACGGCGGACCACTACGGCACCTTCCAGCGGATCGACACCGGCTGCTGAGTTCGCTCTTTCCCGACCGCCGGCCCGCACGGGCTCTACCACCGGCCGCCCTGCGCCGGCCGGCCGAGGTCGCCACCGCCGCGGGCGCCGCCTCGCGGGACGCCGCGGCCCCTGACTCGAAGTCAGGGGGCGGCCTCCGCACCCGTACGGCTCCCGCAACCGCTCCCGCAACCGCCCCTGCGTCCGCCCGTGCGTCCGTGCGTCCGTACGGCCTAGCCCATCCGCTGCCTGGTCCAGGTCAGCCGGTGGTAGGGCCCGTGCGGGCCGGTGGCCAGCAGGGTGCGCAGCTCGCCCAGCACGGTGGCCGCGTCGGTCCGCAGCTGGTGCGGGGTGGCCCGGACCACCGGGAGCCGGGCCGCCGTCAGGCGGTTGCCCCGGGTCAGGGTCCGCTCGTAGTCCGCGGGGCGCAGGTGCCAGGCCCGGGAGTCGATCTCCAGCGCCACGCAGGCCTGCGGCCAGAACGCGTCCGGGATCGCCAGGAAGCGGCCGTCCAGCAGCAGCGTCGGGTTCCACAGCGGCTCCGGCAGCCCGCCGCGCCGCAGCAACTCGCGCGCCTCGCTCTCCGCGATCGAGTAGATCCCGCAGGTCAGCTCGTCCGCGACCTGCTGCACGTGCGGCAGCGCCAGGGTCGCGGCGGGGCTCGCCAGCAGCTTGGTCAGCAGGTCGGCGCGCTCGCACAGCCGCCCCTGCACCGCCTCCGCGCAGAGCGTCCGGAACTGCCGGGTGCTCGTCAGATGCGGTGCCGCGTCGGCCAGCGCGCGCCCGACGTCGACGCTCCACAGGCCGTCGTCCCGCTCGAAGCCGGCCGGCTGCCCGCTGGTTCTGGCCGGTGCCCGGTGCACCCGGACGAAGTCCCGGCTGGCCACCCGCCGCCCCGCCGGGATCAGGACGTCGACCACGTCGACGTCCGAGGGGTGTCCCGCGCTGGTCAGTCCGGCCTCGGCCAGCACGGCGAGCCCGGTGAGCAGGACGGAGCCCGGTCGCGGGCGCTCGCCCTTGGGGGCGGCGTAGCTGAGGGCCGCGCGCAGCCGCTGATGCGCGGTCAGCCGTCCGCTCTGCAGGCAGATCACCCGGGGCAGCACCCGCTGCCAGGGGCCGCCGGGGCGCAGCCGATGCGCGATGGTCCCGGATGGGACACCGTGCTCGATCAGCTGTGCGCGGGTGACGATGTGCTGCTGGTCGGCGCCGAGCAGCCGGACGGAATCGAGGGGACTCATGGCGGGGTGGTGCCCAGCGAAACCGTAGGTATGCGAAATATCCCCCTCATGGGGTCATCCGCCCCGCGCGTTGACGCGCCCTCCGGCCTGCCCGACCCGCCCCCGACCCGAGCCCGAGCCCGAGCCGAGCCCGAGCCGCCCCGCAGCAGGGCTTCGGAGCGGCTCGGGTCGGGCTCGGGCGGATCAGGCGGGGATCAGCGAGCCGGCGTGTCTGACACACTCCTGGTCGAGTTCGCGCCCCATGCCGCGGTCGAGCCGCCGCTCCGGCGCGCTGGGCGCGATCGCCGCCGCGATCCGCAGCTCGATGATGTCCCGCACGGCCGGCCACTCCTCGGCCAGGATCGAGTAGAACGCGGTGCTGCGCACCACCCCGTCCAGCCCCCTGCTGTGGGCCCGCCGCACCCCTTCCGAGGTGGCCCCCAGCCGCTCGATCGCCGCGCGCGAGCGCAGGTTGCGGGCGTCGGCGCGCAGCGAGATCCGCTGCACGCCCCAGGCCTCGAAGGCGTGCCGGAGCATCAGCAGCTTGGCCTCGGTGTTGATGCCGGTGCCCTGGGCGAGCGCGGAGAGCCAGGTGCGGCCGATCTCGGCGGCGTCGGGGACGGCGGTGGCCGGGTCGCCGACCGGGCCCGAGGGCAGCGGCGGCCAGACCACCGGGCCCTGCCAGTAGTCCAGTTCCAGGAACCGGGTGGACCCGACCACCAGGCCGTCCGCCGCCCGCACGGTGGCGAAGACCAGCGATCGGCCGGCCGCCATGTCGGCCTGCGCGGTGGCGATGAACTCGCGGGTGGCCGCCAGGTCCTGGGGAACGGCGGTGAAGGCGTACGACGCGCGGTCCGCGGCGGCGGCCGCGACCAGCCCTTCGGCGTGCTGCTCGCCGAGGGGCTCCAGCCGAACGGTGCGGCCGGTGAGGGTGACAGGTGCTGGCACGGAACCTTCGGTCCTTCGGCGATCGGAGGGACCCTCGCGCCCAGGGTGCGGGCGTCCGGGAGGGGCAGTCGCCCCGCCGGGGTGCTCCGCCGCCCCCCGGGTACGCCGGAGCTCGGCGGTACGGCGGGGGAGGGGCGGCCCCGAACGGGCAGCGCGGTGCCGGAGCGGGCACGGTTCGCATGGACCGGTCCGGCGGGAGGTGCGGGGGGACAGTGTGCGTCCGCGAGATGGCCGAAGAAGGAACGAGAGCGCGAAGGGAAGCGGGCGGCCAGGTGAAGGCAAGGGGGGAGTCAGGTGGCTGACCGCACATGGGTCGGGCCGCGGCCCACGGCGTGACAGACGACGTGGCGACGACGCGATGATGCGAGGCAGCGAGAGGACGATACCCGGCTTGGCCCCGTGCGTCACTTCGCGGCACGCGGGTCGGGGGCGCCAGTGTGCCGATGCTACCCCCGGCGGCTGCCCTCGGTCTGCCCCTGTGACCTGGGCGGCCGTGCTGACCTGCGCCGATGGCCTGGTTCTCGAGTCGCCGCCGAGGTGGGAGGTGAGAAGATTCCAGTGCGTTCCGGCAGCGGGGAATGTCAGTGCCACGCGGCACGCTGGTGCTGTTGCCGGACCGGTACGGCCGGACAGGTAGGACCGACGACGAGAAACGGTTGGGTGCGCGGTGCGTGATCCCGAGGCGCTGTACGAGCTTGAACCGCAGGGTGTGGCAGCGGTGGCGGCTGCGAACGCGGCCGTGACCTCCGTGGCCGAGGGCGGCTTGGTCCTGCTCTACCACCTTGAGGGCTTCATGGACGCGGGCGAGGCGGGCGGCCAGGTGATGGCGCACCTGCTGGCCGAGGGCAGCCCGCAGGTGGTGGCCAGGTTCGACCACGACCGCCTGGTGGACTACCGCGCCCGGCGCCCCGCGATGACCTTCGACCGGGAGAGCTGGGTCTCCTACGAGCCGCCGGAGATCCTGCTCCAACTGGTCCAGGACTCCACCGGCACCGCGTTCCTGGTGCTCACCGGCCCCGAGCCGGACGTCGAGTGGGAGGCCTTCGCGGCCGCCGTCGGCCGGCTGGCCGAGGAGTTGGGAGTGCGCCTGGCGGTGGACTTCCACGGCATCCCGATGGGCGTGCCGCACACCCGCCCGGTCGGCCTGACCCCGCACGGCAACCGGCTCGACCTGGCCGCCGGGTACCCGCAGTGGTTCGAGAAGGCGCAGGTGCCGGGCAGCGCCCAGGCGCTGGTCGAGTACCGGCTCGCCGAGGCCGGCCACGACGTGCTCGGCTTCGCGGTGCACGTGCCCCACTACGTGGCGCGTTCGGCCTACCCGGCCGCCGCCGTGCTGATCCTGGAGGCCGTCCAGTCCGCCACCGGCCTGGTGCTGCCCGGGCAGGCGCTACGCGAGCGGGTCGGCGAGGTCTACGCCGACATCGAGGAGCAACTTTCCCAGGGCGATGACGAGCTGCGCTCGGCGATCCGCGGCATGGAGGGCCAGTACGACGCGGTGGCGGGTGCCGAGAGCCGCGAGAGCCTGCTCGCCGAGGCCGCCGAGCTCCCCTCCGCCGAGGAGTTGGGCCGCCGCTTCGAGGAGTTCCTCGCCGAGCACGAGCGCGGCGCGGAGTAGCGTGTCCACCGGGGGGTGGGGTGGATGCGTGGACTGACCGGCGTCGCCGGGCTGGTGGCGCTGCTGGTGCTGGCCGGCTGTTCGGGCTCCGGTGCCGGGCCGGCGGGGCAGCGGCAGCCGGTCCGCTCGACCGCGCCGACCGGGGCCGGCGCTCCGAGCGGGCCCAGCACTCCTAGCCGGCCCAGCACCCCGAGCGGGCCGTACGTGGCGCTCGGGGACTCCTACACCGCCGGCTTGCAGGTCGCCCCGGCCGGCGGCGGGCCCAAGGGCTGCGGGCGTTCTGCCGTCGACTATCCCGCGCTGGTGGCCGCCGGTCTGAAGCTGGCCCCGGGCCAGTTCGCCGATGTCAGCTGCTCCAGCGCCACCACCGCCGATCTGACGGCCGCCCAGTCGGTCACCGGCGGCCCCAATCCGCCGCAGCTGGACGCACTGAGTGCCGACACCCGCCTGGTCACGGTCGGGATCGGCGGCAACGACGCGGACTTCATGAGCGTGGTGAAGAAGTGCGCCGAGGACGGGCTGATGAACGCGGCGGCCAAGCTGGTCGACCCGCGCGCGGCCAGGAGCGCCCCCTGCCAGGCCGCGTACACCGCCGCCGACGGCAGCGACAAGCTGGCCGGGGTGCTGGACACCGTCGGGCAGCGGCTGGCCGGGGTGCTGGGCGAGATCGCGCGGCGCGCGCCGCGGGCCAAGGTGTACGTGGTCGGCTATCCGGCGCTGCTGCCCGCCGACCCCGCCTCCTGCGCGCCGGTGCTGGGCGGCACGGTGACCGCGGGCGACCTGGCCTTCCTCGACACCCAGGAGCAGCGGCTCAACGCGGTGCTGCGCGAGCGGGCCGCGGCTGCCGGCGCGGGCTTCGTGGACACCTACACGCCCTCGCTCGGGCACGACATGTGCGCAGGCGGCCCCGACCGCTGGATCGAGCCGCCGCTCGCGGCCCCCGGCCGTGCTCCGCTGCACCCGAACGCGGCCGGCCAGCAGGGCATGGCGGCGGCGGTGCTGCGCAGCGTCGAGGGCTGAGCCGGCCGGGCGCCGCTCCGCCGGAGCCCGCGTCCGCTCAGGCGGGGCCGCGTGCGCTCAGCCGGGGCTCGCGTCCGCTCAGCCGGGGCTCGCGTCCGCTCAGGCGGCGGCGCGGCAGACCGCCTCGGCCAACTCGGCCGCGTAGGCGTCGGTGAGCCGGCCGGGCCCGAAGAGCAGCCCGTACCAGAGCGGCGCGTAGACCAGATCGATCAGGAAGGCGTCGTCCGGGTGCCCGACCTCGCCGCGCGTCCGGCCGCGGGCCAGTAGCTCGCCGACCACCGCGCGGCGGGGCGCGATGAGCTCCTCCCACATCCGGCGGGTGAACTCCTCGTCCTGCAGCGCCTCGGCGGCCAGCGCCCGGTTCAGCGTCCCGGCCACGCCCTGCGCGCTGCGGAAGGTCGCGGTCAGCAGCTCGCCCAGGTCGCCGCGGAGGCTGCCGGTGTCGGGGGCCGGCAACTCGACGGCGGCGAAACCGACCTGCACCTCCAGCACCACCTCGCCCTTGCCGCGGTAGCGCCGGTAGACGGTCTGCTTGGAGACACCGCTGCGAGCGGCGATGCCCTCCATGCTCAGGCCGCGGTAGCCGTTCTCGTCGACGAGCTCGACGGCCGCCCGGCGGATGGCGTCATCGACTGCGGGGTCACGGGGTCGTCCAGTCATGACAGTCACCTTACCGCTTGACATACGGTCCGTCTCGTATTGAAATAGAGATACGCAACGGACCGTATGTGAATGGGGGTCTCCGATGCGAACGTCCGGCACTTCCCGCCCGTCCCGCACCGCCCGCAGCCCGCTCCCCGCGCTGCTCTCGCTCTCCCTCGGGTACTTCACCCTGGGCACCTCCTCGTTGGCCGTGGTCGGCATCGGCGCACCGATCGGCCATGACCTGCACACCTCGCCGTCCGAGGTCGGCGTGCTGGTCAGTGTCTTCGCGCTGACCTTCGCGCTCGCCGCGCCGCCGGCTCCCGCCCTGCTGCGCCGCCTGGACCGCCGCGCGGTGCTGCTGCTCGGCCTGGGCCTGATGGCCGTCGGCGGCGCGGTCAGCGCCCTGGCGCCCTCACTGGGCGCGCTGATCGCCGCCCGGGTGCTGGCGGGGCTGGGCGGTGCGATCTTCGGGCCCGCGGCCTCGGCGGCCGGCTCGCTCCTGGTCCCCGAGGAGCGAAGGCCCCGTGCGCTGGCCACCGTCTTCGCCGGCATGACGATCGCCGCCGTGCTCGGCGTCCCGCTCTCCTCCTACCTCGGCGGCGCGCTCGGCTGGCGCTGGACACTGGCAGGCGTGGCGGGTGCCACGGTGCTCGCCTTCGCGCTGGTCGCGCTGCTGGTCCCGCCGCTGCCGGCCGGACCGCCGCCCACCCTCGCCGCCTACCGCACCGCGCTGCGCACCCCGGGCGTGCTGCCGGTGGTCGCCACCACGCTCTTCTTCATGGCCGCGCAGTTCACCGTCTACGGTGTGGCCGGCGCCTACCTGGCCGCGCGGTTCGGCCTGACGACGGGCGCGGTGACGGCGGTACTCTTCGCCTTCGGGGCGGTGGGCGTCATCGGAAACGCCTGCGGGGCCCGGGTGTTCGCCCGGCTGGGCGGCGGACGGACCATCGCGCTGACCCAACTCGGCCTGGCAGCCTCGTTCGTGGGGCTGCTGGTGTCGCCGGCCGGGCCGGTTCCCGCGGTGCTGCTCTGCGCGGTCTGGGCCTTCTTCGGCCAGCTCTACCAGGCCCCGCAACAGGCCCGACTGATCGCCCTGGCCCCCGAGCAGCGCGGTCTGCTGCTGGCCCTGAACGCCTCGATGCTCTACGTCGGCATCAGCCTCGGGAGCCTGCTCGCCAGCTCCTTCCTGCCGCGCCTGGGAGCCACCGGGCTCACCGCGCTGGCGCTGCTGCCCATGCTCCTGGGCGTACTGACCCACCTGCGGTCCAACCGCTCCCACACTGTCCGCACCACTCGTAACGCCGTTATTGGAGAAGCACTGTGACGAACACCCAGCTTGTCGCCGACTACCTTGAGACCGTCTGGAACCAGGGCCGTACCGACCTCGCCGCCACCTACATCGCCACCGACCTGCAGCAGCACAACCCCAAGCTGGCCGACGGCCGCACGGCGCTGGCCGGCCTGGTGGACGCGATCCGCGGCCAGCTGCCGCAGCTGCGCTTCGAACTGCGCCGGATCGCGGGGGAGGGTGACCTGGTCTTCGCCCACTCGCACTTCACCCCGGCGCCGGGTGCGCTGGGCATGGCGGTGGTGGACATCTTCCGGATCGAGGACGGCCTGATCGCCGAGCACTGGGACGTGAGCGAAGAGGTCCCGCAGGACACCGCGAGCGGGCGCCCGACCGTCTGACGCACCGCCTGATTCCACACCACTGCCCCACGGCCGTTCCGGTCGTGGGGCAGTGCCGTCATGGGCGACCCGTGCCGGCGGCCTCAGGCGAGGCGGCCCAGCTCGGCCGGGGTCAGCGGTCGGCCGGTGACCAGAACGGTCCACTGCCAGCTCGCATCACGCCAGCGGTGCAGGTAGGTGCGGGGATCGGAGGCCCAACCGGTTCGGTAGGGCGGATCGGTCAGCGGCTGGCGGATCAGCTGTGCGCCGGTGAAGCCGTCGGGGACGGGCACCGGGTCCAGGTCCAGCACGAGGTAGCCGGTCTCCGGGTCCCCGTCGATGGGGGAGGGCCGGTTCAGCGCACCCGGCCAAGCGGCGGGGATGGGAAGCGGACTGCTGAGGTAGTGGGCGCGGGTCCGCTCGTAGCACCGCAACTCGCCGTGGTCGGCCGGGTCGTCGACGGGCAGGGCGAAGAGGCTCTCCGGCAGCGCGGTGTGGACCAGCAGGCCGGTCAGCTCCTCGCGGTACTCAGTGCCCGGGACGTCCGCGCACAGGACGATGGGCAGTTGGCTGTCGACCACCAGCCGCAAGGCGCCGCCGATCGAAGGGCCCGGCAACTCGACTCTTCGGGCGGACCGTTGCTCCCAGCGGGTCGCCTCCCCTGTCGGCAGCAGGTCGGTTGGACCCAACTCCGGCACGATCAGCCGCGCGGGGGAAGGGGAGAAGGCCCAGGGCAGTTCCCCGCTCGGGAAGCTCAACCCGAGAGGCTGCCAAGCTCCGAAGTTGACCTCGGAGACGCTGACCCGCCCCGCGCTCTCCGTCCGCCAATGTGACGGCGGTCGGAACGCGAAGTCGAGCACCGTTTCGACCGGTTCGGCCGGCGGGTGCCCGGGCCCGTGGTCGGCACGAGGCCGGACCGCTCGGTAACGTCCGGTCAGGCAGGTGGGTGGACCGACCGTCGCCATCGATCAGTCGCCCTTGCCGGTGGTGGGGCAGAGCTTGCTGTCGGCCGCGGTGACGCACACGTCCCAGCCGCGGAACTTCTCGCCTGCGTTGCCGTCGTCCCCGAGGGCCGTCGAACCGTCAGCGAATCGGACCTTGAGGTTGACCATCGGGAACTTCACCACCCCGGTCGTCCGACCGAAACCGTGGTTGACCTCAGTGCCGTTCGGCGCCGTCCCCGAGGTGGGCCCGTCAGCCCCGTCCGCCTTCCAGGTGGCGCAGGTCTTGTCGACATCATCCGGGATGTTGACCCCGCACTCGTAGTCGTAGGAAGCGCTGAAGCCGCTGGGGCCCGACCAGGGCGAGGAGTTCAGGGTCAGGCGCCAGCGACGGGAGTCCCCACCGAAGACGTACTCCTTCAGGCCGAGCTTGACCTGTTGGACCGGGCTGCACGACGACCCGTCGCAGTGTGCGTCGATCGCCCAGACATCGGCGGAGTTGTAGATGTAGTCGGTCGCCGCACCGCCCTGGCGCAGCTTGTAGCCCCGCGGTGTGTCAGTGCGGGGGTGCGGCGAGGCGGGCGCCAACTGCTGCTGGGCGGCAGCCGGGAGCGAGCCCAGCGGGGCGCCGGATTCCGGCAGCGGTGCAGCGGCGAAGAAGCCTACCTGCTGCGTTGCCACCACATGGTCCGGTACGACGGCGTGGGCCGTCGGCGATCCGCAGGTCAGGAGTAGGGTGACCGCCCCGGCGGCGGCGAGAGGACGTGGCATGGCTGCTCTTCCCTGCGGGATCCGTGGGTGCGAGGCGCGATTGTCCGTCTCTGTATATCGCCACTGCCCGCTCGGTGACGGGCGGCGCGCCAGAGCCCGCCCGGCTCTCGGCAGTTGATCCGGCTGCCATGGCCGGCCGGCACCCGCGGCTGACGGCCGGCCGGGTACGCGCTACGCCTGCCGCTGGTAGCGGCCGGGGGTGGTGCCGAAGGCGAGGCGGAAGGCTTCGACGAAGGCGCTCGGCGAGCGGTAGCCCGCGGCGGCGGCCACGGCGGTGACCGAGCGGTCCTCGGCGAGCAGCGCGAGGGCGTGGTGCAGGCGCAGTTGGGCCCGCCACTGGGGGAAGCTCAGACCGGTCTCGCGGCGGAAGAGGCGGCTGAGGGTCCGCTCGGCGGCGCCGACCGCGGTGCCCAGTTGGGCCAGGGTGCGCGGGTCGGCCGGGTCGGCGGCGAGCAGCGCGGCGACGTCGCGCAGCCGGGGGTCGCGCGGGGCGGGCAGGCCCAGCGGCAGTTCGGGCGCCTCGCGCAGCTGCTCCAGCGTCGCGCGCTCCAGGGTGGCGCGGCCCACCGGCTCGGGGCCGGTCAGGGTGGCGATCAGCTCGCGCAGCAGCGGGGAGAGCGCGAGCACGGCGGGGCGCTCCAGGCGCAGCGGGTTCCGCTCGGGGGCGAAGGTCAGGCAGCGCAACTCGCTCCGGCCGTGGGCCTGGTGGGAGTGCGCCACGCCGGCAGGGAGCCAGACCGCGCGGTGCGGCGGGACCACCCAGCTGCCCGTGGGGGTGAAGACGCGCAGCACGCCGAGGCCGGGGCAGGCCAGTTGGTTGACGGTGTGGAAGTGCCACTCGATCCGCTCGCCGTCCGCCAGTGGCCGCCGGGTCGGGCCGGTGTCATCGTGGCGGGTTGGCGACATATCTTGGCAGAGTACCGGAAGCCCGTACCCGGTCGGCCGGGCCAGGCTGGAGGGCATGAGCAGAGACACCGCCGGCACAGCCCCCGCCAGTGCGAGTGCCGCCCGCACAGGCACCGCCCGCACAGGCACAGCCTGGCGCCGGATGCGCCTGTGGGGCCTGGCCCACGCCGTCGACGACCTCTACCAGGGCCTGGTGCCGGCCGTCGTCCCCTACTTCGTGCTCGACCGCGGCTACGGCTACGTCGCCGCCAGTGGGCTCACCCTGGCCGCCACGCTGGGCAGTTCCGTCCCGCAACCGTTCATCGGGCTGGCCGTGGACCGCTTCGCGCTGACCAGGCTGGCGCCCGCCGGGGTGGCGCTGGCGGGCCTGGGGCTGGGGCTCAGCGGGCTGGTGCACCCGTATCCGGCGGTCTGGCTGCTGGTGCTGCTGTCCGGGCTCGGGGTGGCCATGTTCCACCCGGCGGCGGGCAAGGCGGCCAGGGAGGCGGCCGGCGACAGCACGGCGGCGATGAGCGTCTTCGCGGCCGGCGGCAGCGTCGGATTCTTCCTGGCGCCGGTGCTGGCCACGCCCGTGCTGGTGGCCTGGGGCGTCGGTGCCACCGCGCTCTTCCTGCCGCCCGCGCTGCTGATGGCCTTCGTGCTGGTGCGGGCCGGCCGCCGCCGGGCCGCCCTGGCCGGAGCGGCCCGCCCGCGCACCGGTACGGACCGCTGGGCCCCGTTCGCGGTGCTGACCGCCGTCTCGGTGGTCCGCTCGGTGGTCTTCTCCGGTCTGAGCACCTTCGTCGAGCTGTACTGGCTGCGCCACCTGCACGCCTCCCAGCTGGTCGGCGGCACGGCGCTGGCCTGCTTCCTGGGCGGCGGGGTGGCCGGTACCCTCGGGGGCGGGCGGCTGGCGGACCGGTTCGGCCTGGTCCGCACCGTCCAGTTGGGCACCGCGCTGACCGTCCCGGCCCTGCTGGCCCTGCGGCTGACACCCGGTCAGCTTCCGCCGCTGCTCTTCGCGCTGCTCGCCGGAGCGGCGCTCAACGTGCCGTTCGCCGTGCTGGTGAAGCTGGGCCAGGACTACCTGCCGACCCGCCCGGGCACCGCCGCCGGGGTCACCCTGGGCCTGGCGGTGAGCGTCGGCGGCCTGGTCGCGCCGGTCTTCGGGTTGATCGCCGAGCACCACGGCCCGCAGGGTGTGCTCTCGGTGCTGTGGGCGGTGCCGCTGCTCGGGGTGGCGCTCGGCTGCTTCCTGGTGGAGCCGGGGCCGGCGGATCAGCGCGAGCCGGCCCGCACGATGGACCCGGCGGGCAGGTCCCGGTAGCGGCGCAGCGGGGAGAACCAGAGGATCAGCGCGGCCAGTGGCAGGCCCCCGCAGGTCACCCACATCGCGGTCAGCACGCCGAGGTCGGAGGCCAGCGCACCGGCGAGCAGGGCGCCGGCCGGCATCAGGCTGTAGTTGAGGAAGGCGCCGCTGGCGCTGATCCGCCCGAGCAGCTCGGCGGGCACGTAGCTCTGGGTGAAGGTGGCGCGCAGCACGTTGCCCGCCACCACGCCCATCGACACCGCGACTCCGCCGATCAGGTAGCAGAGCACCCCGGCGCCCCGGCCGGTCAGCGGGATGAGCAGCACCAGCGAGGGCAGTGCGACCTGGAAGAGCAGCACCGCGCGGGCCGTGCCGATCGCGGCGCCCACCCGGCGGGCCACCAGGGCGCCCAGGATGCCGCCGGCGCTCGCGGCACCGATCAGGCCGCCGAGCGCGCTCTCCGGCAGTCCGACCCGGTTCAGCAGGAAGAGCACCAGGATCGACTGCTGGGCCGTCAGCGCCAGGTTGGCGACGGCGCCGTTGAACAGGAAGGTGCGCAGCCAGCGGTCCCGCAGGAGGAGCCGCAGGCCCTCGCCGACCTCGCTGAGCAGGGTCGGCCGCTTGCGCTCGGCAGCGGGGGTCACCGTCTCGCGCTGCCTGATCGAGGCGGTGCAGACCAGCGAGATCACGAAGGTCGCGGTGTTCGCCAGCAGGCTGTCCACCGCGCCGAAGAGCTGGGCGAGCGTGCCGCCGGTGCCCAGGCCCACGATCTGCGCGGCCTGGGCGCTGCCCTGCAGCTTGGCGTTGCCCTCGGCCCGGTCCGACTCGGCGACCAGGGTGGGCAGGTAGGCGGTGTAGGCGGTCTGGAAGAAGACGGCGGAGGTGCCCGTGCCCAGGGCCACCAGGAGGAGCAGGAGGTAGCTCAGCAGACCCAGCGCGGCGGCGACGGGGACGGTCAGGTAGAGCAGCAGCGAGACGGCGGCCGAGGCCAGCATCACGGTGCGGCGGCGCAGCCGGTCCACCCAGGCACCGACCGGCAGGCCGAAGAGCAGCCAGGGCAGCCAGACGGCGGCGGTCAGCGCGCTGACCCGGAAGGCACCGGTGTGCAGCACGGTGACGGCGATCAGCGGTAACGCGAGGCCGGTCACCGAGGAGCCGTACTTGCCGGCCACCTCGCCGGTGAAGAGCAGCCGGAAGTCGCGGTTGCGGCGCAGCAGGTTGCGGCGCGGCCCGGCGGCGACCTCGGCGGCATCGTCGGTGGATGACGCGGCCGGGGCGGACGAGAGCTTCACTCGGACTCCTCGGTGGGCAGGGGCAGCATGGGCAGGACCTGGAACTGGATGAGCACGGGCTGCGCCTCGGCCGGCACCGGTGCCTCGGGGTCCGGGGTGTGGCGCCGGATCACCTCCAGCAGCTCGTTGCCGAGTGCCCTGAGCTGGTCGGGCGTCATCCGGACGTCGCCCCAGTCGGACATGTTCCCGGCGCCGACCCAGTCGCCGGTGGGCGGCACCGCCAGGGCCCGGGCGGCCCGCTGGAAGGTGCGCTCCAGGTAGTGGTGCCGGTAGACCGACATGGCGGCCAGGGTCTCCGGATCGGTCGTCAGCTCGCGGGTCCTGAGCACCAGGTTGCGGTCCTTACGCCGCCACCAGCGCTCACGCTTGGTGCCGCGCCCCTCCTCCTCCTCGATGTAGCCGTGCTCGGCGAGGTGGCGCAGGTGCCAGCTGACCGTGCCGGTGTTCTCGCCGAGGCGCTCGGCGAGCTTGGCCGAGGTGCTCGCGCCGTGGTCGCTGAGCAGGTCCAGGATCCGCAGCCGCAGCGGGTGGGCCAGGGCCCGCAGGCTCCGCGAATCGACGATCCGGGAGGTGGCGGAGATGGGGGGTGGCTCGTTGCTCATGCGGAGGACTCTAGCGTGCAGAGGACTCTCTGCACAGGAGAATCTGCAGAGGAATCTCTGCACCATTCGGACGCGCGCTGCGATCGAACCGTCACAGCGGCGGCGTACCGTGGCAGCTATATGAGCGACGATCGATACGACGAGTACGCCAAGGACGAGCAGCCCTACACCGAGCACGCCCAGACCCGCTGGGTGCCCGAGCCCGACAAGCGCCCCGGCCGCACCGCCTTCCAGCGCGACCGCGCCCGCGTGCTGCACTCCGCCGCGCTGCGCCGGCTGGCCGGCACCACCCAGGTGGTCGCCCCGATGCGCAGCGACTTCCCCCGCACCCGCCTCACCCACTCGCTCGAATGCGCCCAGGTGGGGCGGGAGTTGGGTGCCGCGCTGGGCTGTGACCCGGACCTGGTGGAGACCGCCTGCCTGGCCCACGACATCGGCCACCCGCCGTTCGGCCACACCGGTGAGGAGGCGCTGGACCAGGCCGCCGAGTCCTGCGGCGGCTTCGAGGGCAACGCCCAGTCGCTGCGGATCCTGACCCGCCTGGAGCCCAAGCGCTTCGCGCCGCTCGACGAGGAGCCGGCCCGGCTGGCCCCCTGGCCGGGCCGCAGTGTGGGCCTCAACCTGACCAGGGCCGCCCTGGACGCCGCCACCAAGTACCCCTGGGCGCGCGGCGGCCACCCGAGCGACCCGCGCTCGGCCAAGTTCGGGGTCTACGGCGACGACCTGCCGGTCTTCCGCTGGCTGCGGCAGGGCACCCCGCTGGACCGCAAGTGCTTCGAGGCCACCGTGATGGACTGGTCCGACGATGTCGCCTACTCCACCCACGACGTGGAGGACGGCCTGTACGCCGGGCACATCGACCCCGCCGCGCTGCGCAGCCCCACCGAGCGCGCCGAGCTCTTCAAGGTCGCCGAGCGTTACGCCCCGGGCGCCGAGCCGGAGGAGTTCGCCGCGGCGCTGGAGCGGCTGCAGGCCCAGGAGTGGTGGCCGCGCGGCTACGACGGCTCGCCGCGCGGCCGGGCCGGACTCAAGGACCTGACCAGCCAGCTGATCGGCCGGTTCTGCCTGGCCGCCGAGCAGGCCACCCGGGCCCGCTACGGTCCGGGCCCGCTGACCAGGTACGCGGCCGAACTGGTGGTCCCCACCGGAGTGCGGCTGGAGTGCGCGGTGCTCAAGGCGGTCGCTGTCCGTTACGTGATGCAGCGCGACGAGCAGGCCCAGCTGCGCGCCCGGCAGCGGATCGTGATCGCCGAGCTGGCCGAGCTGCTCGCGGCCGGCGACCCGGCCGAGCTGGACCCGGTCTTCGCAGCCCAGTACGCCGAGGCTGCCGACGACGGCGGGGCGCTGCGTGCGGTGATCGACCAGATCGCCACCCTCACCGACGCCTCCGCACTGGCCCTGCACGCCAGGCTCACCGGCTGATCGCCCGGCCGAGGCCGTAGACTTCCGGGGTGGCAGGGCGGATCAGGGACGAAGACGTGCAGGCGGTGCGCAGCGCGCTGCCGATCGACGTGGTCGTGGGCGACTACGTACAGCTCGCCAACGGCGGCGGCGGGCAGCTCAAGGGCGTCTGCCCGTTCCACGACGAGAAGTCCGCCTCCTTCTACGTCAGTCCGAGCAAGGGTCTCTTCCACTGCTTCGGCTGCCAGGAGAGCGGCGACACGATCTCCTTCCTGATGAAGATCGAGCACTTCTCCTTCGCCGAGGCCGTGGAGCGGATGGCCGCCCAGGCCAACATCACGCTCCGTTACGAAGAGGGCGGCTACTCCTCGCGCGGCCAGCAGGGCGAGCGGACCAGGCTGGTCGAGGCGCACAAGGTCGCCGCCGCCTGGTATCGCGAGCAGCTGGAGAGCCCCGAGGGCGAGATCGGCCGGAAGTTCCTGGGCGAGCGCGGTTTCGACGCCGAGGCCGCCGCCCACTTCGGCGTCGGATACGCCCCGGCCGGCTGGGAGCACCTGGTCCGCCACCTGCGTGGCAAGGGCTTCACCGACAAGGAGATCCTGCTGGGCGGCCTGGCCTCGCAGGGCCAGCGCGGCGGGCTGATCGACCGGTTCCGCGGCCGCCTGGTCTGGCCGATCCGGGACACGGCAGGCGAGGTGGTCGGCTTCGGCGCGCGCCGGCTGCGCGAGGACGACAACGGGCCCAAGTACCTCAACACCCCCGAGACGCCGCTCTACAAGAAGTCGCAGGTGCTCTACGGCATCGACCTGGCCAAGAAGGAGATCGTCAAGAGCGGCCGGGCCGTGGTGGTCGAGGGCTACACCGATGTGATGGCCTGTCACCTGGCCGGTGTCACCTCGGCGGTGGCCACCTGCGGCACCGCCTTCGCCGAGGACCACATCAAGATCATCCGTCGGCTGCTGATGGACACCTCCTCCTACCGGGGCGAGACGGTCTTCACCTTCGACGGCGACGCGGCCGGGCAGAAGGCGGCGCTGCGCGCCTTCGAGGACGACCAGAAGTTCGCCGCCCGCACCTCGATCGCGATCACCCCCGGCGGCATGGATCCCTGCGAACTGCGCCTCGCCCAGGGCGAGGAGGCGGTGCGCGAGCTGATCGCCAACCCGGTGCCGCTCTTCGAGTTCGCGCTGCGCAGCACCGTCGCCCGGCACCGGGTGGACGCCGCCGAGGGCCGGGCCGCCGCCCTGGAGGAGGCGGCGCCGATCGTCGCCAAGATCAAGGACCCGTCCATCCGGCACGAGTACGCCGTCCAGCTGGCCGGTCTGCTCGGCATCCTGGACGAGCAGTTCGTGGTCCGCCGGGTCGGCCAGATCGCCCGCTGGCAGCGCGAGTCCCCGCAGCAGCGCCAGCCGGTGCGCCGGGCCGAGCCGCAGCCGCAGGCCCCCGCCCCGCGCCCGGCGCTGCGCCTCGACTCGCGCGACCCGGCCCGGCTCGTCGAGCGCGAGCTGCTCAAACTCGCCCTCCAGACCCCGGAGCTGGTCAGCCCGGCGTTCGACCAGTACGCCGAGGAGGAGTTCCCGACCCCGCCCTACGCCGCGGTCCGCCGGGCCATCGGCAAGGCCGGCGGCACGACCTTCGGCGCGGCTGTGCCCAACTTCCTCGACCTGGTCCAGGACGCCGCCGAGAACGAGCAGATCCGCTCGCTGGTCACCGAGTTGACGGTCGAGCCGATCCGCACCCGACGCAAGCCGGACGCCATCTACGCGGGCGGGTTCCTGGTGGAGTTGCGCCGCGCGGCCGTGCAGCGCCGGGTCGAGGAGGTCCGCGGCCAGCTCCAGCGCCTGGGCAACCGGGCCACCCCCGAGCAGCTCGCCCCGGTCCAGCAGGAGTTGTGGGCGCTGCAGCAGTACGACTCCAACCTCAAGACCCGTGGCGCCGCCGGGCTGTAGCGCCTTCAGTGTGGCGTACCCCACACTGAAAGGGTCTCAGTCCGTCGGTTTTCGGGCGCGCGCGCCCGTGGAGGTGGGCCTCTTGGAGATCGTCAGAGCACCCGAGGCAGCGCCCGCCGCGGAGCCGGCCGCCGCCGGCCCGTCCGCCGGCCCGTCCGCCGGCCCGGCCACCGGCCCGGCCACCGGGCCCGATCGCGAGCCCCGGCCCGAGGAGCTCGACGACGACACGCCGCTGGTCCTGCTGGACGAGCCCACCGGCCCGGCCGCCGACCTGTTCCGCCAGTACCTGCGCGAGATCGGCCGGATCCGGCTGCTCTCCGCCGTCGAGGAGGTGGAGCTGGCCCGGCAGGTCGAGGCGGGCCTCTTCGCCGAGCAGCAGCTGAGCCGGCACGGCCTGCCGCCGGGTCCGCTGGCCGACGAGCTGGACCAGCTGGTGGTGCTCGGCCGGATCGCCAAGCGCCGCCTGATCGAGGCGAACCTGCGGCTGGTGGTCTCGGTCGCCAAGCGCTTCGTGGGCCGCGGGCTCACGATGCTCGACCTGGTCCAGGAGGGCAACCTCGGGCTGATCCGGGCGGTCGAGAAGTTCGACTACACCCGCGGCTACAAGTTCTCCACCTACGCGACCTGGTGGATCCGCCAGGCGATGAGCCGCGCGCTGGCCGACCAGGCCCGCACCATCCGGATGCCGGTGCACGTGGTCGAGCTGGTCAACCGGGTGCTGCGGGTGCAGCGCAGGCTGCTCCAGGAGCGCGGCAGCGCGCCCACCGCGGCCGAACTGGGCCTGGTCCTGGAGCTGACCGAGGCGCGGGTCCGCGAGGTGCTGCGGCTGGCCCAGGAGCCGGTCTCGCTGCACACCCCGATCGGCGCGGAGGAGGACGTGGCGCTCGGCGACCTGATCGAGGACGCCGACGCGGCCTCCCCGGTCGAGAGCGCCGCCTTCCTGCTGCTGCGCGAGCACCTGGACGCGGTGCTGGCCACCCTCGGCGAGCGCGAACGCAAGGTGGTCGAGCTGCGCTACGGGCTCATCGACGGGCGGCCGCGCACCCTGGAGGAGATCGGCGCGCTCTTCGGGGTGACCAGGGAGCGGATCCGCCAGATCGAGTCCAAGACCCTCGGCAAGCTGCGCGAGCACGCCTTCGCCGACCAGCTGCGCGGTTACCTCGACTGACGCCGCCGGGGCCGGTCGGGAGCCGGCCCCGGCAGCGACGTCAGACCGGACGGACCGGACGGACCGGACGGACCCTAGTGGTGGAAGGCGCTCTCCGCCGCCACGCCGCGGTCCTGCAGCGGGCCGGGCTGGCTGAGCAGTTCGGGCAGCAGCTTGGAGAGGTCGGCCAGCAGCATCTCCGCCAGGTCGATGGTGAACCCGTTGCGGCAGACCACCCGCAGCACCGACAGGTCGGTCCGGTTCTCCGGGAAGGTGTAGGCGGGCACCTGCCAGCCGCGCTCGCGCAACCGCCGCGAGACGTCGAAGACGTCGAAGGCCGTCACATGGTCGGCCACCGTGAAGGCGAAGACCGGCAGCTGGTCGCCCCGGGTGATCAGCCGGAACGAGCCCAGCTTCTCGATCCCGGTGGCCAAGTGCTGCGCGACGTGGCGGCAGGACTGTTGCACCGCCCGGTAGCCCTCGCGCCCCAGCCGCAGGAAGGTGTAGTACTGCGCGACCACCTCGGACCCGGGCCGGGAGAAGTTGAGCGCGAAGGTCGGCATGTCGCCGCCCAGGTAGTTGACCTTGAAGACCAGCTCCTCGGGCAGCGCCTCGTGGTCGCGCCACAGCGCCCAGCCGACCCCTGGGTAGACCAGGCCGTACTTGTGGCCCGAGGTGTTGATCGAGGCCACCCGGGGCAGCCGGAAGTCCCAGACCAGCTCGGGGTCGAGGAACGGGGCCACCATGCCGCCGGAGGCGCCGTCCACGTGCACCGGGATGTCCAGCCCGGTGCGCTGCTGCAGGTCGTCCAGCGCCGAGCAGATCTCGGCGATCGGCTCGTAGGAACCGTCGAAGGTCGAGCCCAGCACGCCCACCACGCCGATGGTGTTCTCGTCGCAGAGCGCCAGTGCCGAGGCCGCGTCCAGGTGGAAGCGCTCGCCCTCCATCGGCGCGAGCCGGCACTCCACCTCCCAGAAGTTGGCGAACTTCTCCCAGCAGACCTGCACGTTGGCGCCCATCACGATGTTGGGCCTGGCCCCGGCGTCGTAGCGCTGCTGGTTGCGGCGCATCCAGCGGCGCTTGAGCGCCAGACCCGCGAGCATGCAGGCCTCGCTGGAGCCGGTGGTGGAGCAGCCCACCGCCTGGTCGGCGGCGGGCGCGTGCCACAGGTCGGCCAGGATCGCCACGCAGCGCCGCTCCAACTCGGCGGTCTGCGGGTACTCGTCCTTGTCGATCATGTTCTTGTCGGCGCACTCGGCCATCAGCCGGTCGGCCTCGGGCTCCATCTGCGTGGTCACGAAGGTGGCCAGGTTGAGCTTGGCGTTGCCGTCCAGCATCAGCTCGTCGTGGATCAGTTGGTAGGCGATCCGCGGCGGCAGCGGCGTGTGGTGCAGCCGGTGCTTGGGCGGCGCCATCCGCATGGCTCCTATCGGATCCGCCTCGCCCAGCAGGGCGTTGACGGCCAGTCGGTGATCCGCGCTCGTGCCGCGGTGCAGCGCCATGCCTGGGACTCCTATCGCCGGGGAACCTGCCGAACCTCGGCGCCCACGCTAGGCCATCCCGGCGATCTCCGGATGGGTCTGGTCACGAACCACGCCGTACTGTTGGCGAACGGCAGCACCGAACGGCTGATCAGGGTCGGGTTCGACGGTCCGCACCTCCGGCAGCTGCCACTGCGGCGGTTCGGGCGTGCCGGCCAGCGCCCAGGCGGCCTGCCGGGCCGCGCCGCGCGCCGCGTGGTCGCCGGGCGGCGGGATCATCACCGGGACGCCGAAGATCAGCGGGGCGATCTCGCGCACCGCCGCGAGTCGGCCGACCGCGCCCAGCAGCACCACCCGACGCACCGTCACCCCCCGGGCGCGCAGCGCGTCCAGCGCGTCGGCGATGTTGCAGAGCATCCCCTCCACGGCCGCCCTGGCCAGGTGCTCGGGAGTCATCGACTCGGCCCGAAGGCCCGTCAGGGTACCGGCCGCGGTGGGCAGTCGGGGAGTGCGTTCGCCCTCCAGGTAGGGCAGCAGCACCATGCCGTAGGCCCCGGGGGAGGAGCGCAGCGCCAGCTCGCTGAGGCCCTCCAGGTCGCGGCCGAGCAGATTGGCGGTCGAGCGCAGCACCTGCGCGGCGTTGAGCGTGCCCACCATCGGCAGGTGGTGCCCGGTCGCGTCGGCGAAGGAGGAGACGGTGCCGGTCGGGTCCACCACCGGCTGGTCGTGCACCGCGAAGATGGTGCCGAAGGAGCCGAGCGAGACCACCGCGTCACCCGGCACCAGGCCCAGGCCCAGCGCGGCGGCCATGTTGTCGCCGGTGCCGGCCGAGATCAGCAGGCCCTCGGGGGTGTGCCCGGCGGGCTCGGCGGGGCCGAGCACGTCGGGCAGCCGCAGCAGCTCGTGGCCGAGCGCCAGCTTGACCAGGTCCTGCCGGTACTCGCCGGTGATCGGCGACCAGTAGCCGGTCCCGGAGGCGTCGCCGCGGTCGGTGGTGCGCCGCTGCGGGTGGCCGAGCAACTGCCAGACCAGCCAGTCGTGCGGCAGTAGCACCTCGGCGATCCGGCGGGCGTTGGCCGGCTCGAACTCGGCCAGCCAGCGCAGCTTGGCGATGGTGTAGGTGGCGGCCGGAACGGCGCCGATCGCCTCGGTCCAGGCGGCCGGCCCGCCGAGCGCGTCCACCAGCGCGGCCGCGGCCCCCGAGGAGCGCGGGTCGGTCCAGAGCAGTGCGGGGCGCACCAGCACGCCGCCCGCGTCCAGCCCGATCATGCTGTGCTGCTGGGCGGAGACCCCGATCGCCCGGACCCCTTCGAGCAGACCGCCGGTGGCCGCCTCGCCCAGCGAGTGCAGCCAGGACTGCGGGTCCGCCTCGGTGGTCCGGGCCTGCGAGGCCTCCGAGGCCGGGTGCGGCGCCTTGCCCGAGCGCAGGACGGCTCCGGTGTCGGCGTCACACGCGACGATCCGGGTGCGTAGGGTCGAACTGTCGATGCCCGCGACGATGGCCATGGGAGAGATCATGCCGCAGTCGGGGCCGCCCGCTCAGCTGTGTGCGGCAAGTGTTGCCCAGTCGGTACCGCTGCTGCTCGCTGAGCGGAGGAGCAGCTCACCGAGCGACCGTGTAGCGGCTACCCGCGCTCACCGCGGTGCTGCCGGACTACGGCCGCGCCGTCCCCCAGCTGTCGTCCTCGCCCCGGCGGCGGCCCAGGTAGGGCACGCGGTCGGAGAGCGCGTCCGGCAGCTTCTCGCCCACCTTCCCGGTGACCGCCCCAACCGCGCGGCTCGCGGCCGAACCGGCCGAGTCCTTCGCCCGCCGGGTCGCGTCCTGCACCGCCGGGTGCTCGGCCACCCGCCGAGCGGTGGCGGCGATCCGCTCATAGCGCTGCCGGCCGGCCCGGGCCCCCAGGACGTAGCCGACCGCGGCCCCCGCGACGAACGACAGCTTCCACATCTTCGGCCTCCACCCTCTTCATGCGGCGCTTGCCGCGTTGCCCTACCCGTCCTGCCCCGTGGCGAACCGCCCGGCGCGTCCCTCCAGCATCCCCGGCCGGAGCACGCCCGGCCCGCCGGGCGCGCCGAGCGGGGCGGCAGCGCGCCCCGGGGGCGACCCCGGGCCCCCGGGGCGGGGAAAGCGATTGGCGGAGCACCCCCCTGGATGCGCTAATGTATGTCCCGCAGCAAGCGCTCATCAACGCGTGCCGCGAGCAGGACAATCCCGCATAGCTCAATTGGCAGAGCAGCCGACTGTTAATCGGCAGGTTATTGGTTCGAGTCCAATTGCGGGAGCTCAAGCCAGCACACCGGCGATGACCGGCGTGCGGTGCTTGATCCAGCGATCCCCCATAGCTCAATTGGCAGAGCAGCCGACTGTTAATCGGCAGGTTATTGGTTCGAGTCCAATTGGGGGAGCCAGCTCGACGCCCTCCGGTCCGCCGGGGGGCGTTCGTCGTTCCCGGGCGGCCGTGGTCCGCTTCCCGCGTTCGCCGTCGGACCCTCAGGCGGTGGCCTCCTGGTACAGCGCCGAGACCCGGTCGTCGAAGCTCACGCTGTAGGAGACGTCCGGGCTGTCGCCGCCCTGCTGGTAGCCGCCGATCACCCCGACCAGCGCGCCGTCCGGGGTGAGCCAGGGGCTGCCGCTGGTCCCGTCCGAGAAGCCGCCGCAGTCGAACTCCTCCTGGGTGGCGCTCTGCGCGGAGGTCCGGGCCGAGCAGGTGATCGGCTGGTCGTGGTCGTTCGGGTAGCCGGTGACGGTCACCGGCAGCCCGAAGCCCCGGTTCACGCCGAGCGGGTTGCCGCCGACCGCGTCCTCGATCCGCTTCCCGGCGACCGGCTCGGTGACCAGGAAGGCCACGTCGTACTCGGGGTCGGAGCCGGTGCTCCAGTGCTGGTCGACCACCACCCGGTCCACCGGCCAGCTGCCGAGCGGGGCGGCACCGTCGCGGTAGCCGGGGGCGAAGGCCAGGCCGGTCAACGGTGCGCCGTCGGCATCGGTGACGCAGTGGGCCGCGGTGACCAGCAGGTCGCGCCCGGGGCTGTCGACCACGCTGGCGGTGCAGACGCGGCCGGCGCCGTCGTCGAGCAGCAGCACGCCGACCCGGTCGGCGCGGGTGTCCGCCGTGGCGATGGCGGCGGTCAGCAGCACGGGCCGGGGGCGCTGGGCCGACCCGAGGGGCGCGCAGCCCGCGGCGACCAGCGCGGCCGCCACCGCGGCGCCCAGTGCCGCCGAGTGCCGCCGCTCCCGCCCGGCCATCCCCCGCACCTCCAGGTCAACTCCGGAGCGCGGTCGCACCGGACGTCGGACCCAAGATCTACCAGGCGGTGGCCGCCCGACGCCAGGTCGGGTGCGGCGTCAGCCGGTCGCCCGGTCGTACAGGCTCTGCACGGCGTCGCCGAAGTAGCTGCTGTAGGAGGTGTCCGGGGTGTCGCCGCCCTGCTGGTACCCGCCGATCACGCCGACCACCGTGCCGGTCCTGGTCGCCGGGTCGAGGTCGGTCACCCACGGGCTGCCGCTGGTGCCGCCGGTGTAGTCGGGGCAGTCGATCCGCAGCTGGGTCGCGCTCTGCCGGCTGGTGGTGTTCATGCAGGTGATCGGCGAGTCCGCGCTGCTCGGGTAGCCGGTCAGCTTCACCGGCAGCTGGTAACCCTGGTCGATGCCCAGCTTGTTGGCGCCGAGCACCTGTTGCACCTGCTTGCCGCCCTGCGGCTGGACGACCGCGAAGGCGACGTCCAGGTCCGGGTTGCCGTGCTGGGCCCAGCTCTGGTCCACCGTGATCGCGGCCAGCGGCCAGACCCCGTTCGGGGCGTCCCCGCCGCGGTAGCCGGGCACGAAGACCAGGTCGGCCCGCTGCCCGACGCCCGGATCGTAGACGCAGTGCGCGGCGGTGACGATCAGGTTCTGGCCCGCGCTGTCGACCACGCTGGCGGTGCAGAAGTGGTCGCCCGAGGCGTCGTTCGTGAAGACCGCGCCGACCAGGGCGTTGACCGCGGTGGGGGCCGCGGTCCTGGTGGTGCCCTTGTGCTTGTCGAAGGCGCCCAGGAAGCGGTGCCGGTTCCAGCCGGAGCCGGCGGGGTGTCCACCGCTCGGGCCGCCGGTGCTGGGGGAGGAGGCGAGGAAGAGCGCCCCGTTCGACGGCTCGCCCGAGGAGCCGCAGCCGGTCGCCGCGATCGGGACCACCAGCGCGGCCGCCAGGCCGAGCGCCACCTTGGAGCCCCTGGCCGATCCCGCGCCGGGCCCGGGTCCGATCCGACGCGGGATGAGACACAGGAACTTACGCGCCGTCATGCGACTCCCTCCGAGGCCTGCGTGCCGCTCTGCGGCCGCCCCGGCTTCACCCGGGCGGCGGCGGACCGTCACCGGCACCCTACGGCGCCCCGGCCGCCGGCGGACGGCAGGACCGGGCCCGGGAGCGCACTCGTGGTGCGCCCCCGGCGCGCACCACGGCTGATCGACCGGATATGCTGCCCGAGGCGGCCCTGCGGGGCCGTCTGTGCTGCGAGGACCGCCACTGTGGTGGCGGTGCCGACGCGGTGAGTCGGGGCGGTAGCTCAGCCGGTTAGAGCAGGGGACTCATAATCCCTGGGTCGTGGGTTCGAGTCCCACCCGCCCTACACAAGATCCTGATGGATGATCAGAAGAATCCTGGCGCTGACCTGCGAAAACGCCCCGGTCCCTTGCGCAGATCGTAGGGCATCCGGCCGCCCAGCCCCTCATGGACACGCTGAGATTCACCCGCTAGTGGACTTCTAGTGGACACGGCGCTGACGAGTGGACATCGGACCGGCCCCCAAGCCCGGCCAGCGGCTCCCACGTCGGCAGCCGCTCAAAACCCGGCGCCATCGCGCACCCAAGCGGCGTAGCATCCTCTCGGCCGAGTACGCGAGGACGATCAAGGTCCCGCCCGGCGACGCAGGGGAGGACGAACGAAGCCCGTGATCGACCTTGAAGAACGCCTCACCCGGATCCACAACCCCGACGTGCGCCCCCTGGCGCAGGACGCCTACCGCAGCTACACCACCGGCATCCCGCGTGCAGCGATCGTCCTCACCTGGACCGCGGTGTGCGCAGACGTGATCGCCAAGGTGCAGGCCCTCAACGACGACGGCGAACCTGACGCCAGGGCTCTTGCCGAGAAGGTGGAGGAGGCACAGACTCTCGCCGGCGACAGTGACGAGAAGACGCGCCGGTCCGGCGTGGCGAAGATGCTCGAAGTCGAGCGGGAAATCCTCGACACCGCGCTCAAGCTGGAGCTGATCGACTCCTCGCAGCACGTCCAGCTGGACCGACTGCGCGAAGACCGCCACCAGAGCGCGCACCCGTCCCTGCGCCCCTTGGGCGAGCTGTACCAGCCAACCTCCGAGTACGCCCGCGCCCACCTGGTGGCCGCATTGGACGCGCTGCTGATCCATCCCCCGAGCCAGGGCCGCAAGGTCAGGGAGAGCTTCGCGGCGGCCGTCGCCGCCCCGGGCTTCGTCCTGCACCCCGCCCACCTCACCCACACCTACTTCGACCGGGTCCGCCCGGCAGCCCGCAAGCACGTAGTCGAGTTCGCCGCGAAGTTCGCCGTCCTTCAGCTCGACGCCGCCGACACCGGTCTGCCGGCGGATCAGCTGGCAGACCGGATGGCCAACTGCCTGGGCTGCTTCGCTGAGCGGGACACCGCGCTGGTCGAGCAGGCGATGGCCAAGCAGATGACGAAGCTGGGCAACGCAGTCCCGGCTGTACAGCTCGCGGCGGTCGGGCGGCTGGGTGACCTGCCCGCCTTCTGGAAGGCGGTGCCCGAGAGTCTGCGAGGGCTCTTCGAGTCCCAGATCGAGCAGATCGGCAGCAAGGGGGAGCGAGCCGCAGCATCACTCTCGGGCGCCGAGATCAAGGTTCTGGGCCTCGTTACCCATCCGGAGTTGAGGCAGGCCATGACTGCGCTGGAGAAGGCGTTCGCAGGGCTGCACTACTCCCACAGGGCGGACGTGATCAGCCGACGACCGGACGCCTACTACACGCAGCACCTGGCAGACCTCCTGACGGCGGTCCGTAGCTTCGACGACGGCGAGTTCGTGGCGAAGATGGCGGTGCTGCCTTGTGCGGCGTTCCTGGACTTGGCCACCTTGAAGACGATTCTGCGGGCGTGGTGGGACAACATCGAGTGTTGGGGTAAGCGCATGCCCGGCTACCTGGAGACGCTGTACCAGGCGACTGCCCACCTGGGCCCGGAGCGCGACGTCGTGTGGCGTGCCTACCTGGAGGAATCGCGCGATTACGAGCGCACCTACCGGGACCTCGCCAGGCGTCTTTCTCTACCCGAGCCGCCAGCGTCAGCGGCTGCGCCCTCGTAGTGCAGGAGCCTGATTCAACGGGGCGGTGACTGGTCAAGCCACCGCCCCGTTCTGACCCAGGTCAGATCGTTACCCGGTCCTTGGCCTTGGCTGCCTGGGCGGCCTTCTTCTCCCGTGCGCGGTGTAGTGCGGTCAGCCGTGCGCCGCCTGCCGGGACAGGGACCGGCGTGGGCGTCTCCTGCTGGGCGGGGACTTCGGCTGGGGTCTGCTCCGGGGCCGGGGGCGTGGGAACTGGGCGGCCCGCGCGGGGGACGATGTTGAGGGCCGCCTCGGCCTGTGCCCGCTTGGCCTCAGCGAGGACGTTCGTGTAGGTGTCCATGGTGATCTGGATGCCGGAGTGGCCGAGCTGGTCTGAGATGTCCTTCATCTCGGCTCCGCCGGCATGCGCGAGGCAGGCCGCTCCATGGCGCAGTCCGTGCAGCGTGATCGGCGGCAGATCGGCGTCCTCGATGAGCTTCTTGAATCGCTTGGTCAGGTAGTCGGGGTGGTAGCCCTTGCCGTTCTCCTGGGTGAAGACGAGGCCGCTCTCGGTCCAGGCCGCACCAGCCTTCTCCCTTTGCGCGGCCTGGCGCTCGCGCCGGTCGGCGAAGAGCCGGGCGCTCTCGGAGTCCAGGTCGATGATGCGCTCCGAGTCGGCCTTGGGAGTGGTGCCGAAGAGCTGCTTGGCCACGTACACCACTTGCTGGCTGATCGTCACCTGCATCTCATCGAGGTCAACTTCGGTCCACGGAAGGGCACATGTCTCGCCGCGGCGTGGGCCCCGCATGGCCATGAAGTGCCACAGGTCGCCCAACTCATCGTCGATGTAGTGGTCGAGGAACTGGCCGAGTAGCTGCGGGGTCCACACCATCACCTTGCTGGGGATCTCGCCGGTGGCGCGCCAGTGGGCGACACGGGCGGGGGTCCACAGCAGCGGCTTGGGAGCTTTGACCTTGGGGAGGCGCACGAGGTGCGCCCAGTTCTTCTTGATCTCTTCGGCACGGACAGCGTCTTGGAGGGCGCTGGAGAGCGTGGCGCGGATCCGGACCAGCGTGGTCGGTCCGGTGATGCGCTGCATCTTCTTGCGCTCGACGGCGAGGAGTTCACGGGCTTCGTGCCAGGAGGCACGCAGGACAGCCCGGTCGGCCTTGGCTCCCTCGCGCCACGCTTTCCGCTTCACCTCGCAGTCGGCTGTCAGGAGGGTGACGTACTCGCGGTGGACCTGGATGGTGGTGTTGCGGTCGTTGATCGCGGCGAACATCTCCACGATGTGGGACTTGCGCAGCTTCTTGCGGTCGAGGTGGCCGATGTACGGGTCGATGTGGAGTTCGATGTGCTCGCGGTACTTGTCGGTCGTGGTGAACGCCACATCGCTCTTGCTGTCGATCCAGCGTTGAAGGTACTCGGCGACTGTCTCTCGTACGCCCACGTCGAGGCCGGCTTCGTGCTCTTCCCAGACCCGCTTGCACTCCTTCGCCGCCTCGCGCTGGGTGCGGAAGCCCCCGGGGCGCATCCGGCTGCGCGCGCCGTCGGGGCCTGCGGACAGCTCAAGGTAGAAGGACCACGACCCGTGGTCGCGCTTGGCCAGGTTGGGGCAACCTGTGCCGAGGTAGCCGACCCGCTGCTTGCCGTCCTTGTCGAGGACGGGCTTGCCCTTGTCCTTGCCGCGCCGGTGGACGAGCGGCCCCTTGCACATGCACCTCTTGTACGTCCGTTCCTCGAACATGTGACCCGTTCGTCGCCTTTCACTTCGTGTTGCGATTTTTAGCGAATCGCTACTCTATGTTACTCGAATGTGCGTTCTAATTATGCCCCGAATCGGTCCCGCTGTACACGTAGAACCCTTGTCGAGCTGGGGAGTTGGCGGGGTCGGTCGCACCATTTCGAACGTGTGAGCGGTTAACGTGAACCCCTGGAAACGCGCTATCCTGAACTGTCCGTCGTCGTCTGTCACTGTTGCCAGGCGGGGCGGAGTAGTTGGCGCGGGGGAGAAACGCGACGACTCATGGACAGTGGCAAGACCGGCCAGGTCGAGGTGTGCGAGGAGCGCGGCATGACGGCGCGGGAGGTCCTGGACCTTCCGGTGACCATCAATGTCGTCACTGCGGCTCGCGCACTGGGGATGGGGCCGAACAAGGCGTACCAGCTGGTCCGAAGCGGGGAGTTCCCCGTGGACATGATCACGGTGGGCGGCACCAAGAGGGTGCTGACTGCTGCCTTGTGGAAGTTCCTCCAGCTGGACGGGCTTGCCGTGCAACGATGAACCGGAGAACGTGATGGAAGCTCTTGCATTAGCTTCCATCACGTTGTGCCCGGTAGTGATGCTGACGGGTAGGGACAGATGCCACCGAGACTGTTCGGGTTCGCCGATTTCAGCAAGAGCGCCCTTCATGACGAGGAAGCGGCGATCGTCTTCGAGCTGGCGAAGCGCCGCGCCGACGGCGAGGTCTACGCGGGCGGGGCGGTTTTCCTGGCCACCGCCGGCTTCGTGGGTACCCTCGGTGCCCCGTTCACCTCGCAGACCGTGGCCCGCCTGCTGACCAACCCCGCCATCGCCGGGTTGAAGAAGGACGCGAACGGGGACCTCGTCCCGGCAGGCCATCCCGCGATGATCCCCCCCGAGCTGTTCCGGGTGATCCTGGCGATGCACTCCGACTCCGCCAGGGCTGAACGCTCCGAGGACTACGACTACCTGCTCACCGCTGTCGACCTCACGGTGTGCGGCCGCTGCGGCGCTCCGATGGTCGGCCTGCGCTCGTCGGCGGGCAAGCCCGGCTACTGCTGTCCGGACGGACCCCGCCAGGACCGGCCCGGCAAGTGCGGCAGAGTGCGGGTGGCCGCCGACCTCTTGGAGGACCATGTCGGCGAGCAGGTCCTTGCCCGCCTCATGCTGCCCGCCACCCGTGCCGACCTGGAGAAGGCCCGCACGGTGCTCGCCGCACAGTTGGACGCCGACCGGATCCGCGTGAAGGAGATCGCCGAGTCGATGCAGGAGCTGGCGGCGATGGTGGTCCGCCGCGAACTCCAGGCCAAGGACCTGAAGAAGGCCAAGGCCGAGGCTGCGGAGGAGACCAAGACCCTCAACCGCCGCATCCGCTGGATGGAGCGGGCCGTTGCCGCACCGATCACCGGCGAGGTCGAGGAACTGGTCGCGTGGTGGAACTCCGCGCCCACCGAAGCCCGTTCGGGTCTCGCACTGCTCATGCTCCACCGCATCGACATCCACCCCGGCGGTCAGGGAGTGCGCAGCATCAAGCCCGGCAGGGTCGTGCTGTGGTGGCGCAACGAGGCCCCTCCGGCGCCGATCGTGCTGGCGGAGTGAGCACCGCGCCGTGACACGCCGGCGCGGTGAGGTCACCGCCGCGGCGTGGAGAGCAGGGGACGGGGGCGGGATACGGAGCTGAGGGTCAGCCCCAGGAGCGAGCACAGCATGAACAGGCCCGCGCAGACGGTGCTCAGGGTCTTCTCGATCCCCAACTGCCATGCGTGGCCGAGGAACTGGTAGGCCAGAAGATACGAGGCCTCGCTGCCGGTGTAGACGACGCACGCCAAGCCGCCGAAGGCTACGCTCGCCTGCCCGAGAGCCAGAGGCCGGTGGCCGGCGCGGGCGTTGTCGATGACGATTCTGCCCGCGTCCCAGAACAGGTTCGAGCCGACCCATAGTCCGTAGAGGTAGATGATCAGCAGGTAGGCGACGACGCCGCGGTCGTCGGCGAACGAGGTGGTGAAGTCGAGGCCGTGCCGGTTGGCGGCGCTGAACACGGTGATGGCCGTGGCTGCGACCAACGCGGCCACGGCCAGGCGCAGGAGCGCGGCCCTGCGCCGGCAGCCCTCGTAGTGGGTCCATTCCGTCATCGCGGCCCGCAGCCCCGCGCACAGGCCCACACCGCACAGGTGGGAACTCAGACGGCTCACATTCTCAACGCCGGTCGCATGTTCAAGGCCCTGGTCGATGGCGGGAACCGCGCACAGGCTCCCGATCGTGCACAGGGCCGCCCCTATGGCGAGGCTCCAGGGGAGATGCTGTGCGGGGGCCCGGCGCGCTGAGCGCAGGGTCGCCAGGCCGAACATCAAGGTGCTGATTAGTGCCGCTCCGGCGGTGACGCTGAAGATCTCTGCGTCCACGTCTCGTATCACCACTCGCTTCATGTGAGCCGACACGCGCCGGTGTCGGCTCTCCTAGTCGTACAGGGAGTACATGGACTGGCGACTCGCTTCGGCGGACTCTGCCCGGGACATCCGTCCGCGACGCCTGGGGTCCGGGCGCGTGGGGGCTTCGGGGAGGGTGGGCGGCGTGGCGTTGACGGCCATGCCTCGGACTTCGCACAGGGCGCGAGCCGCCTGAAGCAGCCCGTCGGCGCCCGATTCGCCGAGGGGGGCGATGATGCGAAGCGCCTCTCTGACCTTCTCGTGTGCGTAGTACACCTCCAGCGACTCCAGGTCGTGGGAGCCCGGGAGGAGGTATGCAGGCGGACAGTCGAAGGCTTGGGCCAGTCCGAGAATCGTACGGCACGGCGGGTTGGTCTTGACCCCACTGAGAGTGGCGTGAATCACGGTGTGGTCAATGATCGGATTGCCGGTTCCGTCATTTGTCCTCGAAGCGAGGACGCGTGTACTCGGCGGACTTCCCCCGCGAATGGTGAGGCGCCTGCGCAGGAGATCCAGCTTCGCTGCGAGGCTGCCCGGGGCAGGCCCGGATATGGCCGACATAAGTGATCCTTTCCTGCGGGTGCGCGGCGCCCTGCGGGAGAGTTTCTGTTGTCGGACGCCAACGGGAGCGTACCCCGCTTCGCGGTTATTCAGATTTTGACAGCTTGAAGATCGACATGCAAGCTAGGCGCGGGCCGCCAGCTACCCGGGGGTCACATAGGTCCCCTGCGGTCAAGCAGTCGGGGGGCCGGTTCCCGTGCGGTCGGCGGTCACGACTGCGAGTGCCAAGGGGGTTGACGTGACGATCGACCGCGCCGGCGCCCAGTGGGCGTACGCGGAGCAGCACCGAGGGTCTGCCGTGCCCAGGCGGGCCGATTTTAGCGCCCCGGCCAGCTGTCCCGCCGCGGTGGTCTGCCCGTCGGCCATGGATCGTCGCAGGTCGGCCGTGGTGTCGGCGCCGCTCCTTGTACGCGGGGGCCGGTGACATGGCAGTCACCAGTGCGGGCGTCCTTCGGGCGCTCGCGGAGATGCGGCGCGCCGGTGTCGAGCGGCAGCCCGGTGGTGGCAGCCCGCTCTCCGGGGACGTGGTCGCTCTCGCCGCTGTCGCCCTGTTCGGCGTAGGGGCTGAGCCGGAGCCGGCGGCGTGCCCATCGGATGCCCGGTCCACCGGGAGTCTTCCCGCGTAGGTCGAGTCGGACGGCGCGGCAGTCCCCGCCGGATAGTCGGCACACGGTGTTGACTGCAACGCTTTCGAATACCCCGAGGGTGGGGAGTCAACATTCGTTGTCGCCCCATCCTCCCCTGAGGGGCGTGGGGTGACCGTGACTTGCTGGCTTCTCTCGCGTTCGCAGCCGGGCCGGTGTTTCTCTTCATAAGAGACGCATAAGCACCGGCTTGTGCACGCTGCGGAATCCCTGATTAGGCATTGGAAAAAGGACGCCCCAATGTTGACCCACCATCCATCCGAGTATAGAATTTACTCATAAGGAAGGGGGGAAGCCCCCCGGAAACCGAAACCACAAGGAGCACCGATCATGGCCAAGACCCTGAAGATGGCGAAGGTTCACCCGAACCCCAACCAGCCGCGCGAGTACTTCGACCCCGAGAAGCTCATCGAACTTCGCGACTCCATCGTCCAGCACGGCCTGATGAACGCCATCGAGGTCCGCAAGCGCCCCGACGGCGACTACGAGATCGTCATGGGCGAGCGCCGCTACCGCGCCGCCGAGATGGCCGGCCACACCACCATCAAGGTCGAGATCGTCGACCTCCCCAGCGACATCGCTGCGTTCCGCCGGGCGATGGCCGAGAACGTCAACCGTCACGACATGACGGCGCTCGAGGAGGGGCGCGGCTACCGGCGCATCCTCGCCGAGGACACCCGCGAGGACGGCACCCCGCTCACCGTCGAGGACGTCGCCAAGGCGTTCGGCAAGTCCCCCCGCTACGTCAAGATGCGCATGGACCTGCTCCGGCTGATCCCCGAGGTCCAGGAGCGCGTCACCCTCGGCAACATCGGGACCGGCGCCGCGCACCGCATCTCGGAGCTGACGCCGAAGAACCAGCTCGACGTCCTCAAGAAGTGGGCAGCCGAGGGGCTCTCGGAGAACGACCTGCTGCACTTCGCCCACCAGGTCCGCGAGCAGCAGAACCAGCCGTCCATGTTCGACATCGAGGAGCTGAGCGACGACGAGAAGAAGGAGCGCATCGCCGCCCAGAGGGCGACCCGCAACAGCCTCGACCAGATCGAGCGCACCCGCGCCCTCCTGGAGGAGCTGGCCCGCACCCCCGTGGAGGAGCTGGCCGCAGCCCTCGGTGGCCAGCTCGGCGCCCGCCTCGACCAGCTGGAGCGCGTCGCCAAGGCCATCCAGGACGCCAAGTTCCAGGTGCGGCAGGCCAAGGCGTTCGCTGACGCGAAGGAGATCGTGGTCGCGAACACGGCCGTGCAGCCCAGCCTCGACGACGAGGACGACGAGCGGGACCCGATCGACGCCGAGCTCGCCGAGATCATCACCTCCGCCCAGGATGGCGACACCCAGGCCACAGCCGAGGGTGCTGCGCAGCAGGAGGACACTGAGACCCCTGAGCTCGCCGAGCTCGCCGCAGCCTGACCCGCCGCCGGCAGCCCCAGTCCGGGGCTGCCAGGCAAGCCCGACGAGGAGAAGACATGCCCCGGCCCGACTGGCGGCACATGCCCGCCAGCGCCTGGTACGGACAAGGCAACGGCCGCCAGGACTCCCTGTTCGACCCGCCCGGTGCCGACCCGGACGAGGACGCCTTCGGCACCACCCCCTTCGAGGGATGCACCAGTGAGGAGTTGTTCGGTGACCTCGAACCACCACTTGTATGGGGATAGATAAGTGATACGGTCTGCTTGTTGCTGGCGGAGGTTCCCCCTCCCCATAGGTCACCTCCGCCAGCGGCAGCGCCGTGACAGCCCCACCTCCACGGTCCTGACGGGCGGCACCTCCCCCGCGCCCTACCCGCCAGGACCGGGCCACTCCCATGAGCAGGCCAGGAGCCAAGCCCACGACAAGGCCCGCCCACCCCTTCCGAGCTGGGCGGGCCTGCGCACACCCCCAGGGAGAAACACCATCAGCGAGTACCAGGCCCCGGCCACAGCCGACCCCGACCTGTACGACCGCCTCATGCACGAGCGGTACGGGCCACTGCGCGCGATCTTCGCCGAACAGAACCGCCCCGCCCCACTCAAGCCACCCGCGCCACGCCACCGCCGCCACAGCGCGAGCAGGCCAGACCCGGACGCCGCCAAACACCGAGCGCAGCTCCTTCTCGCGCTCAACATCCACCGCCAGAGGACCACCACGTGAACCCCACCACCGAGCCCGACCGCACCCCACCCGTCCCCGGTGCCGTCTGGTGCAAGGCGTGCGACTCCTGGTGCTACCCGTCCTCCGGCCTGTGCCGCTGCAACAACCGGTGACCGGCCACGTTCGAGCCCGACAGGTCTACGAGGCGTGCCCCCCCGGCGACAGGCAGCGCCGCATCCGGGTGCTGTCCGTCACCGGCAACCGGGCGAGCGTTGAAACCCTTGGCCCAGGCCCGGCCCGGCGCCGCGACGTACTCCTGACCTCGCTCCACCCGACCGCGACCACGGCAATCGGCCGCCCCCGCCGCGCCGGATACCGTCTACTCGACCTTCGCGGAACGGAGCCCCATGTGAACGACCAGGCAGCGCCACCACGGCCGACCGCCAGCAACATCACCGACCCCGAACTCGACCGATTGTGGGAACGGGCCGAGAACGCCGAAGCGCGACTCACCGCCGCCGCCCAACTCCTCGCCTCCGGCTACAGCGACCTCCACACCCGCGCGCAGCTCGCCGCCCGCCTGTGCGCGGGCGACATCACCCCGCAGCAGGCCCGAGACGAAGACCGCGGCGAGTAGAACCGCCCCCGAACGTGCCCGGCCGGACCCGTCATCCGGCCGGGCACATCCATACCCGCGGCGCCCCGGCGCCGCCCCTGACCTGACAGGTGACCTGCATGAACGACCCCGAGACGATCGGCCCCTACACCCTTCACCCGCCCGCCGACCACGAGCCCACCATCGGCTGGTGTATCTCCACCAGCGACCGCACGACCTGGCTGCCCGGTACGTACGACACCCGCGACGCGGCGCTCCTCGCAGTCGGCATCAACCTCGGCGCACAGCACGGCGCCGACCTGACCAGCCTGCGGGACACGCACGCCAACGAACGGGCCCTGACCGTCGATCACATCACTGGGCACGACCTTCCGGCTCCGCAGGCTGACCCGGGCCGGCGACCGTGTGGGGCGGGCCGTGCCTGCGGAACTCCTTGACCCGGGCGCTGTCCCAGCGCGCCGACCGCCAGGTTGCCCCCCGGCCGCTCACCCCGCCCGGCGCCCCATGACCACGTAGCCGCCCGACCGGACCCGCCGTCCGGCGGGGCTGCCCGCCCCAGACCCCGTTCGCTGAAGCGTCCGAGCTACCCGAGGCTGCTTTCCACGCCGTCAGCAGCATCTGGGCGGTCGCCCAGCTCCGCCGGCTGGGCGACCACGTCCCTGGCCACCCAAGCCAGCCTGTGCGCCAAGACGACCATCTGCAGAGCAACAGCGACCGGCACCGGGTCATCCGGCCTGATGCCCTGCTCGACGTGAACCCGGTGCAAGGACTGCGCCGTCGACGCGGACCCGCCCGGCAGCAGCCCATCCGCCTCGGCCCGCTCGAACGTGGCCACGATGTTGGACGACCAGTTCCCCGGCAGAACGTTGTAGAACCGATGGGAGAGCTGCAGCGCGGACAGCCGCACCACCTCCCAGCCGGCGGCCACCGCAGCCCGAGGGTCCGTCGAGGCCACCGCGCACGCGTGCTCCAAGCCACGCTGACCGGCGAGCGCCGGGACGTCGTGGAAGACGTCAGTCAGCCACGGCGGGATATCAGTTCGAGCACGAGGCGGCGCAGCGGCAATGGCCCAAACGCGTTGTGTGTCTTTCTCGTCCCCGCCGAGAGCCCTGACAATGTCCCGTGTCACAGGCCAGGTCGGCAGCCGCTTCCCGGCGAACGCTTCATGAATCGTCGTCTTGCCGAGGTTCGTCAGTGACTGCATCTGCCGGAACGTCGGAGAGCCGGATGCAGTCCTGAGCGAGGACAGGTGCGCGGTGAGATCCGCCAGGGACATCGAGCCTCCAGAACGAGCGCGGTAGGCAGGACAGCCTACGGAACTGGCACCTAGCTGTCCGGCGTTGTCCGGCACCGTCCGGGCAGAGACCGGAGCGTGTTCACGTGGCTGTCCGGACAGGCCCCGGACGCGGTCCTCTTGAGGCGTAGATCCGCACAACTGCCAGGAGAGACCGCGTGCTTCGCTACCTCGCCGATCCGGCCCTTACCCTGCTGCTCCTTCGGCTCTGCCGATCCGCGAGCGACGCCGTCATGCTCTGGCTCGCACTGCGGGGCACCGAGGCGCGCCACCGAGCCCAGATCATCAAGGCGCTCCGCACCACTAACACCTGGCAGCCGACGGGCAACGACCGGCCCCACGCAGGCGGTGAGCACCGTGCCGCCTCGCCAGGCAGTCCTGAACGCCTGATCGACTAGGCTGTCTTCCGCGTGGGGCGCGGGGAATCGGCCTACGAAGGACCTGCTCCGTGCGCACCCGTGAACCGATCGACCGGATCGTTGACTCCCTGCTGCCCCTCGCCGTCCCGATCGGCGACCTGAACCGGTACCACCGCAACCCGCGTCGCGGTGACGTGAACGCTGTCGCCGAGTCCTTGAAGTGGAACGGCCAGTTCAAGCCCGTCGTCGTCAACCGGGGCACGCTGACCGGCCGCCCCCACGAGATCCTGGCCGGCAACCACACCTGGGACGCCGCGGTCCAGCGCGGCTGGGACCAGATCGCCGTCTCCTGGGTCGACGTGGACGACGACGATGCTGCCCGCATCGTCGTCGTCGACAACCGCACCTCGGACCTCGCCGGATACGACAGCGAGCTGCTGGCCGACATCCTGTCCGGTCTGCCGGACCTGGACGGCACCGGCTATGACCAGGACGCCGTAGACGATCTCCTGGACTCGATCGAGCTGCCGTCCCAGCTTGCTGCCGAGACGACCGACCGCGAGGGCGACAAGACCGCCGACGAGCACCTGCAGTGGGGTTTCGTGCAGTGGGGAACCACCCGCGTGCAGATCACCAAGGACGAAGTCGAGCGGCTGAACAACGTCCACGGAGCGTTCTACGACGCCCGCGGCACGGACACCGGCTTCGCGCACTACCTCCTCGACCAGCACGAGGCGCAGCAGGAGCCGGCCGATGCCTGAATTCATCGAGTCCTACCCCATCGCCCAGCTCAAGCCCGCCCCCTACAACCCCCGCCGCTTGTCCGAGGACGCGTTCGACCGGCTCCAGCGGTCGTTGGCCCTGTTCGGCTGCGTGAAGCCCGTCATCGTCAACGGCAACCACGTCCTCGTCGCCGGCCACCAGCGAACCAAGTCGTTGAAGGCCATCGGCCAGACCCACGCTCCAGCGATCCTCCTCGACGGCCACGTCTCCACCCAGGACGAGGTGCAGTTCAACCTCCTCCACAACTCGGTGGAGACCGACGGGTCGAAGGTGCGGGTGCCCGCGTCCGGCCCCGACGCCCACGGCTGGGAGTGGATCGAGCCCGAGGACGTCACCGCAGTGTCCCGCTCCAACCCGGCCATCCAGGCCGAGATCCGGCGCCTGGTCACCCGCTACGGCACGTGGGGCTCGGTCGTCGCCGACAGCGGCGGCCGGGTCATCCTCAACAACGACTACGCGGTGGTCGTCGCCGACCTCAAGCTGCCGCTGCTGTGCTACCGCCTGTCCGTGCAAGAGGCCGATGAACTCGCGGTGTGGCTCGACGGCGAGTACGGCGTCTACGACTACACCCAGCTCGGCATCAAAGCGTACTCGCAGCACTGGTGCCAGATGCATAGGCTCGGCGGTGACGAGGGCGACTCGAACAAGTCCACCACCTACGAGCAGCACGTGCTGCCCGAGCTGCGCCCCGGCCAGCGGGTCATGGACTTCGGAGCCGGCGAGCTGGCCTACGTCAAGCGGATCAAGTCGCAGGGTTGGGACGCGCACTGGTACGAGCCGCACGTCAAGGCGAGCGGGAAGGAGAACGCGCTCGACGTCGCGGCGACCGTCTCCCACATCCGCGACCTCCAGCGGGACGTGCCGGCGCACGGCCTGTACGACGTCGTCGTGCTGGACTCGGTGCTGAACTCCGTCACCAGCCTGGAGTTCGAGCAAGCCGTCGTGATCGCCTGCAATTCGCTGCTCGCCAAGGGCGGCACCTTCTACACGGGCACGCGTTCCCTCGGCTCGGTCGAGCGGCGGATGAGTGGGAAGAAGGCCCGCAACAACGGCCGCTACCGGCGCAGCATCGAGTTCCTGGACGAGGACGGCTTCACCGCGACGTTCCGCAAGGGCGTGTGGACGATGCAGCGGTTCCACGACCCGGATTCCCTGCGGGCGCTGATGGAACGGTACTTCGGTGAGGTCGAGACCCGGGGCAACCCGAACGGCGGGAACATCTACGCGGTGTGCCGCAAGCCGAGGCCACTGCCGGAGGAGGAGCGCCGCGCGGCCCTGGAGACCGAGTTCAACATGGAGTACCCCGGCGAGTACCGGCACAACCGGCACAGGCCGCTGGTGGAGGCGCTGATGCGGGCGTGCGCGCAGCGGGACAGCGATTAGGGAATACTCCTCTATGAGTATAGAATATACCTAGGAGTGATATTCAACTAGCAAGACAGGAAGCCGAGTTGCCGAGAATCACCATCACGGTGGTGGGAGAGCAGAGGTACCACTTCCTGTGGCTCAAATACGTCACAGGAATCGACCTCTCCCAGCACTGCGCACGATCCCTCCATGGCCGATACAGCCGCCTCGTCAAACCAGACACCCAGCACGCCGACGTCCACCTCAACGAGTTCTCCCGAGCCATCGCCTGGTACCTGTGCGGCGTCACCACCCCCTACCGCTGGGAGAACAACCCCCACCTCGCCCTGGTCGAGGCCCCCGGCCACCGCCAGCAACTCCAGGTCCACGGACTCGCCGTCGAACTCGACGGAGTCAAACCCATCGAGTTCGATGGCAGGCACATCCCACCCGACGACCCCAACGCCGGCGACCGCGCCTTCAACACCTGCCGGAACTGGTGGTTCGCCCATCACCTCCGCGCTGTCCACGGCGTCCGCCACATGCAGGGGCCCACTCCCAGTAGCGGGCCCCGCTACGACCAAGACCCGCTGCTCTGAGCAAACGGCCCGGCCCCCACCATGGGACCGGGCCGCGCCAGCAGCGTCCCGCCGTCTGGTGGCCGCTCGCTCCGGGAGGAGAGAAGCCCTCGAATCGAGGCCAAGAGCTGGCCATCCAGCTATACGGTGGTCCCATGCTGCGCGGCGCAACGGCCCGGTACCCAGGCGGAGACGTCGTTGCGGAAGTGATCGAGGACGGTGGCCGGCGCTCTGCCCGCCGCGCACGGCACCTGATTGCCGCCCACATTCATCGCCGCAACGACGTCCCGCTCGACCATGGCCGGGTCCTCCGTGACGAGAACACCTGGCCGCTGTTCTGGGCCCGCACCGTCGCCCAGCCGACAGGACTCGGGATCCTCCTCATAACCCACCGAGACCTCAGCGAAGTAGCAGCCAGCAAGCAGGAGTTGCGGCTGCTGCCCTTGATGATGGCCGCGATCGCTCCGGTGTGGGGCAGACGTGACTACTGGGCGCTCGCGCCGTGCGCAGTGCAATACCTGCGATCGAACGTCCCGCCGGAGTGGGCCCGCGAGCAAGAGGCGCCATGAGGAGCGGGTCGGCGGTTCTACCGGGCCCCCCGTCTGGACGGCTCGGAGTGCATTGGCCCAGCGTCGGTCCCCAGCGATCACCTGGTGCCCGGGGCGGCGACGAGCTTGCGCTGCGGCAGCACTCGACTCAGCCAGACCGAATCGGCTTGGGCGGCCTGCAGCTCCTGGCGGACCTCCGGCTCGTCGTCGCTGGGAGCGTTGGTGCGGAAGCGGATCTGGAGGACGCCGGGTTGGTCGGAGTGATGGAAGTGGAAGGTGCACTGGCGCTCATAGTCGGGGTGCGGGCGGCCTCCTGGGTCGGGGCGGCGGTGGTGGCAGTCGCAGTGGTACTTCCAGATGCTCAGGGGAGGGCCCCAGACCGGATCCCTGAGCAGGGCCGCGAAGTCGTCGTGGGCCGGACGGACACCGTAGAGGTGACGTAGCTCCCAGATCATGGTCTGGTCACCGTGCTGCCAGTACCGAGTGCAGAAGGCGGTGGAGGTGGTGTGCCACAGCCCGATGCGACGCAGGACGTCGGAGGTGAGCCAACGCATCTCGGCCTCCTCGCCCTCGTAGGCCCCGTGCCTGGCCTGGTGGACTTGCTCGGCTCTGCCGAACACCGACAGGGTCCACAGCGGGATGGCGCCGGCGGTGACGAGATCGTGCTTGCGCTCGGCAAGGAGCCGCCTCCACCGGCTGGGCGGCGGCCCGACGAGCGTGAGGCGCGCATCGGGTGCCTGGAGCAGCCGGAGATGGAGGCCGCGGGTATCGAAGTGGCTGAGCCGGAAGCCGTAGACGCCACCGAGTTCGCCGTCCTCCGCCTGGAACGGCAGGAGAGCGCAGATCGCGTGTTCGGCGATGTCGTAGTGATACTCGGAGATGAAGCCGCTCTCGTCGAGCCTGACTTCGACGTGGTCACCGACGACTCGGCAGGACCGGATCGCGACAGGGTGAGGCGCGTAGGCGAAACCGCCGTTGAACTTGGAGAGGAAGAGGTGCTCGATGAGAGCCTGACCGTCGCCAGCCGCGGGGATACCCGCCGTGCGTGTGGCGTCGGTCCTTGAGACGTACCAGTGGGAGTCGCCCGTGTAGATCTGAAGGCGACGCTGGTTCGCGCGAGACGGCATGACAGAGCCCTTCCAGTGCTGCCGCCGACCTCGGCGCACGACAACTCGAAGAGCGTGCCAGCGCACCTGCTTGTGAATGAAGCAGCGGGTTGCCGAGCCGGCTTGGTCCGCCGCAAGTTCACCGAATGATGGTCGGATTCGGTGGGGACGGATGGATCTCCCGCTGAGACCTGTGGACACCTTGGCGGAGCAGGACAGCGGGCCGCAACCCGACAGGCCGCTCTCCACTCTTTCGGGGGAATTAACGCCGGCGGGGGCGCGGTTCGTGGCTTGGTCGCTTCGTTCGAGTCGCCGGCCCAAGCCTGTCCCGGCCGCGCCACGGAAGGCCCACCCCGAGTGTGAGCAGCGTCAGCCTCATCGATCCGTAACTCAGTTGCGGAGGATCCTGCGTCAGGTCGAGGCGTCAGTTGCTAACCCTGAAGCGACGGAACATGTCCGGGATGAATTTCCGCAGAAGGTTCTGGGCCGCATCAAGGTTCTTCAGCTCGTCGTGGCCGAAGCGGAACACCTCGTATCCCCTGAGTTTGAGGTCTCGGTCGGCGGCGACCATCTCCGAGTACTTGGCCGTGTCCGGAGTGCGGCCATGGTCGCGCGTGTAGTGCTGCGATCCATCGACTTCCAAGACCACGCGCTGTCCATGAGGCAGCAGTAGGAGGAAATCCATACGGGAACGCAGCAACGCCTCAGGTCCGCGCTCTCGAACGGTCTTATGGTCCCAGTGCAGCCACACTTCAGGCAGGAGGGCTAGATCGTCGATGGAAGGTCCGAGAATCTGGTGGTAAGCAATGAAGAGGTTCTTCTGGCCCTCCGAGTTGCCCGGCAGGCTCTTGAAGAGTCGTTGGTAGAGGTCCCCCCTGGTGTCGATCTCACTGCTGATCTCGCGGGTCTCCTGCCACCAGGCATGCAGATCACCCCACCGCAGGCCCATAGTGGGGATCTCTCGGTCAAAGATGAGGGTGTCGTCCGAGTGCCCCCCGACGATCTCGATGTCGTTGTCCACTGAGGACCGGAAGCGGATGTCCGGTTTGGTGAGGGAGGCAAAGATGATGTTTTTCGGTCGCCGGGTGCCGTGCAGCCGCGTCGACACGACGGTGAACAGGGGATAGCCGCCGTCATCGCCAGTCAGTCTCAGCTCGACCCCGGCAGTACGGAGATGACCGTTGATTGTGCTGACGGTCGCTACCTGGAGCTGCTCGTCAAGGAGCACATCCGCTGACACCAGTCCCTCCAGGAAACGGGCAAACCTGGCGTCCCCGGCCTCGAACGCCCCGAGGTTCTCGAAAAGGTCCTCCGCTGACCAATCCTCGGGATGGTGGAAGACGTGCTGCTCGATGCGGTCTCTGAGTGTCGCCATCCGCATTCCGTTCAGCAGCAGACCCTCGAGCTGCTCGAATGAGATGCCTGACTCTGCGAGTATCCAGAAGCGGTTGAGCAGCTGCAGGAAGCGGTCATGGTGCTGAGACAGCTCCGAAAGGTCGAGGGCCCGCGCCAGCTCACGGCGGACCTTCTTGGGTATCTCGGGCGGCGTGTCATCTTCCCAGAGCAGGTCTTCGAGCTGATGGCGAGTCTCTGGGCTCACGTAGATGTCGTGCTGCTCCAAGATGCGTCGAGTTACCTGGGGCAGCTCAGCGTCGAGCACCTGATGGAGGCTCAGGTTGACCCGTTCGCGCTTGGTCCCGGAGTCTGCAGGGATCGGTGGCATGCCCAGTTGCTTGAACGCCGGGTTTAGTGCGGGATGTGTCAGGTCGGTAAGACGTGCGACAGCTTCACCGACCAGTGTGCGCAGCGCCGAACGATCCCTGCTATCGACCATTGACAGATGATCGCAGAAACCGGGGGATTTGGCAGCGGCATCTGGAGGCGGGCCGTGAGACACATTGAAGCGTCTGGAGAACCGCCAAGTCTTGGCCTGCACCGACCGCCTGGAGTGGAAGGGCATGGGGCCGACGCGTTGGCGTCGGCCCCCTCAACCGCCTACGAAGCGCGGTTCCCCGGACGCGAACCGCGCACACCGGGGCGCACCGGACGTCCCGCCCGCTGACGGCTCACCGGCCCCGCCTGGGCAGGAACCGCCCGGCGGTCCCGGCGGCCGTTCACCCGGCGCAGCTCGCCCACGCGGCGCGGCGACTTCCGTGAGAACTGCCGCCGCGAGGCGGGCCGCCCCTTCGGAGCCTTCCGCTTCCGGGACTTCTGGACCACCACCTGGAGCAGCAGCTCCAGCAGCACGCTCAAGCCGAACCCGAACGCCTTCACCGTGACCTCCTCGGACCACGGCGATTCCAGGACATGACGCATTGCTCACCTCTCAGTTGAAGAACCGGGAGGGTGTGGTTCATCAGGCAGCCAGGCCGAGACTCAGCCCGTGGACGCCCACCCCGAAGCGTCCGGCCGCGCCGGGACGCCCGGGTGCTCTGGGGATCAGGGGTGCTTGCAGTCGGGTGATGCCGCAGGCGATGGCCAGCGGCTGTGGCAGATCCTCAGTTCCCGTTGGCCGGGAAGGCGAGGCATCTGGGGGCCAGGAATATCGGGCAGCCAACTCGGCGGCAAGCTCGAAGCTGGAGTGGAGTCTCGCCAGACCGCTGGAATACTTCCAAGCAGCCAGGCCCCAGGCTTCCGGGTCGGGAGAGCCGGCGGCGTCCGGAGAACTGTTGTCCAGGACGGCTTCTTGGAGGCCGTGCCACAGGTTCGCCCGACCGTCTCCGCGCCGGGCGCGGGCAGTGTCCAGCAATGTGGTGAAGCTGAGTGCTCGATGAGACCCATCGGCTATCACCAGGTCGTGGATGCGATGTACCGCACTGGCCAGCCACGCGACGGTCATGCTCTTGCCGGAGCCCTGCGAGAGCCAGACGATGCCACGCGGGGGCATCTCCCGTACCGGCGGCCTTTCCGCAGCCCACAAGTTCCGGGTCGACACGATCTTCAACCCGCGGAGTTCTTCGGCTGTCCGGTTTCGCTCGGCGGTCTCCCGGGCCTGAATGGCAGTCAAGGCCGATACGAACACCGGTTGCGCGTCCAGCCCGATCGGCGCGCCTGCGTACGAGTGGGCGGTGATGCGCTCCAGCTCGATCGGCGTCATGGCGACACGATAGCTGATGGGCCACCAGCTCCGGTCGCTGCTCTGGCCAGACCGCCGCGCACTGGGCAGGCGCTCAACGGTGCGCTCGTCCCCGGCAGTCGGCGACGGCGCCGTGACCCACTGCCTCGATTGTCCGTTGACTCGGTGAGCGGCTGTGCTCCTCGCGGGCCGCCACGATACCCGGGACGGGGCAGCAGCATGTGGTGGAAGGTCGAGGGTGCCCCGGCCGGGCTGGACCGGCACATCGGCTCGGCGGTCGGGGTGCTACCCGGCGGGGTCGAGGCCACCGGCCAGTTCCCGGTCGCCGGCGTGGTGGCGGTCCGCGCGAGGTGCAACTGTGGCTGGCGTGCAGTAGTGGACTGCCCGGCCCTGCCGGACGGGCAGGTCCGGGCTGAGGAGATCTGGCGTACCGACCACATGCTGCCTCTGTGCGCACTGGGCGAGGAACCGGCCAGCGAGCGGATCGGGCGAGAACTCCTCGGTCAGTTCGGGGACTTCCTGCACAACCTGCCGTTCGCTGAGGTAACTCCCCTGGAGGGGCTGCGAGCTGCGGCCCGGGTTAGCCAGGTCGCGGGGCAGGCGATCCACGAGCTGCTGGCGGTGGCGCTGCGGCAGGGCTTGCCGCTTCAGCAGGTCGCGGACGCGCTCGGTATCGACCCCGAGGTGGTGCACGAGAGCACCGGCTACCCGCGGCACCACGAGCAAGGGTGACCGACCCCGCCGGTCCGGCCCGCCGGTCGCCGGCGCGCCCTTGGCCGTTGCTGGTGCCGACACCTTGTCTGGAAAACGACGTGCACGCCAGGCGTAACCTTGTCTATCTGCTGTCCACGGTGCGGAGTTGGCGATGGTCGTGTTCAAGGTCGGGTCGCGGGCGTCGGCGCTGGCGGTGAAGCAGGTCCGGCTCTTCCCGGCACCGATGCGCGAGAAGAACCCGAAGTGAGGTTCGTGCACCGGCCGCTGCTGGAGGGCGGCGACAAGGACCGCCGATCGGCGCTGGCGTCCGTGTCGCAGAGGTCGGGCGGGTCGGCGTTCTCCACCAACCAGGAGACGGCGCTACTGGCCGGTGACGTCGACCTCGTCGTCCACTCCCTGAAAGACCTGCCGACAGCCAACCCGCCTGGCCTCGTGCTGCTCGCCCCGCCGGCGCGGGAGGACGTCAGCGACGCGCTCTGCGGCAGCACACTCGCCGACCTACCCGAGGGGGCGACGGTCGGCACCGGAGCAGCGCGCAGGATCGCCCAGCTCCTCGCAGTGCGACCAGACCTGACGCCCGTTCCGATCCGGGGCAACGTGCCGCCGCGCCTGGCCAAGGCCAAGGCCAGGGGCGGCACCCTGGACGCGGTGCTGTTGGCCGCCGCAGGGCTGCGGCGGCTCGACCTGGACGACGCGATCAGCCAGTTGCTGCCGCTGGAGGCGTTCCCACCGTCCGCTGGGCAAGGCGCGCTCGGCATCCAGATCAGGGAGGAGCACACCGAGATCCGGGACCTGCTGGCCGGCACCGGCTGCGCTGACACCTGGGCGCAGGTGCGAGCCGAGCGGGCGATGCTCGCCGAGCTGCACGGTGGCTGCTCGGTGCCGGTAGGGGCCTGGGCCACCACGCCCGGCACCGGGGTGCTGACGCTGCTCGGGCAGGTGACCACGCTGGACGGCTCCCGGCAGATCACCGCGACGGTGACGGGCCCGGTAGGACAGCCGGAGCATCTGGGCCGCCGAGTGGCGGCGGAGCTGCTGGACCGCGGTGCGGAGGACATCCTGAGGCAGGTCAGGCCCTCGGTCGCCGTCGGCTGAATCGCAGCTCGGCAAACGGGTGAGCGCCGTTTTCCACAGGGCCGGGTTTTTCCACAGGCGGCAGTGGATTTCCCGTCGCTGCCGTGCGCTGAGTGCACAGTCCTGCCAGGTGCCGCCGCCGGGGCGGACCCAGCGGAAGGAACACGGTGAAGGCCATGGCGCGCAGTCGCACAGTCCGTCGAACGGGTCGGCCCCGACTCCGTCACCCAGTGCCGTCACCGATGCGGCGCTCGAGGACGCGCAGCGGTTGGGTTCCGGGCACAGCCAGGATCGTGGCCCGGCTGATCGGTGAGCTGCTCGGTGGCCTGCTGGGGCTGTGACCGTGAAGGCCGCGCGCTGCCGTCGTTCAGCAGTCAGACCTGATCAACGCGCTGACCGCAGGGCTACCGACCGAAGACGGTCCCGCCAAGCTGCCTGCGTCACCCTGAGTTCCGCAGCTGAGGTGTCGTTCTAGTCCACGAATATGTGGGTTGACCTGCGGATATGCGTGATCGCACGCCGGGGCGGCGTGTGTCTAGGCGGGGGTGTTGGTGCTGGTCAGGCGGGTGTGCCGGGTTCCAGGGTGATGATGCGCTTGGGCTCGGTGACGCCGAGCTTGGCGAGGATGGCGCGCTGGGCGGGGCTGGTCTCGGTGCGCTGGCGGAAGGTCCCGGCGGGGCCGGAGAAGGTGCCGACGTGGATGCGTTCGAGTTCCTCGCGCAGGTTCAGCCAGGTGTCGTCGCAGGTGGTCTCGGCGATGCGGATCAGCAGCAACGCCAGCCAGCAGAGCAGGACATGGGCGCGTATCCGGTCTTCCTTGCGGTGGTAGACGGGCCGCAGATCGATGATCGTCTTCATGTCGCGCCATCCGCGCTCGACTTCCAGCAACTGCTTGTAGCCGGTCGCGATGTCCTCGGCGGACAGGTGCGGGTCACTGCACCGCAGGAGGAACTTGCCGTCCAGGCGTTCCTCGGCCTTGATCGCGGCCTTGTCGATCCGCAGCAGCCCGCCGGGGGTGGTGCGAAGGAAGCGGTGCAGGCCGGGCTTGGTGGACAGCTTCCCGCGCAGTTCGGCGCGCTTGAGCGGCTTGAGCTTGTCGGAGCCCTTGATCGCCTCCTCGAGCTGGGCGAGCAGGTCGGCGCGGATCGCGGCGTCGCGCTTGGCCTGGTCGGGGTTGTGGCAGATCACGAACCGGTCGGCGGTGTCGGGGAGTTGGACCTGCTTGACCTGCATTTTGTCGGTGACGTGCGCGTAGCGTCCCTGGCGGGACAGGGCGGCCTGGGCGGCGGGCGAGCCGGAGCGGATCTTCTCGCCGAGGATGTAGTGGCCGCCGGCGCGCTGCAGGAAGCGGCGGTTGGCCTCGGAGGCGAAACCGCGGTCCGCGACCCACACGACCCGGGTCAGCTTCCACTCGCGCAGGTCTTCGCGGACCTGGCGGATCAGGGCCTGGTCGCCGGTGTTCCCCGGCCAGCTCCAGACGCGGATCGGGATGCCGGTGCGGGTGACGGCCATGCCGATGACGACCTGCGGCAGGTCCGGGCGGTGGTCCTTGCTCTTCCCGTACGCGCGGAACGACTTCTCGTTGCCCTCGTCTGCGCTTTCGTCCGACTCCGTTTCCTGGTCCAGGTGTTGGTCGAGGCGGCGGCCGTGGTCGTCGCGGGCGACGGGGGTGTCGGGTTCGCCGGTCTCGAAGTAGGTGCTGGTGGTGTCGAAGAACAGTAGGTCGACTTCGAGGTTGAGCAGGTCCGCGACCTGCCAGTAGACCTCTTCGGCGAGCTTGTCCTCGATCTTCAGGAGCCAGTCCATCGCCCGGTAGCAGGCGTCGTCGCTGGTGGAGGGCAGTCCGGGGATGTGGCTGTCGTGTTCGATCCAGCGGGTGGCGGCGAGTTTGGAGCTGGGGGCGAGCGCGCGGTTGGCGACCAGGGCGAACAGCACCCGCTCGGCGGCGGGGTCCAGGCGGCGGCCCTTCAGGAGCTTCTTCATGACGGTGTCGATGCCGATGCGGTGCCACAGGCCGTTCAGGGCGTGGGCGCCGCCCATCGGCCGCGACGCCAGGAACGTCAGGTCCGAGCCGGAGGTGGCCCGCAGGGCGGCGGCCGGGTCGAGGAGCTTGGCGAGCGAGGCGACCAGACGCTCGATGGCGGCGCGGTCCAGCTGGTCCTCTCGGCCGAAGCTGTGCAGCACCTGCGGGCGGGAGGTGCCTGTGGAGGCGTCCCACTCGTTGTGCGCCAGCTGGAGGTAGCGCACGGTCGAGCCGTCCTTGTTCTTCCGCGTGGTCGCCCGTACGTACATGGTTCCAGACCTTAACAGCATCACTGCAGGTCAACACGCAGTAGTCAGGCGAAACGTGTTACTAGTCGATTCTGGCTGTTCCACCAGGACGGAAGCACGTGACCTGCAACAACGCTCTCATCCGTGCCACGAACCCGCCATCAACTGCGGAACGCAGGGTCACCAGCGCCGGGGTAGCCGCGTTCCCGCTGCTGGGCAGCTATGTCCGTCCGTTGTCACTGTGCGGATGGAGAATCAGCGGATGGTCCTCGAACCGACGGCGGCTGGCGAGTCCGAGATCCTCGCCACTGCCTTACGCATGTACCTGTCTGAGACCCGCTTCGGCTTCAGCAGCCTGACCGGCGCGCAGGCAACCCGGCGCATCACCCTCACGGTAGCGGAGTGGGCGGTCGCGTCAGACTGGAGGCCCAGGGGGGAGGCGCCGATGCGCTATATCGACCCGCCGCGCGAGCGGCGCGGGGGCTGCCGCATCTCATGGGAGCCGCCCTGGTCCGCCTACCTGGATCTGCGCCTGGTTCGCAAGGACGGCCCGCCGGTCGCAGTGGAGATCGACCGCACGGACGACAGCACCGCAGTGGACAAGCTGCGCGATGAGGCCCTTCGTGGGCACCCGGCGCTGTGGATCCGCTGGCACGGAGGTCTGCGTGCCGAACTCCCGGCTGGTGTCGCTCGCTTGCACCTGCCGACACGGTCGAGCAGTCCTCCCGTCCGGTACTCCCTCACCCCGGTCACTGGCACAGCGGCGATTACCCTGGGCGCGGGCGTCACTCCCGAGGCTCGCGCGGACGCCCTGCACAGGGACCAACAGCGGATAGCGGAGGAGAAGCGCGCTGCCGCCCGCCCCCGGGATCCGGACCACATCAGGTACTAGGGAGTTGGCATGTTGCCCCGAAGGAACGAACCGGGGCCATGCGGCGAGCGTGTATCTGCACACTGACGCGGAGACCCCGGGAGGCAGACGGGCTTGCCTGTCGGCCCCTGCCCGGTTGGCGGGGCTGACCGGCCGGTGCCGATCAGCCCCTTGTAGCGGTCAGGACCGCCGGTTGCCCGGCCGGGTCTTGTGCTCGATCGTGCGCCGCGGTGCCGGGAGCGCCCGTGCGGGGACCACCGGGGCGGGCTGTGCCGCCCGGAGGGTGAAGCGGGTCTTCACCCGGTGCAGTTCACCGGCACGGCCCCGGTGCCGGAGCCGCCCCGGGCGCGGGGCCGCCTTCGTGGGCCGGGCTGGGCGCTGCTCCAGCCAGGGCCGCTCGTCGGCAGGCCGCTGCCGGCCTGTCCGGTTCGACGACCGCTGGTCTCGGGCCTGCCGGATCAGGTCGGCGAGGGCGCTCAGGGCGAACACGAGCACCTTCACGGTGACCTCGTCGGACAGCTGCTGCAGGAGATGGTGCACTTCAGGCCCCCAGTGTGGAGAGATTCCGCCCCGATGGCGGTGATTTGACGGCGTCCGGCCCGCAGCCGGCAGGTCGATGCGCCGCGGCGCATCGGTCGGGCGCCCAGGCCGGTCTTGGCCTGGGCACAAACGGGGGCGGGAGAGTCGCCTCTAACATCCGGCGGCCTGCGGTTTCCGCAGCCGGGAGTGGTCGGACATACTGGGGGTGCTCCTGTTCATGGGAATGGCGGTGAACAGGCCGGCCCGCAGCGCCTGAGAAACCTACGGGTGGCCAGAGTTGACTGAGGCCGGGGGCGGGAACCCCTGGCCTCAGCTCTTGGTCGAGGTGAAGGTGCCGTCCGGGTTGGGCCAGACAACCTCGATGCCGAGTCCGGCGCATAGGTCGCGCAGGTCGGACAAGGGATCGGCTGGCAGGAGCATCCCGAGATTGCCCGGTGCGCCTGGACGTCGACGCATGTCGAAGAGGTAGCCGATCGCGAAGCGGACGGCTTCCCGGGAGGCGGAGGACTTGACCTCGTACATGGTGCCGGTGGTGACGTCCACCAGGTCCGGTGCGACAGTGCTGGTGCCATCGGGGCTGGTCAGCTGGAGGCGTGTCGTGGTGTGGCCGAGGCTGTTGAGGTAGGCGGCGAAACCTGCGGTCAGGGCAGCCTCGCGCCGGGTTGTTGATTCCCGGGCGACGGTGGCGCTCGGGCGGCGCACGCGCTTGGCGGCGGCGTCTACGGATTCCAGTGGGAGAGGGCGGGGGCGGACGTCCGTCTTGGAGCTGGGCGCTGTGTCGGACAGCTCGCCCATGAGCTGGAGGCTCCCGGGCTGCGGGTGCAGCCGAAAGACGATCACTCGCCGGGACTGGCCGCGAATGTCGGGGGAGTCGACCAGGTAGTAGGGCTTAGTGTCGTCGATCTCGAAGCGGCCGATGTACCGGTAGTGATACTCGGCGGTCGCGCCGGCGAGCAGGGAGAGATTGGCCTCGAAGATGTGGACTGGGCGCCCGGTTTGCTTGTGCTCCAGGAGGGCCTTGTTGGACTGGGTGAACTGCTGGTCGCCTTCGTTGCCCTCGCCGAGCAGGTGCAGGACGCCTTCGCCGTCCTGCCCGTTGACGAGCAGGTTGGGGTCGAAGTTGTTGTCGCGCCGGGGGTTGAGGAAGGCGAAGATGCCGTTGTTCCTGGTGGGTGAGATCGCGCCCTGTCGTCGTCCGCCGAAGATCTCGTGGATCTGCTTGCGGGTCAGCTCGGCGCCAGGCTCCAGGCTGTTCGTCGTCATCGTCACCTCCATGGTGTGAACCTATCCTATTTCTCGTTTAGCGGCAACAAGAGCTAAAACTGGCTCCTCTTGGACCTACCTGGCTGATCTGGGAGTGGTGAGAACGCCAGTGAGGCAGTACTTATTCCCGGTGGCCAGCTCATGACCTGCATCACATGGGATTGGTATCCGATCGCCTTGGGGGCCTCGCGCGCCCGTAGGGGATCATGGGTGGTGGCGCGGGGGCGCACCACGAAGGACCAGCGCCCATGCCTCGCCCGACCAAGGCTCAGCGCGCCGCCATCGCCCGGCGGCGAGCCGACGCCGTCGAACTGCGCCTCGCGGGCGCCGACCCGCTTGCCGTCGGCCGCAAGCTGGCCGCTGACCCGACTGTCAACACCGACCGGGTCGCGTACCCGTGCGGGTACGGCCACGAGCTGTACTCCAGGGGCCGCCCCAGCCCGGATGACGAGACCCTTGTCCGCTCGGTGAACCGGGATGTGGCGCAGGCCCTGGAGTACCGGATCACCGCGTCGCAGGATGACATCGAGGAGCTGCGGGCACTTCACGAGGCACGCCTCGATCGGCTGTTCATGGTGGCGTACCGCAAGGCGGTGCGCGATGGCGAGCTGCCGGCGATCGACCGCGCCCTGCGCATCATGGAGCGCCAGGACAGGCTGAGGGGAATCAGCCTGCCGCCGCGCGTGGAGATCACCGGCCAGGACGGCGGGCCGATCGAGGTTGACACCACCGCCGACGAGCTGGCGGCGCTGATCGCGATCACCGACCCGGCTGGCGCCGGAGGCCGGGAGTGAGCGGGCAGGCGGGCTTGGTCGAGCAGTACCGGCAGCTGCCCGCTGACCGGCGCCGGGAGATCGCCGAGCGGGCGTCGCCGAAACTGCGGAACCAACTCGCCGAGGCGGAGCGGGACATCGCGATGCGGCATTCGCCCGGATCGCTGGCCGCGCTGCTCACCGATGGCCGGGAGATGCAGGCCGCCCATCTGGACCTGATTGACCAGGCGTTCCGCAGGATCGCGGCAGGAGAAACGATCCGTCTGCTGCTGACGATGCCGCCGCGGCACGGCAAGAGCCGGCGGGCAGCGCGGTGGGCGCCGCTGTGGTACCTGCTCCAGCGCCCGGACCACCGGGTGATGATCGCCTCCTACTCCTCCGATCTGGCCGACGACCACGGCCGGTGGATCAGGGACGCCATCACCACGTGGGGCGAACAGCTCGGCCTGCACCTCCACCCGGGCAGCAAGGCCGCGAACCGGTTCGACATCTTGTCGAGGGAGGGGGGCCTGTTCGCGGCCGGTGTCGGCGGTGGCCTCACCGGTAAAGGGGCTCATCTCGCGATCATCGACGATCCGATCAAGGACGCTGCGGACGCCCAATCACCCACGATGAGGCGCCGGTTGTGGGAATGGTGGCAGGCCGTCCTCCTGACCCGCATTGAGCCGGGCGGCAGCGTCATCGTCATCCAAACGCGCTGGGACGAAGACGATCTCGCTGGCCGCATCCTTGCCGGGGAGACAGCCTCCGACTGGATCATCATCGACCTGCCGGCCATCGCCGACAGCGAGAACGACGCGCTCGGCCGGAAGGTCGGCGAGCCGCTGTGGCCTGCCCGCTACGGCCGCAAGGCCCTTGCGGCGATCCGCCGTTCGGTCGGGGAGCGGGTGTGGTGGAGCCTGTTCCAGCAGAAGCCGAGGCCGCAGGAAGGCGGGGTGTGGAAGCGCGACTGGATCGACACCGCCCGGGTCACGCCGGTGCAGTTCGGCGGCCTGGAGATGGCCAGGATCGTCGTCGCGGTGGATCCGTCGGGCGGTGATTCCGAGGTCAACGACGAGACCGGGATCGTTGGCTTGGCCGCAGGGTTCGACGAGCACCTGTACGTCCTCGCTGACGAGTCCGGCACCCTCGGCCCCAACGAATGGGGCCTGCGGGCGTGCCAACTCGCCCTCGATCTGCAGGCCGACGCCATCGTGGTGGAGAGCAACTACGGCGGGGCGATGGCCAAGCAGATCGTTCGGCAGGCGTGGGAGCAGCTGGCGCGGGAGGGCAAGACTCGCGGCGTGCTGATGCCGATGCTGTTGGAGGTGACCGCGAAGGTCGGCAAGCGGTTGCGGGCCGAGCCGGTGGCGCAGCTGTACGAGCAGGGTCGCGTCCACCACGTCGGGCACTTCGCCGAGTTGGAGGGGCAGATGGTCACGTGGGTGGCGACGATGGACAGCCCGGACCGGATGGATGCCGCGGTGCACGGGCTGACCGAACTCGCGGACCCGGACCAGCTGGCCGCGCTGGCGGGCGGGACGCTGGACGGCCGGCTCGCTGGCCGCCGTTAGGTCGCCGGGGCCTTCAGGTCCGGAGACGGCTGGCCCCCGCGGCGGGCGGTATGTGGCGGTCAGGCATTCTGGGGCTGGTACTCCTCAGAGAGAACTTCCGCGATCCGCCGGGCCCTACGACCGACCGACTCCGGCAGCCACCCGAAGTTACTCTCCGGGTCGTCATCCGAGTGGGCGTAGCGAAGCCCGTAGAGCACCGCCTCGACGTCGCCGTAGAAATCGGGAGCAGTCGGATCCGGCTCCTGATCAACGAGGCGGGCAACGGCGCTCATTGGAGTTCGGGGGCCGGGACGGCCGAGCAAGCCGTCCAGGTATTCCCGGGCCCCTGGCGAGTCGACGGTCCGCTGCTTCTGATACGTCAGTTGCAGGTAGGAGCGGACATCGGACTCCGGAGTGCCGGTCTCCAGCATGTAGGCGGCGTGCACATTGGCTGCGAGGTTCAGCTGGTCCGCCGCATCGCCGAGCCGGTAGGCCGGCATCCGGCGCCAATCATGCGACTCCGTCCGACTGTTCGAGGCCACTTCGTGCAGGCTCTGCAGGACTTCCATCAAGGTGTGGAGCAGCATCAGCCGGATCGGCTCGGGCGTCGTTCGCGGTTCTCTCATGCCCAGACGATCGCGCACCGTAGAGCCTCTGTGCCCTGCACGATGCCGTTAGGGCACGGGAAGGTCACCTGTGTGGAGCAGCCCAGTGGGTGGGTGCTGTCGGCTTGTGTCAGGCTGGTCGGCTGCAATGGCACGGCCCAAAGGACTGCCTGCCCGCTGCCCTGGTGTCCGCCTGCTGGTCGCTGCACAGCTCGGTCCGGTGCGCGGGGCGGGCACCCAGCCCACCTGTGGCACATGCGCTGGCCACGTGCTGGGATCATAAGAGATGGACTTTGCTCGCTGTCCTTTGATGGCAAAGCTAGTTGTGTGCAGTCTGTTGACCTGGGCCAACTACGTTGGATGTCAACCAGTGCTCGATCTGGGAGCTGACATCAGTTCTCGCCTCCGCCGCCCTCTACCGCGCCGTGGTCTGCCCACCCGTCCGAGCCTCGGCAGCCGCTGATGCTGACCGACACGGGGCTGTCGAACTGACGTCAGAGTCGAGCCCCCGCTTCAGCACCTGGTCAGCCTGCTACCGAGGTAAGGCCCGGTGGTTGGGAGGGCATTTCACGCGTCGACTTTTGCCTCTTCATCCGCACTGGTTTCGTCCTCGATCAGCCCGTACGGTGGACGGTCCTCGTTGCGGCTGTAGCGCACCACCACGCTGCTTTCCGCCAGCGGTGGCGGGCTGTTGTCGGCGACGATGAGCTGCGCTCGGCTACCGCGCTCTGCGAGCCAGAGGGAGAGGTGGTGGTAGAAGTCGTCGATGGCGACGGCGTCCGCGATCACGGCATCAAGGGTGCCGCCGTGGCCGAGGTTCTTCTGGGGGCTGTCGATCATGAGGAATCCCGGGTGTGCTGCCCCTGCTTCGACGGCGATTTCGAAGACGGCCAGCTGCCAGGCCAGGGTGAGCAGGGTGCGGGCGCCGGAGGAGGCTTCCTGGTACGGCTCACCGCGTACGAAGGGGGTGAGGTCGGTCTTGATGAAGGGCATACTGACCTTGGGGTAGCGCCAGGCTCGCAGGAGCTCGCCGTATCGGCCGCTGATCTTGGCGATGACCCGATCGCGGTCGAGGGAGGCATCTCCGAGTCGTGCGAGCTCCTCGCGGAGACGGGCGATCTGGATCTCGTGGCGCTCCACGACGTCGGCCCGTTTGGCAAGTCCTTCGCGGAGTTTGATCACGCTCTCGGCCTGTTCGAGTTGGCGCAGGACCTGTTCGCGCCTTCGGTGGAGGTCGTCGCGGGCGGCGAGGAACGGTGAGACGGAGGGCGACGTCGCGGTGTCCAGCGCGGAGGCGGCTTCCTCTTCCCGGACGGAAGCCTCTTCCGCCCGGAGTTTGAGTGCGGCGAGCGAGGCGCCGAGCTCATCGATGTAGGTGGTGATCTCCTTGAGGCGGGCCTTGGTGGACCGGGTCTCGGCCGCGACGTCCACCCGATTGTCCCCGGCCTGGCTGCCAGCGTCGGCAGCACCCAGGACCAAAGTCCCTTCCGCTGCTGTCAGTTCGTGGCGGCAGAGACTGCAGCGTCCGTTGTCGGCGTTGGGGGGAGTCGACAGCCGGTTCAGGCAGGCGGGGCAGGTGGTGACGCGCAGGGGGTCGAAAATCTGCTGTGCCTCGCCGAGCATGCCGAGCTTGAGGAGATCGTCGGCGTACTGTGCGCGGAGTGGCATCAGCCGCTGGATCTGTGTCTCGCAGTCTCGCAGGACCGCTGCCGCCCGGCAAGAAGCCTGGGCCGCCTCTTTGTGCTGGTGGCGCAGCTGGGCCGCGAATTTCGTTCCTGCCTGCGCCCGGCGGTCCAACTCCGTGAGCTGGCTCGTGATGTCAGCCAGCTCCTGTTCGTGGACGGCAAGTGTGGGTTCACCGTCCAGTGCGGTGGGAGTCTGCTCCACGACGAAGGCACGGGCTGACTCGAGTTCGGCTTTGGCGCGGTTGAGTCGGCCGCTGAGTTCCTGAATGCGCTGGCCGAGTTCGACGGCGCGGTCGTCGTGGACTCCGAAGGCGACGTCGACGACTTGCCGCAGTTTGTGCTTGCGCATGTAATCGTTTTCGAACAGGAAGTTCTTGTCCGCGACGCGTTCGTTGGGCAGAAAGGCGAGCCACATCAAGTCGCGGAAGCTGAGTGGGTCCGTTCGGGATTCGCTGTTGGTGGGCGCTTCGCGCAGTTGGACGCCTTCGAGCTTGCAGTGACTCAGGAGAAGGGAAGACAGGCTTTCCGGTGCCCCGGGCGGGTCGATGGGCCTTCTCTCGGCCCTGGACGTGGGCCTACCGTCGAGCGTTCCGCGGCGCACGAAGGCGACCTTCGAGGGCTCTCCGACCGAACGCTCGATCACGTACGGCTCGCCCGAGAGCTCGACCTCCAGGAGGCATGAACGGACCCTTCGCAGCACCTCTTGGTGGCGGGGGTGCCGTTTCGAGCCGAGCCCGTAGGCGATGAACTCCAGGACTGCTGTTTTGCCGGAGCTAAATGCCCCGGCGATGACGGAGAGGTTCCGTACCCGCTGTTCAGCGGTGAAATCCACGTCGTACGACCGCTCCATGCCGACCAGGCGCAGATGGCGGATCCGGATGCCGGGAAGCGGTTCCATGGCGATCATCCCTCCCAGGACGTTTCCAGCAATGGGCCTGGCCCCAGGACGCTCATGAGGGCTGCCGCGGGTCCTCCGGGTCCGTCCGGTCTGAGCCACTGTGCGGTCTGGTCGCGCAGCCTTTTGTCGCTGAGTTTGCGGAGTTGGCGGATGACGATGTCGGCGGCGGTAGCAAAGGACGTGGCGTAGGTGGCGGTGAACTGCCTGCCGAGGTGCTGACCGGCCTCTGTGATCGAATAGGTGAGGGAGCCGGTGCGGTTTCGGACCTGGCAGCACCCATAGGCCACTAGGAGCGCCAAGTCGTGCTGGATCCGCTCTCGCCGGCTCGTGAATCGCTGTGAAGAGGACGCGTAGGAAAGGACCTGAGGGTCGAACCCAGCCAGCCGGAGGAGGCTCGCGTCCCGGCCCTCGGAGGGGACTACGAGAAAAGGGTTCGCGGACAGGAAGTCGTAATACCCGATGCGTTCCAGGGTCGCCCCGTTCGCGTCCTGCGCGGCGACGGCGTCAAGGAGCAACAGCAGTTGAGCGAGACGGAAAGGTACCTCGTCCTCGGGCATCACAACCGGCCGGTCTGCTTGCACGGCATGCTCCTCATCAGTGGTCGAGCGGTACAGACGGACGCGGAACCTCAGTCGTCGGCATGACCGCTGGCGATCTGCCGCCAGTGCGTGACCCACCCGGCCCGCCGGTTGTCGACCAGCCGGTGAACCAGACCCCAGCTGTGCGTCAGCTCCAGACGCAGCACCTTGGGTAGTCTGTCGTGTTCGCCGCGCACCTCGCGCCATACCCGGCCGTGCAGAGCAGCGAGGGTGCCCTCGGCCGAACACTCGTTGAACTGCATCTCCCACACCCCGTGAAGGGTGGCGTCAGCAGAACTCAGTGCGGCAACCTCAGCTGGCACGCCCTTGTGCGCGACTTCGCGCGCCACTAGGTCGGCGTTGAAGAACTGTCGTTTCGCCGAGTCCAGTTCGACGTGGCCCGCTTCGGTCATCTGGCGCACGAACAGAGCCGAGTCGAGCGCCGCCGCCTTGTCCTCCTCCACGTCCAGTACGAGGCGTATCTGCTCCTGAGCGGGGGCGGCGGGCGCCGTGAAGGGTTCGAAGTAAGCGCGGCGTACCTGGTCACCTTCGGGGCTCAGCAGCTTCTTCACTAGCTTGGTCTCGTCCCACAGCTCGATAACGAGGCCATGCGCCTTCTCCTGCCGCTTCTTCCAGCCATCCCACCAATGGGCTGCCGGCCCGTCCATGCTGGAAGGGATGCACAGGATCCAGAGCGTGATGGTGTGACCGTTGGCCGCCGCGGCTTTTAGCCCGTTCGCGAGGGACTCACGAATCTGCTGAGACTGGCTGGTTGTGGTCTTCGGCATGAAGTACTTGGACTGCCAGACCGTGATGGCGCCCCCGAGGTCACCGGCGAAAGCGTCGATTCCCCAGTCGCCCGGATTCGCGGCGATCATCCGGACGTTCGGGTTGGTAGCACTCGCGAGCTGCGCGAGCATCTTCTCGAAGTCGGCCCGCGCCCCGTCCGCGCTTCCGGTCCGCAGTTCGTGCACTCCGAAATGGATGGGCGGAACACCAGCTGCCACCGGCATGGAGTTGTCCAACCTGCACCCCCGCATCCCGCAGGCAAACCGAGCGAACCGCGTTCAGCGGGCTGTTTACCCTGCGCCACACACAGTAACGACCGTCAGCGTACGCGTCACAGTGCCACTCGATCAAGATGCTTGCGGTTGGCAGTATCCCGGCAGTGGCACGGTGGATCGGGCTGGCATGCAGAGACCGTGGCAGTCCACTCGCCCCGTTGGCGTGGGCGAAGATTTCCGCAGCGATGGACCTGGCCGTCTCCTCGGGTGCGCGTTCCAGGCCGAGACCGATGGGCGACGCAATGCGACTAGGAGGTCCGCTGATCTCGGCCGTGTCCACAGCGACATGATCCGCGGCCCGGGGCCAGGAGGTCACCGACGTGCTGTACGTGGTGGAGTGGGGCAAACTCGCGAACGAGAGGCGGGCGGAGCTGGGCGAGTACGCGTTCGCTGGTGGCTGCCGGATGAGCCCCTGACCCGATCCGGCAACGCCCACCCTCACGCCGCGTCGTAACCTCGCTCGCAGTCGTCGCGCCAGGTGTGCCCAGGCGGGATCTCCTCCGACTCGACCAGTCCCGCTGCGTACGCATCGGCGTAGTTCGCCCTAGCCCGCTCGCTGGGTCGCCCGCTGATCCTCATCAGGTGGCCCTTCACCGGGTGAGCGGAACGCGGCTGGCCTTGCTGGCCGTCGGGTTCGGACTCGGGGTCGGAGCCGGGGGACGGCGCGTCGAACTCCTCGTCATCGTCGTCGTGCTGGCCGCCGGCGTGCAGCAGCAGGCCTGCTGTTATGACGGTCACCACGGTCACCGCGCCGGCGATGACCTTCTGGTGCTTCTTGACGAAGCCCCTCACGGCTGCGGTGGCTGACCTGGGATGGTCGTCTTCGGTGGTCTCGATATCGGTCACGCGCACAGGGATACCGGACTCGCGGCTCAGCTGTCAGGCAATCGGCCGATATCGTCCGGTCAGCTCCGGCGGCCTGCCCGTGGTGAGAGGCGGAGATCCGGCGTTGCGGCGCGGGTGCTGCCGCGGACGGCCCTCTGCCGGGCGTCTACGCTGTTGTGCGGCGCGGGGGCCCGGTTGTCTGGGAGGGCAGCGCATGTGGGCCTGCGCGAGTTGATCATTGATGCCTGGTCGTGGCTGAATATACAAGCCCATCATGTCCCAACCGGTTCGATCCAGGGTTGGCCCGATGGTGACCTGACTCGCCGGCATGGACTCCCCGGACCGGATGGACGCCGCGTTGCATGGCCTGACCGAACTGGGTGACCCCGACCAGGTGTCCATCCTGGCCGGGAGCCTGGATGACGGTCGCCTCGACGGGAGGCGCTGATCTGCATCCGTGCAAGTGTGCCCGTAGGTAGCCCTGGAGCTACCTACGGGCACACCCGGAATTCTGCACTGAGGGCAGCTGCAGTCGGGGGCTCCGAGGCAGAGCCTAGATTATGACGTTGTGTCAGCTTCGTCCTCGGTGCGGAGAACTGCGAAGTCGCTGTGCAGATAGACGTCGCTGCGTCCCTGGTGCCGCCTAATCAAGGTGCCGGCACTGAGCGACTGCCTGAGCCACTGGTCCTCACCACGCCATCCGAGCTTGGCAAGGAGGGGGGACAACGCTTCCCTGGACAGGCCAGCTGCGCCTGCCTCACGTAGGGCATCGAGGATCTGGCCCTGGGCACGCTGCTGAGACAGCTGGCTGGCGTTCGGCATGTCCCGTACGCGGACTGCGGCCTCACCCAGTTCTATCCCATTCTTGGCTGCCCAACCTGCGATGTAGTCCTCGGCGGCGCCCTCGTCCGTGGTGCCCAGCACGTAGCCCAAGCATTCCACGAGGGCATCGTCTCGCATGGCGCTGCGTTCGTGCTCTATGTCATGGCCGTTGATGCTGCCGCCGAACTCGGCGGCAGCATGTGACTCTCGGTGCGCGTCTACGCGGAGTTGCACGGCTTGCTTGGTGATCGCCTCGGCGACGTCGGAGGGAGAAGCGAAGGTCTCGGTCATGGCGTTGACCGTACTGGAGCCGCTGTCATCCCTGATGGCCTGCCGGATGGGGCTGCCACTCCGATGGTGGGGCGGTTCGGGTGGGCGAGGACGGAGTTGAACCGTCACAGCAGAAGCGGGGGTGTTACAGACCCTTGGGCCCTCCAGTGCCCAGCTCGCCCTTGGCGGAGGAAGTGGGGGTCGAACCCACACGGGTGCTCGCGCACCCCAACGGTTTTCGGGACCGAGGCCGGCGCCACCTGTCGGCTGGCTCCTCCAGTGAACTGCGGGTGTTGCGCGGAGAGTGCGCGGATCGAACGCGCGCGGGTGTGACCCCGACTACGGCTTAGCAAGCCGCTGCCTTACCACTCGGCCAACTCTCCTGGTGCTGCGCTGCCGGACGAGGATTCGAACCCCGAGTCTCCTGATTCAGAGTCAGGCGTGCTGCCAGTTGCACCATCCGGCACTGCTGAGCGGCATGAAGAAGGGCCACCCGGACGGGGAAATCCCCCCCGTGGGCGGCCCGGCGCTTCAGCCGTTCTACCGTCCAGTGGGATATCCCTGGCTCTGCTGGGAGCTTGAGGAACGCTGATAGGACTGGCTGCTGCTCATCGTGCGTTCCTCTCTGCGGTGGTGCGGGCTGATGTGGCAACTCTGCGGCATGGCGGCCCGCTGGACAACCGAATATCTGAAGGACTTCCGAGGGAGGTAGGTCACGAGCGAACCTCCTGCGATAGGGGTAACCCAGCTCCGCGTTCGATCCTGTCGGGCGTGCCGCAGGCCGGGTCCGCACCGCGGTCCAGGCAGCGTCCAGCCTCGCGCGGTGCACGAGGTCTAGTCCACGATGGTTCGGGTGCCCTGCTATCTTCTGCATCCATGAAGATCATCGGGGAGCGGCGGGTAGCCGTGGAGGCCGCGAGCGCACTGCTGGACGTGGGTGTGGTCGTCGGTGCGGTGGTGGTGCTGTCGGACGACCCGAAGCCGCCGGCCGGGCCCGTCGAGGGCAGCCCGGAGTGGTCGCAGGCACTCGACGCGAAGATCAAGAGGTCAGCCGAGCTGGGGCGGGTGCGCCGCGACATCATCGAGGGGCGCGGCCAGGAGGCTACCGGTGTGCTGTGCGCGGTGGAGTGGGGGAAGCTCGATGAGCCGACTCGCGCCGACCTCGACCAGTACGCCTTCGCTGGGGGCTGCCGGAGGGGCTGACGCTCCGGCAGGGTGCCTTGGCTGCCCGATGTTGCGTCTAGGCTGATGGGTGGCGTGGGGCCCGGTTGCCTGGGAGGGCAGCATCTGTGGGGCTTCGCGAGCTGATCATCGACGGCTGGTCGTGGTTGAACTACAAGCCGATCATGTCCCAACCGGTCCGCAGCGGTATCGGCCCGTTCGGGGATCTGGCGGCCGGCTGGGTGCCGCCCGAGGACCTGCGGCGCCTGCAGACGTACAAGGTCCTCGCCGCGTACGACCAGAACCAGGCCGGGCAGCTGGCGTTCGCCGCCGGTGACGAGAATGGCCTGGATCGGCGGGAACTCGGCGACCCGGCGAAGCTGAACGCGGCGGCGCTGGGCTACTTCCTCGGCGCGTCGCAGCAGATCGTCGTGCCCGGCGCCGAGCGCGACCAGGGCGCGAGCGGGAACCAGCCGGCGGCGGCTGCGGCCGACATGCAGGAACGGCTACGGGAGTGGGCGCGCCGGGAACTGCTGCCGCTGCGGATGCAGCAGTGCGAGCGTTCGACGGTCCGCTCCGGCGACGGCGTCTACACCCTGGCGTGGGAACCGCAGGCCGGACGGCCGGTGCTGCGCACCCTCGACCCGGGGTTCTTCTTCCCGGAATGGGACGACGAGGTCGACGCCGCCGAGTTCCCCGAGCGGGTGCACTTCGCGTGGGAGCTGCCGGAGGACCCGCGTACGGGTCGCAAGGCGAGACTGCGGCGGATCACCTACGAGCTGGGCCCGATTGGCGCAGCGACCCGGCCGGTGCTGGCGGCGGGCAGCGCCGGGGCGCACCGGGAGTGGGCGACAGGCCCGGACGGCGCCCAGGTCCTGGAGGTCGGGGATACCTCTGACCCAGTCAGCGGGGTCATCGGCCGCGTCTACCCGTGGGCGCCGGGGCGGCCTTCACAGAGCACCTGCTACCTCACCGACGCCGAGTGGCTTCTGGAAGACCTCAAGGCCGGGCAGGACGTCTACAACCTGCCTGTGGACAAGGCGACTTACCGGGTTCGGGCGGACGGTGAAGTCCTCCAGGGCCTGGACCTGCGTATCGACTTTGTGCCGGTGGTGCACCTTACGAACTCGGTTCCGGACGCCGGGGAGCACTGGGGGCAGCCTGTGATCTCCCGGGTGATGCAGGTCCTGGACGAGATCACCGCGACGGACACGGACTCGTCGGCGGCGAGCGCGACGACCGGGCAGCCGCTGCTGGCCGTCTCCGGGGCCCGGGCGCAGAAGGACCGCACGACCGGCGCGCCTGTGCCGATCGAGGTGAAGCCGGGCACGGTGATCTCGCTGGGCGACGGCGGGTCCATGAGTGTGCTCGACACCTCGGCGCAGCTCGCGGAGCTGCGGGAGCGCACCGACCACCTCCTTGACCGCCTCGCAGGCAACAGCCGCCTGACCTCCTCCGGCCTGGGAACGTTGCAGCCGTCGCAGGTGCCGTCCGGGTACGCCCTCGCTCTGGCGCTGGGCCCGTTGGACTCCCTCGTGGGGGAGATGCGCCTCGCCCGCGCCCACAAGTACCAGCTGCTGTTCAAGTTCGCGGGCAGGTTGTTCCAGGCCGGGCGGGCAGACGGCTGGCCGGCGGGCGAGCTGCCCGCGGCTGCCCTGAGCTGGGGGCCTCACGTGCCGACTGATCGCACCGCCACCCTGGACGAGGTGGTGAAGGGCGTCGGCGCGGGGGTGTTCAGCCTGGAGACCGCGGTGCGGATGCTCGCCGCAGTCGGCTACCCGATCGAGGACGCCGCCGAGGAGGTGCGCCGGATCAGGGCGAGCGCGTTCGAGGAGGCGGCCCGGCTCGCGGACGCGACGGGGGACAACGAGGCGGTGCGCAAGTTCCTGGGGCTCGGCCCGGCCGGACCACAGCTGCCGAAGGTGCCGCTGCCCGCCGGTCGGCAGGACCCGCAGGAGTAGCCCCGTGCCGGGGCCGGGGCCAGCCAGCTGGCGCACGTCAGGCCCCGGCCCTGTTCCGGTTGCTGGCAGTAGCGGCAGGCGTAACCTCCCTGCGCCTTGGAGAGTTGCGTTGGTATGACCATCACTGGCCCCAACCTGGGCCTCGCTCGTGGTGTGCAGGCCCCTGAGGACGGGTCACCGCGCTGCCCGGTGCTGCGCGCAGCACGGCGTGCCTACTGTTGGTGGTGGAGCCTGGCTGAGCGCAACCGGTCGGGTGCGCTGGAGCGCGCTGCTAGCTGCTGGAGCATGTCGCGCACGCGCTCCCTGCTGTAGCCCCGGGTGGCCTCACCCGTAGTGGCGAGGCCCTGGGAGGCCTTCAGGGGGATCGTACGGAGGTTCTAGCAGCCTGCGGTCCTCGGTGAGGGCGACGGTCACCGCGAGGGGCCCTGGAAGGCCGCGTTCGGCTGGCCGGGTGACGCCCCCGGGGAGCGGATGGGAAGGTCCGTGGCCCAGTCCCCGGGCGCACGTCCAAGATCGCCTGCAAGCGGGGACCTACGCCCGCAGGTAGCCCCCTGTGGGGGGTAGGGGGGAAGGTACTGAAGTAGGAAAAGAACAGGTACTGAAAGGGGTTCCCGTTCGGTAACTCCAGGGTTCCCGTTGGGGAACCTGCTGGGTTCCCGTCGGGGAACCCATTCCCGTGACCGCCATGGGTTCCCGTTGGGGAACCCATCGAAGGAGCCGGGGATGGGTCGGGGGCCGACGGGGCGAGTCGCTACACTGATCATCGGCGCGGGGGCGCTGCTGCCGGAGGAATCCGATGACCGCCCCCCAGCCGAACCCGCCCGCCGCTGCGCCTTCCGCGCCGGGGGAGGGCACCACCCTCGTCACGCAGGACACCTTGGCCAAGCTCCTCGCCCGCGAGAAGTCCCAGGGCGAACGAGCCGCCATCCGCAAGCTCGTCGCGGACCTCGGCTTCACCGACGCCGCCGACCTCACCACGTGGATCCAGACGCAGCGCACCGCCGAGCAGGCCGCCCTCAGCGAGATCGAGCGCCGCGAGCAGGCCGCCGTCCAGCGCGAGCAGGCCGCGGTGCAGCGCGAGCAGCAGGCCGCCGCCCAGATCCAGGCCGCCCGCAGGCAGACCGCCCTCGCCCGACTCGGCGCAGCCGGTGCCAACCTCGCCGACGCCGACCGCCTCCTCGACCTCGCTGACGATGCTGACGACCAGGCGGTGGCCGACGCCGCCACCGCGCTCCAGACGCGCCGCCCCGAGCTCTTCGCCGTCGCCCCGGCCGCCGCGATCACGCCGCAGCCCGCGCCGGGCGGTTCCCCGGCCGGTGGGCCGCCGCCGCGCGGCCACAACACCGCCCCCGCCGGATCGGCGGGCTTGGACATGGCCAAGCGACGCGGCTACGTGGCGGCCTGACCGGCCGTCCGGCCTGCCTGACCCGGCAGCGATCCGGGACGGGGACCACGCCCCACCCTTCGTGGACGGCACCACCACCAGGTGAGTGCGTGACCGCCAGCTCCAGAAACGGCGATCACCTCTCGTGACCATCCAGCCGATCACCACCTCGGCGACGTACACCGCCAGCCGCTCGTGGCTCGCCAGCCTGCACGGCACCGACCAGACCGAGACCGTCACCATCGACGCGTCCAAGCTCGTCGCCGGCACCCACTACGTCGCGTCCACCGACTCCACCCAGCCCTACAGCCGCCTGCTGTCCGGCGTGCCGCTCGGCAAGATCACCGCGTCGGGCCTCTACGGCCCCTACGACCCGGCCGCCGTCGACGGCCGCCAGATCCTCGCCGGGCTCGTCTTCGACGAGACACTGTTCGCCCCCGGCCAGCCGAAGATCCCGTGCGCCCTGATGTGGCACGGCGTTGCCCGCGCCTCCAAGATCCCCGGAGGCATCGACACCACCAAGGTCACGCTGACGCCCGCCGGCGGCGCGCTGATCCGGTTCGTGTGACGGGGGCCTGAGCGATGACCATTCAGGACCTCATCAAGGGCGTGTCCGCGAACGACCTCACCACGTTCGCCCGCTCCATCCCCTCCCCGGCGGACTTCCTGCTGACCGGCACGGTGTTCCCCACCCTCGTCACCAACGAGGTGAAGTGGCGGATCAAGCAGAACGGACGGAGGGTCAACACCGCCAAGTACCGGGCGTACGACAGCTCGGTGCCGTTCGCGGACCGCACGGCGTGGGAGACCACGAGGGAAGGCATGCTTCCGCCGCTGGGGCAGAAGCTCATCGTCGGCGAGCAGCAGCAGATCCTCCTGGAGCAGGCCCACGGCGCCGATCAGGACAGGCTGCTGGAGCTGCTGTACGACGACGCTGAGCGGCACATCGAGGCGATCCGCTCCCGCCTCGAACTCGCTGCCGGCGACGTCCTCACGGACGGCAAGTTCACCCTCAACGCCGAGAACGGCCTCACCATCGAGATCGACTTCGGCGTCCCGGCCGGCAACATGCCGACAGCCGCCAAGCCCTGGAGCGACCCGACCTCCGACCCGATCCGCGACGAGCAGACCTGGATCCAGTACCTCGACGACCTCGGCGCACCGGAACCGGAGATGGTGATCACCTCCCGGCGCGCGCTGTCCTACCTGGCGAGCAACAACGCCTACAGGGCCGCGTACTTCGGGAGCGTCAACCCGTCGAACACCCCGACCCAGTCGCTGAACCCTGCCCAGGTCAACACCGTGCGCGCCAACTACGGCCTGCCGCCCGTCACGATCTACAAGGGCCAGGTCAACGTGGACGGTGTCGCCACCAAGGTCCTGCCCGACGACCGGTGGGTCATGCTGCCGCCCAACCGTGAGCGGTGGGGCCAGACCCAGTACGGCGTCACCGCTGAGGCCTTGGTCCTCTCCCGGGGCACCAACCCCGAGATCGTGAAGGAGGACGCCCCCGGCATCATCCTCACCCGCGGCGCGCAGGATGACCCGGTGCAGATCTGGACCAAGGGCGCCGCAGTGGCGATGCCGGTCCTCCACACCCCGGACTGCCACATCGTGGCGACGGTTCTGTGATGGCCAGGCGGCTCGCGCACGCCGTCCACGTCGAGCATCCCGCCACCGGGGAGCGGGTCGTCCTGCTGCCCGGCGCCGAGGTGTCGCCCGACCTGGCCGACCTGATCACCCACCCCGCCGCGTGGCACCCCGGCCCCGACCGCGACGAGGTCGAACAGGCCGAGCCCGACGACGACCCCCAGCCGGTGAAGCCCACGCGGGCCCGCAAGGCCCGCACCGACACCGAGTAGCCAACGGCACCCCGGACCGGCACCCCACCCCCGGGGTGCCGGTCCGCGCCGCACCCCCAACAACGAACGGAATCACCCGTGGACCCCGCAGCACTGGCCTGGCTCCTCTCCCAACTCGGCCCCACCACCCCCGCTGACGACCTCGCCGCCCGACACACCCGCCTCGGCTCCGCCCGTGAAGTCGCCCTCGAAGTCCTCGCTGAACGCCGCGCCGCGCTCCTCGCCGAACCCCTGCGCCTGGTCGTGGACGGGGTAGTCACCATGGACCGCACCGCCAACCTCACCGGCGTGGAACGGCAGATCGCGCTCCTCCACGCCGAGCCCGGCCCTGACGACACCCCAGCCAGCGACACCACCGACATGATCGAGTCGGTCCCGATACGGGCCGTCCGCCGCACCCGATGAGCCCCAGCCCTGCCGACCGCGGCGAAGGCGCCCGCACCGCCGCAGCCACGGCCGCCGACGCCCTCACCGACGCCTGGCAGCACCTCGCCGCCGCGCAGGCCGCCGTCCTCGCCGCCCTCGCGGCTCGGCAGCAGCCGGAACTCGCCTACGCCCTGTCCAAGTTCACCACCTCGGTCCGGGACTTCCACCGGGCTGTGGACAGTGCCGTGCACGACCTCGCCGACCAGCAGATCCCCGCCCTGTACGAGCAGGGCGCCACCACAGCCGCAGCCACCCTCGGCCGCCCCTTCACCTGGACCTCCAGCCACCAGCACGCCCTGCGCGACCTCACCACCGACACCTACACCGACCTGCTGCGCCGCTCCCAGGAGACCGTCCGCCAAGCCGGCGCGTTCTACCGGGCATCCCGAGCCGCCGCCCGTCAGCACATCCCAACCACCCTCACCGGCCGCACTGCCCTCCAAGCGGCCAAGGCCCTGGCCGACCAGCTCGCCGCCGCCCACCCCCTCGACCGGGTCGTCTACCGCAACGGCGCTCGAGTTCCTATCCGGGCCTGGGCCGAGGCCGCGACCCTGGCCCGCACGGCCGTCGCCTACAACGCGGGCACCCTCGCGGTGGCCCGCGAACACGGTGTCCAATTCGTTGAGGTGTTCGACGGCTTCGACTGCGGCTGGACCAGCCACCCTGACCCCGACAAGGCCGTCCGCACCCTGCGCACCGTCGAGGCCGCCGCCGAGTGGCCCATCGCTCACCCACGCTGCACCCGTGGGTTCGGCCTGCGGCCTGACGCCGACGAAGACGGTGTCAGGTGACCGACCACCGTATCCGCAGGGAGAGTAGGGCACGTGGGAGCCCCTTCAAGCTCCCACGGAGTTCCGACTGACCCGCCGCTCCTCCTCCGCCCGGTCCCGGAGGGGAGCGACGAGCTAGGGCATCCGGGTCGGCGCCGTTGTCACCGAACCACTCCGATGCTGGCTGGGTTTCACCCGAGGTGAACCGGCAGATGGCCAGCAGGTGGTTGGACCAGAACCCGGCGCGCTCAGGCAGCCACTCGCCCAAGGCCAGCGGCCCGTAGTCGTCTCCCTTGATCAGCACGGACCAGAGTGTCTCAGGCACCACCGACACGTCTCCGCCGCCGGGCCGCCGGGAGTCGCGGGAAAGCCTTTAGGGGTTGCGATTCGCTGCCTCATGCGGGTTCCGCGAGGAAGGGCCGAAGAGTGTAATCATCTTCTGGTCATAGATGTGCAGAATTCACCGGCATTCACTCGATTGTGTAGTGGATTTTTTCGCCGTCAAGGGTGAATGATTCTTCTCGCTCGGCCTGCGAAATCCCGTGCGGGATTGCGCGGCCTCCCGGTAGGGGCTTCCCATTCATACGACCAATGGGAGTGGGGTGTCGTTCGATCATGGAAGAGGAGTCGTAATGGAGATCTTCAACGGCATGGCGGCGGACACCATCAAGGCGAAGGGCCAGTGGCAGAAGGCCAAGCGCAGTGTGGGCACCGGGTCTTGCGTAGAGTTGCGCTCGCTGGACGACGGTGCGGTGGCGGTCCGCAACAGCCGACACCCGGGCGGGCCGGCTCTGGTGTTCACCCGCGCCGAGATCGACGCCCTGTTGGACGGTGCCCGCAACGGGGAATTCGATCATCTGGCGGTTTGATGTTCAGCTGACGGCGGATTCCCGTCTTAGCTGATTGGTGTGACGGCGGGGCTCCCTTGTGCGAAACTCATCCGGCTAGCTCAAAGGTTGGGATAAAGCACTGGGGGGCCCTATGGCCGTCGATACGTTCATTTCTGGCCGCGGGGACGGCGTGGACCGGCCGTGGGCGGAGGCAGGGCTGCTCCTGGGCGCCCATCTGGAGGTCGCGCGCGGGCGCCGCAAGCAGAGCGAGGTGGTGGAGGCGACCGGGAAGCGTGTCAGCACGTCGTACTACAGCCGTCTCGAAGGCGGCGAGGTGCGGATCGACAAGCCGCACATCGTGTCCATCATCCTGGACGGCTTGGACGTCGCGCCGGGCGCCCACCGCGACCACCTGAAGGACCTCGCGTTCGCCGCCTCGAAGGAAGGCTGGGCGTCGAAGTTCCGCAGCGGTCACCGCGAGGTGGTACCCGACTCGATGCTCCGGCTGACCTCGCTGGAAGAGTCGGCGACCGAGCTGTTCGTGGTGGACCGCAATGCGATCCCTGGCCAGCTCCAGACCGAGGAGTACGCCAGGCTCGTCACGAACTACACCCTGCCGGCCAGCCTGAAGGACGCCGGGCTGCAGAGCGTGGTCGTCGGTCTGCGAGCCGAGCGCCGCACCCGGTTCGCGCAGCGGCTGGTCACCGACCAGCCCAGGGGTAGGTTCTTCATCGAGGAGGCGGCGCTCTACGCGGACTTCGGCTACCCCGAGGTGCTGATCGACCAGCTGCAGGGGATCCTCGACCTCGTGGACAACCGGGCCCTGCCGGTCGGCATCCGAGTAATGAACGCGCGGGCTCCCCTGGCCGTCCCCGTGAGCACCCTGGCCCGCCTCGGGTTCCGCAAGTCGCTCACGGACGCGGTGCCCGATGTCATCTACAACGAAGCGGGCCGCACTGCGTCCTTCCACCGCGGCTCGCTCCCCGGGAGCAACGAGGTGGCCGACCCCGACTACGTGGACCTCGACGATCTCATCGACAACGTGCTCATGAGGGCTCCCGGCTACCGGGACAGCCGCCGGCTCATCGAGAACGCCCTGATGGAGGCCCAGCTCCGCCTGTAGCAGCGGAGCTGGGGTGGGCAACTGGCGGGCCCGTTCGGGTCAGACGACCCGGGCGAGCCCGCCGAACTCAATCCACTCCGTGGTCGCCTGCCGGGCGGGGGTCTGAGCGTCGGGGTACCAGTCGGTGACGTCCACCAGACCTGGGGGCTCGATGACGAGCCTGTCGACATCGAAGAAGCTGTGGACGTCGGCCTCGGTACGCACACACCCCCACTTGTCACCGGTCTGCTGCTGCATCAGATCGGTCACGGCTTTGCGGACCTTGGGGTCGTCGCTGACCAGCTGGCAGATCACCACGACGCTGCCCGGGGCGAGCAGGCTCACCGTGCGCTCGATGATCGCCTTAGGGTCGCCGTTGTCCCGGTCGGGGACGCAGTGAAGCACGGAGACGAAGAGTGCGGCGACCGGCTCGGCCAGGTCGATCCGGTCCTTGAGGCCGGCCACTATCGCGGGCGTGTCCGCCATGTCGGCGTTGAGGATCACTGCGTTCGGGCTCTCGTCGAGTACGGCCCGGCCGTAGCCGAGGACCATCGGGTCGTTGTCGACGTACACCACGCGCGCGTCCCGATGGATGGCTTCGGCGACCTCGTGAACGTTGCTCTGGGTGGGTAGGCCCGATCCGTGATCGATGAACTGCTTGATCCCGTACGTTTCGGCGATGTGCCGGACCACGCGGATCAGGAAGCTGCGGTTGTTGAGTGCCAGTTCGCGGGTGCTCGGTACGGTCCTCAGTAGTTCCTCGACCGCCCTGCGGTCGGACGGGTAGTTACGGTTGCCTCCTAGCAGGTAGTCATACATGCGAGCCGCACTTGGTCTGGCCCTGTCAATTGGTTCTTGCCAATCGTCGGCCTCGTTCCGGTTCATCCGCTACCCCCTGCGTGATGCGAACTTCTGCGCCAGCGAGCAAGTATGACGTTGCGTCATGATAGGCCGTGATGCCAATTGCCGAAACCACACGTCTGAGTGAAGGTGGCGAAGGCATGGCGAAGAGCCTGGCGAACCAGGGCACGCGTGGCCGGTTCGTCAGGCTGTCGGGGACGGTCGGCGCAGTGTCAGGTGCCTCCGGCGGGATCGCGGCCGGCCCGCCAGCGATGGGCGGCCTTCAATTGGGCGTGCACGGCGGGCTCCTCCAGCCCCATCAGCGCGGCTGCGGCGGCCAGCTCCAAGCCGAGGAACTCGTGCAGCAGTGCGGCGTCGGCGGCCCGGTCGGGCATGGCGCGGTGGAGACCGTCCGAACGGGAGGCCGGCGCGTTCGTACGGGCCACGGTGACGGCCTCGCACAAGGCCCGCCAAGTGAAGGCCGCGGGGTCGTCGCGCAGTGCCCATGCCCAGTCCGCCTCCGTCCTGCGCAGAACGAGCTCGACGACCCGCTCGGCGAGGCCGGTGTCGCCCAAGCGTGCCCGCGCGTACATCTCGTAGTGGCCGTAGTGCAGTTCGACGAAAGCGGCGTAGCCGACAGGGGCTATGGACACCAGGGCTCCGTTCGGCGTCGATGTCGGGAAGGCGGCGCCCGCCGCAGGCGCAGGGGCGCATAGGTGCGCACGGCGGCGCGGAAGAGGGCGGGCGCGACGGCCGGTTCGGGCACCCACAAGTGCCCGGACCGGCCCGCGCGGTCGGGTTCAGATCCTGCGGACCCGGATCCACTCGAAGCCGGTGCTGCGGCACATCCTGAGCACACCGAGGATCAACGCCGCGTGCGCCCACTCCGCCTCGGCGGGCGACAGGACCGCCCACACGAGCACCAACGGGGCGAGGACGGCGTGCAGCTGCACCGCGCCGCGGGAGACGCGCACTCCGCGCAATCCCGCGAAGGGGTCGCCTCCCCTGCTAGCGTGGGCGAACACCTCGGGCAGAGCCCGTCCGAAAGCGGGTCGGTCATACATAGGTAGGTGTACCTCCATGACTGGCCTGACGGCCTCGTCCGGTGGTGATGACACCGGGCGAGGCAACCCCCGTGTGGGGTAGGGCCGTTGCGAAGAAACGTAGCGCGCCAACCGGTCGCCGGTCGCACTGGAAGGCCCCACGCAATCCTCCCCGTTTCGCCGGACACACTGACGCCGAACAGGGAACCGATTCTGCTCCAGAGTAATCAAAAATGGTCAGCAGATTGGGTCGACCCGAGCCCCTGGCCACTCGTCGAGAATCCGACCTCCGTCGGTGGCTCGGAGGTAATCTGCGAACGCTCGGGGCCTCCAGTGGCGCGCGCCTGGCAAGATCTCAAAGAGACTCCCCAGCCGAGAGCAGGTACAGCGGCCACCTCCTCTAGGAGTCTGATGAAGATCTTGAAAATGCGCCCGGCTTGCACTGGTTCGACCCGATTGACATTTACCGGCAATCCGGTGTGAATCAGGCAGTCAGGGCAAGATCTTCAGGAGACTCCTAGGGCCTGTTTCAGAAGTGGATCAAGGTCGTGCGATGATCACGTTCCATGGCTCGGGGAGATCTGACAGACGCTCAGTGGCTGGCGCTGGAACCTCTGCTGCCGCAGGGCATCAAGGCCGGTCGGCCGCCGGTGCATACCAAGCGGCAGCTGATCAACGGGATACGGTTCCGGACCCGTACGGGCATACCGTGGCGCGATCTGCCCGAGCGGTATGGGCCGTGGGTGACGGTGTACGGGCTGTTCCGCCGCTGGCAGCGCGACGGCACGTGGCACCGGATCTTCGAACAGCTCCAGGCCCGTGCCGATGAGAAGGGCCTGATCACCTGGGACGTCTCCGTCGACTCCACGATCGCCCGCGCACATCAGCACGCCGCCGGCGCCCGGAAAAAGGGGGCCTGCAGGTCGAGCCGCCCGGCGGCGTCTTCACCGAGCCCGACGACCACGGGCTCGGACGCTCCCGCGGCGGACTGACCACCAAGATCCACCTGGCGGTCGAGCAGGCGCAGAAGCTGATGTCGCTGGTGATCACGGCCGGACAGCGCGGCGACTCCCCGCAGTTCCAGGTGGTCCTGGGCCGCATCCGCGTGCCCAGGCCCGGCCCGGGACGACCACGCACTCGGCCGGACAAGGTCCGCGCCGACAAGGCGTACGGCTCCCGCGCGAACCGTGTCTACCTGCGCAGACGCGGTATAGGCTGCACGATCCCGGAGAAACGCGACCAGATCGCGAACCGCAAGAAGCGCGGTTCCCACGGGGGCCGGCCACCGAAGTTCGACAAGGCCGACTACAAGGAACGTCACGCGGTGGAGTGCGGGATCAACCGCCTCAAGCGCCACCGCGCGGTCGCGACCCGATACGACAAGCTCGCCGTCCGCTACGAAGCAACAGTGCTGATCGCCGCCATCAACGAGTGGCTGTGACAAGCACTTTCGAAACACTCCCTAGGCCCTGTCCGGTCGATCATGGGGGGCGGCCGTACTGGGTTTTGGCTGGGCCGGGTGGGGGCCGGGGCTTGATGTGGGACTGCCCCGCCGACCCTTTGGGCACGGCGGGGCAGTGTGGGCGGGGTGGTGAGGTGTCAGAGGCCGCCGGCGTACAGCAGTTCGTTGGGGCTGCTCTTGGTGACGGTCAGGGCGTCCTTCGTGCTTTCGGTGGAGAGCCACAGCGCGAGGTCCTCGGGGGTCGCGTCGGTGTGTGTGGCGAGGTAGAGGGCTACGGTGCCGGTGACGTGCGGGGCGGCCATGGAAGTGCCGCTGTTGGAGATGCTGCCGCCGCCGAGCTGGGCGGAGGTGATGTCCTTGCCGGGCGCGTACAGCGAGACGCACGTGCCGTAGTTGCTGAAGTCGGTCTCCTCGTCGTACTTGTCGGTCGCTCCGACGGTGATGACCCGCTCGGCGGAGGAGGGGGAGGAGTTGCAGGCGTCGCGGGCGCCGTTGCCGCCGGAGACGACGGGCATGATGCCCGCGTTGGAGAGCGCGGTGGCGGCCTTGTTGAGTGCTTCGTCCTTGTCGCCGCCGACGGAGATGTTGGCGACGGCGGGCTTCTTGGCGTTGGCCGCCACCCAGTCGAGGCCGGCGATGATCTGCTCGGCGGTGCCCTTGCCGTCACAGCCCACGACGCGGACGCTGACCAGGTTCACCTTGCGGGCGACGCCGTAGGTCTTGCCGCCGACGATGCCGGCGACGTTGGTGCCGACGCCGTTGCAGTCGGCACCGTTCTTCCCGTCGCCGACGGTGTCGGTGCCGAGGGTGGCGCGGCCCTCGAACTCGTCGTGGCCGAAGTCGATGCCGGTGCCGACCAGGTAGGCGGTGACGCCGGCTCCGTTGCCCTCGACGTTGAACTGCCCGTCACCGGTCCCCGCGTCCTTGTCCCAGTCGTGCTGGTCGATGCGGTCCAGGCCCCAGCTGGCGGCCACCGCCCGCTTGTCCTGGGTGGGCGAGACGGTGGCCGCCTGGGCGCCGGCGCGGCCGTTCTCCTCGACGGCCTCCACCCCGGGTAGGGCACGTACCCGCTCCAGCTGGGCTGCGTCCAGGCGGGCGGAGAACCCGTTCAGGACGTGGCGGTAGGTGTGCAGCGGCTTGACGCCCCCGGCCCTGGCCGCCACCCGGGCCGGGTCCAGGCCCTTGTCCACCGTGACGATGTACTCACCGGGCACGGCCGTGGCCGTCCTGTGCAGGGGAGCCGCGACGGCCCGCTCGGACGGGCCGTCGGCTGCCGCGCTCTGCGCGGCGGCCAGGGGAATGATCAGCATGAGGGCGGCGGACGCGCAGCGCGCGGACAGTCGCATGGGTGCTCCGTTCACGAAAAGGGGACCGCCCCCGGGGCCGGGACAGCCCCGCGCGTGACGGTCACCTGATGCATCGTCCGTCCGCGCACCTTCCTTGAGCGCGGCACGCCGCGGGAGCCTGCCCGGTTTCCGGTTGGCGGAGTGGTCGTTGACCCGGCCGTGGAGGACAGAGGCAGGGGCGATCTCACGCATGCGCAGTGGGAGCGGCTTCGGCCGTACCTGCCGGTGGGCACCGGGCGGTGCGGCAGGTGGCGCGACCACCGGCAGGTGATCAACGGGGTGCTGCACCGGATTCGGACCGGTGTGCCGTGGCGTGACCTGCCGCACCGCTACGGGCCGTGGAAGACCGTTTCCGAACGGCATCGGCGGTGGTCGGAGGACGGTACCTGGGCCCTGGTGCTCCATCGGCTCCAGGCCGAGGCCGACGCGGAAGGTGACATCGACTGGGAGATCGCGGTCGACTCCACATCCGTGCGCGCCCACCAGCACGCCGCCGGTGCCCGGCGCACGGTGCCGATGCCCCTGTCGTCCGGGCGTCACTCCGCCGGCGGGCTCCGGCCAGGTGTCGGCAAAGCCGTTGCACCAGTCTGCGAGGGTGATGCCCTTGGTCGCTCACGAGGCGGTTTCACCACCAAGATCCACCTGAGCGCCGACGGCCGGTGCCGCGTGCTCTCCCTGGTCCTGACACAGGGCCAGCGTGCGGACTGTACACAGTTCGAGGCGGTGATGAGAGGCATCCGGGTTCCCCGCATCGGTGCTGGCCGGCCTCGGAGCACCCCGTCGAGCGTCAGCGCGGACAGGGCGTACAGCAGCCGGGCAATACGCCAGTACCTACGGCGTCGCGGGATACGCCACAGCATCCCCGAGAAGAGCGACCAGGCTGCCAACCGCCGCCTGCGCGGGCATGCCGGCGGCCGACCACCCGGGTTCGATCGGGATCGGTGCAGGAAACGCAACACCGTCGAACGAGCCGTCAGCAGACTGAAGAACTACCGCGCCGTCGCGACGAGATACGACAAGAGGGCATACGTCTACCTGGGGACCGTCACCGTCGCAGCCTTCATGATCTGGCTCCGCACATGATCGACCGGACAGAGCCTAGGGGGCATAGCAGACCTCCCTTTTGCGCGGCCGCGCAGCGGATCGTCCACGGCGACGGCGTGAAGCACTTGGCCCCGCCGAAGGCCCCAGGCAGGCACCGCAAGACCTAAGCAAGATCGCTACGGGCAGGGGGGTCGACCTCTCAACGCCCCTTTGGATGGATCACCTGTGATTACCCGGCGAGCCTCCCCGCCCGCCGGTAGCCTCAACCGGGCCACCAGACAACGGCCAGCGGGGAGTGGAGAGAGCATGCACAGCCGAGTAGTTCACCATCTCCATCTGCTCCCTGAGTACTTCGACCTCATCAGGGACGGCACCAAGACGGTTGAGGTCAGAGTCGCTTCACCGTCGAAGCTTGCGATCCGCCCCGGCCACCTCATCCGGTTCGTGTCCGATGGGGCCGGTCATGTGGAGGCGGACGTGATCCGGGTGACGCGCTACGCGGACTTCCCCGCCCTGCTCGACGTGGAGAGCCTGACGGCGGTGAACAGCCGCACCGACCACGCGGGCGCGCTCCGGGCGCTGCGCCGGATCTACACGCCGGAGCGCGAGCAACTGGGAGCCCTCGCCATCGAATTCACGCCCCGAACCGGAGACCAGCCTGACTGGTACTGCGATCAGGTGATTCCGGGCGCTGTGGAAGTGGACGTGGTCCTTGAGACGGCCGCAGTTCTCGCCTTCCGGCCGCCAGTACCCGGCTTCGGCAGCGAGCACATCATCGTCGTACCGAAGGAGCACGTCCGCTCGATCCTCGAACTCGCACCGGACCTGGCAGCCGACATGCTGTCCGCTGTGCAGACTCTTGCGGGTGCGGTGACCGCCCAGCTCGGCGGCTGCCAGGTCCTCACCTCCGTCGGCGACGAGCAGCACAACCGGCATTTCCACGTCCACATCGCTGCCGGTGAAGGCGTGGCTCGGTTCATCACAGCCGACTGAGCCCGACAGCCGTGCCGGCACCGGCGGTCGGCGGCTGCACGGCCTCCATAGTCCGGCGCACCACGGCAGGACCATGGACCATCAGGGCATGGGCCGTGCTGAGCGACCGGGCCTCCGCCCATACCCCCACCTCCGGCACCGTGAACGGCACGAACTCGATCCGTGCGTTCGCGAACTCCTGCCGCTCCACGTAGCGGCTTCCGCCGGTGCCGCACAGGTAGCTGCCCGCCCCGACCGCCCGGCACAGGTCCACCAGCCGCCGCGTACGCCCGGCCCTGACCGCGAAGTCGCTGCTGCGCACCAGCCTGCCGTGCCAACCGAGAGCTGCGAGCAGCAGCTCGGTCGACGCCTGAGTGATCTCCGCCGTCCGGTTGGTGGCATCGAACAGGTCCAGCACGGGCCCGAGGCGGTCGGAGAACTCCGGCCAGAACGGGGAAGCCCGGTACTGCTCGCGCAGAACGCCCTCCATGCGACTGCGGCTGCACGCCGGATCGAGTAGGCGGGCTTGGCGGATCACCGTGGCCCGGCCGTCCGGTAGATGCGTCGGAAGGGACAGCCACCGGGTTGCCCCACTGCGGAGGTCACCGAGGCGAGCACGGTGCTGGTAGTCGCGGCGCGTGAACTGCACATCGTCCAAGACGACCCACACGTCCGCCGCGAAGATCTTGGCCACGGTGGACAGGCGGGGCAGCAGGTTCGGCTGGTGGATCGCGCACACCAGCCCGCCAGCCGGCGGCTGAAGGTCAGGTAAGAAGACGGCTGTCGAACCCGTCGGTGATGAGGCGCTGGTAGGCATCGTGCACCCTCTCCGGTACGTCCTGGGCGACGGCGAAGCCGAGCTTCGGGTACTCGATGACCCGCTGGAGGTCACCCACCAGACTGTCGATCACGAGCGTGTCGTCGCCGATCGTCTTCACGTAGTCGTGCAGGTCCATCGGGGTGGACGCGCACACCGCTTCCACCTCGGGCCACACCTTGCGGCACGTCGCGTACGCCCGGCGCTCCATGTACGGCATGGAGACGAGCAACACTGACGACACCGCGACTGCGGCGCCTGCCAGCACGTCGCGGCTGAACGCGATGTTCTGGCCGGTGTTGCGGGCGTTCGGCTCCGTCAGCACCGCGCTCTGCGGAACCCCGAGCGACAGGGCATGCTCGGCGAAGTGCACGGCCTCACCGCGCGGGAAGTGATCCGGCCGGGACGGGTTCGGGCCGCCGGTGAACACGATCCGGCTGACCAGGCCGCGCAGGTACAGCCCGGCCGCCTCGGCGGCCACCCCGAGGTCATGCGATCCGAGACCGATCGCCACGTCGCACGGCCGAAGGTCGTGGCCCATCTGCTGGTAGTCCCACAGCAGCGCGGTGTCCGCCCACTGCCGGTCGGTGATCCCGCGTTGGTTCGTGCCGGTCACGTATCTCTCCCGATTACCTGAACTTGGCTGTCCCACCTCCCCGTTCGAAGTCCTTGCGGATACCTTCGATGCTGCGGAGCTGGTGTGTCATACCGTACGTGGCGGCCGTGGCCGCCGCTCTGTCGAGCACGCTGAGCCCTTCGTCGGCGCTGGCCCGGTCGGACAGCAGGATGTGCCCGTGCGCGGTGGCCAGCCGCACCTTGTGCATCGGCGAAGAGCTGCCACCCGCCGACTGCGCCACCTCGATCAGTCGCGTCGCCTCACCCAGTCTCCCGGCGCCGCGGTGCGCCAGGGCCAGCTTCTGGTGCGCGGTACCCCAGTCCTCCGGCTCGCCCAGCTCCTCGAAGCCGCGGATCGCGGCGGCCATCAGTGGCATCGCCGCGCTGTGCCGGCCCTGCTTGTCCAGCGCGGTCCCGACCCACAGCCGCGCCCGAAGCCGGTCACGGTCGCTCAGACGCCCGTCTTGCGACAGCTCCTCGTAGCGGGCGGCGGCAACCCCCAGGTCCCCGGACATCTCGGCGACGACCGCCAGCGACAGGTCCAGCTGTGCTACCCGGCGCGGGATACCGAGCTGGGTGAACACCGACCGCGCATCGGCGTAGGACCGCGTCGCCGACCAGGGGCCCAGCAGCACCCCGCGATCCCGCTGGAGGTCCCCGGCCAGCGCCGTCGTCCGCGCGAACAGGTACAAGCCCTGATCGTCGAGGTCGCCGGCCGGCCACCGGGTCCGCCACCGCTCCAGGAGGGCGGACGCGAACACGAAGTCCTGCCGGGACGCCGCAGCGACGGCCCTCTCGATGTCCTCGGTCCACGTCTCGTACTCCCACAGTCGGGGACCGCCCCGCACGGCGACTGCCGGTGCCCGGCCCAGCTGCGACAAGATCGCCTCGAACCGCAGCACCGCAGCCGGATCGAGCCGGCTGAGCGCGGTGTCCAAGATCGCCTGCGTGTCCGGGCGAGGGCGCGTCTGGGCGCCCAAACGCTCCCAGTTCGTCACCGTGCGCACCGCCACACCCAGCTCACTGGCGAAGGCGCGCACGCTGCGACGGCTGGCCTGCCGCAGCGCCCGCGCCTCCACCCCGGTCCACTCACTCACCGGCGCCATGACCACCTCCTGGCTCGGCGACCATCGAAGCACCCCAAGACCTGTCGGTGCGTCAGAACTGCCACGCAACTGCCACAGCACGGTCTTCCAGTTGACCTCCTGCCAGCGGCACGCTGGAGACAGCCGAGCCGAACGGCCCAGCTGGAAGAGGAGCGAGAGTGGAGCTCACCGAGCAACGGCCCGTTCAACCGCCGACCGTCGTCGGCCTCCTGCGGCTGCCCACCGAGACACCCGCCCGGCGCGCGGCCCTCACCGCGGCCCTTTCCGATTTCTGCGCACGGCGGGAGCTCGACCTCACGCAGGTCGTCACCAGTGGCGACCTGCAGGAGATATTGGACTACCCCGGCCTATACGGGATCGTCCTGCCGTCCCTGACGCACCTGGGCGCCGTCAGCCAGCTCGCCGCCCGCCGCCAGCAGCTCACCGCAGCGGGGCTGCAGCTGCTGGTCGTGCGCGGCCCGGGAGCCTCGCACCTCGTCAGGACCGTCACTACCGGGCTCGACCGAAGGCCCCGAGGCCGACGCCGGCGAGCCCCGGTCGCCCCGCGGGCTGGGGACAGCGAGCCCGGCACGGCGCGATACTGGCGAGAGCCTGCACTACCGCGAGGCTACCCATGAGCGCCGCCGACCAGGAGAGCACCCTTGACCACCTCGCCCAGCCGGACCCCGAAGCCTCACGACCTCGACCTCAGCGGGGCGAAGTGGCTGGCCGCGCCGGACGCCCCCGAGGGCCCGCAGATCGCCTTTGTCGGCGAGTACATCGTGATGCGCCACGGCTCCGACCCGACCGCTCCGCCCCTGATCTTCGACCAGGGCGAGTGGGAGGCCTTCCAAGACGGGAGCGCAGCTGGCGAGTTCGACTCCCTCGGCTGAGACGGAGGCGAAGCCCAGGAGCTGCATCCTGCCAGCGATGCCCTGTAGCGACGACGCGCCTGGGCTTCGTACGATCAGTCGGCTCGCTACGGCACGGTGTGCCTACCGAGGCCGAGCCTCGGTGGCCGGGCACAGGTACGGCCCGACACACCACGGACGTGTCGGGCCGTACCTCCAGATCGTCGTACTCAGACTGTCGCGCGCACCAGACCGCCGACGGCGACCGACTTCACGAACGCTGCGAACGTCGGAGCCGTGTAGACGTGGGCGGGGCCGTCGGGGTTCTTGCCGTCCCGGACAACGACGGCGTTGTTCAGGGCGCCGCACTCCACACAGTTCTCATTCGGGTTGCTGGCGGTCGCCTTCGTCCACCGCACGGGCAGCGTGGAAGCGACGGGGTGGAAGCTCACGTGTCGGGGCCTCTCTGCATTGGGATGAGGCTGGACTGCCGCGGGGTCAGGACTGAGGCGATCACACGGCGGGACCACGGTATCGCCGTCCTGCCGACCGCAACAATGCGTCGAGCGCATGGCGACGGCCCGACACGCCACGGAGGTGTCGGGCCGTGTGGCCAAGCCGAGTTGGTCAGATGTCAGCTCGCACCAAGCTGCCGACGGCGACCGACTTCACGAACGCTGCGAACGCCGGGGCCCGGTAGACGTGGGCGGGGCCGTCGGGGTTCTTGCTGTCCCGGACAACGACGGCGTTGTTCAGGACGCCGCACTCCACGCAGTTGTCGTTCGGGTTGCTGGCGGTCGCCTTCGTCCACTGGACAGGGAGGGCGGAGGCTACGGGGTGGAAGATCACTTGAGCTGGTCTCTCTTCTCTTTGATAAGGGCGAGCGACTGATCGAGATCGAGCGCAGTCGCCATGATCTCGTCGAAGGCCGCTCGGTAGATGTCCACATGATCCGGGTCCTCCACCCAGTTGCTGGTGAGCATGCCGCTCTGCAGGACCAGGTCGAGATCCCGTTGCCGGAACTCCAGGAGGGCGAAGGCCCCAGTCATCCCAGGATGCGGCGGCGCCAACGCCGGCATGACCTGGATTTTGACATTCGGAAGACTGCTGAACTGGACCAGCTTGTCGAGTTGGTCGGTCATCACTCCCGGGTCGGCCGCCATGCTCAGGGCAGACTCGTGGATGACCGCCCACAGCTTCAGCGGCGCTTCCTTGCGGGTGAGGACAGCCTGTCGGTTGATCCGCACATCGACCTGCGCCTCCAAGCTTGGCGGCTTGACCATGGCGCTGGAGATGATGGTGTGCGCGTACTGGCGGGTCTGCAGGAGTCCGGGGATGTACGACGCCTCGTAGGCCTTGCTGCTGACCGCAATCTCTTCGAGGCGGATCAGATCGGTGTACAGCGGGTTCAGCTGCTCGAAGCTGGCGACCCAGCCGGGTCGGCGCTTGTCCTGAAGGATGTCGACGAGGACTTCCTTCAGCTCCGGCTCGCACTCGTAGAAGTCGAGGAGGGTGCGCACGACGTCCGCCTTCAGCTGGACGCGGGCGTTCTCATACCTGGAGAGCTTGACCAGGTTGATGCCGGGCACCTGGGCCACGACTTCCTCTGCTGACAGGCCCTTGAGCTCGCGGAGTCTCCGAAGCTCGGCGGCGATACGTCGGTACCTCACCTGAGGCACTGTGACTGCCATCTACGTAACCCCTCCAGAGCTGTCTGGGAACCAGTGTGCATGGCTCCGGTGGCTTCCCGCCACCACCATCCGAGCCTAGAGGCACCACCTGTCTCCGAAAACAGAAAGTTTTCATATTTCTTCGACCTGGGTTGCGCTGACAGTGAGTCAGGCACCATGCTGTCCGTCACGGATAGCACGCCAACGGTGACACACGTCGCCAGTCAGTGTCGCGCTGTTCGTATCTTGTTCCACTGCTTAGCGTGTGATGCCGCCGCGTGTGCGCCCCCGGCCCTAGGTGGGGAGCCTGCTGCTGGCGGTCTCGGCGGCCTCCGGGCCGTCGCCGGATTCCACCCCCCAGCCGAACCATCTGCACGGCCCGGAGGATCTGCCATGCACCGCGTCTTACAGTTCACAACTCCTTTGAGAACAGCGTCCGTTGGTGTAGCCCGGGACAGGCTCCTGTACCAGATCGCCAATCTGGCCGGCATCAGTCTGACCGCAGACCAGAAGTACGCGCTGCGCCTCTGTGCCTCGGAGGCCATCGCCAACGGGATCGAGTACGGCTACCACGGCACGCTGGTCGACGACAGCACGCAGTTGCTGATTGAGGCCGACATGCACCGAGGCGAGAGCTGGCTCCGTGTCACGGTGACGGACGGCGGCCTGCGGACACCGGCCATGGAGGGTCACGCTGACGACCTCCAGGCGACCAGCGGGCGCGGGCTCGTGGTCATGACGGGCTACGCCGACCGCGTCGGCTGGGGACCGCGCCAGAACGGCGAAGGGGAGATCGTCGGCTGGAGCGTGTGGTTCGAGCTCGACGTTCAACCGCTTTCGATCACCGGCCAGGACACCGCCGCACAGCAGCACGCAGCGGAAGTGCAGCCGGACGTTCAGGAAGAGCTGGACCGTCGGACCCGGGTCGCCCGTCGGATCGCGATACTGACTGCCGCCAGCCGCGTGCGCCACGTCCGGCCTGTGATCCGGATCGGGACCATGGTGCGCGGAGTCCGGGGCTCGGCCCCGCTCGACAGCGGCAGGGGGGCCGCGGCGTGAGCCTCCGGCGCGCGACTGCGATTCGCGCCCGCCCTACGCATCGCCCTCCCCGCCCGGCCCGGCCGACCGTCAGGGCATCCGCGAACCGAGGGTTCCCCACCAGCACCGACCTCAGGGAACTCGGGCAGGTGAGCCCGGAGGTCAAGGCCTTCGTGCTCTCCTTGGTCGATCAGCGGGTCGCCGCTGGCCTCGCGCCGATCCGGGACTCCCTCAAGATCTTCACCGCAGAAGTTCAAGCAGCCGTGAACACGACCAAAGCCCGGCCGCCGCTTGCCAGACGCGCTCGGCTGATCGCACGCCGCTCCCGGCAGCCGCCTGACACCTCCTGACTTCTGGTCGGCCGACCGTTCACCGTCGGCCGCCAGCTACCGCACCCCGCCTGCAAGGGCGGGGCTGTGGCTGCCGTCTCCCGCACCTGGAGCGGAGCGGAGAAGACCGGCAGCCACCAACCAGGGGTCGACCAACGACGTTCGACCCCACGGCACCGGCCCAGGACGGGGCAGCAACCCGGGCCGCCGCCACGCCGGGCCCCTGCCGACACTCAGCGTCGGAGAACGGCAGGGGCCCAGCATCCAACCCACCCAAGGAAGGACAAGCAGATGGCCACCCGGACCGCTCCATGGCACCCAGCTGGCCGGCACATCAGCTCTCTCGCTCTCGGCTCGCGGTGGCTCGCCGACGCGAATCGCGGCGCGGACGAGGTGTTCGAACGCTGGGAGATGAGACAGCTCGCCCCGATTCGGATCGGAACACGGTTCGACCTCGTCCGTGTCCTCGACCTCCGCCTTGGACGGTCCGCGGTGCAGGACATGCAGCAGGCCGGGGTACCCATCGGCCCAGTCCTCCTTAACCACGCACATCGGGCGCTCGAGTTCCTGGTGACCATGTCCGCCGACCACGGTTGGTCGGTGGAAGGAACCGAGCTGATCCGCCGTCCGTCGCCCGGCGCAGCCGCGCGGGCCGTGCCCATGCCCGCCCCGGGCGGAGGCCGGATCGGGTCCAGAGAATGGTTGATCCCCCCGAACGGCAGCCAGATTCTCACCGAGCCCCGCCACCTCGACACCGCGCTATGCCGAGCCCGAATACGGCTCCGGCACCCGTCCGCTCCCATCATCTGAACTTCCGCCAAGGCCGCCCCGAGCGTGCCAGGGCGGGCACTGCCCCGGCCCACTTCATCTCCCCCGGGTGGGCCGGAGCGCCCCGTGGCTGACCGCAGATCGTCAGGCCCGGGGCGGGCAGGGGACGCGCACGGCGGTGGCCACCGCCGTGCGCGGATCCCGCCTCACCAACCCCCGCACCGTGCCCGGATGACGTTCGGCTGGGCAGTCCGCGTGCGGTGTCGGCCGCAAGGCCGTGCCGGTCCGGCGCGAGCCCAGCGGCCCTGGGGGCCTCCGCTCTCTCCCGCGAAGGGTGGGCTCGTGGAGGGAGAGGAGGCCCGGTATCGGCTCCCGCGTGGACGGGACACGGGAGCCGATACCCGGGACAGCAACCGCTGGCCGCTCGGCCGGATGACCCAAGAACGCCCAGGAGGAACGAGAGATGCAGCCTCGCATCGCCTGCTACGGAAGGCCAGGCGCAGGAAAGTCGACCTTCACCGCCGCGCTCGCCCGAGAGTTCGAGGACGCGGGGCAGCCCGCCGCGGTCCTGAAGATCGGCGCGCCCCTGTACGAGCTCCAAGGGCACGTCTACCTTGCGGCCGGGCACCCCGCTCCGGCTGCAGGCCAGCAGGACGGTGCCCTCCTCAACACGCTCGCCTCGCACCTGCGGCGGATCAACCCCTCCTGCCTGACGGACTCCTTCGCCCGCGCTGTCGCCCGGCGGGAGATGGACGAGCCGGGGGTGGTCGTCCTCTGCGACGACCTGCGGGCCCCTGACGTGGACGCTCTCGCCGGGCTCGGTTTCCGCTTCGTGCAGGTCTGGGCGCCGGACGACCTGCGCGCCCTGCGCAAGGCGGGCCGCGGGGACCTGTCCGCCGGCGACGAGACTCACGAGAGTGAACGGGAGATCGCCATCACCCCGCACTTCCGGGTGGAGAACACCGGCTCCTTGGAGATGCTCCGGGCCCGCGCGGCCGAGGTTGCCTCGGCGGTGACCGGATGATCCTCACCGGGCCGCAGATCGAGCGGGAAGTGGAGGCCGGGCGGATCACGATCAGCCCCTTCGCGCGTGCGCAGCTCAACCCGAACAGCTACAACTACCGGATCGCGCCGAGGCTGCGAGTCCACCGCACCCACGCGATCGACGTGCACGCAGACCATCCGCTCGACGAGTTCACGATCCCGGCGTCGGGCGTCGTCCTGGAGCCTGGCCGGATCTACCTCGGCACGACAGTCGAGCGGATCGGCAGTACATGCTTCGTGCCCGCGCTCATCGGCCGCAGCAGCTTGGGCCGCATCGGTGTATTCCTGCAGTACTCGGCCGACATGGGCAACCTCGGCGCGTGCCACCAGTGGACGTTGGAGATCGAGGTGGTGGAACGCACCCGGATCTACCCCGGCGACCTGATGGGCCAGATGACCTTCACCGCGACGACCGGATCCGTCGCCCTGTACGGCGGCCACTTCGGGCGGATCGACGAGCCCACCGCCCCGCCCCGTGAACTCCTCACCGCCTTAGCCTGATCGGAGTCTCCTGCCGTGATCCTCACCGGCCCCGAGATCGAAGCCCAGCACGCCGCCGGGCGTCTGACCATCAGCCCGTTCGACCGGGCGCAGCTGAACCCGAACAGCTACAACGTCACGCTTGGCGCGACGCTCCTGCGCTACACCGGCGAGGTGCTGGACACGCGCCGGCCGAACGCATTCGAGACGGTAGCCATCCCGAAGGAGGGCTTCGAGCTCCAACCGGGCCGCATCACGCTCGGCCACACGGTCGAGGTGATCGGCAGCCCGTTCTACGTCCCCACCCTGCACGCCCGCTCCGGGTTCGCCCGTCTGGGCGGATACGCCCACGTCACGGCCGACCTGATCGACCAGGGCTCCCGGGGGCAGCTGACCCTCCAACTGCGCGTCGTCCAGCCGCTGCGCGTCTACGCCGGCGACATCCTCGCGCAGGTCTCCTTCCGTGCGGTACAGGGCGAGCCCATGCTCTACCGGGGCAAGTACCAGGGATCTGTTGGGCCCATGGCCTCCCAGATCCACGCTGACCGCGTCGAGTTCGGAGCAGCGGCGTGAACACTCTCCCCGCTGCCGTCTACCAGATGGACCCGGCCATCTCCTGCCCGGACCCGGACGCCGCCCGCCTGGTCACCACGGCCTACGAGACGATCCGCAGGCGCTACGTCGAGGGCCGCCACCAGATCGCGGCGGCGATCATCGCCGCCGACAACAGGATGTACGTCGGCGTGCACCTGGAGGCGATGGTCGGCTGCTACTCGATGTGCGCGGAGCGGGCGGCGCTCGCCGCCGCCCGCCTCTGCACCGACCAGCCGCTCCTTGGCATCGCCGCGGTCCGCTACCCCAAGCCCAGCGAGGGCGGCCCCGCCCGCATCGTCTCCCCGTGCGGCGGGTGCCGCGAACTTGTCCTGGACTACGCACCGAACATCCGCGTCGTCGTCCCGCGCGAAGGGCAGGGCCTGCTGCTGCCGCTGGCCGAGCTGCTGCCGGACAAGTACACGGGGACGAAGTGGGCCGCCGAACCGCAGCAACTACCCACCCCGCAACGTCCGGTGGTCGAACGCTAGCCACCGGGACACCTCGGTTGCCGGGCCACCCCGGGCCCGGCAACCGGCGACGCGACAACGAGAGAGAGCACACCAATGCCCAGCACCATCCGACGCGCCATCATCCCCGCCGCAGGCCTCGGCTCCCGGCTCCTTCCCGCCACCAAGGCGGTGCCGAAGGAGATGCTGATCGTGGGGGACAGGCCCGTGATCGAGCACACCGTGCGGGAGGTCATCGAGTCCGGGATCACCGACATCACCATCGTCGTCAGCGCCGGCAAGGCCATGATCCAGGAGCATTTCCGTCCCAACCCGGCCCTTGTCGCCCAACTGCGCGCCGACGGCAAGGCGGAGTACGCGGACGCGGTCGAGGAGATCGGGGAGCTGTCCCGCCGGGGCCACATCACCTACCAGGACCAGCACGGTCCGTACGGCAACGGAACCCCGGTCCTCAACGCCTACCGGCATCACAACGACGAGGCGGCCCTTGTCATCTGGCCCGATGACGTCTTCGTCTCCGACATCCCGCGGGCTCAACAGCTCATCACCGCTTACGAGAAGACCAACTCGCCGGTCCTCGCCCTCATGCCGATGGACCCCGCCGACTCCCACCGCTACGGCGTCCCCGTCGTCAAGGAAGACCTGGGCGAGGGCTCCTTGCGCATCACCGGGCTCGTGGAGAAGCCGCAGCCCAGTGAAGCGCCCTCCAGCTACGCCGCGATCGGCGGCTACGTCATCACCCCCGGCATCGTGGACGAGCTGCGCGAGGCCACTCGGCGCTGGGAGGAGAACCCGCACGGCGAGATCTACCTGACCGACGCCATCAACCGCTACGCCCGCGACCGGGCCGTCTACGGGCAGGTCATCGACGGGACCTGGTACGACACGGGCAACCCGCTCGCCTACATCACCGCGCAGATGGCGTTCGGCCTCGCGCATCCGGAGTACGGCCCCGCGCTGCGCAAGCACTTCCCCGCGACGACCACCGAGTAGACCACCGCGCCTTTCGCCCCGGGCCGTCCTGTACCGCGGCCCGGGTCCTGGGCGAACGCACAGCTGGAGGAGACCGATGTCCACCGCCGGAACCGCCACTCGCCCACGGATCTTCGAGCCCGTGATCGACACCCACGACACCTGGGGCGTCATCAACCCCGTGCAGGGCTGCGTGGCCAGATGCAGGTACTGCTACCTCATCCCCATCGGTCAGACCGGCGTGAAGCCCGAGGTGCTGGCCGACCCCGAAGAGACCGTCCGCAGGCTCCTCGCCCACCCCCACTACCGGCCGCAAACCGTGTACGCCCTCTACACCTGCACCGACGCCCTCGCCACGCCACTGAACCGCACCCATCTCATCGGCCTGCTCCGCGCCCTGGTCGGCGCCGGAGTACGCAACCCGGTCTGCATCATCACCAAGTTCAAGGTCCCGAACGAGGTGATCGAGGTGATCGGCCAGGTGCGCGCCGCCGGCCTGCCCGTCATCGTCTACCTCTCCTACTCCGGCCTTGGCCAAGACATCGAACGCGGCGTCCAGCACCGGGACTTGCGCGACAACTTCCCGCGGCTGCACGGCGCCCAGATCCCCGTGGTGCACTACTGGCGCCCCGCCCTGCCCTCCAACTCCACCCCCGAGGTCGCCGAGCGGATCGTGGACTGGGCCTCCCGGTACGCAGAGTGCTCCGTCGCGGTCGGCCTCAAGGTAGGCCCGAACGCGACGCAGCAGGCAGTCGAACTGTGGCCGGCACTCGCCGCACCGCACCTCGACCTCCACGCCGCCGAGTCGATCTGGCCCGACACCATGCGGCACTTCCTCGACAACCTCCCCGACAGGTACGCCCGTTACCCGATCTACGAGACCAACTCCTGCGCGCTCGCCTACGTCCTTGGCCGCAGCGACCGCGCCAACATCTACGGCGGCCAGACCTGCACGGAGGTGAACCGCTGCCCCGTCGGGCAGCGCGGCCGCTGCACCACCGGCATCGCGACGCGCAAGCCGGTCACCGAGCGGCGGGTCCTGTCCGAACTGATCCGCATCGGCCGCAGCGACACACCACACACCTTCGACCCGCACGACCGCACCCTCACCCTCCACGGCCCGGCCGCGATGCGCGAACAGCACTACCTGGCACAGGCGTTGGGCATCACGGTCCGCGCCGACCGCGATCCCACCGACGGCATGTGGTCCGGCAAAGCGGCCGGCGGCCGGCCCCTCATCATCACGACCCGACAGGAGGCACCCGCGTGCGACCGCTGACCATCGACAGCGCCTGCATCTTCTACCCCCGCGGCGGGAGCGCCCAGGTCATCCGCTACCTCCTGAAGGAGTTCAACCAGCGCGGCTCCAGCACCCGCCTCCACGCCGGATCCCTCGGCCCCGCCGGCCACCCCGGCCATGCCCCGAGCTTCTACCAGGACCTCGACCTCCACCCCTACGACTACAACCCCGCCCACGAGCAGTGGACGAACGGCGCCAACGCGCAGGAACTCCGCGACCACCCCTTCCACCCCTCCTACGAGGACCGGTCGCAACCCGACGTCGGCTGCCCCGACCCCATGTTCGCCGCCACTTCCACCATCGGCGCCGCCCGCCTCTCCGCCGCCTGGCACAACCACCTGACCGAGCACCGCACCCCCGAAACGGTCGACGTCCTCCACCTCCACCACCTCTCCTACCTGCAAGACGCAGCCGCACGGGCCTACCCGCACGTGCCCGTCGTCACCACACTGCACGGAACCGAACTCAAGCAGCTCGCCGGCATGCTGGAACGCCTCGCACTGGCACAGCGCCTCGACACCTCCCTCGCCGACCTCGCCGACTACTTCCCCCTCAAGCGCCCGCACCGCCTCCAGGCCATCGACCGCCTCGCCGCCCGGCACGGGCTGAGCGAGACCGAGCACCAGCTGCTCACCACCACCAACTGGCCCCAGTGGCGCAACTCCATGTACTGGCACCAGGCACTGCGCTACGCCGCCGCGAAGGCCGGGCAGATCGTCGCGGTCTCCGAGCACGACCGCGACCTTGCCCGCCAACTGCTGCCGTCCCTGGCAGGCCGCGAGGTGCCCGTCATCACCAACGGCGCTGACACCAGCCGCTTCCACCCCGCCCAACCCAGCGACGAGCAGCGCATCGGCAACCTCCGACGCTGGCTGGTCACCGACCCGCAGGGCTGGGACGAGAGCGGCCAACCGGGCAGCATCCGCTACACCGAAGCCGACCTCGCCCGCCTGACCGACCCGGACACTGGCCGCCTGCGCCCCCTGATCCTGTGGTCCGGCAGGTTCCTGGACTTCAAGCGGGTGCCCGTGATGCTGGAGGGCTTCGCCAAGGCCAGCGAACAACTGCCCGTCGCACCGGTACTGCTGATGTGGGGCGGCTACCCGGGCGAGTTCGAGGGCCGACACCCGGCCGCCGTCGCCGCCGAACTCGGCATCAGCGACAGCGTGTTCTTCATCGGATGGCGCGGACACAACGACCTGCCCACCGGGCTCCAGACCGCCGACATCATGGCCGCCCCCGCCGTGAACGAGCCGTTCGGCATGGTCTACGTCGAGGCGATGGCATGCGGCACACCGCCCGTGGCCACCGCCACGGGCGGCCCCGCCCAGATCATCACCCCCGCCGGCCCGACCGCCAACGGCTGGCTCGTGAAGCCCGACAGCCCCGACGCACTCGCCCAAGCTCTCGTCGCGGCGCTCTCCGACGACCACGAACGGCGACGGCGCGCAGCCACAGCCGCTCGGCACGCCAGAGACGTCTACAGCTGGGCGCGGGTCGCAGACCGGTACACCGAGGTCTACGAGAAGGCGATCTTCCAAGCCAGCGCGTTCAGGTGAGCACCGCGAACAGCCCGCGAAGGCGACCCGCCCACCACCAGGGCGCCCCGCTGGGCCCCCTGGACGACACCTGGACCCCGCCAGCGCCGCAGTCGGATCCAGAACCCGCCCACCATCCTTCCGACTCCCACGACCCCGCCCCGCCCGATCCCGCCGCACCGCTCACCGGTCCCAGCCAACGATCACCCCTGGTCACCCCGCGCCCGAAACGGAGACAAGACGATGCGACTCCAAGCGGTCCTGTTCGACCTGCACGGAGTGTTCCAGCACTTCGACAACAAGGGTGCCGCCGAAGGGGAGAGAGCCGCCCGGCTCGAACCCGGAACTCTGGCGCACTACGCCTACGACCACCCGAGCTACGAGGAAGCGAAGGTCGGTCTGATGAGCGATGAGGAATGGGCCGAGGGAGTGACCCGCCGCCTGGTCGCCGACTTCGGAGAGAGGGCACGTGCCGCCGTCCCACCCTGGCGAGCCGACCGGGGCCGACGCGACACCGCGATGATCTCCCTCCTTCAGCAGATCCGCACCAGCGTGCCCTGCGGCATCCTGTCCAACTTCACGGACGCGATGCGCCGAGACCTTGACCACCACGGCATCCGCGCCGACCACGCCTTCGCGTCGGCCGACCTGCACGTCACCAAGCCCAGCCCGCTGGCGTTTCGCGCCGCCGCTGAGCGCATGGGCGTCGACCCGGCACAGCTCTACTACTTCGACGACCAGCCGGGCTTCGTCACCGGTGCCCGCGCCGCCGGCATCCCAGCTGATGTCTTCACCACCCCCGCAGCCGTCGCACAGCGGCTACGCCGTCTCGGCGTGCAGATCTAGCAACCGCCTCAGCGGACGACAGCTCCACGAGAACCCGACCGTGACAGGAACGGCGACATGACCCTACGTCCCGGGCGCAGTGCCCGAACCGATAGAGCAGCCCGCGGCCGACCGAGCGACGGCGTCAACATCATCGCGGCCCTGTTGGACCTCCACACACGCGACTGCCGCCCGAGCCTGACCGAGGCGAGAACTCGCACACGTGCCCGCTCCGGCCGACCCACCGGACGCGCCAGCCCCCGGAAAGGCGCGTCGACAGCCCATCAGTCGTGGGCCCGCGCATTCACCGCTCTCGGCGGATCATGGCACTGCCCGATGTGCAAGCAGCTGGCCACGGAACTGCGGCACGCTCGCAAGGACACCACGGCGGCCGCCGCTCTCGACGCCAGATTCGTAACCCACGCCGTCAACGCCCACCCACACCTGCGCCCCTTGTACGAGGCCCGCCCGACCGGCACTTGAACAGGACGGTCCGCTCGCCGAACTCCACGGTCCTGCCACCACATCCACGCCAGGAGGTGGCGTTGGTGATCAATGAGCCCGGCGCGGCATGCTGAACCGCACCAGATGCACCGGACGCACCAAGGAGTCACCATGACAACCGTCCTGACGACCGATCACCCAGCCTGGCAGACCACCCCCACCGGCACGACCGTCCGCGCCCTGCGCAGCGGCCCCGGCCTGTGGGTAGCCAGCTGGTCGACGGACGGCCTCACCATGACCTGCACCGACGGAGCGGAGGACACCAAACCCCGCACCATCACCACCGACCCGCACACCCTCGGCGGAACCGCACCCGCAGCCCTCCGTGCCGGACTGTGCCAAGTCGGGCCCGGCCTTCGCATCCCCAACCCGTCGCTGTGGGACGCGATCACCACCGCGGTCCTGCGCCAGGTCGTCCGCGCTGGACAGGCCCGCAAGGTCTACCGTGCCTGGTGCGCCACGCACGGCACCCGCGTAGACACCGTCCACGGCCCGCTCGCGGTCGCGCCGGCACCCGGCGCGGTCCTGGAGCTGGCCGACGAGCAGTTCACTGCTGTCGGAGCGAAGTTCCACCGCACCGCCCTCCAGGGCGCCGCGCGCGCGTACCTGGAGCACGCAGACACCTGGCAGCAGCTTGCCCCAGCCGAGTTGGCCGCCGCCCTCGTCGGCGTCCCCCGGATCGGACCGTGGACCGCCGCGGCTGCCGCAGCCGACTTCAGCGGCGACTTCACCCATTACCCGCACGCCGATCTCGCCGTCCGTACCTGGGCCGCACGGATCGCCCCCGAGTACCCCTGGCCCACCGCCGACACCAACAAGAAGACCGAGGCCGCTTTCGGCGCCCACTGGCACGACATCGCCGACGACGGCCGCCAGCTCCACACCCTGACCCTTTCCACACTCACCTGGGGGGCCCATGCCCATACCGATCAGCCCGGAGGATGTCCCACCCACCGACCGTGACCTGGTCGCCGGAGCCGACCCGAACCGCGTCATCGACTGCCTGTTCGTCAACGCCCCGCTGCGCGACTACGACCACCGGCCCCGCGTCAACGACTACACCCTGCCCGTGCTCGGCATGGCCTACATCGCGACCTACGCCGCCCAGCAGGGCTTCAACGTCGGCCTGCTGGATGCCGAAGCGCACGGCCTCGGAATCCAGCGCACCGCCCAGATCGTCAACTCGCTCAGGCCGCGGTGGGCCGCCTTCAACCTGCTGGCGCCGACCTACGCGATCTCCGCGCAGATCGCCGACGCCCTCGACCCGCAGATCCTGGTCATGGTGGGTGGCCACCACGCCAAGGCCGTCCCCCAGCAGGTCCTGGGCGACGAGCGGTTCCGGAACCTTGCCGCCCTGGTGGTGGGTGAGGGGGAGACCAGGGTGGCCGCGCTGCTGGCCGACGTGCGTCGGCGCGCCGACCTACCGGCGGTGATGTGGCGCGACCGGCTGCTCGGCACCACCGCGGCAGGGATCTGCCGCAGCGGCGACCGGGACCACTGGACCTCGCCGGACATCAACACGCTCACCGTCGACCGCCGATTCCTACCCCAGGACCCCTACCAGGCATCCGACGGCCGCTGGGAGGCGAACTTAGTCGGCTCCCGGGGCTGCCCCTACGAATGCGGCTTCTGCGGGGCGGCCGCCAGCATGAACACCGAGATCGTGATCCGCACCCGCGACCCGCACCACATCATCGCCGAGATGGATCAGCTGAACGCCGACTTCGGCGTCACCGCGTTCAGGGCCGTGGACGACCTGTTCCTCGGCGCCCGCCGCGTCATCCACCCGACCATGGCGGCGTTCACCGCCGAGCGAATCGGCGACCGCTACGTCTGGGACGCCACCGGCCGGATCAACGTCCTCGACCGCGAGCCCGACACGATGCTGGACACCATGCGGAACGTGGGACTGCGCGAGGTCGCTCTCGGCATCGAGTCCGGGTCGGAGCGCATCCTGCACGCGATGGACAAGCGGATCACCCCAGCGATGACGCACGACGTGACCCGCCGGCTACTGGAGCGCGGTATCGGCGTGAAGGGCTACTTCATCCTGGGCTACCCGGGGGAGAGCCGCGAAGACGCCCTGATGACGATCCGCCACATCCACGACCTCTGGGCGCTCGCGGACCGCTCGGAGGGGACCTTCCGGGCCAGCGTGTTCACCTTCCGCCCCTACCCCGGCAGCCCCATCTGGGCAGAGCTGGTCAAGCAGGGCTACGACCCCGTCCAGATGCAGACCTACAGCGACGTCGACCTGACCGAACACGGCGCCATCGAGGAACTGCGCGGACGCGACGAGTTCAATTTCACCACCGGCCAGCAGTTCGGCGACGTCCCCCTGAGCCAGCTGAACACCTGGCTGGCCGAACTGTCGAGGGAACAGTACGACCGCACCCACGCCCAGGAGGTGACCGCATGACCAGCATCCGCCCGCCGGGTCTGCTGATCACCGTGGACGGCCCCAGCGGCCTGGGCAAGTCCACCACCATCGCCGCCACCCGCACCGCCCTCGAAGTAGCAGGGCACACGGTGCACATCGCGACCGGCCCCTCCAGCAGCGCGTTCGGTCTCGCGGTCCGCACCGTAGCCAACGAGATGACTGGCAACGCCCTGGCCCTGGCCGTCGCCGCCGACCGGCTCCACCAGCGCGACACCGAGATCCGCCCCCACCGCCACGTCGGCCACACCGTGCTGTGCGACCGCTACCTGCCCTCCACGCTGGTCCTCCAGCGCGCCGACGGAGTCGCCACCGACTTCCTGCTCACCATCAACCACGGCGTGGACATTCCGGACCTCGCGGTCATCCTCCTCGCCGACCCGGACACGGTGCAGCGCCGCCTAGCCAGCCGAGGTACCCGTCACCGCTTCGAGCTTGACGCCGCAAGCACCGCCCGCGAACTCGACCTCTACCAGCAGGCCGTGCCCATCCTCACCCGCCTCGGCTACCCGATCCACACCATCGACACCACCGGCCTCACCCCAGAGCAGATCGCCCAGAAGATCCTGCGATCTGCCAACACCACCCACCCGGCCGCCAGCAACACCAGCGCGGCCCTGGAGAGTTAGAGATTCCATGAGCAACACCCATACCCTGCCCCCCGTCGTCGACATGCACGTGCTCGTGCGCACCGAGGACGGCAAGCTCCTGCTCTCGCAGCGAGGCGGCCCCTACGGCTACGGCCAGTGGCACGCCCCGAGCGGCAAGCTCGACCCCGGCGAGACCCCCGTCGAAGGCGCTGCCCGCGAGCTGCTGGAAGAGACCGGCCTGACCGTCGATCCGGCTGATCTCACGCTGGTGCACACCGTGGTGCACTACCAGAGCGCCGACACCGCGCACCGCCTCGGGTTCTTCTACGAGGCCACCACGTGGCGCGGTGAACCGGTGAACCGCGAGCCCGCCAAGTGCCTGGACCTGCGATGGTTCGCCGACCACGACCTGCCGGAGGAGCTGATCCCCTACCCGGCGGCAGGGCTGCACGGCGCCCTCACCGACCGGGGAGGTCTGACCTTCCACAACTGGCCGGCGGCCTGACCCCGACTCGGGGCCGCTGCGTTCCCTGAGCAGCCACCAGCGCCGCAGTGCGCCCGGTTGCGGCCCGATCGGGTCGCAACCGGCGCTTGCCCGTTGACCGTTGTCGCCTCAACCGGCAGCGCCCAGGCTGCGCGAGCCGTCCGAGTCGAAGAGTGCTCCGGCGCAGGCTGGCCAGGTCCTTGAATTCCGAAGGCTGCCCCTGCCACCCGAGCCCCTTGATCGCCGCACGCTCTACGACGACGCCACCAGATTGGAGACCACGATGTCCTGGGTTCCGCCGGAGGAGTACCTGCCCACGATCCCGTCCGGAAAGGCATACGCCGCGCTCTACCTGACCGACGAACACGGCCACCCCCTGCTACTCCGCTCCGTCCACCGGCCCCAGGAGTGGCAGATCCCGGGAGGGAACTTCGAGCACGCGGACCTCGAAGCCGGTCCCGGTCACTGCGCCTGGCGAGAGGCGGTGGAGGAGACCGGGCTCGACCTGCCGCCGCAGGCCGGCCCGCTGCTGGCCCTCATCTATGTGAGGCCCACCACAACCTGGCCGTTCAAGATCGGAATGGTCTTCGACGGAGGCGAACTGACCACCCAGCAGATCGCCGGAATCCGGATCGACCCGGAAGAGCACAGCGAGTTCCGTCTGCAGCCGATCGAGCATCGAAAGGACGCGGACAACGATCCCGAGCTGCCCACCGTCCTGGCATGCGCCGAGGCGCGCCGCACCGGCCGCACCTCCTACCTCATCCGCTGACCCGGCACCAGCCTGCTCACCGCACAGCCGCCAGCGCCGACCGGACCCTCGACAGCAGCTCCTCCACGCCCGGAGCAGGTCACCGGGCCAGCGCACGACCCACCCTCTCGGGCTCCTCACCGACCGCTCGCGGAGCCCAACACCCGCCGCGCACCATCCAGAGAGGTCACCTGACCATGCACGACGAGCACCCCGCCGCCCGGCGTCGTGGCGCGCGCCACGACGGGGCCCGACCGGCGATCGTCATAGGGAACACGCGGGCAGGTGCCTGATGCCGGACGTGCGAACAGACAACGGGATCAGCGGCCACGCCCGGGTCGACGCAGCAGTCATGGCCGGGAACGTCAACGGCGGCATCCACTTCCACCCAGCCGCTCCGGCCACCCGCCTGCTCAAGGCCCGCCAGCTGGCGCCCGTCACGGCAGCGTGGACGAACCGCACCGCGGACATCGAGCGGCTTCACGCCATACGGCTGGACTGTCCCGACTACGCGGTCCCGATCGTCGTGATCACCGGCCCGAGCGGCGTCGGCAAGTCTGGACTGGCCGCCCGCTGGGGCCACGTCGTCGCGGACGACTACCCGGACGGCCAGATCGTCGTGGACCTGCGCGGTTCCGCTTCGACCGGGCCAGCGACCACCGCCGAGGTGCTCCGGTCGATGCTGCGCGCACTCGGCATCGGCCTGGACAGCCACTTGACGTGGGACGAGCACGAGCTGATCGGACTGTGGCGCTCGGCGAGCGCCGACCTGCAGCTGCTGGTACTGCTGGAGGACGCCGCTGGGGCCGAGCAGGTCCTCCCGCTGGTGCCCGGCGGTCCGGGCTGCCTCGTCATGCTGACCAGCCGCCGACCGCTCGCCCAGCTCATCGCTCACGGAGCGGTCCACCACCACGTCCTCCCGTTGTCCGCCGCCGCTGCGATTCAGTTCCTGGCCCGGTGCGCGGGAGCAGACCGCATCGCGCGGGAGCCGCAGGCCGCCGCCGAGCTGGCCGCTGCCTGCGGCTACCTGCCACTGCCACTCGCGCTAATCGGCGCGGACCTCGCGCTGAACCCTGGGCGCCGGGTAATCGAAGTTGCCCGCTCGCTCGCCCGACCGCCCTTGGCCAACCCCTCGTCACTGCACAGCAGATCGGAGCGCCCCGTGACACCGGCTCTCGACCACACCTATGAGGCTCTGCCCTCCGCCAGTGCCTGCTTCTACCGCCAGCTGTCCGCACTGCCGGTACCCGACTTCGACGGGGCCATGGCCGCCGCGGCTGCCGGGCTCACCGCCACGCAGGCCGCCGCGCACCTGGCCGCGCTGAGCGAGCGTGGCCTACTGGACGACGCCGGCCAGGCGCCCGTTCGAGGTCCCCTGTTCCGGATGCGCGACGAAGTCCGTGACCACGCCCGCCAGATGGCCACCGATGAGGACGGCACCGCAGCGACTGAGGCAGTACTTCGCTCCTACATCGACTGGCTGCTCGCCGCGACAACCACCGCCGAGCGGATGCTCACCCCCCACCACCTCCGCCTGGACCGCACCTACCGCTACCCGCCTGCCATGCCCATGCGCTTCGACAACCACGCCGAGGCACTGTCCTGGCTGGAGACCCAACTCCCATCGTTCACCTCGGTTCTGGCCGCCGCAGCCGCAGCCGGCTGGGACTCCAGCGTCTGGCAGTTGGTGCACGCGATGTACCCGGCCTGGCACCGGCTACGGCCAACGGCCCTGCAGATCACCACACACGAGCTGGGGCTTGCCGCGGCCCAGCGCGACGGCAACCGGCTGGCACAGGCCGAGATGGCCAGCGCCGGTGCTGGCGGACTTCGCGCCGCAGGCCGTTACGACGAGGCCGTGGCGCTCCTGACGTTCGCGCTCAAGCTGGCCGAGGAGGACGGCGACGAGCGCGGGCAAGCACAGTACCTGCTCGGCATCGGGTCCAGCCTGCACGCAGGTGAACGCTACGACGAGGCGGCGCCGCACCTGTTGGCTGCGAAGGAGCGGTTCGAGGCGCTTGGACGCTGGCGCAGCGCCGCACTGGCACAGATCTTGCTCGGCTCGATCGCCAGCTTCCTTGGCCGGTTCGAGGTCGCGTTCCAGCTGCTGACCCAAGCGCGCCAGAGGCTGGTGGAGGTGGGAGACCAACTGGATGCCGCCCGGGCTCTGGCCTGGCTCGCGGATGCGCACTCGCGCCATGGGGAGTTCGAACGTGCCCAGGAACTTCTCTCCCAGGCCGGCGCGGAGTTCGGCGAGGTCTCCCGCCACTGGCAGGCGCGGGTGGTCGAGCTACATGGCCAGGCAGCCGAGCGCGAGGGTCTACCAGACCGTGCCCGCGAGCTGTACGAGGACAGCCGCTGCCGATTCGACGCGCTGGCGAGCAGCCGCGACACTGCCCGGCTTGTCGACCGGCTGTCGGCGCTGGGTGCCGGGTGATCGGACTGGTCTGCGGACTACTCAGCTGATCCACCGCCACCAACTCGCCGACGTGGACACGGATTGGCCCGGATCGAGTGAGACCCGCCAGGACACGCCGAGAGGGCCGCCGGGCCGCTGCCAGGATCGGGGACCGCACCAGCCACCACCCGCATCTGCAGAGTGCCGACCGGCACCCCTGCGACCCGAACATGCCACCGCGCCTGCTGGCGGAAGGCCATCCCCGCGCCCTTCGCCGGGCGATTCGGGCTGCCCACTCGCAGCACCGATTGCCCGCAATCAGCAGCCGACCCCAGGGAGCAATGTGTCCGATCACCGCGTGACCGCGCAGCAGCCCGCCGAGGCCAAACCGGCCCCCGAGGTCACCGCCGACACCAAGCCCGCCGAGGAGCACAAGGAGGAGTTCCGGGCCCGCTTCCCCGGTAACCCCCGGGCCAAGGCCGAGGATTCGATGTCCACCACGGCGATGCTTCGCCGGCTGCCCCAACTCGTCCGCCGTGCCATGTCCCTGGCCTGGCACGCCGACCAGAGGGCGACTGCACTGCTCCTGGTCTGCCAGCTGCTGTCCGGTGTGGCCGGGGCATTCGCCCTGTACGCCACCACCGGCACGCTCCGCGCGCTGCTCGCACCCGGTCCTGTCGGCGACCACCTTCGGCACGCCGCTCCGTCGCTGGCCATCGTCACCGCCGCAACCGCGCTTCGCGCCGTGCTGGCGATCACCGTGACCAGCATGTCGACGAAGGTATCGCCGAAGATCAACCGGGAAGCCGACCTTGCGCTGATCGCCGCCGGGTGCGAGGCCGAGCTGAAAGCGTACGACGAACCCGCCTACAACGAGCAGTGGGAGGAAGCCGACCGGGGCGCGGCCACCACGCCGGACCTGCTGTCGAACGCGCAGGACGTGATCGCCTCCACGGTATCGCTGGTCGCCGCAGCCGGGGTCCTCGCAACCCTCAATCCGCTGCTCCTGCCATTCCTGCTCCTCGGCGCTGTGCCGACCGGCGTCGCTGCCGTGCGCACCGCCCGGATCCACTACCTGGCTGCGGTCACCACCAACGAGGAACGCCAGGCGCTGCGGATGTACCGCTGGTACCTGATCGAGAAGGGCCGCGCCGATCAGGTCCGCTCCGATCAGGTCACCCCGTTCATGATGGCCAAGTACCGGCAGGCCGAGGCCCGGATCACCGCAGCCACCGAACAGGCCACCCGCAAGGCCGCCAAGGTCTCCCTGTGGGCGGCCGTCGGCACCGGCGCGGGCAGCTCGCTGGTCTGGGGTGTCCTGCTGTACCTCGTCGCCACCGGCCAGATCAGCCTCGCGGCAGCCGGCGGCGCCACCTTCGCGTTGCGCACCGCCTCCAGCGGCGTGCAGGGCATGGTCGGCAACGGTGCCCGCCTCTACCGCATGGGCCTCTATCTCGACGACTACTTCCGCTTCCTGGACGAAGCCGGCGGCCACCGCATCCAACGCGGCCACCTCACACCGCCCGCCCCCGAGCTGGTCGAAGTCAAGGGCTTGACCCACACCTACCCGGGCGAGCAGCAGGACCCCGCTCTCCAGGACGTCGACATGACGCTGCGCCGCGGTGAGGTCGTCGCCGTCATCGGGCAGAACGGCAGCGGCAAGTCCACCCTCCTCAAGCTCCTCGCGGGCCTGTACCTGCCGCAGACCGGGCAGATCACCTGGGACGGTGTCCCTGTCGAGCAGTTGTCCGCCGACGGCATGTGGAGCAGGGTCGCCCGCGTCCCGCAGGAGTTCGCCCGCTGGCCGCTGAACGCCGCTGAGAACATCCACCTCGGCCACCTCACCGACGACCTGATGGGCGAGGTCCAGCGCGCCGCCGCGCAGACCGGATTCGACGAGATCGTGGACCGACTCCGGTCGAGCTGGCGGACCCTGCTCGCGCAGGGCTGGATGGGCGGTGCCGAACTGTCCGGCGGGGGCTGGCAGCGCGCTGCGGTCGCCCGCGCCCTGTACCGCACCACCCTCAACCCCGGCTTGCTGATCCTGGACGAGCCGACCTCCGACCTCGACCCGCGCGCCGAGCACAAGATCCTGCACGCCCTGCGCGCATTCGCCCCCGAACGCATCACCCTGCTGGTCACCCACAACATCGCCAACGCCGCCGTCGCCGACCGGGTGATCGTCATGGACCAGGGCCGCGTCATCCAGACCGGCACCTGGCAGGAACTCGCCGATCAGAAGGACGGCCTGTTCCGCGAACTCCTCGACCTCCAACGCGACCGGGCCATCCCCGGCCAGCGCACCGCCACCGAGTAACGGCCCTCCTCCGGCCGGGCGCTGGCCGCCGACTTCTCGACGGCCAGCGCCGGGCCCCTACGACACCCCACCACCGGCTGGTCCCTGTGCGCCAGTCCCGCATCCGCCTACGAGGAGCAACACCCGTGCTTGACACCGTGCCGCACGGCTCGGAACCGGCCGTCGCCCCCGCCGACGACCCGATCACCGAAGCGATCGAATGGGCAACGTTGTTCCTGGCCGCGGTACTCGGGAGGCTCGAACATCCGCCAGTCCTGCGCCCGGAGCTGCTGACCGTCCTCAGAGGAGTAGCCGCCGGCCGGGCGAACCGTGACATCGCTGCGGAGCAGTTTCAAGCCGAGGACACCATCAAGTCGCGGATGAAGGTGATCTTCCAGCTCCTGGGGGTGCGCGGCCGAACCCTGACCGTCCTCCAATCCCTACGCCTCGGCCTGATTCGGCCGACCGACGTGCTACCCAGCGGCCACACGGTCCCCAAGCCTTCGCTCAGCCCAACCCAAGCGATCGTCCTGCTGCTCACCGCGTGCGACCTGTCGAAGGAGGACGTCGCGCGACGGATCGGCCTGAGTCGGCACACCGTCCATGACCACCTAAGGACCGTCCGCACGAAACTCGGGGTTGCCAGCAACACGCACGCGGTCGCGGTTGCTGCGTTGTTGGGCCTCATCGCCGTCCCGGGCATCTACGTCCAACTGCCGGTAAGCAGCGCAGGCCAGCCGGGAGCGGGTGCAGAGAGCGGCCAGCCCTTGATAACTGGCCTCGCTGGTGAACCGTCCGAATTAGCGCCACACGGCCTGGTCGCGGGCGCTGTCCCGCCGAGCCCTCCGGGCCACCCTCCAACATCGACAGGAGCAACCGCAGCGGTGACCGTCCCCCAGCTACCGCACGCCAGCACAACACGGGAGGCCGCAGTCTGGGCCTCCAACCACCTGGCAACCGCACTGAACCGGCACCCAAGGCCACGCCTGGACACGCGATTTCGCGACACGCTGCGCCTGATGGCATCGGGCTACTCGGCCCCGTTGATCGCCGAGCAGCTGGGCTTCGCCATGACGACCATCAAGTCGCGGCAGCTGAGAATCGCCTCGCTCCTCGGCGTCCAGGGGCAGGCAAAATCCGTCCTAGCCGGTCTCGCCTGGGGGATCGTTCGACGCTCCGATGTCGTGCCAGTCGGGTACTCGCCGCCCGGGCCGCCGCTGACACCGACCATGCGGGCGGTCGTCCAGCTGACCGCTTGCGGTCTTACCCGCACGGAGATCGCTGCCCGGCTGGGCATCAACGTCAACGCCGTGGTCGCGCTGGTCGCGATCATAAAGAAGAGGCTCGGAACCCGTAACGGGACGCATGCTGCTGCCGTCATCGCGCTCCTGGGTCTGCTGGAGGTCCCGGGCATCGAGTGGGGCACAGCCTCCCGCGCCGTGGTGAATGTGTCAGCGCCGGACCGCTCCGGAAGGCCCCGTACCGGAACACGACGCATCGCCGCCGAGTAGCCAGCCCTTCCGAGGGTTCGGGCACCCGCGCACAGGGGCGCGGGTGCCCGAACCCCCAGACACACTTTCGAGGAGCAGCCCATGGACTTCCGCACGTGGCCGCCCAAGCTGTTGGTGGTCGACACCGAAGGCAACGGCGCCAGCCCGCCCGACCTGATCGAGCTCGCCGCGGTCCCCATCACCGCCGGAGCGGTGCGCCCCGGCGCGATCCGTCAGACCCTGGTGCGCCCGCCGACCCCAGTCACCCCGCTCGCAACGAGCGTGCACGGCCTTACCAACCAGGACCTCGCCATCGCGCCCATCTGGGAGACGATCGCCCCCGTGGTGCGCGCCGACCTGGACGGTGCGTGGATCGCCGCCCACAACGCCACCGTCGACTACCGGCTCCTGGCTCGGCTGCTGCCCGGCTGGGAGCCCACCGGGGTGATCTGCACGCTGCGCCTGGCCCGAGCTCGCCGACCCGACCTGCCCCGCCATACCCTCGACGCGCTGATCGCCGCCCTGCCTGTGTCGCTGGCCGGCGTGGCCGGGGCCCGGCACCGCGCCGCGTTCGACGCCCACACCACCGCGCTGCTCCTTCTCGCCCTCGCCCAGCCGCTGGATACCTGGGATGCACTGGTGGAGGTGGCAGTGCCGCCCAGTCTGCGCTTGGGCTCGGCGGTCGAGCAGCAGAGTCTGTGGTGACCGGGCTGCTACTGGGGATCGGGTGTCTGGCGCGGGGGCTGGTTGCGGACCGGTTGATGACGGCGGAGTCGTACCGCAGGTGTCGCAGCGGGGCGCTGTCGTTCAGGGATGCCCGGACGGTGACGGTCCACTCGGTGCCGTCGGCGGGCTGGTGCCAGGCCAGGAGGCGCGCCAGGTGCCACTTTCCGCCGTCGCCGACCCAAACGGGTAGCCATGGCGCGGGCATCGTGCGGACCGAGTCGGCCGCCGGTGCCGCGATGGCGACGGCGTCTGCCGGTGGTCGGCCTGAGGGGGGTTGCAGCTCCACGATCCTTGACGGGTCGTACGGCAGCACCGCCCGGTCCGTGCCCGGGTCGGGGCCCCAGGCGACGGCAGCCTGCCAGTGTGCGGGTTCGCCTGGGTGCCGCACCCAACCGTCGAGGAGTCCGACCCGCCATTGGCCGGCGATGAGCACGCAGACCGCCTTCCAGGCCGGGCGGGTCGTCCCGCCGAGGCTGGGTGGCGTGGGGACAGGGGAGGACGGGATCACACGTCCATGGTTGCCGACGTCGGAGAGTCCCGGGCAGCGGGTCAGCTGCTCGCGGTCAGGTCATCCCACCAGGAGTCGGAGGTGGCCGGTTCTTCCGTCCACTCGTTGGTGTCGTCGCGGTGGATCAGCGGGCCGGTGCCGTCGGTACGTTCGCGGTGGCCGCGCAGTCGCTGGCAGGTCCCGATGTCGGGGCTGTGGTGGCCGCAGGTGGGCCACAGGCCGAGGCGGGGGAACGGCTCGTTGAGCATGCGGTCGACGATAGCGGGTGGGCGCCCGGATGTTCATGTTCGGGAGGCTGCGCGGGGTGCGTTTACTGTCCCCATAGGTAACTGTCCCAAACCCGCAATCAGGACGGATATCAACAGACTGTTGATCCATCCCCTGAGGGGTGCCGGACATCGTGATCGGAGACCAGCCGTGGGCCGTCACCGGAAGCCACCCACCCCAGACCTCCCAGCCGACGCCGACGCCCTGCTGACGGCCGTCACCTACGGCCGCCCCGGTTGTCGAGGAAGGCGTCACGGTGTTCCCCAGCGCGGCGTTCCCGTACGCGTACCGCAACGAGTGCCGGCCCGACGGCACAGTCCACCGCGAACTGGTCCGCCTCGCCCCGGGCCGATCCCCGAACCGCCCCGTTGACCGTTGCTGAGCGCCGCGATGGAGCCGATGGCGACCCATCGGCAGCACGCAAGGGGCGTCCAAGGCGCAGGCTTGGGTGGCGCGTTGTCGGTGGTCCATCATGCGGCCATGAGCGAAGACGAGGCGCTTGAACCGGCCTCGGGCGATGACGTGCACGACATCCTGCCGCCGTGGGAGGGTGACCCGTTGTACCAATGTCCCGCAGCGGCCGTGATGACATCTACAAGCTTGTTCCGGCTTGTAAGAGTTGCAACAGCAGCAAGAAGAACCTGCCACTGCGCGAGTGGCACTAGGCAGTCGACAAGTGCGGGCAGCGTTGCGGTACGTCTACTGCAGCGCCACCCGCAGGATGGCCAGTAGACCGTGACGGCGGCCACCACGAAGAGCGGCTCAGCAAGCAGCTCCAAGGGGAGTCCCCTTGCTTGGCTTCGCGTTGGTCTCCAGGACCATCGGCATCGGCAGACTGCGGCCAATCCGCAGCGGCTCACCACTCAACGATAGGGCCCCGCATCCGACTTAGAGCCGGATACGGGGCCGTTTTACTCCTGGGGCCGGCTGGCTGCCGGGCTGAGGTCGGGTCAGTGAGTGGGGGTGGTGATCTGCTGGTACAGGGCGGTGACCTGGGGCGCGCTCAGAGCGTAGTTCCATGCCTGGACGTCACTGATCATGCCTGGGAAGAAGGTGCCCTGGGTGCCCGGGCTGACCTGGGCGGAGCCGATGACGAAGTTGCCGTTGGCGGCCCATGGGCTGACATTGGACTGAGTGCCGGAGAGGGAGCCGTTGACGTAGAGCTGGGCGGCGTTGGTGGCGACGTTGTAGGTGCCAACGAGGTGGACCCAACTGCCGGGTGCGGTGCCGCCCCAGGTGCAGGTATTGCTGGGCCAGACGATGACGGGAGGACCGTTGGGGTTGGGAGGCGGCGGGACGGTGTCAGTGGAACTGAAGGAGAGGCACCAGCCCGAGGTGTCTGTGTTGTATTCGAGGCGGAAGCCGGAGGTCTGAGCACCGCTCTGGCTGGCGACCACCGCGTTGGAGGTGGGGGTGGTGGCGAGGTTGACCCAGGCGGAGACGGTGAAGCTGCTCGCGGTGTTGAGGACGGCGCCGTTGCTGGTGGTGCCGTCGGCGGTGGTGCCGTCCAGGGTGAGGGCGTTTCCTCGGGTCGGGTCGTTGGTCCAGCTGTAGCCGCCGTTGAGGTTGGCTGGGTTCTGGCCGACGTTGGGGTTGTTGGCGAGGTAGGCGCTGGCGCTGGAGGCGGTGTCGGTAGCGGTGGTGCTTCCGGTGCCGTCGGTCAGTGGCCAGGTGTCCTGGGCGCCGAGGATGGCGGAGGTCAGGGCCCCGTAACCGGAGGTGGTGAGGTTGACGTGGTCGGTGGCGATGGCCGCGTTGGTGTTGAGTTTGAACTCGTTGTTGGGGGTGTCGAATGTGCCGATGGTTGCGTCGGGGTCGATGTAGTTGAGGGTGGGAGCTTGAGCTGAGTTCATGCCGAGGGGGCTGTTGTTGAGCCAGAGGTTGGTGAGGGTGCGGTTCTGGTCGACGGTGGGCGTGCAGGGGTCGTTGTTGCTGCCGGTGGTGTTCTGGCCGGTGTAGCCGTCGCAGGGGGTCTGACCGACGACGATGACGTTGATGCCCGCGTTCTGGAGGTAGCCCAGGAGCTGGGTGTAGGCGTTGCCGGTCATGCTGGCGTAGCTCTGACCGTGGAGGACGTCCTGGAGGCCCTGGTTGAGGACGACTGTCGTCAGGCCGGGCTGGTCGAGGATGTCGCGGTCGATGCGGGACAGGGCGGATGGTCCGCCGTACATGCCGACGGTGTTGTCCTGCATGACCTGGTCGCCCACCACGCTCTCGTCGATGGTGCTGAACGGTGCGGCGGAGGACGACTGGGCGGCGGCGAGGTCGGCCGCGAGGTGGACGGAGGTATTCGTCTGGACGGGTGAGGTGCCGGGCTGACCCGGGTCCACGAGGCCATCGCCGAGGACCGCCTGAGTGGGGATGTTGGCGGTGGTGACGTCCAGGTTGCTGAGGAAGTCGGTGAACGATCCCCAGGCACCGGAGAAGGCGTTGCCGGTGGTGTCGCCGGTCTGGTCGCCGGAGCCTGTGGGGGACATGAACGACAGGGCGGTGTTGGCCCACGGGTTCATCGGCATGTACTGGATGGAGCTGGTGAAGCTGAAGGACACCAGGAGGTTCTTGCTGGCATCGACGGTGTAGGGCAGCGGGTCGCTGTAGGCCATGGCGCCCCCGGGGACGGTGGTGGCGGCGCTGCCACCGAACGTCAAATTAGTGGTGCTGCCGGCCGCTGCCGCAGAGGTGCTGTTAGAGGCGACCGCGACTGTGGCGTGGCTGACCGTCAGGGGAATGGTGGTCATCGTGTTGTCGAGCTTGATGCGCAGGGTGGTGCCGGACACGGACGGCTTCATGTTGATGCGGATCGTCTGGTTGGTGTAGTTGCCGCTCTGACCGGCCAGCGTGTAGGCGCCCTCGGTGGGGCTGCCCCAGGCGGCCGTCCAGGACTGGCCGCTGGGCGCGGCCGGGGCGGTGCCGTTGACTTCGGCGGTGCCGGTGGTGGGGTTACGGGTGGACAGGCCGAAGATGTGCAGGGCCATGCTGCCTGGCTGTGTGCCGACGTCCGGCAGGGTGATGTTCTTGAGCGTCTTCCCGGGCTGCAACTGCACCGAGAACGGGTAGATCTTCGGGTTGCGTGCCGAGTTGGTCCACTGCCCGGCGGGGTTGTTCCAGTGCGGAAGGCTGACCGCGGCCAGCGAAGTAGGTCCGCCGACCCAATCTGGGACGACGAGGGAGTAGGGCTGGGTGGATCCGTCGGCGTAGTTGATCACACCATTGGCGGGACAGTAGGCCGCCGGATTGGTGGAGTTGAAGCAATATGTGCCCGACACGCCGGTGCCGGCCGGTACGTAGGGTGCCGCGCCGTTTTTGACGGCGCCCGGTGACGCGAGGGTGCCGCCGGTTGTGGAGGCAAGGAAGACGAGGGCGCTGCCGGTGCTGGTGGGCATCGGGCTGAGAGGGATGGTTTGGTTGGCGGCCAGCAGATTGTCATCCTGGCCACTACCACCGAACGCGGGCAGCGTGAAGGTGGCGCCGTCGATGGTGACCTTGCCGCCCGAGTTCCAGCCGGCATTGGCCAGGTCGTTCGCGGAGTAGCTGAAGCCGGCGCCGTCCGCCGAAGCCGTGCTCATGCTCGAGTCCGAGCTGATCGCGATGTTGTTGAAGCACGCCGCGAGGCTGGTGCAGGTGGTGCTGGCATGCCCGGCCGCCAAGAAGCGGTAGGCGTACATGCCTGACAGATCATTGGCAGAGTCAACGGCGGCGACCCACAGCGTGTGCGGGCCCGCCGACGTCGGCGTGATGCTGACCGTGGCCGCGTTGTTGGTGGCCACGATCGTCTGGTTGGCGGGGGTGCCGCTGGTGGCGGGCTGCTGGTCCAGGGCGTAGATGAACTTCGTCGCAACCGCACCGGTGGTGGCGCCATTGATGACGAATGTCGCGCTGGTGCCGGCGGGGGCGCCGGTCTTGCCGCCGTTGTCGGTGTTGGGGTAGGTGAGGTTGGGCTGGACAGTGGGGTTGTCCGGGCCGGTGGGCTCGGCCGTGAAGTGGCAGACCGGGGACCACCCGGACCAGGCCTCACCGTCGGTGACCTGGGTCTGCCAGTCGACGGTCTGGCCGTTGCTCAGCGAGGAGATGAAGGCGGACGGCAGCGAGTAGGCGGCGGTGCTGCCGTTGGCGAGGTTGTCGCCGGACAGTGCACTGGCGGTGGTGGAGGAGCCGTCGACCCAGTACTTGAAGTTGGCCTGCAGCGCGTCGCCGTCGGGGTCGGAGATGTGGGCATTCAGAACGGGGGTGTTGGAGGCGATGGTCTTGCCGATGTACGGGTAGGGGGTGCTGGTGGCGCAGCCGGCGTTGTCGGCGCCGGTGACGGCTGAGAGGTCGCTGGCGCCGGGGGTGTTGGGGTGGAGGTTGTAGAAGATCTGCAGGCTGGGGTTGTCGGAGAACCGGGAGAAGCCGAGGTTGCTGCGGGAGGACTCGTAGGCGTCCTCGGTCAGGGCGGCGGTGAACTGGCCCCAGTGTCCGGTGGCGGCCTGGGCGATCTGCGAGGTGACGCTCAATCCGTGGGTGACCGAGCCGTTGCCGGGGCAGTAGCTGGCGTTGTAGGCAGGGCCGAAGTCGGCGCTGGTCAGGCTCGCGCCGTAGCCGGGCTGGTTGTTCCAGTCCGTGCCGGAACCGATGCCGCCCGCCCAGTGCAGGTTGACGGTGGCGGTGGTGGAGCAGGACGCGGAGTAGACCTTGGTGGCGTTGACCGTCGCAGAGCTGATGTCCGCGTTCCAGATCACGGTGGGCAGCGACCACTGGTAGAAGGTCCGCATGATGCCCTGGCAGCTGCTCCAGCCGTTGACGCCGACACCGAGTTGACCGCCGTCACCGGCGGCGCTGGTGCTGTCGTACAGCGAGCTGCCGTTGCAGGGCGAGCCCTGCTTCACCTCGTCGAAGGCGGGTGAATTGGCGGAGGTGGGGTGCCAGTTGAACGTCGGGTCGATGTACTCGGGGAACGCCGCGGAGGCATCGGTGAGGAACTTGGTATCGGGGAGCAGGGTGAGCGAGTGGGCGTCGGCCTTGGTGTGGACGACGGCGATGCGGGCGGCCGCGCCGGGGTGGGCGGCGTCCGAGGCGTCGGGGGCGACCTTGTCGGCAACCGCCTGACTTTCTGTCAGTGCTCCTGCGTGCGCGGCGCTCTTGACCTGCGGAGCGGCAACGGCGGGCAGGGTCGTGTTGGAGTCCCACATCATCGGGGTGGCCGACTCCAGCACCGCGCCCTGCGCGCCGCCGGTGACCGTCACCCCGTCCTGGGCCTGGGCGGTGGCGAGCTCGCCACCGGCCACCTGCGCGGCCAGCTTGAGCCCGGCCAGCGCCGGGTTCTTGGCGGCCTGGGCGTTCTTGACGACTAGGACGTCGCTGAAGCCGCCGCTCACGGTGGCCGACACCGTCAGGTCCACGCCCGGCAGCACCTCCGCGTACGTCGCCGTGCCACCGCTGACACTCGGCACGGGCAGGGCGGTCGGCCAGGACACCGAGTAGCTCGCACCACCCGAGGACGTCACCACCAGCGGAGACTTGCCCCCGCCGGAGAACCGCACCGACCCGTACGCCGTCGCCACCGGCGACAACATCCCGTCCGCGCCCTTGCGCAACGTCGTGTCGACGGGCTTCCAGACACCCGACTCCTTCGTCCGCACCGGCTTCGGACTACCCGTCAGCGCGAACCCGCCCTTGGGCTGCGCCACCACCTGCTGGCTCTCGGTGGTGAGCGCGTCCACCACCACCGGTTTGCCGCTCGTGTGCGCCTGGGCGGCAGCGGCGACCATCGCCTCCTGCTCCGCCACCGTCGGCCCCTCCCCGCTCTCCATCGCGGTCAGGTTGGTCGGCTGCGTGGGAGCGGGTGCCGCTGGCGCCGCGGGCACTGGCGTCGCGTGGTTGGTGGGCGATCCTGCCGACGAACCCGGGGCAGCGGCGAACGAGGCCGGAGCCGCGCCGAACAGGGTGGCGACGATGACCCCGGCAGCCACAAAGGCTGGTGTCTTTCTGTTTGCTGGGTATTGCTTGCTACGTTTGGTACTTTTACTAGTCACAAAACCCTCTTTGCTAAGAATTTCAAAATCTCCACACGATGACTTGCGTAAAGCTGCAGGTCGTGACGATACGGTGCCGACAAATCAGTAGGCAAGGTGCGTCCGATATGGCAGCATCTAGACTGATCGTCCCCCAAGGGTCAGGTCGGATAGGGTATGTGACTGCTACTCACCCCCTGTGGCATTCGGGGAAAAAGTCACCATGTTCGCCATTTTGTCGACTGAAATGGTTGCATGGGGGAATCAAAAGTAATTCCATTCAGGGATCTTCTCTGATACGGTCGCGGTCAAAATGTCATGATCATCATGCATTGTGATGGCGAGGGGCGGGAACTGTGGGATTCGGCATGGGCCGGACCGGGAAACGCGATGCGGCGACCCGAGGAGTGAATGCGCGCGGTCCCTCACGCGGCTGGACGGTTGTCCTGCTGGCGGGAGCACTGGCGGCCGGGAGTCTGGTGGCGGCACCGGCGGCGCTGGCCACCGGCGTGCATCCGGCGCCCGCGGTGGCGCACGACAAGTCGATACCGGTGACGGCGGTGAAGGGCCACTACCAGCAGCCGAAGCCGATGCCGCAATGGCAGCCGACGAAGACCGCCTGGCCGTCGGGCAGCGCGGCCGCCGAACTGGCGGCTCCCGGTGCCAAGGCCGGCGCGGCGGTGCAAGCAGGTTCGCTGCCGGTGCGGGTGGCGGCGCTCGCGCAGCGTTCGCAGGCGGCACCCCTGAGCCCGTCCGCTCTGGCCGCCGCCGCGCCCGCGAGTGTACGGGTCACGGTGGCGCCCCGAGCGGCCGCGACGGCCGCCGGGGTGAACGGCGTCCTGCTGTCGCTGCAGCGCGGTGATGCCGCAGCCGTATCGGGTGCGGCGCATGTGTCGCTGTCGTACGGTCAGTTCCAGGACGCCTTCGGCGGCGACTGGGGCTCGCGGCTGTCGCTGGTGGAGCTGCCGGCGTGCGCGCTGACGACGCCGGACCTGGCCGCCTGCCGGGTCGAGACGCCGGTCGCGTTCCACAACGACGTCAAGGGCCAGAGTCTGGAGGCGGACCTCGCGGTCCCACCGGCAGCCGCTGCAACGCCAAGTGGGAAGCAGGCGGCGTCGAGTGAGTTCGCCGTGCGAGCGGCGGCGGCGCCGATGGTGCTGGCGGCAGCCGCGACCGGATCGGGTTCGGGCGGGGGCGGCGGTGACTTTACGGCCACCAGCCTCAAGCCGTCCGGCTCCTGGCAGGCCGGTGGCTCATCGGACGCCTTCACCTGGTCCTACCAGTTGCCGACCCCCTCGGTCCCTGGCGGCCTGCAGCCCACGCTGGACCTGTCCTACGACTCGCAGGTCGTGGACGGGCTGACCTCCTCCACCAACAACCAGGCCTCGCAGGTGGGTGACGGCTGGCAACTGCCGCAGTCCTTCATCGAGCGGTCCTACCAGTCCTGCGGCCAGAACCCGGCCGGCCCGACCCAGACCCCGGACAACTGCTGGTCCAACAACAACACCCTGACCCTCTCTCTCAACGGCTCCAGCACGACCCTGGTCAAGGACGACACCACCGGCACGTACAAGGCCCAGGATGACTCCAACGACCGCGTCGACTACCTCACCGGTGCTTCGAACGGTGCGCAGAGCGGCGAGTACTTCCGCGTCACCACGACCGACGGCACGCAGTACTACTTCGGTATGAACCAGCTGCCGGGCTGGGCGTCGGGCAACGCGGTGACGAACTCGGTGTGGACCGAGCCGGTCTACGCCACCGCCGCCGGGCAGCCCTGCTACAACGCGGTGTTCGCCAACTCCTCCTGCCAGCAGGCCTACCGCTGGAATCTCGACTACGTCGTGGACACCCACCAGGACGCAGTCTCGTACTTCTACACCACCGAGCAGGGCTACTACGCCCCCGACCTGGGCACCACCGCCACCACCTCCTACACCCGCGGCGGCTATCTCTCCAAGATCCAGTACGGCCAGCGGGCCGGCCAGGTCTACACCACCCAGCCCGCCGGACAGGTGTCCTTCACCGTCAACGGGCGCTGCAACACCTCCCCCACCGGCTGCGCCACCTCCACCCTGAACAGCTCCACGGCGGCGAACTTCCCCGACGTCCCGTACGACCTCAACTGCACCCAGAATGGGGCCTGCCAGACGCAGTCGCCGACGTTCTGGTCGCAGGAGGAGTTGACCGGCATCCAGACCTCCGCGCTGGTCGGCTCGACGCTGACGCCCGTCGACTCGTGGGCGCTGACCTACTCCTTCCCCGCCACCGGTGACGCGACCACGCCGGCGCTGTGGCTGAACTCGATCACCCACACCGGCCAGGACACCAGCGCAGGTGGCTCCGGCAGTGCCATCAGCATGCCGCCGGTGGTCTTCAGCGGGCGGCCGCTGTCCAACCGGGTGAACGTCACAGATGGCTACCCGCCGATCACCCGCCAGCGCCTGACCGGCATCACCACCGAGACCGGCGAGAACATCACGGTCGGCTACTCCAGCGCGGCCTGCGCCGGCGGCACGCCCTCGGACGCCTCGCAGAACGGCTCGCTCTGCTTCCCCGACTACTGGACGCCGACCGGGCAGACGTCCCCGATGCTGGACTGGTTCAACAAGTTCATCGTCGCCGCCGTCACCGAGCAGGACCCGTTCGGTGGTTCCGCCAACGACACCGTAGTCACCAGCTACACCCCGGTCGGCAACCCCGCCTGGCACTACAACGACAACCCGCTGACCCCCACCGCGCAGCGCACCTGGGACCAGTGGCGCGGCTACCAGGGCATGATCGTCTCCACCGGCACCGCCCCGGACCCGATCACCGAGACCCAGTACAGCTACTTCCGGGGCATGAACGGCGACACCCTGCCGAACTCCGGCACCCGCACCGCCACGCTCTCCGACTCCCGGGGCGACGCGGCCGTCACCGACTCCGATCAGTTCGCCGGATCGACGTATGAGGCGCGGGTCTTCAACGGCGCCGCTACTGTCACCGACACCGTCGACGACCCCTGGACGTCGACGGCCACCGCCACCCACGCCCTCGGCGGCGGGCTGGCCGCCCTGCAGGCGTTCCTGACCGGTACCGCGGACACCAAGGTCTACACTCCGCTTGCCTCCGGAACCACCCGCGCGACTGAGACCGACTACACCCGCGACGCCTACGGCCGCGTCACAGCCACCAACAACCAGGGCGACACCTCCACCACCGCCGACGACCTGTGCACCACCGTCAGCTACGCGGACAACACGACCGCCTGGATCCTCGACAACCCCGCCGAGACCAAGACCGTCTCCGTCAACTGCTCCACCACACCCAGCGTTCCGAGCAACATCGTCGCCGACGACCTCACCTTCTACGACTCCTCCACCACCCTGGGCGCAGCACCCACCGTCGGTGACACGACGATGAACCAGAAGGCGACCTCGTACACCGGCAGCACCCCGACCTACACCACCCAGCAGACCACCACGGTCGACCAGTACGGCCGACCCACCGCAGTGCTCGACGCGCTCAACCGCAAGACCGCCACCGTCTACACCCCGGCCACCGGCGCCCAGCCCACCTCGATCGCGGTCACCGACCCGCTCAACCACACCACCACACAGACCTTCGACGCGCTGCGCGGTCTGGGCCTCTCCAAGACCGATCCCGCCGCATACGTCACCAGCCAGCAGTATGACGCGCTCGGCCGGCTCAGCGCCGTCTACCAGCCCGGCGAGACATCCCCGAACCCGCCGAACCTCAAGTACGCCTACACCGTCTCCAACAGCGGCCCGTCCGTCGTCGACACCTACACCCTCAACGATGACTCCAGCTACCGCCTGTCCGAAACCCTCTACGACTCGCTGCTGCGCTCCCGCGAGGTGCAGACGCAGACTGTGGACGGCGGGCGCACCATCACCGACACGATGTACAACACGGACGGCTGGGAGTCCGAGGCGACGGACCCGTACTACAACGCCGGTGCCGTCTCGACTGTCTACGTGCAGGCGCAGGTCGGCAAGGTCCCCTCCGAGACCGGTTACAGCTACGACCAGGCCGGCCGCAAGACCGCCTCGATCGCCTACGCGTCGGGCACTCAGACCTGGCAGACCACCACCGGCTACGGCGGCAACTTCACCACCACCGTCCCCCCGGCCGGCCAGACCCCCACCACCACCGTCACCGACGCCCGCGGCCACCAGACAGATCTGATCCAGTACAAGACCGGCATGCCGACCGACTACGTCAATGACCCGGCCGCCGACTACACCGACACGAAGTACAGCTACACCCCCGCCGGCAAGCAGGCCACCGAGCTCGACCCGGCCGGCAACACCTGGTCGTGGACCTACAACCTGCTCGGGCAGCAGACCGACGCCTACGACCCCGACACCGGCCACAGCCAGAACACCTACGACGCCGCCGGACAGGTCACCAGCTCAACGGACGCGCGCGGCAAGCAGACCACCACCACCTACGACCTCGACGGCCGCAAGACGGCCTCGTACGACACCAGCACCACCCAGACGCTGTCCGCCGCCAACAAGTTGGCCGCCTGGACGTACGACACGCTGAAGAAGGGCCTGCCCACCGCCACCACCTCGTACTCCGGCGGCGACACCTACACCAGCACCGTCCTGGGGTACAACAACCTCGGCAAACCCTCCGTCACCCGCATCAACCTCACCGGCGAGGGCACCGCCCTGGTCCCCGCCACCGGCTACACCACCGGCTACGGCTACAGCCTCACCGGCCGCCTCACCAACCAGAACGACTCCGCCGAAGGCGGCCTGCCTGCCGAGAACCTCACGTACGGCTACGACCAGTTCGGTGAGCCCACCACCATGGCCTCCGGCAGTGGCTCCTACGTCCAATCCGTGGGTTATGACGAGTACGGTCAGCCCGTCCAGTACTCCTTCGGGACCTCAGGCAACTTCGCGACCGCCAGCTACACCTACGACCCGCAGACCCGCAACATCAGCGACATCCAGACCAGCGCCTCCACGGTCTCCGGCACCATCGACGACCTGAGCTACAACTACACGAACAGCACCGTCTCCAAGGGCGCCGGTCTGCTGGTCTCCACCACCGACAGGCAGAACGCCGCCACCAGCACCGACACCCAGTGCTTCAGTTACGACTACGCCGACCACGTCCAGCAGGCCTGGACCGCCACCGACAGCTGCACCGCCACCCCTGCCACCGGCAGCAGCGCCACCGTCGGCGGCCCCATCGCCCCGTACTGGCAGTCCTGGACGTATGATGCGGCCGGCAACCGCACCGCCCAGACCGACCACGACACAACTGGCACCACGGTCAACGACACCACCACCAATTACCAGTACCCGACCGCCGGTTCGGCCACCGACCAGCCGCACACCCTGACCGGTACCACCGCCACCGGCCCCGGCGCCACCGCCAACACCGCCTCCTATACCTACGACGCGGCCGGCAACACCACCGCCATCAACGGCGGCACCCTCGGCAACCAGACCCTCACCTGGAACAACCAGGGCAAACTCGCCAGTGACGCCACCACCGCCGGCACCACCACCTACGTCTACGACGCCGACGGCAACCAACTCCTGCGCCGCGACCCCACCAGCACCACCCTCTACACCGGCGACACCCAACTCGTCCTGACCGGCACCACCGTCACCGGCACCCGCTCCTACACCATCGGCGGCAAGACCACCGCCATCCGCACCAGCAACAACACCGTCGACTACCTCGCCCCCGACCGCCAGGGCACCGACCAACTCACCATCGACGCCACCACCCAGGCCGTCACCCGCCGCCAGTACCTCCCCTTCGGCCAGGCCCGCGGCACCACCCCCACCACCTGGCCCGGCGACAACGGCTACGTCAACGGCCACAACGACACCACCACCAACCTCGAAACCCTCGGCGCCCGCCTCTACGACACCACCAACGGCCGCTTCCTCAGCGCCGACCCCCTCCTTGAAACCACCGACCCCACCCAGACCAACGGCTACGCCTACGCTGGCAACAACCCCGTCACCAACTCCGACCCCACGGGCCTACGCTCCGAATGTGGCCAGAACGGCGACTCTGCCTGCGGTTCCATGTTCGGGGGGCCGTCCACCGGCGGATCAGGAGCGAACTCCTGCGGCGTCACAGATTCCTGCACGCCGATTCGTAAGGGTACGGACACGGGTGGGAGTTTGACTGATCTGGGGTGGGGTGCACTCGTCGGATCAGCTCGATTCGCGGAAAAAGTCGAGAACGTAGTCAACCCACTCTGTTGGTTCGACACTGCCTGTAAGGGCGGCTCCAAGGGAGTCCAGAACTTCGCTGTGCAGCATGGGGCAAATCCGGACACCTCGCGCTTCAATGCCGGGATGGTATCTGGGTCCGCGATGACTGCCGCTGCCATGGGGCCAGCCGGGGACGATGCTAACGCCGCAGACGGACTCGGTGACATATTCGAGCCCGCTGGAGCGGCAGGCATTCTTCCTGAATTTGCAGATGGAGGTGCGACGTCCGGATTGGGGGTTGCTGCGGATGGCCGCATTTATAACGTGGTGAGCGGAAATAAGAAGGCTGATGCCGACTTGATTGCGATAGTCAACGAAAGGCTTCGAGGGCAAGGTTTGTTGCCGGGGGTGGCGAGTTCGAGCCGTGCTAGCGATGCCGAGCAAAAGTTCGCCGCCATCATGTTGCGCGATGGGATCAAGAAAGCGGATATCGTCATAAATAATCCGGGCGGCCCCTGTATGCAGAGATTGGGGTGCGACAATGTTCTGGGTGCCATTCTTGGCGATAAAGAGCTTACGGTACACTGGCCGGACGGCAATGGCGGCTGGAAGTCGCAGCAATATGGAGGCGCCCAGTGATGCAGTACCTAATCGACGCATACTACCGTAAGGAGCATGCTGAAGAGCGGGCGACGCTTGACACCCTCGCGGGCGTTGATGCGCTGATCGATACTCTCCTGACAGGTCCAGCGTCTCAGAATTTGGCCGAGCTGCATTGTGTTCAGCGAAAGCCTTTGCCTTCCGGATTTCCTGATCACGAACTTCTGGTTGGGGTCGACGGAAAACGCCAAGTTGGTGTCCTTGGGTTTATGGATGCTGAGGGCAACGTGGTCACGCTTGGCGCCTTGGAGGGGCGCGGTGAGGTTTCCTATTGCATTGTAGGGAATCCAACCGAGTTCCCGGATCGCTCAGAGGTGCCCGTTAGTCTTATCCGGCAGGCCGTCAAGGAATTTTTGACATCTGGCGGGCAGCGTCCTACGTGTGTCCAATGGCAGGTGCCAGAATTCTGGTGATTCCTTTGTTCATGAATGTCGCAAGTGACATGATTGCGTGCAAGTAATTCCAGGTAATGATCAGCAGCGTTCCAATAAACTATTGGGCCCTGAGCTCAGCGGCTCCACCGGATAGGTCTGCGGTGGAGCCGCTTCGCTTTCTGCGGCCCAATTTGGTGGATGGGGTTGAGTTGATAGGCCCTTTGGGTGGGATTTGAGACCGTCGTCGTGGGGGCCCGCCGGCTTTGCGATGGGCCACCATAGCTCGTTCGGTCGTCCAGAGCTTGCCGTCGATGCCAGGCTGCCCACTTTCTCGACCACGTATCAATTGCTTCCCTATACTAAGGTCGTTAGCCACGTTGCACGGGAGGAAATGATGCCGCGCGTAGAATATGTCGAGTCGGGAATCCGGATCGTCGCTGCCCATAAGGGTGCCGTCTGGCCACTAGTTGCTGCTTGCCTTCCAGGTCACAAGGCGTCCGTTCTCTCAACGTCTGGTGAATGGAGTGAGGAGATTCATCGTTGGGATGCCCTCGCCGGGGACCTGCTGTGCACCTATGACGAGATCAATGTGCCGGCTTCCAGCTTTGCAGTTTCCCCGTCCGGCAATGGAGGGGCAGTCCTCGCTGCCGGGACCGAGAGTGGAGTCCACTGCTGGAATTTTGAGACGGGGGAACATCTCTTCGAGTCGGCAGCCCTACACGGTTCAACGATCTGGGACGTCACAATGGCTGCACTTCCTACTGGGCGAACGCTCCTTCTGGGTGCTGGGGCCGACGATAGGATTTATCGCTGGGATGCCGCCACGGGTGAGCCGCTGGGAGACGCGCTCATCGGACATTGCAACAGCGTCAAGTCTGTCTTGGCCTTTCGGGGGGCCAATGGTCGTATGACAGTGGCTTCCGGAGATGACAACGGCGCCGTGCTGCAATGGGATGCCCAATCCGGAGAACTGTTGAACCTTGAGTCGCCGGAGTTCGACTCGATGGTCACCACACTTGCTCACCTCACGTTGGCTGACGGTAGGATTTTGCTGGTCGGCGGCAGCCCTCGTGGGGAGGTCCGATGCTGGGACGCTACTACTGGTGAGAGCATCGGAAGACCGATCAATACCGGCGGCGGACTTCCGACCTTGGCTGCAGTGGTAACCCGAGGTGAGCCCCGGATCTACACCTCGCGGGACGACGATGTGATCGCTCAGTGGAATGCCCTGACCGGCGAATTGGTGGACGAATCGCCCACCGGACTGTCCCTCGCCGCTGTCCAGATGCTGGACGGCGACGTTCTTCTCGCGACAGGCACCGGGGAAGGAGATATCTTCGCTCGCCGCATCGGGGCCTGAGCACTACGTGGCAGCCGTCCCTCCTTGGCCGGCTATCCCTGGAGGCGGCCGGTGGCGTCGGTCATGGGCCAGGAGGTTGCGAGACATCTGCGCGGAGGTGGGTGATGAGCTCGTGTGGAGGTCGAACGTGTTCTGGCCGAACTGGCACTGGCGGAAGCGTTGCTGGAACGGCGGCCCATGGCCCTCACCGGGGCGGCTACGACCCTGCTGCGTCGCAGGGCCGGAGCCACGGGTTGCGAAACGGACAGCTGACCGGTGAGGTACCGTCACTTCTTTTTCATCGGCTTTATGGTCGCCTCGGTGGGCGGGTGGGCGACGGTTCCAGGGGGTGGCTTCGCGGGGTGTGTTTACTGTCCCCATAGGCAACTGTCCCAAACCCGCCCCCAGGACAGTTATCAACAGATCGTTGAATACGCTGCTGAGGGGTGTCAGACCTCGCGATCGCAGACCAGTGGGGGCGCCACCGGAAGCCGCCCATCCCTGCGCTCCTGACGGCTGGCCGCCCAGTCGTCGAGGAGGGCGCCCGTCTTCCCCGGAGCCGCGCTTCTCCACGCGTACGCGTCCCGGACCGAGTGCCAGGCCGACGGCACTGTCCGCCGAGAACTCGTCCGGCTTGCCCCCGGGCCGTTGCCGGAACCGTCAGCCTGACTGGCACGGCAGGTTGGCGCCCCGGTGAACTCGATCGCGCGGTTCCTATGCTCGGATCATGACCACCCCTTCCCTCCTAGTGCCGCATCAAGGAACCTTTGCCCTCTTGTGATGTGACGCGCCGTCCGGCTGCTGTGCCGGGCAGCGGGGATGCGCGAAGCTCTGCGGGTGGCAGAGCGAGTGCGGGTTCGTGAGATCGACGACGACGAGGGGCAGCGGCTGCTGCGGATCATCCGGCGAGGCACCGGGTCGGTGGTGACCTGGCGGCGAGCGCAGATGGTGCTGCTGTCCGCGCAGGGCATGGACGTGCCGGGGATCGCCGAGGTCAGCTTCACGAGCGCGGACCGGGTTCGGGATGTGCTGCACAACTTCAATACCGACGGCTTCACCTCCCTGTACCCGAAGTACGGGGGCGGGCGGCCGAAGACCTTCACTCTGCCCGAACGCCGGGAGATCAAGAAGATCGCGAAGTCCAAGCCGGCCGAGCACGGCCTGCCCTTCTCGACCTGGAGCCTGATCAAGCTGGCCGATTTCCTGGTCGCCGAGGGGGTGGTCGACGACATCAGCCACGAGGGCCTGCGCATCCTGCTCCGCGAGGAAGGCGTCTCCTTTCAACGCATAAAGACCTGGAAGACCTCCCGCGACCCCGACTACGCTGCCAAGAAGGCCCGCGTCGAACACCTCTACGCGATCGCCGACGGCGAGGTCATACCCGAGCCCGGCGAGCCCGAAGTCATCTTCTGCATGGACGAGTTCGGCCCCCTCAACCTCCAGCCCCATCCCGGCCGGCACTGGGCCGAGCGCGGCGGCAAGCACAAGGACCCCGAGCGCGAGCCCCGCCCCAAGCGACGCGCGACCTACACCCGCCCGCACGGGGTCCGCCACCTGATGGCCGCCTACGACCTGGCCAAAGACAAGATGTACGGCCACGTCAAGAAGACCAAGAACCGCACCAAGTTCCTGGAGTTCTGCCGCTACCTGCGTACCCTCTACCCGTCCGACGTGCGCATCGCGATCATCTGCGACAACTACTCCCCGCATCTGACCACCAAGCGGTGCCGCCGGGTCGCGGACTGGGCCGAGGCCAACAACGTCGAGATCGCCTACACCCCGACCAACTCCTCCTGGCTGAACCGTATCGAGGCCCAGTTCACCGCCCTGCGCTACTTCGCCCTCGACGGCACCGACCACCCCAGCCACAAGGCTCAGGGCAGCATGATCCGCCGCTACATCATCTGGCGGAACAACCACGCCGCCGACAAGCGCCTTCGCCAACTCGTCGCCCGGGCGAACGTGGCCTGATCCCGGAGGTTTCGGTCAGTTGCCGGTGTGAAGATCTCCAGTCAGCGCCGCAACAATGTCAGACCACGCCGCGGTGCCGAGCGCCGCGTCGGCCTCCGCCGTGCCACCGTAGCGGAACCGGTCAGAGTGACCGGCAGGCCCTTCCCCGGGCAACCGGGGACGATGCCCGGCATCGAACGAGGTCACAAGCCTGGCTGGACGGCCCACCGAAGCGCGGCGCGCAGCCAGTTCCTGTGCAAAGAGCAGCGAAGGCCACATCTGATCGTCCCCGCCCGCCACGAGAACGATCTGGGCGGCGGTCTGCTCGATCGGGATCACGGCCGCGCGCGCAGCCTCGGCATGGGTCTGCCGGCTCTGCTCGTACTGGGTCCGACAGGTCATCGGCTCGCCTTCTGCCTCTGCAGGAGTCCAGGTGTCATCGTAGGCGATGAACGGGACGGGCTCGCCCCTCCAGGTCCAGGACGACCGATAGGGGTGGGTCAGACCGTCGATGCCGGGGCCGACGTTCGCCCAGACCACGGAGGTGGGAGACATGGCCACCACCGCATCGACGCGCGGATCGCGGACGGCCAGCAGAAGTGCCGCCTCGGCTCCCTTGGAAAATCCAAGGACGCCGACTCTCCCTCCTGCTTTGGTCTGCAGGAGGTCGATCGCCTCAACGAACCTCTCCAGCGGGATCTCGCAGATTCCCTGTGCCTGGCCGTCGCCGCCGAACCAGCGAATCGACAACGCGGTCATCCCCGCGCGGGCGAGTACGCGGCAGCGTTCGACGTCGATGCGGCCACTCGAACCGGCCAGCACCAGTACGCCCACCCTGCTGCTACCCGCCGGCTCGACCAGCACACCCTCGAAAGGCTCGCTGATCGCGTGTTCGATGATCTCCATGACCCTCCCTCAGACGTCATGCCTTGCAATCATCTCAGGAGGGGCCGAACCGACCCGCGCAGGGCGAACGTTGCTTGATGCGGCACTAGTAACGCCCCAGCACGCCCGACGTCGGTAGCTATTCACATGGGGTGGGCAGCGGGTTCGTCCCGTGGGGACTCCCGCTGGATGGCCCGGTGACGGTCAAGGTCCCAGGTCGTTGAGCATGTTGTGGATATGGGGCTGGAGGCACTGGCCCGCGACGAGTTGGTCGCCGCGCTGGTCATGGCCCTGGGCCGGATCGAGGAGTTGACTGCTCGCGTGGCCGAACTCCAGGACCGGTTGAACCGGGACTCCTCGAACTCCTCGCAGCCACCGTCCTCGGACGGCCCGTACCGCAAGCCGCCGCCGAAGGCGTCGGCGATGCGCAGGAAATCCGGGCGCAAGCCGGGCAAGCAGCACGGCGATCCTGGGACCACCCGCCACCAGGTCGCCGATCCGGACGAGGTGATCGAGTGCCCGCCGCCGGAATGCCGCGACTGCGGGATGGACCTGGCTGACGCCCCAGTATTCGGAGTGTCCAAGCGGCAGGTGTTCGAGGTGGCTCCGCCCCCTCCGCCGAAGGTCACCGAGTATCGGGTGATCTCCAAGACCTGCCCGTGCTGCGGCACGGTCACCGCCGGGCCGACACCGCCGGGCGCGAGCGGCCGCGTGCAGTGGGGTCCGGGAGTGAAGGCCAGGGCGGTGCTGACCGTGATGGCCCATCACGTGCCCTTCGGTCGCGCCAAGCGGCTGCTGCGGGACCTGGCCGGCATCAACTGCGCAACCGGCTGGCTCGTCAACGTTCGCCGTCAGGCCGCCGCCGCACTGGAGCCCTTCATGGCTCGCATCCAGCAGATCCTGCACACGGCCCGGCTCCTGCACGTAGACGAGACCACCGCGCGGGCCGCCGGGAAACTCGCCTACCTGCACGTAGCCTGCAACGACAGGTACACCGCGATGCACATCGGCGGCCGCGGCATCGCCGACATCGATGCAGGGAAGATCCTCGACGGCTTCGCCGGGATCCTGGTCCGCGACGGCTACGGCGGCTACACCCACCTCGTCGACGCCGTCCACGTCTGGTGCGGAGCACACACGCTCCGGGACCTCAAGGCCGTCCACGACGCAGACCCCGAACACCAGCAGGGCACCGAAGCGATGGCCAACACCCTGGTCCTCGCCCTGAAGGCCACCCACGACGCCCGCCGGGCCGGCCGTGACACGCTCTCGGAGCAGGATCTCCGTGAGATCCGCTGCCGCTATGCGGGCGCGATCGCGGCGATGCGATCGGACAACACCCTGGGCGGGACCCCGCTCCAGCAACGGGGCCTGACCCTGGCCAACCGATTCGACAAGCACCACGACATGATCCTGGCCTTCATCTACGACCTAACGATCCCCTTCACGAACAATCCAGCCGAGTTGGAAGTGCGAGGAGCGAAGGTCCGCCAGCGCGTCTCAGGATGCTGGCGAACCCTGGCCGGACTCGCCGACTACGCCGTCATCTGGTCCTACCTGTCCACCGCCGCGAAACACGGCATCGACCACCTCGACGCCCTCACCCAGCTCTTCACCGACGGCCCATGGCTGCCACCCGTTCCCGGCACGCCCTGACGACACCGCGTCAGGGCGTGCTGCACGTCAGTCGTGGCGGATGAAGTTCGGGACGCCCGCAGTCGAGCCCGGATCATCGATCGGCCACGTCGGCATACCCTGAGGAGCGCGCACCCGGGAGACCGTGATGCCATGCAGGCACGCACCGCACCAGAACAGGGCATAGCCGACACGGCTGTTGGCGTCCACGATGTATCGAACCTCAAGCTGATCACGGCCGCAGTCCGGACACGGCCCGTTGCCTGTCACCTGTTGACCACCGGCAACGAGTGCCAACGCCCTCAGCCACGCTTCCCGACCGGCCATCAGCGCAGCCTCCCATTGAAGAAGTTCCAGAACTGGTCCTCCGAGCCGTAGGCAACCCGTTCCCAGGCTCCCTCCTGCTCGAGCGATGACGCCGGGCCATACACTCCGATCTGCATGACGTGCATCCGCTCATGACCGATCGTCCTCACGAGGTCCTCCACGGAACCGAACGCGTCCGGATACAACGTGATCGTCCCATCCGGTGACGTATGCCCGAACGGGCCACGCCCGATCAGGTCCGAATCGCGATTGATCTTGACGCTCACGCCGTCGAGTCCGACACCGGCATCCCGGGCCACCTGGTTGACAACCCGCTTCTGCATGGGAACTTGAAGATCCGAGAAGGCTCCCGTGTTCGTGGTCCGGCGTTCCAATCCAGGTGAACTACTACCGACGTCGGTGGCGCCACTGGCATTGCTGAGCAGATCCTGCTCTCGATCGGGGCCTGCGGATCAGCGAGCCTGGGCGGCGGGGCCTGGACCGGCCCTTGGTCAGTAGTCTCCCGATCCGGCCGTCGTGACTTGCGAAGGGATCAGCGCGTATGGGGGCGACGATGAGGGCTGGTGCATCGCCTTCCGGCCGTTGTCCGAGGTGCCGCAGTTGAGGCTGCGGAGGCGGCTGTGGACAAGCACGGGAAGGTTGCTCGGCTTGGGGCGAGGGCGATGGTGCAGGTCCGATGGCTGCGTTCGACCGCAGTTCCCTGTATTGAGTTCGTGGACCATGCACGGAGTGCGATCTTTCGCTCGTGGATAGTCGATGAAGCTGCAAGTCACCTGTGAGAGAAGAGTTGTGACTGAGTATCAGTCATGCGTTCATATGCAGTGGATGGCATTCGCTCGTGGGCGTACGTTCGTGGCCGGGGCTACCAGACCGGACGCACGGGGCGTCGTGGCATGTGTGGTTCCCATGGGGGTTCAACTTGATAGTGCGCCGTTTGCTTTCGGTCATCGCGGCGACGGCCTTGCTGGCCGCCGGTGCGGGGACCGCACAAGCTCACCAAGCAGTCCAGGTCACGAGCGTCGGGGGCAGGCTGCAAGCTAGGGCTGATGGGGACAAACCGGCGCCGGGCCCGGCGGCAACACCTGCGCTGGCGGCCCCTTCGGCTTGCGCAGCACCTGGGGAGGGCAAGAAGGTCAGCTGTCTGACGGTCGCAGGCGCACACGGGCAGGCGCCCGCAGCGCAGTTGGCGGCGCCTCGGGCGGCCGCGTCGGCGGCACCGATCCCGTCGTGGTGCATCGACAACGCTTACAAGGGTGTCTATGGGCTGCGGACGGAAGCGTGCCAGGTCACCGGGCTCACCTATACGACGTACACCACGACCAATGGCGTCACCAGCACGACCGGTCAGGTGTCGATGAACGTCATCAACTACGAGTACTCCGACACCGGGCTGATCAACTGGGCCCACCAGATTGAGGTGGCGGGCTACTCCGGTTGGGGAGATGCGCTGAACGGCAGCGTCGGAGGCAGCGCGATCTCCAGTGGCTCCTGCACGACGAACAACTCCTCGTTCCCGACTCAGGGCCTGTCGCCGTTGCAGAGCTGGCGGATCGGCGAGTCGTTGTTCGACACCACCGCGACGGCGCCCGGTGCTGTCGGCAACTGCACCACCACATGGCAGCTGACCTTCAGTACCCCGGGCTACACGCCAGGAGAGATGACGTACCCGACCGCCAACGTCCGCTGCGACAACGCCACCGCGGGAAACCCGAACACCGGGTGTGTCGTCCCCTGGTACCCCGCGCCGGCGTACTACAGCCAGGCCGCGAACCCTGGCCTCGCCAACCACGTTGTGCAGGCCCAGGCATCCGGGCTTCCCGGAGGGACCTTCGCCGCACCGCTGACCCGTACTACCAGCGATGCCATCACCAACAGCAACCGCACCCAGGCGTGCGGGGATGCTCCCAGCATCACCGGTCTCAGCTGTGACGAGTACCCCCTCGCATCGACCTACCAGGGGCTCAGTGCAGGCGGCACCCGCCGCACGTTCGCAGGCTGCAACTTCAATCTGCCAAGCCAGACCGGCCCCACGGGTGTCAGCGTCTGCATGATCGCCGCAGGCGACAACTCCTCGCAGGGCGGCATCATGTCGCAGTTCTACCGTGCGCAGCGCGTTCTCGACGGCGACCCGTTCCGGGTCCTCGTCGTGGCGTAGCTCCCGGATGCTCAACGGCTGCCCGGGTGGGGAACACCACCCGGGCAGCCGGATCCGTCGATCGGGCAGCCACCGCACCCTTGGGGCGCGTAGCGTCGAGTCGACAACTCGGAAGGACGTAGTGCAGTGACGATGATCGACTGGACCTGGGTCCGCGCGGCCGACCACTCGTTCGGAGTGCTGGACGGAGGACAGATCCCCGCAGAGACGGCCGACTACTCCACCGGACTGGCAGTTGTCCTCGCCGCGGGTGCTCAGATCTACACCGGGGTCGACACTGGCCCCGTCCGTGTCCACGCCGCGCCCCTGAGCTGCCGCCCGACGAACTTCGGCGACCCCAACGACTGGTCGGAGATCGTGGAGGTCAGCGTGCACGCGCCCCTCGGTGACCTGAAGGTGGACTCTCTCGCCGACGGCCAAGTTCCGGGCCTACCCCAGCTCGCCTCCACGGGCCCCGGCTGGTACCGGATGCTGGTCTGCGCCCGCGGCCGTGACACTGCGTTCGACCAGGTATGCGAGGAGCCCGTTGAGGACTACCTGATCGCAACATGGCCGGAGAAGCCCAGCCCGTCGCTGCTCGTTCGTGCCAGCGACCGCTGCGGGCAAGGTGTCCGCGAGTCCGCAACCCGACCCGTCACCAGCCCACTTCCGCCGCCTGCCGAACTCCGCGAGCAGATCGACTTCGAGCAGCGACGGCGATCCAACCTCCGAAGCAAGCTCTTGCGTGCCGCAGGCCGCAGCAGCGAGGAACTACCAGTGGGCCAGCCGCCGCAGGAAGTCCCACAGGAACCGGCCCCGCGCCCTGCTGACCAGTGACGCGCTGGCTCACCCCGACTTGAGGAACATCACGAGCCTTCGGCCGCACGCTGAGTGTCGGTCGCCGTTCCTATGCTCGGATCATGACCACCCCACCCCCCACTCCTGGCACCGGCACGCCCGAATCCGGCGGCGTCGCCGGCATCGTCGAGCGGATCCTTCTCTCCGACGAGACCCTGCGGATCAGCGAACCCGGCCCGCAGATCCTCGACCCGAACACCGGCCAGTACGTTCCCGGGCCCGCCGTGGTGACCTACGAGGGGCCCGGCCTGCACCGCGCATCCGGCGGCCCAGGGCTCGTGCTGCGCCTGGAAGGCCAGCCCTACAAGGACGACGGCGACGGCCGCTACCTGATGTACACGCCGCTGTCCGCGCCAGTCGCGAAGGAAGGCGATGAGGTGACCGTCGTGAAGAGCAAGGACGGTGCCGCTGTCGGCCGCACCTTCAAGGTCCTCGACCCGGGCGAGACCGGCGCGCTGTCCGTCGTGCGGACGACGTGGATGCGGATCGACAAGGTCGGAGGTGCCGCGTGAGCACCCCGACCGCGCCGGTGGACCTCGATGCAGTCCGCCAGAGTCTGGAGACCACCGTGATGGTCGACTGCGTTCGGATCTCCCGGCCGACCGGCACCGCGTAACTGGACGACGAGTCCGGCCTGGTGGGCCCGGTCCCGGCTGACGTGGTCTAGGAGGGCGCTGGAGCGGTGCTGTCCGCCCACGGTCTCGCTGCGGTCGAGCACCTGATCGGCGGCCAGTGGTTGGACGAAACGCGTCCTGGTACGGGCTGGTGACCCCGCTCGGGGCGCCGCTGCCGTAGCGGTACGACCGGATCGAAGTCGTCGTGGCGGCGGCGCGCACAGCCGGGACGGTGGGCCGGGTCTGGCAGGTGCTGGACGCAGCCGAGGCGTCGACGGTTGAGGTCGCCCGGCCGACCCGCCTGGACGAGACAACAACGCCTTGATTTCGTACCGACGTTGAGTTGGAGCTCCCAGCCTTCTGACGCGGTGGCCGTTCCTGTCCCGCTTGTGAAGAGGAGAATCCTCACGTCCGGCGTCAACCTACGGCACCGACCAAATGATCTGCTCCAGCATGTTGAACAGCGCCAGCTCGCCTTCGTACGTCACGTAGAGTCGGTTGCCCCACATGTTGCTGGTCCCGGACGTAAAGAGCTTCACCTTGTTCTTGTCGTAGAGGTCCAGAGTCCCGCTTGGCTCCAGTACGAGCCGTCCAGGGCCGTTGACGACCCTAGGCGCGGCCCATATCGGCGTCGAGCGGTCGTTGCCGTTGTACAGCCCCAGTTGGCCGTTGGCCTGGAAATCCAGTTGGTAGCCGCCAATAGCTGAGTAGAGCGTGGTGCCCGGCACGAGGACATCCCCGGGTAGCATTCCGGAGCCCCCACTCGGAATGGTCGGATAGTCGGTGTCGTAGACGTAGCCCATCTTACGTCGGTCGGTGACATCGTTGATGGCGGGCTTTCCCCGCGGCAGCAGCTTGTCGGGACCGTTATGACCCGCGGGACCTCCTGTCTGAGGAACGTAAGACTGGGTAGGGTGCTGGTCCTGCCATATGCCCCAGATACGGTCGATATTGGCATGGTGCAGGAAGAATACTGGGTCATTGGGGGAGCTGAGCACATCTCTCATGTTGCCACCTACCCAGTTGTGGACCGCATTGTGGATCCTGCTTGGCCCGATGCCGCCCTCGAGATAGTTGCGGAAGCTGGGTTCGGCTTCACTGTCCCAAGGGTCACGGTCATATGGGGTTTGACCCAGGCAGTCATCGACCTGCTGCCCCGTCGGCAGGTCAGTAACGGCGCCGAACTGGCGCCGGAGAGCTGTCTCGTTGATGTTGACGTTGCGGCATAGCCAACCGTCAGAGACCGTGAATATGCCTGTATCGGTACCGTTTCCGCCCATGAAATTGAGAGTCCAGGGGGTCAGAAAGCCGGCCATCCTCCTGTCGAGAGTCCAGTCCCAGTAGGGAAGCGTGGCGGAGCTGTCTAGCGTACGAAGATCCTCTTCGAGTTCGAAGATGAACTGGCGGTGCCACGGCAGGAAGGCTGGTCCGCCGTGGTATTGATGGAGCTGCGTATGCGTGTCGATATACCAGTCGTAGAATGAATCCTTGCTTTCCAGTACCAGCTCGGCGTACTTCAGCCTCTCGGCACGCCACATCCATGCTTGATTTCTGCGTACCCTAGGGAAGGCTGCCTCTGGCTGGGTCATGGTTGGCCTCCCTTTCATGTGAGCTGAATGGGTGATCCGTCCTTGCTCTCATGGTGGACCTGAGTGGTGGACTCGGCAGTCTCGTTGAGCCGTTTGGGTGACGTATCGGAGTGGTCCGGCTTTACGACCGTCGCCCGGCAGTGGGTGCTCCTCGCTGGGGGCGGAATGTGTGAGGCGGCCCAATCCAGTGCCGAGCAGACGGTGAGCGAGCGCCGGCACTGTCGTTCTTGCTGCCTAGGCTCGGGTGTATGGATACCAGTACGGATCAGAATCCGCGCCCCGTAAGGATCGTCGCATCCGGGCCGAGCGCGACTGTGGAGATTGACGGCCGGGATGTGGCCAAGGAGATCGTGGGCTATCGCCTGGCCCAGGCAGCAGGGGAGTTGCCGGAGCTGCTGCTGCGCCCGCAGGCCGTGGACGACTGGGAAGGTCTGGCCCGGATCGTGGCCGGTGAGGTTCCGGATCCGGGGCCAGCAGCGGCAGCCTTCCTCCAGGCGATCGACCCGGGTGAGACCGGCGCGCTGTCCGTCGTGCGGACGACGTGGATGCGGATCGACAAGGTCGGAGGTGCCGCGTGAGCACCCCGACCGCGCCGGTGGACCTCGATGCAGTCCGCCATAACCTGGAGACCACCGTGATGGTCGACAAGGTCAAGATCACCCGGCCGACCGGCACCCCTCAACTCGACGTCGCGACGGGCCTGGTGGGCCCCGTGCCGGCCGACACCGTGTGGGAGGGAAACGGTGCGGTGCTGTCCGCGCACGGCCTGGCCACCGTCGAGCACCTGGTCGGCGGCCGGTGGCTGGAAGACACCGCATCGTGGTACGGGCTCGTCACCCCACTCGCCGCACCAACACTCCAACGCGGGGACCTCGTCACGGTTCTGGCCGCCGCGTCCCCGACCGCCGGCACCACCGGCCGCACCTGGCAGGCGCTCGACCCGGGCGAGGCCAGCACCGTCGCCGTCGCCCGGGTGACCCGCCTGGACGAGATCGTGGCGCCGTAGGGCCCCGGCTGCTTCCGGCAGGTTGATGGGAGCCTGCCGGAACCCTGGCGCCAGGCCTGGGGCGGCCATTCAGCGCGAGGTGCGAAAGTTGCGATCCAGGCGCCCCCCGTAACGCCTTCCTGCGATCATCGTTTTGCCCTGAGCGATCGACACGAAGCGAGGCAAAGCTGTGACAAGCGTCTATACGGATCTCACCAAGGAAGCCAAGTTGTTGGGCGGACCTGACGCGCTGCGGGCCTTCTACGAAAGTCGAGGTCGGGCGGCAGCTGCCGCATTGGCTAGCGGGAGTCGGTCGGGGGCTGCCGGAATCGGTATTGCAGCCCTTGCGGGTGCCGGCGCGATGTGGCTCGGGAAAGAGGTGCACGCTCGTGTCGCCCGCTCCAGGACCGAGCGGGCGGTGCCTGATTCAGGGCGGGAGAGTGCTGTGGAGGCAACCGGCGGCCCTGCGGCGGAGGGGTGCGGGCAGCCGGATTCAGACAGGTAGCTGCGACCGCTTCCGATAGATGGCACTCCTGCAGCGCCGTGAACTGCCGTTTTGCCAGTTCCATATGGTGCTCAACGCATGCTCGGCCGAGTCTAGTTGGCACATTCGTACAGGGCAGCGCGGACAACTACCCTTCCGGAGCGGCGCGATTGCCGGGAACCGGCCACTAAAGCTGGATCTTCGCCGTAGGTTTCTCCTCGATCGGGGAGCCGGGCGAGGGCGGCGCAGCCATGGCGCTATGTGGTGTGCGGACGACGGCGACATCGACCGTCAGGTGGTCGGATTCGCAGGGGCTGGAGGACCTCGCCTGCCTGGATGCCTCCTTCCTCGGCTCCACACGCGAGCTGGCCCTGGATCAGGGGTGGACGCGCAGGTGGACGACGGCCTGGCGCTTCGGGCAGGTACCGGTGGTCTGCACGGTCCGGGACCTCGCCGAGGCGGAAGCGGAGGCCGTCCGGAGCCGGCCGTGCGCCGTTTCAGCTGGCGGACCGGGCAATGGCATCGTCCGGGACTGGAGTATCTGGTCTCCACCGGCCGCCACCACGGCTTGGGGAGCTTTGAGGAGGAGAGCCTGCGGATTTCGCCGCGGACCTGGGCGGCGGGGTTCAGCTGATGCGGGCGAGGCGGAGCAGGTGGTGCAGGTCGTGGTACGCCTGGTGTGCGCACAGGGCGGTCGCCGCGAGCAGGACGGCGCTGGCGGCCAGTGGCAGGGGGCGGTGGCGCGGGGCCGGGGCGAGCAGCGCGGCGACCCGCCGGGGGACGGGGCCGCCGGCGGCGCGGGGGCGGCGGTGGCGGCCGAGCGCGCCCAGCACCATTTCTGAGACCGGGCGCGTGGCGCGGGTGCGGCGGGCGGCGAGGGCGGCCTTGCCCACGGTCACGGCGACGCGGCGCCGGTCGCCGGTGACGCGGGCGGCGTGCTCGTCCGCCCACCGCTCCACCGTGTAGGCGACGGCGGAGGCGAGTGGCCGTAGCAGGGGATTGGCAGCGGCGGCGAGCTGGGCGGCGTTGGTGAACAGGTAGTGGTGGCTGCGCAGGTGGGCGCGTTCGTGGGCGAGCAGCACCTGCCGCTCGCGGTCGTCGAGGGCGGCGAGCATGCCGGTGGAGACCACGATCTTCCCCGGCAGTCCCGGCATGGCGAAGGCATCGGCCGCCGGGTCCTCCAGCACCACCAGCTGGCGCGGGCCGGGCAGGCACGCCGCCTCCTCGGCGGCGAGGAACGCCCGGGTGCGGCGCCACAGGGTGCGCGCAACCGCGATCACGGCTGCGGCCAGCAGGAGGGAGGCGATGACGGCCACCCACCACGCCGGGGGCTGACCGCGGCGGATGACCGGCAGCGACAGATCGGCCAGAGCGGCTACCAGCGGAATCCGCACCAGGCCCGCGACCGTGAGCAGACCGAGCACGAGGGAGCTGGCGGCGGCCAGGGCGAGCGCGGCACCGGTCAGCACCCACGTGGCAACCCGCGGCTCTAGCCGCTCCGCCAGCGGGCGCGCCGACACCGTGGCGACCAGCGGGAACAGCAGGGGCAGGTACAGGGAGAGGTGCACGGCTTCGGCTACTGTCCCGGGTCGAGGTCGCTGCCCAGCAGCCGACGCAGCAGCTGTTCGTCGCCCGCGTCCATCTCGTCGACGAACCGCTCCAGGACTGCCTCCCGATTGGACTCCCCGGCGAGCAGCTGGTGCATGCGCCGGGCGGTCAGGCCGTAGGAGTCCGCGACGGGCCGGTAGGCGAAGGCCCGCCCGCGCGCCTCCCGGGTCAGCACGCCCTTGTCGTGCATGCGCGAGAGCGTGGTGACCACCGTCGTGCGCGCCAGGTCCTCACCCAGCCGCTCGGCGACCTCGCCCGCCGTCAACGCCTCGTCAACTTCCTGCAGCACGGCGAGCACCCGGGCCTCCAAGGCCCCGTTCGCCCGCCGCTGGAGCGGCTCGTCACCGCGCCGACGCCCCCTGATCCCCATCGGGTTGGTCTCCCGTTCACTCATCGTCTACAGTCGCGTAGACGTCTACGCGCGCATAGAAGTCGCCTGTTGCGACGAGTCTGCCATGCGCGCCCGCACAACGATCCCGAAGGGCGTTTCGTGACAAGCGCAGCCACCGCTCCGGCGGCCCTGGACGGCTCCCGCATCGACGGCGGCCTCTACACCACGGTCACCGACTTCGCCCGCCACACCCACTGGCTGAACCAGCCGATGGTCTGGTGGACCAGCTACGGAGCGGTGCTGTTCGTGCTGCTGCTGATCGCCGCCTGGTGGCGCGCACGCCGGGCGGACGCCGCCGCGATGGCCGGCGCCCTGTCCGCGTTCGCCGCCGCCGCGATCGCCTTCCTGCTCAACTCCGGCATCAAGGACCTGGTCGCCGAGCCGCGCCCGTGCCGGGCCCTGCCCCACGACTTCCTCCTGGAGGCATGCCCGGTCCCCAGCGACTACGCCTTCCCCAGCAACCACACCACCGTCGCGTTCGCCGCCGCCGTCGCGCTGCTACTGATCGACCGCCGCCTCGGGGCGTTCGCGATCGTCGCAGCCGTGCTGATGGGCGCCTCCCGCGTCTACGTCGGCGCCCACTACCCGCACGACGTCCTCGCCTCCGCCCTCGTCGGCGCCCTCGTCGCCATCCCGACCGTCCTCACCGGCCGCCGCGCCCTGACCCCGGCCGTCGAACTCCTGCGCACCGGGGCGCTGCGCCCGCTCCTGTCGGCCGGCTGAACGCCGCCCTGCACCGTGCCCGCCATGGCCATGTGCCCCGGCGGGCACCACTCTGCCGGCGGGCGGTAGCCTGGACGGAACGACGGCGGAGGGGCTCGCCGCAACCGCGACCGGCACGCCGGCCGCCAACGGTCCCTACCTGACGTCTGCCGCACCGGCAGGCGCATCCACAGGTAGGAGGATCATGCCCCGGCACCCCGATGCCCACCCGGCCGAGCCCGGCACCGCTGCGAACCGCAGCGGCACGTCGGCGCGCTCCGAGGCCGGCGAGGCGATTCCCGATCACCTGCGAGGAGTAGGCATGCGCGGCGAGCGCCCGCCCACAACCGGTGGGCCGCCGCCCGCCGAGACCCTGCCCGTCGACCCCGACACCCCGAGCCCGCCCACGACCGGGCAGCCCGCCCGGCCGCGCCAGTGGGACGTGCTCGCCGTCATCGCGCTCGGCGGGGGCCTCGGCAGCGTCGCCCGCTACGGACTCGCCCACGCCTGGGCGACACCGGCCGGCGGCTTCCCCTGGGCGACGTTCACCACCAACATCGCCGGCAGCCTGCTGCTCGGCCTGCTGATGGTCTACGTCCTGGAGCTCTGGCCGCCGACCCGCTACGTGCGCCCGTTCCTCGGTGTCGGCGTCCTCGGCGGTTTCACCACCTTCTCCACCTACACCGTCGAGCTGCGCGGCCTGATCGCCACCGGCCACCTCTCGATCGCCGACGCCTACGCCCTGACCAGCCTGGTCGCCGGACTCGCCGCCGTGTGGACCGGCATCGTGCTCGCCCGCCGCCTCGGCCACCTGCCGGTACGGCGAGGACGCGCCGCCGCTCCCAAGCCGGGGCCACCGCCGCCGCCAAGCCCCACACCGCCCAAGCCATGACCGCCAGCCGAGGGAGCGCACGATGAGCCCGCTGATCCACCGCCACCACGACGAGCCCGCCCCGGCACACGAACCCAGGCCGCCGCTGTCCGGGCCGATGCTGCGGATGACCGTCTATCTCGGCGAGACGGACCTGTACCACCACCACCCCGTCTTCACCGAGATCGTCCACCGCGCCCACCGCGCCGGGCTGGCAGGGGCGAGCGTCTTCCGCGGGATCGAGGGCTTCGGCGCCACCTCCCTCATCCACACCACCCGCCTGCTCGACCTCGCCGAGGACCTCCCCGTCGCCGTCGTGATCATCGACGAGGAGCAGCGCGTGCGCGACTTCCTCCCCCAAGCCGAGGAGGTCGTCACCCAGGGGCTGATCACCCTGGACCCGGTGGAGGTCGTCACCCACCGCATCGGCCCCGGCCCGGCCGAGCGCGGGAAGGCCGGCTGATGGCGGTCCTTATGGTCTTCCTCGGCGGGATGCTCGGCGCCCCGCTGCGCTACCTCACCGACAAGGCCGTCCAGTCCCGCCACGACAGCGTCTTCCCCTGGGGCACCTTCGTCATCAACATCTCGGGCGCGTTCGTCCTCGGCGCACTCACCGGAGCCACCCACGCCCACGGCCTGCCCTCCGACGCGATGCTGCTGCTCGGCACCGGCCTGTGCGGGGCGCTGACCACGTTCAGCACCTTCACCTTCGAGACCGTCCACCTCCTGGAAGACGGCTCACTCGCCGAAGCCGGAGTCAACGCCATCGGCAGCCTCATCGCGGGCATCGCCGCAGCAGCCGCAGGCTACGCACTGCTGACCTGGCTGTGAACCGGGGCACCGCCCCGAGAGGAGCGGCGCCCGACACTATTCACGGGGATCGGGGGGACTTGGTGGGGGTCATCGTCGTCGTCCATCACGGGCAGACGGTCTGGAGCCTGACGGGCAGGGACGCCGGCACCAGCGAGATCGCGCTCGACTCCACCGGTGCCAACCAGGCCGTCGCGATCGGCAAGGCCCTGGCGACCTGGCGGTTCCTGACCCTCTTCAAACCACATCCTGCAAGCCGTCACAGCCCGCTGGCTCGGCCTACCGCCGCCAGCCGCCGCCGAACTCCTCCCACTGCCGCCCAGCGCGTTCGGCATCCTCAGCCACGACAAGGCAGACCCGTCCTCCAGCCATGGAACACCCACCACCCGACCTGACCCCGGCCTACTCCCGGGCCACCGCCGCTGCCTGCCGTTCGGCCGCCACCGTATCCAGATACCGCCCACCCGGCTCCCTGGCCCGCAGCCCGGCATCGAACCGGAACAGCAGCGGAATCCCGGTCGGGATGTCTCCACCTCCCGCTCACCCAGCCGGTCCAGGTGCGCGACCAGGGCCCGCACTGAACTCCCGTGCGCCACCACCAGCACCGTCATCCCCCGCGCCACCTGCGGCACCACCACATCCGCCCAATACGGCAGCAGCCGCCGCTGCACATCCGCCAACGACTTCGCCACCGGCCACGCATCCGGCGGCAGCCGCGCGTACCGCACATCACCGAACGGCGGCACCGTCCCCGACACCGCCGCTGGCGGCGCCACATTCAGCGACCGCCGCCACAGGGAGTACAGCTCCTCACCCGCCTCCGCTCGCACCTCCCGGCCGGTATCGAGTTCACCGGAGAATCTTCTCCTTGCCGCTCACCTGCTGTCCGGCACTTCCGTTCATCGGCTGCGGTGAGCGGGCGCTGCCCGCCGCCGGGCTCGGCAGGGCCGAGGGTGTCCGTCGCGGCTTCTACGCTCGTGATCATGACCCTCACCCCCATACCCCCCGAGCCTCAGCATGTCCGCATCCAGGCCAGCGGCCCGACCGCCCGCCTGGAGCTCAACGGCCGCAACATGGCCGATCAGGTCCGCGAGTACCAGCTGCGGCACACCGCCGGGCAGATCCCGGAGTGCCTGCTGCTGTTGAAGCCGACCGCCGACGTCGACTGGGATGGCGCGGCCCGCGTCCTGGTTGGCGAGGACCCCGATCCGGGCCCGGCCGCCGCGCAGTTCCTCGCCGCGCTCGACGGCGGGGAGGTCGAGCGAGCCGTCCTGGCCCGGCATGACCTCCTCGACGGTGCGCCGCACGAGTTCACCCGGGCGCTGCTCACCCAACTCACCGAGTGGGCGCTGGGCAAGCGCCAGCCCGGCGAGCCCGCCGAGGTGCCGTCCTGATGGCCACCGTGAGCAGCAACGCCGCTGTCCTCGCCGGCCGCCTCGAAGCGCAAGCAGGGACGCTGCTTCCCGCCGCCACGGCCGTCGTCACCCATCACGCGATGCTGCTGGAGACCGCGATCAAGGCCGCCGCATCCGGGCGGCCGGGGCCGAACGCCCCGACCGGTGACTACCGCAGGTCGTGGACCACCGAAGTGCGGGTCACCGCAGCCGGGGTGGAGGCCGTCGTCGGCACCAACAAGCCGCAGGCCGCCCGCCTGGAGTACGGCTTCAGCGGGGCGGACTCCCTCGGCCGGATCTACCACCAGCCGCCTCTTCCGCACGTCGGCCCCTCGGTGGACCGGCTCACGCCCGCCTTCGTTGCCGCGGTCGGGCAGCTCGCCGAAGGGATCGTGCGGTGAGCCAGCTGACGGACGACGTGCACCAGGCGATTGCCGAGGTGCTGCGCTGCCACGGCGCGGGGCTGCTGTCCCGCGCGGTGCTGGTGCTGGAGGTCGTGGACGAGGACAGCGGCGAGCTGGGCCTGTACGTGGAGGCGTCCCCGTCGGACATGCCGATGTGGGACCGGGCGGGGCTGCTGCGCTACGCCGACCTGGACCTTGCCGGTCAGGTCACCGCGTGCCGGATCGGCGAGGCCGCCCTTGACGATGACGGGGACGAGTAGATGACGGTTCAGGGAAGGGTCCTGTCGCTGGCGGTGCAGGCCGCGCTTTCCGGCGCGACCGGGCGAAGCTGCGGCTACGGGGCCGCGCCGGCGACGGCGGACAAGCCGACGGGCAACACGGTGCCGTACACGGTGCTGTACCCGCAGGGTGGGACGGCGTCCGGGCCCCCGTTCGGTGAGTCCGAGGGGGATGGCCGGATAGTGTACCAGGTGACCTCGATCGGGACGACCGCTGAGCAGGTCGAGTGGATGGCCGACAAGGTACGGATCGCGGTGTTCGGGAAGTTGCCGAAGGGCGGGTATGCGACGCCGATCGTCGCGGCCGGGCACACCGTGATCGGCAGGGAGCTCGACAAGGAAGACGGGGCTGCTGTCGCCAACGGCGTATACAGTTACCTCACGCGGATCATCCTGCATGTGACGACACCTGACAGTTGATCCGCACCGCCGCCCCGGACCTTGGGGTGAGCAGACTCACCGTGGAGACCCAGCACGGACGCCCGGCCGCCGGCACGGGCTGACTCCCCGACCACCCCGCCTTCTGCGGGTGGCCGTCAGGGGGGCGGGTCTCCGGCGGTTCGTACCGTTCCGGGTGTCCTGGCTCCCCGGAAATGCGAGTCGAGCGTGGCATCCACGCAGCAGCGGTTCATGCGCCGCGGCATCACCAAGATCTTCTTCCTGAAGACGATCGCCGCCGCCACCAACATCCCGACCCGGGCCGAACTGACCGGTACCGGAGCCACGGACCTGTCGAAGCAGATCTCCGACATCGAGGGCTGGTCCCTGGAGAACTCGCCGATCGAAACCCCGGACCTGGGCAACAAGTTCGCCACCAGTATCCCGGGCGAAGACAAGGCCGCATCGTCGTCCCTCACCTTCTACGAGGACGTGGCGTCGGAGGTCATCGAGACCCTGCTCACGAAGGACACGGCCGGATACATCGCGATCCTGCGCAAGGGCGACGTCCCGACGTCCAAGTCCCTCGACATCTTCCCGGTCCGAGTCGGATCCCGCGCGCCGTCGTATTCAACCGGCACCGAGCCCGCCAAGTTCAAGGTCAGCTTCTCCATCAGCGACCTGCCGACCCTGGACGCGCCTGTGCCGGCCGCCGCAGCGGGCTGAGGGGACGGGCGATGACGACCACCACCACCATCACCTCGCCGCCAGCCGCCGCCGTCGCGAAGGACGCCCACTGGCGGGCGAAGATGGCCCGGCTGCGGGCCCACTCGCTGCCGGAGCGCACCGTGCGGATCTGCGATGACGACGCTGCGAAGCTCGCCGTCACCGACGCGCAGCTGAAACTCGCCAAGGCCCGCGCTGAAGCCCGAACGTCCGGATCCGGGAACGGTGTTGACGACGGCAATGGCGACGCGTTCGTGGAGGCGCACCCGAAGGTCGTCATCGCCCGCTCGTTCCTGGCTAACGCCGAGCAGGACCTGACGGACGCCACGGTCGAGTTGACGTTCCGGGCGCTGCCCCGCCCCGCGTGGGAGGCGCTTCTGCGCGAGCACGCCCCCACCGAAGAGCAGGCCGACAACGGCATGGACTACGACGTGGAGAGGTTCCCCGCCGCGCTGATCGCCGCGTCGCACGTCGAACGGGATCCTTCCGGCACGGAGGTCGACGGCATGACCGTCGCCGACGCGCAGACCCTGCTGGATGAGTGGTCCGACAGCGACGCGAAGGTCCTGTTCACCGGCGCGATGCTCGTCAACCAGCAGATGCGGGCTGACCTGGGAAAAGGCTGACGTCCGACCCGAGGTTCCGGGCGGAGATGGAGCTGTGCGAGACGTACCGCATCCCGCACTCGCAGCTGATGGGAGCTGCTGGCGGCCGGTGGACGGGGCTGGACCGTGACAAGGCGTTGGCGTGGGCCGCCTACCGGCGGGACGTGTGCGATGGCTGCGGTACCCGTGCACAGGAGTGGGATCCGGATCAGGGCGGTGACCGGCACGCGTACGTCGCGCAGACGCACCGTTGCCTGGGCTGTGAGCTGATCGAGATGGAGCAGGAGCAGGTCCCGGAAGGGGCCGAAGGGCGTGGGGTGAGGATCGGGCTGCTGGCGCAGCCCAGATAAGGAGTAGCCGGGTGGCCGGCGCCTACACCCTGTACGTCCAGCTTCAGGCGGGGCTGTCCGGTTTGACGACCGGTCTGCGCGGCGGAGCGCAGCAACTCCGCTCATTTGACGGGCAGTTGTCGTCCACGCGGGCGGAGCTGGAGCGGATGGAGGCGGCAGCTGTCCGGCTCGGCCGCGCCCAGGCCGCCGCCGCTGAGGAAGCGGTCGCCTCTCAGGAGGCGGTGCGCGCCGCGGTGGAGCGGTCGGCCGCAGCCCAGCAGGCCGCGACGGCCACTGCCGAGCGTGCCGGTCGGGCGCAGGTCGTGGCGGCGCAGTCCGCCGCGAGGGCGCAGGCCGAGCAGGCCGCCGCGATCGAGGCGACGACCCGCGCGGCACGGGCGCAGGAACTCGCCCAGACGATGGCCGTCCGGGCGCAGGCCACCACCGGCGCCGGTGCGGTGGCGGCGCAGCGCACTGCCGCCGCTGCTGCGGAGTCCGCGACCAGGGCCGGTGAGGCGCAGGTCGCGCAGGCCGCTCGGGCCGCCGCCGCGCAGGAGGCGGCCGGGCGGGCTGCTGGCCTGGCGGAGCGCACCAGCGCGGGCGCGGCGCAGGCCGCCGCTTCGGCGAGTTCGGCGCGTGCCGCGTTGGCGTCGACGGAGGAGCAGGCCGCCCGCCGGGCCGGGACGGCGGCGATGGAGCTGGGGCGGGCGCAGACCGAGGCCGCTGCTGCGGCGCAGGCCGCGACCGCCGCCCGGGTGTCGGGGCTGGTCAAGGGCGGGGTGCTGCTCGGTGCGATCCTGGCAGCCGGGCTGGCCGGGGCGATGGCCCTTGAGCGGGAGATGGCGAACGTCCTGACCATCTCCCAGCAGATCAACGGGAAGAACATCGGGGCGTTCACCAGCGAGATCATTCGGCTGTCCACTGAACTGCCTCAGACGGCGAGCCAGTTGGCACAGGGCCTGTATCAGATCGTCAGTACCGGGTTCGACGGTGCTGAGGCGATGGACGTGCTGGAGGTGTCCGCGAAGGGTGCCTCGGCTGGTCTGACGACGACGGAGACCTCGGCGAGGGCGCTCCTCGGTGTCCTGAAGGCGTACGGGATGCCCGCCAGCAAGGCGAGCGACGTCATGGACATCATGTTCCAAACCGTCAACAAGGGTGTCATTTCGTTCTCTGAGCTTGCGCAGCAGCTCGGCGATGTCGTCCCGATGGCGGCCGCTGCGGGCATCGGGTTCGATGACATGTCGGCTGCACTCGCGGCCATCACCCTGTCCGGCATCCCCGCAGCCGAGGCCGCGACCAGCCTGAACATGCTGATGACCCGCCTGATGAAGCCGACGAAGGACCTCTCCGCGCTCATCCACGGCCTCGGGTACGAGTCGGCTGCCAGCGCCGTGCAGCAGGACGGCCTGTACGTCGTCATGGGCAAGATCACCCAGGCGACCGGAGGGCAAGCCGAGGCAACTGTCAACCTGTTCAAGGACATTCGCGCATCCAGGGCTGCTCTTGCCCTCGCCGCCGCGGATGGCCAGAACTACGCCGACACCTACAAGGCCATCACCTCGGCCGTGGATCGCGCCGACGCCACGCAGAAGGCGTACGCGATCCAGATGAACACCACCAGCGGCCAGTTCGACCTGTTCAAGAACCGTGCCGCCGCCGCTGGCATGGACGTGGCCCGCATCCTGCTGCCAGTCCTTCAAGAACTCGCCCAGGACGCCTCGGTGGTGGCGAACGCCTTCAACGACCTGCCCGGCCCGGTCAAGTCGAGCATCGGCGTGCTCGTCGCCCTCGGCGCGGTCGCCCTCGTCACCCGCGCCGGCGTCGCGCAACTCTCCTCCCAGCTTGTCGCGTTCCGCGCAGCCACCGCCGAAGCACAGGCCGGAGGGGCCGTGCTGCCCGCCCTGCTGCGCGGAACCAGCCTCGCCGTGTCGGGCCTCACCGGCATCCTCGCCATCGGTGTCCTCGGCTACGCCGCGTACTCCGCGTCCAAGCAGAAGGCCAAGGCCGTCACCGACGACCTGACCGCGGCGCTGCGCGCCGAACGCGAGCAGCACGACGTGGGCGCAGGGATGCGGGCGCTCGCCGAATCCCTCGCCAACAGCGACGACATGAAGAAGCTAAAGGCCGCCGGCCTGGAGATGACGGAAGTCATCGACGGCCTGATGGACGGCGGCGACAAGCTCGCCAAGCTCAACGACAAGCTCGACATCAGCAAGGCCGCGTCGTGGGATCCGAACCTGATGGCCTACAACACGGACTTCGACAAGGCCAAGCAGATCCTGTCCCAGCGTCGCAAGACCTGGGACGACGCGATCAAGGCCGACTCGGAGAGCGCCGCGGCGATGGACATCGTCAGCGCGAAGATCAAGGGCTCCGTTCAGGCCAACCTCGCCGCGTGGTCACCCGAGCAGGCGCTGCCGACCGATAAGAACGGCAACCCGCAGTACTCGGAGCAGATGAAGGCCCTCGGCAAGGCGATGGGCGACATTGTCCAGCCCGCCGAGGCGTGGAAGGCCGCCCAGGACAAGGTCACCGCGTCCAGCCGAGCCGGGGTCACGCAGATCGACCTCGCGAAGACGTCCATCAGCGGGTACATCGACACGCTCAGCACCCAGCAGAAGGCCAGCAAGCAGTTCCAGACCGACCTGGACGAGCTCACCACCCGAGGCTACGGCCCGCTCGCCGACCACTTCGCGAAGCTCGGTGACGCGTCCGCCGGGATGGCCCACGAGCTGGTGGAGAACCTGAAGGCCGGGAAGAAGGGAGCCGCCGACCAGTTGTCCGACCTCACCAAGGTCACCAAGGCCGGGCTCGACGACTACATGGCCGAGCTGCAGCGCCAGTTGCAGACCCAGCGGGACTTCCAGAAGAACCTGTCCGAGCTCGCGGTGTCCGGCCATGAAGACCTCGTCGATCACTTCGCGCAGCTTGGCGTCAGCTCCGCCGGGATGCTCGACGAACTCGTGCAGAGGATCAAGAGCGGGCACGGCCAGATCGCCGACGAGCTGTCATCCGTCATAGAGGAGAGCACCAGCCGCTCCACCGCGGCCTACCGGGCGGGCCTGGAGCAGGTCCCGCTGATCGCCGCGAAATACGGCCAGGACACCGCTCGGGCGTGGGCGACTGCCGCCGAGACCAACGACGTCGTGGCGTTCGGCAAGATCATGGAGCAGATGGCCGTCACCGACATGACGAACGCGGCGAGGGCGGGGGCTGACGCGTCGAAGACGGAGATGGCCTCCGGCCTCGACCTGGTCACCCAGGTAGCCGGCGCCAAGGGCCTGGATGCCGCGGGGGCGTTCTCGCAGGCGCTGCTAGCCGGTGACATCGACAAGGCCATGGACATCCTCAAGAGCATCTGGGGCAGCAAGCAGCCGATCGACGCACCCGACTTGAGCGCCGTGATTGGGGCATTCCACACCGCAGGCGGGAAGGCCAACGACGAGTGGTCGGCCATGCTGACCCTCATCGCGCAGGTCTCCCAGGCCAAGGGCGCCGCTGCCGCGCAGGCACTGACCGCCGCACTGCTGTCCGGCGACATGGGCGCCGTCCAGCGGCAGTTGGACGCGATCGGCGCATCGGTGAGGAGCATCCCCGGGCAGAAGACCATCAACGTCAACGTCAACGCGCCTTCGCGGATCGACGTGCCCGTGGTCCTCACCCCGCAGGGCGCCGCTGGCTGGAACGGCGGCGTGGGCGACTCGCCGTTCGCGGCCCGGCACGCCAACGGCCACATCGTCTCCTACTACGCCGACGGCGGTCTGCGCCGAGGCGAGCAGCACGTCGCCCAGATCGCCCCAGCCGGCACCTGGAGGGTCTGGGCGGAACCCGAGACGGGCGGCGAGTCGTACATCCCGCTTGCACCGGCCAAGCGGGACCGCTCGAAGACGATCCTGGCGGAGACCGCCCGCCGGTTCGGCGGGACCGTCCTGTACGGGACCGGCGGGCACCTGCACCTCGCCGACGGCGGCCTCGTCGCCACCCGGCCCGCCCCGCCGAGCCGAGGTCTGGCCAAGCTCGTCCCCGCCCGCACCTCGACAACCACGGTGGTCGTGCGCGAGGGCGCGGCGGCTCCCCTGGTCGGTTCGATGCCCATCAGCGTCTCCGGCTCCAATCTCACCGGCGAGCAGGTCGCGGATGCCGTGATGCGCCGCATTCGCCACCTCAAGCGCGGAGGACGAGCCTGATGGCCGACCAGCAGCTCAACGACTGGCAGCTCGACATCGACGGTGTGACGATCGGCCACGGCACGCCCATCCTGATTGAGGACATCGAGGGCATCGGCACGCCGTCCAAGCGCACTCCCGACTCGCCGATCCCCGGCGAGGACGGTTCCTACCCCGGCCGGGACCTCCTCGGCGCCCGCACGGTGCGCATCACCGCGGGCATCCGCACCCCCGGCGACCCCGCAGCGGGCCTGGACCTCCTGGCCGCCCTGGAGGCCACCGCCGACTCCGACACCCGCCTCACCTCCGGGGCCACCGCGGTGCTGCGCATCAAGCGGCCGGGCCAACCGGTGCGCCGCAGCTACGGCCGGGTCCTGGCCGTCGAGGCGAACAGCCTCGCCCGCGCGGTCCACGGCTGGCTGCCCGTCACCGTCACCTTCTCCGGCCTGGACCCGGCCTGGTACGCGGACACGGTGTCCGGGGTGACGCTGCCCCTGGACGTGTCGTCCACCCGCAAGCAGGGCATCACCGCGCCGGTCCGCACACCGATCACCACCGGAGTCGCCGACCCGACGAGCCGACCCGGGTGGGCGACCAACAGCGGCAACCGCAAGACGTGGCCGACGATCCGCATCACCGGCCCAGTCGTCGGGCCCCGCGTCTGGCTCGAAGGCGTGGCCGGCGCGGTCCTCGACTTCCCGACGCTGGTCCTTCGCGACGGGGAGCGGATCGACATCGAGACCCGGCCCGGCACCCGGTGGGTGCTGCTCAACGGCGGGCAGGGCTCCGCCGCCGGGGCCCTGTCCCGGGCCTCGCGCCTGGACCAGTTCGCCGTCCCGCCCGGACGCTGCGAAGTCCGCTGGGACGCCGTCGACTCCACCAACACCTCCAGCCTCGCCATCACCTGGCGAGACGCCTACACCTCTGTCTAAGGAGCACCCGCATGACGCTCATTCAGCCGCCGCTCATGGTCACCGGCGGCGTCCACCCCGCACGGGCGATCCGCATGATGGTCCGGGACCTGTCCCGGGGATCCCAGGGCATCACCGAGGGCGGTGACCTGAAGGTCCGCCAGACCGCCACCCCGGGGGCGGGCGTGCGGGTAGGAAACGGCTCCGCGATCGTGCGCGGCGCCACCTGGGGCCAGGGCTCCTACACCCAGTACAACACCGGCGATCAGGTGGTGTCGATCGCGCCGACCGGCGGCACTGGCCGCACCGACCTGGTGTGCCTGCGCATCGAGGACCCCGAGTACGAGGGCAACCGCAACCCCGCCTCGGACGACATCGGCTACTTCTACGTCGTCCCGGGTGTGTCCGCGAACCAGAGCGCGCCGCCGCCGGGGATGACCGCGATCGTCCTGGCCCGGGTCACCCTGCCGCCGAACTGCGCCACGGTGACGGACGCGATGATCACGGACCTGCGGCAGGTCGCCAACCCGCGCCGCGAGCGACGCCTCAAGCTCCTCGGCGGGTTCGGATACTCGCCGATCGGCCCGCAGGTCGGGGTCTGGCAGGAGAACTGGCCGGTCGGCGCGATCGTCGACTTCGATGTCCCGGCGTGGGCCACGTCCGCGTCCGTCGTCACGACCCTGCACGGACTGCGGTTCTCCGGTGAGGTGTTCATCGGGTTCCGGCAGGTCATCGCCGGAGTCATCGGCAACGAAGCGCAGATGGACACCGACGCCATGACCGCCTTCTCGCGCGGCGACATCACGATGGTCGACACCTACCTGTGGCGGCCGGAGCAGCGCGGCACCGTCCAGCGCCTCGCCGTGCAGGCCGGCCGTTACAACGCCTCGGTGGGCAACATCGACGTCAACTCCAACACCACGATGCAGACCGACGTGGACTTCGTGGAAGGCACCTTCTGATGCCCGCTCCCGTCTACCGGTACTTCGCGACGCACGCCCTGACCGGGGAGGTCCTGGCCCCGTACCTTCCGCTGTCCGGCGTCGCGTTCGGCCCGGAGCTGTCCGGGCCCGGCTCGCTGAACGCTGTCCTTGCGCCGCGCTTCGCCCACCTGATGCCGTCCGACGTGGAGGCCGGCACGGTGCTGCTCTGGGCGGAGCGCGACCAGCGGCTGATGTGGGGCGGCCTGAACTGGAGCGCCAAGCCGCAGGACGAGCGCCTGCCCATCGAAGGGGCAGGGTTCTCGTCCTACCTGACCAAGCGCCGCGACCTGCACGGCAACCTGGGCGGGCGCGGCCCCTACGCGGGCACCGACCCGTGCAGGGTGATCGCGGACGTGTGGGCCTACTGCCAGGAGCAGCCCGACGGGGACCTCGGCGTCATCGTGGACCAGCTGGCGGGCGGCTGCCCGGTGCGCCTGGGCGACGCCGAGCACCCGTACACCACCAAGGAGTGGGAGGCCCCGGCGCTGTCGAGCATCGTGCGGGACGCCACCGGCGTCGACCAGGGACCGGAATGGACCGAGACGGTCACCTGGAACGGCGAGCACCCCGAGCGGCACGTCGTCCTCGGCTGGCCCCGCCTGGGAACCCGCCGCGAGGACCTGCACTTCGCCTCCGGCGTCAACATCGCCGAGAGCACCCCGATCACCTCCGACGCCGACGACTACGCCCAGGTCGTCATCGCGCTCGGCGCGGGAGAGGGCAGCGCCAAGATCCGCACCGTCGACGCGGTCCGCGACGGACGGCTGCGCATGGAAGCCATCCTGGACCGGCCCAGCGTCACCAACGCCACCACCCTGGCGCAGCTTGCCCGCGCCGAGCGCACCCGCCGCCAGCAGCTCGCCACCGTTGACGAGATCACCGTCTTCGACCACCCCGCCGCGCCCATCGGCTCCTGGCAGATCGGCGACGACGTCCGCGTCACCATCCACGACCAGTGGGGTGATTTCGACGGGTGGTGCCGCATCACCGCCTGGACCCTGCACCCCGCCGAAGGCGAGAAGCCCGAGACCGCGACGCTGCGCCTTTCCCGCCCCTACACCACCGGAGGATGACTGTGCCCAACCCGCTCGACCAGCTCGCCCAGCGCATCGCCGACCTGGAGGACTCCCTGCCGGAGCTGTCCCGCTCCTCGCGTCTGGCCTACTCCAGCGTCGACGACGGCGCTCTGACGGTCACCGCCGGCGGGACGGTGCGCGCCGTCATCGGGCAGCAGCCCGACGGGACGACCGCCGTCAACGTGATCAACGGCCCGACACCACCGGTCCCTTCGCCGCCCGTCGTCACGCCCGCCCTCGGCGGTGTCCTGGCGGTGTGGGACGGCACCTTCGCAGGCGGCTCCCCAGCGCCTCTCGACCTTGGCCGGATCGAGGTCCACGCCTCGCCTACGGCCGGATTCACCCCGGGTCAGGCCACGTTGGTGACGACCGTGGAGTCCCCGCAGGGCGGCAGCGTCCTCGTCCCGACCGGTCAACCTGTATGGGTACTACTGATGGCCAGGTCGACAAGTGGGCGGGCGTCGGCGCCGTCCGGTGCCGCGCAGGCCGGGCCAGCGAAGGTCGTCGCGGACTCGGTCCTCGCGGGGATCATCGGCGAACTCGCGCTCGCCGATGACGCGGTGACCGCGGCGAAGGTCGCTGCTGGGGCCATCGACGCCGACGCCATCGCCGCGGCGGCGGTGACGGCCGCCAAGCTCGGCGCCGCGGCGGTCACCGCCGGGAAGATCGCGCCGGATGCTGTCGGGAAGGGCACGATCGCTGCGGACAGCGTGACCGCCCGCGAGGTCGTGGCCGGGACGATCAGTACCCGCGAACTGGCCGCCGGTGCGGTCACCACCACCCAGCTCGCGGCCGGGGCCGTCACCACGACCCAGCTCGCCGCAGGATCGGTGACCGCCGGTCAACTCGCGGCCGGGGCCGTCACCACACCGACGATCGCCGCCGGGGCCATCACCACCGCGCAGCTCGCCGCGGACTCTGTCGCCGCCGGGACGATCGCCGCCGGGGCCATCACCGGCCGGGAGATCAAGGCGCTGGCCATCACCGCCGATAAGCTCGCCGTGAACTCGATCACCGCCGACAAGCTCGCCGCCGGGGCGGTCACCGCCACGTCGCTGGCCGCCGACGCCATCGACGGCAAGACCATCAAGGGCGTCACAGTCATTGGCTCCACGGTGCAAACCGGGCTCACAGGCCGCCGTGTGCTGCTTTCCCCGGAGAGCCCTGAGGGCGACAACGCACCCTCAGTCAGTTTCTACTCCGGTGACACCCGGGAGAAGGTCCCAGCGGAGATCACCGCGTACGTCGCGCCGAACCCCGCCGGAATCGCTAGCGTCACCAGGGTCACCAGTCCGCAGTTGACCGACAACGGCACCCACACGCCATCGGTGTTCCTCTCCGCTGGCAGCCCGGCAGACGGGTACTCCCCGGCCGGTGTGTGGAGCCTGGACGCCACCGGCGGCTGGACCGCCGGCGCCGCCAATCTCTACGGCACCGCGGGCACCGGCACCGACGAGTTCACCGAGGCCAGGGTCCAGACCGAGGTGTACCGCACGGACACCAACAAGCCCGCCGTCCACATCCTGAGCCCGTCCTCTTGGAAGGTCCAACTCGCCGACCAGGTAGCCGCGATGTACCTGTCGAAGAGTGGACTTCTCGTCAAGGCCCTCGTCGGGACAGTGGAGGTCCAGAGCAGCGCCGTTCAGCTGACCGGCTGCAACCTGATGCTGACGCACGGCGCCCGCATCACCACGGATGACGCCTGGATCACGCCGGTTTTCCAGAACGGCTGCTCTCAGCTTGCCGGTTGGCAGAGGGTTCAGTTCAAGCGGCTACCGCACGGGTTCGCGGCATTGCGCGGGATCGTCGCCATTCCCGCCGCGATGACCGGCGGCGTGATCTTCAATATCAGCGCCGCCAGTGGCTGTCGTCCCCTGGTCGGGGAGGTCTTCGCCGGTGCGAGCGCCACCAACGTGGGCGCGAACGTGTTCGTCTACCCGAGCGGCGATGTGGTTCTCACCAATGCGACAGGTGGGCTGGGCGGCTGGCTGTCCTTCGGTTCCCTCCAGTGGTCCTGTGTGGACTGACGGCCTCTCCCCGATGGGCCGTATGATCATGTGTGGCGCGGGGACGCTGATACGGAGCAGCTCGTGAGTGTCCCGCCCACCGCTGAGCCCACGCTGTGGGAGCTGCAGCGTGCCCTCACCCAGTTCCGTGAAGATCAGCGAGACGGCATCGCCGGACTTCGTGACGATCTGCGAGCTGACATCCAGGCGTTGGCAGCCAGGTTGGAGCAGGTCGTCACCAAGGACGTCTACCAGTCCGACCAGCGCCTGATGGCGCAGCGCGTCGACGTGATCGAGCGGGACCTGGCCACGGAGCGCCGGGCTCGCGAGGATGCGGAGACGGCGGCGGTGGCCGCCCGGCGGTGGCTGATCGGCGCGTTCGTCGCGCCGGTGGTCATCGTGCTGCTCCAGCTGTGGCTGATGACGAAGGGCACCTCGCCCTGAGTCGGGGGCGACCCCGACAGCAGTACCAACCAAATCATGGCGCGGGGGAGAAGCAGGACGCGCCTCAATGACACAGCTCGTGACGCGGAGTCAGCTCGGCTGGCCCGCCTCGGCAGCACCCGACCAACCCACCGCACGCGGTGTGAAGATCCATTACGAGGGGACGTTCGTGTCCCCGTCCCTGGCCGGCGACCACAGTCAGTGCGTCGCGGAGGTTCAGGCGATCCGTGCCAGCCACCTCGCGAACACCAAGGAGGGTTACGTAGACGTCGCGTACTCCTACCTGGCGTGTGTGCACGGCATCCTGTTCGAGGGGCGTGGCATTGGCAAGCGGACCGCCGCGAACGGCGACCAGGACCTCAACCGGGCGCACTACGCGGTGTGTGCACTGATCGGCGACAAGGGCCTGACCCAGCCGACCGACGCGCTGCTGTCGGCTCTGCGAGACGGCATCGACCTGCTGCGCCAGCACGGCGCCGGCGGTGAGGTGCTGGGGCACTGTGACGGGTACGCGACCGAGTGCCCGGGAACTCCGCTGATCGCCTGGGTGCGATCCGGTGCGCCGCGGCCCGGCGGCTCCCCGGCCCCGTCGCAGCCGTCGACCGGTGCCGCGCCCGCCTGGCCGGGCCGGTACCTGGCCGACTACTGCGAGGGCCAGGACGTGGCGGCCTGGCAGCAGCAGATGGCCGCCCGAGGCTGGCAGATCACCGTCGACGGGAAGTACGGGTCCAAGTCGGCCACGGTGTGCAGGTCCTTCCAGTCGGACAAGGGCCTCGACTCGGATGGGGTCGTCGGGCCGAAGACCTGGTCGGCGGCGTGGACCGCTCCGATCACCTGAGCGGCCCCCACCGCCGCGAATAACACCCCTACCTGATTGAGGAGTTCAGTGAATCTGTACGTTTCTCTGCTGCGCACCGGCGTGCCCGCGCTGGTCGGCTGGCTCGTCGCCCTCGCCGCGGGGTACGGGCTCGACCTCGACCCGGCCGCGCTGGCCGGAGTGGCTGCGCCGGTGGTGAGCTTCGTCTACTACGCGCTGTTCCGCACCGCCGAGGTGTACCTGTCGCCGCGGTGGGGCTGGCTGCTGGGCTGCGCCCGCCCGCCGCAGTACCCGGTCGGGAAGGCCGCGCTGCCGCCCGCGTGACCGGGCCGCGCCGGTGCCGCGCGGTGCCGCGCCGCCCACGAGTAGCCCGCCCCGGCCCTCCCGGGGTGTGCTGAAAGGGGTCGCAAGTCCGCGCGGTGCCGGAAAATGGTTGGGCCCCCATTCCTTGCGGAATGGGGGCCCGACCTCTTGGATCACCCACTGTACCAGCGAAACTGCGAATGGTTTTCCCGACCAGCGGCCATAAACTCAATACTCACTGATGTGAGGAGTGCGGCATGGCGGGAGCGGCGAAGAGCCCTCTGGTACTGGTTGGAGCGCAGGAGTTCGCGGGGGTCTACGACGGGCCGGCGCGCAACACGGCGCAGTGGATCCAGCGCGGGGTGCTGGGCTACGACGAGGCGGTGATCGTCTCGGGGCGGGCGTACTGGCCGATCGGGGTCGCCGTCCAGTTCGGTGAGGCCACCGAGCGGAAGAAGGTCCCGAACATGGAGTTCGTCGAGAAGCTGGTCGCCGAGCAGGCCCCGGGGCGGAGCGTGAAGGCGGCGCTGGCCGTGCGGGCCGGGGACCTGCCGCCGATCGTCGGGAGCCAGGAGATCATGGTGCTGGTCGGCGAGGATCCGGCGACGGCTGGGGGGCCGTTCAGCAAGGCGATGAAGGACGGCGTGTTCACTGAGCCGGACTGGCGGCTGTCGGGGTCGCCGCTGTGGCTGCTGCCGAACGCGCTCGCCGGTCTTGACCGGATGCGTGAGCGCCCCAGGTCGCGGCCGCTGGAGGTGATCCCGGCGGTGCTGGAGAGTCTGGAGGGCGGCACGTACGACGGGCCGGGATCGCAGGTCATCACGCGGGGCAGGCAGTCTGCCGAGAGTTGACCAACCCTCACGTGTGAGTATAGAATTTACTCACGAGGGGGCGACCTGGCCCGCTCATGAAGCCGGAGTCGCCATGTCCGCACGCCCCCCTCCCTGCGTCGCCTCGGCGACGGGTCGGCCGGTAGCCCATTCGGGTGCTGGCCTTCAACTCGACTTGTATGGGGATTCTTCGTAGTATCCCCATCACTGCGAGGGGAGAAGCGATGACCGCCGTACTGCAAGACCAGCTGCCCGGCCTGGAGGCCGTGCGCCGCATCGTCCAGCCACCGGCCGACAGCGGGCGCCAGCAGACCATCCAGGAACGGTTCGAGCAGTTCCACGCCCACAACCCCTGGGTGCTCTCCGAGCTGGAACGGCTGGTCGGCGAATGCATCGACGCGAAGTTCTCCAAGATCAGCCTCGGCATGCTCTTCGAGATCATCCGCTACTCCTACGGCCGCGCGACCCTCTCCGCCGACGACTTCCGCCTGAACAACGACTTCCGCAGCCGCTACGCCCGGCTCCTCACCCACGAGCACCCCCACTGGGCGCCGTACATCGAGGTCCGCGCCCTGCGTACGGACTGACGCACCACATGACCTCTTGGAGAATCACCCGTGCCCCCCAAGCTCAACTCCCGCAAGCCCACCGGGATCGTCCCTTGGCCGTTCATCCTCGTCGAGGGCGAGGAAGGCGCCGGGAAGTCGTACCAGACCATCGCGTTCAGCGCGTCCAAGCGCATCGGCCAGATGTACGTCATGGACCTGTCCGAGGGCTCCGCAGACGAGTACGCCGGCATCCCCGGCGCCGACTTCGAGGTCATCGTCCACGACGGCTCCTACCAGTCGATCGCCGAGCAGGTCGAAGCCGTTTGGTGGGAGGCCCGCCGGGCCGCGACCGCCGGTGAGCCGCCCGTCGTGTTCGTCATCGACTCCGGGTCCGCGCTGTGGCGGATGCTGTCCAACTGGACGTACGAGCGGGCCAAGCGCAGCGACCGCAACCGAGCCAAGCTCGCCGAGAACCCGGACTCGAACATCGACGTCGGCCGCCACCTGTGGAACGACAGCATCGAACGGTGGTACCGGATCGTCCACATGCTCCAGACACTGCCGGGCATCGCCATCATGCTCGCCCGCGGCAAGGAAATCAGCGCCACCGACGGCAAGGGGCAGCCGCTCGTTGAGCGCGGCCGCGCAGTGAAAGAGTGGAAGGTCGCGACCCACAAGGACACCGGCTTCGACAGCACGCTGTGGGTGCGGATGCGCCGTGACAAGCCCGCCGAGCTGATCAAGGCCCGCACCTTGCGGTTCCGCGTCGAGAGCGGCAACCCCATGCCGCTGCCGGACTTCTCCTTCGAGAAGGTGATCTTCGACATGCTTGGCTGCTCCACCGACTCCCAGCCCCGCGACATGCCTGAGCTGACCGGCGACCGCACCGGCCCGTGGATGAAGCGCATCGCCGAAGCCGCCGACCGTGACGCCTGCGTGGGCCTGTGGAAGCAGCTCGACGCCGGCCCCGAGACGGGCCTGTCCGAAGCCGAGTGGAAGACGGTACGCCTGGCCGTCCAGGCGCGGGTGCGGGAGCTGGCCGCACCGCCGACGACCATCGACGACGAGCCCGGTAGTGATGCCGCCCGGCTTCGGGCCGCTGCCGAAGCCCAGCAGGCCGAGGCCGACGCCGAGTTCACCGCCGAGCCGGCTCCCGCCGCCGCATAGCAGCAGCTCGGGCCGCCCCACCCCGCCCAGGGTGGGGCGGCCCGACCGAAGGGCCCTTCCGTGAACTCCGACAAACCCCGTCCCGCGCCGCCGTGCGCAGGTACGACGTGCCTGCCTCGCTGCCACTGCTGCACCGAGTGCGGCATGCCGCCCGAGGACTGGTGCCCCGGCTGCGCCGGATGCATCTGCGTCCCGCCCTGCGACTGCCCGCGCGAACCGTAGTCCGCACCGCACGCCTCCTGCGGGGCGCGGCCTGCCGCCAGCGCGGCGCCGCGCCCCTCTTTCTCGACCTCTTGGAGCAGTACACCCATGTCCACCCCGACGATCAGCGACCCGTCGCCATCCATCTGGGTCGCCGCTGACGCGATCGACCGAGCCCGGCCCCGGTCCCGTCAGCGCCAGCTCGGCGCCTCCGACACCGCATGCGAACGCCGCGCCGCCTACAAACTGCACGGCTGGGAGCCGACCGACGTGGTCATCAGCCCCGCCGCGATGCTCGGCACCTATATCCACGAGGGCTTGACGACCGCCGCCCGCCGCGAGTTCGGCTGGCTCGTCGAGAAGAAGGTCGCCGATGCGGCGGTGCGCGGTTCCGTCGACATCGTCCAGCTCGACCAGGTGACCGCCCGCCAGCTGCCCCGCCGGATGCGCCCCAAGGTGCCCGCCGAGCAGAACACGGTGGAGGACATCAAGACCCGCACCACCTACCGCTGGGACGAGACGGTGCGGTACGGGGCGACGGCCCCCGAGCTGCGGCAGGTCATGACGTACGCGCGGCTGCTGAACACTGAAGGGTTCGAAGACGCCGACGGGCAGCGGGTCTTGGCCCGCCTGGGCCCGATCCGGGTCGAGAAGATCCGGCTTCGCTTCATCTGCAGGGACAACGGGGAGGAGTTCATCCAGGAGATCCCCTACGACGCGGAGATCGCTGAAGAGGCGGTGTGGTGGCTCCAGCGGGTCTCGGAGACCGAGCACCCCGAGCAGGCCCACCGTGACTTCCTCGGCCCGGGGATCGACGCCGTCTGCGATTACTGTCCGTTCGCCACCGCCTGCTGGGGTGCTTCGGCGAATGGGCGGCCGGTGCAGTCCAACATCGTCCACAACAGGGCAGACGTGGCCGAGCAGCTGGCCGACTACGTCGCCGCCCACCGGCAGTGGTCCGAAGCGGACCGGAAGAAGAAGTTCGTCCGCAAGGCCGTGGACGCCGCCGAGGAGGGCCGGTACGGGCCCAACGTGCTCGGCTGGGCGGGTGAGGACAAGACCGAGCAGAAGCCCGACGTGCGCGCCATGATCGAGCTTTTCGACACCCTCGGAGCTTCGATCCCCACGGTCCCGGACGCCGACCGGATGGTGCGGGCCCTGATGGTGGCGGGCATCGCCGTGCCGATGCGCAACGTCGTCAAGCGAGCGCCACGGCGCATCGACGTCCGAGTGGCACGCGAGTGAGTGCGGCCCGCCAGCCGAGCCGCACCCGCCGCCGAGAAAGAGCACTCGCATGTCGATCCACCTGATGCTGGCCGCCGCCTACCTGCCGGCGGGCGCGGTCACGCCGACGGAGAAGCTGGCACTGATGAAGATCGCCGACTCCGCCGACGATGAGACGCGCCTCGCGCGGCCCGGTGTGCGCAGGCTGGCCGCCTGGACGGGGGTGGGGGAGAAGCGGGCGATCACGCTGGTGACGGCGCTGGTGAAGAAAGGGCTGGTGGACCGGGTGGAGGTCGGCAAGCCCGGCCGGGCTGCCGTGTACCGGGTGTTCCCGCTGGGCGTGCCACCGATCCCTGACTCGGAGGAGCTGCAAGCCCGGTTCACGGCCGCGGCGAAGGCCCCGCGCAACAAGCGGCTCGCCCGCAAGGGAGTGGTGCGCGCCAAGCCGTCCGCTCCGGCGCGGATGGGCGGACCCCAGGCCGAGGAGGGCCCAGCCGAAGATGGGTTCCCGCAGGGGAACCCACCGGCAGGCCGGGAACAGGTTCCCGGAGGGGAACCCAGCAGGTTCCCCTCTGGTAACCCAGCAGGTTCCCCCGGGGGAACCCCGTCAGTACCTTCTTCAGTACCTAGGTCAGTACCTTCCCCCCAACCCCCCACGGCTGGCGCCGCAGGGGGCCCGCAGGAGCAGGCCGGTGAGGATCCTGAGGGCCCATGCAGTCGGCATCGGAGGGTCGCCCGCAACTGCCGGGCGTGCGGGACCAGCGCCCGCGCCCAGCGCGAGGCGCGGGACAAGGAGCAGCGGGAAGCCGGACGGCGGGGCGATCAGGAGCACATCGAGGGCTTCTTGCGGGAGGGGCGCGAGATGCGCGAGCTGGTCGAGCAGAAGGCGCAGGAGGTGGAGGCCGCGCGTCAGGAGGCGATGCGGGTCGCTAGGGAAGCGCGCGAACGGCACAAATATCACGAATAGGTGACGAAGTGTCCAGAAGTTGTGCCCCCGCGCTCATGAGTATAGAATTTACTCAAGAGGTGAGGGGGGGAGGCCCCCACCGAACAGGAGGAGAACGAGATGCTGCCCACGCTCACCAGCCGCACGGCCGACAAGCAGACCACCCTGATCCTCGACTACACCTCCCTCCTCGACCCCCTGATCCGCACCATCGCCACCGAGCGTGCCGGCGACCAGGATGTCGACAGGGACCTCGACCACATCGCCGACCTCGCCGGCATCGTCTCCCGCGCCGAGGATCCCGACGAGCGCGAGCCGATCGCCGCTGAACTCGACTTCCGCGTCGACCAGTTCCTCGACTCCCTCGGGTACGGCCGCAGGGAGCTGGCCACCCAGCCCCGCCCCTGGGCCGTCGGCAGCGCCCGGGCCATGGCCGCCAACCTGCGCGGCATGGCCGACCGCATCGCCGAATGGGCCGACAGGCTCGACGCCCAGCCCGAGCCCGCCGCAGCCTGACCGGCCCCGTCGGGGCCGGGACTCCACCGGCCCCGACATGTATGGGGACTCAAATCGCCACCGCAAGAAAGCAGGAAGAGCGGCATGCCGCACCCCATCCTCCTCAACGTCAACTACACCCCTCTCGCCGAGATTGCCCGCAGCCGAGGCGTCGCCTTCCACCTCGCCGCCCGCCGCAACACCGCTGTCCTGCACCTGCACCCCGACGATGGCAGCACCCTCGAAATCGGCGACGACGGCATCGGCGGAGCAGCAGCCCAAAGGCCCTCCGGCACCACCGGCTGGACCCTCACGCGGACCCTGCCCAACGGCCACGTCCACCACATCTACGACTCGACACTCCTCGGCCCCCGCCACGCAAACGGCACCGCCACCGCCCCGCTCCTGGCCACCCTCGACCGCTTCCTGCCCCCACCCCCACCCCCGACAGGCCACCGCGCGGCCCGCAAGGGCCTCCTGCGCCGCCTCCTGCGCCTCACCTGACCTGCCAGACCTACAAGCACCCACCACGACCTCTTGGAGCCCCTGATGAGCCTCGCCCCGATGCCCGACCACAACCGCACCGGTGACCCCGCATGGAAGGCCCTGTTCGACCTGTACGAGCCGCTGATCACCCCGCTGCGCCGCCGCGGTCTGCTCGCCGACATCGACAACCGCGGCGCGACGACCGTCATCTACGCCGACCTGCCCGACGGCAGCCACCTGACCATCGGTACCGAGAACGGCCTGCCGTCCTCCTTCGACGCCGTCACCGACTGGACCGTCACCCGCGACAGCGTCGGCAACCCAACCATCCACACCCTGGTGTACGACTCGGGCCCGGCCGGCGCTGACCACGGCAACGGCGCGCTCCTCGCCCCGCTGCTCGTCGCCATCGACGCCTACCTGACCGCCCTCGGCAACCTCACCGTGCCCATCACCCACCCCGCGGTGGTGACCATCACCACCGTCCACGAGCACGGCCCCGCCGGGTACGCGACCTCCGCCGTCTTCCCCGACCGCGCCGAGGCAGCTCAGCAGCACCACGCCATCGTCGCGGCCGCCGCCGACAGCGGCCTGACCGTCGCCCACCAGATCGCCGACGACTGGCCACACCACGTCCTCGTGGACGGCGACCGCGTGCAGATCGTGCAGACCACCCTGGCGGAACTCGTCCCCGGCGCCCACCAGCGCGCAGCCCACTGCTTCTGCCACCTCGCCCACCCCCAGAGCGCAGCCGAAGAGAACCAGTTGCACACCGAGGTCCAGGAGGCGCTGCACCTGGGCGACGCCCACGGCGTGTACCTCGGCATGCTCCGGCTGCTCACCGCCCCGAACTGCCCGGCCCGCACGCACGGGGCACGCCGTGGCTGAGTCGACCCCCGCCGAGGAGGGGAGCGAGCCGGCTCCCGCCGAGACCCGCCACCCCGCCCTCGACGGCCTGTCAATGCTGTGGGCCAGTCCACCCATGCCGACCGACTCGCCGCAGGCCGGAGCGCGGCGCCGCACAGCCGCCGCCCTCGGCCACCTCGACATCGCCGCCACCAGCGCCACCTACACCACCCCGAAGGACAGCACACCGTGAACGCCATCCAGGTCACATCCCTCGCCCTGGCCGCCATCGCGCTGGCCACCGCCACGACCGCTCTCGTCAGCGCCGTCCGCCGAACCGCCAAGACCCGAACCCGCCGATAACCGAAACCCGCCAGGCAGCACACCGCCCCCCCGATCCCACCACGCCGAAGGAGAAACCCAGATGGGCCGAGCCCTGTGCCTGGAACACAGCAACCCCGCCGTCAACTACTTCCTCGACCACTACACCCTGGAGAGCGTCGTTCGGGCTATGGACACGCTCGGCATGATCGAGGACCTGAACATTCTCGACCTCGCCCGAGCCGCCTTCCACCGCGCGTTCCCCGGCCGGCAGCCCGGCGAGCCGGGCCCCGGCTCCGTCCACGCCGCCATGGACCTCCTGCGAGCCGTCGGCGCCGCCACCCCGAAGGGCATTCCCCGGCACAAGCTCGCCACCGGCGAGGGCTGGCTGATCAGCCCTCGGGAGATCACCGCCGCCCTGGACGCCTACCAGCAGGCCGATCCCGAGCAGCGCGAAGCGATCGGCGCCCGGATCGACGACTGGGCACCGTGGATCGACTTCCTCCACGTCGCCGGCGACCACCACGGCCTGCGCAGCAACTGACTATCCCGGCCGGACCGCCCACCGCGGTCCGGCCCCCAAACCCCGGAGAGACCCATGGGCTACCAGCTCAACATCGAGACCACCGACGACAGCACCGACGACACCTGCTGGCACCGCTCCAGCAACCTCGGCATGGGCAGCATCTGCCGCACCATGCGCGAGTTCGGCATGCTCACCGACTGGCAGCCCATCGAGTTCCCGGCGCTCTCGGACTTCGGCCTGACCCGCGATGACTTCACCGGCCCCGGCCAGGTCGCGCCCGGCAAGTCGGCCAACCTCGCTGCCGCCCGAGCCGCTGGCGACGCCGTGCGCTCCGCAGTCGAGCCCGACCCGGCCGGCATCCCGCACTACAAGCTCGCCAGCCACCTCGAACACTGGCTGATCGTCCCCGCCGAGATCAGGGCTGCACTGGCCGCCTACGACGCCTGGCCAGCCGAGCACCGCGAGGAATTGGAAGACACCTACCCTGCATGGGCGCCGTGGCTCGCGTTCCTGCGCCGGGCGATCGGCCATCTCGGCATCCGTGTCTACTGACCACACCTGTATGGGGATGCGTATTGCGTCCAACATGACCTCTTGGACTTCTGATGACCCGCCCCACCCCGGCCGACCGCCCGGCAGCTCCACTGAACATCCGACTCACCGTAAATCACTGGCTGTTGGCGCTCAATCCACCTCCGTGGCCCCCGCCCGGCCAGCCCGCCGAACCAGCCCGCCCGACCACCGACACCCCGGCCGCCAACCCGAAGAGCTGAAAGGAGCCCCACCGTGTCCCCGACCGTGATCGACTTCTTGTGCGGCGCCGGAGGCTCCTCGACCGGCCTCGTCGAAGCCGGACTCGAACTCAAACTCGGCGTCAATCACTGGCAGTTGGCGCTGGCCACCCACGCCGCGAACCACCCGCTGGCCGACCACCTGCGCATCGACGTGTCCGCGATGCCGATGCGCTACCTGCCCAAGGCCGACGTCCTGTGGGCATCGGTGATCTGCACCGAGATCAGCCCAGCCGGAGGAAGGCGCCGCGAGAGCGCGCAACTCGACCTCCTCGACGGCGACGACGAGTTCAAGACCTTGCCCGCCGGCGCGTTCGAACGGACCAGGGTCACCGCGTGGTGCGTCGTGCGGGCTGCCGAGGTCCACAAGTTCAAAGCGATCGTCGTGGAGAACGTCCTCGAATTCGCCACCGACTGGATCCTGTTCCCGCAGTGGATCGAGGCAATGAAGGCCCTCGGCTACAACTACCAGATCACCTCGGTCAGTTCGGCGCACATCGGCGACGACGACAACCTTCGGGCGCCGCAGTGGCGCGATCGTATCTACATCACATTCACCCGCAAGGGCATGCGCAAGCCGAACCTCACCCCCTCCCCGGCGGCGTGGTGCTTCGAGTGCAGCGAGCAGGTCAACGCCGTACAGACGTGGCACGATCCGAAGGTCACGATCGGCAAGTACGGCAAGCAGTACAGCTACCGCTGCCCCAACACGCGCTGCAACCGGGCCCTGGTCGAACCGTGGGTGCGCCCCGCATCAGCGGCGATCGACTGGACGGACCTGGGCAAGCGCATCGGCTCCCGCCCCAAGAAGCTCGCAGACGCAACCATGCACCGCATCGAAGCGGGGCTGGTGAAGTTCCCACACGAGCCTCACGCGATCACCCTCACCCACGGCAAGGACGGCGGTGACCGGGCCTACGCGGTCGCCGAGCGGCCGATGCCGACCCGCTCCACCAAGCAGGGCGAGGCGTTGGTCGTGCCGACTGGAGGCTCGTGGAACACCGACCCGTACCCGGCCTCGCAGCCCCTGCGGACCCGCACCACCCGCGAGTCCGAGGCCCTGCTGAGCCCGCCGTTCGTCGTGGAGTTCCGCAACAACGCCAGCACGTCCCCGGTGCACGCCCCGATCTCCACCGTCGCCGCCCAGGGAAACCACCACGGCCTGGTCCTGCCTGGCGGCCTAGTCGACCCGCGCGACCGCAACACCCTGGTCGTGCCGTACCGCAAGGGCACCGCCAAGCACGCCGGGTACCCCCTGCACACCCTGTCCACCCGCGACTCGGCCGCGGTCGTCGTCACCGCCGACACCATCGCCGACTGTTGGTTCCGGATGCTCAAGCCCAAGGAGCAGTTGGCCGGGCAACGCTTCCCGGACAGCTACATCGTGCTCGGCAACGGCGCCGAGCAGACCATGCAGGCCGGCAACGCCGTGAGCGTGAACGTGGCGAACTGGATCGGCCGCCAGCTGCTGGAGGTCCTGTGACCTCCCTCGACAGCCCGACCGTGCAGGACGCGAGCGCGGCACTGGGCTTTCCCCCTGGTTACACGGTCCGCCGCGCCGCACGACTGCCGCGTCCCGGCCGCCCAGACGACGAGCACCGCCTGAGACACCTCGGCAACGAGGTCACGCCAGTCGTGGCCCGATGGGTGAACTCCACTCCACAGGACAGGACATGACCGGCCGACGGCTGTGGCGACAGGCCAAACGCCGCCGCGGCAGCGCCGAATCGACCCGCGTCCGCCACGGCCGGTGGAGGCTGCGCCTGACTCCCGGCCCTGTGCGGGCCGTGCTCCTCACGCAGACCCCCGACCCCCGCTGCCGGTACTGCGATGGAGAAGGCGGCTGGCAGGTCTGGCCGCGCCACACCCGCTACGTCACCTGCATCTGCTGGGATCCGGCCCGCACCCGCGTCCTTCTGCGGCTCACCCGCCCCTGACCACCTGCCCCACCCGGGCCCCGACCACCGCCGGGGCCCGGCAACACCGATAAGGCCACCACCTTGTTCAGCGCCCTGCCCGACACCGACCTGTGCCTGCCCGGTTGCTACCGCGACCTGCGGTTCTCACCCGCCGAAGGCGCCTGGAAGGACAAGAAGACCCTCACCGATCTGTGTCTGCCCGTCCTGGGCACCTGCACGCCCTGCCCCTTTCGAGCGCAGTGCATCCGCCAGGTCCAGCCCCACCCGAAGAAGTTCGACGGGGTGTGCGGCGGTCGGCTGTGGCTCGACGGCCGGGTCATCGCCATCGCCGACGGCGTGGACGACGAGGACCTGCCGCTGCCCGGCAAGCCTCGTGCGGTCTGCGGCGCGACCGGCGGAGTCGCCGAGCACCAGGACCGCGGCGAGCAGCAGTGCCCGCTGTGCTCGGCCTTCACTGCCGCCGAAGCCGAACGCGCCGCCGCCGAGGCCGAGACTTCCGAGCTGCCCGTTGCCGCCTGACCGCCGGCCGCCCAGCGCCCGGGGCCCGCCGCCGTAGCCCCACCCAAATCGCCTCAACCAATCGAGAAGGGAGCCGACTTGACCAACAATCCGACCTTGACCGACCTGGCGCTCGCCGCACGGGCGGAGCAACTGACCACACAGGCGCACCAGGCCGACGGCCTGGCTGGCGAGGCCGTCCGGGGAGCCAACGACTTCGCCGCCTACGTCCTGGGCTCTGCCCCGGCGAGCCTGCTCACCTGGGAAGCCGAAACCGCCGAGCTGTACGCGGCCCGAGCTGACCTGCCCGACACCCCCGGCTGGTACCTGCGGTGGGCGTCCGACGGCGAGGAGGAGACCTCCCTCGCCCTGCACCGGCCCTGCAACGAGGACGGGCATCGAGACCTGGTCGAGGACCTGGCCGACCTCGGCCGATACCTGGCCACGCTCGCCGACCGCTGACAGGCCCGCCGCCGTAGGCGGCAGTGACCAGCACGCCGACGAACCGAACGCGCGGCGGCCCGGATGGGGCCGGGCCGCCGCGCGCCCGCAACACGAGAAGGACGACATGACCTGCACCGCCGCACCAGCCCAGCCCCGCCAGCACCCCATCCCGCTGGTGATCGGCCTGGACCTCTCCCTGGTCTCCACCGGCGTCGCCGGCGTGGACTGGGCGGACGCGCTACGCCCGAAGACGGGCTTGCGCAGGCACGCCCGTCTGGACTGGCACCTGCGAGAGCTTGAGGAGCGGGCGCGCCGCGCCGACTTGGTGGTGATCGAGGGCGCCTCCTACGGGCACGGCGCGCTGGCCGGACACCATGAGCTGGCCGGGCTGTGGTGGCACGTCACCCAGATGCTGTGGAGCCGCGGCATCCCCTACGCCGAGGTGCCGCCGGTCCAGCGGATCATCTACGCCTGCGGTGTCGCGAACCCGGCCAAGGACTACCCGAAGAACATCCGGGCCCGCGTCACGAAGGGCATGGTCCGCGATGCCGTCGCCGAGCGGTACGGCCTGGAGTGCGAGGGGGCGGGCCGCTACGACAAGGCGGACGCCGCGGTGCTGGCCCTGATGGGCCGCGACTGGCTGGGACTGCCCGTCGTCGAAGTCCCCGAGACGCACCGGCGGGCGCTGGCCGGGGTGGCCTGGCCCGACCCGCTGCCGTCCGTCGCATGACTTGCTCCGTCCCCGTGTACACCGGCGAAGACGACGCCCGGCGGACTGGATTCCCCCTCTCTTATGAGTATAGAATTTACTTACAAGAGAGGGGGAATCCCCCGAACTCACGAACCCGCGACATCCACGGAGAAGACCGTGCCACTGCTACTCACCGGAGAGGCCAGCGCCATGACCATCGCCGCCGCGCACGCCAATGCCGTGTTCACCGCCGCGACGGCCGCCCGCTGGACCACGACGAACCTCGGCCGGGTTGCCCACGTCCGCCACGGGGGCGAGACCTGGACGGTCGCCTTGCCTCCCATGGGCGCCGACCCGCAGCCCGTCAAGGCCGAGATCACCTGGCGCGAGAGCTGGAGCGGCGCCGACTACGTGGGAGTCCATGCGACCTGGCTTCAGACCATAGAGATCGTCGAAGCCGCCGCAGCCGCGACCCGGGTCCTCTGACCCGTCCGCCGGGGCTCGGTCGCCCAGCTGAGCCCCCGCCTGGCGGCATCCCTCGATCTGCCCGAGAACCAAGGAAGAAAACCGTGCAACTGCTCCTCGCCGGCGGCGCCGCCCACCAGGCAACCGCCGACCTCGTCCGCGCCCTCGATGACGGCACGCTGGCCAGTGCCCTCGAACAGCCCTACGACCTGTCCGCCGAAGAGGCCGCCGAGGCGTGCGCCGCCGTGCGCCGCGCTCTCATCGACACCTGGGGGAACAGCGGCTACCACCTGACCTACGAGCAGTGGCTTGCCGACGCCCAGCCCGCGCTGTTCCACGTCCTGGTGGACACCGCTGCCCGCGCGATCGACAAGCCCTGGACGGGCGGACACGACCTGCGCGTCCTGCGCCATGCACTCGGCCGCATCGCCGCCGACCCCAGGCTCCTCGACTGACCGCCCCTGGGCGGCAGGCCGCAGAGCCCGCCGCCCCCTGCCCAGCCCCGAACACCCGCCCCTCGCGACCCCGCCGGAAGGCATACATGTCCGCCCCGACCCCGCCCAGGCCCGCCCGCATCGCCGAACTGCTTGCCTGCGGCGACCCCGGCTCCCTTGACGCCGAAGTCCGCAGCCTTCTCGGCCTCGAAGCCGGACCGACCGCGCTGTACGCGGCCGGCGTCGCCGAGTGCGCCACCCATGCCGCCTGGGAGGGGGGCGGGGAGCCGGGGGGATATTCGGCGTGGCTGGAGACGCTGCCGGAGCCGTTCCTTCACGCAGTGCTCGTGTTCGCCGCCGACGCGGCCCTCGACGGCGAGCGCGCTCTGCGCACGATCTCCGCGTGTCGCGCCACCCTCCAGGCCGTCGCCGATCAGATCGGACACTAGGCAGCTATCAACGGCCCTGCCGGTTAGAAAAACTGACGAAACATCAGATTTTGAGTATCTGGATCAAAGGTTGTGCAAGTGCAGAAGCGAGTATAGAATTTACTCGTGAGGTTGAGGGGGAAGCCCTCAACAGTAAGGAGATCGCCATGACCGCCACTGCCACCATCGCCCCCGCCAACGAGCTGATCGCCGCCGTTCGCGACTGCTTCCCGAGTGACACGATCGCCGGCTTCACCGAGACCTACGTCAACCTCCTGGTCGACCCCTACGGCGATCGCATCGTCAAGGTCGAGGCGGAGACCGGCGACGACGGGATCCGCGTGGAGATCTCGCTCATCCACCCCGAGCTCGGCCTCATCGGCTCCATCTCCCGCACCTACCGCGGCGACGCCTCCGACCGGCTCATCGAGGGCGTCTTCAAGTTCCTCAAGGGCGTCTTCAACTACACCTGGATGTAACTCCTCCCGCGCCCGGCGGCCCCGCACCTGGGGCCGCCGGGCGCGGCTCCCGACCGGACTGCTCGACCACCGGGGGTGGACTGCCCGCCCCCGGCGAAGGGACACACACCCGATGGCCGCCATCACCACTGACATCGACGCCCTGTACGTGGCGGGCCGCAGCCGCCCCGACGCCACCAGCATCCAGACCCTGCGCCACAACGGAGAACTCGCCGGCTGGACGTTCCGTACCGCCAACGGCTGGGTCCTGCCCGACGGGCGAGTCAGCCCGTCCCTGGAGCCCTACCGGTCCTACGCAGCCGCCAGTGCGCACCTCAACCTCACCTGACCGGCACCACCGTGGTGGGCGGGCCCGGCACCACCGCGTCACCGGCCACCACAACCACTGGAGACCGCTCATGAACACCCCTCCGCCGCGCACCGAGCAAGGCATACAGGCCCTGCTGATCACCGAGGACGGCACCACCACGCCCGTCACCTTGCCCGCCACCCTCTCGACGGGCCACGCTGCTAGGGCCGCCATCGCCCAGCACCTCGGCGGACGGAGCTGGCTCGGCTACTGCCATCCGGCGTGCTCGCCGGACACCCACTTCATCACCGTGGGCCTGCTCGAACGCCCGCCAGCCGGCACGCCCCGCAACGACTGCGCGACCGCCGTCGCCGAGGTGCTGCGGCACGCCCCGCTGAGGGAGTCGATCCACGGACCAGCCCTGGTGATGGGGCCTACCAGCGGGGACGACGTGCCGACCAGCCTGGAGCCCGGCCAGCAGCAGGCCATCAGGGACTTCGTGGCGACGTGGCGCGCCCTCCTGGCCTGAGCGCGGACCAGGTGAGAATCCGCATCGACATGCAGCTGACCCTGCACGCGGATGACTGGGCCGACGCAGCAGGCTCCGACCCAGCCGACGCGGCCCGCGACGCGTGCTGGTACCTCAGCGACGCCCTCCAGTCGCTGCCCCACCTCGGCGAGGATGGCTGCCCCGCCGACCTGCGGACCATGCCCGTCTGGACCGAGGAGCAGGATCTCCTCGGCACCGTAGACATCACCGCACGCTGGCAGGTGGACTGCGCAGCAGCCGACTGGACCGCCTGGCGCGCCGACCCCGGCCCCTACATCGACCCGCACACCGTGGCGCGTGGCCGGGCCCGCGAGGACCTGTCGCTCATCGTCGTCGAAGGGCTGGCCTCCATGGCGCTGCTCGAAGCGTCCCGCGCGGTGATGACACTCACGCACCCCTGGCCGCAAACCTACGACCACCGATGGCGCACCCGACCCGAGCTGAGACCCGCACAACCCCGTCACGTCCGCCGACGGCGCACCACCGCGCCGACGTGGCCTTGACCGTCAACCTTCATGCACCGCAACGGCGTTGAAACCTACGTCGACCACCCGCAACAACACACCCGCAAGGAGATTCATGAACCGCGTCTTCGCCCTGGTCATCGACCCCGACGGCACATGGGACGAACTGTCGTCACCCGAAGGGGAGATCACCGCACAGCACCAGGCGCTGCACACCAACCTCGGCAAGGGATACACCACCACCGCGATCGGCCGGTTCCTGGTGCACTGGCCGGACACGCCGTACGACCAGGAGACCAACCGGGCTGCCCAGCAACTGTGGTCCGGGCTGTCCGGCGGTTCGCCCGCCCCGTTCTTCCGGGGCACGGTGATCGTCACCGCCCGGCGTCGACCGGACGGCTCCTACTCGGGGCTGCTGCCCGCCCAGCTCGACCGACTGCACGACAACGTGGGCGAGCACCCCTGGAAGCCTCAGACCGCCCCGGTGATCAGCACCTCCCAGGAGAAGGGCACCCGGGCGCAGCAGTGCGACGCGGCCGCGGTGCACACCGACGCGGCCACCGGAGTGTGGGCATTCGCGCTGTGCGACGGCGTCGGCGACCACATCGAGACTGGCCTGCTGGTCGAGCACTTCGCGCCGCGCCTGGCCCGCACCGCCGCCGAGACGGGCGACCCCGGCGCGGCGATCCACGCGGCCCGCGCCGAACTCGCCCACTGGCAGATGAACTGGTGCGTCGAGGAGGAGCCGACAGCGGCGGTTGTCGTCGCGGTGTGGGATCCGCGGCGGAAGGAGCTGCTGATCGCCTGGGCGGGCGACTGCCGGGCGTACGCCATGAGCGCCACCGGACTGGTGACGCAGCTGACGGCGGACCACAACCTCGCCGCCTACAAGGCGTCGCGCAAGATGATCACCGGCCCGGATGACCACCACCAGCTGCTGTCCCACATGGGGGAGGGGCCGGTGGAGGAGATGTGCGTGCACCTCGATCGGGTTCGCAGGCTGCTGCTGTGCAGCGACGGCGTGTACCACCCGATCGAGGCCGCCAGCTGGAGCGGGGTGTCCACTTCCTTTGCCCTGTTGGAGCCCAAGAGTGCGGCCGGGCGTCTGGTCGTTGACGCGGTGGCGGAGGCTGTGGCGCGCAGCAGGGCCGAGTGCGGGCGGTTGGAGGCCGACAATGCCACCGCCCTCGTAGTGGACTTTCCGGGGCTCTGACCTGCGCAAACGCGCAGCGTCCAGCCATTGAGATCTTTCCGGCGGAGTGGACCCCCCATCTGAATGAGTATAGAATTTACTCATAAGGAAGGGGGGAAGCCCCCACCGAACACCGAAGGGGAACCACCGTGAACGCGCTGAACGCCGCTGCCGAAGAAGCCCGCCACTACGCCAACCAGGCCCGCTCCCGCGCCGCCCAGGCCGGCACCGACCTTCAGCGCCTCACCCTCTCTGCCGCCGCCCTCACCCTCGACTCCGTCGCTCGACTCCTCAGCCGACCCGACCGCGAAAACGCCGTACTCGATGCCCTCAGCATCGCCGAGTCCTACGCCACCAGTGCCGACGCCGGACCGCTCGCCCTCCCCGGGGGCTTCACCCTCAACGTCCTCGACTACCTCACCGCCTGACCAGCCCGCCAGCAGCGGCCCGCCCACCCGGCCGGGCCGCCCCACCCAGAAGGGAGAGAAACACCATGTACGACCACCGCCCAACGCCCGGCCAGCTCGACTCCTCGGCCGCCGAGTTCGACGTGACCGATCTGGTCCGGCACGCCGCCGAACTCCTCGGCCCGCAGTGGGTGGCGGAAGAACTCGCTGACGCCGCCGAGGACCTGGGGCTCAGTGACTCACTCCCGGCGATACGCTGCGCGATCGGCCGGCACGCCAACGGTCGGGCGGCGGACGGCTTCGCGATCACGATCGAGCCCCTGCCCCAGGAGAGCTCAAGCGGCATCGAGCCGCTGTCACTTGCGGCCTGCGTCTACGGCGACTCCTGGACAACGGACACCCTCCTGCTCCCGGAACCCCGCGCCACCCTCGCCCACGTCGCAGCTCAAGTCGCCGAGGCCGTGCGCGCCCTGCGGGCCGCGTTCCCCTTGGACGCCACGTTCCCGGCAGTCATCGAGGGCGGCCACGACGGCGCCCGTCCCGAGCTCTCCGCCGGGCCGCAGACCCACCCCGGCGCCGCCCTACCCGCCCTCTTCGACTACCCGACCGCCTGACCTACCGCCACAACCACCGGCGGCCCTGGCGCACAGGCCCGCCGCACCACTCGAACCGAAAGGAACCCACTGTGCTCCGCGACAACGATCTCCTCAAGCACCTGCGCCGCAACGCCGTCGCCATCAGCGGCCCGCGCCACCACCACCAAGCCGTCCTCGCCGCCATCGTCCGCCACCAGGAACTCGGGCCCAGAGCCGCCCGTGCCGCCTACCAGCTCGTCGACGACGCCACCGCCATCGCATGGTCCCAGCGCACCAACGACTTCACCCCCGTCACCTACTCCCAGTACCGGCAACTCGTACGCGCCGCCTACTACGGCGACCTCTTCGCCCGGGCCTTCGACCTCGGCCACGCCGACCGCGTCGCCGACCTCGCCACCGAGATCAACACCGCGCTCCACCTCGACCCGCAGCTCACCCGCTGACATCGACCCCAGCCGGTGTAACCGCCCCAGCCGACCAACAAACCCACGGAGAACCCAATCACCACCACGCCCGACATCGAGTCCATGACCATCGCCGGAATCATCGAGATCCGCGGCCCCGAGCACCACAAGCTGACCATCCTGGAGGCCATCACCTCCACCGAGAACATCGGCCCCGGCACCATCGCCGTCGCCTTCGGGATGGTTGAGCACGCCATCACCACCGCCTGGGCTCTCCGCCCCGACACCTACCGAGCCCTGGCCTTCCGCCAGTTCCACGATGTCGTCCGTGACCGCTACTACGCGGACCTCTACCGGTGCGCCCTCGACCTGCGTGCCGACATGGACAAGGTCGCCACCCTCGCCGGGGACGTCACCTTCGCCCTCGTCAGCGACCCCCAGCTGAACCGCTGACCCCTGCACCTCCCGCCCGGCCGCCCAGCAGGCGGCCGGGCGCCCACCAACCCCGCACCGAAAGGAACAGCCCCGCCATGCCGATCATCATCGCCGGAGCCCGCGCAGCTGAAAGCCTCGCCGACGAGCTCTACTTCGTGCCGCTCCACCACCTGCCCAAGGTCGTCTCGCTGATCGTCCACAACGGAGCGTGCCTGAACCTCGTCCACAGCGCCGCTCTCCTCGTCGAGCACGCCGTCACCGTCGCCTGGGCCCACCGCCCGGCCACGCTGCGCCGCCTGCACCTGGGCCAATACCGAGACACCGCCCTGCACTTCCACTACGGCGAGCTGTTCTGCGAGGCGCTTCGCCTGTACGGGGACCTTCGGCACGCCGACTACCTCGCCGCCCACACCGAGACGCTGATCGCCCAGAACCGCCAGCTCAGCCGCTGACCGACCCGCACCCGAAACGGAACAGCACGATGACCACCTCCGCACCGATGGCACACCTGAGTGAACTCCTCGCACTCACCGCCGTCTTGACGACCACCAGCCAGCATGCGATCGACACCACCCTCGCCGAGGACCAGCCTGCCCGCACCCGACTGATCATCGACCGCAACACCCTCACCGGGCACACCGTCATCTCCGGCCACGTCAACGGCGCCCTCGTCGCCCTCGACCAGGTCACCCACGGGCCCAACCAGCCCCACCTGCACATCGACACGATCGACTCCGCAGCACAGGCCCACCTCGACGGGCAGGACGGCCAGGCGACGGCGCCGCCGCAGACGTACACGTGGACCGTGACCGTCAAGGGCGAGAGGGAGATCGTGAGCATCAGCCGCAGCGAACCCACCGACGAGGACGAAGCGGCGATCCGCGAAGCCGGCGTCGGGGTGCTGATCGTCCAGGCCCACACCCTCCCGCAGGCACACGCATGCGCCACCCTCGAACTCGACGCACAGCACGCCGCCGACGAGACCCTGAACGAGCGCCTGGTCGCCGCCACGGCGGCACGAGCCGCCGCACACGGCAGCGAGGTGTAGACACCCCGCCGTCAGGGGGCCGACTCGCAACTCAGCGACCTTCCCCAGCAGCACAGTTGACCGCCTGCTGCATGCTGCCGCCCCGCCCAGGGGCGGCCAACTCCCAAGAACGGTAGACCCCATGGCTCAGATCGCCACCGAAGGATTCATCGCCGTCGAGGTCCGAGGCCCCGAGCACCATCACCTACCCATCCTTGAAGCGTTCCTCCACCACCGCGTCGGCCCCGGTCTCAGCCAGAACTCCTTCGCTCTCACCGAGCACGCCATCACCGCCGCCTGGTCGGTACGCCCCAACATTCTGGAGCCGTTGACCTTCAGCCAGTTCCACGACCTTGTCGCGCACTTCCACTACGCAGACCTGGTGCGCCAGGCCCTCGACGTGGACGCCGACTTCGACCGCATCGGTGAACTCGTCTCCACCATCAGCCGCGCCCTGCTCCTCGACAACCGCCTGCGCGGCACGAACCGCACCCACTGACAGCCCCGGTCCCGGCCGCCGACCGGCGGCCGGGACCACCCCCCACCAGCGAAAGGCGAACCTGCCATGTCCCAGCCCCGCCTGGCCTGCGTCGAAGAACTCCCGGTGCACGAACACCACCGCCCCGCCGTCGCAGTCACCATCGCCTTCCACCAGCTGTGCGAGGCGGCCGCCGACGGCGCCCACCTCCTTGTCGAGCACGCCATCACGGTCGCCTGGGTCAGGCGCCCGCCAGCCTGGACCCACCTCGACCTCGCCCAGTTCCACGAGACCGCCCAGTTCTTCGCCTACGCCGACCTGTTCCACGAGGCGGCGCACCTGCGCGACATCCGCCACGTCGAGTTCCTGGCCGCCCGGGTGCAGTCCGCACTCGACGCGAACCCGCTGCTCCACCACCACCGCACCGACCGCGCCGGCGCCGAACACACCCGCCCGGCCGCACGGCGCGAGGCAGGCGGCAACGCGACGGCGGGTGCGCGGTGACAGCCAGCCTGGACGCGGCTCTGACCGCGACCGCCACCCGGCTGCACGTCAACCCGCAGGTCGACAAGGCCGCCCGCCACGCACTGGAGGTGATGATCACCACCGCCTACGACAACCGACCCGCCGCCATGCGGGACATGACCCGCGCCGAGCACCGCGCCCGCCTGAGCGACACCACGCTGACCGCCCTCTACGCGCACTGCGCGCTGTCCCTGGGCGGCCACTACGGGCGAGCCGCCGCCCACCTCCTGCACACCCTCGACAGCTGGGCGCCGCGCCCAGCGGCGGCCTGACCGGGAGGGACACCACCACGATGGCCAGCATGGGCGGATACCCGGGCGAGTACCCGAGGGGCCGCAGCCTCTTCCACGACGGGCCCGGCCTCGCCGATGCGATGCCCGGCCTGCAAACCCAGGTCACCGCAGCCGCCCAGTACCTGAACAGCCACGACCACGACCAGGCGACCAAGACGACCCTCGCCCTCACCAGCCGCTTGGCGGCAGGCGGCGAATGCACCAAGGGGTTCGCCAAGCGGATCGCCCGCCACCTCGTCGAGACGCAGGCGCAGCGCCTCGCCGGCGCCAACTGACCCGACACGCCCCACCCCATCCCAGGCGGCCCGGCCGGTCGCCCAGACGTGACCGGCCGGGCCTTTCCATGCCCAAAAGCCACAGGACACCCCGATGCCGCAGCTCAACCTCTTCGCCCAGCAGCCCGACGACGACGATGACTTCCAGATGCCGGCCGCACAAGTACGGACCCGCCCCCGCTTGACCCCGGTTCCCGCCCCGCAGCCGACGCCGAGCACCCCCGGTCCCGCGCCCACGGCGAAGCCCGCACTTCGGCGCTACCCCGTCCCCTGCAACCTCAGGCCGCAGCAGACCGCCCAACGGATCGCCGAAGCCGCCGTCGACGCCTGGCACCGCCACCACGGAGGAGGGCGGATGGAGATACCCGTCGGCGTGGTCGCCGCCCTGTCGCTATGGCCGCGCAAGGGCCCTGACGCTCCGCTCCAGGCGGACTTCATGCTCGGCCTCGACGCCGCGGACCTCGTCCAGCTGATGCGCGAGTGCTGGGCGTACTGGTGGATGCGCCGCCCCCACCTGGTCAACCGTGCAGCACCGATCGCCTCCTGGATGGAGGAGGACCTGAGCAGCCACGAGCTGACCTGCGTGAAGGCGGTGGCCCACGCCGCGATCACCAACAGCCTGCTGGTCGTGACCGGCTCCATGGACCCCTACGACCTCGCCGAGTGTGACCTGATGTCGTGGATGGTCACCGGCCTGCGCAGCCGCGGCTCCCAGAAGTGGCTGGGGGAGTTCCACACCCCGCCGGAGATATGCGAGTTGATGGCCCGGCTGGAGCTCGGCGACTGCTCGCAGGTCGAGCCGGGGTTCTCCTTCCTGGAGCCGGCAGGAGGGACGGGCGGCATGCTGCGGGCGGCCGCGCAGCACCTGCGCGAGCACAAGATCGACCCGGCGACCTGCCGCTGGCACCTGACCGAGATCGACCCGATCGCGGCGGCCGGGGCGGCGGTGAACATGATGCTGTGGGGCATGGGGCAGAACGCCACAGTGTGGTGCGGCGACTCACTCGCCCCCGTGGACACCGCCCGCCTGGCACTGGAGGAGAAGGCCGGGATCTTCGAGCACCGCGACAGGGTCGAGTCGGCGATGGCGATGGCCTTCGCGATCGGCCAGGCCGAGCGGCTGATCGCCGGGGTCACTGCCGAAAGGGCGGCATGAGCACGGTAGTTGATGCGATAGGGAGTTGACCCACATCCTCAATGAGTATAGAATTTACTTATAGGGAAGAGGGGAAGTCTCCATGATCGAGAGGAAAGTCCCATGTATGCCGCGGTCATCAACGAACTCGCCGAGTGGCTCGCGAAGGACACCTGCAGCACCGCCAAGGTCACGGTCGACGGCGACACCCTCATCCTCACTCCCAGCAGTCGCGGCAAGGTATGGGATGTCGAGATCCACATGACCGTCACCGCCCGCCCCGGCCACTGGAACGGCAACATCATCGCCTTCACCTGCATCGGCCATACCGGATCCGTCCTCTACGGCTCGAATCCCACCTTCAAGCACCGCGGCTTCGAAGATGCCGCCAGGCAACTGCGGCACGCCCTGGTCTACTTCCGTACCTTCGGCCACGAGAGCGACCCCGACTACTGGGCAGAGTAGACCGGTTGGGCCCAGTAGCCCCAGCCTGATCATCCAGTCGCGGCGCCCCGGCCCCGGACTGAATGCAAGACGACGAAGAGCTGCACCCTATTCCAAGTGAGTATAGAAATTACTTACTTGTGAGGTGGGGTGCGCCCAGCCCGCCCACGCCGGGCGACCCCGCCAAGGAGGCACCCACATGATCATCACCGCCAGCACCCTCGACAGCGCCGTCACCCGTCTCGCCGAACTCCTCGGCACCTACACCCCCAACCCCCAACTCGAAGACAACCGCGGCACACTGCGCCTCACCAACCCCGACGGCTACACCCTCGGAGCCCGTGCCCGGGTCGACGGCACCACCCTTCAGCTGTGGATCACCGCCCCCGGCGCCAAGGCCGAAAAGATCCCTCGCGGCCTCCAGCCCCTCCAGCCCGGCCGCAGCTACCACACCGTGCTGCACCTCATCGGCCTCGACGGCGACCTCGCCGAGACCATCCACACCGCCGCCGCCGACAGGCTCCTGCCCGCCATCCTCGCCAAGCCCCGCCGCATCGGCCACCGCCCCTGGGAGCAGCAGACCGAGACCACCGAGCAGCCCGACGCGATCCCCGACGACACAGAGCCCGCCGAAGACCCGGCCGAGGCCGAGCCCACCCCAACCGACACCGAGCTGACCGGCGATGAGCCCGCCCCCGTCGACGCCGAGCCCTACGAGGCACCGACTGTCGCCGAGCCCGTCAGCGAGCCGACCAGCGCGGACCCCAACGAGAAGCCGGACGACACCGACCCCGACCCGACCAGCACTGAGCCGACCGCCGCCGAGCCCTCCCCGGCCGACACCCAGCACGCCGGCACATCCGCCCCCGGCGCCCAGCTCCAGGACCAGCGCGCCCCGAAGGCCGCCCGCCCCACCCGAAAGCACACCGCAGCCACGACGCCCGCAGCCCCGACCGGTGCCAGGCCCACCCGGGTCCGCAAGACGGCAACCCCGCCCGCCGACACCAAGCCCACCCGAAAGCGCACCACCGCGAAGAAGGCGACGACCCCCACCGACACCAAGCCCACCCGCGCCCGCAAGACGGCAACCCCGGCCAAGCCCCGCACCCGACGCGCCACCAACACCGAAACCGCCTGACCACTCAACCGGGGGCGCACCCAACCCGCGCCCCCGGCCCAACCCAGGGAGACGACATGACGACAACCGCCACCTTCACCCTCGGCCAGCACATCCGCGCAGGACTCCACCTGCACGGCCACTCCACCACCCACGACCACCGCACCCCCGGCGGCGGCACCTGGATCAGCCTCAACCTGCCCGGCGGAACCAGCATCCGGATCTCGGACTACACCACCGACACCGACATCGACGCCGACCAGCGAACCGGCCTCCAAGCGATCCACCACCTCGGCGACCCGCGCACCAAGCCGGAACACACCATCACCATCCACCGAGCCGACCGCACCCCCGGCCCCGACTCCCTCCACACCGACATCACCGCCCTCGCCGAAGCCGTCACCCTCTACATCAACCTCTGGAACGGCACCCCCGCCGGACGAAACACCGGCCGCCAGATACACCACCACGCCTTCATGGACCTCCCCACCCGCCTCCTCCGCCGAGGCGACGTGATCGTGCACACCGGCTCCGGAAGCCGAGCCGTCCTCACCGAACTCACCCGCCTCGGCCGCAACGAGTACCGGCGCACCAGCCGCACCACCACCCCGCCCTCCCGCGGCGGCAGCGCCAGCCTCCCCGCCACCTACTGGCAGTTCCCCTGGACCTACCGCCAGCACGGCAACCAGATCGTCACCGTCGCCGCCCATCAGCACGTCGACCCGGCGAGCCTCCCGCCCATCCCCTACCCCGACGTACCCGCCCACTTCCGCGACGGCGACCACGTCGTCCACGACTCAACCATCTGGCACCGAACCGACGGCGCCTGGTTCAACCACATCCGCACCACCCACACCCCACCCACCAGCGACAACGCGATCCGCCGCCTCTTCACCGACGACAACCACCTGCGCCTGGGCATCCCCGCCTACCAGCCCGCCCACCACTGAACAAGGACACGCCCTCGTGCTCGACCTCACCCGACGCCGCAACGCCGACTCCGCCAGCCGCGCCCTCGCCCGCCTCGAACAGCTCGAACTGATCCCCCTCCACCCCTACCCCGGATCCGACATCCACTGGCAGCTGCGCTGCGGCCGGACCGGCTGCACCTGGACCGGCCACCTGTTCTACAGCCACCTACGCCCCAGCCGACGACACAACCGCCGCCACACCGGCTGCACCGGCACCCCCGGAACCTTCGAAGCTCTCAAGACCGACAGCGAACTCCTGACCCACCTCAAGGCCGTGTTCCCGGACACCGACTTCCACGTCCACGTCATCAGCATCGGCCGTCAGCTCCAGTGGAAGGACGGCCCAGAACCCCACCACGTCCTCGCCCACATCGGCCCCAACCAGGCAACCCTCACCCGCCGCGTCAGCGCCTAACCCAGCCAACCTGGGCCGGGCAGCCCCGCCGCTGCCCGGCCCGACGTGAAGGACACCACGATGCCCATCGAAATTGACCTGACCGGCCTCCCCCTCGACCTCGTCCCTGTGATCATCGCCCGCACCCGCCGCGAACTCGAACAAGCAGCCCCCGCCGTACCCGGCGCCCTCGGCCGGGACGCCACCCGCGTCTACACCCGCCACACCGGCCCCGGCTGGGCGTTCGTCCGCTGGGCCAACCTCCACCACAACGGCCACACCATCCACAACACCCGCCACATCCTCACCAGCGACCCCCACCACACCTGGTGGTCTCTGCCCATCCACCCCCGCAGCCCCTTCTTCCAGTTCAACCCCGACACCGGACACCCCATCGACGGCTCCGCCCGCCCATACCCCCACCCCGTCACCGCCGACAACACCGACCCCCTCGGGCTGTGCCAGCACTGCGGATCACGAGGACGCTTCCCCGTCCGCTGCACCACCGCCGACCCCGACCGCCACCACGAACAGCACCGCTACCCCAACGGCCGCCCCTGGAAGTACCTGACCTGCCCCACCCAATGCCAGCCAATCACCGACCCGGTACGCCTCCACACCCCAACCCTGGAGCAGCAGCCATGACCGCACACCACACCTACACCGGCCCCACCACCTACCGCAGCGCCTACGGGCTCTTCCGCGGCCCACACGTCACCAACGCGCCCATCATCTCCGTCGAACCCCTCGACCTATCCGCCTACGTCCGCCACAGCCCAGCCGTCCGTCTCATCCTCGCCAACAACAGCGGGCGCGGACCCAAGCAGCTGGAGACAGCGGAATGGGGAACCCGGGAGACCTGGCAGGCCGCGCCCACCGACGCGGGACCGAGCAACGACATCGTTGCCGCGCTCACCGCCGCCGGAATCCCCGCACAGCTGCACCGCACCAGCCACGGCCAAGCCGGCGCCGTCCTCCACCTGAACCGCAGCGGCCGTTACTGCCAGCTCGTCATCACCATGAACACCACCCTTCGCTGGCAGCTCCGCGACCGCCGGGAGACGGCCCACATCCCCTGGGTCAACACCCGTCCCGCCGACGCCCCCGACCACGTCCGGCGCCTCTGCCATCGCATCAACGCGCACACCCTCCCGACCCGACCCGCCCGTGCTCTACCTGGCCAACCCCTCAACCCCTGAAGGTCCGCGCGGCGATGACCGCCGGCGACCTCGGGCTACCTCCCGCAGGACCCCGCCAGCGCCTCCGGAGCCCGGGCGCAGTCTGGACAGTCACCCACGCCCGCCACATCGAACTACCGACCTACGGGCGCGGCGGCCAGCATGCCGCCCTCCCGCCACCCGGCCAACTCACACTCACCTGAACGAGAGCCCCGACAGTGCTGCCCGCCCTTGACGAACTCCGCCGTCGCCTCGCCACCCCGCTCGGCGCCCACCCCGACCCCGACCAACCGACCATCGCCGGACACCTCCTGTGGGACACCCTGATCACCGCCGGGCACACCCCAGCCGTCCACGACCACAGCGCCGGACGCGCCATCACCCTCGACCTCCCAGACGGCACCAGCATCTGGATCAGCGAGCAGGCCGACATCACCCACCCGCCCGAGGACCACGAGGGCTGGTGCGCGCTCCACTTCAACGACCCGAGCGACCCGCTCGGCGACTACGTCATGATCTACATGGGCGACGGCCTCACCCACGCCGAAGACACCGCAGCCTGCGTCCACGCCATCACCGCCTGGACCACCGCCCATCAGGCCGTCGGCGCCATCGCCCGGCAGACCGCCTACGTCTCCCTGCCCACGACCATCCCCCGCGAGACCAAGCGCACCGCCTGGGAGATCAACTACGGCAACCCCGGCTTCAACGGCATCCGCCTACCAACCGCCACCGAGCAGCACACCGCCACCACCATCAACCGGATCTGGGAGAAACCCGACCCCACCAACCCCGACGCCGACCCCACCGACCGCTGGACCTACCTCCGCCGAGGCGCCTGCACCGCCTGCCACTGGGAAGGCCCCGACCGCCGCCACTACAACGAAGCCGTCGAAGACGCCCTCGACCACACCCACCCCACCTGGCGCCAACTCCCCGCCCTGCCTCCCGCCGGCAGCACCAGCCGCAAACGCGCCGCCCTTCTCACCCACCACCGCAACGCCACCTACCCCAGCGACTGGTTCACCACTGGCGGCCCCCTCAAGATCACCAGTGCCATCCGGCGTGACCGCCACGAATCCGGCGGCGCCCCCGGAGGCGGCTACCTCGTCAAGATCTACCGGCCAACATCCCCTGCTCCCCGTCATGAGCAGCAGGTGTTGGCTTGACGCGCCGAGGATCATCGAGTGGTTTCAGCTGAGCGGTCACCGGTACCTGCCATAGGGGCCGGGGCTTCCGGAGTGCAGTGAGGCGCCAGTAAGATGATCGCCGTAGAGCTTCGCGCTGCGCGCTCAAGACGGCTTCACCCGACCGGCCGGTGGGTGAAGCCGTCTTTCGTCGGTTGAGGTCTCCCTTGAGACCTGTTTCGATGGCGGCAAGCGTCGCAGGCCAGCCGTTCGGTCTTCCCTGACGGCTGGTCGGGCCCTGCTCTGAGTGGACTTTTAGTGGACGTGGCGCTGGAGAAGGGCCACGAAAGACGGTGACAGTTAGAGATGCGGGATGGCCATCAAAGGCCATCTGACCTGGGAAAACGGGGAAAACCAGGGGGAGCTAACGAACGCCGATCAAAATCCCCTAAGGACTCATAATCCCTGGGTCGTGGGTTCGAGTCCCACCCGCCCTACCTACACATTGCGGGTCTCACCAGGGAGAACCCTAGGGTACGGGGAACCTGCGCAGGCGCCGACCGGGCCGAGGTTCACCCGTCCGGAAGCATTCGCCACCAGTCGGTTGACGCCAGGTCAGCGTCCGCACTCCGCACTCACTGCTCCGGCCACCCGCAGCCCGTTCAGCCGCTCAGTCCAGCCGCTCAGTCCAGCCGCTCGGTGAGCCAGCGGGCACCGCGCAGCACGGCGGCCCGGCGTCGCTGGCGGCGCGAGTTCAGCCGCGCCTGGGCCGGGATGCGGCCCGCCGGGGCGGCGGCCAGCTCGGCCAGCCGCGCCGCGGAGCGGGCCAGTTCGGCCTGCAGCCGGCGCCGGCGGCCCAGGTCGGTGCTGTGGAGCAGCGCGGCGTGCAGGCCTTCGATCTCGGCGACGGCCGCGGCCAGCCGCAGCGCGGTGGTGTCGGTGGACGCGTGGTCCCCCCGGTCCCCCGAGTACATGCTCAGCGTCGTTCCTTTCGCAGGGCGGACAGGTCGGCCGTGGTTCAGCCGTAGGTGACGCCGGCGCAGATGTCGGCGTCGGCGGGGCGGGTGTTCTGGGCGATCCCGCTGGGCACCGCGCCGGGCGAGGGGCCCGGGGACGGGGAGCCGGTCGGGCTCGGTGCCCCGGTCGCGGCGGCCGAGGCGCGGGCGGTGGCGTAGTCGGTGCCGAGGGTGACCGTCAGCGGGTCGCTCTCGGAGTCGGCGCGGACGTCGGCGCCGGGGAAGTACGGGGCGAGCCGTTCGGCATCGGCCTGGTGGCCGGGTGCGTAGCCGATCGTGGTGACGGCGCGGTCGATCCCGCCGATACCGGCCGTGACGTCCTGGAAGCCCTTGTCGCGCAGGTCCTCGGCGGCCCGGACGGCCAGGCCGGTGGTGCCGCTGCCGTTCTGCACGGTGATCGGGAGCGTCGGATCGGCGGGCCCGGCCGGGCCCGCGGCGGTGCTGGGGCCCGCAGGCCGCCCGGTGCTCCGGCCATCCAGTGTGCGGTCCTGGCGCAGCAGCGTCCACAGGGTATCGGCGTCGGGGTGGACCAGCGCGACCCGGTCGCCGGCGTAGCGCCAGGGCGCGGTGACGAAGCTGAGGTCGCCCAACTCGACCGCGTGCAGGGACTGGACGAACGTGACCAGCTTCATCGCGGTGCCCAGACCGGGGTCGACGGTGAGCGACCTGGTCGCCGCGTCGGCCAGCGGCAGCAGCGTGGTCAGGTCGAAGCCCTGCCGCCGCACCTTCTGGACCAGCGCGGCGAGGAAGGCCTGCTGACGCCGCATCCGCCCGATGTCCGAGCCGTCGCCGAGCCCGTGCCGGGCCCGGACGAAGGCCAGTGCCTGCGTGCCGGCGACCGTCTGCAGGCCCTTCTTCAGATGGATCCCGAAGCCGTCCACATCGCTGGGCACGCAGACCGGCACACCGCCGATCGCCGCGGTCATCGCGGCGAAGCCCTTGAAGTCGATCACCATGGTGTGGTCGACCCGCAGACCGGTCAGTGCCTCCACGGTGTTCTGCGCGCAGGCCGGGTTGCCGTTCGGGTAGCCGCCCACGGCGAAGGCCGAGTTGAACATCTGGCCGTGCTGGGCGCTGGTCCAGTGGCCGCCCGGCAGCAGGCAGGGCGGGATGTCCACCAGGGCGTCGCGCGGCAGCGAGACCGCGACGGCGTGCCGGTGGTCGGCGTAGACGTGCAGCAGGATCGCGGTGTCCGAGTTGCCGCCCCCGACGTCGCCGCCGGCCAGGTCGTCGTTGCCGCCGCTCCGGCTGTCCGAGCCCAGCACCAGGACGTTGACCGGGGTCGAGCCGGAGGCGTCGCTGGGCCCGGTCGGCGGTCGGCTGGCGGAGATCCCGGAGCTGTCGAAGATGCTGAGGTTGCCGTCCAGCCGCTCGTAGAACCAGAAGCCGGCGCCGGCCGTGGCCAGCACCAGGACGGCGGCGGTCAGCCCGGCGACACGCGCGACACGGTGGCGGTTCGCGTGCGCCGCCGGCCCGGGCCGCGGCTCTAGGCTGGGCCCTTCGGGCGCCTCCAGCTCATCGGGCGCCGTGCGTCGGCCGGGCCGCAAGCGGGCGCGCCGCTGGCCCGGGCGGTGCTCGGGATCGGTCATCAGGCGTTCTCCGTGCGCTCGCCGGCGAGCCGGGTACGGCTGCTCGATAGGACGACTTGGTCGGGTGACCGGTTGCACAGTTGCGCAATTTAGCAAGTATTGGGCATGCGGCGCAGCCTTGGCAACGCCGCCAGACGGGTGGGCGGCGGCAGCGGCCGATTGGTAGGACAGCGGCCGGTGGGCGGCGACAGCGGCCGAGCGGGACGACAGCGGCCGCCGCCCGTGGGGGCGGCGGCCGTGGCGTGGCGGGGCCGGGTCAGAAGCCGGAGGCCGGGCCGTTCTGGTCGGGGTGCGGCGGGTACTGCGGGGTGGGCGCGGAGAAGTACTCGGGCTGGCCGTCCGCCGGGTAGCCGCCCTGGGCCGGGTGGCCGGGCTGCGTGGCCGGGGTGCCGAACGCACCGGCGGGGTGGCCGGGTGCGGGGTGGCCCTGCTGGTACTCGGGCTGGTAGCCCTGCTGGTAGCCGAGCTGGTCCTGGGCCTGGTAGCCGGGCGCCCAGCCCGCCCCTGGGTGGCCGGCGCCGGGCTGCTCCGGCCGGGCGCCGCCCTGGCCGCCGCCCTGGCCGCCGCCCTGGCCGCCGTCCGGCGCGCCGGACGGGGTGCCGAAGCCCGGGGTGCCGAAGCCCGGGGCACCGAGGTTCGGGGTGCCGAAGCCCGGGGTCCCCGCGGGTGCGGCGGCCGGGATGACGGTCTGCGTGCCGGTGCCGCCGCCGGTCGGCTGCGCGCCGGAGGCGGGTGCCCCGGTCGCCGTCCCGTGCACGGTCGGCGCGCCGTAGGGCGGCGGTGTGCCCGGTACCGTGCCGGGTCCCGACTGGCCCGGCACCGGCGTCCCGCTCTCGCCCGCCGCGGCGACGGTCGGCTTCGGCGGCGCGATGGTGCCGGTCGGCTCCGGCTCGGGCTCCAGCTCGTTGCGCCCGGCCGCGTCGCTCAGCTTGATCAGCAGCCCGGTGAGCAGCCAGTTCGCCACCGTGGTGGAACCACCGGCGGCCAGGAAGGGCAGTTCCTTGCCGGTCAGCGGGATCAGCCCGGTGACGCCGCCGACCACCACGAAGACCTGCAGTGCCACGACGCTCGCCAGGCCGGTGGCCAGCAGCTTGCCGAACGGGTCGGGCAGGGTCAGTGCGGTCTTCAGGCCGCGCTGGAAGAAGACCACGTAGACCAGCAGCACCGCGGTCACCCCGGCCAGACCCAGCTCCTCGCCGACCGTGGTGAAGATGAAGTCGCTGCGCCCGGCGAAGCCGATCAGCCACGGGTGCCCCTGGCCGAGCCCGGTGCCCAGGATGTGCCCGCTGCCGAAGCTGAAGAGCGACTGTGCCTGCTGGTCCGAGGTGACCGCCGGGATCACGCCCTTCGGGTACGTCTTGTAGACGTCCATCGGGTGCAGCCAGGCCTCGACCCGGCCGTGCACGTGCGGCTCCAGGGTGCCCACGACGGCCGCGCCGCCGACCGCCATGATCACACCGATCACCACCCAGCTGGTCCGCTCGGTGGCCACGTAGAGCATCACGATGAAGACGCCGAAGAAGATCAGCGAGGTCCCCAGGTCGCGCTCGAAGATCAGCACCAGCAGGCTGATCACCCAGATCGCCAGTACCGGTCCCGCGTTGCGCCCGCGGGGCAGGCTCAGGCCCCAGATCTTGCGGCCGACCAGCGCCAGCGCGTCCCGGCTGACCATCAGGTAGCCGGCGAAGAAGACACAGATCGCGAGTTTGACGAACTCGTCCGGCTCGACGGTGATGCCCGGCAGGTGGATCCACCGCTTGGCGCCGTAGTCGGCGTCGGCCGAGAAGAAGGCCGGCGCGGCCAGCAGGACCAGCGCGCCCACCATCAGGATGTAGACGTAGCGCTGGAAGAACCGGTGGTGCTTGACGAAGACGATCAGGGCGAGCGCGGCCGGCACCGCGAGGAAGAGCCACATCACCTGCGAGGGTGCCGAGGGCAGCTTCTGGAAGTCGCCCTTGGCCGCGTGCACGATCGCGTACGACTCGTCGAGCCGGTGGAGCAGCACCAGGCCGAAGCCGCTGAGCAGCACCGCGCAGGGCAGGATCAGCGGGTCGGCGTACCGTGCGAAGCGCCGCATCACCAGATGGGCGCCCAGGGTCAGCAGGGTGAACGACACCCCGTAGACCAGCAGGCCCGGCGGGAGCTTGTCGTTCATCGCCTCGTCCGCGTCGATGTAGGCGAAGAGGCAGAGCGCGACGGCGAAGCCGAGCAGCGCCAGCTCGACGTTGCGGCGCCGGTCGGCGCCGCGCTGGCCCTCGGTCCGCTGGCTGCCTATCACACGAACTCCCCACCGCCACGGCACTCTGGACCGCCGAATTCTCGCACGACCTGGCGGTTGACCGGGCCACCGGCCTGCGGGGCCCGCCCGAGGGGGAGCGTGCGCGATCCATTCGCGCCGGGGGGCGGCGCGGTTAGACTGAGCGCCTTCACGACCAGGGAGACCAGGGAGAGGGCGGTCCAGATGACGGGCGTCAGCGGGTCCGACGATCCGTCCCCGGAACTGCTGCAGCAGGCGGCGGCCTCCTTCGGGCTGCTCGCCTCCACCATGCGGCTGCACATCGTCTGGGTGCTCAGCCAGGGCGAGGCCGACGTCGGCACGCTGGCCGACCGGGTCGGCGGCACCCTGCAGGCCGTCAGCCAGCACCTGGCCAAGCTCAAGCTGGCCGGCATGGTCTCCAACCGTCGCGAGGGCCGGCGTCAGGTCTACGGGGTCGACGACCCGCAGGTGGCGACGCTGGTCCGGCTGATGGTGGAGAAGCTCGCCACCGCCGGGACGGCGCAGCCGCAGGCCGGGCGCGCGGTCGGCGGCGAGCTGTTCCGCTTCCGGGGCAGCGGTGCCTGAGCGCGGGACGCGCCTGCTCCCGCCGGCCGGTGTCCGAACCGTCCGGCCGCTGAACGGCCCCGCAGGCCCGAGCCCCGCGGACCCGGCCCGGTTGAGCCGGCACGCGGCGCTGCGCGCGGTGGCCGCCACCCCGCGCGGGCTCACCGAGGCCGAGGCGGAGGCCAGGCTCGCCGAGCACGGCGAGAACATCGTGCTGCCGCTGCCCGAGCCGAGCACCGCCAAGCGCCTGCGCTCCGCCCTCGGCGACCCCTTCACCGCGCTGCTGGCCGTGCTGTCCGTGGTCTGCGCGGTGATCGGCTCCTGGGGCAGCGCGCTGACCATCGCCGCGCTGGTGCTCACCGCCTGCTTGCTGCGGCTGCGCGGCGAACGCCGCTCGGCGCTGGCGCTGCGCTCGCTGCGGGCCCTGGTGCCGAGCACCGCGACCGTGCTGCGCCGGGCCGAGCACAGCGAGCTGCCGGCCGCCCGGGAGGTCCCGGCCGAGCAGCTGGTGCCCGGTGACGTGGTCAGGCTGGTGGGTGGCGACGCCGTCCCGGCCGACCTGCGGCTGCTGCGGGCCGAGGGCCTGACCCTCGACCTGTCGGCGCTGACCGGCGAGAGCACTCCGGTGCCGCGCCTCGCCCTGGACGGGCCGTCGACCGGGCCTGGTGGCGGTCCCTTCGACGCGCCGCAGCTCTGCTTCGCGGGGAGCACCGTGGTCACCGGCAGCGCCACCGCCGTGGTGCTCGCCACCGGCACCGCGACCCGCTTCGGCGCTGCCCACGCGCCCGGCCCGCTGACCGGGCGCGGCCGCTCGGTGGTCGAGCGCGGCATGCGCCGCGCGGTGCTGACGCTGATCGCCTTCATGGTCACGGTGGTCCCGCTGACCGTCACCGCCGACACCCTGCTGCACGGCTGGAGCCGCGGCCTGCTGCCGTTCGCGGTGGCGGCGGCGGTCGGCTTCACCCCGGAACTGCTGCCGCTGGTGGTCAGCTCGGTGCTGGCCCGCGGCGGCCACCGGCTGGCCAAGGCCGGCGTGCCGGTGCGCCGGCTGCCGGCGGTCGGCGAGCTGGGCGCGCTGGACGTGCTCTGCCTGGACAAGACCGGCACCCTGACCACCGGCGAGCTGATGGTGGCCGGCTCACTGGACCCGGCCGGCCGCCCGGACCAGGAGCCGCTGCGCTGGGCGGCGCTGATCGGCGAGGCCGCGCTGCTCGACGGCGAGCCCGGGCTGCTCGACCCGCTGGACGAGGCGCTGCTCGACGCCGCGGACGCCGCCGGACTGCCGGCCGCCGAGCCCGGCGCGCTGCTGGAGGTGATCCCCTTCGACCCGGTGCGCCGCCGGTCGGGCGCCGTGCTGCGCGAGCGGGGGGCGGCAGCCGCCGTCGGCGGCCGACGGCGGGTGCTGGTGCTCAAGGGCGCGCCGGAGGAACTGCTCGACCGCTGTGCCGCGCTGCCCGGCGGTGAGGCGCTGGACCCGGCGGCGCGCGAGGCGCTGGACCGGCTGGTGGCCGAGCGGACCGGGCGGGGGCTGCGGCTGATCGCGGTGGCCAGGGCCGAGAGCGAGGCGCGGCTGGGCGGCCACCGGGTGGCCGACGAGGACGGGCTGACCCTGCTCGGCTTCGTCGAACTGATCGACCGGCCCGAGGACTCGGCCGAGGCGGCGCTGGCCCTGCTGCGCGGCTGCGGTGTCGCGCTCACCGTGCTGACCGGGGACCACCCGCGCACCGCGCTGAGGCTGGCCGAGCGGCTGGGCCTGGCCCCTGGCCGGGTGCTGCTGGGCGCCGAGCTGGCCGGGCTCGACCGGTCGGCGATCGCGGCGGCGGGCGCGGCGGGCGCGGTCTTCGCCCGCTGCACCCCCGAGCAGAAGGCACTGGTGGTGCGGGCACTGCGGGAGGCCGGGCACTCGGTCGGCTTCCTCGGCGACGGGGTGAACGACGTGCCGGCGCTGCGCTGCGCGGACGTCGGGATCGCCACGGCGGGCGCCGTGGGCGCGGCGCGCGAATGGGCGGACCTGCTGCTCGGCGGGCGCGACCTGGCGCTGCTCGGCCGGGCGGTGGCCGTGGGGCGGGAGGCCACCGCGAGGGTGGCCGCCTACCTGCGGATCGCGCTCTCCTGCAACCTGGGCAACGCGCTCTCCATGCTGGCCGGCGGGGTGCTGCTGCCGTTCCTGCCGATGCAGCCGGCCCAGGTGCTGCTGCAGAACCTCTGCTTCGACGCGGCGCAGCTCTCGGTCGCGGTCAGCGGCCGCCCGGCCGGTCCCGGCAGCCGACCGGTGCGGCTGCGCTGGGGCTCGCTGGCCGCCTTCGCGCTCGGCTTCGGGCTGCTCAACTCCTTCTTCGACCTCGCGATGTTCGAGGCGATGCGCGGGGTCACCCGCGGCTACTCGGTGCCGAACTCGGAGGCGATGTTCCACACCGCCTGGTTCGCGGAGAACCTGGTCACCCAGGCCGTGGCGCTGCCGGTGCTCTACCGGTTGAGCCGCACCCGGCAGCGGCCGCCGCGGCCGGTCTGGTGGGCGGCCGGGATGCTGGCGGCGGTCGGGCTGCTGCTGCCGCCGAGCGCGCTGGGCGAGCGGCTCGGCTTCGAGGAGCTGCCGGCGGCGGCCTACGGCTCACTGGCGCTGGTGGTGGCCGGCTACGTGCTGGTGCTCGGCGCGGGGCGCTGGCTCTGGTGGCGCTTCGGCGACCGCGCCGAGCGCGCCGAGGCCGCCCGGCCGGCTCCGTAGCGGGCGACCCGGCAGCGGGCTGTCCGGCAGGCGGCTCGGCGGCGGCGGACTCGGCGGCGGCAGGCTCAGCCGCCGGCCCCGACCAGCATCCGCTGCAGCAGGTCGCGCAGCGTGCCCCGCTCCTCGGGGACCAGGGCCGCCAGTGGCTCGCGGGCGAAGTTCAGCGACTCGCGCAGCTCGGCCGAGGCGGCCTGGCCCTGCTCGGTGGCGGCGACCAGCTTGACCCGGCGGTCCTGCGGGTCGGCCTCGCGGGTGACGAAGCCGCGGGCCTCCAGCCGGTCCACGATGCCGGTGATGTTGGACGGCTCGCAGCTGAGCGTCTGGGCGATGTGCCGCATCGGCATCGGGCCGCGTCGGAGCAGCGCGAGCACCTTGGCCTGGGCGCCGGTCAGCGACCGGGCGGCGGCCGCCTCCTCGTACTCGCGGTGGAAGATCGCGACCAGGCCGGCCATGAGGTCCACCACCTCGCGGGTCAGCGCGTCCTCGCGGGCCGCGTCCTCACGGGCCGCGTCGTCGCGGGTCAGCTCATCGTTCGCCATGCCGTCGACTCTACCTGAATATTTGACAATCTGAACCTTTCACGTCCATCGTTGCTTTACCGCCTCAACCTTTCAGGTGGCAATCCAGAGCAAGGAGCGCAGCGATGGCAGAGCAGCCGATTCCCGCCACGGCCCGCGAGTGGCACCTGAAGGCCCGGCCGAACGGCTGGCCCCTGGAGACCGACGTCGAGCTGCTGGAGGCCCCGGTCCGCCGGCCGGAGCCGGGCGAGATCCTGGTCCGCAACGCCTTCCTCTCGGTCGACCCGTACATGCGCGGGCGGATGAACGACGTCAAGTCCTACGTCGCGCCGTACCAGCTGGACCGGCCGATGGAGGGCGGCGCGGTCGGCTACGTGGTGGCCTCCGCCGCCGAGGGCTTCGCGGTCGGCGACGCGGTGCTGCACGGGCAGGGCTGGCGCGAGTACGCGACCGTCCAGGCCGCGCACGCGATCAAGGTGGACCCGGCCCACGCGCCGCTCTCCTACTTCCTCGGCGTGCTCGGGATGCCCGGTCTGACCGCCTACGCCGGCCTGGTGGCGGTCGCCCGGATCAAGGAGGGCGACAAGGTCTTCGTCTCCGGCGCGGCCGGCGCGGTCGGTTCGCTGGTCGGGCAGATCGCCCGGCTCAAGGGCGCCTCCCGGGTGGTCGGTTCGGCCGGCTCGGCGGCCAAGGTGGCCAAGCTGGTGGACGACTACGGTTTCGACGCCGCCTTCAACTACAAGGACGGCCCGGTCGCCGAGCAGCTCGACAAGGCCGCCCCCGAGGGCATCGACATCTACTTCGACAACGTCGGCGGGGACCACCTGGAGGCCGCGATCGGCGCCCTGGGCCTGCACGGCCGGGCGGTGATCTGCGGCGCGATCGCCCAGTACAACGACACCGAGGCGCCGGCCGGCCCGCGCAACCTGGCGCAGCTGATCGGCAAGCGGCTGCGCCTGGAGGGCCTGCTGGTGAACGACCACGCCGCGCTCCAGCCGCAGTTCACCGCCGAGGTGGCCGGCTGGCTGAAGGACGGCAGTCTGCACTACGACGAGACGGCCGTCGACGGCATCGAGCACATGATGGACGCCTTCCTCGGCCTGATGCACGGCGAGAACACCGGCAAGATGGTCGTCCGGCTCGCTTCCTGATCCAGATCAACCGGTCTCACTGTCACATTTTTTGCGAATTCTCGGGAGAGAGCGCCATGTCCAACCCTGTCAAGATCGCTTACATCGCCGTGGCCACCGCCGAGGGCGGCCGGGACGGCCGGGTGGCCTCCTCGGACGGCCTGCTCGACGTCGTGGTCCGCCCGCCCAAGGAGCTGGGCGGCAGCGGCGAGGGCACCAACCCCGAGCAGCTCTTCGCGGCCGGCTACGCGGCCTGCTTCCAGAGCGCGCTCTTCGTGGTGGCCCGCCGGGCCAAGGCCGATGTCACCGGCTGCGAGGTGACCGCCCGGGTCGGCATCGGCCCGGACGCCGAGGGCGGCTACGCGCTGGCCGTCGAGCTCTCGGTCCAGCTGCCGGGCCTGCCGGCCGACCAGGCACGGCAGTTGGTGGAGGCCGCGCACCAGGTGTGCCCGTACTCCAACGCCACCCGCGGCAACATCGAGGTGACGCTCCAGGTGGGCTGAGCCCCGCCGGCAGCCCGCTGAGCGAACGCGCCCCGGTCCGAGCCCGCCAAGGCTCGCCGGGGCGCGCGGCGTTGGCGCGCGCGACCCCGGCGGACGGATGCGGCCCCCTTCCGACGGAGCGTCAGGCGGCCCGGGTCGGGGCGCGATAGCGTGGCGGAACCGCCGCGGCGCCACCGGATGGGGCCGTTCGGGGGAGAGATCCCGATCAGGGGTAGACCTGTCCCCGGAACTGACTACCATGGTTGCAGCCTGTCCGTTTTGCTCATGTTAGTGACTTAATGTCGGTTGGCTCGTGACGCCGGTTGGCTCTCGACGCCGATCGACCCGGGTTGCCGGCACGTCAGAACCGGGCAGGTGTCGGCCACGTGGCGCCCAGGACCAACCGGCCACCGGCACGAGGCAGCTGGGGAAGGCGACCCTCGTCCACAGCCTGGAGGTCCCGGTGACGACACGTGGAGTCCTGTACATCCACTCCGCGCCCCGCGCGCTGTGCCCGCACGTCGAATGGGCGGTGGCGGGCGTGCTCAACGTGCGGGTCAGCCTCGACTGGATCCGCCAGCCGGCCGCCCCCGGCCAGTGGCGCTCCGAGTTCTCCTGGCAGGGGGAGGTGGGCACCGCCTCCAAGCTCGCCTCCGCGCTGCGCGGTTGGCAGCTGATGCGCTACGAGGTGACCAGCGAGCCCTGCGCCGGCGCGGAGGGCGAGCGCTACAGCAGCACGCCCGCGCTCGGCATCTTCCATGCCGTGACCGGCATCCACGGCGACATCCTGATCCCCGAGGACCGGCTGCGCGCGGTGCTGCTGCGGGCCCGCAGTGAGGGCAGCGACCTGGAGGCGGACATCGCCCGGCTGCTCGGCAAGCCCTGGGACGACGAGTTGGAGCCGTTCCGCTACGCCGGCGAGGGCGCCCCGGTGCGCTGGCTGCACCAGGTGGTCTGACCGGCCCGCCCGGGCGCGCGAGAGGGGCCCCGCGGTGCGGGGCCCCTCTGCGGTCCGGTGCGCCAGATGGTGGTGCGTCAGGCGGTGGTGCGTCAGGCGGTGGTGCGTCAGGCGGTTCAGATGCTGCGGAAGGCCAGCACCACGTTGTGACCGCCGAAGCCGAAGGAGTTGTTCAGCGCGACGATCCGGCCGCTCGGCAGCGCGCGCGGCTCGAAGCGCACGATGTCCGCGTCCACGTCGTCGTCCAGGTCGTCGACGTTGATGGTCGGCGGGGCCTGCCGGTGGTGCAGCGCGAGGACGGTGGCGACCGTCTCGATGCCGCCGGCGCCGCCCAGCAGGTGGCCGGTCATCGACTTGGTGGAGGAGACCGTGACGTGGTCGAGGTGCTCGCCGAGCTCCTTGCGCAGCGCCTTGATCTCCGCGACGTCGCCCAGCGGGGTCGAGGTGGCGTGCGCGTTGACGTGCACCACCTCGGCCTTGTCCAGGTCGGTGGCGGCGAACAGGTTCTCCAGCGCCCGGGCGATGCCCGAACCGGTCGGCTCCGGCTGCGCGATGTGGTGGGCGTCCGAGGAGAGGCCCTGGCCGACCGCCTCGCAGTAGACCCGGGCGCCGCGCGCGGCGGCGTGCTCGGCCGACTCCAGCACGACCACGCCCGCGCCCTCGCCGAGCACGAAGCCGTCGCGGCCCTTGTCGAAGGGGCGGGAGGCGCGCTGCGGCTCGTCGTTGTTCTTGGACATCGCCATCATGTTGGCGAAGGCGACGATCGGCAGCGGGTGGATCGCGGCCTCGGTTCCGCCGGCCACCACCACGTCGGCGCGGCCGGTGCGGATCATCTCGATCGCGTAGCCGATCGCTTCCGCGCCGGAGGCGCAGGCCGAGACGGGGGTGTGCACGCCGGCCCGGGCGCCGACCTCGATGCCCACGTTGGCGGAGGGGCTGTTGGGCATGAGCATCGGCACGGTGTGCGGGGACACCTTGCGGACGCCCTTCTCCTTCAGCACGTCGTACTGGTCGAGCAGGGTGGTCACGCCGCCGATGCCGGAGGCGATCACGGTGCCCAGGCGCTCGGGCGCCAGGGTGGAGGACTCGTGGGTGGCGGCGACCTGGAAGCCGGCGTCGGCCCAGGCCTCGCGTGCGGCGATCAGCGCGAACTGGGCCGAGCGGTCCAGCTTGCGGGCCAGCGGCTTGGGCAGGACCTCGCCCGGGTCCACCGCGGTGCGCGCGGCGATCTTCACCGGCAGGTCGGCGGCCCACTCCTCGGTGAGCGCGGCCACGCCGGAACGGCCGGCGAGCAGCCCCGCCCAGGTGGTGGCGGCGTCGCCGCCCAGCGGCGTGAAGGCGCCGATACCCGTGACTACCACGGTGCGGTTTTCAGCGGTCACTGGTTCTTCTTCTCTCACGTGTGCGGGGGCTGGGTGTGGCCGGCGCGCCCTGGGGAAAGCGGCGAGGGGCCCGGGCGGGGGAGGCGTTGAGCGCGCCGCCCCCACCCGGAGGGGGATCAGGCGTTGGTGAGGATGTAGTCCACCGCGTCACCGACGGTCTTCAGGTTCTTGACCTCGTCGTCCGGGATCTTGACGTCGAAGCGCTCTTCGGCGGCCACGACGACCTCGACCATGGACAGCGAGTCGACGTCCAGGTCATCGGTGAAGGACTTGTCGAGCTCGACATCCTCGGTCGGGATCCCGGCGATCTCGTTGACGATCTCGGCGAGACCTTCCAGGACCTCTTCCTTGCTGGCCATCTTGGCTGCTCCTCTGGGAGTGGTAGTGACGCCTCGCGGGGATGCTCGACGCCGGTTGACGGTACGTAAGGCGCGATGCGCGCCTATGGGAGGGTAACGACTGCCGCGGCGTAGACCAGACCCGCCCCGAACCCGATGATCAGGGCCAGGTCGCCGCTCTTGGCCTCGCCGCTCTCCAGCATCCGCTCCATGGCGAGGGGGATGGAGGCGGCGGAGGTGTTCCCGGTCTCGGCGATGTCGCGGGCGACCGGCACCGATTCGGGCAGTTTCAGGGCCTTGATCATGGCATCGGTGATCCGCATGTTGGCCTGGTGCGGGATGAACGCGCCGAGCTGATCCGCCGTCACACCGGCGGCGTCCAGGGCCTGCTGGGCCACCTTGGCCATCTCCCAGACCGCCCAGCGGAAGACCGGCTGGCCGTCCATCCGCAGTGCGGGCCACCGCATGCCCTGCTCGGCGTGCTCGCTCGGACCGTTGACGCCGTCCGGCTTCGCGAAGGCGGTGTCCCAGGCCTCGGTCTGGGTGATCACGTCCTTCTGCGAGGCGTCCGAGCCCCAGATGACCTTGCCGATCCCGGGCGTGTCGGAGGGGCCGACCACCGCCGCGCCCGCGCCGTCACCGAAGATGAAGGCGGTGGAGCGGTCGCTCTTGTCGGTCAGGTCGCTGAGCCGCTCCACGCCGATCACCAGCACGTACTCGGCGCTGCCGCCGCGGATCATCCCGTCGGCCAGGTTCAGCCCGTAGCCGAAGCCGGCGCAGGCGGCCGAGATGTCGAAGGCCGGGGCGGTGCCGCAGCCCAGCCGCAGCGCGATCTCGGTGGCGATGGCGGGGGTCTGCTTGAGGTGCGTCACGGTGGCCACGATCACGCCGCCGATCTGCGCCGGGTCGATGCCGGCCTGGGCGATCGCCTTGCCGGCGGCCTGCACCGACATCTCGGCGACGGTCTCCTCCGGGCCGGCCCAGCGGCGCTCGGTGATCCCGCTGCGGGTGCGGATCCACTCGTCCGAGGAGTCGATCCAGGTCAGCACCTCGGCGTTGGGGATCACCCGGACCGGGCGGTACCCGCCGACACCGTGGATGCGGGAGTGGGCGGCGCCGCTCGCGGGACGGATCTGGGGGACTGGGGTCATGCGGCGTTCTCCTCACCGGCGTGCTCGGCCACCAGGGCCTTGGCCTTCTCCAGGTCGGCCGGGGTCTTCAGGGCCAGGGTCGCGACGCCCTTGACGTTCCGCTTGATCAGGCCGGTGAGCGTGCCGCCCGGGGAGAGCTCGATCACGCAGGTCGCGCCGAGCTGCCCGATGGTCTCCATGCACAGGTCCCAGCGGACCGGGTTGGAGACCTGGGCGACCAGTCGGGAGAGCACCTGCGCACCGGACCGGACGACCTCGCCGTCCTTGTTCGAGACGTAGGCCACCGCCGGGTCGGCGACCGCCAGGGTGGGCGCGAGCTCCGCCAGCCGGGTCACGCCGGGAGCCATGTGCTCGGTGTGGAAGGCGCCCGCCACCTTGAGCGCGACCAGCTTGGCCTTGGCCGGCGGGTCGGCCCGCAGGGCCTCCAACTGCTCCAGGGTGCCGGCCGCCACGATCTGGCCGCCGCCGTTGTTGTTCGCGGCGGTCAGCCCGTGCGCGGCGAGCTTGGCCGCGACCTCCTCCGGGTCGCCACCGAGCACCGCGATCATGCCGGTCTCGGTGACCGCGGCGGCCGCGGCCATCGCCCGGCCCCGCTCGCGGACGAAGGTCAGCGCGTCGGTGGCGCTCAGCACGCCGGCGAGAGCGGCGGCGGTGATCTCGCCGACGCTGTGCCCGGCGACGGCGCCGACCAGCTCGCGGGCGGCGTCCTCCTCCGGGAGGAGCGCGTGGGCGGTCACCAGGCCGGCGGCCACCAGCAGCGGCTGGGCCACCGCGGTGTCCTTGATCTCATCGGCGTCGGCGTCGGTTCCGTAGTGCACCAGGTCGAGGCCGGCCACCTCGGACCAGCCGGTCAGCCGCTCGGCCATGCCGGGCAGCTCGAGCCAGGGGGTGAGGAAGCCGGGAGTCTGGGCACCCTGTCCAGGGGCGACGATAACGAGCACGGTTCAACCCTCTCTCGCCAGGCGCCCGTGGGCGGGTAGGCGACGGTAACGAAGAAAAGGACCTCGGATTGTGGGGTCTCTACAGGGTCTCTGGGTCAGTCCCCGGTGGACTCGAGCCGGCCCAGGGCCAGGGCGATGCGGAGCGTGAACGCCGAACGCACGTCGGAGGGGGCGTAGCCCGTGACGTCTGTCACACGACGGAGCCGGTAGCGCACGGTGTTCGGATGGACGAAGAGCATCCGGGCGGCGCCTTCCAATGAGGACGCCTGCTCCAGGTAGACACTCAGCGTCTCCAGCAGTGCCGAGCCGGCCTCGTCCAGTGGTGTGTAGATCTCCTCCACCAGTTGATGGCGTGCCACCTGGTCGCCCGCGAGCGCGCGTTCCGGCAGCAGGTCGTCGGCGAGCACCGGGCGCGGGGCGTCCGGCCAGGCCGCGCAGGCCCGCAGGCCGGAGGCCGCAGCGTGCGCCGAGCGGGTGGCCGAGAGCAGGTCGGCGACGGTCGGGCCGACCACCACGGGGCCCGGCGCGAACTGGCCGATCAGCGCGCGGGCCGCGTGCACCGGCTCCTTGTCGCCACCGACCACCACCACCAGGCGCTTGCCCAGCACCCCGGTCAGCACGTGCAGCCGGGCGTACCTGGCGGCGCGCCGGATCGCCTCCACCACCGCCTCGCTGTCCCCGTCGGGCGCGCTGCCCATCACCACCCGCACCTGGCTGGGCTGCCCCCAGCCGAGCGCGGCGGCCCGGGACAGCACGCCCTCGTCGGCGTCCCCGGAGAGCAGCGAGTTCACCACCAGGGCCTCCAACCTGGCGTCCCAGGCCCCTCGGGCCTCGGCCGCCTGGGCATAGACCTGGGCGGTGGCGAAGGCGATCTCACGGGCGTAGACCAGCACCGACTCGCGCATGCCGTCCTCGTCGCCGGGTGCCGCGACCTCGGGGATCGCCTCCTCCATCACCTCGATCGTGGTGCGGATCAGCTCCACCGTCTGGCGCAGGGTGATCGCCCGGGTCAGCTCCCGCGGGGCGGTGCCGAAGACGTCGGTGCTGATCGCCTGCGGGGCCTCGGGGTGGCGGTACCACTCGGTGAAGGCGGCGATGCCGGCCTGGGCGACCAGGCCGATCCAGGAGCGGTGCTCGGGCGGCATCCGGCGGTACCAGCCGAGCTGGTCGTCCATCCGGGCAATGGCGGCGGTGGCCAGCTTGCCGGCCGATTTCTCCAGGCGCTTGAGGGTGGCGGCGCGCAACTCGGCGCGCTCGGCCGCTAGCCGGCGCTCCACGGCGGTGCCGCCGGAGGTGGCGATCTGCCGTGCGGACCGCTTGCCGGCGGGCTGGTTCTGGTCGTCGGTGGCTGGAGCTGAGGGGGCTGGCACAGGGACAAGACTGCCTCACCGCGCGCCTGCTTCGCGCCCACCCCCCGGCCGCGAGCGCGGAGAGACCGCGTGCGCACCGGCTACGGTGGGTCAGGTGACCGACCCTGCGCGCCCCCGGGCCGACCTGCGCCGTACCGCTGAACGCTACCGCTCCGCACCCGCGCCGGGAGTGGAAACCCGGCACGCCTTCTCCTTCGCCGGCCACTACGACCCGAAGAACGTTCACTTCGGCCCGCTGCTCGCCTGCAACGAGGAGGTCCTGGCGCCCGGCGCCGGGTTCGAGACGCACCGCCACCGGGACATGGAGATCGTCACGTGGGTGCTGGAGGGCGCCCTCGCGCATCGGGACGACGACGGCCACGCCGGGGTGGTGCGCCCCGGGATGGTGCAGCACCTGAGCGCGGGGCGCGGCGTCGGCCACACCGAGCGCAACATCGGCGGGGCCGGGGTGCCGGTCCGCTTCGTGCAGATGTGGCTGCAGCCGGACGTCTTCGGGACCGAGCCCTCGTACGGCCTGCGCCGGGTGGAGCCGGCCGCCGACGGGCTGACGCTGCTCGCCTCGGGCCTGGAGCGGGACGCCGGTGGCGAGGCGCTGCGGCTGCGCCGCTCGGACGCCGCCCTGCACCTGGTCAGCGCCGGGCCGGACCAGCCGCTGCCCGATCTGCCCCGAGCCCCCTGGCGGTACGCGCATCTGACCCGGGGTTCGCTCGGCTACCGCACCATCCCGGGGCCGCGCGGGGTTGGCCGGTCGATGGAGGCGGGCGACAGCCTGCGGCTCACCGATGAGGCCTTCGCCGCCCCGGTGGCCGGGCCCGAGGGCGCCGAGCTGCTGTTCTGGGAGTTGCACTCGGACCTGAAGCTCGGGTGACCGGGTGACCGGGTGACCTGCGGCCCGTCAGCCCGTCAGCCGCCGCGCGGGAGCGTCCAGGCCGGCGAGTCGTCCGGCGGTAGCGGCCGCACCCGCCAACCGGTGCGGTCGGCGTCCTCGTCCCAGAACGGGACATCCCCGTAGTACAGGCCGTAGGCCCAGTACTCGGCGGACTCGTGGCACACCAGGTCGGGGTAGGGGGCGAAGGAGAGCGGCCCCCAGGCATGGTTGAGCCGTGCCACCGCCTCGGCCCGGTCGATCGCGAACAGCGCCCGCAGCTCGGCCGCGATCTGCCCGAAGAAGTCGAGCATCCCGGGGTCGGCCGCCATCAGGAACTCGTCGGCCACGCCCGGTCAGCCCCGCAGCTCCGCGAGCACCGCGTCGCTCAGCGGCGGCCAGGCCTCGGCCGCCCACGGCCCGAAGTCCCGGTCCGCCAGCGCCACGCAGGCCGCGCCCGCCACCGGGTCGACCCAGAGGAAGGTGCCGGACTGGCCGAAGTGGCCGAAGGTGCCGGGCGAGTTGGCGCCGCCGGTCCAGTGCGGGGTCTTGCCGTCGCGGATCTCGAAGCCGAGCCCCCAGTCGTTGGGCTTCTGGTGCCCGTAGCCCGGCAGCACGCCGCTCAGCCCGGGGAAGGCCACCTCGCGGGTGGCGGCGGCCACCGTCGAGGGGTCCAGCAGGCGCGGGGCCTGCAACTCGGCGACGAACCGGGCCAGGTCGGCGGCGGTGGAGACGCCGCCCGCGCCGGCCGGGGTGCGGTGCGCGGCCTCGATGGCGGTGTCGGCCATGCCCAGCGGCTGGAAGACCGCCTCGGCCGCGTACCGCTCGAACGGGATCCCGGCCGCCTTGGCCAGGGTCTCGGCCAGCACGTCGAAGCCCGCGTTGGAGTACAGCCGCCGGGTGCCGGGCGCGGCCATCGTCCGGTTCTCGTCGAAGGCCAGGCCGGAGGTGTGGGCGAGCAGGTGGCGGACCGTCGAGCCCTCGGGGCCCGCCGGGTCGTCCAGCTCGAAGACGCCCTCCTCCACCGCGACCAGCGCCGCGTAGGCGGTCAGCGGCTTGGTCACCGACGCCAGCTGGAACCGGTGGTGCTGCGGGCCGTGCGCGCCCAGCAGTGCGCCGTCCGCGCCCCGCACCACCGCCACGGCCGCCGCCCCGACCGGCCACTCCTCGATCATCCGCAAGCTCTGCATGGGACGAACTCTAGTGCCGTTCAAGGGCATGCTTGCTTGGAGTGCACTCCAACTCGATAGCGTCGTGCCCATCACGCCGCACCACCTCAGGGGGGGACGCCCATGAGCGCCGTACCAGCAGAGTCACTCGCCGGCCGGCTCGCCGAGCCGGCCGCCCGCGCGGTCGTCGACCAGGTCCTGCACGACTGCGGGGCGGACTACCACCGGCCCGCCGAGCCGTCCGAGCCCACCGCGCCGTCCGAGCCCGCCGACACCACGCTGCGCCACACCATCAGCGAGGTCGCCGCCCGCACCGGGCTGACCGCCCACACGCTGCGCTGGTACGAGCGGATCGGCCTGCTCGACCCGATCGACCGCTCGCACGCCGGCCGGCGGCTGTACAGCGACGGCGACCTCAGCCGGCTGGCCTTCCTGAGCCGCCTGCGGCTGACCGCCATGCCGGTGGCCGACATGCTCCGCTACGTGGAGCTGGCCCGCGAGGGCGACCACACCTTCGAGGGGCGGCGGGACCTGCTGATCGCCCACCGCGACGAGGTCCGGCAGAAGATCGCCGACCTGCACGCCACGCTCGCGGTGCTGGACTACAAGATCGACATCTACTCAGGGAAGAAGTAGCGCGCATGACTCAGAGCCCCACCCTGTCCACCGTCCAGCTCGGCACCGGCGGCCCGTTCGTCGGTGTCCAGGGCCTGGGCTGCATGGGCATGAGCGAGTTCTACGGTCCGACCGACACCGCCGAGGCGCTGGCCACCCTGGACGCGGCGCTGGAGGCCGGGGTCACCCTCTTCGACACCGCCGACGTCTACGGCGCGGGCCACAACGAGGAGCTGATCGGCCCGTTCGTCCGGGCCAACCGCGACCGGGTGGTGCTGGCCACCAAGTTCGCCATCGAGCGCAAGGCCGAGGACCCGCACTACCGCGGCGTGCGCAACGACCCGGCCTACATCCGCACCGCCGTCGACGCCTCGCTGCGCCGACTGGGCATCGAGACGATCGACCTCTACTACATGCACCGCCGCGACCCGAAGGTCCCGCTGGCCGACTCGGTGGGCGCGATGGCCGAGCTGGTGCGGGCCGGCAAGGTGCGCCACCTGGGCCTGTCCGAGGTGACCGGCGCCGAGCTGCGCGAGGCGCACGCGGTGCACCCGATCGCCGCGGTGCAGCAGGAGTGGTCGCTCTTCTCCCGTGACGTGGAGCAGAGCGTGGTCGGCGCGGCCGCCGAGCTGGGCGTCGGCTTCGTGCCGTACTCGCCGCTCGGCCGGGGCTTCCTGACCGGCAGCTTCGCCAGCGCCGAGAACTTCGCCGAGGGCGACATCCGCCGCCACCAGCCGCGCTTCAACGGCGACAACGCGGCCGCCAACGGGGAGCTGATCGCCCGGATCCAGCGGATCGCCGCCGAGCGCGAGGTGACGGCGGCTCAGATCGCGCTCGCCTGGGTCCACCAGCGCGCCGAGGTGCACGAGCTGACGGTGGTGCCGATCCCGGGCACCCGCAAGCGCTCCCGGCTGGCCGAGAACACCGGGGCGGCCGCGCTGCGCCTGTCCGCGGCCGACCTGGCCGCCCTGGACGCGCTGGCCGACCAGGTCGCGGGCACCCGCTACCCGGACATGAACTTCACCGCCACCGTGCGCGAGTAGCCGAGTACCCTGCTGCGGTGACCGAGAAGCTGACCGAGAGCTGCCGAAGCGTGCTGGAGCCGCTGCTGCACCCGGGCGAGCGCCTGCTGGACGTGGTCGCGGCCTATCCGGTGGCCGGCACCTCGGGCGTCGGGATCGGCCCGGGGACCGAGCTCGGCAACGCGATCTCGCGGGCCGGGTCGATCACCGGCGGCGCCGGCAGCATCGCGGCCGGCTTCCCGGTCCGGATCCGCGAGGTGCGCAAGCTGCTGGTGGTCACCGACCAGCGGGTCCTCTACGCCGGAGCCGGAGCCGGAGCCGGAGCCGGAGCCGACACGCCGGGTCGGGTGGCCTGGCAGGCGCCGCGGGCCCTGGTCACCCGGGTCGAGCGCCGGCCGCGGCTGCAGCTCCTGGCCCGCTTCCGGCTGCACTTCGCGGACGGTTCCGCGGTCTCGGTGATGACCCCGCGCCGGGAGGGCATCGAGGTGCTGGCCGCGGCACTGGCCACGCCGGTCGCCGCGCTGCCGCCGCAGGACGCCCGGCCCCAGGACACCGCGGCCGGGGAGTGGAGCTGGCCGCCGGAGGACGCCAGGCCCTTCCTCTGAGCCTCGGCACACCGGGCCCCGCCCGGCCTCAGCCGGCCCGGTAGACCACGGCCTGGTAGTGGCCCAGCGCGATCGCCGCGAAGTTGAAGAGGCTGGCGGTGCCGGGGCTGAAGTAGCCCACGTGCCCCGCGGCGCCGGCCGAGGAGATCTGCTCGGCGCCGAAGTCCGGGTCGGTCGGGTCGGCGCCGTGCCCCAGGCCCCCGACCTGCAGGTACGGCACGTCGCCGATCCAGTCGCTGGGGTTGCGGGTGGCCCACAGGTGCACGCCGGTGCCCAGCTCGTCCGCGTTCTGCACGCCCATGCCGGGGCTGGCCAGCACCACCATGTCGGTGGTCGTGCCGTGCAGCTCGGGTGCCACGGTGCCGCACACCACGCTGCCGTAGGAGTGGCAGAGCAGGGTCGGCGGCGCGACCGGGTCACTGGTCTGCTTCAGCCCGTCCAGCAGCCGGACCAGGCGCGGCGCGCCCGCGTCGGCCAGCCGTGAGGTGACCGCGTCCGGTCCCAGACCCACCGGGGTGACGTAGCCGGTCCAGGCGATGACGGCGGTCCGCACGCCCGGGTCCTGCTGCTTCTCCTCGGCCTGCAGCGCGCGGGCCATGCCCGCGGGGGAGCGCAGCGGGTCGACCGCCCGGTCGTGGTGGCCGAGGTCGGTGTCCGAGCCCGGCACGATCACCGAGACCCGCTGGGCGTTCGCCAGGTCGCCGAAGACCTCGGTGACCAGGCCGCGGCCGCGCGGGTCGAAGGCCAGGATCTGGCGGCCGGGGGCCAGCAGCGCCTGGCAGTCGTTGGCCCGCGAGACGGCGAGCGCGTGGGTGGTCGCGTCGACCTTCTTGTCGGCGGCCACCGCCTTGGCCCGGGCCACCTCGGCGGCCAGCGCCAGCGCGTTGGCCTGGTAGCGCAGCCGCAGCGGGGCGCCGTCGAGGTTGCCCACCACCAGCGGGTAGGCGTGCGCCAGGCGGTCCTGCTGGTCGGCGGGGAGCGAGGCGAAGAAGGCCGCCACCGTGGCCGAGTCGGCGGTGCCCGGGTCGGGCAGCGGCCGCCCGAGCGACTGGTCGTGCACCCAGGCGGCCGACCCGGCGGGCGGGGTGGTGATCGCCACCTGCTCGTTCGAGGCCGCGGCCTGGGCCGCCGCGGCCCCGGCGTCGGCCAGCACCGCACAGGCCGCGAAAGCGCCGATCAGCATGCGCTTCAGCCGCCTGCGCTGCATACGCGTCAACTCCTGGGGGTGGTACGAAGGACAACGTTCAGTCGGCCAGCGTATTAGGTCCCGGGGAGCGGTGGAGGCGCCCTAAACTGTGGGTTGAATCACAGTGACCGCGAGGCGGGTGGCCTCGTTAGGAGTGCCAGTCGCCGGTCAACGCCGGTGCGAGCTGGTCGAGATGGTGCTCGATCACCGCGATCATGCCCTCCGGTCCATCCTCCTCGGCGCCGGCGCCCTGGCCGGACCAGGCCAGGTGGGCGGTGCGCACCGCCGCGCCGAAGACCGCCGCCAGCAGCCGCGGCCGCAGGTCGCGGGCCGGGTCCACCCCCTCGCGGGCGGCCAGGATCTCGACCACCCGCTGCTCCTGGTCGGCCGAGCGGCGCAGGTGGGCGGCGAGCAGGGTCGGCGTGGACTCGATCAGCTGGACCAGCTCCAGCGCCGCGGTGACCCCGCGCGCGCCCTGGGCGTGCGCCGCGCTCAGGTCCCGCCAGGACTCGCAGATCGCCGCCCGCATCGCGGCCAGCGGGTTCTCCGCGGCGGGGCGGGCCCGCAGCCGCTCGATGAAGTACTCCTCGGCGTCCGTCAGCACCGCGAGCGCGGCCTCCTCCTTGTTGGCGAAGTAGCGGAAGAAGGTGCGCTGCGAGACGTCCACCGCCGCGGCGATCTCGTCGACGGTGGTGCGGGCGTAGCCCTGGCTGAGGAAGAGCCGGTGTGCCGCGTCCACCAGGGCGTCCCGGGTGCGCTGCTTCTTGCGCTCGCGCAGGCCCGGCGGGACGCCGGTCGGCGCCGGGCTCGGACTGGCAGTGGTGGCCATGTGGACACGATAGCGCGCGGACCCGGGTCGCCCCGGGAGAAAAGTCATGGACTGCTATAAGTCATGGATTGCCTAGTGTCAGCTACTGACATACTCTCGTGCCGGGTGGTGCCCGCGCGGCCGAAGAGCTCGTGGGGACGGGCGGGGCCCGGGCGCCACCCAGTAGCCCGATTCACGGCGCCGGCGAGCCGACCGCCCGGCCGGGCCGGTCCAGCGGCTGATTCAGCGCCCGGTCCGGCGACCGGTTCACGGGTCTGTTCACGGGCCTGCTCACGGGTCTGCTCATGGGCCGGTCCGGCGGATGGTCGAGGGGCCGCTCGGCCGCCTCGCGCAGGTAGCGCGCACGCTCCTCGCGCTCCAGGTCGGGGAAGTAGTCCAGGAGGCGGACGGCGGCCTCGGTGGGGGTGAGGTGGACCTCCCGCAGCAGCCAGCGGGCGCGGCTCAGGATCTCGTCGTGCATGGGGCGATCATCACCACGGCCGGTGCGGGCGGGCGCGCGGAGCTGGGCCGGACGGGAGCCTCGCGACGGGAGACGTCGGCACGGGGCCGTCGGCGCGGGGACCCCGGCTCGCGTACCCCCGGCACCGGAGTGGCCGCACGGAAACACCGAGGGCCGGGCTCCCCAGTGCGGGGAGCCCGGCCCTCGGGCGGTCAGCGACCGGTCAGTGAGCGCTCAGTGAGCACTCGGCGGCCGGTTCAGGCGTCGCCGCCGGCCGCGCCCGGGTGGGCGGCGGCCACGTCCAGCAGCTGGTAGCGGTCGATCGCCTCCTTCAGCGCTGAGCGGTCGATCCTGCCCTGCTTGGCCAGCTCGGTCAGCACGCCGAGCACCACCGACTGCGCGTCGATGTGGAAGAACCGGCGCGCCGCGCCGCGGGTGTCGGCGAAGCCGAAACCGTCGGCACCGAGCGACTGGTACTGGCCCGGCACCCAGCGCGCGATCTGGTCCGGCACCGCGCGCATCCAGTCGGAGACCGCGACGAACGGGCCCTCGGCGCCGGAGAGCTTCTCCGTCACGTAGGGGACGCGCTGCGGCTCCTCGGGGTGCAGCAGGTTGAACTCCTCGGCCTCCACCGCGTCGCGGCGCAGCTCGTTCCAGGAGGTCGCGGACCAGACGTCGGCCTTGACGTTCCACTCCGCGGCGAGGATGCGCTGGGCCTCCAGGGCCCACGGCACCGCCACGCCGGAGGCGAGGATCTGCGCGGGGATCTGGCCCGCCTCGGCGGCCCGGTACTTGTGGATGCCCTTGAGGATGCCCTCGACGTCCACGTTCTCGGGCTCGGCCGGCATCTGGATCGGCTCGTTGTAGACCGTCATGTAGTAGAAGACGTCCTCGCCGTGCGGGTGCTCGGCGGAGGAGCCGTACATCCGGCGCAGGCCGTCCTGCATGATGTGCGCGATCTCGAAGCCGTACGCCGGGTCGTAGGCGACGACGGCCGGGTTGGTCGAGGCGAGCAGCTGCGAGTGGCCGTCCGCGTGCTGCAGGCCCTCGCCGGTCAGCGTGGTGCGGCCGGCGGTGGCGCCGATCACGAAGCCGCGGGCCAGCTGGTCGGCCATCTGCCAGAACTGGTCGCCGGTGCGCTGGAACCCGAACATCGAGTAGAAGACGTAGACCGGGATCAGCGGCTCGCCGTGCGTCGCGTAGGACGAGCCGGCGGCGATCAGCGAGGCGGTGCAGCCCGCCTCGGAGATGCCGTCGTGCAGCATCTGGCCGGTCGGCGACTCCTTGTAGGCCAGCAGCAGCTCGCGGTCGACCGACTCGTAGGTCTGGCCGAGCGGGTTGTAGATCTTGGCCGACGGGAAGAGCGAGTCCATGCCGAAGGTGCGGTACTCGTCGGGCGCGATCGGCACGAAGCGGTTGCCGATGCCCTTGTCCCGCATCAGGTCCTTGAGCACCCGGACGAAGGCCATCGTGGTGGCGATGGTCTGCTGGCCGGAGCCCTTCTTGACCGCCTTGTACGCGTCGTCGCCGGGCAGCTCCAGCTGACGCGCCCGCACCTTGCGGGTCGGCACGTAGCCGCCCAGCTCCCGGCGCCGGTCGTGCATGTACTGGATCTCTTCGGAGTCCTTGCCCGGGTGGTAGTAGGGCGGGTAGCCCTCGTCGAGCTGCTTGTCCGTGATCGGCAGGTGCAGGCGGTCGCGGAAGCGCTTCAGGTCCTCGACCGTCAGCTTCTTCATCTGGTGGGTGGCGTTGCGGCCCTCGAAGTTGGGGCCCAGCGTCCAGCCCTTGACGGTCTGCGCCAGGATCACGGTCGGCTGGCCCTGGTGCTCGCGGGCCGCCTTGAAGGCCGCGTAGACCTTCTTGTGGTCGTGGCCGCCGCGGCCCAGGTGCTGGATCTGCTGGTCGGTCATCGAGTCGACCATGGCGCGCAGCCGCAGGTCGTCGCCGAAGAAGTGCTCGCGGATGTACGAGCCGGTCTCGGTGGCGTAGGTCTGGAACTGGCCGTCCGGGGTCGAGTTCAGCTTGTTGACCAGGACGCCGTCGCGGTCCTGCGCCAGCAGCGGGTCCCAGCTGCGGTCCCAGACCAGCTTGATGACGTTCCAGCCGGCGCCGCGGAACTGCGACTCCAGCTCCTGGATGATCTTGCCGTTGCCGCGGACCGGGCCGTCCAGGCGCTGCAGGTTGCAGTTGACCACGAAGGTCAGGTTGTCCAGGCCCTCGCGCGCGGCGAGCGACAGCTGGCCGAGCGACTCCGGCTCGTCCATCTCGCCGTCGCCGAGGAAGGCGTAGACGTGCGACTGGGAGGTGTCCTTGATGCCGCGGTGCTCCAGGTAGCGGTTCATCCGGGCCTGGTAGATCGCGCCGAGCGGGCCGAGGCCCATCGAGACGGTCGGGAACTCCCAGAAGTCCGGCATCAGGCGCGGGTGCGGGTAGCTGGACAGGCCGTACGGGGCCTTCGACTTCTCCTGGCGGAAGGCGTCGAGCTGCTGCTCGCTGAGCCGGTCCAGCAGGAAGGCACGCGCGTAGATGCCGGGAGAGGCGTGACCCTGGAAGAAGATCTGGTCGCCGGACTCGCCGTCGGCGTCCTTGCCACGGAAGAAGTAGTTGAAGCCGACGTCGTAGAGCGACGCGGAGGAGGCGAAGGTGGCGATGTGCCCACCGACGCCGATGCCCGGGCGCTGGGCGCGGGAGACCATCACGGCCGCGTTCCATCGGGTCGCGTTGAGGACCTTGCGCTCGATCTCCTCGTTGCCGGGGAAGAACGGCTCGTCCTTGGTGGCGATGGTGTTGACGTAGTCCGTGCTGCGCATCTCGGGCACGGCGACACGCTTCTCGCGGGCGCGCTCGATCAGCCGGAGCATCAGGTAACGAGCACGCTCGCGCCCCCGCTCGTCAATGGCCGCGTCGAGCGACTCCAGCCATTCCGCGGTCTCCTCGGGATCGAAGTCCGGGACCTGACTCGGAAGGCCGCCAATGATGATCGGGTTGCGATCGGATCCGGAAGCCACGCTGTTCCTTCACTGTCGGTCGAAACTGAGGTGTGTCGCGCCGCCTCCATCGTGTACCGCAACTCGGAGATCCGTCATCTCTACCGATGGGTAACCGCCACGCCTGGTGGGCGAGTCGGTCAGGTGGGGCACGGATCGGGCGTCATCGCCGTCGCCGACCGCCACCGGGTGTTACGAAGAGGTGGTCCGACCGGTGTTCCTGGACTGCTCCAGGTGCCCCCGCCCACCCGATGGCGGGCGGTCGGGGTGAGGGCCAACAGGAGACTCTACGCCCGTGATCGCGTTGGTCTCGAATGCCGTTCGCATCGCGGGCAGTGGGCTGGACGAGCGGGCCTTGACCGCCGGCGGACGAGTGGCATCCGCAGCATGGGCGAACGGTCCGCAAAAGGGCAAATCGGTGTGATTCCCGGCACAGGACTCGGCGTGTCTTGCTACGAGACGTCAACCTTTGGGTGGGATCGGGGGTCGGGTACTTGCGCGAACCGCCGCGCCCGTGTGGACTACGGCCACAGCCCTGGCGCCGATGCCAGGCCGAATACTGGAGGTTATTCCCGTGAGCGCGACCGCGGACCCCGCGGACAAGTCCAACCCGGCCCTCAAGCTGGGCTTCGAGCCCGGCCAGATCGTGCAGGAGCTCGGGTACGACGAAGACACTGATCAGGATCTCCGCGAGGGCATCGAGGAGGTCATTGGTGAGGAGCTCGTCGACGAGGACTACGACGACGTCGCCGACGCCGTCCTGCTGTGGCACCGCGAGGAGGACGGGGATCTGACCGATGCCCTCGTCGACGCCCAGGAGTACCTGGCCGAGGGCGGTCTGATCTGGCTGCTGACTCCCAAGAAGGGTCGCGACGGCCACGTCGAGGCCCATGAGGTCGCCGAGGCGGCACAGACCGCCGGCCTCTCGCAGACCAGCTCGATCACGGTGGCCAAGGACTGGGCCGGCACCCGCCTCGCCACGCCTAAGGCGGCGAAGTCGGGCAAGCGCTGACGGCACCGCTCCGCTTGTCCCGGACCCCGCTGGAGGAAGCTCCAGTGGGGTCCGGCCGCTTCCGGGGTCGCACTTGTGGGTGCTGCCGGGAGGCGTGTTCGCTTGCGGCGAAATCGACCCCTGAACTTCCTCGAAAGGCCCCGCCGCCTCACTCGTAAGGCCGAAATCGAGGGCCTGGATGCGAGGATGTGCCCGCGGTCGGCCGCTGTGCCCACCGTGGCAACCCGTGGGCGCGGTGCGCGCCGCACCCACCGCTGAGAAAGGTCTCACCATGGCCATCGAGGTCGGCACCCAGGCTCCGGACTTCGAGCTGAAGAACCAGCACGGCGAGCTGGTCAAGCTCTCCGACTTCCGGGGCGAGAAGAACGTCGTCCTGGTGTTCTACCCCTTCGCCTTCACCGGTGTCTGCACCGGTGAGGTCTGCGCGATCCAGAAGGAGCTGCCGCAGCTGCAGAACGAGGACGTGCAGATCCTCGCGGTCTCCAACGACTCGCCCTTCACCCTGCGGGTCTTCGCCGAGCAGGAGGGCCTGGAGTACCCGCTGCTGTCGGACTTCTGGCCGCACGGCGAGGTCTCCACCGCCTACGGCGTCTTCCAGGAGGACAAGGGCTGCGCGGTGCGCGGCACCTTCGTGATCGACAAGGCCGGCGTGGTGCGCTGGTCGGTCGTCAACGGCCTGCCGGACGCGCGGGACGAGCAGGAGTACCTGAAGGTGCTCGCGGCGCTCTGATCCCGGCGGCTCTGATCCCGGCGGATCGGCTCGGATCGGCTCGGCGTGGCGGCCCGGTGTGCGGCGGGAGGTTCCTGAGAGGGAAGTCTCATCGGCCACGCCGGGCCGCCTCGCGTTCGGGGCGGGAACCCGGTACTACGATCTGGCCGTTGGCTGGACGTGGGTCCCAGTGCCGGGGCTCCGGACCACACCGCCGAGGCGCCAACGGTGCCTCCCGCATCTTGGAGGATCCTGTGGGTGTCAGCCTGAGCAAGGGCGGCAATGTCTCGCTCACCAAGGAGGCCCCGGGCCTGACCGCGGTCCTGGTCGGCCTCGGTTGGGACGCGCGCACCACCACGGGCGCCGAGTTCGACCTGGACGCCAGCGCGCTGCTCTGCACCGAGCAGGGCAAGGTCGCCAAGGACAGCGACTTCGTCTTCTTCAACAACCTCAAGAGCCAGGACGGCTCGGTCGAGCACACCGGCGACAACCTCACCGGTGAGGGCGAGGGCGACGACGAGGTGATCAAGGTCGACCTGAGCGCCGTGCCGGCCTCGATCGCGAAGATCGTCTTCCCGGTCTCGATCTACGACGCGGAGACCCGGCTGCAGAGCTTCGGCCAGGTCCGCAACGCCTACATCCGGGTGGTCAACCAGAGCGGTGGCCAGGAGATCGCCCGCTACGACCTGAGCGAGGACGCCTCCACCGAGACCGCGATGGTCTTCGGCGAGCTCTACCGCAACGGCGCGGAGTGGAAGTTCCGCGCCATCGGCCAGGGGTACGCCTCGGGCCTGCGCGGGATCGCGCAGGACTTCGGCGTCAACGTCTGAGACCTGAACGGGGGCGGTTCAGACCGGCGGTAGCGCGTAGACCTTGGTGTCCTGGGAGGCGACCAAGGTCTTGCCGTCGGTGCTGAACAGCCAGGCGGTGCCGCCGGGGAGGCCCGGCTGGAAGGTCCAGCGGATCGTGTGGGCCGTGGTGTCCACGGCGTAGATCCCGTTGTTGTCGGTGGAGACGAAGCAGGTCTGCTGGACCACGACCGGCGCCGTGTTCATCGAGCACTCGTAGGGCAGCGCGCAGCGCCACAGCTCCTGGCCGTTGGCCGCCTGATAGGCGATCAGGGCCGGTGGGGCGCTGGGCGTCGCGTTGTACTGCTGCAGCGTCATGCCGCCCAGCACCACGTAGACCACGCCGTCGACGACCGTGGGCGGGGCGTACCAGAGGTCCTTGCTGCCGGCCGGCGGGGGCTTGACCCAGCTCTGCTTCTGCGTGGCCAGGTCCACCGCCTGGAGCCCGTGACCGGCGGAGGAGCAGTAGACCCGGTCCGCGTCGGCGACCGGCTGCTGGGGGGCCAGCGCGTCTGTGGCGGCGAACCAGACCTGCTCGCCGGTCTTGCGGCTGCGGGCGACCAGGTTGGTCAGCGAGTCGGTGTAGAGCAGCAGGTCCGGGGTCAGCATCGCGAGGACGTCGGTGTCCGCGTCGGGCTTGCGCTGCTGGCTCCAGAGCACCGAGCCGTCGGCGGCGGAGAGCGCGAAGACGCCCGGCACGGACTTGGCGCTGGGGTCCGGATCGCCGCCGGCGTCCAGCGGCTGGAACCTGCACAGGGCGTAGACGGCCTGGTCGTCGGCCGCCAGCACGGTGTCGGGCTGCAGCTGCATGCTGCCCGTGGTCCTGGGGGCGTAGGTCCAGAGCGGGTTGCCGTTCAACGGGTTGGCCTTGACCAGGTTGTCGCCGTTGTAGACCAGCGCGCCGCCGCTCACCGCGGCGGCGGTCTCGGGGTCCGCCGGCAGCTGCCAGCGGACCTGGCCGCTGGCGGCCTCCAGCGCGGCCGCCCCGCCGATCCCGTACAGGTAGACCGCGTCCCCCGCCACCAGCGGGGTGGCCCCGTTCAGCGTGTCGGGCAGTGGATGCGTCCAGAGCGGGGTGGGGGCCACCCCGGGCCGGCGGGTGGTGGACGGTGAGGCACTCGGGGAGGCCGTGCTCGGGCCGGTGGCCGGCGCCGCGGTGGGGGTGGGCTCGGGGGCGGGCCTGGGGGTGGGCGGGTGGCCGGAGTCGCCGAAGGCCCAGGCGGCGCCACCGGCGGCGGCGAGCAGCGCGGCGGTGCCGCCGGCCAGGAAGAGCCGGCGCGAGGGGCGGGCCGCGGGGGCGGCGGTGCCGGGGCGAGTGCTGTCGGCCGGGACGGCACCGGGCTGGGTGGGCGCGCCCGCGAGCAGGCGGACGGTGCCGGTCGGGGCGGGCTCGCTCACCCTGGTGTGCGGATGGGGCACCGCGGGCCGCGGGTCGGCCGGCGCGGCGGGGGCCACCGGGACGTCCAGGTCGAGCACGGCGGCGGCATGGGTGGCCAGCTCGGCGGCGAGGGCCCGCGGCAGCCAGCCCGGGCCGAGCGCGGTGGCCCCGAGGTCGAGCAGCTCGGCCAGCTCGGCGGGGGTCGGCCGGTCGGCGGGATCCTTGGCCAGGCAGGCCGCGACGACCGGGAGCAACTCCTCGGGCAGCGCGTCCAGTGACGGATCGTCATGGATCACCCGGTAGAGCAGCGCGGCGGCGGAGTCGGTGCCCCCGGTCTCCCCGCTGAACGGGCTCACCCCGGTGGCGGCGAAGGCCAGCACCGAACCGAGCGAGAAGACGTCCCCGGCCGGGCCCAGCACGCCGCCGCCCGCCTGCTCGGGGCACATGAAGCCGGGCGAGCCGACCACCACGCCGGTGCTGGTCAGACCGTCGCCCTCCAGCGCCCGGGCGATCCCGAAGTCGATCACCCGGGGGCCGTCGGCGGCCAGCAGCACGTTCGAGGGCTTGAGGTCACGGTGGATCAGCCCGGCCCGGTGGATCGCGTCCAGCGCCCGGGCCAGGCCCAGGCCCAGCGCGCGCACCGAGTCGAGGGGCAACGGGCCGTGCCCGGCCACCGCCTCGGTGAGCGAGGGGCCGAGCACGTAGGTGGTGGCCAGCCAGGGGGCCGGGCCGTCCTGGTCGGCGTCCACCACGGGTGCGGTGTGCGGGCCGCTGACCAGCCGGGCGGCGGCGACCTCGCGGCGGAAGCGCTCGCGGAACTCCGGGTCCTCGGCGAGTTCGGCCCGCACCACCTTGACCGCGACGGTCCGCCCGCCGGCGGAGCGGGCCAGGTAGACCCGGCCCATCCCGCCGGCGCCCAGTCTGGCCAGCAGGCGGTACGGACCGACGGACTGCGGATCGGCGGGTTCCAGTGGCTGGAACGGCATCTGACGACTCCCCGTGTGCGGCGCCGTCGCCGCCGGCCGTCCCGCTGACGGCCTGCGGGGCGCCCGCTGACCTGAGATGGTACGACCAGAGCCGGAACCCGGAAATGGTGGGCGGACCTGCGGCTCCAGGGCCTTGATAGGTTCGAAGTTCAGGATGTTCAGTGGGCGGTGCGGAACCGTTCGGGGGTAGGAGGGCGTAGATCTTGTCTTTGGCCCTTTTCGCCGTACGGACGGTGCGGACCGCCAGGGAGTGGGAGGAAAGACGACGATGAGTGTCACGCTCGCCAAGGGCGGCAACGTCTCGCTGAGCAAGGCCGCGCCCGGCCTGACCCAGGTTCAGATCGGCCTGGGCTGGGACGCCCGGTCCACCACCGGCGCGCCCTTCGACCTCGATGCGAGCGCGCTGCTCTGCTCGGCCGGCCGGGTGCTCGGTGACGAGTACTTTGTCTTCTACAACAACCTCAAGAGCCCCGAGGGCTCGGTCGAGCACCTGGGCGACAACCTGGTCGGCGGCGAGGAGGGCGACGAGGGCGACGAAGAGGTGATGCTGGTCAACCTCGACCTGGTGCCCGCCCAGGTCGACAAGGTGGTCTTCCCGGTGTCGATCTACGACGCCGACGCGCGGCTGCAGAGCTTCGGCCAGGTCCGCAACGCCTACATCCGGGTGGTCGACCAGCTCGGCGGTCAGGAGATCGCCCGCTACGACCTCAGCGAGGACGCCTCCAGCGAGACCGCGATGATCTTCGGGGAGCTCTACCGCTACCAGGGCGAGTGGAAGTTCCGGGCGGTGGGCCAGGGCTACGCCTCCGGGCTCCGCGGCATCGCCCTCGATTTCGGGGTCAACGTACAGTAAAGGCATCGTCAATTCCTCGGCGCGCCATGTCACCGAAAGGTAGTAACACCGTGTTCCTCCGAACTTTCGGATGGTCCTTCGCGACCACGATCGCCGGTCTGATCGCGGCCGGGCTGATCTGGGGCGCCGAGGGCTTCGGCGTGGTGCTGATCCTCGCGATCCTGGAGATCTCGCTCTCGTTCGACAACGCCGTGGTCAACGCCACGGTGCTGAAGCGGATGAACCCGTTCTGGCAGAAGATCTTCCTGACGGTCGGTGTGCTGATCGCCGTCTTCGGCATGCGGCTGCTCTTCCCGCTGCTGGTGGTGGGCCTGACCGCGCACATCGGTCCGTCCACCGTGATCGACCTGGCACTCAACTCGACCCACACCTACAACGGCCTGACCTACGCCCAGCACCTTGAGGCCGCCAACCCGGCGATCGCGGCGTTCGGTGGGATCTTCCTGCTGATGATCTTCCTGGACTTCATCCTGGAGGAGAAGGACTTCCACTGGCTGCACTGGATCGAGCGCCCGCTGGAGCGGATCGGCCGGCTGGAGGCGCTCTCCTCGGTGCTCGCGCTCGTCTCGCTGGCGCTGGCGGCGCGGTTCTTCGCCGGGGAGCACGCTGAAACGGTCCTGCTGGCGGGCCTGCTGGGGTTGGCCACCTACCTCGCGGTGAACGGGCTCTCGGGTGTCTTCGAGTCCACCCTGGAGGAGGACGAGGACGAGGGTGAGGGTGAGGAGGGCGCCGAGGAGGCGGGCGGGGCCGTCACCGGCAAGCCCGGCAAGTCAGTGGTGCAGGTGGCCGGGAAGGCCGCCTTCTTCCTCTTCCTCTACCTGGAGGTGCTGGACGCCTCCTTCTCCTTCGACGGCGTGGTCGGCGCCTTCGCGATCTCCAACGACATCTTCCAGATCACCCTGGGCCTGGGCATCGGCGCGATGTACATCCGCTCGCTGACCGTCTTCCTGGTCCGCAAGGGCACCTTGGACGACTACGTCTACCTGGAGCACGGCGCCCACTACGCGATCGGCGCGCTGGCCGGGATCCTGCTGATCTCGATCGAGTACAAGATCCCGGAGATCGTCACCGGGCTGATCGGGGTGGCCTTCATCGGGGCGGCGCTGACCTCCTCCCTGATGCGCAACCGGCGGATCGCCCAGGCCGAGGAGGCGACCGCGCCGGAACCGGCGGGGGCCGCCGCCAAGCGGTAGCGGCGGCGGCAGCCGGACGCGAGTGGGGCCCGGTTCGATCGTCGAACCGGGCCCCACTCGCGTTGTCACCGTGCTGCCACGCTTGCCGCCATCGTGCCTGCCGGGTGTCAGCCGCCGGGCCTCAGCGGCCTCAGCGGCCCCAGCGGCCTCAGCCCAGGCGCTTCTCCATGGCGCGCAGCTTGCGCTCCAGGGAGTCGAAGGGGGAGTCGAGCTTCGGCATCGAGAGCGTGTCGTCGTCCGCCGTCAGGTCGACGCTGGCGGCCGAGCCGGTGCCGACCGCGGTGCGGCGCGGGGCCGCGGCGAGGGCGGCGGGCTCCAGCGCGGAGGGGCCGACCTTGGCCATCGGGTCCTCGGAGTCGGCTAGAGCAGGCTCCGTAGCGGGCTGGCCGTCCCCGCCGCCGGCGGTCAGCGCGGCCACCTGGCGCCCGCCGCGGCCCCGGCCCAGCACACTGCCGCGCGAGATCGCCTTCAGCTCGGCCCGCTCGCGGCGGTCGGCGCTGCGCGCCTGCACCTTGGCGTCCAGCTTGGACTGCTTCTCCTCGCGGACCTCCTCGACCGCCTCGTCCAGGCTGCGGACGTTCTCCAGGAGCATCAGCGACCAGGCCGCGTAGGTCTCGCGCGGGGCGCGCAGCCAGCGGACGATGCGGATCTGCGGCAGCGGACGCGGGATCAGGCCCTGCTCGCGCAGCGCCGCCCGGCGGGTCTGCTTGAGCGCCCGGTCGAAGAGGATGGCCGCCGAGATCGACATGCCGGAGAAGAACTGCGGGGCGCCGTCGTGGCCGCCGCCGCGCGGGGCGTGCACCCAGTTGAACCAGGCCGAGGCGACGGCGAAGACCCAGACCAGCAGGCGCGAGCCGAGGGCCGCGTCACCGTGGCTGGCCTCGCGCACGGCGAGCACCGAGCAGAACATCGCGGCGCCGTCGAGGCCGAACGGGACCAGGTACTCCCAGCCGCCGGACAGGCCCAGGTTCTGGGTGCCGAAGCCGACCAGGCCGTGGAAGGAGAGCGCGGCCGCGACCCCGGCGCAGCAGAAGAGCAGCACGTAGGAGGCGATGCCGTACCAGGTCTCCTTGCGGCGGCGGCGGTCCTCGCTGCGCTCCCAGGAGTCCTCCTTCGCCTCGGCCTTGGTGTTCTTGACCCGCATGGTGGCCGCCAGGATGGCTATGACGAGCAGGGCGACGCCGCCGATGACGGCCCAGGTCAGCTGAGTGGAGGATGACATTGCGAGGTAGGCCTCTGCTTTCCGCGGTCGAGCGGGAGTGGGTAGGTCCCTTGTGCGACTGTGCGACGGGTCGTCAGGGGAGGGACACCTGTGCGGCTAGACGATATCGCGTCCGAAGTGGCGGCATGGTACGGGAGTCCACTTCGGCCCGCTATCCGCCGCGCGGAGGGCGCCGCACGGGTGCCGCGCGGGCGCCGGCCGGACGCCGGATCCGACGGTGTCTCAGGCCCGGTGCTGGGTATGGACCGCAGTGCACAATGGTGCGTCATGGTGCGTCAGGGCATCGGTCAGGGTGAACAGCTGGGCTGGGGGATTTCGTATGGCCACGATCTGGGAGTACCTGCGGGGCGAGCGGAACCTGCCGGAGACGATGGGGCAGGGCGGAAAGGTGACGCTGACCAAGTCCCGGCCGCACTACGCGATCACCTCGGACGGGCCGACCAGCGGCACCCTCTTCGTCAACCTGCACTGGACCGCCCGGCTGGTCTCCGGCTCGCAGGGCGCGCTGCGCCGCAAGCTGCTCCAGCCGCGGCTGCTGCGCCCGGCCCAGACCGAGACCAGTCAGGGCGGTGCCGAGAACGTCGACCTGGACCTGGCCTGCATGTACGAACTGACCGACGGCACCCGGGGCGTGGTGCAGCCGCTCGGCAAGTTCTTCGGTGACCTCCAGCGGCCGCCGTACATCAAGCTCAGCGGCGACGACCAGTACGGGGCGCCGTCCGGCGAGACGATGTACATCAACCTGGAGAAGAAGGACCAGTTCAAGCGGCTGCTGATCTTCGTGTACATCTACGACGGCACCCCCGCCTTCGACCAGACCCACGCCCAGATCCAGATCGTGCCGCCGAGCGGGCCGCGGCTGGAGGTCAACCTGGACGAGCGGGCGTCGGCCGCCCGTTCGTGTGCGGTGGTGCTGATCGAGAACGAGGGCGGGCAGCTGACGGTCCGTCGCGAGGTGCGGTACGTGCACGGATTCCAGTCGGACCTGGACCGGCTCTACGGCTTCGGGATGCAGTGGCAGCGGGGGTACAAGGACGCGTAGGGCCGCGGGGCCGGCTGGGACCGGTGGGGGCCGGGGCCGGCTGAGGTCCGGCGCCGAGGGGCGGGACCTGTGGGCAGGGACCTGTGGGTCCGGCGCCGGCCGGGGTGGGTGAGGTGTAGCCGGGGTGGGCGCTGGTCAGCGGGGTTGGAACTGCGGGCCCTGCGGCGGCAGGGCGAAGTCCGGGTCCATGGGCGGCACGGGCGCCGGCTGCGGGGGCTGGGCGACCGGCTGCTGCTGCGGGTAGCCGTAGGTGGCGGCGGGGGGCTGCTGGGGGTAGCCGTAGGGCGGGGGCTGCTGCGGGTAGCCGTAGGTGGCGGCCGGGGGCTGCTGGGGGTAGCCGTAGCTGGGCGCGCCCGTGGGGGCCGCTGGCGGTACGGGCTGCGGCGCGGGCGGCTGGGGCGTCGTCGGGTGGCCGGGGGCGGCCGGGGGGTAGCCGTAGGAGGGCGGGCCGGCCGGCGGGGGCGGCAGCGGTGCGCCGGTGGGCTGCGCGGGCTGCGTGGGCGGTGTGGTCGGGGCCGCCGGCGCGACGGGCGCGCCCAGGGGCTGGGCCGGCACGCTCGGCACCGCGCTCGGCACCGCGCTCGGGGGCGTGCTCGGGGCGGTCGGAGCGTTGGGGGGTGTGGTGGGTGCGCCGGGGGGCGTGTTGGCCGGTGTGCTCGGGGGCGTGCTCGGGGGCGTGCTCGGCACGGCCGGGGCGAGCGTGTAGGTGCCGGGTTCCGCGGCCTGGGGGAGGCCCGCGGGCGCCATCGCCGCCTCGTCCTCGACGGTGATCCCGAAGTCGGTGGCCAGGCCGCTCAGCCCGGAGGAGTACCCCTGCCCGACCGCGCGGAACTTCCAGCCGCTGTCGCGCCGGTAGAGCTCGGCGCAGACCAGCGCGGAGACCGCCTCCACCTCGCCGATCGGGAACTCGGCCAGCGCCTCGCCGCCGCCCGGTCCGACCGCGTCGTACAGCAGCACCCGCAGTGCCCCCACCGCGCGGAAGTCACCCTGCTCGGCGGAGCCGGCCAGCACCACCCGGTCGATGTCGAGCGGCAGCTTGGTGAGGTCCACCTCGATGGTGTCGGCGATCTCCTCGCTGCCCGGCACCCGCTGCTTGGGCAGGTGGCGCACCACACCCGAGGGGTGCCGGGGTTGGTTGTAGAAGACGAAGTCGGCGTCCGAACGGACCCGGCCGTCGGCGCCGACCAGCAGCGCCGAGGCGTCCACGTCCGGTGCCCCGGGCGCCGCGCTCCAGCGCAGCACGGCGCGGACCGCCGCTGTGGCCAGCGAGATGTTGGCGCCCTTCGCCATCACGTGCGTCATGACAGCCATCCTGCCTGCTGGCCCCGGCCGCGGACAACGCGGGTGCACAGGGTAGTCGTGCCGGAGCGGCCGCGAGTGGCTGCGTGAGCGCCTGGCTGAAAGATTGCGTCGTTCCGCAAGTAATTCGTGGGCTGAAATGTTCAGCGAATTCCATGTTTCCGATCACCGTCCACTGCCCGGACGGACCGTACGATGGGCGGCCGAGGTGGGGCGAGCTGTGGTTTCCGGGGGATCCGGGCCATATCCGGCCGGTCGGGAAATCCGCCGGCCCGGTCGTGCGGATCGGTCTGCCCTGCTCGGCCCGACCCCGTTCCGACCTCCCTGGGAGTGCGTTTTGCGCCAGTTCGGCCACCTCGGCGCGGACCTCCGCCGCCGGCTCTTCCTCGTCGAGCCGGTGCCGTTCGACCGGCACGGCCCGGCCGCGCCGCTGGCCGCCGCGCTGGGCGGCACCCTCTACCTGCCGGCTGTGCGTCCCACCCTGGCGGCCGACGTCCGCAAGCAGGCGGCCCGGGGGGTGGTCTCGATGGTGCTCTGCCTGGAGGACGCGATAGCCGACCGGGAGGTGGCGGCAGGGGAGGCGAATCTGGTCGCCGGGCTGCGCGAGCTGGCGGCGGCGACCGGGCTTGGGGCGACCGGGCTTGGGGTGAGCGGGCTTGGGGTAGCCGGGGCCGGGGTGGTCGGGGCCGGGGTGGTCGGGGTCGGGGCGGCCGAGCTGCCGCTGCTCTTCGTCCGGGTCCGGGCGCCGGAGCAGATCGGCGAGCTGATCGGACGCCTGGGTGACGCGGCCCGGCTGCTCAGCGGCTTCGTCCTGCCCAAGTTCACCGAGGAGCGCGGCGCGGCCTACCTGGAGGCGTTGGCGGTGGCCGAAGCCGCCTGCGGTCAGCGGCTGTTCGGGATGCCGGTGCTGGAGTCCCCCGAACTGGCGCAGCTGGAGCACCGTCGCGAGCAACTGCTCGGCACCGCGCGGCTGCTGGCCAAGTTCCGGGACCGGGTGCTCGCCGTCCGGCTCGGTGTCACCGACCTCTGCTCGGCCTACGGGCTGCGCCGGGCACCGGAGTTGACGGCGTACGACCTGGCCCTGGTCGCCGGGGTGATCGGCGATGTGGTCAATGTGCTCGGGCGGGCCGACGGCACCGGGTTCACGCTGACCGGGCCGGTGTGGGAGTACTTCCCGGGTGGGGCTGGTGGGGCGGGTGGGGCCGGCGGTGGCGACGGCAGTGGTGAGGGCAGCGGAGGCGCCGAACTGGCCGGGCTGGTGCGCGAGATCGACCTCGACCGGGCCAACGGACTGCTGGGCAAGACCTGCGTCCACCCGAGCCAGGTGCCGGTGGTGCACGCGCGCTCGGTCGTCTCGCACGAGGAGTACCGCGATGCCCAGGACGTGCTGGGTGTCGAGCCTGGTGGTCGCCTCGACGGGGGAGCGGCTTCCGGGGGCGGGGGCGGGGGCGTGTCGGGCTCGGCCTACCGCAACAAGATGAACGAGGCCAAGCCGCACCGGGCCTGGGCGCAGCGGGTGCTGCTGCGCGCCGAGGCGTTCGGGGTGGCGCGGCCGGAGATCGGCTTCGCGGAGCTCATCGCGGCCGGGGAGCAGGAGGGGCGGGGATGACGGGCGCGGGGACGATGGGCACGGCGACGATGGGCGCGGGCGCGGCGGTTGCGGGAACGATGGTTGCGGGAACGATGGGTGCGGGGATGACGGGCACGGGGGCGGTGGGCACGGGCGTGATGAGTACGGAGGCGGTGTGGAGCGGCAGTTGGGTCGAGCAGCGGCTCGGGATCGGTCTGGACGGTGACGCCGAGCTGCCCGAGCTGCTCGGGCTCGCCGTCAGGGAGAACCCGAAGCGGGCGCAGCTGCTGGTCTCGCAGGTGCTCGGCAAGCACGTGCCGCAGCGGCCCGCCGTGGTCTATGGCGCCGGCCGGCGGCTCGGCGCGGCGGTGCGCGCCCGGCTGGAGCCGCTGGCCGGGGAACCGGTGACGGTGCTCGGCTACGCGGAGACCGCGACCGGACTCGGGCAGTGCGTGGCGGACGAGTTGGGCGCCGTCTACCTGCACTCGACCCGGCGGCCGGTGGCCGGCCTCGCGCCGGTGGCCGGCTTCGAGGAGGAGCACTCGCACGCCACCTCGCACCTGCTGCTGCCGACGGATCCCGAACTGCTCACCGGGGATGGGCCGCTGATCCTGGTGGACGACGAACTCTCCACCGGGAGAACCGTGTTGAACACCATCGCGGCGCTGCACCGGCACCGGCCGCGGCGACGGTACGGGGTGGCGTCCCTGGTCGACCTGCGCGACGAGGCGGACCGGGAGCGGCTGGCGGCCTTCGCGGCCGAGCTGGGGGTCGAGATCGAGGTGGTGGCGCTGGCCAGCGGGCGGGTGCGACTGCCGAGCGGGGTGGCGGAGCGGGCGCAGCGACTGGTGGCGGAGCTGCGGGGCGCGCGGGGCGGTGCCGGCTCCGGTGCTGGCGCCGGCGGGGACGCGGGTGTGGTTGCCGGCGGGGACGCGGGTGTGGCTGCGGGTGCCGGCGCGGTTGCCGGTGAGCTGGTGCGGGTGTCGCTGCCGTGGCCGCTCGGGGTGCCGGAGGGCGGGCGGCACGGGTTCACCCCCGCGCAGCGGGTGAGACTGGAGGCCTCGCTGCCCGGGCTGGGCAGGCTGTTGGCCGAGCAGCTGACCGGCGCCGAGCACCGGGTGCTGGTGCTCGGCTGCGAGGAGCTGATCTACGCGCCGCTGCGGCTGGCCGAGGCCCTGCAGGACGCGGTGGAGTCGGCCCGGATCCTCTTCTCCACCACCACCCGCTCCCCGGTGCTGGCGGTGGACGACCCCGGCTACGCGATCCGGACCAGGCTGGCCTTCCCCGCCCACGGCGCGCCCGGGGAGGACGGCGGCGTGCGCTTCGCCTACAACGTCGCCCCCGGGCGGGAGGCGGCGCGGCGGTTCGAGGCGATCGTGCTGGTGGTGGACGCGGCCGCCGATACGCCCGAACTGCACCTGGCCGACGGGCTGCTGGCCCGGCTGCGCGCGGTGACCGACCGGGTGGTGCTCGCGGTCCTGCCCGAGCACCGGCCGCCGGCCGCTCGACCGCTGCGCGGCCCCGAGTTCTCCTCCTATCCGGCGGACGAGGTGGGCTGGCTGCTCACCGACCTGTCGGAGGTGGCCTTGGAGGCCCCCACCGAGGAGCGCGAGGAAGCCGTGCAGTCGGGCGGCGCGCACTACGCGGAGTCGCTGCCGGTCGAGTACCAGCCGAGCCCCGAGTACCAGGAGCTCTTCCACCAGGCACTGCGCGGTTCGGCGCGCCGGATCGCGCTGGCGGTCGGCATCGTGGCCGAGACGCTGCTGCGCGAGCGGGGGGAGGGCCTGGTCCTCGCCTCCCTCGCCCGGGCCGGCACCCCGGTCGGAGTGCTGATCCGCCGCTGGCTGGCCGCCGCCCATCGGATCGAGGCGCCGCACTACGCCGTTTCGATCATCCGTGGCCGAGGCATCGACCCGGTGGCCCTGCGCTACCTGGCCGACCGTCACGACCCGGCCCGGATCGTCTTCGTGGACGGTTGGACCGGCAAGGGTGCGATCGCCCGCGAGCTGGCCACCGCGCTCGCCGGCACCCCGTTCGACCCGGAACTCGCGGTGCTCGCCGACCCCGGCCGGTGCGTGCGGACCTTCGGGACCAGGGAGGACTTCCTGATCCCGTCCGCCTGCCTCAACTCCACGGTCTCCGGTCTGATCTCGCGCACCGTGCTGCGGTCCGACCTGATCGGGCCTGACGACTTCCACGGGGCCAAGTACTACCGGGAGTTGGCCGGGGCGGATGTCTCGGTCGCGTTCCTGGACATCATCGCCGCGCACTTCCCGGAAGTCAGCGCGGAGGTCGCCGCGCGGATCCCGGTACCGGGGGTGGTCCCGGTCCCGGGCCCGGCCTCCGTCCCGGGGGCGGCCGGTCCCGGGACGGAGGCCGGGCCCGGTCCCGGGGCGGTCGACCGTGAGCCGACCTGGGCGGGTTGGGCCGCCGTGGAGCGGATCAGCGAGGAGTACGGCATCGGGGACGTCAACCTGGTCAAGCCCGGGGTCGGCGAGACCACCCGGGTGCTGCTGCGCCGGGTCCCGTGGCGGGTGCTGGCCCGGCGCGGAGTCGGGGCGGACCTGGACCACATCCGGCTGCTGGCCGCACAGCGCGGAGTGCCGGTCGAGGAGGTGGACGAACTGCCGTACTCCTGCGTCGGACTGATCCACCCGCGGTTCAACCGGGGCGCCACCGGCGCCTCCGGGAGGGCGGTGTGACGAACCGTCAGAGCTGGCTGGTGGCAAGCGACCTGGACCGGACGCTGATCTACTCCCGGCGCTCCGCCGAACTGCCGCCCGACTCCCCGGCGTCTCTTCGGCTGGTCGAGCGGGACACGGCGGGGGAGCCGCTGTCCTATCTCACCGAGCGGGCCGCCCTGCTGCTCGCCGAGCTGGCGGACCGGGCGGTCTTCGTCCCGGTGACCACCCGGACCGTGGCCCAGTACCGCCGGGTGCGGCTGCCGGGCGCGGCCGGCTCCCCGGCGTACGCGATCTGCGCGAACGGCGGCCGGCTGCTGGTCGCGGGCGAGCCCGACCGGGACTGGGACGCGGTGGTGGCGGACCGCCTGGCCGCGAGCGGTGCGCCGCTGGCCGAGGTGGTGGACCGGCTGGCCGGCAGCGCCGACCCGGCCTGGACACTGAAGCGCCGGGTCGCCGAGGAGCTCTTCGCCTACCTGGTGGTCGACCGCGCGCTGCTGCCGCGGGGCTGGCTGGCCGAGCTGACCGCCTGGTGCGCCGAGCGGGGCTGGGGCGTCTCGCTGCAGGGGCGCAAGGTGTACGCCGTGCCGACCGCGCTGACCAAGAGCGCGGCGGTGGCGGAGGTGGTCCGCCGCGTGGGCGCGGGGGGCGGGGACGGGAGCGGGGTCGGGGTGCTGGCCGCCGGGGACTCGCTGCTCGACGCCGACCTGCTGCTCGCCGCGGACCTGGCCTGGCGCCCCGGGCACGGCGAACTCGCCGATCAGGGCTGGACGGCGCCGCACGTCACGGCGCTGGCTCGGCGCGGCGCACTCGCGGGCGAGGAGATCGTGGCGGCCTTCCTCGCCCGCGTATGACGTGCGGCGCGGAACCTCCGGCCGGACCGGGCGCCGGCGGGGCACCGACAGGGCACCGAGCGGGCGCCGACCGGGCACCGACCGGGACCCGGGCCGGCCGCGTCAACAACCCTGCGGGTCGATACGGCTAGCCGCAGCAGCCGCCACCGCAGCAGCCGCCACCGCCACCGCCGGCGGGCGGCTGCGGGGCGGAACCGCCGGCGCCGGCGCCGGTGACGGCGACCGTGGAGAGCAGCTTGGTCGTGTCGGTGTGCCCCTGCGGGCACATGGCCGGGTCGTTGGCCTGGGCCATGGCGCGGCGCAGTTCGAAGGTCGCACCGCAGGAGCGGCAGCGGAAGTCGTAGCGTGGCATGCCCGCAGCGTACCCGCCGCGGGCCTGGTCATCCCGTGATCCGCGGCCGCGCCGAGGCCGTCGGTGCGTGCCGGCCCGGGGCTCAGTGCCGCCCGTGGTCCGTCCGGATCAGTTCCACCACTTCGGTGGCCGTGTGGCGCACGCCGTCCAGCTCGGTCAGGAAGTGCCAGAAGTCAGGGTGCCGCCCGGCCTCGGTCAGCGCCGCCACCGCCCGGTCCAGCCGTGCCACCGCCGCGTCCAGCGGTCCGGCGTGGCGCGGGTCCGGTGCCTGGCGTCCGGCCATCGCCAGCCGCTGGGCGTCACGCAGCGCGAACCGGGCGCGCTGGACCTCGGCCTGCGGATCACGCTCCACCTCGGTCAGCCGCCGCAGCCGGTCGGCCACGGCCGCCACCGAGCCGTCGGCCGTCTCCAGCATCGCCCGGACCGTGCCGATCGCGGCCGTGGCGTCCGCCCAGCGCTGCTCGTCCCGGGCCCGGCCCGCCTCGGCCAGCTTGGCCTCCGCGGCCCGGCCCGCCTCGACGACCTGCTGCGGAACCCGCTGCAGGTCCTGCCAGCAGGCCGCCGAGAAGCGCCGACGCAGTTCACTGAGGGCCGGCTCGACCGTCCCCGCCCTGGTCTCCAGCGCCTGGACCCGGGTGCGCAGGCTGGCCACCCTGCGGTCGATCTCGCGGGCCCGCTCCGGCAACTGCTCGGCGTCGGCCCTGATCCCGTCCGCCCGGCGCACCACGTCGTCGGCCCGCTGCAGCGTCTGCGCCACGCCGTGCTTGCTGACGCCTTCGTTCAGCCTGGTCAGCTCCGGCCCCAACTCGGCCAGCCGCGCCGCCAGATCGTCCGCCCGCAGACCCGCCCCCCGCACCGCGTCCAGCGCGCCGCTGGCCGCCAACAGGGCCCGCTTGGCCTGCTCGACGGCCGGGGTCACCCGGATCAGCTGCTCCTCCGCGCGCTGCAGCAGCGGCTGCAGCCGGCCCAGGAAGTTCGCCAGCTCGGTCTGCTTGGCCGCCAGCTCACGCTGGGCCTGCTCCAGCCGCTGCCTGGCCTGCGCGATCGCCCCGGGGGGCAGCTCGGCGGCCTCCAGGTCGACCGAGTCCAGCGCGTCCAGATAGGCGACGGTCACCTGGTTGATCCGGGCTCGCAGATCCTGGTGGTCGGCCAGCGCCTGACGCACCGCGGCCCCCTCCTCGGCGGCCCGCACCGTCTCGACGGCCAGCTCCAGCTCCCGCTGCGCGGAGTCCAGCTCGTAGAAGGCCTCCTGCGCCGCGTCCCGCGCGGCCACCGCCGCCGCCCGCTGCGCGTCGTCCCCGCGCCGCCACCGCGACCGCCCGCCGCCGCCCCGACCGCCGCCACCGGCGAACGATCCGGCCACCGCCGTCGCCAGCACCCCGGCCACGACCACCGGCATCAGCACCAGCCCCGCGTACCCCCGCGTGCTACCCGCCCTCACTGCGCGCTCCCTGCTCCGCCGACCCGACCCCCCATTGTCCCCGATCACCCCGGCCCACACCGCCGCACCCCCACACCCTGCGCGGCGCCGCGCCCAGGACCAGGTACTCTTACTCTTCACCACATGACCCCCTCCCGCAGGCGGGCATGCGGCGGGGGCGCGTAGCTCAGTGGTAGAGCGCTGCTCTTACAAAGCAGATGTCGGCGGTTCGAAACCGTCCGCGCCCACCAGTTGACCAGCGAGAATCCCGCATCGGCCCAGCTCAGGAGCAGTTTTCTGAGTTGGGCCGATCCTTTTTCCCGACCGCTCTACAGTTCGGCTCGGGCTGTCTGCAGTCCTGCTACGCAAGATCCACTCCTGAATTCCCCCTGAACGATCACGGTGTTCTCACTGGTCAGGCGCCGTCGATCGGTGGCCCGAAGCAGAACTGGCCCCTGCCGCGGAGGGGAACAGGGCCGCCAAGGTCAGGCGTGAGCGTCACGGGCGTGGGCCTTGGCGGCCCCTGGAGAGCCTGGGGGCGGTGAAGCTGCCCGATCGGGGAGGGGGCCACTCCGCTCGGCGGGGAGATGTGCCGGCTGTGCGAACCGTGTACCTGTTCCGATCCGCCGGCAACGGCGTAGGGCTCAGGACGGGGGGTTGATCAGCGTCGCCACGGCAGAGAGCAGGAGGACCAGCCCGGCTCCCAGCGCCAGGCTCCCGTAGAGCGCCGTGTGCTGCTGCAGGAGCGAGACGATACCGCGGGGTTGGTAGCCCAGGTCCCCGGTGTGCAGCTGCCCTCGCTCGGTAAGGCTCTGCTGTCTGGCGTTGTGCCTGTCGCGCAGGCCGCGCACGTTCAGCAGGAGCCCGGCGCCGTATCCGGAGACCAGCAGGCTCACGAGGCTCATGATGACCAGCCCCACAGTACGTTCGATAGTGGACATGGCGGGAGATTGTGTCATGGTGCCCGTGCCTTGTCGCCCTCGTCCGAGCGGCCTGGGGGCGTAGCCGCCGTTGCCGTTGCCGTGCCAGGTCGGGTAGGGGGCGTCCGCCAGTGCGCCAGACCCGAACAAGGCCGCAGTGGCGGTGCGTTGGTCGGCGAGAGGTACGGCGACCTGCCGGCAAACGTGCTGGTGCTCCTCGCGGGGCAGGCGTGGCTGGATCCGCGGTGCTGGGTGACTGGCTCGAGCTGGTCGCCGACCTCCCGCCGGACGTGTTCACGCAGAGTGAGGTGAGTCAGCTTCTCGCTGCCAAGGGCGTTGCGGACGAGCGCGTCATCGAGGGCTGGTGCGGGTGGTTTCTGACGCCGCGACAGAGGTCCGGTCGTCCAGGAACGAATTTCGGACGATTCGATCCGGTCAAGCGATCTTGTGGCTAGACTGAAGGTCGCGGACCTGGACCGTGAGTCCAACTGCCCTGGAAAAACAGGACGTTCAGGTTCATGAGATGCGGTCAGGACAGGAGAGGGACATTGCTCCAGCGAGCCATACCCGTGCTGCGGACTTCGGGCACGAATTCCGGCCGTCGCCCTGTGGGACGGTGACGCTGTGTCCACTCAGGGGACGGCCGATTACGCCGGTCAGGCCCAACTGCCCGAGTTGGTGACGAAGGCCGTGGATCTCGCGCGGCGGGTCGGCTTCACCAAGTCCTGTCGGCCGGAGCAGGGTCGGTTGTTGTTCGCCCTGGCCGCGGGCGCCCGCGAGAGCATCGGGGAGACGGGTACCGGGTGCGGGGTGGGCCTGGCGTGGATGATCGCCGGACGACGCCCGGGTGTACGGGTGGTCAGCGTGGAGCGCGATCCCCAGCGTGCCCGGTGGGCAGCCGAGTTGTTCGCCGATGTGCCCGACGTCGAGATCGTCCACGGCGACTGGACCCGGGTGTACGAGCACGGCCCCTTCGACCTGCTCGTGGTCGACGGTGGAGGCAACGGGAAGCAGACCGCCGCCGCGGATCCGGAGCGGCTGCTGACGCCCGCGGGCTCCATCGTCATCGACGACTTCACCCCGCTCAGCCAGTGGCCTCCGCTGTACGGCGGGCAGCCGGACACCGCCCGGCTCTCCTGGCTGAACCACCCGGCGCTGCTCGCCACCGAAGTGCGGCTCGCGGCAGACCTGTCGGCCGTGATCGGGACCCGTCGGCCGTGAACCACTCCATCCAGAGCCCTGACTTCGCCGCGGAGAGCCGGTTCCTGATCGAACGCCTGCTCGCCGGTGCGGACCCGGTGGGGTCCGGCGGGATGTACGACCCCTCGGTCAGCCGGCCCGTCGAGGCGGCGTCGGGCCCCTCGCCCGAACGGGCCGCGCGGGACGTGGTGGCGGCGATCGGCTTCGAGCTGTCCGAGGGGCCGGTACTCAGCCCGCAGGGCGAATCGGGCGGCATGTTCTCGCGTCGGCTGGCGCACATCCGTATCGATCTGTCGGTCACCCTCGACGGCGACCATCCGGCGGCCGTCATCGCCCACGAGGCCTCCCACTGCGTCGATCCGGGCGCGTACGACTTCGACCACCCGTGGGAGAAGACACCGGACCAGGTCCGGAACGCGGTGCTCGCGCAGCTGGTGGCCGGCCTGAGCAGTCACGGTTTCGTGCGCGCGATCCTCGGCGCCGACCCGGGGCCGGGCCAGCTCGCGCTCGCCCGGCACATGGTGGAAGTCCTGCGCTCATCGCCCGCACTGGGCACCTTCGACGCGGCCGACGCGGCCCGCGTGGGCAGCCGGGTCGCCGACGTCGTGCGGACGCTGGACGAGGCCAGGACCGCGCCCTCGTGGCGGCGACGCCCCGACCGGCAGGTGGCGGTGGACCGCGGGCGGGGTGTCATGTGGCTCGCCGTCGGCCCCGCCGCCGCCCCGCGGGCGTCACTCGCGTCACCCCCGTCACGGCCGGCGACGCGGGCCCTGGCGCTGAGCCGCGAGGCGCAGGCACGTTTCCGCGACGACCCCCGCTTCACCGACGACCTGGACAGGTCCCGGCCCGTACCCGGAGATGAGCACGATGACTGACCCGTTCCCGCCGGCCCCGCTCCGTCTCTTCAACTTCCTGGTGCCGGGGCCCGACGTGGCCCAGGTCGGCACGTGGCCCCCCGAGGGCGACCTGCCGACCGTGCACCACATGGTGCGCACCGCGCGGGAAGCCGAGGCGGCCGGGTTCCACGGCATGCTCGTGCCCACGGCGTACGGCAACTACGTCGACAACTGGGTCGCCGCGACCATGGTGCTGGCCCGCACCGCGCGCATCGGGATGCTCGTGGCGATCCGGCCGAACCAGCTGCATCCGGCCCAGTTCGCCAAGGTGAGCGCCTCGATGGCCGAGCTGACCGGCGGCCGGCTCTCGGTGAACGTGGTCCTGGGCGGCTACGACGCGGAGGACGCCATCCTGGGCATGGTGGAGTCCGCCGAGCAGCGGCTGCTCCGGGCGCGGGAGTGGCTCACCGTCGCCACCCAGGCGTGGGAGGGTTCGGGCCTGGGGCAGAACTACTCGTTCTCGGGCAAGGTCTACGACGTGGCCGGACTGCGCATCTACCCGCCGGTCGAGCGTCGGCCGGAGATCTTCCTGTCCGGGATGTCCGACGACGCGCTGCGGGTGAGTGGCATGTTCGCCGACACCCACGTGCTGTGGGCCGACACTCCGGAGCGCACCGCGGAGACCATCGCCCGGGTGAGGGAGCTGACCTCGCTGGACGGCCGCCAGGTGCGGATCGCGCTGCGCCTGCATGTCATCGTGCGGGAGACCGAGGAAGAGGCATGGCGCGCAGCTGAGTTCACCGCGGCCCGGATCGATCCGCAGGTGGCGCGAACCCGGATCGAGGAGACCGCCGGCGGCAGCGCACCGGGTCGCGGCCGGCAGAGCAGGCTCGCCGAGGGCAGTGACCGGATCGGCCGACACCTGTGGACGGGGACGGGCTCCGCGAGGTTCGGCGCCTCCGTGTCGGTCGTCGGGGACGCGGCTCAGGTCACCGGGCAGCTGATGGAGTATCGGCGGCTCGGGGTCGACGACCTGATCGTCTCCGGCTATCCGAAGGACGTGGAGGCCCGCAGGTTCGGCCAACTGGTCACACGTCAACTCGCGGACGCGGACCTGGAGTTCCGGCGCGGTGCGGCAGCCTCCGGCTGAGCGTCCCCGGCGCCGTCACCACGGCAGCACGGTGCCGGGCGGCGTGAGGAAGACGCCGGAGGCGTCGGGAGCGCCGGCCAGCATGGTCAGCAGTTCGTCGGCGGCCTGGGCGGCGGTCCGGTCGGCGTCCCCGGGCGCGATGGAGGTGCTCATCAGGCCGGGGTGCACGGCCAGCACGCGCATCCTCGGCGCGAACTCCTGGTGCAGGCAGGCCGTCAGCATGTTCTGGGCGGCCTTGGCTATCCGGTAGGAGTAGGACACCGGGACGTTCGGGATGCCGCCGCCGGCCACGATGTCCAGTGATCCGTGGCGCGAGGAGATGTTCGCGACAACGGGTCGTTCACCGCGCTCCAGCCAGGGAACGGCGGCGCGCACCACCCGCAGCGCCCCGACGCAGTGCACGTCCAGGCTGGCCAGGACGTCCGAGGCCTGGACCGTGGCCAGTTCGGGCCCGATCCGCACGACGCCGGCGGCATTGACGAGCAGGTCCAAGGAGGACCAGCCCGTCGAGCCGAGCGCCTCGGCCACCCGGTGCCCGCAGTTCTCGGACGTGACATCGGCCTCGACCACGTGCAGGGCGGCCAAGGGCGCACCGTCGCGGCCGGGCCGCGCCCGCACGGACTCCGCGCGGCGTGCCAGGGCGAGGACCTCGCAGCCCGAGAGCCGTAGCCGCCGCACCAGCGCCGACCCGTAGCCGCCCGCCGCGCCGGTCACCAGCGCGGTCCGCGGGCGCCAGGGCGCGGTCACCGCGAACCGCCGGAGGTGTCGACGTCCGCGCCGTCGACCGTCAGCCAGCCCGTCCGCTTCGCGTTGAGGTCGATCGATGTGGACCGTCCGGGGCCTGCCACCAGCATGTTCCAGTAGGTGCTCGCGGCGAGCTTGACGGGCAGCTCGTGGCTGGCGAGGCCGGCCCGGCCGGAGTCGGCGTTCAGGAAGTCGTTGAACAACTCGCTGCGGGCGGCCTCGTTGTGGCCCAGGTACCCGCTGTCCGGGGCACTGCCGCGGGCCAGCGCTTCGCCGACTTCGAGCCTGTCGAAGGGCTTGCCGCCGACGACGGCGGAGTTGCGGAAGAAGTACACGTCGAAGTGGTCGTAGTGGCCGAGGCCCGCGTCCGAGTCGGCGTGCTTGCCCGACTCGTAGGACTGGTAGGAGTGCACCTGGATGTTGAGCAGGTGACCCACCTGGATCGTCATCCGCTCGTGCCTGACCCGGCCGTTCGACTTGTAGGTGTCCGCGGGCAGCTCCATCCAGGCGCGGCGGGAGAAGGAGGTCTGGAGCAGGTTCATGGACACCGTGGTCATGGCCGCCTCGCCACGCCGGAACTGGCCCAGCAGGTGCAGGTCGGTCTCGCCGAACCGGCTCAACTGCCGCAGTGCGTCCGGGTCGAAGCGCGTCAGCGACGCGCCCTGCTCGCCGAAGAACCTGCGGTACTGGTCGGGCCCCACCTGCCGCAGGAAGTCGGCCGGGGTGTGGGAACGGGTGCTGAACTCGAAACGATCGGGCGCGGTGGCCCGCAGCGAGTCGTTGACGCCGAGCAGCCAGGTCATCAGGTCGAAGAAGTGGTAGCCGGAGTGCATGAGCTTGCCGTAGCCGTACTTGTACGAGTGGTTCTCGCGGCTGAAGAACTCGTCCGGCATGTTCCACATGCCGTCCGCGTGGTACAGGTCGAGGTAGGTGACCGGCACGCCGTACGCGCCCAGGAACTCCCTGAGGTAGCTGTGGATCAGCTCGTATCCGAGATGCGCGCGGCGCTGGGTCTGCACCAGGCACCGGGCCCCGGTCCGCTCGGAGGCGTCGAGGAGGTCGTAGAAGTCGTCGACCAGGCCAAGGGAGCCGGATGCGGGGTCATCGACCAGCGAGCGAGCGGTGACCGGTTTGTCGAGCAGGACATGTACGGCGTTTTCGAGCGCCCACAGACTGTAGACGCGGTGGGCTCGCGGTTCGGTCGCGACGATCATCCCCCACAGTCCGTCCCGCCGCGCTTCCTCCAGCGCCTGTAAAGCCGTCTGCGGCAATGACTCGCTGTCGCGTTCCGCCGTGGGGACGTAGACGATCCGGGTGGGCTGCACGGAATGTGTCGCCAAGTACGATTCGACGGTCTGCCGTTGGTCTTCGAGTTCGATGAGCAGCGGTATGTCGACCTCGCCCGCCGCAGCCGCTCTGGCGAGCATCGGGTAGTAGATTCGCCGCGCGTGCGGGCCCAGCCCGACAAGGGAGACGGATTTCCGTCCTCGAACCATGTGCGAAGCCTCCTCGTCGCGGTACAGGAGGGCCCGATCCGCACGATCGGTTCGCCCCCGTGTCAGCAGCCCGCATCAGCGGTCGTCGCAGCCGGTCCTGTCGCATCAGGAGGCATAGACGCACCGCACCCCGTTAAGATCGTCCAACAAGCTGACCCTACACAGAAATTAACGACTATTCATGTGTCTTATGCTGAATCCTGTGGAAGGGGCCGCCGGAACCGGCCTGTGGTCCACCGCGTACGAGCCGTTACTGGTGGACGCGCCACCGGGAGCGGAGACCGGAGTGTTGTTCGTGCACGCGCCGGGGGAGAACCGCACCGGCGGCAATTACCTCTTCGCGGGGCTGGCGAGGGCCATGGCCGCCGAAGGGATGCTCGCGGCGAGATTCGATCTGGCGGGCTGCGGCGAGAGCCTGCGGGAGCCCGAGTTCGAGGTCTGGGAGGCGCAGGTCGCCGACGCGCTCGACCTGTTGGCCACGCGGGCGGGGTTGCGCCGCGTCCACGTCGTGGCGCGGGGGGCCGGCGCGGCGCTGCTCCCGGCGGCGAGCCGATCGGTGGCCTGGCCGAGGGTGGCCGGGCTGAGGGTGGCCCTCTCCCCGCCGCTGCCGCGGACACTGCTCGACCTGCTCGACCTGCTCGACCTGGGTGGACACGTTGACGACAGCGGCGAGGTGACGGTGCGGGGCGTACCGTCCGGTGCGCTCGCCGCGTGCTGGGCCGCAGCGGGGGTCGAGCCCAACCTGATCGGTGGCCTGAGCCTGCCGACGGCGGCGCTGCGCGCCTGCGCGGCGGGCCTGGCGCGGCCGGCCTGGGACGTGGAGGCCGGCGCCGCCACCCAACCGTTCCGGGTGCCGGAGCGGATCGTGGTCACCGAAGCCGACCCCTTGCTCAGGTTGCAGGCCGCCCGAATCGCCCTCGCAGCCCTCCTGACCCGCCGGCTCTCCCAGGGAGAATCCTGATGTTCATCGCCGTTACCGGGCCCGACGGGGCCGGCAAGACCACGTTGTGCGACGTGCTGGGCCAGGACGGCCGGGCGTCCGGGACGACGCCGGTCGTCGTCGCGCCACTGGAGTCCGGCAAGAAGCTCGCCCTGCGCTTCGGTGCGCTGCCCGCGCCCGGCCCCGGGCGCTGGGCGGCCCGTGAGGAGTGGATGGCCGGCTACCTCTGCCTGTGCCTGGTGGAGTGCGCCGAGCGGTTCGTCCTCCCCGCGATGGAGGCCGGCGGCACCGTCGTCGCCGACAAGTGGGTGGCGGACCTGCGGGTCTCGCAGGACTACTTCGGCGTCGACCTGAGCCGCTGGTCGGCGGCGCTGTCGCGGTTGCCGGTCCCCGATCTGACGGTGGTCCTGCACTCCTCGGTCGACACCTTGTCCCGGCGGCTGGCCGAGCAGGGCCACGACGGTCCCGGGGCCCGTCAGGACTACCTTGAGCACGCCGTCCGACGGTACGCGCGCCTGCGGGGTCGGCCGGGGATGCTGCACCTCGCCGCCGACGCGCCGACGGGGGAGAACGCGGCACGGGTGCGCGAGGCGCTCGTGGCCCTGCCCCAGCAGGACGGGCCGGGCCGATGACGGCTTCGGACGGCGCGGTGACGGTCGTCGCCTCGGGCATCCGCCGCACCCAGGCGATCGTGACCCAGACGGTCGTGACCCAGGCGGTCGTGACCCAGACGGTCGTGACCCAGACGGTCGGGATCGAGGCGGTCGGGGCCGAGGCGGTCGGGACCCGGCCTTTCGGCGGCAGGCTGATGATCGTCCTGGACGAGCCCTCGGCGCGGCCCGCGCGGGGCCTGGTCGTGTGCGCGCACGGTCTGACCGGCGATCGGACCGGCCCCGTGCGCCTGCTCGCGGACTGGTCCGCCGCGCTCGCCCGCGCGGGCTGGGCGGTGGCCCGGCTGGACCTGCGCGGTTCGGGCGACTCCTCGGGGACGTTCGAGGAGGCCACCCTCGCCCAGGGCGTCGAGGACGTCCTGGGCGCGACGGCGTGGAGCCGGGGGGCCGTCGCCGGAACGCGGGGCCGGCCCCTGCCGACCGTCCTCGCGGGCATCAGCCTCGGCGGCCTGCCCGCGGTCGGGGCCGCGGCGAGCGTCGACCCGCTCGCGGGAGTGCTGCTGCTGTCGAGCGACCTGCTCGAAGCGGAACACTTCGCCGGGGCGCCGACGCTCTTCCGGGACGGCGAATTCCACCTGAGCACCGCCTACCTCGCCGAGCGCGCCGCGCTGCGGCCACGCGCCGCGCTGGCCTCGATCGGCGCGCCGGTGCGGTTGGTCCACGGCATGGACGACCCGTTCGTGGCGCCCGAAGTCCCCGCTCTGCTGGAGCTCGGGATCAGCGCGCGGGGGATCCCGCGGTGCGGGCACCTCTTCGAGACGCCCGCGGCGCGGGCGCGACTGGTCGAGCTCAGCCTCGGTTTTCTGCGGGAATGCGTTCCAGAAGCGCTCGAACGACCTGCTCGACGGCCCGGCTCCGGCTGACCTCGCTCTCCAGGTCGTTGTCGACCTGGAGGGCGAAGTGCGGGTAGTCGTCGAGTTCGGTCTCCGACACGTGTTCCAGGGCCTGCGGAGGAGGCGTCAGCGCGTCGCGCTGCCGCAGCCTGCGCAGCCGGGTGTCGTCGCTCGCGTTCACCCGGACCAGGAGGAACCCCTCCGCGCGCAGCGCGTCGGCCTCCGCCCCGGAACGGACGTCCGGCACCACCACACTGCTCCCCGACGCGTGGGCGGCCCGGGCCGCGGCGAGCGTCGACCGGACCCAGACCAGCGGATCGTCGGCGCGGCGAGCCACGCCCCAGTACTGCATGGCACCGCGCCCCGCCGCGGTGCGGTTCCTGATGATGCCGGCGCCGTGCTCGGCGATCTCCGCCCACAGCCGCCGGACGAGCGGCTCGACCTGCTCCTCGGCCAGTTCGAGGAGGCGCGCCGCCGAACGGACCGCGGACCGGGGACCGGAACCCGCCTGCTGGGCACGTGAGATCTCCGCGGCGGTCCGGTCGACCTCGTCGACGATGCCGGAGCCGAAGCGGAGCACGACCAGCGGTCCGCTGGAGCAGCGGGTCGCGGCCTCGAGAGCGATGGTGTCCTTACCTGCGGCCATCCGCCCGCTGACCGCCAGCCGGACGACCGAGCGGCGGCTGAGGGGGTCGCCGCGCTCGTGACCCGCCGTCACCTCGGCGCCCCTGTGATCAGGACCGGTCCGGCGAGCCGCTGGACCTCGCGCAGCAGGGCGTCAACCGGAGCGGTGCCGTCGACCACCACGAGGCCGTCCTGGTCCGCGTGGTCCAGGAAGCGCTGCCGGGAGAAGCGCAGGAACGGCTCGCCGGTCCCCACTCCCGCGTCACCGCGCCGGTCGATGCGCTGCTGCGCGACCTCGGCCGGCAGGTCGAGCAGAACGGCCAGGTCCGGCCGGGGCAGGGCGCGGAAGAGGTCCAGATCGCCGGTCAGGTCCACGCCGAACCACTCCTGGCTGACCAGGTGGTCCCACACCCACCGGTCGCACAGCACGTCCACGCCCGCCGCCAGCCTCGGTTCGACCAGGTCGACGGCGTTCGCCAGCAGCACGGTGCCGATGTGGTGGGCGACCAGGGCTTCGCGCCGGGCGGGCCAGTGCCCGTCGGTGCCGGGCGGCGCCGGCAGGCTCGCCAGCGCACGCAGCATCGCGGGGTCCCGCTTCAGTGGCGTCACGACCTCGACGAGCCTGCCACCGCGCTCCAGCAGCCCGGCCAGGCCGCCGATCAGGGTCGACTTGCCGCCGCCGTCGATGCCGGAGACCGTGACCAGCGAGCCGCGACCCGGGGCCGCGTGCGGGGACCCGGCGTGCCTCATGCGCGGTCCCGCATCATCCGGGCGTACGCCAGGTGGTAGCCCAGCCCCCGGTAGCCGAACGGCGTCTCGTAGTGCGTCAGCGAGTAGTAGTCCCGGTCGACGAGGCTCGACGGGCCGCGCAGGGTGAAGGCCGGGTTCGAGGCCGCCGCGCGCTCGTAGGCCGCCACCGCGTCGGCCCAGCGCCCTTGCGCCTCGGCGATCAGCCCGAGGTTGATGTCGATGTGCTGCAGGGCGGGCTCGGCCTGCTGGGCCCGGCGGAGGTAGCCGACCGCCTCCTCGTGGTCGCCGAGTGCGAACGACTGGATGCCGGCCATGGTCAGTAGCGCGGGATCGCGCGGGTCGATGCGCAGCCCGGCCCGGTAGGCGTCGAGCGCCTCGGCCGCCGAGCCGCTCGCACGCAGTACGTGTCCGTGGAAGAGACGGATGACCGGGTTGTCCGGCGCCGCGTCGAGCGCGCGCGTGATGTGCTCGGCGGCGGAGGCGAAGTCGCCGAGCGTGCGGCTGATGAGGGCGACGAAGGCCGGATAGAACGCGTCGTCCGGGTCCTCGGCCTGGGCCTTGGTGAACAGGTCGAGGTAGCGCTCGGCCTTCGCCGTCCGCTCCGCCAGTGGGCGGCAGTGCCCGAAGTGGTTGAGGATGACCGGGAGGTCGTCGACCGCGTGCCCGGCCCGCTGCAGGGACGGCGCCACGCTCTCGTTGACGATCCGTTCGTACCGGATGTCCGGTCCGCCGCGGAAGAGCTTGAGTTCCCTGGTCGGGAAGAAGCCGCCGTCGGCGAAGAAGTTGTACCGCAGCAGCGTCATGCCACCGGTCGTGGATCCCTCGCGGTCGTCGCAGTGCTCCGACAGCCGCGCGTTCTCGGTGAGCCGCTCATCGGCGTCGAGGAAGAGCACCCACGGGGTCGTGACGCGATCGAGCACGAAGTTCCGGGCCCGGGAGAAGTCGCCCTCGAACGGGATCGCGTGGAACTCGTCCGAGAGTTCCCGTGCGATCTCCTGGGTGCCGTCGGACGAGCCGGTGTCCACGATCAGCACGCGATCCACTTCGGCGCGGGCGCTGGCCACGCAGTCGGCGAGATGTCGGCTCTCGTTCCTCACGATGAGGCAGAGGGAAATGCCAGTCATGTCTCAACTCCAGTTCGCAGTGTTGGCGAGCTCGTCGAAGGCGGCTCCGAGGACCCAGCCGATTCCCGCGCGGGTGACCTCCAGGGCGCCCAGTGGGTCCGCGTCGCCGAACACCACGCTCGAACCCGCTCGGGGTCGACGAGGCGTCACCCGGAGTTCCAGGTCCCATCGCACGCTCTCCAGCCGGTTCGCGGCCCAGTCGAGCACGCCGGCGATGTCGCGCCCCGGGCCCGGGCCGAGGCTCGCCGCGCCCAGCGTGTAGGCGGCATCGCCCGGCTCGGCCGCCTGGTCGGGCGAGTCCGGGGACTGCCTGGCGCGCAGGACCTCGGCCACCCGGCGGCACTCCTGCGGGGTCGGCGGTGACATGGCGATGCGGACCGTGCCGGACCCCTCGGCCTCGTCCTCTCCGCCGGTGTCTTCTCCGCCGGTCGTGGCGAACAGGGCACAGGCGGCGCCCCGGGCCAGTTCATGGACCGGTCGACCCGGTGCGATCAGCCGCGCGTGGCGCAGCGCCCCCGCACGCTGAGCGGACCACACCGCGGGATCCGCCACGACGAGGCTGTCGCCGGAACCCGGAGGGTCGGACACGATGGTCGCCACGCCGAGTTGCGCCCAGTACCGCGACCACTGGGCGAAGACACCGTAGCGGCCGGCGCGTGGCTCGGTCGGTGCCGGCTGGAGGACCACCACGTGCCTGATCGTGTCGGGTGCGGTGACCAGCAGTGGCTCCCGGCCCGGTGCGGGGAACAGGACCTGCCGCACCGTCATTCCGGCGCCCCGGCCGGGTTGATCGGCGAGGCCCACTGTGCGACCGTCCAACGGCCGCCGGTGGAGACGAGCTCCGTGAACGTGCCGCTCGGTATCTCCTCGGTGTTCCACATCGCGGCCGGAGAGTGACCCGTGACCGACAGCGCGGCTGCCTTCACCGTCAGGGAATGGGTCACCAGGAGCAGCGGCTCCGGGTCGGCGTCGTCCGGGAAGGCCGCCACGGCCTGCGACGCGGCCTGCCGGGCCCGGGTGAAGAAGGCCGCGAAGCTCTCCACTCCTTCGGCTTCGAAGTCCTGCGGTGCCTCCCAGAACGCCTTGCTCTCCTGGGGGAAGCGTGCGGCCACGTCCGCGAAGGTCAGACCCTGCCAGGGGCCGAGGTCCATCTCGCGAAGCCCCTCGTCGACCGTGATCGACGGGTTCCGGCCGGAGCGGGCAGCGGCGATCTCGGCGGTCCGCAACGCGCGTGGCGCCGGCGAGACCCGCATGCGGCTGATCCCGTGCCGCCGGATCAGGTCGCCGAGGTCCTCGGCCTGCCGCTCACCCCGCGCCGTCAACGGTGCGTCGAGAGTGCCCTGGATGCGGCCGAGCAGGTTCCATTCGGTCTGGCCGTGCCGGACCGCGAACAGGCGCTTCGAGACATCCGTCATGCCGGTCGTCCTTCCCGCGGCTGCAGGCCGCTCGCCAGCCGCAGCAGCTCTTCGCTGTCGTACCCGACCGGGGCCCAGGTGGTCCACTGTCCGCCCGGGTCCAGGACCCTGACCTGGTCGGGGTCGGCCGTGTCCCACTCGAGGCAGACGAACTGACCGTTGCCCAGGGTGTTGTCGCTCGAGTCGGGATCGAGGCCGGGCTGGAGCAGGCACCGCAGCCCCCGGATCAGCTCGCCGTGCGCCACCACCAGCACCGACGCACCTCGGCGGTCCCGGATCCGCGCGGCCAGACCGGAGTAGGCCCGGCTCGCGGCCGCCGCCAGGCTCTCGCCGCCCTCGGGGACCCAGAACCAGGGATCCTCCGAGGACTCCCGCCTGGCAGCGGCCAGGAACGTCTCCCGCTGCCCGGCGTCGAGGGTCCGCAGCCGCGGCCCCCAAGCCCGTTCGGCGAGCCAGCCGGCGATCTGCCACCCGGGCTCGGCCAGGCCCAGCAGAGCGGCGGTGTGCATCGCGCGCCGCATCGGCGAGACGAGGTAGAGGTCGTGCCGGTCCAGCCCGGCCTCCCGCAACAGCCGACCGCCTGCCACTGCCTGGTCCGCGCCACGGGAGGTGAGTGCGTGGGTCTCCGCACGGCGCAACCAGAACTCGTCGGGCATGGGGTCGCCCGCGCTCGCGCGGTTGCCCTCGCTCTCACCGTGCCTCATCAACACAAGTCGCCGCAACAGCATTTCGCCCCTCTCGATCAAGATCGCCCGACAGATGGATGATACTGAGATGAGATCATCTGACACGACGTCCGCTGAGCGCGGCCACCACCTCCTCGACGTCGGAAGGACGCTGTCACTGGTCCACGACAGCCCCGCGCGGGAATCCCGTTGGGCCGCGACGATGGTGCCCGACTTCACCTGGGACCGGCACGGGAAGTACGGCACCGCATCGGAGTTCGCCCGGCGGCTGGCGGTCTCCGGAATGGACGTGTGCAGGTTCGACGCGGAGGGGTCCGGCCTGGCCGGCGCCTGCGGTCGATGGCCTCTCGTTCCCTGGGAGGCGATGGCCGAGGAGGTGTGCGCGGTCGCGGACTGGGTGGCCGGCCGAACGGCTGCGAACGCGCGCAAGGTGCTGATCGCCGTGGGCATCGGGGGCGTGCCCGCCGTGTCGGCGGCTGCCCGGATGCGCCGGGAAGGCCACCGCGGGGCGCCCGAGGCGCTGGTGCTGATCGGGGCCGATCTGGTCCAGTCGGTGCGGTTCGTGGTGACCGGCATGGCGTCGGTCCGAGCCGGGGAGCAACTCGCGCCGTCGCGGGTCTTCCGCTCCAGGGAGCGCCTGGAGCCGCGGACCGAACTCGCGGCCCTGGACATCCCGGTGCTCTGTGTCCGGGGTGCGGCCGATCCGCGCTTCGCCGATCCGGGCGCCGACCTGACCCGCTTCGGGGCCGTGACCTGTGTGATCCAGAACTGCTCGGACCCGTTCGAGGAAGCCGTGACCACACGGGATGCTGCGTCTGCGATCCAGCGGTGGATCGATGATCCGCAGAGATCGAAAAGTTCTACCGTTCTGACCTGAAGTCAGGTTACGATCCATCAAGATGCCGCATTCGGCAGTCAGTTCGACCATGATGGGAGGTGTGCCGTGGCTCGCAAGGACTACCTGATCATTCCGATCATCGTGAACCAGCCCAAGAAGGACGCGTAAGCGGCCGAAGGGCACTGGGTCATAGCGACCAACAGAGGCGCAGGGGACCTCTGTAGCCGGTCCCCTGCGCCTCCGGTCGGAGACCGGTGGACCGCGGGCTTCTGCTGCCCGAGGTCGCCGGGAGCACCATGGGGGGCATTGCAGTGAAGACGGTGAACGATCCCACACGAACCGCGTCGATCGCCGACAGTATCCTTTTCGGCGAGGTGACGGCAGATGCTTTACGCGCCGCCCGCGCGCACAAGGTCGTCCCGCAGCTGGCCGCATTGACGGACCGGGCGCTCATGGCGGACGACATCGCCTACTGCGGAGCCGCGGCGAAAGCCCTGGAAAGCGCTGCGGTGGAAGCCGCTGATGCCTTGTCCGGAGCCGGAGTCGACGCGCTGGTTCTGCGGGGTATCGCGCTTCAGCGGCACTTTCCGGGCCGCGACCGGCAGTTCAGTGACATCGACCTCGCCCTGCGGCGTGTCCGCGACCTGCCCAGGGCGCTGCGCGCACTGGAACGCGTCGGCTACTCACTCGGACGCCCGGTGGTCGCGCGGCGATCGGCGTCGGGCTGGTGGGCCGCGGCCGCACTGCGCAAGCCCGCGCAGGGGCTTCCGCATCCCGTCTATCTCGACCTGACCATGCCCGGCCCGGGCCTCGACGTCTTTCGCCACGTACGGCTCGACGACGCGGTGTGGGACGGGGCGGAGCGGGCCGAGGTGTCCGGCCGTACCGTGCCCGTGCCCTCGGCGACCTCGTTGCTGACCGTCCTGGCCGTCGAGCTGTGCGAGCGCGAACACGTGATCGCCCGCGATGTGCTGGACCTGCTGCATCTCATCGACGCCGGCGCCGACGTCCCGACCGCGGCCCGGCAGTTGCGCGGGCTCCCGGTGCGCCGGGGGCTGAACCTGCTCGCGGAGGTGGTGGCACGGTCCAGCAGCCGCGCCCGGCTACTGGACGGCGTCATCAGGGAGTTGCTGGCACAGACCGCGGCAGGCAGCGCCCCGCCGCGCCGCTCGGCGCGCACCGCCTCGGCGAGACCGTCGTACGAGTACGCGGTGTCGCGCAGCGCGGTCCGCAGGCATCTGCGGCACGGAGCCGTCGTCTACGGCCTGCCGGACCCGGACCGCCGACTGGCCGGTCTGCCCGGCAGCAGCGCCCATCCCGCGCTCGGCGGCATGACGCTGCGCACCGCGCCGATCGCCGCCGCGGACGAGGTGGCGTACAGCTTGCCGGCGGCTGCCGACGGGGCGGGGTCATGACCTCCGTCCCGCCCCTGCTCCAGGTGCGGCGGGTGTCCGTCGAGGACCTGGCGGCGCTGCGGGCACTCGCCGTCGAACGAAGCCTGCGCCGACTTCGGGAGGCGGATCGCGTCGGCGAGGAGTTCGCGCGCCTTCGCCGTACCGTCGCCGCCGAACTCACGGAGCGGCACGCGACGGGGGAGGGCCTGGTGGCCACGGCGCGGGACGCCGGTATCACCCACGCGATCCTGTGGCGGGACGGTACCCACCCGCTGACGGGGCACCACGAGCGGCAGTTCTTCCAACTGCTCGAAGGGGCCGGGACCGACCGCCCGCCAACCACGCCGGAATGGGGGGAACTCATCGGCCGGGCCGAACGGCTGGCGCCCGCCGGGACGGACCGCCTGCAGGCCGAGATCGGGTCGGCGGAGCGCGCTGGGCAGCTCGGCGCCGCGCTCCTCGCGGCCGGGTTCCGCGACCAGATCCTGCACACCCACAAGACGCTCGCGGTGCCGGGCGGTGAGGAGCCGGCGGGCCTGCGGTCCGGCGCGGTCCTGCGCGCCCTGCGCGACGACGAACTCTGGTTCGCCGTGGCCTGCGTGAGACGGGCGATCGTACAGGCGCTGGCGGCGCCGGTGGAGGGGCGGCGGGTGACGGAGTTCGTCACGTCGTGGTTGAACACCATCGACCACGAGAACCTCCGGTCCTATGTCGTGGAGCACCGGGGCCGGCCCGTGGCGCACGCCTTGGTGTCGCTGACGCAGGCCCGGCATCGCCCGGCGCCGGAGGCTTCACTGATCGACGTGATGGTGCCCGATGCCGAACAGCGTGGCCACGGGTGGTCGCGGCTGCTGACCGGCTGGATCGGGACGACACTGGCGCGCGAGGGGGTGCGCGATCTCAGGGCGACCGTGGTCGTGCCCGACGGCGACTACCCGCACGCGCTGGTGCGCGACCTCCGCCAGGCCGGCTGGTGGGTGGAATCGGTTTCGATGACGAAGGAACTGCGGTGATCCCTCCCGATGCTCAGTGAAGAGAAGAACAACGTCCTGACCCGGGTGGGACCGGGCACGCCGATGGGTGAGCTGCTGCGCAGGTACTGGCATCCGGTGGCCGCCGCAAGCCAGTTGGACGAGCAGCCGGTCAGACCGGTCAGGCTGCTCGGCGAGGACCTGGTGCTCTACCGGACCTCGGACGGCGGGTACGGACTGGTCCAGCGGCAGTGCCCGCACCGGGGTGCGGATCTGGCCGACGGCTGGGTCGAGGGCGAGGGACTGCGGTGCTTCTACCACGGCTGGATGTTCGACCGGGCCGGTGCCTGCGTCCAACAGCCTTACGAGGACCTGTTCGAGTCGGAGCGGCCGTTTCGCGACCGGGTCCGGGTGAAGGCCTACCGGGCGGCGGAGTTCGCCGGGCTGGTCTGGGCCTATCTGGGCCCTGCTCCCGCTCCGCTGATTCCGGTGTTCGAGCCGCTCACCTGGCGACGCGGGTTCGTGGAGATCATCTTCTCCGAGCTGCCGTGCAACTGGCTGCAATGCCATGAGAACGCCGTCGATCCGGTGCACTTCGAGTGGCTGCACTCGAATCTGCTCGCCCGCAAGCTCGATCCGGACCGGCCGCAGTACGGTCCGCGCCACCTGGGGATCGAGTTCGAGGAGTTCGACCACGGCATCGCCGTGGCCCGCTCCACCCAGTTGGACGGGGAGCGGCCGGACTGTCCGATCGCGCCCAGCAACCGGCTGGAGGACAGCGGAATCCTCTGTCTGTGGCCCAACGTCCTCTACGCGGGCGGCAACCTCGAGTGGCGGGTGCCGGTGGACGACGTCACCACGCTGAGCATCGTCCGGCAGTACTCGCCGATCCCCAACGACATGCCGGATCTCGCCCAGGAGCGCATTCCCTCCTGGTACGGGCCCATCCGGCACCCGGACGGCTCGTGGATCACCAGCCACACCCTGAACCAGGACTTCGCCGCCTGGGTGGGGCAAGGCGTCGTGGCCGATCGCACGGTGGAGCACCTGGGTCGCAGCGATGAGGGAATCATCATGCTGCGCAGACGGCTGTTCGCCGACATCGAGCGGGTCCAGCAGGGCGAGGACCCGGCCGGAATCGTTCGCGACCCGGCGGCGAACGAGTGCATCGGACTGCCGGTCTTTCGTCGTGAGCGGTTCGTCAACGGACCCGACCGCGAGTTCTACGAGCTGCAGCAGGAGCGAATCGGTCGTTGGAAGACGGACGAGGGCAGCTACTACGCCCTGCAGGCCGGCCAGCCGGAGTCGGTGCGGCGGGCGTACGAGCAGGCCATGGGCATCTCGTCGGAAAGTTGATCGCGTGCGACGGATGACGCATCCTAAAATGCCTTCTGTCTACCAACTGTGGTCAACTCGACTCCGCCTTAAAGACCTTGACGTGAAATCAGCGGCGTGACACGCTTCTGATGGCGGGTGCGGGGGATCGCAATGTGCCAGGGGAATGGTCAACCATCCCGTATCCACGGCATTCGCACACCATTCAGCCGAATTTGGAGGATTCGATGGGGGGCAGTCGCGCGGGGCAGCCGCTCGCCGCCAGGCTGGCCGAGATGGCCGACCGGGCCCCTGCTCGCGTGGCACTGGTCGAACTGGTCCCGGGTGAACCGCCGGTGGTGATGACCGCCGGGGCGTTGGCCGAGGAGGTGCTGGGCCTGGCCGGCGAGATGGCGGCCCGGCTGGGCGACGACGCCGTGATCTGCCACCCCGCGACGAACACCATCAGGACGGCCACGGTCGTGCTCGCGGCACTGTGCGCCGGCGTCACGGTATTTCCCTACCCCGCGCGGATCGACCGGGAACTGTTCGAGGAGGCCCTCGGAGCAGCCGGGCTGCGCACCGGTCGGGCCGACTCCGTCACGGCGGTACTCCTGGACCCCGGTGGCTCGCCGGGCCTGGGCGAGATCGCCTCCTGGACGAGCAGGCGCTACACCGCCGCGCCGACGCATCTGCTGGCCACCAGCGGTTCGACCGGCCTCCCCAAGCTGACGCCCTTCTGGCAGCGCGCCGACTACGATCCCCGCGCCGTGCCCGATCCCGTGTTCCGGACCTGCGGATGGCGGAGCGGCCAGAACCAACTGCTCGTCCTGCCGCTCAGTCACATAGCGCCGTTCTCGGCCCTCGTCCAGGGTGTGCTGGACGAGAACCGGCTGGTGCTGGGCACCGGGCTCGCCCCGCAGGACATCGCGGCCGCCATCGCCGAACACCGGGTCGACTGGATGATGCTGACGCCGGTCCACCTCCAGCGCCTGCTGCCGGTCGCGTTGGAGCGCCCTGCCGATTTCGACAGCCTGCGCGCCGTCGTCCACACCGCGCTGCCGTGCCCGGCGGAGCTGAAGAGGGCCTGGCTGGCCGCGCTGGGGCCCGAACGCCTCTACGAGATGTACGGCGGCACCGAGGGGGTCGGCGTGACCGTCATCCGGGGTACCGACTGGGAGGTGCGACCGGGTTCGGTCGGCCGTGGGGTGATGACCCGGATCCGGATCGTCGACGAGCACGGGCAGGAGGCCAAGCCCGGAGAGCTCGGTCGGATCTACCTGCGCCGCCTCGGAGCACCGGCGGTCGACCGGAACCGGGCCGGCTGGCTGAGGTCGACCCCGGACGGCTTCATCAGCCTCGGTGACATGGGCTGGGTCGACGAGGACGGCTTCCTGTTCATCCATGACCGGGCCGCCAACGGCGTGAGCGTGAACAACGAGACCGCATGGCTGGGCCGCACCTCGGCCGTGCTGCGAACCCACCCCGCCGTACTGGACGCCGAGTGTCTGCGGCACGGCACCGCCGAGGCCATCACGGCGGTCGTCGTCGTCCGCCCCGGGGTCGCGGCGGACCTGAGGGAACTCGCGCGCCACTGCGCGGACCGGCTGGCCGTCCACGAACGACCCGACTGGTTCGTCCAGGTGGCCGACATTCCGCGCTCCGAACTGGGCAAGGTCAATCGGATCAAGCTCGAGTCAATGGTGGAGGAGGGATTGAATCGTGGCAGCCTTCAGTGATGCCCGTGACGCGGTACTGTTCCGGACGTCCTGTCCGGACATCCTCGGCGCGGCGGTCGCGGGCGATGTCGAGCTCTCGCTCTACGTGTCGACCGACGGAGTCCGGTCGGGGCCCGAGGTGCGGCAGAAGTTCCGCCGCTGCTACGGCGTGAATCCGAAGCGCGTGGTCTTCACCGGAGGCCTGCGCTGGCCGGCGGTCGGCTGGTGCCCGTCGGACCCTGAGCCCGTCCACGGAAGGCCGGCCCTGGCGACCTATGTCTTCGAAGCCCCTTCGGACGACCTCGAGACCGCACTGGCCGACATCTGGTCAGCGATCCTCGGTGTCCAGCAGGCAGGGGTCCTCGACGACTTCTGGGAGTCGGGGGGCGATTCCCTCGGCATCGTGGAGCTCATCGAGCACCTTTCCGAGACCTACGGTGTGGGGCTCGACTTCGCTGACGTGAACGCCGACCTGACGATCAGAAAGCTGGCCACGCTGATCAGGCCGATCAGATCGAAGGCCGGGCGCACCTGAGTGTCCATTCGGCGATCCCGCTCCCGGTAGGACCGACGAATGGCTTCCCTCATTCCATGACTAGCTTGACGGAGGTGAACAGTATGGAGATCTTCGATGAGGAGTTCATCGACCTCGAGACCATCGAGGACGGCGCGCTCGACGACATCGTCGGCGGTGGTTTGGCTATCAACGGCTCCGTGAAGTTCCCGTAATGACGGGGACATCGAGCTGAACGAGGGCTGGCGCCTTCTCCTGCGGAAGGCGCCAGCCCTGATGCGGGAGCGGATTGGAGAGCAGGTCCATGCGGCAGTTGACGGAGGACTCGGCGATACCGCTCACGCTGTCCCAGAGGCTGCTGCACGACTCGTTGTCGCGGCAGCCGGAGCTGAGATCCACGGTCGCGCTCTCGGCGCGCCTCGTCGGCGACCTCGACACCGATGCCTTCACCGCCGCCCTGCGGGACACCGTCGAGCGGCATGACGCGCTGCGGATCGCCTTCGGTGCCCGGTCGGACGGGGAACCGTACCAGTGGATCCGCGAACTCCCCCCGGAACCATCGACAGTTCGGCTCCAACGTGTCTCGGCCCCCTCGGAGGAGCGGTTCACCCGCTTCGTCCGTCAGGTCGCGGCCCTCGACATGAACCGTCCCTGGGATCTGTCGGACAGCTATCCGTTCCGGTTCCGGCTCCTCAGCCACACCGCCGGCCTCCACGCGTTCCTGGCGACCTTCGCTCACCAGGCCGTGGACAGTGCCACGCATGCGATCTTCACCCGGGATCTCTGGCAGTTCTACCACCACCGCGTCGACAGCGGCTCTCCCGCACCGGACCGGCTGACCGGTTCGTTCGCCGCGGCCGCCCGGGCGCACCAGGCACGAGACCTCCGGGCGGGCGACGACGCGCTGACGGAGTTCTGGCGTGAGAGGTTGCGGGAGGCACGCGCCTGCGGCTTCACCGCCGCCCGCCCGCCCGGCCCGCTCGCGGACTGCGAGGCCGTCGAGGCCTCGTTCCAGCTCGCCGGGCCGCGGCTGTCGGCGCTGCGTGCCGCCGCACGTCGGTCGAACTGCACGGAACTCCAGTTGATCCAGGGCGCGTTCGCCGCGGCGATCTTCCAGTACACGCCGCAGGACACCATCTCCCTGTCGACCCCGATCGACACCCGCGGCGCCGCGGAACGCGGCGTCCTCGGGATGTTCGACCTGGGACTCCCGCTGACCCTGAGGCGGTCCGCGTCGACGGCCGAACTGCTGGACCGGGTCAGGCAGGAGTCGTTCGAGGTACTGCGGCACCGGCACGTCACGGCCGGCGCGCTGGAGCGCATCGGACCGGACAGCAGCGACTGGCTCGGCAGGGGCTCCGCGAGCAATCTGTGGATCACCTACGCGCGGCTCGCGCCGCTGCGCAGCCGGCCGGGTGACGGCGCCATCCGGGTCGACCAGGGATTCTACAAGCCCCAGTGGCGAAGGCAGTTGGCGCCGATCGATCTTCGGGTCGCCAGTCGGCCCGACCAACTCGGTCTCGTCCTCGCGCTCGACAGCGGACGGATTCCCGAACCGAGCGCCCGAGCCGTCGCCGACACGCTCAAGGCCCGACTGACGTCCCTGGCCGATGTGAACCGATACGAGGAAACGCCACAGGATGCCGAACACAGCTGACCGCCAGGGCGACCAGTCCGACCGTCCCCGGTTCAGGGAGCAGGCCCTCCAGAACCGGCCGGCCGGCCGGATGATCGGCAACCCGCTCGTGCTCCCGGGTCCGCTGGCCGATCTGCGGCGCGGCGTCCCGAGGCCGGCGGATCTGAAGGCCACTGTCGCACACCTGTTGGGCCGCCCGGCGCTCCCGGTCATCTACCAGACCGAGAGCAGTGACTGCGGCCCGACGTGCCTGGCGATCGTGCTGGCCCACCACGGTGTCGAGGTGGATGTCCGCTCGCTGCGCCGGGAGCTGAACATCAGTCAGAACGGCGTATCGGCACGCTCCCTGCTCGAAACGGCCCGGAACCACGGGATCTCGGGGCGGGGTGTCAGGGTGTCCGTCAAGGGACTGCGTCAACTGAGGCCCGGCAGCATCCTGTTCTGGAACTTCAACCACTTCGTGGTCTTCGAGCGGGCCACCGCGGCCCACGTCTACGTGGTCGATCCGGCCTTCGGGCGGCGGCGCCTCACCCTGGAGGCGGTGGCCGAGACGTTCACCGGGATCGCGCTGGAGTTCGAGGAGCCGCTGGCGGTTCGACGCGGTCCCGGACTGCGGATCGGCAGGCGGCTCGCGCACAGTCCGTGGCGCTTCCTGCGGTTCTTCCTGAGCCGTGACCCGCGCTGGCTGCCGCTGCTGGGCACCTCGCTGCTGCTGATCCTCTTCAACCTGGCGACTCCGCTGGCGACGGCCTATGTCGTCGCGCACGCCGTGCCATCGGGGAAGCCGGCGCACGTCGCCCTGCTGGTGTTCCTGGCGGGTGCGGCAGCCGCGGTCTTCGGCTGTCTGCAGCTGGCGCGTGCGGTGAGCCTCGTCTCGCTCCAGTCGATGGCCGACAAGAAGGTGACCCTGGGCATCCTGGCACATCTGCTGTCGCTGCCCTACGAGTACTTCACCAGACGCAACCCGGGTGATCTGGGAATGCGGGTCAGGACCAGCACGGCCGTCAGGCAGGTGCTCACCGGGACCACGCTGTCGGCCATGGTCGACGGCTCGATGGTGCTGGTCTATCTCACCCTGCTGCTGGTCGCGGACAGCGGGTTCGCGCTCGTGACCATGGTGCTGGCCGGTCTTCAGGTGCTGATCCTGGTCATCTTCTGGAAGCGGCAGCGGTACCTCTCCGCCGAGGCGCTCGAACAGCAGTCAGTGGCAGAGGGCGGCCTTCAGGAGCTGTTGGACGGCCTGCAGACGCTCAAGGCGTCGGGCCTGGAGGACATCGCCTGCGAGCGTTGGAGCCACAGCCTGGTGGAGGAGATCAACGCCCGCAACCGCAGTCGGCGTAGCCAGGCCTTCGGATCGACCCTGAGCGTCACGCTGCAGTTCCTGGCGCCCATCGCGGTCCTGCTCGTGGGGTACCTGCGGGTCTCGGCCGGCGAGATCTCGCTCAGCAAGGCCGTCGGCTTCACCGCCCTGGCCACGGGCGTCTTCATCCCGCTGTCCAACCTGATCCAGAACGCGCTGCAGGCCGCCGGCCTCGGGGCTTCGCTGGCCCGGCTGGCTGACGTGTTGGAGCACGAGCCGGAGGCACGTCAACTCGGGACCGTCCCGGACTACGACATCGGGGGCACGATCGAGACCAGAAAGCTGAGCTTCGCCTACCCCGGGAGCCGGACGCCGACGCTCACCGACATCGACCTGCGCATCGAGCCCGGAGCGTTCGTCGCCGTCCTGGGGCGATCCGGTTCCGGAAAGTCCACCCTGGCCTCGATACTGGCCGGTCTGCAGAGCCCGGCAGGCGGCGAGGTGCTGATCGACGGGGTACCGCTGAGCCGGCTCGACCCGGTCGCGCTCAGACGGAACCTGGCGTACGTCTCCCAGGACTCCCGGATCTTCTCCGGGACCATCAGGGAGAACATCGGATACGCGCTTCCCGGCGTCGGCAAGGAGCAGTTGCACGCCGCGGCGCAGGCGGCCGGGATCCACGAGGACATCTCCCGACTGCCGATGCGGTACGCCACCCTCCTGGGCCCCGGAGGCCTGGGGCTGTCCGGCGGCCAGCGCCAGCGCATCGCGCTCGCCAGGGCCCTGATCAGGGATCCTCGACTGCTGATCCTTGACGAAGCGACCAGCGCACTCGACGCCAGCACGGAGGCGGGCATCTTCGAAGCCCTGTCACGTCGCGACCACACGATGATCGTGGTGGCCCACCGCCTGTCGGTTCTCGAGGCCGCCGACCAGATCGTGGTGATGGACGCCGGACGCGTGGTGAGCCACGGCACCTTCGAGGAACTGGCCCGGTCCTCGGAGGACTTCCGCTCGCTCCTGGTCAGGCCGAGCTGACCGGCAGGGGAGATCGGGGGGAGATCGGGGGGAGTGGGGGGCGCCCGCCTCAGCGGGCCTTCGCCCTGCCGCCCTTGCCCACGTGGCGCCAGACCTGGGCGTGCCGCGCGACGGTGTGGGCGCGCTCCACCTGGTTCGGAGAGAGCATCGCGGGCCAGGTCGACAGGGCCGATGCGATCTCCTCGCCGGCGATGACGGTCACCGCGGGCGTGCCCGCTCGGGTGATCCCGCGAACGCCCACCATCGCGATGACGGGGTGCACGGGGACCGCGAACCCGCACCACTCCGTCAGCAGTCCGGCTGTTCGCGCTGCTTCGAACTCCGAGTTCGCCAGGTACGGGTAGCCGATCCGGTTGACCTTCACGGTGTTGCCGCCCACCCACACGGAGGCGCCCGCATGGTGCTTCGAGTTGACGGTGAAGACGCCCGGCGGACCGATCACCAGGTGGTCGATGTCCGAGCCGCTCGGCAGCGGGATTCCATGCAGCACCTTCCACCCGACTCTCTGCAGTGCGACAAGTGCGGCACCCACGATCTGCTCCCCCTCCAGGCCTCTGAGCGTGGCAGGGTCGCCGAGACGATCGCCGACAAGTCTGGCCATCAGGCGGACCGGCAGTTTGAACTTCTGTTCGCCCGCCCGGACCAGGCTCTCCAGGCCCGCGCCGGGGAGATTGCGCGCGAGATCGTCCTCTGCTCGCATCGACGGCAGGAACGGCACGCTTGCTGGGGGTGCTGGGGGTGCTGGGGGTGCTGGGGGTGCTGGGGGTGCTGGGGGCGCCGGGGGTGCCGGGGGCGTGGGAGGCATGGGCGGCCTGGATGGCTGAGCAGGCTGCGTGGCCGCCTGGCCCCGCACGGTGCGGGGCGGGATCGGCCGTCCGGAGGCTTGGCACCATGCCTCGATCTTCGCCAGCGCCGCGGCTTCCAGGACCGCGTTCCCAAGAGCGGGCCCCTCAAGGGTGACCACTCCGGTCCGGCAGTCGAGCCAGGCGATCGACGCCCCGCGCGCGCCTGGCCTGTTCACGTACAACCGCTCCTTGCCCGGTGCCCGCCACGGCTTGACTGTCAGCTCGTCCATGCATCCCCCTCGCACGCGTCCTGACCCAACGTCAGCATGCCGACCGGGCGGGCGGCAAGACCGCGGCCGACCGGGCCGGTCCGGGGTTACCGGACAGGAGGGCCTCGGCGGGCTACGGTTGGGGCGACACAGGTGTGGCGCAGTGGTGGTCGGCATCGCCGACGGACCAGGGGGTGGGGCGTGGTGGATCCGCTGTCGGTCACGGCGGTCACGGGGGTGCTGAGCGCGATGAGCGCGAGCATGGCCACGGAGGCGGGCAAGGCGGTCTACGAGTCCTTCGGCGCAGTGGTCCGGCGGGTGTTCGGCCGAGAGGTTCCGGCGCCCGCCGGGGCCAGGGAGCGGGCCGAGTTGGCCGCGCTGATCGTGGAGCGGGTGCGACAGGAACCTGAGCAGGCCCGGGTGCTGGCGCAGTGGATGGGCGCTCAGGGCGCGGTGGGCGGTCCGGTCGGTCACGGCGTGCCGGCGCTGCTCCCGCCGTCGGCCCGCTTCTTCACCGACCGTGCGAGGCAGTTGGCCGCCCTTGAGCGCGAGGCGGCGCGCAAACCGGACGGACGGGGTCGGCTCGCGGCGCTGGTCGGGCCCGAACTGATCGGGACCACCGCACTGGCCGTCCACTTCGGCCACCGGGAGGTCGAGCGCTTCCCCGACGGTCAGCTCTACGCCGACCTGCGCGGTGGCTCGCTGGGTTCCTCGCCCGAACCGACCGTTGTCCTGCGGTACTTCCTGAGTCGGCTGGGCGTGCCCGACCCGCGGATCCCGCCCGTGCTGGAGGACCGGGTCGATCTCTACCGCACACTGCTCGCCGAGCGGCGCCTGCTGGTGGTCCTGGATCACGCCCAGTCCGCCGCCCAGGTCCGCCCGCTGATCACAACCGCCCCGGGGGTGTTCACCGTGGTGATCGCCCGCCGCCCCCTGACGGGGCTGGAGGCGGTGCTGATCGAGGTCGGGCCGCTGCCCGACCGGGATGCCAAGCGCCTGCTCACCGACCTGGCGGGCAAGCAGGCGGTCGCCGCGGCCCGCGCCACCCTGCCCGCCGTGCTGGAGCGCTGCGCCGGTTCTCCGTTCGCGCTGCGGTCGGCCGCCCAGTACCTCACCGCAGTGCCGCCGGCGCGGAACGGTGCCGCCGCGGTGGACCCGGTGCGGGCCGCCATCGAGGACCGCTACCGGGAGTTCGACCCGCGCCTCGCCTCCTTCTACCGGTGCAACGCGCTGCGCCCGTGGCCCGCCATCGGCGTCGCCTCGGCGGCGGCGGCCGCCGGGGTGCCGCGCGATCAGGCGGCGCGGATGCTCGCCGAACTCACCGATCTGGGCCTGCTGGAGCAGACCGCCGCCGGCCGCTTCCGCTACCGTCCGGCGGCGCGCGCGCATGCCGAGCAGGAGGCGCTGCGGGAGGTGGGCCCGGCGGCCCGGCTCGCGGCGACGGCCGGGGCCATCGAGCGCTACCTGCGCTTCGCGGTCCAGGCGGACTACGCGGCGCTGCCCAAGCGCTGGCACGTCGGACCCCTCTTCTCGCAGCTCGGCCCGGGCCGGTACGAGGGGGAGGGAGCGGCCCTCGAAGCTCTGGGAGCGGAGCTGGGGAACCTCCTCGAAGCGGTGCGCGCCGCCGAGGAGTTGGGGGACCCGGACACCGTCTGCCAGCTGGTCGAGGCGCTCTGGGCAGTTCAGTTGAAAGCCGGTCAGATCGACCTCATGCTCCCCGCTCTGCGGTCCGGAGCCCGGGCCGCGGGCCTGCTGCGCGATCTCGATCCGCGGATGGTCGCGCGGATGCACACCCAGCTCGCTTTCGGCCTGATGGAGGCGCAGCTCTACGACGAGGCCGAGGTCCAGCTGCTCGCGGCCGCCGACGCCGCCCGGGCGACTGGCCAACTGGTGGGCCAGGCAACGGCGCTGGAGTCGCTGGGCCTGCTGCGCCTGCGGCAGTGGCGGTTCCGGGCCGCGCTGGCCTGCTTCGACGATGCCGGCCAGGTGCTGGACGGCATCGCCGAGGGCGATCCGGGTGCCCAGGACCTGCCGCGGGCCCGGGCCTTGCTCCAACGCCACTGCGGGCGGGCGCGACGCGGGCTGGGAGATCTGGCGCAGGCCGATGACCTGCTCACCGGCGCGCTGGCGTTCTTCCGCGGCGGCGAGGGCGGCGAGGGCGGTGAGCAGTACAACGCCGCCCGCACGCTCAGCGACCTCGCCGAGACCCGCCTGCTGGCCGGACGCCCCGCCGAGGCGCTGAGCCTGATCGAGGAGGCCGCCGCGATCCTCGCCGGGGAGCGGGCGGACGTCCACCTCATCGACCTCGGCGTGCTGCGTCGGCGTTGCCAGGAAGCACTGCGGTGACCCGGACCCGGTCGCAGCCCGCCCCGGTGCGCACGGTCAACTCCAGGTCGGGAGTCGCGGCTCGGCCGGAGCCCAGCCAGGCGAGCAGCGCGGAGGCGTGCGCGGCCGGGTCGGCGCCGGCCGGGTCGGCGGTCAGGCGGTACAGCGTGCCGTCGCGGTGCAGTGCTGTGCAGCTGCCCGGCTCGGTGAGGTAGGCCGCCAGAGTGCAGGAGGGGTACTGCTCCAGGACCTCGGTGGCCCACTCGGCCGGGTGGCCCAGGCGCGGGTCGTGGGCGGGTCCGTGGCGCAGGATCACGTCGGCCAGCGCGAGCACGCCCGGGTCGAGGGTGTCCTCGGGCACGGCCAGATGGCCTTCGCCGTGGCCCTGCGGCTCGTGTCGCGGGTCGGCGTAGCGGTGCAGGCCGATCAGGGGGCCGTCGGCTCCGCCGATCACTCGGGTCAGCACCCGCAGCGGCGCGGTGCGCGCCGCCGGCTCGTGGGGCGGCAGGGGGAGCGGGTCCAGCACCGCCGCTCCGGCCGGCTCGGGGATGCCGATCAGGCGGTAGAAGAGCTCCCGCAGCAGCCCGGCGGACTGCCCGGGGGCCGAACTGGTCAGCTCCGCCGGGCCCGGGACCGGGAGATGCTCGCGGACGGCGTTCGCCAGCTGCGGGAGCAGCGCGGCGAAGGGGTCCAGCCGGGGTGCCCGCCGCACGAAGTCGGCCACCGGGGAGTCGGTGCCGAGTGCCTCCAGTGGCGCCGCGCCGAGCAGTACGGGTGTGCCCAGGGCCGCGGCGTAGTAGGAGACCGAGCCGAAGTCGCCGAGCACGAGGTCGGCGGCGATCAGCGCCTGGCGCCAGCCGTCCAGCGGGTCGATCAGGGTCAGGCCGGCCCGGCGTGCCCGGTCGAGCCACAGGCGGATCTGGCCGGCGCCGTGGCCGTGCCAGATGTTGGGGTGCAGCACGGCGGCGAGGCGGTACTCGTCGACCGGCAGCTCCTCGGTCAACCGGGGGAGCAGGAGCGGCAGTACGTCCGCCGGGCCGCCGTCACCGAAGAGCGAGGTCGGGTTCCAGGTGGAGTTGAGCAGGACGAGCCGCTGCCCCGGCCGCACACCCAGCGCGCGCCGGTACCGCTCGCGGTAGCGGCGGGCGGCCAGGATCCGGTCGAAGCACGGGTCGCCGCCCAGCACAGCGGTGGGGACCGCTTCGGGGCAGGCCTCGCGCAGCCGGTCGAGCTGCTCGGGGTGGGAGAGCACCATCGCGTCCGCGATCGGGGCGCCGTCGGCGAGCAGCCACTCCGGGGCGAGGCCGAAGACCGGTGTCCGGTGTCCGGTGTCCGGTGTCCGGTGTCCGGTGTCCGGTGTCCGGTGTCCGGTGTCCGGTGTCCGGAGCCTCTTATTGTATCCGACGCCGTGCGAAAGGACAGCCAACTTCCCCTCAATGGAGCCGAGTTGGCCGCCGAAGCTGGCCGATATCGCCAGGTCGACCGGGACCCGTACGGCCTGCTCCCAGGGGAGGACCGGCACCCCGACCGACGCCAGCAGATCCGCGACGCCCGACTGGAACGGCGACGATCCCGTGCAGCCGGCCAGCAGTTGGACGCGCAGGTCGTCGCGGAAGAGCGGGATGACATCGAGCAGGCGCGTCGCAGCCGTCACGTTGTGTACGACCAGCAGAACTCGCCTGCACCGTCCGCGAGTAGCCCAGCTGCGCGAGTCATCGCCGACCGGCACGCGGATCCAGCCGTCCGACCGCTCGCCCAATGCGGCACTCCTCCGTCGACGTTGATCGGGCCGCTCGCGGGCGTCCGGCGCTCATCAACCTACCCGCTCCCCCGCTCCCCTGGGTGCGAGCGGTCACCTCCCCGTCGAACACGGCTCGGACGCCGGACGCCGGACCTCGGACGCCGCCCGGGCGGTCAGCGCGCCGTGAAGGCCGCCCGCACCGCGGCGAGGGCGTCGTCCAGGGTGGCCGCGATCCGTTCGTGTCCGGTGCAGCCGTCGTCCTCCCCGGGGTCGGTGGTCCAGCCGTAGCCGGTGTCGGGGTGGCCGTCGATGGTGGCCGAGTGCGCGGCGCCACTGACGGCGATCGCCACGTTGCCGCCGGGGAACTCGGTGACCTCGGTGTGCACGTCTCCCAGGACGCGTCGAACGGCGTCGCGGGTGGTCTGCTCGGTGGTCATGGGTGTTGCCTCCTCCGAGGTCGTCAGCGCAGCGCCACCGGGTGCGGGGCCCGGCGGGGTCGATCCGCGCGGCACTCCTGCAGCCGATGGTAGCCGCGTCCAGGCCGACGACGCGCTCGCGGTGGACGATGCCGTCTCCGCGGCCGCGCCGCTACCGCGTGCCCGGGGCGCCGGCGATGGTGGCGTCGATGCCCGCGAGGGCGAGGTCCAAACCCTGGGCGAAGCGGCGGTCGCGAGCGGCGGCGGAGTTGTGGCCGACGGCGTCGATGAGTTCCGCGTGCTCGGCGTAGCGGGTGTCGGCCTGCTCGACGAGGCCGTGGACGACCTTGTGGAACTCCTCCTCGGGCAGGCCGGAGCTGCGGACCCGGACCAGCCACTGGGATTCGAGCAGGGCGAAGCCGTAGGTGTACTCGAAGATCAGTCCGAGCGCGGCGCCCAGCCGGTCGGGAGTGAGGCCGGTGCGGGTGATGGCGTCGATGGCACTGGTCGACAAGAGCAGCGCGTTGGGGCCCAGCGGCAGGAACTGGCCTGCCAGTTGGGCGGCCCAGGGGTGCTGCTGGAAGCAGCGGCGGTACTCGTGTGCCAGGGTGCGCAGCTGCTCGCGCCAGTTGTCGTGGTCCGTCGGCGGGGCGACGGCCATCCGGCCGAGGACGTCGTCCAGGGCGAGTTCGAGCAGTTCGTCCTTGGTGTCGAGGTACCAGTAGACCGACATCGCGGTGACGTCGAGGGTGGCCGCCAGTCTGCGCATGGAGAAGGCCTGCACACCGTCCGCGTCCAGCAGGTCCACCGTGGCGCCGACGATCCGGTCCCGGCTCAGGCCGCTGGGGGCGGCTCCGTGCTTGCGGGTCCTGGGCGGCTTCACCCAGATGCTGACCGCCGGGTCGCGGGGCTTGTCGGCCATGCGCTGTCCTTCACCTCATTGCTGCGCGGCCGCTGGGTGGCGGACCGTGCAGTGATCGTAAGCGGCGCGCCCCACCACCGGCACCGGGGCGCGCCCCGGTGCCGGGGCACCCGCGGTCAGCCCGCCTGGGCCGCCGCTCCGGCCGCTCCGGCCGCGTCGGCCGGTTGCGCCGGGATGGCGGGTGCCGCGGGCCGGCCGCCGGCCCGGCTGAGCAGCCAGCCGGCCAGGAGGCCGCCGAGCAGCACCGCGACCGCGCCGATCAGCTGGCTGCTGGTCAGGCTGTCGGTGAAGGCGGCGCGGACCCGCTCGGCGGCGCCGGGCCCCGCCGCGTCGAGCGCGGCGGGCAGCGAGCGGGCCGCGGCCGGTGGCAGCCGCGCCGGCAGCCGGCCGGCGAACCCGGCGGTGAGTACGGCGCCCAGCACGGCGACGCCGAGCGAGTTGCCCAGTTCGCTGAGCGTGCCCATCAGGCCGGAGCCGACCCCGGCCTTCTCCGGCGGGATCGAGCCCATCACCGAGACGGCCATCGCGGGCTGCGCGAAGGCCACGCCGATGCCCATCAGCACCAGGCCGAGCAGCACGCCCGGGTAGGAGTCGTGGCGTCCGAAGAGGGCGATCGCGGCCAGTCCGGCTGCCAGTAGGGCCAGTCCCGCGGCGATGGCGGCGGGTGGCCTGAGCCCGAGCCGCGTGGTCAGCCGTACCCCGGTCCCGGTCAGGTTGAGCGCGACGATGGTCAGGGCCATCGGGGCGGTGCGCAGACCGGCCGAGAGCGGGTCGTAGCCCAGTACGAACTGCAGGTGCTCGGTGAGCAGGAAGAGCGAGCCGCCCATCCCGAAGCTGACCAGCACGCCGCCTGAGACCGCGCCGCGGAACCGGGGGTCGCGGAAGAACGCCAGGTCCAGCAGCGGGTGCTCGATCCGGCGCTCCCAGAGCAGGAAGAGCAGCAGCATGAGCAGGCCGAGGCCGCCGGCGAGCAGCGTCCCCGGGGCGGTCCAGCCGCTGCCCGGGCCCTGGATCACCGCGTACACCACGCCGACCAGGCCGGCCGTGGAGAGCGCGGCGCCGAGCAGGTCGGGGCGCGCCCCGCGCGGGTCCTTGGACTCGGGGACCAGGCGCGCCACCGCGAGCAGGCCGAGCGCGGCGACCGGCAGGTTGACCAGGAAGACCGAGCCCCACCAGAACTGGGCGAGCAGCGCGCCGCCTGTCACCGGTCCGAGCGCGAAGCCCAGGGAGGCGATCGCGCTCCAGACGGCGATCGCTCTGGGCTGCTCCTCGGCGTCGAAGACGCGCACCACGATGGCCAGGCTGGTGGCCAGCAGCAGGCTGCCGCCGACCCCCATGCCCGCGCGGGCGGCGATCAGCTGACCAGGGGTGCCGGCCAGCGCGGCGCCGAGCGAGCCGACCCCGAAGACCGCAAGGCCGAGCAACTGGACCCGCTTGCGGCCGTACCGGTCGGCCAGCCCGCCGGCGGCGATCAGCAGGCCGGCCTGGGCGAGTGAGTAGGCGCCGACCACCCACTGGGTCTGCGCGGTGGTCGCGCCCAACTCCTTGGTGAGCGAGGGGACGGCGACGTTGAGGATGGTGTTGTCGAGCACCACGACGAGCTGGGCGAGGCAGATCACGGTGAGGATCACCCACCGGTCGGGCCTGCGGTCGGTTCGGGGCATGGGGGAGGCGGCACCTTCCTGTACGGCGTATAAGGCCTGTACAGCGTATAAGGGCGGGGTCGCCGAGCGCCAACAGATGAACCGGGCCCGTCAGTAGTCCAGCCCGGGGTACCAGTCGCCGCGCCCACCCGGGGTCAGGTCCAGCAGGTGCCAGACGGGCGACAGCAGGTCGATGCCGCGCTCCTCGATGTCGTCGGCCAGTGCCGGGCGGGCGGAGTACTGGTGGCGCAGCGTGCCGTCCGCGTCCTTGGTGAAGACCGAGACCGTGGAGTCCTGGTTGCCTGCCGCGTCCTCGCTGCCCAGGTCGTACTTGAAGGTGCCGGCCCCGCAGCTGAGCAGCCGAAGCCGCTCCCAGCCGCGCCGCCGGGCGTGCGCGCGCAACTGCTGGGGATCGGCGGCGGCCACCACGGCGAAGTCGGCGGTGCGGGTCAGGTGGTGGGCGACCGCGTTGAAGCCGTCGAGCCACATGGTGCACATCGGGCACGGGCTCTGCTGCAGCTTGCCGTACATGAACTGGTAGACCACCAGCGCGCGTCCGGGTGCGGTGAACAGCTCGCTGAGCCGCACCGGCCGCACCGGCCCGTCGTCCTGGTCCAGCCAGGGCGGCCCCTCCAGGAAGGTGTGGTCCTCGACCGCCGGGCCGGGTGGCAACTCCCGCCGCCGCTGCGCCACCCGCTCCCGTTGGCGCATCAACTCCACTTCGGAAAGCCGGAGTTCCTCGCGGGCCCGGGTGTACTGCGGTGACTCGTCGGGCAGCCGGGTGCCGTACGGGCGGAAGGGGACGGGGGAGGAGGTCACGGCGGCTCTCCGGGGCTCGGGGGCTGGTACCCGGCCAGCCTCGGCCGGGTACCGGAGCCCGGCAAGCGGTCCGCCGCCGCCCGGGTGAGCGGTCCGCGTCCGGCGGGATCCCGGCCGACGGGGGGCTCAGCCGGCCGGCGGTTCGAAGAGCAGGGTCAGGCCGTCGAGCAGGCGCGCCAGGACGAACTCGAAGAGCTGGTCGAGATCGAGGTCGAAGTCCTCCTCGCCGGTGGCGGAGTCCAACTGCCCCATCAGGCTGCCGAAGCGCGGGAACTCGCCACTGGCGAGCGTGCTGAGCAGCACGCCCTCCTGCGAGGCCATCCACTCCTCGTCGGTCATCTCCCCTTCCTGGGACTGGAGTTCCAGGTTGACGGCGATGCCGCGGATGACGGCGAAGAACATGATGTGCAGGTAGAGCTGCGTGGTGGGCGGCAGTTCGAACGGTGCCACGGTGTCGAGCACGAACTCGCCGTGCCGCAGGGCGCCGGGCAGCGGGACGGGGCGGGTGAGCGAGATGGACCGGGCCAGCCAGGGGTGGCGGCGGTAGAGGGACCACTGCACCCGGGCGAGCGCGGCCAGTCGGGGGCGCCAGCCGGTGAGGGTGGCCGCCGGGAGCGGAGTGCTGAGCAGTACCGCGTCGGCCATCAGGTCGACCAGCTCCTCCTTGCTCGGCACATGGCGGTACAGGGCCATGGTGGCGACGCCCAGTTCGGCGGCGACCCGGCGCATCGAGAGCGGCGCCAGGCCCTCGGCGTCCGCCACGGCGATGGCGGCCTGGACGATCCGCTCGCGGTTCAGCCCCGGGTCGCCGGCGCGCGGTTCACGCCGCCGGGCGCGCGCGGGCGCCGGGGCGGGGGCCGCTGCGGGAGCGGGCTCGGCGGGCTCGGTCACGGGCGGTACGGGCGCGCCGGGGCCGCCATCCCCGTCCGCCCCCTCGGCGACCACCGTCCCCACCCCCGGGCGGGACTCGACCAGCCCCTCCTGCCGCAGCACCGCCAGCACCTTGGTCGCGGTGGCCATCGCCACTCCCCACTCCTGCGTGATCCCGCGGGTCGACGGCACCCGGTCGCCCGGGCGCAGCGCGCCGGCGGCGATCCGCCCGCGCAGGTCGGCGGCGATCCGCAGGTAGGGCGGCACATCGGCGGCGGGCACGGGGTCTCCTGGTCGGTCGGCGGACGCTTCTCACCGAGTGTACTAGTGCGCTGAGCGATTGCCCAGCGGGGGTTCGCAGAAGCCGCTTGAGGTCTGCCTGTTGCGTGCCGCACTGCACTATGCGTACTCTGTACGCATCGAAGCGCGTACGCCGTACGCCTCATGCCTCGCCGCACTCTCCCCGGGGGAATCGGATGGACACGCTGGACCGCACCGCCGCCGCACCACCCGCCGCCCCACCGGCCGGCCGCCGGGCCTGGATCGCGCTCGGCGTGCTGCTGCTGCCACTGCTGCTGGTCTCGATGGACGTCTCGGTGCTCTACTTCGCGGTGCCGTTCATCAGCCAGGACCTGCACCCCAGCAGCACCCAGCAGCTGTGGATCTTCGACATCTACGGCTTCGTCCTCGCCGGCCTGCTGATCACCATGGGCGCGCTCGGTGACCGGATCGGCCGCCGCCGGCTGCTGCTGACCGGCGCGCTGGCCTTCGGCGCCGCCTCCACCTTGGCCGCCTACGCCGACAGCGCGGCCACCCTGATCGGCGCCCGGGCCGTGCTCGGCGTCGCCGGCGCCACCCTGATGCCCTCCACCCTGGGCCTGATCCGCAACCTGTTCCCGGACTCCAAGCAGCGCGCCAAGGCGATCGCCGTCTGGACGGCCGTCACCAGCGGCGGGATCGCGGTCGGTCCGGTGCTCAGCGGGCTGTTGCTGGAGCACTTCTGGTGGGGCTCGGTCTTCCTGATCAACCTGCCCGCGATGCTGATGCTGCTCGTGCTCGGCCCGGTCCTGGTGCCCGAGACGCCCCGCCACCGCGACGGCCGCTTCGACCTGCCGAGCGCCCTGCTCTCGCTGGCCGCGATCCTGCCGCTGGTCTACGGGATCAAGGAGCTCGCCCAGGACGGTCCGCACCCCGTGCCGCTGATCGCCATGCTGGTCGGCCTGCTGGTGGGCGCGCTCTTCGTGCGCCGTCAGCGCCGCCACCCGCACGCGCTGATCGACCTGACCCTGGTCCGCGCCCGCGGCTTCTCCGGCGCGGTCGGGCTGAACCTGCTGGCCATGTTCGGGCTGGTCGGGATCGCCATCTTCGTCACCCAGTACCTCCAACTGGTGCTCGGTCTGAGCACCTTGAGCGCCGCCCTGTGGAGCGTGCTGCCGAGCCTGGCGGTCGGCGCGGTCGCCCCGCTGGTGATGGTGCTGGGGCAGCGGCTGGGGCGGGCGCCGGTGGTCGCCGGCGGCTTCGGGCTGATGGCGCTCGGTTTCGCGGGCCTCGGGCTGCTGAGCCCGCACTCGCCGCTCTGGCTGCTGCTGACCGTCGCCGTGTGCTACGCCAGCGGCGCGGTCGGGGTGATGTCGCAGGTCAGCGAGGTGGTGATGGCCGCGGCCCCGGTCGAGCGGGCGGGCACGGCGGCGAGCCTGCTGGAGTCCGGCAGCGAGCTGGGCGGTGCGCTGGGGATGGCGCTGCTCGGCAGCCTGGGGACGGCCCTCTACCGGGCCCAGGTGCCCGGCGAGCTGCCGGCCGGCTTGCCGGCGGCCGTGGCCGGCCCGGCGCGCGACTCGCTCGGTGGCGCCGACGCGGTGGTCGGCCGGCTGCCCGAGGGGCTCGGTCGGGCCGTGCTCGTCGCGGCCCGGGAGGCCTTCACCGGCGGCCTGCAGGGCGCGGCGATCGCCGCCGCGGTGCTGATGGCGCTCGGTGCGGTGCTCGCCGTGCCGCTGCTGCGCGGAGTCGGCACGCCGGGCTCGGCGGCGGTCGGGAATCAGGACTGACCGGCTCCCGCGCCGAGCGGAAGCGGCCTGGCGGGGCGCTGTGATCCGGCGCCCCGCCAGGCCTTTCGCAGGTCAGCGGTGCGAGGGGAACTCCACCACCTGCTGGTAGGTCGGCCGGTTCTGCCAGGTGATCTTGTCGTCGGTGACCCCGCCCAGCGGCCGCTGGATGATGGTGTCGGCGCACCACTGGTCACCGGCCGCGCAGTCGCCGTCGCCGGGGTAGACCTGGGCGGCGCTCTCGGCCGCCGCCTGCTTCAGCGTGGTCAGCAGCACCGTGCGGCAGGCCGTCAGGTCGCCCCCGCCGCAGAACTGCTGGGCGAGCGGCCCCGCCACCGGCTCGCCGAGCACCGAGCGCAGGTCCTTGTCCAGATAGCTCCACCAGCCGTACTGGAAGGACGAACCCTTGTGCGGGATCGACTCGTTGGCGCTCACCGAGCCGCCGCCGACCGGCCCGGTCTGGCCGCCCGAGGGCGACTCGTTGATCTGCAGCGCGCCGGTCAGCGCGGTGAACAGCTGGTCACCGAGCCCGGGGTGCATCACCCCGTCGGCGACCAGCGGCCACCAGGCGTCCATCACCTGGACGGCGGCCGCGTTCGCATAGGCGTGGCTGCCCGCGGAGGTCTCCACCCGCTTCGAGCCGGCCACCTGCCAGGCCTGCAGTTCCTGTACCACCGGGGCCAGTTGGGGATCGGTGACCGGTGCGGTGCCGATCACCTTCAGCAGGTCGGGCAGCACGTCCTCGCCGCGCAGGTCGGTCACCGCCGCGTCCTCCATCGCCTGGGTCAGCGAGGCCCGGGTGACCCCGCCCTTGGCGACCAGCGCCTTGACCCGGGCGTCCAGCAGGTTGGCCCGGTGCACCGAGCCGTCGCCGAAGCCGGCCGCGCCGTAGTCCTGGGCCTGCTTGTTGTTCCAGGAGATGTAGTAGTCCTGGTCCACGCCCTGCGGGTGCTGGGCCGGCGGGGTGTACTGCGCGGTGTTGTCGCTCGGGTCGAATCCCTGCCACTCGTAGGCGGGTTGGGCCATCACCGGCAGGCCGGCGTCGACGCCGGGCGCGCGCACCGGGTTGTCGCCGGAGTTGTAGTAGGCGATGTGCTTGGAGTCGGCGTAGAACCAGTTGAAGGTGTAGTTGATGTTCTGCGCGGCCTGCTGGAAGCTCGCCGGATCGTGTACCGAGCCTGGGTCGTTGAGCATCTGGAAGCCGATGATCGAGTCGACCTCGTGGTCGTAGCTGGAGCGCAGCGAGGTGAACGCCACCGGCTTGCCGCCGACCGTGCCGCGGGAGGTGACCAGGCCGTAGTCCGAGCGGTACATCACCAGCGAGTAGGAGCCGGCCGGCGTGGAGTCGGCGGTGGTCGGCGACCAGGCGTCCTGCTGCACCAGCTTGTCGAAGGGGGTGCAGGTGCCGTGGTAGAGGTAGGACTGGGCGGCCAGGGTGACCGGCGAGCCGTCGGTCGTGCACAGCGGCACCGCGTAGGTGTCGGTGATGTTCTGCCCGGCCGAGGTGGCGCTCCACGCGTAGTCCTGGCCGCGGCCCAGCTCCACGTAGAAGCTCAGGCCGGCGAAGGCGGCGCCGCGGGCGCTGATCCCCGGGCCCTGCAACTCCTCCAGCATCAGCAGCTGCGGCGCGAAGTAGCCGGTCTGCGGGCCGAAGACGGCCACCGGGTTTCCGCTCGCGGTGTCCTTCCCGGAGACCAGCAGCGCGTTGGACATGCCGTGCTTGGCGGTCAGCAGGTCGCCCGGCAGCACCCCGGCGGCCTTGGTGGTGCTGGAGGTGGCCGAGCCGGTCGGGTTGTAGATCAGCTGCTCGGGGACGACCGAGCCCGGGTCCGGCATCGCGGTTCCCTGCGGGTCGGTCGGCGGCAGCGCGTAGGGGAAGGACTGCCCGTCGTGCAGGGTGGTGACCGCCTCCGGGTCGTTGGCCTCCCGCAGCGACTGCCAGACCTGGTCGCCGAGCGCCGTGCCGTAGCGCGCGTCGGCGGCCTCCTTGACCATCGCGGACTGCACCTGGCCGCCACCGCCCGAGCCGAACAGCGCGCCGATCACCGAGGCCAGCGCGACCAGGTCGGTCAGCTGGAACGGCTGGATCGAGCCGGCGTTGGTGATCGCGTTGACGTGCCCGGTCAGGTCGTACTCGCCGGGGAAGGTCCGGTTGTTGTAGGCCTGGGTGATGTAGGCGTTGATGCCGTCCACGTACGCCTGCGCGTCGGACAGCGCCTGCTGCCCGCGCGGCCCGTCGTTCGCCACGGTGTTGATCTGCTGCTGCAGTTCGTCCTCGGTGTACGGCGCGGCCTGCCAGAAGCTCTGCTCCAGCTGCCGGTTGGCCGCGGCTCCGCCCGCGAAGCCGGACAGCTCGCCGCGGCCGACGTGCCGGAACAGGTCCATCACCCAGAGCCGGTCCTGCGCCGCCGCGTAGCCGGCCCCGTACTCGGTGCCGTACCGGGTGGTGCCGGTGACGTGCGGCACGCCGGTGGCCTTGTCGCGCACGATCGTGACGTCGGATCGCGGGCTGATGCTGCTGGCCACCTGGTTGGCCGGCACGCCGAACGACGCGTCGTTGAAGAAACTGCTCAACTGGTCGTTGGTCAGGCCCGGGTAGCCGGAGGACAGCGCGGAGTACGGGCCGAGCTGGTCCTCGGTGTGCGCGGGGCGGGTGCCGAAGACCTTGTTGGCGAGGATGTCGGCGAGGGTGGCGTTGCCGTTCTCGCCGGGCGGCAGGATGTCGTCGCACTGGCCGCCGCAGTAGTCGGCGGCGGCGGCGGGCAGGGCGCGGACGGCCGAGGCGGTGGCCGCGCCGGGGGCGGCGGCGAGCAGCGCGCCGGCCAGCAGGGTGGCGAGCAGGGCCGCCGGGAGTCCGAACCGGCGGCGGGTCGGACGTAAGGTGCGGCGGGGCATGGGGCGGCTCCTCACGGTGGGGGGCTTCGCGGTGCGGTGGGGAGTTGACGGTAAGTGGGTTACTGGTCGGTTGGCTAGCCGTTGTGCGCGGAATTGTCATGATTGTTTGACATGGCGGGGCTGAACCTGAGCCCTGGATCGGGAAGCTCGTCTTGGCCGGTGCGAAAGAGCTGGCCGCCGTTCGCCTGTTCGACAGATCCCTTTGGCCCAGCGCACGTCCGGCCCGGCAACAACGTTGGCATGCGAGTCGCGATCGTCACCGAGTCCTTCCCGCCCGAAGTCAACGGCGTCGCCCACAGCGTGCTCCGCACCGCCGAGCACCTGGTCCGGCGCGGCCACCAGCCGCTGGTCATCACCCCGGCACCGGCTCGCGGTTCGAGCTGCCCGGCACACTCCTTCGGCCCGGACGGCGCCCCGCTGCCCGTCGTCCGGATCCCCTCCGTCCCGCTGCCGAACTACCCCCAGGTGCGCGTCGCGCTGCCCAGCGCCCGGCTGGCCGGCGCGCTCACCGCGCACCGGCCCGACGTGGTCCACCTGGCCAGCCCGTTCATCCTCGGCGCCCGCGCGATGACCGAGGCCAAGCGTCTGGGCCTGCCCGCGATCGCCGTCTACCAGACGGACCTGGCCGGCTACGCCCAGGCCTACCGGTTCGGCGGCGGCCTCGGCGCGGCCACCGCCTGGCACCGGATCCGCACCGTGCACCGGGAGGCCGCCCGCACCCTGGCCCCCTCCACCCCCGCCGCCCAGGACCTCACCGCGCACGGCGTCCCCCGGGTGCACCTGTGGCCGCGCGGCGTCGACTCGCTGCGCTTCCACCCGCGCCACCGCGACCAGGCGCTGCACCGCGCGCTGGCCCCGGGCGGCGAGGTGCTGGTCGGCTACGTCGGCCGGCTCGCCCCCGAGAAGCGGGTCGACCTGCTGGCCGGGGTCTGCGCGCTGCCCGGCGTGCGGCTGGTCGTCATCGGCGACGGCCCCAGCGCGCCGGCGCTGCGGCAGGCGCTGCCCGGCGCCGTCTTCCTCGGCCGCCGCACCGGCGAGGAACTCGCGCGCTGCTACGCCACGTTGGACCTGTTCGTGCACACCGGGCCGCTGGAGACCTTCTGCCAGACCATCCAGGAGGCGATGGCCAGCGGGGTGCCGGTGGTCGGCCCGGCGGCCGGTGGCCCGCTCGACCTGGTCGGCCACCGCCGCACCGGGCTGCTGGTCGCCCCACGCGATCCGCGCGCCGTGACCGAGGCGGTCGCCGAGTTGGCGGCCGACCCCGAGCGGCGGGCCGCCTACGGGCGGGCGGGGCGGGCCGACGTCACCGCGCGCACCTGGGAGGCGGTGGGGGACCTGCTGCTGCGGCACTACGCGGAGGTGGTGGCGGAGCACCGGGGGGAGGTGCTGGAGGTGGCCTCGGGCGCGGCACCAGGGCCTGTGCCGGCGCCCGCACCGGCGCCCGCGGTGACCGTCGCGCCCGCTGCCGCACCCACCGCCGCAGCCGGCACCCCGTCGGCCGGCGTGCCGGTGGTGCGCCCCGCCGAGGAACTGCCGGCATGAGCGAGGGCCTGCGGATCGTCCGCGTCGCGAACTTCGTCACGCCGGTCTCCGGCGGCCTGCGAACCGCCCTGCGCCACCTCGGCGCGGGCTACCTGGCCGCCGGGCACCGGCCGGTGCTGGTGGTGCCGGGGGCCGAGCACCGCGATGAGCAGACCGAGCAGGGCCGGGTGGTGACCCTGCCAGGGCCGGTGCTGCCGGCCAGCGGCGGCTACCGGCTGCTCACCGACCGACGCGCGGTGGCCCGGCTGCTCACCGAGCTGGCGCCCGACCGGCTGGAGGTCTCCGACCGCACCACGCTGCGCTGGACCGGCGACTGGGCCCGGCGCCGGGGCATCCCGGCGGCCATGGTCTCGCACGAGAACGCCACCGGCCTGCTGCGCACCCACGGTCTGCCCGAGCCGGCCGCCCGGGCGCTCGCCGACCGCCTCAACTCCCGCACCGCACACGCCTACGACGCCGTGGTCTGCACCACGGACTGGGCCGCCGCCGAGTTCGCCAGGATCGGCGTGCGCAACCTGCTCCGGGCGCCGCTCGGCGTCGACCTGGCCGGGCTGCACCCAGGGCGGTACGACCCGGCGCTGCGCACCAGGTACGCCGGCCAGGGGCGGGCACTGCTGGTGCTCTGCTCGCGGCTGTCGGCGGAGAAGCGGCCGGGCCTGGCCCTGGACGCGCTCGCCGAGCTGCGGCGCGGCGGCACGGACGCGGTGCTGGTGGTGGCCGGTACCGGGCCGCTGCACGCCCGGCTCGCCGAGCGCGCCGACCGCGAGCGGCTGCCGGTGCGGTTCCTGGGCCACCTGGCCGACCGGGCCGCGCTGGCCGCGCTGCTGGCCTCGGCGGATGTGGTGCTGGCCCCCGGTCCGGTGGAGACCTTCGGCCTGGCCGCGCTGGAGGCGCTGGCCTGCGGCACGCCGGTCGCGGTCAGCCGCTCGGCCGCGCTGCCGGACATCGTCGGCCCCGCGGGTGCGGCCGCTCCCGACACCGGGGCCGGATTCGCCGCCGCGGTGCGGGAGTTGCTGGCCCGGGAGGAGCGGGCGCGGCGCGCGGCGGCGCGGGCCAGGGCCGAGCGCTACGGCTGGCCCGCGGCGGTGGCCGCGTTCCTGGCCGTGCACGAGTCGGCCCTGGGCGGCGCGCCGCTGCCGGTCGGGAGACCCCGATGACCGCTCCCACCCGGCCCACCGCCGCCCGCGCGGCCGCTCGGGCACGGACCGTGCGCTTCGCGGCCCTCGGCGACTCGCTCACCGAAGGCGTCGGCAGTCCCGACCAGGGCGGCTGGCGCGGCTGGAGTGCGCTGCTGGCGCCCGCGCTGGCCACCGACCCGACCCTGGTCACGCACCTCAACCTGGCCGCCAGCGGCGCCCGGGCCACCGAACTGACGATGCGTCAACTGCCGTCGGCGCTGGACCTGCGACCGCACCTGGCAGCCGTGCTGGTCGGCGGCAACGACACCCTGCGCGCGGAGTTCGACATCGCCCGCACCGCCGCCGCGCTGGACACCGTCCTGGGAGCCCTCGCCGCCCAGGGCGCGGTGCTGCTCACCGCCTGCCTGCCGGATCCGGGGGCGCTGCTCGGCCTGCCGGGCCCGCTGGCCCGTCCGCTGGCCCGCCGGATGGCCTCCGTCAACGCCGTGGTGCACGAGCTCTCGCACCGCCATGCCGCGGTTCACCTGCACCTGGCCCAGCTGCCCTGGCTCGCCGACCGCGCGCTGCTCAGCGCCGACCGGCTGCACCCGAGCCCGGCGGGCCACCTGCTGATCGCCCGCCGGTTCCACCAGTTGCTCGCCGAGGCCGGGCACCCGCTCGGCCCGCCCCCTGCGGCCGTCCGGGCGCCTGCGCCGCCCGGCCGCGCGGCCGACCTGTGGTGGCTGGCCACCCGTGGCACAGCCTGGCTGGCCCGGCGCAGCGTCGACCTGCTGCCCGGGCTGCTCGCGCTGGCCGCCACCGAGGGCGTCCACCGGCTGTGCGGCAGCGTGGCGGTGCTGGACGCCCGCTCCGGCGCGGCTACCGAAGCGGCCCTGGCCGCGCTCGCGCCGCCGTGACCGCTCGCGCCGCCGTGACCGCCAGCCCGCCGTGACCGCTCACGCCGCCCTGACCGGGCTCGCGGCGGGCGGCGGGATCCCGGGTGGTAGCGTCGATCCCTCCTGTCCCGCCCGCTCGGGGGCGGCGGGCAGAGCCGAGGGGGGACGGAGCCTGTGTCAGGCGCGCCGACAATCCAGACCGTCCGGCCCGCGGCGCAGGCGGCCGCGGTGTCGCCGACCGAGCCCTCACCGACGCCGTCGGCGAACCACGGTCCCCGTGCCCTGCCCTACGCGTTGGCGGCGTCCTTCTTCGTCCTCTACGCCGCGGTGGCCGTCCGACGCCACCAGCGCGGCCTCTCCGGCGGCTACGACCTGGGCATCTTCGAGCAGGCGATCCGCAACTACGCGCACTTCCACGCGCCGGTGGCCGACCTCAAGGGCCCCGGCTACAACGTGCTGGGCGATCACTTCCACCCGATCCTCGCCGTGCTGGCCCCCGCCTACCGCCTCTTCCCGACCCCGCTGACCCTGCTGGTGGCGCAGGCCGCGCTGCTCGCGCTCACCGTGGTGCCGATCACCCGCTGGGCCCAGCGGACCCGCGGGCTCTGGGTGGGCGTGGCCGCCGGGATCGGGACGGGCTGCGCCTGGGGGATCGTGCGGGTCGACGCGTTCGACTTCCACGAGGTCTGCTTCGCCGTCCCGCTGCTGGCGTTCGCCGTCGAGGCGGCAGGCCGCGAGCGCTGGCGCGCCGCCGCCTGCTGGGCGCTGCCGCTGCTGCTGGTCAAGGAGGACCTCGGGCTGACCGTCGCGATGCTCGGCCTCTACATCGCCTGGCGTGGCCCGCGCCGTCTCGGCGTCGCGCTCGCCGTGGTGGGTGTGCTCGGCACGCTGCTGGAGATGTTCGTACTGATCCCGGCCGCCAGCGCCGCCCATACCTTCGACTACCTGCAGCAGCTCGAACCGAGCGCGGCCCCGCCGTCCGCGCCCGGCAGCCGGTGGTGGCCGCCGACCCGGCTTGACACCACGCTGCTGCTGCTCGCCCCCACCGCCTTCCTGGCGCTGCGTTCGCCGCTGGCCCTGCTGGCGCTGCCCACCCTGGGGTGGCGCTTCGCCTCGCACAACAACGCTTACTGGGGCACCGCGTACCACTACAACGGCGTCCTGGTGCCGATCGTGTTCGGCGCGATGGTGGACGTGCTGGCGCGCGAGAGGGTGCGTTACTCGGGTCGGCGGCTGCGGCGGGTGCTGGCGGGGGGACTGCTGGTGACGGCGGCGACGCTGCCCGCCTTCCCGCTGGCCACGCTGGTCCGACCGGCGACCTGGACCACCACCGCGCACCAGCGGGCCGCGCTGGCACTGGCGCGCGCGGTCCCCAGCGGTGCCACGGTGGCGGCCAGCAACCAGCTGGCCGCGCAGCTGACGGACCGCGCGACGGTGAGCATGGCCTGCCCGTACCACCGCCCGGCGCAGCCGGTGGCCTACCTGGTGGTCGACACGAAGGACACCACCTCCGACACCACCAACTGCCGTGCCGGCCTCGCGGTGGTGGTCGCGGACGCCGAGCGCTCGGGCTACACGGTGGTGGCCGCCCGCGACGGGATCACGCTACTCAGGGACAGCGCCGAGCACTGACGCCGGACCAGACCGGTCCGAGGCCGACCAGAACCGCGCAGAAGCGCTCATAAAACACCATAGCGCTCAGCTCGCCCGAGCAGTTGCGTTGACTCTTGTGCGGTCCCAGCCAGTGAAATATCGTATGGCACATTGCACCGACCTCCCCCGGCCTCAGCCCGTCCAGCGGTTCGTCCCCCCGCGCCTCGAACCGCGCGCCCCGACGGGTCTCGCCGGCGTTCGTCGGCTCCACCCCCTGCCCGCGGCCCCGCGGGCAGGGTGCCCCCACGTCACCAGAAACGGACGCTGACCCGTGATCAAAATCAGATCCGGCCTGCTCCCGCGCGGACGGCGCACCGCCTTGGTCGCCCTCTCCGCCGCCCTGCTCGGCGCCGGGCTCGCCAGCCCGCTCACCGCCCTCGCCGATCCCGGCGCGGCCAGGACCACCGCCACCGTCCAGGTCAAGCCCGGTACCCCGAAGAGCACCGGCACCAACGCCACCACCGCGGGCCCGCACCTGGCCAAGCCGGGCAAGGCCGGCTCCGCCCGCCCCGCGCCGGCCGCGCAGAGCTCCACCACCAAGACCGGCGGCAAGGTCACCCCGCAGCTGGCCGACGGCGCCGACCCGGGCACCGGCGGCGACGACGGCGACGGCAACGTCGCCAACGAGTACGACCTGCCCGTCACCTACAAGGGCGGCCAGGACTCCGCCGGTGTGGTGATCGGCCCGCCGAAGGTCTACCTGGTGGTGTGGGGATCCCAGTGGGGCACCCCGTCAACCAACTCCAGTGGTGACACCGTGATGTCGGCCGACGCGGACCAGGCCGTCCCGTACCAGCAGGACTTCTTCAAGGGCCTGGGCAGCGCGGGCGACGGCTGGAGCGGGGTGCTGACCCAGTACTGCGAGGGCATCGCCTCGGGCAGCGTGCAGTGCCCCTCCGGCGCCGCGCACATCCCGTTCCCGCAGCAGGGCAGCGTGCTGGCCGGCGTCTGGGTGGACAACGGCGCCGCGGCCCCGCAGTCCGCCACCGAGCCGCAGCTCGGTGACGAAGCGCGCGCCGCCGCCCAGCACTTCGGCAACACCACCGAGGCGCAGAACCGCAACGTGCAGTACATCATCGACTCGCCGCAGGGCACCGACCCGGACAAGTGGCGCGAGCTGGGCTACTGCGCCTGGCACGACTTCCAGCGCTCCTCGTACGGGCAGCTGGCCTACACCAACATGCCCTACCTGACGGACGTCGCCGGCTGCGGCACCAACTGGTTCGGTGAGAACACCGCGCGCGGCCGTCTCGACGGCTACGGCATCATCGGCGGCCACGAGTACGCCGAGACGGTCACCGACCCGAACACCCCTGGTGGTTGGACCGACTCCACCGGCCAGGAGATCGCCGACAAGTGCGCCTGGATCCCGTACGGCTCCAACGGCGGTCTCTTCTTCGAGAACCTCGCCACCGGGTCGTTCCCGCTGCAGACCCTGTGGTCCAACACCGACCACCTCTGCATGGCCTCCGACCCGGTCTACACCAACCCGCCCGTGGTGATCAGCACCATGTGCGACCGGGTCGACGCACCCGGGTCGGTCTCGATCCCGGCGGTCGCGGTCGACAACACCGGCTCGACGGTCAGCTACAGCGCGACCGGCCTGCCGAAGGGCCTGGGCATCAACTCCTCGACCGGCGTGATCTCCGGCACCGCCGCGGCCACCAGCGGCTACCAGCGGATCACCGTCAACGCGACCGACCAGAACGGCAAATCGGCCAGTACCGGATTCTGGGAGAACATCAGCGCCTCCGGCACCACCGGTTGCGGCGGCATCGAGCAGCTGACCGACGGCGGCTTCGAGAACGGTTCGGCCGACGTCGACCACACCGTGATGACCGACGCGTGGAGCCCGTCCGGCTACAACGTGATCACCCCGTCCAGCCTGCACGCGGCGCACTCGGGCCAGTGGTACGCCTGGCTCGGTCAGGACGCCACCAGTGATGACTCGATCGCCAACTCGCTGAACACCTACCCTGGTTACAGCTCGGCCAACTTCTCGTTCTACCTGAACATCAGCACCACCAACACCTCCGCCGCCTCGCCCGACACCCTGCAGCTGCAGGCCATCGACCAGTACACCGGTCAGTCGCTGGGCACCGTGAAGACCTGGACCAGCCAGAACCCGACCAACGGCTACCAGTACCAGTCCGTCGACCTGAGCCCGTTCATCAGCCAGGTCGGCTGGGGCACCACGATCGGCCTGCGCCTGGTCTCGCACGAGACCGGCAGCACGCCCAGCACCGCCTTCCTGGTGGACGACGCCTCGGCGCACGAGAGCTGACACTTCATCAGAAGTACTGCGGGGCCTGACCCGGAGCACCAGCTCCGGGTCAGGCCCCGTTCGCTCCGTTGCCGTTGCCGTTGCCGCTGCCGCTGCCGCTGCCGCTGCCGCCGCGCTGCTGCGCCACCGCGTTCAGCACGCCGCCCAGGAAGTTTTGCACCACCGCGAGTTCCGCCTCGTCGAAGCCGCGCAGCTCGCCCACCACGGCGCCGATCAGCGGGCCGAAGAACTCCCACCCCAGGGTCGTCGCCCGCTCCGTCACCTCCAGCAGCACGCGCCGCCGGTCGTCCGCGTCCCGGGTCCGCCGGACCAGGGCGAGGCGCTCCAGGCGGTCCGCCAGCGCGGTGGTCCCGGCGGAGTTGAGGCCGAGCTGGCGCCCGAGCCACCCCGGGGTCGCCGCCGTGCCGGCCCGGGCCGCGTCGAGCAGGCAGATCAGCGCCCGCAGGTCGGTCGGGTGCAGCCCGCCGCGGGTGGCGAATTCGCCGGCCAGCAGGTCCAGCTCGACGGTCACGGCGCGCAGTTGGTGTACCACCCGCATCGCCGGATCGATCTCCTCCATGCCCTCACCTCTCCACTGCGGTCTGTGGTGGGCATAATATCTCTCGTTCAGCGAGATACTTGCCTGGCGAACTACTGCGCCCACGGAGGTCACGATGACGCGGACACCCTTCCTCGCTTCCTACGATGCCCTTCTCGCCCGCTGGCCCGTCCCGGTCGACACCGCCGACCTCGCGTCCCGCTACGGCACCACCCGCGTGATCAGCTGCGGCCCCGCTGATGCGCCGCCCCTCGTGATGCTGCACGGCGGCGGCACGACGGCCGCCGTCTGGTTCGCCAACATCGCGGAGCTCGGCCGCGCCCACCGGGTCCACGCCGTCGACCGGATCGGCGAGCCGGGGCTCAGCCTGCGCGGCGAGCACCCGCCGCGCACGTCCGCCGAGTTGCTCGACTGGCTCGACACCGTGCTCGACGGCCTGGGGCTCGCCAGGTGTGCGCTGCTCGGCCACTCCTACGGCGCGTGGATCGCCCTCTCCCACGCGTTGCGCTGCCCCGAGCGCGTCGAGCGGCTGGTGCTGATCGACCCCACCCAGTGCTTCGCCGGCTACCGGCCCGGCTACCTGCTGCGCGCCCTGCCCCTGCTGCTGCGCCCCACCGCGGCCCGCGCCCGCGCCTTCCTCGGCTGGGAGAGTGCCGGCGCCGTGGTCGACCCGGACTTTCTCGAACTGTACGGACTGGCAGCCGAGTTCCCCGACGCCAAGCCGATCGTCGGTCGGCGCCCGCGGGCCGCGCGGCTGCGGGGGCTCACCGTCCCGACCCTGGTCCTGCTCGCCGCCGAGAGCCGCGTGCACGACGCCCGCCGGGTCGAGGCCGCTGCCCACCGTCTGCTGCCCGGCGCGCGGACGGCGATCCTGCCCGGCGTCTCGCACCACGGCCTGCCGTTCCGGCGGGCCGGTGAACTCGACGCCGCCGTGCTGTCCTTCCTGGACGATGAGGACCTGTCCGGCCGGCTGTCCGCCCCGCGTCGTACCGTACGGCCATGACCGAGATCTTCGACCCGCACGCCGCCCTCATCGCCGCAGGCCAGGACCGCGCCGCCGCCTGGCGCTTCATCGCCGAGTTCGCCGCCTACTGGCGCCGCCCACTGGCCGAGGACGACGGCTGGTGCGCCGCCGAGCTGGACGCCGCCGAGCGGCGGCTCGGGCTGCGCCTGCCGACCGCGCTCCGCGAGGCGCTGCGACTCGTGGGTCGCCGTGACGACTTGACGCGCAATCACAACCGGCTGCTCAGGCCGGACGAGCTGTTCGTGCACGAGGGCGCGCTGGTCTTCCGGGAGGAGAACCAGGGCTGCGCGCACTGGGGCGTCCTCCTCGCCGACCTCGACCAGGACGACCCGGGCACCGTCGTGCGTCCCGACCTGGCCGACAAGTCGCAGGAGCGCTGGGAGTCCTGGACCGCGCGGGTCTCGCTGGCCTGTGTCGAGACGGTGATGTTCGAGACGGTGCTGGACGACGACGGGCTCACCGACCACCTGGACGCCTCCGGCCCCGAGCTGGACCTGGCCCGCCGCTTCCGTGAACTGCCCCGGCTGAGCCGTGAGATCCGCTGGTTCACCGGCCCGGAGGTGCTGATCGCCGACATCGACGACGGCGCCTGGACCTCGGTGCGGGCCCGCACCGCCCAGGCGCTGGAATCCCTGCGCGAGGAGCTCGACGGCGACTGGCTGAACGGCTGAACGGCTGAGCGGCTGAACGGCTGAACCGCCGAACTCGGAATTGCTGAGCGATCGTCAACCCTCCACCCCAGGGTGGAGATCTCCACCTCCACCCGCGCGCCGATGACCGCCGGACGCGGCCCCGCCGATCCTGGGAGTCACCTGATGGCGAGGAAAAAGGGGAGTGCCGCGTGTTCCGCAGGAAGACGACCTCGACAGCGCCCTGGGCGGGGGCGGTTGTCCTCGCCCTGCTCCTGGGCAGCCTGCTCGGCGCCGCGAGCCCGGCCGGCGCGGCCGCCGGCCGCGACTGCCGTGCCGCCACTGGGCAGGGCAGGGTGCAGGGCCTGCCGCAGGGGGTCACCTGCTCCTACCTGGGCGTCCCGTACGCCGCCCCGCCCACCGGCGCCCGCCGCTTCCGCCCGCCCGCCCCGGTCACCCCGTGGCGCGGGACGCTGCGGGCCACCGCCGCCAAACCCGGCTGCCCGCAGGACCTCACGGTCGGCGGCGGCGTCGAGGACTGCCTCTACACCGACGTCTGGCAGCCGCGCGGCGGCGGCGCGCACAAGCCGGTGCTGGTCTTCCTGCACGGCGGTGCGGACGAACTCGGCGCGGCCGCCGATCCGGTCTTCGACGGCGCCGCGCTCGCCGACCGCGGCGACGCGGTCGTGGTCAGCGTCGACTACCGGCTCGGCCTGCTCGGCTGGACCGAACTCGGCGGCCTGGACCCGGCTTACGCCGGTTCGGGCAACAACGGGCTGCGCGACCAGATCGCGGCGCTCAGCTGGGTGCACCAGCAGATCGGGGCCTTCGGCGGCGACCCGGGCAACGTCACCGTCTTCGGCCAGTCGGCGGGCGCGATCTCGATCGACGCGCTGCTGGCCGGCGACCATCCCGAACGGCTCTTCCACCGGGCGATCGTGGAGAGCGGCCCCGGCTACCTGGTGCACACCCAGGACTACGCGCGCGCTGCCGCCACGCACCTGCTCGCCGCCGGAAGCATCACCACCGTCGCGCAGTTGGACGCGATGAGCACCGACCAGTTGCTGCACCTCCAGGCGACCGCGCAGCAGGGCGTGTCGGGTCTGGCCGACGCGCTCTTCTTCGGCCCGTCCGTCGACGGCACCCTGGTCCCCGGCCCGGTGGTGGACCGGATCGCGGCGGGCAGTGCCCGCGGGGTGGAGCTGATGGTCGGCACCAACGAGAACGAGACCGACTACTGGGCGCTCTTCGAGCCGAGCGTGCTGGACCTCCCGCTGAGCGCCTACCGCAGTTTCCCCGCGCCGCTGGCCGACCAGAAGCAGCGGATGTACGACGTCTACGCCGCCGACCGGCCGGGACTGCCGGCGGGCCGGGTGGTCAACGCGATGGTCACCGACCAGCTGGAGCGGGTGCCCACGCTGCGGATGGCCGCGGCACAGGCCCGTTGGCGGCCCACCTACGTCTACCAGTTCGACTGGCACGTGCCGTACGTCCCGGGCCTGCCCGGCGCCCAGAACCTGGGTGCGATGCACACCCTGGAGCTGCCGTTCGTCTTCGGCAACCTCGACCTGGACGCCTTCCCGCGCGGCGCCGCCACCGTCGCCGCCGAGCGTCCGCAGCTGACCGGGCTGTCGCACGACATGATGGACGCCTGGACCGCCTTCGCCCGGGCCGGCGTGCCTGGTTGGCCCTCGTACACGGCAGCCACGCGGGCCACCAAGATCTGGGACCTGCCCGAGCGGGTGCGGAACGCGCCGCAGGAGAACGAGCGGGCCCTGTGGGACGCCTACTCGTTCCCCGACTGGGACCTGCGGGCCTGGCCCCAGCAGGGCTGAGCCGCCCACGGTCCGCCCACGGTCCGCTCGCTGAGCCGTCCGCCGGGCCGCGAGGAAGGCCGCGAGGAAGGCCGCGAGGAGGGTCGCCAGGAGGGCGCGGTCAGCCGCCGCCGGCTACGGCTTGCGGCCGATCGCGCCCCAGATCCCGGTGCTCGCGTCGCCCTCCTGCTCCGGCTGTTCGGGCCGCCAGAGCGGGACGGTGACGAGCCCGGGTTCGACCAGTTCCAGGCCGTCGAAGAACTTCGCCACCTGGTCCTTGCCCCGCAACGTCAGCCGCTCGGTGGCGGCGCAGTAGACGGCAGGGCCGCGCCGCGCCTGGTCGGGCGTGGCGAAGTCGGCCGTGCCGTGCGAGAGCGCCAGGTAGCTGCCCGAGGGCAGCGCGTCGACCAGGGTGCGCACGATGCCGTACGGGTCGGAGTCCTCGTCCACGAAGTGCAGGATCGCGAAGAGCAGCAGCGCCACCGGGCGGCCCAGGTCGAGCAGCTCGCGGATCTCCGGGGAGGCCAGGATCCCGGCCGGGTCGCGCAGGTCGGCCTGGATCACGGTGGCGCTGCCGTGGCTGGCCCCGGCGAGCAGCGCGCGGCTGTGCACCAGCACGATCGGGTCGTTGTCCAGGTAGGCCACCCGCGCGTCCGGCTGCACCCGCTGGGCGATCTCGTGGGTGTTGCCGGCCGTCGGGATGCCGGTGCCGATGTCCAGGAACTGCTTCACGCCCTGCTCGGCCAGGTAGCGCACCGCCCGCTGCAGGAAGGCCCGGTTCGCCCGGGCACTCTGCCGCACCCGGGGGCTGAACGCCATGATCTCCTCGGCCGCCGCCCGGTCGGCGGGGAAGTTGTCCTTGCCGCCCAGGTAGTAGTCGTACATCCGCGCCGGGTGCGGCACCTCGGGCCGCAGGTCGGACGGCGGGCGGCTGTCCTCCTCGGAGGCAGACATCCAGTCCAGGGTGATCTCCTGATCATCAGTCACAGGCTGAGCATATAGTCGGGCAATCCTCTTGCGGGAGGGCTCTATGTCAACGAGATGTCAGCAAGGTGCCGGCGAACATCCAGCCGGCGCGCGGCATCAGAGCTCCCGACCCACCGGCGGGACGACCACGGTGCTTCAGCCGGGTGTCTCGGCCGGACCGGTGACTTCTCGGCGAACGCGTCCGGTCACCGCGTGCCGCGTGCCGCGACCCGTCACCGTCACCGCCACCCGGTCACCCGGTCACCCGGTCACCCGGTCACCCGGTCACCCGGTCACCCGGTCACCCGGTCACCCGGTCATCCGTGCCTTGACCTCAAGCGCACTTGATGAGCGAGGATGCTGACACAAGATCACCGGCGCTGACCAGGGCCGGTCCGCGGGCGACCGCTGAGCGAGAAGGAAGAGCGACATGCGTGCAGTCTGGTTGGAGCGGTTCGGCGACCCGTCCGTCCTGGTGCCGGGTGAGGCGCCCGATCCCGTGCCCGCCCCCGGCCAGGTGCTGGTCGACGTCGCCTACGCCAACATCACCTTCGTGGAGACCCAGTTCCGGGCCACCGGCGCCGGCCCGTTCCGCGCCGAGCCGCCGCTGATCCCGGGCAACGGGGTCGGCGGCACGGTCGGCGCCGTCGGCGCGGGGGTCGACCCGGTGCTGCTCGGTCGCCCGGTGGTGAGCTCCACCGGGGGCTCCGGCGGATACGCGGAGAAGGCCGCCGTCCCGGCCGAGGGGCTCTTCGCCGTCCCCGACGGCCTGGCCCTGGACGAGGCGGTGGCGCTGCTGGCCGACGGGCGCACGGCGGTGATGCAGTTGCGGGCCGCCGAGGTGCGGCCCGGCGACCGGGTGCTGGTCGAGGCGGCCGCGGGCGGGGTGGGCAGCCTGCTGGTGCAGCTGGCCAAGGCGGCCGGCGCGACGGTGGTCGCGGTGGCCGGCGGTGCCCGCAAGCTTGAGCTGGCCCGCGAGTTGGGCGCCGATCACGTCTTCGACTACCGTTCCGCCGACTGGGCCGGGCTGGTCGAGCGGGAGGTCGGCGGAGTGGACGTGGTCTTCGACGGGGTCGGCGGCGAGGTCGGCCGGGCCGCCTTCGGCCTGCTGCTGCCGGGCGGGCGGATGGACAGCTACGGGCTGGCCGGCGGTGAGTGGGCCGCGATCCCGGCGCAGACCGCTGCCGCCCGCGAGGTGCGCCTGGTCACCGCCGACCGCAGCCCCGAGCACCTGCGCGCCTGCACCGAGCACGCCTTCGCCGAGGCGGCGGCCGGCCGGCTGCGCCCGGTGATCGGCCAGCGCTTCCCGCTGGCCCGGGCCGCGGACGCGCACGCGGCGATGGAGTCCAGGGCCACGCTGGGCAAGACCCTGCTGGAGACGGCACCCTGATGGCGGGCCTGCGGCTGCGGCCGATCAGCTGGTCCCGGCTGACCGGCGAACTCGCCGACCGGATCGAGCGGTTGACCCCGGCCGACGGCGGTGCCTGGCCACGGATCGCGCTGGACGGCGCTCCGGCGGCCCACCCCGAGCAACTCGCCGCCGACCTGGCCGCCGAGCTGCGGTTGCGCGGCCGGCCGGTGCAGCGGGTGCGCTCGCGCTCCTTCCTGCGCTCCGCCTCGCTGCGGCTGGAGTACGGCCACCAGGACGCCGATGCCTACTACGACCGCTGGCTGGACGATGACGCGCTGTTCCGCGAGGTCTTCACGCCGCTGGATCCGGGCGGCACCGGGCGGGTGCTGCCCGACCTGCGCGACCCGGTGACCGACCGCTCCACCCGCAGCCCCTACGTCGAGTTGGCGCCGGGCACCGTGTTGCTGCTGGACGGTCAACTGCTGCTCGGCCGCTGGTTCCCGTTCGACCTGGCGGTGCACCTGCGGATGTCGGAGCCGGCGCTGCGACGGCGCACGGAGGAGGGGGAGCGGTGGACGCTGCCGGCCTTCGCCCGCTACGAGGCCGAGGTCCGACCGGACGAGGCTGCCGACATCCTGGTGCGGGCCGACGACCCGGCCCATCCCGCCTGGAACCAGGACTGAGCCTGCTGCCGGTCGGCCGCGCGTGCGCGAACCATCACTCCTGCGGGGGATGGTCGTGGCCGAACCTCCTTGTCACGATGGACATCTGAGCTCCTGCTGAAGGGATGGCAGATGATGTTCGGCAAAGCCCTGCCCAGTCTCGGCCTCGCCCTGCTCACCGTCCTCGCGATGACCACCCCGGCCGCCGCCGCCAGCCGTCCGGCCGCCCGACCCCTGCCCGCTCCGCGCGCCGCCGGCGCCGTTCTCACCGGCGCCAGCGTCACCTTCCACTCCGACCACGACCAGAAGGACCGCGACACCCTGGTCACCGTCACCGTGCGGGACCTCAACGGCACCACCGCGGCCCGGATCTCCAGTACCTTCGGCCAGTTCGACCAGTACAGCGACGTGGGTCCGTATTAGCTCACCCTCCTCAACCGGACTTCGTGGGAGCTCCTCAAGGGCGCCACCACCACACTGCGGATCGATCCGCACGGCAGCAACCACTGGGAGCCCAGCCTCTACGTCGACCTGGTCTTCAGCGACGGCTCCCACCTCTCCGCCGACTGCCCGTTCCTCGACCTCGACCAGGAGTCGCGCCAAGTGGCCTGCGGCATCTCGTGAGCTGAGTCCGCGCGTCGTCGGATGCGCCGCTCCGCCGCACCCGACGATTCCGCCCGCACCGCTCAGACCACCGCACTCAACACCCGCACCAACTCGCCGTGCTGCTGCACCGGTGCCGCCAGGAAGCCGGGGGAGGTGCCGGGCAGCCATGGTCCGCCCACGTGGTCGCTCACCACCGCGCCTGCCTCGGCGGCGATCAGTGCGCCGCCCAGCAGGTTGGGCGCGTCCAGCCCGCACTCCCAGAACGCGTCCAGGTGGCCGGAGCCGACCTGGGCGACCTGCAGCGCGGTCGGCCCGAGGTTGCGCACCCCCAGCACCCCGGCGGCGAGCACCGCCGAGGTGCTGGCACCGACGCGGCGCAGCGCGAGCGCGTCCTCCTCGGCGACCATCGGCGGGTGGCTGGTGGCGACCACGGCGGTGTCCAGCGCGCGCCCGGACGGGCTGATCCGCCGCCCGTTCAGCAGTGCGCCCGCGCCGCGCGCGGCGGTGTAGGTGAAGCCCAGCTGCGGCGCGTGCACCACTGCGAGCACCGCCTCACCCTCCTCCAGCAGGGTCGCGGTCACCGCCCAGTGCGGCTGTCCCAGTAGGTACTGCACAGCCCCGTCGATGGGGTCGCAGAGCCACCACTCCCCGGTGACCGGCACCCTGCTCGCCAACTCCGACTCGATCCAGCCCGCCCGCGGACGCAGTGCGCCCAGCCGCTCGCGCAGCAGGGCCGCGGCCGGGGCGTCCAGCGCGCTGAAGGCGGCGAGGGCCTCGGCCCTGCCGCGCGCCGCGACGGGCTCGGCGCGGTGCCGACCCGCCAGCCAGGCGCCGACCTCGCGCACGACCGCCTCGACCTCGACCGCCCCGACCTCGCTGGTCGGCTGCTCCGTCGTCATCGTCCTCATCCCTTCGCCGGTCCAGGCGCGGGTGGTGGCCGCGCCTGGACCAAGGAGTACCGTCGGCCCGGCAGAACAGGACGCTGCCGCCCAGCTGGATGAGCGAGATCGGACACCTGTGCGCACCGAGACGACGGATCCGGCCATGGTGCTGGACACACTGGACCGCCGCCTGGTCTGCGCCCTCCAACTGGACGGCCGCGCCGAGCCGGGCCTGCTCGCCCGGGCGCTCGGGGTCTCGGCGCGCACGGTGACCCGGCGGCTGGCCCGGCTGCGCGGGACGGGGGTGCTGCGGGTGGTCCTGCTGCCCCGGGCGGTGGACGAGGCGGTCGGCGCACTGCTGCTGCGGGTACGGGTGCTTCGCGGCCAGGTGGCCGCGGTCGCGGACGCGCTGGCGGCCCGGCCGGACGTGCCGTTCGTCGACCTGATGCTCGGCGGCCAGGAGGTCAGCGCGGCTGTGGTCACCGACCGGGCCGGGCGCGACCGGTTGCTCTACCGCCAACTGCCCGGAACGGACGCGGTCACCGAGACGACCGTCCACGCCGCCCTGCACCTGTTCGCCGACGCCGCGCAGTGGCAGGCAGGGCTGCTCACGCCCGACGAGGTGGCGGTGCTGAACCCCGCCCCAGTCGCGTCGCTGCCCGGCCCGCCGGTCGAACCGGATGCCCTGGACCGTGCGCTGCTCGCCGAACTGGGCGCGGACGCCCGGGCCTCCGCCGCCGCGGTGGCCCAGGCGGTCGGGGCGCCCGAGTCCACCGTCCGCCGCCGGCTGCGCCGCCTGGCGGCTGCCGGCCTGCTGCGCACCCACGCCACCGTCGACCCCCGCCTGCTCGGCATGACGGTGGACGCCAACCTCTGGCTCGCGCTCCCCCCGGCCCGCCTCGCCGAGGCCGGCCGGGCCCTCGCGGCTCACCCCCAGGTGCACGGGGTGCTGGCCACCAGCGGCCCGCACAACTTGATGGCCGCGGTCTTCTGTCCCGACTACGAAGCGCTCTACCGCTTCACCACCGAGGTCCTCGGCCCGCTCGGGGCCGACCGCGTCGAGACCGCCATCGTGGGCCGCGCGGTGAAGCGCGCAGGCGTCCGGCTCGCCCTGCCGGGCGAGGGCCGGCGCGGGAGCCGGTAGAGGACGGCAGCGGCAAGTGTCACGAGGCGGCGGTGATCGTGAGCCCGGTGTGGGCCGTCGGAGACCGCGATGTCACCGGTTGACATCGCGGCGAGGGGTGCGGGACGGCCGCTGTCAGATGACAGACATCGACAGACAGGTAGGGGACAAGTGATGACAGCTGACAGATTTCATCATCTGTCAGCTGTCATCGCCCAACCGTCACCCATCATCGCGACTCCGCCCGGCCGTCAGGCCCCCGTCGTCGAGCCCGGGCGGAGCACCATCAGGACCGTCACCACGGCCCAGAGCAGCGAGAACAGCCCGGTGCTCATGGTGAGCAGCTTCAGTCCGCCGAGTGCGCGGGCCGCGTCGGCATCCGGCTCGCCCGCGAGAGCGGCGATCACCGCCTGCTGCCGGGGGAGCACCAGGAACATCAGCACCAGCGCGGCGAGCCCGGTGATCACCAGCGAGGCGATCAGCCAGGCGCTGCCCATCACACCCATCACCTGCGCCGTCCCGATCCCCAGCACCGGCACCGCGAGCCCGATGGCCGCGTAGACCTGGGTGATCCGGAAGAGCAACCGCACCGAGGCCGTCGCCTCCGGGTCGCCCACCCCGGCCGTCGCCCCATCCGGCAGCACACCCGCACCCGCACCCGCACCACCCGCGATCGTTGCGAGCGCGTTCGCTGCCGGCGCAGTCGTCGCCAGCGCGGCCGCGGCCTTGCGCGGGAACATGCTCGCCGCCACCGTGACCGGGCCGATCGCGATGATCGCGGCCAGCACGTGCAGGCTCAACAGAAACTTGGCCATGGGGATTCGACAGCTTTCGTGCTCGTCCTGGGTGGCGGGCGGTGCCCGAGGGTCGCTGGTTCGCCACCGGCCCCGCTCGGCACGCTAACACCCGGCCGTTCGGCCCTCGGAACGCGGTCCTCGGCTGGGCCGATCGAGCGAGATTTGACTGATGATCTCCGCGGCTCCGGCGGCGCTTGCCCGCTGACCAGGTGCTCCGCGCCTTTGATGAGCCGCGTATGCCCCAAGCGCGCCACACCCGGTCGGCAGCGGTAGACGGGGGCACGGAGGCGAAGACATGAGGCATCCGAGCAGAGCCGCGCTGGTCGCGGCCGCAGCCGCGACGGTACTGGCGTTCCCCATGCCCAGAGCGGCGGCGATCCCGCTGCCGCCACCGCTGGGCCCGTGCGGTGGCCCGGATTGCCCCTCGACCTATCCGCCGCCGAACAACGGCGACTTCGCGGGTCGGGACAGCAACATCAACATCTACACCGGCGGCGACTACACCGTCCACGGGCGGGCCGCCGAGGCCGAGGGGTGGGTGGTGACGCTCGGCAACCTCACCGTGGACAAGGTCGGCGGTGGCGAGTTCAACATGGGCGTGGCGGGCGTCGGTTCCCGGGTGCCGCCGCCCAACGGGGCGGACTTCGTCACGGTCGGCGGCAACATCACGGTGCAGCCGACCAACGAGATCATGGTCGGCGGGGTGGACTCCAAGGGCCCCGCCTACGGCGACGTGCGCTACGGCGGCACGCTGACCGGCCACGTCACCGTGGTCGCCCCGGGCCAAACGGTGCACGACTCCGGCGTGCGCGCCAAGTACGCGCCGCTGCGGACCACCATCGAGGACTTCTCGCACTGCGCGGCGGAGGCGACCGCGACCGGCACCGTCACCGTCACCGACTTCGACGCCACCTTCACCGGGGACGGCACCAGCGCCCGCCAGGTCTTCAACGTCTCGCAGAACCTGGGCTCGGCCGCCCGGAAGATCGACCTGAAGTTCACCAACATCCCGGCCGGCGCGACGGTGATCGTCAACATGCTTCCGGACGACGCGGTGATCAGCACCAACACCGGCACCGGGCTGCCGGGCGACCAGCTGACCGACCTCGGCCCCAAGCTGCTGTGGAACTTCCCGACCTCCACCATGGCCCACATCATCGGCGGCGCCCAGTTCCAGGGTTCGATCATGGGCGGCAATCCGAACGGGACCACCACGGTCGAGCAGCCGGGTCTGAACGGCCGGGTCTACCTGGCCGGGAACCTGGTCCAGACCGGCACCGGCGGCTACGAGATCCACAGCTACCCGTTCAACGGGGACCTGCCGGACTGCTCCTCGCCGACCCCGACCCCGACCCCCACCCCGACGCCAACGCCGACCCCCACTCCGACCCCCACCCCGACGCCAACGCCCACTCCCACCCCGACCCCCACCCCGACGCCCACTCCGACCCCCACACCGTCGCCGACCGGGCCGACCGGGAGGCCCACGACCCCGACCATGCCGCCCACCGGCCCCACCAGCTCCGGCGGTCACCACCCGATGCCCTCGCCCAGCCGGACCGGTGAGCTGCCGAGCACCGGCGAGAGCGGCCCGATCCCGCTGCTCGCCCTGGCCGGGGTGCTGCTGCTCACCGGTGCGGGCGCACTGGTGATCGGCCAGCGCCGCCGAGGCCGCCACAGCTGACGGCTGACGTCTGACGGCTGACGTCTGATCCGTACGCGCCGGTCCGGTGGAACCCCACCGGACCGGCGCCGTTCGCACCCCGCCGTCCCTCAGGCCGCCACCCCTCAGCCCCGCGCCCCTCAGCCCCGCGCCCCTCGTCCCGCCGCAGCCCTCAGGTGACCGCGCCCCGCACGCTGAACCGCTCGGCCCGCCAGTCCCCGCTCGCCAGCACCTCGCGCAGCGCCTGCGCCGCGTCCCACGCCTCGGTGTAGGAGAGGTAGAGCGGGGTGAAGCCGAACCGCATCAGGTCCGGGGCCCGGAAGTCGCCGATCACCCCGCGCTCGATCAGCGCCTGCACCACAGGGAACCCGTCCGGGTGCCGGACCGCCACCTGGCTTCCCCGCCGCTCGGGCCGGCGCGGCGTCACCACCTCCAGGCCGGCCGCCTCGCACTGCTCCAGGAAGAGCCCGGACAGTGCCAGGCTCTTGGCGCGCACCAGCTCCAGGTCGACCTTCTCCCAGATCTCCAGGGTGGCCCGCAGCCCGGCCAGCGCGAGCAGCGGCGGGAAGCTGGTGAGGAACCGACCGATCCCCTGGGTGGGCCGGTAGCCGCTCTCGAAGGCGAACGGCGCGGCGTGTCCGAACCACCCGGTCAAGGGCTGCTCGACGGCGTCGTGGTGGCGCGGCGCGGCGTAGAGGAAGCCCGGTGCGCACGGCCCGGCGTTCAGATACTTGTAGGTGCAGCCGACCGCGAAGTCCGCCTGACAGGCCGTCAGGTCGATCGGCAGCGCGCCCGCCGAGTGGCACAGGTCCCAGATCATCAGTGCGCCGGCCCGGTGCACCGCTTCGGTGATCGTGGCCATGTCGAGCAGCCGTCCGGTGCGGTAGTCGACCTGCGAGAGCACGACCGCGGCGACGCTGTCGTCCAGGTGCGCCACCAGGTCGTCCACCGAGTCCACCGTGTCGAGCAGCACGCTTCGACCGCCCTCGAAGAGCCCGGTGACGCCCTCCGCGATGTACAGGTCGGTCGGGAACGAGTCCCGCTCACCGAGCACCGTGCGGCGCCCGGGCCGCAGCCGCAGCGCGGCCGTCAGCAGCTTGAACAGGTTGACCGAGACGCTGTCGCAGACCACCACCTCGCCGGCGCCGGCCCCGACCAGCGGCGCGATCCGGTCACCCAGGGTGTACGGCAGCTCGGTCCAGCCGTGCTTGTTCCAGCTGGTGATCAGATCCTGGCCCCACTCCTCCTCGACGGTCCGGCGGACCACCTCGGGGGTGCGGACCGGCAGTACGCCCAGCGAATTGCCGTCCAGGTAGATGCCGTTCGCCGGCAGGGTGTACTCGGCGCGGAACGCCGCCAGCGGATCGGCCGCGTCCAGGGCCAGGCAGTCGGCCCGCGAGGTCGGGATCCGTACCGGTTCGCTGCTCACAACTCTCCTCGCACGGACCACAGTTCAGGAAAGACGTCCTGCTCGGCCGCCGCCTTGAGCCAACTCAGGCCGCTGGAGCCGCCGCTGCCGGTCTTGGCGCCCATCGAGCGCTTCACCGAAGCGTAGTGGCGCTGCCGCCAGCGGGTGACCCGTTCCGCGGTGTCGAGCAGCGTCTCGGCCAGCACCACCAGTTCGGCGTGCGCGGGGTCGGTGTAGACGGCGTGCCAGGCGGCCTCGACCGCCGGGCTCGGGGCGTAGCGCTCGGGGCCGGGGGTCGGGGCGGCGGCGAGGCCGCGCCGGGCCAGCAGCGCCAGCACGTCGTCGTACAGCGCCGGTGCGGCCAGCGCCCGGGACAGCTCGCGGTGCGTCTCGGGCGAGCCCTGGTACATGGCCAGCAGCCGTTCGGACTTGTTGCCGAGCAGGAACTCCAGCAGCAGGTAGGCCGAGGACTGGAACCCGGAGGCCTCGCCGAGCATCGGCCGGAAGGCGCTGAACTCGACCGGGGTGAGGGTGGCGAGCAGGTCCCAGGAGCTGTTCAGCACGTCCTGCGCGTTGGCCCCGCGGCGCAGGGCCGCCACCGCGCCGGGCAGGTCGTCGGCCCGCAGCGCCTGCTGGGCCAGCGTCCACTCGTGCCGCAGCAGGTCGAAGAGCAGCTCCATCACCTGGGTGGTGACGATGAACGATAGCTCGGCGTCGACCGTGCTGCGCGGCTGCTGCAGGGTGTGCAGCACGTCCAGCCGGGCGTAGCGCTCGTAGGGCGTCGCGCCGCTGGTCAGCGGGTCGGCGACGGAGTCCTCGCGGACGGGGTCGAACGCCAGGTTCGGCGTCCGGACGGTGGAGCGGGCCATGATCTCGTTCCCCCTCGGTGGCAGGTGGGGACTATTGTGCGGCTGGTCGCCAGGGCTCTTGAAGGGGCGACGGTGACCCGATCGGCGGATCGGCCTTGCGTTCGCAAGGTGTTTTCTCCGCCGACCTGCTGCTCGGAAAAGGGGCCCACCGCGGCCTCCGGAGAGGAACCAACCGTGGACGCGCTGGACCGAAGACTGCTCGCCGAACTGCAGGACGACGCGCGGCTCTCCTACAACGAATTGTCCCGCCGGGTCAGCCTCTCCGCCCCGGCTGTGGCCGAACGGGTGCGCCGGCTGGAGGCGGACGGCGTGATCGGCGGCTACCACGCGCACATCGACCTGGCCCGCGCGGGGCTGCCGATCACCGCGCTGGTGCAGGTCCAGTGCTACGGCCCGCGCTGCGTACTGCGCGATCCCTCGGTGGCCGACTGGCCCGAGGTGCTGCAGCTGCACCGGGTGACCGGTGGGGCCTGCTGCGTGCTGCTGGTGGCGGTGCCGGAGATGGCGCGGTTCGAGGAGCTGATCGACCGGCTGGCGGCCTACGGGCAGCCCAGCAGCTCGATGGTGCTCTCCAGCCCGGTGCCCTGGCGCCCCGTCACACCCCCGTCCTGACCACCGCACCCCCGTCCTGACCACCGCACCCCCGTCGTGCCGCACCCCCGCCCGAGCTCTCCCCGCCGGTCGGTGCCCGCCGGTCAGTGCCCGCCCGAGCCGGGTAGCGGCACGCCCAGCCCCTGCAGCCCGTTCAGGAACAGCTCCACGCCCACCGCCGCGAGCAGCAGCCCGAGCAGCCGCGAGAGCACCTCCAGGGAGGTCTGGTGGGTGCGCCGCAGCAGCGGGGCCAGCAGCAGCACGCTGACGAGGTTGATCGCCACCACCGCCAGGTAGGCGCCGGAGACGGTGACCCGCCAGGCCCAGCCGTCCTTGGTCAGCGACTCGACCAGCACCGCCGTCATCGCCAGCGGGCTCGCCACGTACGGCAGCAGCAGCTCGCGCACCCCCTCGGCCAGCGGGTTGGCCAGCGCGTCCTCGTCGTCCTCGCCCGCGCCGCCCAGGTGCAGGCCGAGCACCAGCCCGACCGCGTAGATGAAGAAGATCACCCCGCCGGCCAGCTGCAGCGACTCGTCGCTGACGTGGAAGAAATTGGTCAGCGCGTCCGCGGCGAACGCCATCACCACCCCGACCAGCCCCGCCAGCACCGAGCTCACCGTGACCAGCCGGTGCATCTCGGCGCTGCTGCGGGAGCGGCTCAGCTGGGCGTAGGCCAGCAGCACCTTGGGCGGACCGACCACGGCGAAGAAGGTGATGAACGTGCTGCTCAGATTCAGGGCCGACATTCCCCCAGCATGGTCGAGGCCATCGGCGGCCACCCGGCGCCGCACCGGTGCGTCAGCGCAGCAGCACCGTGACGCCCGTCTCACCGAGCAACTCGACCACCGCCCAGGCGTAGCCCGGTGGCAGGTCCGGCGCGTGCTCGGCGGTCGGCCAGTCGTGCCAGACCAGGGTGAAGGGCGGCACCGGGCCGAAGCCGCCGCGCAGGCAGTCGGCCAGCGCGTCCAGGTTGCTCCCGTAGTAGCCCTCCGGGCCGTTCAGCGCCGTGCCGAGCGCCGTGTACAGCCCGGACCGGTCGGTGGCACCGGTGCCGTCCAGGTGGAAGTCCATCGCTGACTCCTTCGGTCGCCGGCTCGCCGGCCCCCTGCTGGCCCGCCCCCTGTTCCAGGGTCCCCGGAAGTCCCCCGGATGGCCTGCTCCGGTCGAGGAGCCGCCGCGGGTCGGCTGGGATGGAAGGTGCAGGTGGGGTCAGAGGCGGGGGCAGAGAGATGTGAGGACACTATGGGCTGCGTCAACCGCACGGACCTAGGACTGCTCGCCCTGCGCACCGCCGTGGGCGGGGTGCTCGTCGCCCACGGCACCCAGAAGCTCTTCGGCTGGTTCGGCGGCGGCGGTCTGGAGGGCACCGCCGCCGGGATGGAGGCGATGGGCTTCAAGCCGGGCGGGCAGAGCGCGCTGGCGGCCGGCCTCGGTGAGGCGGGCGGCGGCGCGCTGCTGATCGCCGGGCTGGCCACGCCGGTGGCCGGGCCGATCGTGGCCGGCACCATGGCCGGGGCGAGCGTGGTGCACTTCCCGCACGGCTTCTTCGCCACCAAGGGCGGTTACGAGTACCCGGCGCTGCTCGGCGTCTGCGGCCTGGCGCTCGGCCTGGCGGGCCCCGGCCGGCTCTCGCTGGACGCGCTGACCGGCCACCGCCTCAACCGCCCGTGGCTGGGCGCGCTCGCCTTCGCCGCCGCCGCGGCCGGCGCCTTCTCGGTGGTCTGCAAGCGCGAGCGCGGCATCCAGGAGGCGGCCGCCAAGGCGATGGAGGGGGAGCCCGAGTAGGACCGCACATGACCAGCAGGTGAATTCGAACCCCTGCCCGCTTGGCGTCTACAGATCTGTAGTACGTTCTCGCGGGGAGGGGCTTTGGGGCTGTGCGGGCACACCTCGGTACGCTGTCGCCTCCGACGATCCGTACCAGTGCTGAAGGTGTGCGATGTCCCTGACCTACCCGGAATCGATCGGCGTGGGCCTGCTGCAAGGCGTCACCGAACTCTTCCCCGTCTCGAGTCTGGGCCACAGCATCCTGATCCCCGCGCTGATCGGCGGCAGCGTCCAGCGGGACCTCAACGTCACGGCCGACCAGTCGCCCTACCTGTCGGTGCTGATCGGTCTGCACCTGGCGACGGCGGCGGCCCTGGTGCTCTTCTTCCGCAAGGACTGGGTCCGGGTGCTCCGCGGCCTCTTCAGCTCCATACGCGAGCGCCGAATAGAGACCTCCGAGCAGCGGCTGGCCTGGCTGCTGATCGTCGGCACCATCCCGGTCGGCCTGGCGGGCCTGGTCGCCGAGCACGCGCTGCGCTCGGCCCTCGGCAAGCCGGTCCCCGCGGCGGTCTTCCTGGCGCTGAACGGCTTCGTGCTGCTGGGCGCCGAGCGGTTGCGGCGCGGTGGCGGCGGGCGGCGCCGGGCGGGGGCGCAGGTCGAGCACGTGCCGGGCGCCGACCCGGCGATCGAGTCGGACCGCCGGCTGGCCAAGCTGACCCTGCGCCAGGGCACCTGGATCGGCGCCGCGCAGATCCTGGCGCTGCTGCCCGGCATCAGCCGCTCCGGCGTCACCATGAGCACCGGCATCCTGCGCGGCCTCAACCACGAGGACGCCGCCCGCTTCTCCTTCCTGCTGGCCACCCCGGTGATCGCCGCGGCCGCGGTGCTCAAGGTGCCCGAGCTGCTCAAGCCGGAGAACGCCGCGATCCGCGGGCCGCTGCTGGTCGGCTCGCTCTGCGCCTTCGTGGCGGGCTACGTCTCGGTGAAGTTCCTGACCAAGTACTTCGAGAACCGCAGCCTGACCCCGTTCGCGATCTACTGCATGGTGGCGGGCGTCGGCAGCGCGGTCTACCTGAGCATGTGACGGGTCGGGCGGCTGACGCTCCGGTCATGTGACGGTCAGTCACCTGGTTGCGCCGTCCCGCTGGCGGGGTCCACGGGGGTGCGCCCAGGGTGGTGGCATGAACCACCGTCGCACCCAGCCGCTCCGCGTCGTCGCCACCCGCAGCCCGCGCGCCCGCCGTTCCCTCGCCGCCCCGCTCGCCGTCACGGTCGGGGCGGTGCTCTGCGTGGGCGGGGCCCTGGCCGGCTGCTCGTCCACCGCCGCCAAGGTGTCCTCGACGGCCTCCTCGGCCCTCGGCGCGGCGCAGTCGGTCGCCTCCCAGGCCGCCTCCGCCGCGCAGTCCGGCGTCTCGCAGGCCGCCTCCGCCGCCTCCTCGGCGATCTCGCAGGCCGCCTCCGCCGCCAACAGCGTCTCCTCGGCCGGCTCCTCGGCGCTCGCCTCCGCCCAGTCCGCCGCCTCCTCGGCGGTGGCCGGCGCGACCGGGGGACTGGACGCGACCGGCGACGTCACGCTGGGCCAGGTCAGCACCAATTCGAGCGACCGCGCCGAGGTGGTGGTCACCGTGAACAACCACGGCTCCCAGGCGCAGCGCTACACGATCGAGGTCGGCTTCAAGAACAGCGAGGGCAACCTGCTGGACACCACGCTGGTCACTCTCGGCAACGTCCAGCCGGGCGCGACCGTGACCGCGACGGCGACCAGCGGTGAGACGCTCTCCGGGCCGGTGATGGCGAGCGTGGTCAGCGCGCAGCGCTTCTGAGCCGCGCGGCCCAGGCCTGCTGCGCCGGCGCCCCGGGGGCGCCGGCCGCGCCGCCACGGACCGCGCCTCAGGCCGGCAGCAGCGCCAGGAACCGCCGCCCCGCCTCGGCGACCTCGGCCGCGCTCCACCCCAGCGCGGCCGCGCCGACGGTGACCTCGGCCATCGCCAGGCCGGGCGCGCCGTCCTGCCAGCCGCCGACGAACCAGGTCCGCTCCTGGTCCGCCAGGGTGAGGGCCGCCTCGTTGAGGGCCGCCGCGGGGTGGGGGAGCCAGAGTCGGAACTGATGGGTGTGCGGGGCCGCCGGGTTGATCCGGGCGCCGGGGAGCTCGGCCAGCGCCGCGGCGACCACCTGGGCATGGCGCACGTGCTGGGGGACCCGCGGCAGTACGCGCTCCAGGCCGTCGAGGGCCGCGAGGGCGGCGGGCCACTGCTGGAAGACGTTGCCGCCGTGCCGGTGGCGCCAGGCGCGGGCGTAGCCGGCCAGCGCGCCGTCACCCGCCAGCGCGGCGCCGCTCAGGCCGCCCAGGGTCTTGTAGAACGAGACGTAGACGCTGTCGGCGAGGGCGGCGATCTCGTCGAGTCCCTTGCCCAGATGCTCCGTGGACTCCCAGAGCCGGGCGCCGTCGAAGTGCACCCGGGCGCCCGCGGCCCGCGCCGCGTCGGTCAGCTCGACCAGCTCCGCCCAGCTGGGCAACAGGAACCCGGCGTCGCGCAGCGGGAGTTCGACCGTCATGGTGCCGAACGGCTCGCCCAGATCGGTGAGTTCGGCCGCGGTGAAGTGTCGGGGCTCGGCGGTCGGCCACAGGCCGCGCAGCCCGGTCAGCTGGCTGTAGGCCTGCCGCTCCCAACGCTCCAGGTGGGCCAGCGGGTGCAGCGCCACCGCGCTGCTGCCGGAGCGCTCGGCGCCGTAACGCAGCGCGACCTGCTGGGCCATCGTGCCGGTGGGGAAGAAGACCGCGTCCTCGGTGCCGAGCAGGGCCGCGACCCGCTCCTCCAGCAGGCGGAGGGGACCGTCGCCGTAGAGGTCGGGACGCTCGTCGAGACCGTCCAGCGCGCGGAGCGCGGCCAGCTGCTCGCGCATGGTCGGCAGCGGCGCGCCGGACAGCACGCGGTCGCAGGCCCGCACGGCGGCCAGCCGGCGTTCGAGGAAGGCCGCGGCACCGTCGGTCGCGGCGGCGTCAGGGGCGTCGGTCGCGGTGGTCGCGTCGGTCGTGCCGTTGGCGTCGGTCATCGGCCGATTGTCGGTGCTCAGGTCGGGTGGACCAAGCGGTTTTCGTAGGCGAAGACCACCGCCTGGACCCGGTCGCGCAGACCGAGCTTGAGCAGGATCCGGCTCACGTGGGTCTTCACGGTGGCCTCGGCGAGGAAGAGCTCGGCGGCCACCTCGGCGTTGGACAGGCCGCGGGCGATCTGCACCAGCACGCTGCGCTCACGGGTGGTGAGCGCCTCCACGGCGCTCTCGGCGCGGTCCGGGGAGCCGCCGTCGGCGGGCAGCTGGGAGGCGAAGGTGTCCAGCAGCCGCCGGGTGATCCGGGGTGCCACCACCGCGTCGCCCGCCGCCACGCTGCGGATCGCGCTGAGCAGCTCGGCCGGCTGGGCGTTCTTCAGCAGGAAGCCGGAGGCGCCCGCCCGCAGTCCGGCGAAGGCGTACTCGTCGAGGTCGAAGGTGGTCATGATGAGCACCTTGGTGTCGGGGGATTCCTCGACGATCCGGCGGGTGGCCTCGATGCCGTCCATGCCGGGCATCCGGACGTCCATCAGCACCACGTCGGGGGCGTGCGCCGCCGCCAGGCGCACCGCTTCGGCGCCGTCCTCGGCCTCACCGACCACGGACAGGTCCGGCTGCGAGTCGAGCACCAGCGTGAAGGCGACGCGCAGCAGCGGCTGGTCGTCCACCAGCAGGACGCGGATGGTCATCGGGAGCTCTCCTGGAGGTCGGGGCCGAGGTCGAGGGTGGCGGCCACCCGCCAGCCGCCCCGCGCCAGCGGTCCGGCGCTCAGCGCGCCCCCGTAGGCGGCGACGCGCTCGCGCATCCCGGACAGGCCGTGGCCCGGCTCGCCGAGCGGTCCGGCCGAGGTCGCGGCCGGGCGCAGCGCGCGGCCGTCGTCGCGGACCTCGACCTGGACGGCGTCGCCGGCGCAGTCCACGGTGACCTGGGCGCGGGCCCCGGGCGCGGCGTGCTTGAGGGTGTTGGTGAGCGACTCCTGGACCAGCCGGTAGACGGTCAGCTGCGCACCGGGGGAGACACCGGCGGCCTCGCCGGTCAGCCGCAGCTCGGTGGGCAGCCCGGCGGCGCGGACCTGTGCGGCCAGCGCGGCCAGCTGACCCAGGCCCGGCTGCGGGTGGCGCAGCGCGTCGGGCTCGTCGGCCCGCAGCACGCCGAGGAAGCGGCGCATGTCGGTCAGCGCCTGGCGGCCGGTCTCGGCGGACTGGCGCATCGCGGCGGTGGCCTTCTCGGGGGCGATCGGGTTGGCGTAGACGGCGCCGTCGGCGAGCGCGACCATCACCGAGAGGTTGTGGGTGACGATGTCGTGCATCTCGCGGGCGATCCGGGAGCGCTCCTCGGCGACCGCGAGGGCGGACTGCTGGTCGCGCTGGACCTCCAGCTCGTGGGCCCGGGCGCGCAGCGCGCGCAGCTGGGCCCGGCGGCCCCGCACGTTGAGGCCGATCACCGCGGCGGCCGTGGTGGCGCCGGAGAGCATGAAGGTGGCCTTGAACCAGAGTTCGAGCGGGTCGGCCAGGGCGATCGCGTGGTGCAGGTCGGAGACCACCAGGAGCACGCCGAACTCGGCGACCAGGTAGGCGAGCAGGGTGCGCCGGCGGGAGCAGTGCGCGGCGACGGTGTAGAGCGCGAGCAGCACCGCGATGTCGGCCGGCATCGCCCGGTAGGTCAGCCACTGGACGAAGGCGACGGCCGCGATCAACCCGAAGACCGTCTGCGGCGCCCGGCGGCGGAAGGTGAGCGGCAGGATCAGCGCGAACTCCAGCACCCAGACCCACGGGTGCCCACGCAGGTCGCGCCCGTGCGCCGCGCTGGCCAGCGCCAGCACCGCCAGCGCGAAGCCGAGGTCGACCCCGACCGGGTGGCGCTCGCCGAGCAGCCAGCCCCGGACCGCGGCCAGCCCTCGGGCGGCGCCGGGGAAGCGCCGCCCGAGGGCTGCCGGGAACTGGTCGAGCGTGGTCATCGCGCCATTGTGCAACGGATCCCGCCCGGCCGGTCGGGCGCACTCACGCGTCGCGCCGCTTGAGCACGGCGGCGGCGCCGACCAGCGCGACGGCCACGTAGATCCACAGCACGCCGTAGCCGGTCCACGGGGCGAGCGTGCCCGGGTCCGGGTTGAGGGTGGCCACGGCCTGGCCGGCCGCGCCGGGCAGGTAGGGGCCGATGTGGCCGCTCCAGTTCGAGGGCAGCACCTCGACCAGGGTCGGCAGCACCAGCAGCAGGCCGAAGACGGCCGCGATGCCGCCGGCGGTGTTGCGGATCAGCGCGCCGATGGCGACCGCGAGGATGCCGATCGCGGTCAGGTAGAGCGAGGTCCCGATCACCGTGCGGGTCACCCCGGCGGCCGAGAGCGTGGTCTGCACGTGGTGCCCGGAGAGGATGGCCTGGCCGCCGAAGAAGGCGACGAAGGCGGTGACCAGGGTCACCACGAAGGTCACCGCGCCGAAGACGCCGGCCTTGGCCCAGAGCACCGGCAGCCGGCGCGGCACGGCGGAGAGCGAGGCGCGGATCATGCCGGTGCTGTACTCGCCGCTGACCACCAGCACGCCCAGCACGCCGACGGCCAGCTGGGCCGCCAGGTAGCCGCGCAGGCTGCGGTCGGCGGCGTTGATCTCGAAGCCGTGGTCGCGAGCCTCCGGGTGGTTCAGGTGGTCGATCGCGCCGTAGCAGGCGAGCAGGCCGAAGCCGATCATGAAGACCACGGCGGCGAGCAGCGTGAAGTAGCTCGACCGCAGGGTGCGGAACTTGATCCACTCGGAGCGGACCACCCGCGCCGCGGTGACCGGGCCGCCGATCGGCGGGCGGGCCGCGGCGGCCGGGGCCGCGGGGGTGGCGGGGGTGGCGGTGGCGGTGCTCATGCGGCGTGCTCCTCGGCCGGCGTGCGGGGGGCGACCACGGCGTCGTACTCGACGGCGTCCTTGGTCATTTCCATGAAGGCCTCCTCCAGCGAGGCCTTCTGCGGGGTCAGCTCGAAGAGCGTCAGGGCGTGCTCGGCGGCCAGTCTGCCGACCTGCTCGCTGTCGGTGCCGTCCACGGTCAGCACCTGGGCGTCCGCACCGGCCGCCACGCTCACCCCGGGCAGCTCACGCAGCAGTTCGCCCAGCCGTGCGGCGTCGGGAGTGCGCACCAGCACCCCGCCGCGCGAGGCGCGCTCGGTGAAGGCGGACACCGAGGTGTCGGCGATCAGCTGGCCGCGGCCGATCACGATCAGGTGCTCGGCGGTCAGCGCCATCTCGCTCATCAGGTGCGAGGAGACCAGCACCGTGCGGCCCTCGGCGGCCAGCGACCTGAGCAGGTTGCGGATCCACAGGATGCCCTCGGGGTCGAGGCCGTTGACCGGCTCGTCCAGGATCAGCGTGGCGGGGTCGCCGAGCAGCGCGGAGGCGATGCCCAGGCGCTGTCCCATGCCGAGCGAGAAGCCGCCGGCCCGCTTCCTGGCTACCTGGCGCAGCCCGACCAGGTCGATCACCTCGTCCACCCGCGAGCGCGGGATGCCGTGCGTGGCGGCCAGCGCGAGCAGGTGGTTGAAGGCGGAGCGGCCGGTGTGGATGGCGCGGGCCTCGAGCATCGCGCCCACCTCGCGCAGCGGCGCGGCGTGCTGGGCGTAGCGGCGGCCGTTGATCACGGCGTGGCCGGCGCTCGGGTTGTCCAGCCCGAGCAGCATCCGCATGGTGGTGGACTTGCCGGCCCCGTTGGGACCGAGGAACCCGGTCACGATTCCGGGGCGGACGCTGAAGCTCAGATCCTGGACAGCGGTCTTGGGGCCGTAGCGCTTGGTGAGGCCGACGGCTTCGATCATGGAGGATCCTCGTGCGAGGGGGCGGACGGGCGACGCCTGCCACGCTAGGCGGCCCGTCGGCCTCGGCACGAGCCGCGCGAGGAGGAGTCGCGGGAGGTACGGGTGCGACGCCAGATGCAGCTCGACTACATCTCAAGACTGACCCCGCTCCCGCTGTCAGGCGTTTAGCCGCAGGTCATCCGGCAGGGTCCGCCGAAGACAACCTTAACGGCGGCTCAAGCGCGCCGGGCGGCTCTTGACGCCGCAGTTGGTCTAGTCCATTTTAATCGTCAGGTGCAGGGAGCCCCTGAGTCACCGTCAGAGTCCTGAATCTCTGACGGTGGCCCTGGGGCGCTCGGCGTCCGCACGGCCCCCGGTTCCTCGCACGATTCCCCCATGTCATGCCCATGGCGGAGCGGTCCCACCCGCCCCGCCGCCCCCACGGGCTGACGGTCCCCCACAACCAGGAGTCACGCACCCATGTTGATCCGCATGCTCGCCCGGAGAGCCGAGCGCTCACCGGCCGAACCCCGCCGTCGGCGCGGCCTGGCCGCCGTCGCCCTGGGCGCCGGCGCCTCCCTGCTGCTCGGCGCGACCCTCTCGCTGAGCGCCGGCACCGCCGCCCAGGCGGCCGCCACCAACACCACCGGTGCGCCCGCCACCAGCGGCGGCCTCAAGGTGGCCTACTTCGACCAGTGGTCGGTCTACGCCAACGGCTACTACCCGAAGACCATCCAGGACACCGGCGTGGCCGGCAAACTGGACTACCTGATCTACGACTTCGAGAACATCGACCCGACCAGCGGGAAGTGCTTCGAGGCCACCAAGGCGGCCTCCCAGGACGACGGCAACCCGAACGCGGGCGACGGGGCGGCCGACGCCTTCGCCGACTACGAGAAGTCCTACGACGCCACCACCAGTGTCAGCGGCGCCGCCGACGTCTGGAACCAGCCGATCGCGGGCAACTTCAACCAGCTCAAGGAGCTGAAGGCGAAGAACCCGAACCTCAAGATCCTGCTGTCGATCGGCGGTTGGACCTACTCCAAGTACTTCTCCGACGTGGCGGCCACCGACGCCTCGCGCAAGGCCTTCGCCTCCTCCTGCATCGACATGTTCATCAAGGGCAACCTGCCCAGTGACGCCGGCTTCGGCGGCCCCGGCTCGGCGGCCGGCATCTTCGACGGCTTCGACATCGACTGGGAGTACCCGGGCGGCGGGGGCCACACCGGCAACCACTCCGCCCCGGCCGACAAGCAGAACTACACCGCGCTGCTGGCCGAGCTCCGCTCCGAGCTGGACGCGCAGGGCAAGGCCGACGGGAAGACCTACGCGCTGAGCGCGGCGGTCGGCGCGGGCCAGGACAAGATCCAGAACTACGAGACCGACAAGATCGGCCAGTCCCTGACCTTCCTGGACCTGATGAGCTACGACATGCACGGCGCCTGGGACGCGCAGGGCCCGACCAACCACCAGGCCGCGCTCTACTCGGACCCGAACGACCCGATGACCCCGATCGCGCCCGGCACCGCCAAGTACTCGATCGACGAGGCGGTCAAGGCCTGGACGGCCGGTGATCCGAGCTACGGGATCAAGGGCGGCTTCCCGGCCAACAAGATCAACCTGGGTGTCCCGTTCTACTACCGCGGCTGGACCGGCGTGCCGGCCGGCGGCAGCAACGGCCTGTTCCAGACCGCGACCGGCCCGGCGACCGGCGCGGCGGACTCCGGCAACGTCAACGGCATCCGGATGTACAAGGAGCTGAACGGCGTCGTCGACAACCCGGCGGACACCTACTGGGACCCGGTCGCGCAGGCCGCGTACTTCTACGACGGCACCAACTTCTGGTCCGGCGAGGACACCAAGTCGATCCAGGCCAAGGCCGACTACCTGCACTGCAACGGCCTGGGCGGCTCGTTCGCCTTCTCGCTCTACGACCTGGGCACCCAGACCTCGCTCTTCGACACCATGGTGAGCGCCACCAACGGCTCCGCGGCCAGCTGCCCGGCGGCCCCGCCGACCTCGGCGAGCCCCGGCGCGTCGGCGTCCAGCAGCCCGACCGGCGGCACCGGCAGCCCGTCGAGCGGCCCCTCCGGCAGCCCGTCGAACCCGAGCAGCCCGTCGAGCAGCCCCTCCGGCAGCCCGGTCAGCAGCCCGAGCGGTCTGCCCACCAGCACCGCCAGCGTCACCCCGCCCGCCACCTGCGCCGCGCCCGGCTGGTCCGCCACCGCGGTCTACGCCACGGCCGGCACCCAGGTCAGCTGGAAGGGCCACAAGTACACCAACAAGTGGTGGACCACCGGCGACGACCCCACCTTGAGCGGTGCCTGGGGCGTCTGGACCGACAACGGCCCCTGCTGATCCCCTCCTTCTCCACCCCGCACCACTCGCACCACCGCAAGAGCACCGCGGCCCGGACCGATCCAAGCGATCGGTCCGGGCCGCGGCCCAATTCCCAGCCGAGCGGCGGTCAGCCCGCCTGCATCGGCTGCGGCTTGATCAGCCAGAAGGCACCGCCCTGCGGGTCGGTCAGCGCGCCCATCCGTCCCACCGGGGTGTCCATCGCCGGCACCAGCAGCGAGCCGCCCGCGCGCACCGCGGCGTCCACCGTGCTGTCCACGTCGTCCACCGCGAAGTAGGTGGCCCAGTGCGAGGGCGTGCCCTCGGGGTGGTGCTGCAGGCCCTGCGCGCCGCCGACGTCCCGGCCGTCCACCTTCAGGCCGTGGTACTCGGGCATCTCCGGCATCGGGGCGATGTCGATGTCCAGGGCCGCCTTGTAGAAGGCGGTCGCGGCCTTGATGTCGGAGGTGTTCAGCTCGTTCCAGATCACCGCGCCGGGCTCGTTGACGATCTGCGCGCCGAAGAACTCCAGCGGCTGCCAGACCCCGAAGACCGCGCCGGTCGGGTCCGCGGCGACCAGCATCCGGCCGATGGTGCCCACGTCCATCACCGGGAAGAGCAGCGTGCCGCCGTTCGCGGTGATCCTGGTGGCGGTGGCCTCCGCGTCGGCCGAGGCCAGGTAGGTGGTCCAGACGGTGGGCGGTGGCGGGGTGTCGCCCATCGCCATGGCCGTCATGATGCCGGCCACCGGCTTGTCCTTGAGGGTGAGGACCGCGTAGCCGCCGAACTCCTCCGAGCCCCGCTGGCCCTGCCAGCCGAAGAGGTCGCGGTAGAAGTCGAGGGCGGCCTGCTGGTCGGGGACCGTCAGGTCTACCCAGCACGGGGTGCCGGGCGGATAGGGAGTGCTGACCACGGGCATGAGTGTCGCCTCCAGGGCGGAGAGTGGTCCGGACAGACGTTTTCGCCCCCCAGCACTCACCCTGCCGCCGCCCGGCGCCTCCCGCCACCGGGCGCGCCGGGGCGTCCGGGGTGTCGCGGAGTGTCGCGGGCCACGCGCGCCGTGCGGGCCGTGCGGGCGCCGCGGTGGCGCCTCAGGCGGTGCCGTCCTCGATCCTGGTCAGCATCCGGCCGAGCAGGCCGGAGAGTGCCGTGCGCTCGGCGGGGCCGACGTCCTGGAGCAGTTCCTCCTCGAAGACGGCGGCCATCCGCATCGACTCCAGCCACTTGTCGCGGCCGGTCTCGGTCAGCCCGATGATCACCCGCACCCGGTTGGCCTCGTCGCGCTCCCGGGTGACCAGCTCCTCGGCCACCATCCGGTCGATCCGGTGGGTCATCGCCGCCGGGGTCAGGCCCAGTCGCTTGGCCAGTTCGCCGGGGCCGAGCCGGTAGGGGCTGCCCGCCACCACCAGGGCCTTGAGCACCTCCCACTCGGCGCTGGTGATCCCGAGCACAGTCAGCTGGCGCCCGTAGGCGGTGCCCATCCGGCGGGCCACCCGGGACAGGGTGGAGACGATGGTCTCCACCTGGGGGTCGACGGTGGGGAACTCCCGCTGGTAGGCGGCCACTTGCTCGGCAATGTCCAGCTCGGCGCAGGCGTCCGGCGCGGGCCTGGGTGTGCTCATGGTCCCCAGTCTCCCACGCTTCGCTGCCCCGGTTAAGCCTTTGACACGACAGTGTTTCTGTCCGTAGAGTTTAGCTCTGAAATCTTGCAGTCTAAAAGTTCGAAGGGGTGTCTCCATGAAGCAGCAGAAGTACGGCGCCGGGGGCGCCCTGCGCCGGGTCCAGCTCGGCAACGCGCTCAGCGCCTTCGGCAGCGGGTTCACGATGCCGTACATGTTCGTGTACGTGGACCAGGTGCGCGGGCTGGGCTCGCTCGCCGCGGGCCTGGTCTTCACCGTCTTCGCGCTGGCCGCGCTGGTGGTGCTGCCGTTCGCCGGCCGCGGCATCGACAAGTACGGGCCGCGCCCGGTCCTGCTGGCCGGCTGCGCGCTGGCCGCCACCGGCGCCTTCTCCTTCGGGCAGGCGAGCGGGACCACCGGGCTGCTGATCGCCTCCTTCCTGTTCGGTGGCGGTGTCACCACCTGCCAGCCGGCGCTGGCCACGATGATCGTGCGCTGCTCCACCGCCAAGACCCGCTCGCACGCCTTCGCGCTGCAGTTCACCCTGGTCAACCTGGGCATGGGCATCGGCGCGCTGGTCGGCGGGCAGATCGTGGACACGGCCGACCCGGCCAGCCTGACCCGGCTCTTCACCATCGAGGCGCTGACCTTCCTCGGGCTGGCCGCCGTGACCGGCAGCGCGAGGATCCCCCGCCCCGCGCCGGTCCTGGTCACCGACGGCGGACCGCAGCGCAGCGGGCTGCGCGCGCTGACGGCCGACAAGGCGATGCTGCGGCTCTGCCTGCTGGCCGGGCTGATCTTCTTCACCTGCTACGGCCAGTTCGAGTCGGGCGTGGCGGCCTTCGCCACCGACACGGTCAAGACCGCCCCGGCCACCCTGGGCATGGCGATCGGCGCCAACGCGCTGACCATCGTGCTGCTGCAGATGTTCATGGTGCGGATCACCGCCCGCCGCCGGCGCACCACCGCGATGGCCGCCACCGGCGTGGTCTGGCTCGGCGCCTGGGGCGCGGCCCTGCTGGCCGGGCTGGTCCGCGGCGAGGCCGCGGCCGCCACGGTGGCGATCGTCTCGATCTACGTGCTGTTCGGCGTCGGCGAGTCGATGCTGGCCCCGACCCTGGGCCCGATCGTCGCGGACCTGGCCCCGGCGCGGCTGCTGGGCACCTACAACTCGGCGTTCGCGCTGGTCAAGCAGACCGCGATCGCGGTCGGCCCGGCGGTCGGCGTGCTGCTGGTCGGCTCCGGCACCTGGCCGCTCTACCTGGCCGCGATGACCCTCTGCACGCTGCTGATCATCGTGCTGGCGCTGCGGCTGCGCGGGCACCTGACCCCCGCGCAGGACAACGCCGAGGCACCGGCGCCCGTGGCCGTGCCGCTCCGTGAGCTCCAGACGGCGGCATGAGAGGCTGACGCCGGAGACCGCCGCGACCGAGTGCCCCACCGAGGGGCGCTAGGGTCGACGGCGGTCCGGTCATCCAGTCGACAGCGGTGGGGTCATGGCACAGACGGCAGTCACCGAGCGGCCGGCGGCGCGGGAAGCGCCGCCGGCCCAGTTGTCCGTCCCGCAGCGGCTGACCACCTGGACGCCCGCGTTGGCGCGCCACGCGGGCTGGCTGGGCCCGATCGCGGTGGCGCTCTTCGCCGGGGTGCTGCGGTTCTGGAACCTCGGCCACCCGCGCGCCTTCGTCTTCGACGAGACGTACTACCCCAAGGACGCCTGGTCGCTGCTGCACCAGGGCTACGAGGGCGTCTGGTCGACCACCGCGAACGACCAGATCCTGGCCCACCCGCAGACCATCCCGTTCGACGAGGTGCCCGCCTTCGTCGCCCACCCGCCGCTCGGCAAATGGGTGATCGCGCTCGGTGAGGCAGCCTTCGGACTGAACCCCTTCGGCTGGCGGGTGATGGTCTGCCTGCTCGGCACCCTCTCGGTGCTGATGCTGGCCCGGATCGGCCGCCGGCTCTTCGGCTCCACCCTGATCGGCTGTACGGCCGCGCTGCTGATGTCGGTGGACGGCCTGCAGTTCGTGATGAGCCGCACCGGGCTGCTCGACGGCGTGCTCATGTTCTTCGTGCTGGCCGCCTTCGGCTGCCTGCTGGTCGACCGGGACCGGGCCAGGGCCAGGCTCGCCGGGCCGGGCGCGGACGGCGACCGGACGCGGCTGGGCCTGCGGCCCTGGCGGCTGGCCGCCGGGCTGCTGCTCGGCGCGGCCTGCTCGGTGAAGTGGAACGGCGCGCAGATCCTGGCCGCCTTCGGCCTGCTCACGGTGCTCTGGGACCAGGCGGGCCGCCGGGCGGTCGGTGCCCGCACCCCGCTGCGCAGCATGCTGCGGCGCGACGCGCTGCCCGCCTTCGCCTCGCTGGTCGTCCTCGGCGTGGGCACCTACCTGGCCGCCTGGTCGGGCTGGTTCGCCACCTCCGGCGGCTACGACCGGCAGTGGGCCGCAGGCCGCCCCGGCCCGGTCCCCGACGCGCTGCGCAGCTGGTGGCACTACCAGGCGGAGATGTGGCGCTTCAACACCACGCTGACCACCCCGCACACCTACCAGTCCAACCCGTGGAGCTGGCTGGTCCAGGGCCGCCCGGTCAGCATGTACTGGCAGCCGGTGGTGACCGGTCAGCAGGGCTGCACCGACCACGGCGGCTGCACCACCCAGATCCTGGCGCTGGGCACCCCGCTGCTCTGGTGGACCGCCTGCTTCGCGCTCGCCTACCTGCTCTACCGCTGGTTCTTCCGGCGGGACTGGCGCTCGGGCGCGGTGCTCTGCGCGGTGGCCGCCATCTACCTGCCCTGGTTCCAGTTCCAGCAGCGCACCATCTTCTCCTTCTACATGGTGGTGCTGGTGCCCTTCCTCTGCCTCGCGGTGGCGCAGATGCTCGGCGCGATGCTCGGCCCGCCGGGCAGCGCGCCCCGGCGGCGGGCGCTCGGCGGGGTGGCGGCCGGCGCCATCGTGCTGGCGATCATGGGCTGCTTCCTCTACTTCCTGCCGCTCTACACCGCCCAGGTGATCCCGATGAGCCAGTGGCAGGACCACATGTGGTTCACCAGTTGGATCTGAGCCGGCCGGCTCCCTCGCAGCTGGTCGCGGCGGGCTCCGCCGGGTCGGGGCAACTGCTGCCGGTCACCCCGCTGCTCGGGGTGGCGATGGCGCTGCTGCTGGCGGTGGCGGTCGCGGTGGCCGGCTGGGGCCTGCTCGGGCACGGCAGGGCGGTGCTGCGGGCCGGGGCGCGGGCGGTGGCGCAGCTCGCGGCGGTCTCCTTCGTGATCACCTGGGTGGTCCACTCGCTCTGGTGGACCGCGCTCTTCGTCGTGGTGATGTTCACCGTGGCGGTGCGGACCGCCGGGCGGCGGATGACCACCGCGCCCGGCTGGTCCTGGGCCTGGGCGGCCGCGCCGATCGGGGCCGGGGTGCTGCCGGTGCTGGTGCTGCTGCTGGGCAGCGGGTTGCTGCCACTCAAGGGGCTCTCCATCGTGCCGGTGGCCGGGATCCTGATCGGTGGCGCGCTCAGTGCCACCTCGCTGGCCGGGCGCCGGGCCCTGGACGAGCTGGTCCAGCGCCACGGCGAGGTGGAGGCGGCGCTCGCGCTCGGCCTGCCGGACCGCGACGCCAGGCTGGAGATCTGCCGCACGGCGGCCGCCACCTCGCTGGTGCCGGCGCTGGACCAGACCCGCACCGTCGGCCTGGTCACCCTGCCCGGCGCCTTCGTCGGCATGCTGCTGGGCGGCTCCTCCCCGGTGGCGGCCGGGGCGGTGCAGCTCTTCGTGCTGGTCGCGCTGCTCGCGGTGGAGGCGGTGGCGATCGTGGTGGTGCTTGAGCTGGTGGGGCGGGGCCTGGTGCGGCGTCCGCTAGACTGGCGGGGTTGAAGGGGAGTAGCCCTCCACCGGACCGTCGACATACTGGCCGACCCGCTCGCGGGAAGGCCCGGCGCCCGGGACACCTGTTCGGCGGGTGTCGGCGAGACCTTCGGCCGCAGTGCTGTGACCATGACCAGTGCTGTCGGGCCGAGGTCTCTTTTTTTCTTGAGGCCTGGTGGCCGGCAGCCCGACCGTAGGGACACCGACCCCGATGGACCTGACCGTATTCGCCGTGACCTTCGGCATCATCTTCCTGGCCGAGCTGCCGGACAAGACCGCGCTCGCCGCGCTGATGCTCGGGACCCGCTACCGCGCGGCCTACGTCTTCGCCGGGGTCGCGGCGGCGATGGCGCTGCAGGTCGGCCTCGCGCTGGCGGCCGGCAGCCTGCTGTCGCTGCTGCCGCACCGCTGGGTCGAGGGGATCAGCGGGGTGCTCTTCCTGGCCGGCGCGGTGATGCTGCTGCTGCACAAGGACGACGGCGAGGGGCACGAGGCGAAGGAGCCGTCCTCGACCGGCTTCTGGAAGGTGGCCGGGGCCAGCTTCCTGGTGGTGGCGGTGGCCGAGTTCGGCGACCTGACCCAGATCATGACCGCCAACCTGGCCGCCAAGTACGCCGACCCGCTCTCGGTGGGCCTGGGCGCCTGGCTGGCGCTCTGCGCGGTCGGCGGGCTGGCGATCCTCGGTGGGCAGAAGCTGCTGCGGTACGTGCCGATGAAGGTGATCATCCGGGTCGCGGCGGCGGCCATGCTGGTGCTGGCGGCGATCAGCATCGTCGGCGCGCTGGCGTAGGGCCGTGCCGGGCACCTGCTACTGACGGGCACCCGGAGCCAGGTGCGGGGCGTTCTGCGGGCGGCGTCCGGCGCCCGTCAGTAGCAGGTGCCGCCCGCGTTGAGGGCCTGGGCGGTCGGCTGGTCGTAGACGCCCCACTGGGACTGCCAGAGCGCGTTGGAGTTCTGGAAGTTGCCCACGGCCTCGACGGTGGCCTGGTCGTAGACGCCGGACGTGAAGTGCCGGTCGTAGCAGCCCGCGGCGGACAGCTGCTGCTGCAGCGCGGTGACCGCGGGCCCGGTGCTCCGGTAGGTGGGCAGCGCGGTGGGGCTCGGCGCCGGGTCGGCCGAGGCGCCGGCGCCGGCAGTGGGGCTGGGGGCGGCGCTGGTGGGGGGTGCCTGGGTGGTCGGCGGCGCGGCCGGCGCACTGCTGGGCGGCGGCGGGGCCTGCGTGGTCGCGGCGACGGGAGGCGCCACCACCGGGGCCTGGGTGGTGGGCGCGGCGGGCTTGGCCGAGCGGTGCGGGGCGGGCTGGCTCGGGCGCGCCGAGGTGGCGGGCGCGCTGCTGGCCGGGGCACTGCCGGCGGCGGTGGTGCTGGGCGCGGACTGCGGGGTCTGCTCGGGCGAGGCGACCGGGTCGGGGACGCCGGTGGGCAGCACCGGCAGGGCCTGGTGCTGGGCGCCGGGGCCGGGCGACAGCGCGAAGGCCAGGCCCACCCCGAGCGTGAGCACTCCGACGCCGGCCGCGGCGACCACGCCGCGTCTGCGGTGCCTGGCCCGGCGCGCGGCGGCCCGGCCACCGGCGGCACCGGGGCCGCTGGTGGCGTCCTCGGCGGCGATCGGGAAGAGCCCGAGCTCGCGCGGCGGCGCGGACGGCGGCGCCGGGGGCAGCAGTGGCGCGGCGGGCGGGGGCACCGGGGGCAGCAAGGCCGTGGCGAACGGGTCGTCAGCCGGCTCGTGGACCGGCACGACGGGCACGTACGGGCGGACCAGCGGCGGGCCCTCCAGGTGCGGCAGGACGGCGGTCTCGGTGAGGTCGGGGTCCGGGGCAGGACTCGGGCCGGGGCCGGGGTGGGCGAATCCCGGCATGGGCCGGTCCTCCTGGACTGTCGACAGCGTGGAACGCGCCCGATTATGCAGGACCTCTCCCCGACACCAACAGGGGCGCCCGGCTTACGAATGGCGCAATCGCCAGCCGTAAATCGGGACATATCTGACACGATGAAGGCGAGAAGTCGGAATGATCGTCAGATAAGCAACAAAACGCCCCCGAGGAGGACCCGCCATGGCGGAACCGGCCGTCGAGCCCGAACCGCTGGTCTCGCAGGAGGCCGAGGTCCACAACCTCTGGGTCCCGATCAGCGCCCTGCTGCTGGCCCTGCTGCTGGCAGCGCTCGACCAGACCATCGTCTCCACGGCGCTGCCCACCATCGTCAGCGACCTCGGCGGCCTCGAACACCTCTCCTGGGTGGTCACCGCCTACCTGCTGGCGTCCACCGCCGCCACCCCGCTCTGGGGCAAGCTCGGCGACATGTACGGCCGGAAGCGGTTCTTCCAGGCCTCCATCGTGATCTTCCTGATCGGCTCGGCGCTCTGCGGCGTGGCGCAGAACATGGGCGAGCTGATCGCCTTCCGCGCGCTGCAGGGCCTGGGCGGCGGCGGGCTGATCGTGCTGACCCAGGCGATCGTCGGAGACCTGGTGCCACCGCGCGACCGGGGCAAGTACCAAGGGCTCTTCGGCGCGGTCTTCGGCGCCACCAGCGTGCTGGGCCCGCTGCTCGGCGGCTTCTTCGTGGACCAGCTCTCCTGGCGCTGGGTCTTCTACATCAACCTGCCGATCGGTGTGGTCGCGCTGATCGTGATCGCCGTGGTGCTGCACAGCGTGGAGGTCAAGCGCCGGCACCGGATCGACTACCCCGGCATCGTGCTGATCGCCTCGGTCGCCACCTGCCTGGTGCTGATGACCTCGCTCGGCGGGGTGACCTACCCCTGGGCCTCCTGGCAGATCATCGGCCTGGGCGTGCTCGGCGTGGTGCTGCTGGTCGCCTTCGTCGCGGTCGAGCGCACGGCCAAGGAGGCCGTGCTGCCGCCCCGGCTCTTCGCCTCCCGCACCTTCAGCCTGGTCGCGGTGATCTCCTTCGTGGTCGGCTTCGCGATGTTCGGCGCGCTCACCTACCTGCCGACCTTCCTCCAGGTGGTGCAGGGCGTCTCGCCCACGCTCTCCGGTGTGCACATGCTGCCGATGGTGCTCGGGATGCTGGTCACCTCGATCGGCTCGGGCCAGATCGTGGCGCGCACCGGCCGCTACCGGGTCTTCCCGATCGCCGGCACGGCCGTGGTGACGGTGGGGCTGATCCTGCTCTCCCGGCTCACCGAGTCCACCTCGACCACCGTGATGAGCCTGTACTTCCTGGTCTTCGGCCTGGGGCTCGGCCTGGTGCTGCAGGTGCTGGTGCTGATCGTGCAGAACTCGGTCGGCTACCAGGACCTGGGCACGGCCACGGCCGCCGCCACCTTCTTCCGCTCGATCGGCGCGTCCTTCGGCGTCTCGATCTTCGGCACCATCTTCACCACCCAGCTGACCCACAAGCTGGACGACGCCCTGCGCGGGGTGCAGCTGCCGGCCGGCTTCGCGCCGAGCTCGATCACCGCCGACCCGCACGTGATCAAGAATCTGCCGCCGGCCGTCGCGCACAGCGTGCTGCACGCCTACGCCACTTCCATCGCGGAGGTCTTCCTCTACGCCGCGCCGGTGGCGTTCGTCGCCTTCCTGTTCTCGCTCTTCATCCAGGAGCAGCCGCTGCGTGCCTCGGTGACCGCGCCCGACCTCGGCGAGTCGATCGGGATGAACCCGGTGGAGCGCTCCTCGGTGGACGAGATCGCCCGCGCGCTGGCCGTGCTCAACACCCGTGAGGCGCGGCGCGACCTCTACCGGCGGATCACCGTCGAGGCCGGACTCGACCTGCAGCCGGCCGCCAGCTGGCTACTGCTCCAGATGCACCACCAGGGCTCGGTGGAGCCGGCCGAGATCGTCGAGCGCAAGATCGTCCCGCCCGGCGTGGTGGAGGCGGCCGCCGCCGAGGTGGAGGGCAAGGGGCTGGCACAGCGCAACGGCCTGCCGCTGCGGCTGACCGAGGCCGGTGAGCGGATGGCCCTCAAGCTGGTCGCCGCCCGGCGCGCGCAGCTGGCCAAGCTGTGCGGCGACTGGGACGAGAAGCAGTTCGCCGACCTGGCCGACCTGCTCACCCGCCTCAGCGATGAGCTGACCGGGGACAGGCACGACCGACCGGACCGCCAGGGCCGGGCAGTGGAGGAGCCCGTCGCGCCCGGCGAGGGCCGCGCGTCCTGATGGCGGCGCTCGCGTCGGCGGTGCCGCTCGCGCTGCTGATGCCGCTCGTGCTGGCGGTGCCCGTCGCGCTCGCACTGGGGCTGCTGCTGACGCTGCCCGAGCGCGACCGGCCCGAGCGCGACCGTCCCGGGTACCGCCGGCCCGGACACTGCTGCCCCGGACGCCGCCGACCGCCGCAGGCCCGGCGATCTCCCGCCGTACAGTGGGCGGATGGGGAATCGGACGGGGGAGTCTCCGGCAACGGGGACAGCGGCGGGGACAGTTGAGCGGACAACCGGTGGGCAGACCGGGGCGCGGCGGCGCGGACGTCACGCGGCCCGCCCCGCTCGCCGGTCGGCGGGCGGGCCGGCGCGTTCGTCGGCGCTGATGGCGCTGGGCACGGTGGTCTCGCGCGTCACCGGGCTGATCCGGCTGGTCCTGCAGGGTTCCGCGCTGGGGACCGGGCTGGTGGCGACCACCTACAACACCGCGAACACGGTGCCGATGAGCCTCTACGCACTGCTGATCGGCGGAGCGCTCAACGCGGCCTTCGTACCGCAGTTGGTGCGGGCCCGGCTGGAGCACGCCGATGGTGGCCGGGCCCACGAGCAGCGCCTGCTGACCCTGGCGCTCTGCGTCCTGACGGTGGGCACGGTGGCGGCGGTGCTGGCCGCGCCGCGGATCGTCGGCCTCTACCTGCCCGACTCACCCGCCACCCACCAGGCCTTCGAGCTGGCCGTGGTCTTCGCCCGCTTCCTGCTGCCCCAGATATTCTTCTACGGACTCTCCGCAGTCCTGGGTCAACTCCTCAACGTCAGGGAGGAGTTCGGCGCCGTCACCTGGACCCCGGTGCTGAACAACCTGGTCCTGATCACCCTGTTCGGGCTCTACCTCGGGCTGTTGACCGCGCCCCACAGCGTCCACGACGTGACGCCCGCGCAGGTGCGGCTGCTGGGCATCGGGACGACGATCGGCATCGCCCTGCAGGCGCTCGCGCTGATCCCCTACCTCCGTGAGGCGGGATTCCGCCCGCGGCCCCGCTTCGACTGGCGGGGCGTGGGTCTGCGCAAGAGTGTGAGCTCCGCGCGGTGGACCTTGCTGTTTGTGCTGGCCAACCAGGTCGCCCTCACGGTGGTGACGCACTACGCCAACGCCGCCGACCTCGCGCTGCCCAAGGCCGGTGTGGGCAACACCGCCTACTCCTACGCGCAGACCATCTGGACCCTGCCGCAGTCGATCGTCACCGTCTCGCTGGTCACCGCGCTGCTGCCCCGGCTGAGCCGGGCCGGGGCCGAGCAGCGCCTGGACGACGTCCGCGCCGAGCTCTCCCGGGCCCTTCGGGTCACAGGTGTCGTGATCGTCCCCGCCGCCTTCTTCTTCCTCCTCTTCGGCCCGCAGATCACCGCCCTGCTCTTCGCCCACGGCGTCGCGGACCCCCGGCCGATGGGCCACATGCTCCAGGCGCTCGCCCTGGGCCTGATCCCCTTCTCCGCGCAGTTCCTCCTCCTGCGCGGCTTCTACGCCTTCGAGGACGCGCGCACCCCGTTCCTGGTGGCGGTCCGGATCGCTGCCGTCAACATCGCCCTGGCCCTCTCCTGCCACCTGCTGCTCCCCACCCGGTGGGCCGTGACCGGGATGGCGGCCTCCTACGGTGTCTCCTACGGCGTCGGCCTGCTGCTCACCGCGCGGCGTCTGCGCGGCAGGATGGCCGGACGCCTGGACGGCAAGCGGCTCGGCCGCACCTACGGCAAGCTGACCGCCGCCGCGGCGTGCGCGGGCCTGGCCGGCAGCGCGGCCGCACATCTGCTCGGCCCGGCGGCCTCGGCGCCGACCTGGGGGCCCGCGCTCGTGCTGGTGGCCGGCGGCGCGGTGATGCTCGTCCTCTTCGTCCTGCTCGCCCGGGTGCTCAGGATCGGCGAACTGCGGAGCCTGCCCGGCCTGCGGTGAGCGGCGGGAGATCGACGCGGGCGACCACGGCCGACCGGTCGCGGCGGGGGTACGGCGGACGGGGCGGGGTGGTGGGGCAGGATGGGGGCATGAGCGTAGTCAAGATCAACGTACTGACCGTTCACGCCGAGCAGCGGGAGGTGCTGGAGCAGCGGTTCGCGTCGCGGGCCGGGGCGGTGGAGAACTCCGACGGGTTCGAGTGGTTCGAGCTTCTTCGGCCGGTGGAGGGGACCGATCAGTACCTCGTGTACACGCGGTGGGCGTCGGAGGAGGCGTTCCAGGCGTGGATGAGCGGGCCGATGCAGGCGGCGCACCGTCCGGCGGGGGAGTCGGGGCAGCGGCCCGCGGCGGCCGGGTCGACGCTGTGGTCGTTCGAGGTGGTGCAGTCGACCGGGCCCAAGTAGGGCTGATCAGGCGGGCGGTGCGAGGGGGAGGGTGAAGTGGACCTCGTAGCCGCCCGTCGGGCGGGGGCCCGTGGTCAGGGCGCCGCCGTAGAGGTGGACCCGCTCGCGCATGCCGATCAGGCCGTGGCCGCCGGGGAGGGGGGCGAGCGGCGCCGTGCCGGTACCGCCGTCGTCGGTGCCGCCGTCGTCGGTGGCGCGGGCGGTCAGGGTGTGGTCGGCGTAGTGCAGGAGGACCTCGGCGCGGGCGGTGGGGCCGGCGTGCTTGAGGGTGTTGGTGAGTGACTCCTGCAGCACCCGGTAGGCGGCCAGGTCGAGGCCGGGCGGCAGTTCGCGCGGCCGGCCGGTGACGCCGAGGGCGACCGTGAGGCCGGCGCCGCGCAGGCGGTCGAGCAGCTCGGGGAGCCGGGCAAGGCCGGGGGCGGGCAGGTAGTCGCCGTCCTCGGGGGAGACGCGCAGCAGCGTGAGCAGGCCGCGCATCTCGTCCAGGGCCAGCCGGGTGGTGTCGGCGATGGTGTCCAGGGCGCCGCCCGCGGTGCCCTGGTCGGCGGTGAGGACGTAGCGCGCCAGGCCCGCCTGCATGGCCACCACCGAGAGGTGGTGGGCGAGCACGTCGTGCAGCTCACGGGCGATCCGCAGCCGTTCCTCCGTCACCGCGTGCTGCGCGCGGGCGGCCTGCTCGGCGTGCAGCTGGGTGGTCAGCTCGGCGAGTCGGGTGTTGCGCAGGTCCAGGTTGCGCATGCCTTCGGCGAAGTACCAGACCACCCCGACGGCCACCGCGGCCTGGCCGCCGGCGAACAGCGGCCCGACCCCGACCTCCAGCCCGTTCCACGCCCACAGGCCCGCGGTCAGGGCGGCCGCGGTCCTGGTGGCGCGGCGGGCGGGGCGGCTGACCACGGTGTAGAAGGCGAGCAGCGGGGCCCAGAGGTTCTGCGAGGACTGGTAGCCGGCGGCCGTGTAGGCGGCCAGCGCGGCGCCGGAGGCCAGCAGCGCGGACCAGGGCCGGCGGCGGCGGACTGCCAGCGGCAGGTTGACCAGCACTGTCAGGAGGATCGCCGAGGTGCCGTAGAGCGGGTAGTGGTCCCTGGTGTGCAGGCTCTGCCGGGTCTGCCAGGCGAAGGTGATCGTCAGGCCGCCGAGGATGAGGGCGAGGGAGAGGTCGAGGGGGTCGGGGTTGTGGCGGAGCAGTTCCCGGATCCGTGCCATCCCCCTGCGCATTGCGGCAGCTTAGACGGTCGGTCTTGGACGTGGGTCTTGGACGTGGGTCTTGGACGTGGGTCTTGGACGTGGGTCTTGGACGTGGGTCTTGGACGTGGGTCTTGGACGTGGGTCTTGGACGTGGGTCTCGGACATGGGTCTCGGACATGGGTCTCGGACATGGGTCTTGGACGTGAGTCTCAGACTTCAGAATCGGACGCCAGAATCAGACGTGGGTCTCAGACGGTCGGACTCAGGCCCACCGGTCCCGAGCAGCGGGGGCGAGCTCCTCGCCGTCGCGGTGGAAGGCCACCGGGGCGTCGAAGGCGGCGCGGCGGGTGGCGCGGCGCAGGGCGCGCAGCACGGGGGTGCCGGCGGCGAGGCAGAGGGTGGCGGTGAGCGCGGCCCTGGGCAGGTCCCAGCCCATCGAGGTGGTCAGGCAGTACACCGCGAAGCGGGGCAGGTTGGCGCTCAGCGGGTCCCCGGGGACGAAGGCGATCGAGCTGCCCAGGCCGCCGATGTAGGGCCAGCCCTGCAGGTTCATCACGGTGCCGTACAGGACGGCGGAGAGCGCGCCGTAGCCCGCGAGCAGCAGCAGTTCGCGACGGCCGCGCAGGGTGCCGGTCCCGGGCAGCAGGCCGGCGCCCAGGCAGACCCAGCCCATGCTGAGCATCTGGAACGGCAGCCAGGGCCCCACCCCGCCGGTGAGCAGCGCGGAGGCGAGCATGCTGAGGGCGCCCAGCACGAAGCCGGTGCCCGGCCCGAGCACCCGCCCGGCCAGCACCATCAGGAAGAACATCGGGTCCAGGCCCGCCGTGCCCGCGCCGAGCGGGCGCAGTGCCGCGCCGGCGGCGGCCAGCACGCCGAGCAGGGCGACCGTCTTGGGGTCCAGGCCGTGCTCGCTGAGCTGGGCGACCAGCACGGCCAGCAGCAGCGGCAGCAGCAGGGTGAAGAGCCAGGGGGCGTCGGCGGCGTGGCCGACCAGCGCGGCGGAGGGCGCGGCGAGCAGCGGCCAGCCGAAGGCGACCAGGCCCACCAGGGAGGTGAGGGTGAGCGCGAGGACCGAGCGGGGTCCGAGCGGGACGGGGCGGCTCACCGGGGGCCGTCCGCGAGCGCCTCGAAGACCTGGGTGGTCGTCAGCCAGGGATCGGGGGCCAGCACCTTGGCCACCTGCGGGGCGTAGACCGGCGAGGCGAGCACCACCTCGGCCGACGGGCCGTCGGCGATCAGCTCGCCGTCGGCCAGTACCAGGGTGCGGTGGGCGACCTCGGCGGCGAGTTCGACGTCGTGGGTGGCCAGCAGGATCGCGTGGCCCTGGCCGGCCAGCGACCGCAGGACGTGGCCCAGGCTCGCCTTGGCCGCGTAGTCCAGGCCGCGGGTGGGCTCGTCGAGCAGCAGCAGGGCGGGGCGGGCGGTCAGCACCACGGCGAGGGCGAGGGTGAGCCGCTGGCCTTCGGAGAGGTCGCGCGGGTGGGTGTCGTCGGCCAGGCCCGGGGCGAGTTCGGCCAGCAGGGTGCGGCAACTGCCCGGCTCCGCACCGCAGTCCTGGTCGGCGGCGGCGCACTCGGCGGCCACCGTGGCGGTGCTGAGCAGGTCGCGCGGGTCCTGCGGGACCAGGCCGACCTGCCGGACCAGTTGCCGCGGGCGGGCCTTGTGCGGGGTGAGACCGGCGACCCGGACCGAGCCGCCCGACGGGGCGTGCAGGCCGGCCAGGGCGCCGAGCAGGCTGGACTTGCCGGCGCCGTTGCGGCCCATCAGCGCGGTGATCTGCCCGGCGTACAGGGTGAGCGCGAGGTCGCGCACGGCCGGGATCGGGCCGCGTCGGACGCCCAGGCGCTCGGCCTCGGCGACCGGCGGGCCGACCGGCGGCGGGGCGGCGGGGCGGCGCGGGCTCCGGGCGAGCCTCTCGCGCAGCGGCCCGGCCACGCGGCGGGCGTCGCGCACGGTGAGCGGCAGCGGCCGCCAGCCGGCCAGCTTGCCCAGGCCCACCACGGGCGGGTTGACGGTGGAGTGGGCCAGCACCTCGGCGGGCTCGCCCAGCATCGCGGGCTTGCCGTGGCCGGGCAGCAGCAGCACCTGGTCCGCGTACTGCACCACCCGCTCCAGGCGGTGCTCGGCCAGCAGCACGGTGGTGCCCAGGTCGTGCACCAGCCGCTGCACCACGGCCAGCACCTCCTCGGCGGCGCCCGGGTCGAGCGCGGAGGTGGGCTCGTCCAGCACCAGGACCTTCGGATGGACGGTCAGCACCGAGCCGATCGCCACCCGCTGGCGCTGCCCGCCGGAGAGCGTGCCGAGCGGGCGGTCGCGCAGTTCGACCAGGCCCAGCAGGTCCAGTGTCTCCTCGACCCGGCGCCGCATCACGGCGGGCGGCAGGCCCAGCGACTCCATGCCGTAGGCGAGTTCGTCCTCGACCGTGTCGGTGACGAAGTGCGCGCCCACGTCCTGGCCCACCGTGCCGACCAGGTCGGCCAGTTCGCGCGGGCGGTGGTCGCGGGTGTCGCGGCCGTCCACCGTGACGCGGCCGTGCAGCACGCCGCCGGTGAAGTGCGGGACCAGCCCGTTGACGGTGCCGAGCAGGGTGGACTTGCCGACACCCGACCGGCCGACCAGCAGGCAGAGCGAGCCCTCGGGGACGGTCAGATCGACGCCGGTGAGCGCGGGGGCGGGCGCGTCGGCGTAGTGGACCGAGACCTGTTCGAAGGTGATCACGGGCGGCGGTCCTTCCGGGTGACGGGGGTGCGCAGGCGGGCCGGGGCGGGCGCCGCGACGGCCGGCAGCAGGGCCGGCAGGATCGCCAGGGCGGCGGCGAGCGGCAGTTCGGGGGCGGTCAGCGGGACCACGCCGGGGGCGAAGGGGCCGGGGTCGGTGGCGGAGAGCCAGATCACCGCGGCCGCGGCGGCGAGTCCTGAACCGGCCACCAGCCACTCCGGCGGCCCCCAGCGGTCGGGCCGGTAGCGGGTGCGCACCGTCCGCCGGCCGCCGAGCGCGAGACCGGCCGCCCCGGCCGCCGCCCCGAGCAGCAGCACCGGGGGCGCCCAACTCGTGCCGCCCGCGCCGAGCAGCCCGTAGACCCCCGCGCAGACCCCGAGCAGGCCGAGCAGGGTGAGCGCCGCGGTCAGCCGGGCGAGCGCCCTTGGCACCGGCGCGGTGCGTCCGAAGCCGCGGCTGTCCATCGCCGCGGCCAGCGCCACCGAGCGCTCCAACGCGCTCTCCAGTACCGGCAGTCCGACGCTGAGCACGGCGCGCACGCCGCGGTCGGGCCGGCCGCGCAGCCGGCGGGCGGCCCGCAGCCGCCGCGCGTCCGCCACCAGGTTGGGCGCGAAGGACATCGCCACCACCACGGCCACGCCCACCTCGTAGAGCGCGCCGGGCAGCAGCCTCAGCAGGCGGGCCGGTGAGGCCAGCGCGTTGGCCGCGCCGACGCAGATCAGCAGGGTGGCCAGCCGCAGGCCGTCGTAGAGCGTGAAGAGCAGTCCCTCCAGGGTGACCCGGCCGCCGATCCGCACGCCCTGGGCCCAGGCGGGCAACGGTAGTTGAGGCAGGGTCAGCACGGTGTGGGTGCCGGGGACGGGGGAGCCGAGCAGCACGGTGAAGAAGAGGCGCAGCACCAGCACGGCCAGGCCCAGCCGCAGGAAGGTGCCGTAGGAGCGGGCCCAGGGCGCCTCGGTGCGGCGGGCGGCGACCACGTAGCCGGCCACCGCGATGATCAGCAGCAGGAGCAGCGGGTTGGTGGTGCGGGAGGCGGCCGCGGCCAGGCCGAGCGCCCAGAGCCACCAGGCGGCGGGGTGCAGTTGGCGCCGGTTCATGAGCTGCGGCGTCGGCGGGCCTGCCACAGGGCGCCCGCGCCGAGCAGCAGCACCAGGGCGCCGCCGGCGGTCAGGCCGAGGGCGGGGCCGGAGTGCCGGGTAGCGTGGGCGGCGGCCGTCGGGGCGGCGGCGGCCTCGCCGCAGCCGGCCGCGGGGTAGCCGGCGATGGCGCAGAGCATCCCGTCGGTGCCGTAGCGCAGCGGCGGAGCGAGCGCGGCCAGCACCTCGGCCGAGCTGGCGTCCGGCGGCACCTGGGCGCAGCCGTCGCGGGGTGCGGGCGGTGCGGTGGTCGACCCGGCATCGGCCGCCGTGCCGAAGTCCAGCACCACCCCGACCCGCTTGAGGCCGGTGCGGGCCGGGGTGCCGGCGCAGAGGGTGGCGAAGTCGGGCGCGGGGGCGGGGCGGGCGGCGTTCTGCCCGCCGTCGGCGCTGAGTGCGAAGCGCCAGCCGTCCACGCCGCCGTCGGCGGGCCGGTAGCCGGCGGGGCCCTGCTGCTGGTAGCTCCAGCCGCTGTCGGTGCCGCGCCAGAACGACCAGTAGCGGTAGTCGGCGGCCGCGGCGGGGCCGGCCGCGGCGAGGGTGCCGAGCAGGGCCGTGACGAGCAGGGCGGTGGCGAGCAGCGGGAGCAGCGCGAGCGGGGCCGCGCGCCGCATCGTGCTCGGGGTGGTGGCTCCCCCCGGGGTGGCGGCTCCCCTCGGGCTCGCGGCCCCGCTCGGCCGGGTCACAGGGAGCGCTTGCGGTTCATGCTGAGGAACAGTCCGCCGCCGATGCCCGCGAGCAGGCCCACGCCCACCACCCAGAGGGTGGCCAGGCCGCTCTTCTTCTTGGCCGGCTTGCCGGCCGTGCTCGCCACGCTCTGCGGTGCCGGGCCCGCCTCGGTGAGCTGCTTGACCAGGTCGGTCCCGGCGAAGGCGTGCGGGTCGTGCCCGGCGGCCTCGGCGGCCAGGATCAGCGTGGCGGTGGCGGCCGGGTCGGTACCGGCGGCGCCCTTGGTCCACGGGCCCGCGTTGGCGTTCAGCCAGTCGGCGGCGGGCGCGGCCTGCTGCGGGTGCCCGGCGCGGACCAGGCTCAGCACGGCCCAGGAGGTGGCGCCGAAGTCGGGGCTCGGCGCGGCGCCCGGGGTGGTCAGCATCAGGTGCCCGCCGTTCGCGGCCAGCGCGGTGGCGAGGTAGCTGGAGGCGCCGTCGGCCGAGACGCCGGCCGTGGTCGCCGGGCAGGCCGGCGGGGTGGGCGCGGGGCCGGTGGGGGTGCCCGCCGCCACCGGCAGCGAGCCGCCCGCCGCCGAGAGCGCGGCCTGCGCGGTGGCCAGGGCGTTCGCGCTCGCCGGCTGGCCGGCGCTCGCCGCCTGGTAGCTGAAGGCGCCCCGCTGGTCGGCCGGGGCGGCGCAGTCCAGCTGCAGCGCGCCGAGCGCGTCCAGCCCGGTCCGGCCGGCCTTGGCCACCGTCGTCGGGTCGGTGCCGGCCGAGCGCAGCGCGGCGAGCGCGAGACCGGTGGAGTCGGCGTCGCCCTGGCCGCCCGGGTTGTACGACCAGCTGCCGTCGGCGTTCTGGTTGGTCTCCAGCCAGCCGACGCCCTTGTCCACCGCCGCCAGGTGCCCGCCGAGCGTCACCAGGGCCTGGACGGCCATCGCGGTGGCGTTGCTGTCCTCGGTCGCCGCGGTGCAGCCCTCGTCGGCGTGGAGGCGGAACGAGGGCCAGCCACCGTTCGCGCACTGCTGCCCGGTCAGCCAGTCCACCGCGGCGGCGGCCGGGACCACCTTCGCGGTGCTCAGCGCGGTCAGCGCGAGCGACTGCCGCCAGACGCCGTCGTACGTCGGGTCGCCCTTGCCGTAGACGGCGGCGGGCGGGGCCACCGGCGAGGGCGAGGCGGACGGGGTGTCGGCCGACGCGGGAACCGCGGCCAGGCCGGCCAGCAGCAGGGCGGACAGGACGGCGGTGCCGGTACGGGCGGGCGAGAGCATGATGGTGCGGGAGCCTTTCGGTGGGCGTCTGGCGGTCCGCTCTCTCGCCGACGGCTCGGGTCGGCGCCGGATGCGGCCGTACGACTCTAACCGGCGCGCGAAAGGCCCCCGCCCGGTCCGCCCGGGCACCCCGAGGGAGAGCGTGTCGTGAATCACCTTCCCCGCCTCCGACGCCGAAGCTACGGGCCGGTATCTTCGAGGTCTCTCACTGTTCACATGTTCAAGGGGCCGACCATGACGGGGCAGCCACCCTCCACGGCCGACCGGCGTCCGCTGCGGATCGCGCTGCTCAGCTACCGCGGCGACCCGTTCTGCGGCGGCCAGGGCGTCTACGTCCGGCACCTCTCGCGCGAGCTGGCCCGGCTGGGCCACCACGTCGACGTGATCGGCGCGCAGCCCTACCCGGTGCTGGACGAGGTCGAGGGCCCCGGCTCGGTGCGCCTGGTCGAGCTGCCGAGCCTGGACCTCTACCGAGCCGAGGACCCGTTCCGCACCCCGGCCCTGGCCGAACTGCGCGGCACCATCGACGCGCTGGAGGTCGCCACCATGTGGACCGGCGGCTTCCCCGAGCCGCTCACCTTCTCGCTGCGGGCCCGCCAGTACCTGGCCCGGCACAAGGGCCGCTACGACGTGGTGCACGACAACCAGACCCTCGGGTACGGCCTGCTGGGCCTGGCCAGGCACGGCTTCCCGCTGGTCACCACGATCCACCACCCGGTCACCGAGGACCGCCGCCTGGAGCTGGCGGCGGCCACCACCCGGCTCAAGCGGCTGTCGCTGCGCCGCTGGTACGCCTTCACCCGGATGCAGCGCCGGGTCGCCGGACGGCTGGCCCACATCGTCACCGTCTCCGACAGCTCCAAGGCGGGGATCGTGGCGCAGCTGGGTGCCTCCCCGGGCAGCGTCTCGGTGGTGCCGATCGGCGCCGACACCCGGCTCTGGTCGCCGTCCGCCGAGGTGCCGCGGGTGGCGGGCCGGATCGTCACCACCTCCAGCGCGGACGTGCCGCTCAAGGGTCTGGTCCACCTGGTGGAGGCGCTCGCCAAGGTGCGCACCGAGCGGGACGCCCACCTGGTGGTGGTCTGCAAGAAGCAGGGCGAGGGTCCGGTGGCGGACGCGGTGCGGCGGTTCGGCCTGGAGCCGTACATCGAGTTCCGCACCGGGCTGACCGACGCGGAGCTGGTCGACCTCTACCGTTCGGCCGAGGTGGCCTGCGTGCCCTCGCTCTACGAGGGGTTCTCGCTGCCCGCGGCCGAGGCGATGGCCACCGGCACCGCGCTGGTGGCCACCACCGGCGGCGCGATCCCCGAGGTCGCGGGGCCGGACGGGCAGACCTGCCTGGCCGTGCCGCCGGGCGACGCGGGGGCGCTGGCCGGCGCGCTGGGGCGCCTGCTGGACGACGCCGGGCTGCGCGCCCGGCTCGGCGCGGCAGGCCGCGAGCGGGTGCTGACCCACTTCACCTGGGAGCGGGCGGCCGAACTGACCGCCGAGTGCTACCGCGCGGCCGTCGCCACCGGCGTGGGGCAGCGGGCCCGCGCCGGTGCGGGCTGGCGCTACACCGCCTGACGTGACGGTGCGTGGCCCGCTCGCGTGCGGCCCGGCGGCGGTCCCTCCGGCGGTGCCCGGCCAGAATGAGCGCGGCCGGAACGAGCACGGCCTGAACGAACCGGGCCCGAATGAACCTCGGGCTGACCGAACGTGGCCTGACCGAACGTGGCCTGACCGAACGTGGCCTGACTGAGCGTGGCCTGACCGAACGTGGCCTGACTGAGCGTTACCTGATTTCCGTGAACCGAATGGGAGCTCCACACCGTGCTGACCGTCGATTTCTCCCGATTCCCGCTCGCCCCCGGCGATCGGGTGCTCGACCTGGGGTGCGGCGGGGGCCGGCACGCGTTCGAGTGCTACCGCCGCGGTGCCAACGTGGTGGCCCTGGACCAGAACGCCGAGGAGATCGCCGAGGTGAAGCGCTGGTTCGACGCGATGGCGGCGGCCGGCGAGGCCCCGGCCGGGGCGAGCGCGGTGGCGATGGAGGGCAACGCGCTGGCGCTGCCGTTCGAGGACGAGTCCTTCGACAAGATCATCATCTCCGAGGTGATGGAGCACATCCCCGACGACAAGGGCGTGCTGGCCGAGATGACCCGGGTGCTCAAGCCCGGCGGGCTGCTCGCGGTGACCGTGCCGCGCTGGCTGCCGGAGAAGATCTGCTGGGCGCTCTCCGACGAGTACCACGAGGTCGAGGGCGGCCACATCCGGATCTACCGGGGCGACGAGCTGCTCGACAAGGTCCGCGAGGCCGGCCTCACCCCCTACGGCACCCACCACGCGCACGCGCTGCACTCGCCCTACTGGTGGATCAAGTGCGCGGTCGGCGTGAACAACGACAAGGCGCTGCCGGTCAAGGCCTACCACCAGCTGCTGGTCTGGGACATCGTCGGCACCCCGGTGATCAGCAAGCTCACCAAGGCCGCCGAGGCCGCGCTCAACCCGGTGATCGGCAAGAGCTTCGTCGCCTACGCCAGCAAGCCCAACCGGGCCGGCGCGTGACGGCGCAGGAGGGGGTGGCCCGCCCCCGCGCACTGCTGCTGCCGGGTGTGCTGGACGCCGAGCAGGTGGCCGCCACCGTGCGCGGCATCCTGGCCGAGCAGCGGGCGGACGGGGCCGTGCCGTGGTTCACCGGCGGCCACCTGGACCCCTGGGACCACACCGAGGCCGCGATGGCGCTGGACGTGGCCGGCGAGCACGCCGCCGCCGAGCGCGCCTACCGCTGGCTGGCGGAGAGTCAGAACCCGGACGGCTCCTGGTACGCGGGCTACTTCGGGGACGGCGCCACCGGGGTCAGCAACCGGTCCGTGGAGACCAACTTCTGCGCCTACCTGGCCGTCGGCGTCTGGCACCACCAACTGACCTGCCGCGATGACGAGTTCCTGGACCGGATGTGGCCGGTGGTGCGCCGGGCACTGGACTTCACCGTGGGCCTGCAGTTGGCCGACGGCCCGATCGCCTGGCGGCTCGACGAGGACGGCACCCCGGTCCAGGAGGCCCTGCTCACCGGCTCGGCCAGCATCCTGCACGCGCTGCGCTGCGGCCTGGCGATCGCGGAGTACCGCGGCGAGCCGCAGCCGGACTGGGAGTTGGCCACCGGTCGGCTGCAGCACGCGGTCGCCGCGCACCCCGAGCGGTTCCTCGACAAGGGCCGCTACTCGATGGACTGGTACTACCCGGTGCTCGGCAGCGCGCTGCGCGGCGCGGCCGCCCGGCGGCGGATCGAGGCGGACTGGGACCGCTTCGTGGTGCCCGGACTGGGCGTGCGCTGCGTCAGCGACCGCCCCTGGGTGACCGGCGGGGAGAGTGCCGAACTCGCGCTCGCGCTCTGGGCGTCGGGCGACGCCGAGCGCGCGGTGGAGATCCTGCGCTGGATCCAGCACCTGCGCCACGAGGACGGCTCCTACTGGACCGGCTACGTCTTCGAGGACGATGCCATCTGGCCCGAGGAGCGCACCACTTGGACGGCCGGCGCGCTGCTGCTCGCGGTCGCGGCGCTGGGCGGGGACCCGGCGACGGTGGCCGTCTTCGGGGCCGAGGAGCTGCCGAACGGGCTTGCCGTGCAAGGCTGCTGCTGAGGCTGAGGCTGAGGCTGAGGCTGAGACCGAGGCAGCGAGCGCGCGCGAAGGGGCCGACGGGAGGAAGATCCTCCCGCCGGCCCCTTCGGCTGTGTGCCCGGCCGTGTCTGGCCGTGTCTGGCCGTGCGCGCCGCGGATCAGCCGCGTTGGATGCCCGAGGTGTCGTTCAGCAGGCCCTGGGTGCCGTCCTGCAGCTGGGCGACCAGGGCGCTGCCGCGCTGGTCCACCGCGAGGTACCAGGTGCCGGGCTGCAGCTCGCCGACCGGCGGGCCGGCCGGGCCGTCCTTCGGCGCCAGCGGGCGCGGCTCGGGCACGGCGAACCAGTACGGCGCGAAGTCGGCGGCGGGCGCCGGGGCCGGGGTGGGCTCGGGGATGGGGGCCGGGGCGGGCGCCTGGGCCGCGACCGGCGCTGCCGGGGCGGGGGCGGCCTGCGCGGCCGGTGCGAAGGCGGCGGCGTCGTGGGGCTGGGGCTGCGGCTGGGCACCGAGGCCCGGCTGACCGTAGCCGAAGTCCTGGCCCGGGTGGCCCGGCTGGCCGGCGCCGGGCTGGCCCGGCTGCCCCGGGGCGGGGAAGCCGTAGCCGCCCGGCTGGGGCTGGCCGCCGCCGAAGGTCTGGCCCGCGCCCTGCTGGCCCGGCACCGGCTGGCCCGGCTGGCCCACGCCCGGCGCGGGGAAGCCGTAGCCGCCCGCCTGCGGGTAGCCCTGACCGGCGCCCGGGTAGCCGCCGACAGCGGGCTGGTAGCCCTGCGGCGCGGCCGGCTTGTCGGTCACCAGCGGCCCCTGCAGCGCGGGCACCAGCGGCCCGGCCACAGCGGCCCCGGCCAGCACCAGCACCGCGATGAGGCCGAGGTAGGCACCCCAGGAGTGGTCCGAGTTGGCGCCCAGCGACCAGAGCGCGGTCCACAGGGCGACCACCGAGAACGAGACGCCCCACTGGTCCAGCCGCAGGCCCAGGATCTGCCGGGTCTTGGCGGCCTCACCCTGGAAGCGCTGCAGCAGGATCAGCGCGGCGGCCGCGATGCCGAGCAGGTAGACCGAAGGCAGGATCGGGAACAGCGAGCTGTTCCAGACGCTGGAGGAGCAGCTCGACGAGAGTGCGTACCGGGGGCAGTCGATCGACCAGTACGGGAGGAACGACGAGATGAGCAGGAGCGCGGCCGCGCCTGCGACGGCGGCATCTCCCCTGGTGAGAGCGCGCAAATTCACTGATCGGTCCCCTCGCTGGTGGGTCGTGAAGGCGTAACGGGGTGTGATTCTACTGATCCCGCGTTTGAACGGTCAGCCGGTGGTCGGCACGGACCTGCCGCTCAGGAAGGCGGTGAAGGCATTGGCGATGCCCTGGGCCGCCCGCTGGCGCCACTGAGGGTCTGTCATCCGCTGTGCGTCACCGCTGTTGCGCATGTTCCCGCACTCGATGAACACCTTCGGCACGGTGGACAGGTTGAGCCCGCCCAGATCGCTGCGGGTGTCCAGTCCCTGGTCGGCGACGTAGTCGGCGTACGGCTCGCCGGTCGCGGTGTGGAAGCTGTCGCGCACCAGCAGCCCCAGGCGGTGCGAGGGGTCGACGATCGCGCTGTTGTCGGCCTTCCCGGCCACCACCTTGGCGGGCATGATCACATGGAAGCCGCTGCCGGAGGCCGGCCCGCCGTCGCCGTGCACCGAGATCGCCGCGTCCGCGTGCGCGTTGTTGCCGATCGCGGCCCGCTCGTCGACGCACGGCCCCCAGGGGCGGTCGCCGTCCTGGGTCAGGAGCACGGTGGCCCCCAGGCCCTGCAGGATGTCGCGGATCCGGTGCGAGACGTCCAGGGTGTAGGCGGCCTCGGTGTAGCCGGCGTTGGTCTCGGTGCCGGTGGTGTCGCACTCCTTGCGGCCGTTGCCGACGTCCACCTGCTGGTTGATCTGGGTGGCGTGGTCGAAGTTGCCCGGGTTGTGGCCCGGGTCGATCACCACGGTCCTGCCGCTGAGCGGCTTGGCGGTGGCCGGGGGCGAGGCCGGCGCGGTGGCCGGGGGCATGGCGGTGGCGGTGGCGGTGCCTGGTGCGGCGCTGGGTGAGCCGGCGGGCGACGGGGCGGTGCTGCCAGCGGTCGTGGCGGTGGTCGTGGCGCCCGCGGCCGTGCTCAGCGGGGGGAGGGCGGCCGCACGGGTGGCGGCCGTGCTGGTGCCGCAGGCGCTCAGGGCGAGCAGCGTGAGCAGGCCGAGCGGGGCGGCCAGCACGCGGGTGGCGGTGCCGGTGGTGGTGGCCGTGGTCACTGCGGTGCGGGTGCGGGTGCGGGTGCCGCTGGTGCTGGTGCTGGTGCTGGTGCTGGTGCTGGTGGCGCGGTTCACGGGGAGTCAGATCCTGTCCCAGGTGCGGGACGTCAGGCCGTAGGTGGCGGCCAGGGCGTTCCACTTCGTCACGAAGTCCTGTTTGGCTTGCGTCGCTTGCGGGTTGAGCGCGTCGGCGTGCTGCTTGTCCGAGGTGGACGGGGCGGTCCTGCTGCTGCCGCAGCCCTGCGCGCTGATCGTGCGGGCCCAGGCCGCGTAGGAGCGGTCGATGTCGCCGGACTCCTGCCAGGCCGTCTTCAGGCTGGCCGCCGCGTCCGGACCGCCGGGCAGGTCGGCCAGGTTGAGCTTGGCCAGGTCGCCGAGCAGTTGGTCGCGCTGCTGGGCGCCGGAGTCGAAGGTCTGCGCGGCGCTGTCGATGTCGGCCTTGGCCGGGCAGCTGTCCACCTGGGCGACCGCGTTGCCGATCGGGGCCTTGGCGGCCTCACCGCGGGTCAGCAACGCGTCCAGCGCCTGGGCCTCGGCGAGCGCGTTCGGGTTCGCGGACGGGCTCGCGCTCGCCGACGGACTCGCGCTCGGACCCGCCGAACCGTTCGCCGTGCCGGGGGCGGCCGTGCCCGGCGCCGAGGAGCCGGGGGTCGGGGAGGGCACGATGGGCGGCGCGGCCTTCGCGGCCTGGGTGCCGTTGCTGGAGCCGGAGTTCTGCAGCGCGAGCACGGTCCCGCCGCCGACGGCCAGCAGCAGCACCACACCGATGCCGACCAGCAGCGGTCCGCGGCGGGCGGGGCGGTCGTCCGGCCCGCCGTCCGCGAGCTCGTACTCCTCGTAGCGGCCCGGCAGGTCGATGCCGCCGGGCGCGGCCGGCGGCGGCGGGTAGCCGGGTGGGGCCTGCAGGTTGGAGGGCTGTGGCGGATAGCCCTGCGGGGCCTGCTGGTAGGGGGCCTGCGGCGGGTAGCCCTGGGGGGCCTGCTGCTGGGGGGCCTGTGGCGGGTAGCCGGGCGGGGCCTGCGGCGGCGGGGGCGGGTAGCCGCCGGGGGCCGCCAGGGGCGGCTTGAGGTAGTAGCTGGTGGGCTCGGCCGCCGAGATGCGGGGCAGCGCCTGGGTGGGCTCGGCGGGCCGGGCGGCCGGGGGCGGCGGGGCGGCGGGGGTGGCGAAGCGGCCGGGCGGGCCGGCGGGTGGCGCGCTCGGCGGCACCGGCCCCTCGGCGGGCGGGCTCAGGTAGGGGCGGGCGGCCAGCGGCGGTCCGTGGTCGCCCACCGCACCGGGCCCGGTGGGCGGGGTGGCGGGCCCGGTGGGCCGGGGGCCCGCCGGCTGGGGCCGGACCCAGCCGCCCGCACCGCCGCGCGCGGTGGGGTCCCAGACCGCCGGTGTCATGTCGCCCTGGTCCGTCATCGTGTGGCCCCCGCCTTCAGGTCCTGTCCGGTAGGTGCTCGGTGCTCGGTGCTCGGTGCTCGCTGGTGGATCCGCGGTGTTCGGCACGTGGGTCACGGCCTGCGCGCTGCCCGTCGTCACCGTACCGGCCGATCACGGGTTCCCGGGCGCCGGCTCCCGGAAAAGGGCGTGCCGGGAACCGGATCGGCCGACTTGTCCGTTCCGGCGCGTCCGTCCCACCGTGCGGGCTCCGCCGTGTCCGTGCTGCCGGCGGGGCGTCGGGAACTGCCCGGTCAGGCGGCTTGCGGCCGGCCTCGGCCCGCCGTGCGGCGCAGCACGCGCAGCGACCCGGTGACCGAGACCTCCTCGAAGCCCTCCGCGAGCGCCCGCAGGTAGACCCGGTACGGGGCCTGGCCGCCGTCCGCCGGATCGGGGAACACGTCGTGCACCACCAGCAGACCGTCCGCCGCCAGGTGCGGCACCCAGCCCTGGTAGTCCCCGCCGGCGTGCTCGTCGGTGTGGCCGCCGTCGATGAAGACCAGCCCGACCCGGCCGCCCCAGAGGGCCGCGATCTGCGGCGAGCGTCCGACCAGTGCGATCACGTACGGCTCCAGGCCGGCCCGGTGCAGGGTGCGGCGGAACCGGGGCAGCGTGTCCATCAGGCCGACCTCCGGGTCCACCAAGGAGGCGTCGTGGTACTCCCAGCCGGGCTGCTGCTCCTCGGATCCGCGGTGGTGGTCCACGGTCAGCGCCACCGTGCCGGTGCGCCGGGCGGCGTCGGCCAGCAGGATCGCCGAGCGGCCGCAGTAGGTGCCGATCTCCAGCACCGGCAGCCCGGTCCGCTCGGCCGCCTCGACGGCGGCGGCGTACAGCGCCAGCCCCTCGTCGAGCGGCATGAAGCCGTCCGCCGCGGTGAAGGCGGCGAGCACCTCGGGTGCGGGGCCGGTCTGCTCCCGGGTCTCGTTCATGGTGCTGCTGCTCCCTGCGCCGACGTGCGGTCCGTGCCCGGCCCGGCCTGCGCCGGCCTGGCCGTTCCTGTCCCCGGGACCCTACTCGATCGCGCCGGGCGGCCGGTTACCAGCTGGTAGGGGAATCGCGCCGGGCAGCCGGGCAGCGGTCAGCAAGGGAACCGGGACGCCGGAGGCCCGGCGCGCGGGTGGCGCGCCGGGCCTCCGGTTGTGTCGCCGGCGCGGTCGCCGGGCGGACGTCAGTTGGCGGCGGCGTCCAGCCGGTGGCGGCCGTGCGGGTCGGGCTCGGTGGTGTCGTCGGGTGCGGACCCGCCACGGTGGCGACCGTGGATGGAGTCCTCCGCGCCTGCCTCGTCGGCGCCGTGCTCGGTGGTGTCGGTGAGGTTCTCGGACATCAGGATTCGTCTTCTCCGTGCGAGGGTGCTGGTATCTGTGGTGCCGCACGGCACCGCCGACCGCGACCGGGCCGACGCGGCGAGCAGCTGTCCGGCGTGGCGCGAGTTCCCGCGACACGCCGGGCCGACCGCGCCCCGCTGGTCCGTCACCCTACTGGCCGGGTGGGAGAACACCCTATCGAGCGGGTCACGACCCGAGGACGGTCGCCGGGGCCGCCCTGGTTGCGTCGGGCGCGTCGGGTGGGCGCGCCGGGGTGAGGGAGGACGGCCTAGCCGCGCAGGAACCCCGCCAGCAGTTCGTGCAGCACGGCGGCGCCCTCCTCGGCGAGCACCTCGTGCCCGGCACCGGCCGCCTCCAGGTAGCGGAAGTCTCCGCCCTCGACCCGGCCGATCCGCAGCAACTCGTGCCGCAGCGAACGGGACTGGCCGACCGGGACCACCTCGTCGCGGTCGCCGTGCACGACGAGCAGCGGCGCGGCCGTCAGGCGGTGCGCCAGGCGCAGCACGTCGCGCGGGCCGTACGCGTCGTCGATCGGCTCGCCGCCGCCGAGCCGGGTGGTCAGCGCCCGGACCGCCGGCGCCGCCTCGGCCAGCAGCCGGGCGCCGGACAGGAACGGGGCGACCACCGCGCAGCGCGCGACCTGGCCGGCGGGGGCGTGGGCGGTGGCCAGCAGGGCCAGGAAGGCGCCGTAGCTGACCCCGAAGAGCGCGGGCGGCCCCAGGCCCAGGGCGGCGCGCCGGTCCGCCAGGCCGGCGAGCAGCGCGAGGACGTCGGCCAGGTCGGGCCCGCCCCAGGCGCCGCGGATCGCCATGGCGTGCGCCACGCCGTAGCCGGTACTGCCGCGCTGGTTGGGCGCGAGCACCGCCAGGCCCTCGGCGGCCATCCGCTGCAGGGTCGGGTCGAACTCCAGCCGCCAGGCGTCGGCCGGGCCGCCGTGCAGGGCGAGGACCAGGTGCGGGGCGGTCGACCAGGCCGCGCCGCCGTAGACCACGGCCTCGATCGGCCCGGCCGGTCCGGCCAGCAGCGTGCTGTGCGCGCCGTGCCAGCGGCCGCCCCCGCTCGGCGCGGCACTGCCGTCCAGCCGCCAACCGGGCGGGGCCTGCGCTGCCGTGTCGTGACCGGGCGGGGTCCGGTGGGCTGACCCGGGTGGGGCCTGGCGCGCCGGCCCGGGCGGGGCGGCCGGGCGCGGAGGCACCGTCAGCAGGTCGACGTCGAGCGTGGCCAGCGCGGCCGGGTGGTCCGGCGCCGAGTACGGCATCCGCAGCCCGCCGGCCGCCGACCAGTGGCCGATCGCCCCGAACCGCCCCGGTGGCACCGCCAGCGGCTCCAACCGCCCCTCGGCGGGAACCCAGCGGGCCAGCGCCGAGGACGCGCCGTGGTCGACCTGCACCACCACCCGGCTCGCCGCGGCCGCCCCCGCCCCCGCCCCCGCCCCCGACCCCGGCGCCACCGCCACCGGCCGCAGGAAGCGCCCCGGTGTGTGCAGGCAGTCCGGGAACCGGACGGGCTGCGCGCCGCCGAGCACCCCCCAGCCCAGCCGGTCCTCGCCCGGCGCGTCGCTGCGCAGCAGCAGGAACCCGGTGTCGGGGTCGACGAGCAGCAGGCGGTCGTTGCTCTGCTCGGCGATCTCCAGCAGCGGGGTGACGGTGCCCAGCCGCAGGTCGAGTGCGACGGTCTTGACCACCCCGGCGCGCACTCGGTCCAGCGCGAGCAGCCGGCCCGCCCGGTCCAGCCAGACCCCGCCACCGTGCAGCCCGGGGAGCTCGGCGACCTGGCACGGCGCCCGGCCGTCGGCGTACACCAGCCAGGCGGTGGTCAGCGCGGGAGTGCCCCCGCCGACCGGCGGCGGCAGGGTCTGCGTGCCGAGCGCCACGGCCACCGGTGCCTCGTCACCCGGCGCTCGCGCGCCCGGTCCGTCGCCGGGGCCGCCGGCCGGCAGCGGCAGCGGCAGCAGCCGCAGCCCCGGCATCCACAGGGTGGCCAGCGCCCGCTCCTCGGCCGGACCGCCGATCCCCGGGGCCGGGTCGGCCCACTGCGCGCCGCCGGTGAGCAGCACCAGGTCGTGCCGCTCACCGGCGTGTCGGCAGACCAGCACCCGGCCGTCCGGCAGCGAGACCAGCTGCGAGCGCAGGCTCTCCGAGCGGCCGCCCGCCGGCCGCAGCGGCCGGGGCAGCACGGGGCCGCCAGGTGTCAGCCGCCAGCTCTCCGCGTACCAGCCGCGGTCCGCGCCGGCGGCCAGGCAGGCGGCGTGCGAGCCGTCGGCGGCGAAGGTGAAGCTCAGCCGCCGCAGGGCCGGCGCGGCGGTGCGCAGGGCCGCGCTCATGGCGCCGGCTCCGGGCTCGGGCGGGCCCGGGGGCCGGCTTGGCCGTCGGCCTGGTTGCCGACTGCGGTGCTGCTTTCGGGGGCGCTGTCCGTGGCGCTGTCCGTGGCACTGTCGGCGGCGCTTGCCGTGCCGCCTTCGGTGTGCGGCCCGCCGCCGCCCCCGCCGCCCGGCAGGACGCCCGACTCCGGGTCCACCCAGAGCCGCGGGCCGCCGTGCCGCAGCCGCAGCAGGAAGCCGAGCGGGCCGGCCGTGCCCGTCCCGTAGGCGGCCGCGCAGCCGGTGCCGGTCTCGTCGGGCAGCACCAGCAGGCCGTCCCGCAGCGCCGCCCTGGCGGTGATCAGCTGGGCCAGCTCCCGCGCGCCCTCGTGCCAGCGCCGCTCGCCGGTGGCAGCGGCGAGGTCCAGCAGGTATTCGCCGTCCCCGGCCAGGCCGTGGCAGGCGCTGGTGCCGCTGTGCCAGCGGTTGTCCAGCACCGCCGCCCCCGCCGCCACCGCCAGCTCGCGCACCGCCGGATCGCCGTTGACCTGCCAGAGCCGCACCAGGAAGCTCCCGACCCCCGAGGCCCCGCTGCACCAGTGCGCCAGCCGTACGCCGGGCGGGTCGCCGGCGCTCTGCGGCCACCAGCCCGCCGCGCCCTGCCGCCGTACGGTGGCGGCCAGGGTGCGGGCGGCGCGCTCGGCCCCGGCCAGCGACGCGGCGTCACCGGTGGCCCGGTGGACGGCGAGCAGGAAGGCACCGACCCCGGCCACGCCGTGCCCGTACCCGAGGTGGGTGATCCCGGCCAGGTTGGAGTCGAAGTCCTCGGGCACCGGCCAGATCGTCCCGTACGGCGCGGTCACGGCGGTGGCGAGCAGTGCGCGGGCGGTGGCCAGCGCCGCTTCGGGCTCGCCCAGCCGCAGCCGCAGGAAGCCGGCCCCGGACGCGCCGTGGCAGACGTCGGGGTTGGGCCAGTGCGCGGGGATCGGCCCGGCCAGCCGGCGCGCCCGCTCGGCCAGCGCCCCGTCGTCGAGCGCCTCCGCGGCCTCCAGCAGCGCCCAGGACGCCCCGGCGCGGCCGAAGTGCAGGCCGGGCAGCACCACCGGCTCGGCCGCGCACCGCCGTTCGATCCATCTCGCGGCTTGACGAACCGTCAGTTCGACCTCGCTGAGCGCCGATCCGCTGAGCAGGCCGGACGCGGCCAGGGCGCGGGCCAGCACCGCCAGGACCCCGGCCGCGCCGTGCTGGACGTTGCACGGGTCGGTGCGCTGCCCGGCCGGCACCACGGGCCAGAGCCGGTCGGGGCGCAGTGGGGTTGCGGTCGCGGCCAGCTGCCGCAGGCCGTCCAGCAGCACCCGGTCGAGCACACCGTCCAGGACGGGGAGGGTAGTTGCGGAAGCGGCCGTGGCGGAGTCGGCGGCTGTGGTTGCGGGAACGGTCGCTTCCGCATCGGTCAGCGCCGCGCGGACCTGGGCCAGCGACCACCGTTCGCCCGCCTCCTGCGCCCGCAGCCCCAGCACCGCCGCCGCCAGCCGTCTGGCCGTGCCCCCCTCGCGGGCGGCCAGTGCCAGCCAGCGGCCGAGCCGCTCGGGCACCGGGCGGGCCCGGGGCAGATCGGTCGGCAGCAGCGGGTCGTGGCCGGTGGCGAGCAGGAAGAGCAGCCCGCCGAGGGCGAACAGGTCGGCTGTCGGGTCGGCCCGCAGCGAGCCGCTCTCCTGCTCCGGTGCCCGGTAGCCGGGGGTCCCCGCCGCGCCGGCCACCGTGCCCACCGGGCAGGCGAGTTCGAGGTCGACCAGGCGCAGCGGGATGCTGCCGGCCCGCTGCCCGGGGCCTGCCTCGGGCAGCACCAGCACATTGCCGGGGGACAGGTCGCGCAGCACCAGCCCGGCCGCGTGCACCCGCTCCAGCAGGTCGACCAGCGCGAGCGCCATCGGTGCGGCCTGCTCCCAGGGCACGTCCGGGGCGCCGTCGCCGGTCAATCTGGCCGCCACCCAGCTGCCCAGTGGCTGGCCCGGGATGTACTCCTGCACCAGCAGCACCGAGTCGGCCTGCTCGATCAGCTCCAGCGGCCGAGCGGTGAGGCCGAGTTCGGCCAGCTCGCCGAGCAGTCGCGCCTCCTGGCGCAGCGCGGCGCGCGCGTCGGTGCCGGCCCGGTCCACCTCGATGTACGCCCTGGCCTGCTTGACCACCACATTGCCGCCGCCCTGGGTGTCGGTGCCCAGGAACACTCCGCCCTTGCTGCTGTGCCGCACCGCGGCCGTCAGCAGGTAGCGCCCCCCGATCAGCACCGCTCCTCCCTTGCCGCTCGCGGCCCCGCCGCTGCCGGCGCCACCCGCGCCACCGCTCGCTGCCGCGCGGCTCGCTGCCGTGCGGCCCGGTGGTGTGCGTCCGGCGGTCGGCCCCCTCCCCTCGACGGGGTCGACCACCCAGGCCGGGCGCCGGTAGCTCGCCCCGCGCACGTCCTCCACCCGCCGCCCGTCCGGGCCGTGCAGCAGCGAGCGGTAGGCGCCGTCGTTGCCCAGTTCGGCCCGCCGCGCGATCACGCCGTAGCGGTAGTGCACCCGGCTGTCCGGCGCCAGCGGTCGGTCGGAGAGCACCACCGGGCCCGGCAGGCCCTCGGTGGCCCGGTGCAGCTCCTGGACCAGCCGCTCGAACTGCGCCTCGTCCAGCGGGTAGACGGTGATGAACTTGCCGGCCGACCCGCGGTCGCTGCCGCGCGAGTTGAGCTCGTGCAGCCGTTGCCGGTCGGCGGCGAACTTGAAGACGCACGGGTCCTCGGCGAGCACCCCGGCCACCGCCGAGAGCACCTCGGCGGCCACCGTGCTCGCCGCGCTGACGTGGATCTTCCAGCCCTGCTCGGGCACCAGTTCGGGGCGGTCGAGCACCGCGGGCGGCCGCACCGTGCACCAGAAGCTGTCGAAGGCGGCCCCCCAGCCGCCGACGACCCTCCCCTGCGGCGCCCCGGCGCCGGCCACGGCCGCCCGGGCCACCTCCACCAGCGTGTCGTCCGCGGGTGCTCCGGTCCGCCACGTCCGGTCCACCGACGCCGTCCCCCCGGCCGGTCGCAGCGGTATGCCCACCCCCATCCGCGCCCACCCCCTTCTGTTCCGTTCGGCTGCCGGCGATCCCCTGGGACGGCAACTCCCGTCCGCTCCAGAGAAGTTACTTTCGGGGCCGGTGGTGCTCAACGCGTCCGGAGTCACTTCACTCGTACGGGTGATCAGGATGTGCTTTCGCCCGCGGACCGCCGCCCCGCTCTGCCAAGGCGCCGCCGGGCCGACGTCGCGCCGTGGCGGTCCACCCGGCTCCGTCGCCCGCATGCCGAGCTCCAGAGCGCCCGTCCGCGCCGGTTGACGTCCGCCTCCCGGACCGCTGGCACGGCACGGCACGACCGCTCGCACGGGACCGCGGCATGGCCCGCGGCCCCGGCCGCGCCCCGGCGCGCGGTAGTCTCAACGGGTGCCGAAACTGTCCGACGTCATCAACGCGCTCGATGAGCTCTACCCGCCGCGGTGGGCGGAGTCCTGGGATGCCGTCGGCCTGGTCTGCGGCGATCCGGCCGACGAGGTGCGACGGGTGCTGTTCGCCGTCGACCCCGTGCAGGCGGTGGTCGAGGAGGCGGTGGCCTGGGGCGCCGACCTGCTGGTCACCCACCATCCCCTCTACCTGCGCGGCACCACCAGCGTGGCCGCGACCTCCTTCAAGGGGCGCGCGGCGCACACCCTGATTCGCGCCGGGATCGCGCTGCACGTCGCGCACACCAACGCCGACCAGGCCGACCCGGGCGTCTCGGACGCGCTGGCCGGGGCGATCGGTCTGACCGTCCTGGGCCCGCTGGTGCCGGACGCGAGCGACCCGGCGGGCCGCCGGGGCACCGGCCGGATCTGCGAGCTGCCCGAGCCGCTGCCGCTCTCCGCCTTCGCCGCCCGAGTGGCCGCGGCCCTGCCGGCGACCGCCACCGGCGTGCGGGTCTCCGGTGATCCGGACCGCCCGATCCACCGGGTCGCGGTCTCCGGCGGCTCCGGCGACAGCTTCTTCGCCGAGGTCCGGGCGGCGGGTGTGGACGCCTACGTCACCGCCGACCTCCGCCACCACCCGGCCTCGGAGGCCACCGAGGCGGCCGGCGGCCCGGGCGGGCCAGGACCGGCCCTGGTGGACGCCGCGCACTGGGCCACCGAGTGGCCCTGGCTGGGCCTCGCCGCCCGCCAACTCGAAGCGGTGGCCGCCGCGCACGGCTGGGAGTTGGCCACCAGGGTCTCCGCCCTGGTCACCGACCCCTGGACGGCTCACGCGCCGACGCCGTACGACGCACCGTCAGCCCACTAGGGCCCCCGAACCTTCCACCCGCTCGACCTCGTCATCACAGGAGCCCCCCGCTTGAACGCCGCGCCCGCCGACCAGATCCGCCTCCTCGACCTGCAGGCCATCGACTCCAAGCTCGACCAGCTGGCCCACCGGCGCCGCACCCTGCCCGAGCACGCGGAGATCGACAAGGCCACCGCCGACCACACCGCCCTCAAGGACCTGGTGATCGCCGCCCAGGCCCAGCAGGGCGACACCGCCCGCGAGCTGACCAAGGCCGAGCAGGACGTCGAGCAGGTCCGTGCCAGGGCCGCCCGCAACCAGCAGCGGATGGACTCCGGCGCGGTCGGCTCCGCCAAGGACCTGGAGAACCTGCAGCACGAGATCGGCTCGCTGGCCAAGCGCCAGGCCGACCTGGAGGACGTGGTCCTCGAGGTGATGGAGCGTTCGGAGGCCGCGCAGACCCGGATCACCGAGCTGACGGCCCGCCTGGAGCACTCCGAGGTCGTGCTCGCCGAGGCCGTGGGCCGCCGCGACGCGAGCTTCGCCGAGATCGACACCGAGGCCGCCAAGGTGACCCGCGACCGCGAGGCCGTGGCCCAGGTGATCCCGGCCGACCTGCTCAAGGTCTACACCCGGCTGCGCGAGCAGCAGGGCGGGGTGGGCGCGGCCCGCCTCTTCCAGCGCCGCTGCGAGGGCTGCCGGGTCGAGTTCGCGGTCTCCGACCTGAACTCGATCAAGGCCGAGCCCAAGGACGCCGTGGTCCGCTGCGACAACTGCGGCCGGATCCTGGTCCGCACCGCCGATTCGGGCATCTGACCGTGCCCGCCCGCAGGTTCGTCGTCGAGGCCGACGGCGGCTCCCGGGGCAACCCGGGCCCGGCCGGCTACGGCGCGGTGGTCCGCGACGGTGAGACCGGCCGGATCATCGCCGAGGCAGCCGAGTACATCGGCCGGGCGACCAACAACGTGGCCGAGTACAAGGGCCTGATCGCCGGCCTGCGGGCGGCTCACTCGATCGACCCGACGGCGGCGGTGGACGTCCGGATGGACTCCAAGCTGGTGGTCGAACAGATGTCGGGGCGCTGGAAGATCAAGCACCCCGACATGCAGCCGCTGGCCGCCGAGGCCCGCGCCGTCTTCCCGCGCGGGCAGGTCAGCTACGCCTGGATCCCGCGCGAGCGGAACAAGGACGCCGACCGGCTGGCCAACGAGGCGATGGACGCGGGCAAAGCCGGGCGGCAGTGGGAACCCAAGGCCCGCCCGGCCGCCGCTGGGCTCGCCGGCCCCGAGCCCGCCGCCGTGGAGCCGCTCGCGGAGCCGGCCGCCGAGCCGCTCGCCGAGCCCGCCGCGCCCAAGGCCGGCTGGGCCGCGGCCGCCGACCTGGGCACCCCGACCACCTTCGTGCTGCTGCGGCACGGCGAGACCGCGCTCACCCCGCAGAAGCGGTTCTCCGGCAGCACGGGCAGCGACCCGGAGCTCTCCGAGAAGGGCCGCTGGCAGGCCGAGCGGGCAGCCGAGGCGCTGGCCGCGCGCGGCTCCGTGCAGGCCGTGGTCAGCTCACCGATGCTGCGCACCCGGCAGACCGCCGAGGAGGTGGCGCGGCAACTGGGCCTGCCGGTGCGGATCGAGGAGGGCCTGCGCGAGCTGGACTTCGGCGCCTGGGAGGGCCTGACGTTCGCCGAGGCGCAGGAGCGCCACCCCGAGGACCTGGCCGCCTGGCTCGCCTCCACCAAGGCCAGGCCGACCGGCAGCAGCGAGAGCTTCGCCTTGCTGACCCAGCGGGTCGGGGTGGCCCGGGACAAGATCCTGGCCCGGTACGCGGGCAAGACGGTCCTGGTGGTCTCGCACGTCAGCCCGATCAAGACCCTGGTCCGGCTGGCCCTCGGGGCACCACCGGACGCGGTCTACCGGATGGAGCTGGCCGCGGCCTCGCTCTGCGCGGTGCAGTACTACAGCGACGGCAACGCCTCGCTGCGGCTGCTCAACGACACCGGCCACCTGCGCTGAAGGGCCACCACTGTGGCCCGCCAGTGAGACTGACGTTCCGTCAGTCGCACTGGCGGCTCAGTGGATCTCGGTGACCACGACGTCCAGCTGCCAGGGCTTGCGGTCCGTGCCCCGGGCCGCGACCTCGACCAGGTAGCCGAGCCCGCGCAGCACCTCCAGCAGCTCGCCCGGGCTGCCCGGCTCGGCACCCGAGTTCAGCAGGTCGCGCACCAGGCGCCCCTTGGTGGCCTTGTTGAAGTGGCTCACCACCGAGCGCTTGCCGTCCTTCTCCTGCAGCACCCGCACGGTGGCGGTGCGGGCGGCGACCTCCCCGGCCGGCTTCCAGGAGGCCGCGTACGCCGCGCTGCGCAGGTCGAGCACCAGGGTGTCCGCCTCGGCCGGCAGCACCTCGGCCAACTCCCGGCGCCAGTAGGCCCCGAGCGCGCCCATCGGCGGCAGCTTCACGCCCCCCGAGCAGCGGTAGGCCGGGATCCGGTCGCCGATCCGGACCGCGCCCCAGAGGCCGGAGAAGACCAGCAGCGAGCGCTCGGCCCGCGCGTGGGCGGCCTCGTCCAGCTTGCCGAGCCCGAGCGCGTCGTAGAGCACGCCGGTGTAGAGCTCGCCGGCCGGCAGGGTGCCCGCGGTGCGCAGGGCGGCGTCGCGGGCGATCTCGCCACGCAGGCCCTTGCTCAGTCCGAGCACCTCGGCGGCGGTGTCCTGGTCGCCTTCGCAGAGCTCGACCAGCGCGTCCAGCACCCGGGCGCGGGCGGCGGTGAGCGCGGGCAGCGAGAGCGCGTCGAGCGCGAGCGGCGGGCCGTCGGGCGTCTCGGCCTTGCCCTCGGACGGCGGCAGCAGGACCAGGAACGGCATGCGCGGCTTTCCCCTCACGATTTGTTGAAACGAGCTGCGACCCGAGCAATCTACCTGTCCCGCGCCCCACTCCCTACCATGGGCCACAGGGGGTGCCCGATGGCGCAGTGGAGTGAGCAGGTCGAGATCCTCGCCCCGGCCGAGGCGGTCTGGGCGGTGCTGGCGGACGTCCAGGGCTGGCGCAAGTGGACGGCCTCGGTGGAGCTGATCAGGCGGCGGGAGCAGGGCAAGCCGTTCGGGCTCGGCTCCGAGGCCTGGGTCAAGCAGCCCCGGCTGCCCGGCGCCGTCTGGCGGGTGACGGCCTTCGAGCCGGGGCGCTCGTTCGTCTGGCAGTCCCATGCGCCGGGCGTGCGCACGGTGGCGGGCCACCACCTGCGGGCGGGTCGGGCCGAGGGCGTCGAGTCAGGTCGCGCCGAGGGTGCGGAGAGCACCTGGGTCACCCTGGAGCTGCGGCAGCACGGACCGCTGGCCGGGCCGGCCGCGCTGCTGCTGGGCCGGCTGGCCCGGCGGTACCTGGCGATGGAGGCCGCCGGCCTCAAGGCCTACTGCGAGGTGATTCATCCTACGAATGCGTAGGATGAGGGAGTGATCGACCCGACCGCCCTCACCAGGGGCCGCCGTCTGCTGATCCTGGCGATCTGCTGCCTGAGTCTGCTGATCGTCGGGCTGGACAACACCATCGTCAACGTGGCGCTGCCGTCCATCCAGCGGGACCTGCACGCCTCGCCGTCCGGGCTGCAGTGGGTGATCGACTCCTACACGCTGGTGCTCGCCTCGCTGCTGATCCTCTCCGGGTCGGTCGCCGACCGGGTCGGGCGCCGCCGGATCTTCCAACTGGGCCTGCTGATCTTCGTGCTCGGCTCGCTGCTCTGCAGCATCGCGCCGAGCCTGGGCTGGCTGGTCACCTTCCGCGCCGTGCAGGCGGTCGGCGGGTCGATGCTCAACCCGGTCGCGATGTCGATCATCACCAACGTCTTCACCGAACCGCGTGAACGGGCCCGGGCGATCGGTGTCTGGGGCGGCGTGGTCGGCATCAGCATGGCGCTCGGCCCGCTGGTCGGCGGCCTGCTGGTGGACAGCTACGGCTGGCCCTCGATCTTCCTGATCAACATCCCGATCGGCCTGCTGGCGATCGCGCTGGCGGCCCGCTACGTGCCCGAGTCCCGGGCGCCCAGGCCGCGCCGCCTCGACCCGGTCGGCCAGGTGCTCGCCGTCGTCGCGCTCGGCGCGGGCACCGCCGTGATCATCGAGGGCCCGAGCCACGGCTTCACCTCGCCCCTGATCCTGGCGCTGCTGGTGGCGGCGCTGGCCGCAATGACCGCGTTCCCGCTCTGGGAGAGCCGCCACCGCGAGCCGCTGCTCGACCTGCGCTTCTTCCGCAGCGCGCCCTTCTCGGGGGCCACCCTGATCGCGGTCTGCGCTTTCGCCGCGCTCGGCGGGTTCCTCTTCCTCAACACGCTCTACCTGCAGGACGTGCGCCACTACTCGCCGGTCGAGGCCGGCCTGTGGACGCTGCCGATCGCCGCGTTCACCCTGGTCTGCGCGCCGATCTCGGGACGGATCGTCGGCGCCCGCGGCCCTCGGCTGCCGCTACTGGTGGCCGGCCCCGCGCTCGCGGCCAGCGGTCTGCTGCTGACCGGGCTGACCGCCACCTCCTCACCCGCCCTGCTGCTCACCGCCTACAGCCTGTTCGGCCTCGGCTTCGGTCTGGTGAACGCGCCGATCACCAACGCGGCCGTCAGCGGCATGCCGCGCGCCCAGGCCGGGGTCGCCGCCGCGGTGGCCTCGACCAGCCGCCAGGTCGGCCAGTCGCTGGGCGTCGCGGTGATCGGCACCGTGGTCACCACCGCCGTGGTCGGCCCGCTCGCCACCGGCTTCGCCCAGGCCAGCCACGCCGGCTGGTGGATCATCGCCGGGCTGGGCGTGGCCGTCACCCTGATCGGCCTGCTGACCACCACCGCCTGGGCCCGCGCCACCGCCGAGCTGGTCGCCGCGCGCCTGGACGCGCCGCCCGCGGCCGCCCCCGATGGCCGGGAGAGCGGCGCCGACCGGCTACGATGACCAGTACGGCGGACGAGCCGGCCGGGCGGTCGCGACGGGTCCTCAAGACCCGCCGAGGAACGTCCGGGCTCCACAGAGCAGGGTGGTGGGTAACGCCCACCCGGGGTGACCCGCGGGACAGTGCCACAGAAAACAGACCGCCGGCGGCCTCGGCCACCGGTAAGGGTGAAACGGTGGTGTAAGAGACCACCAGCGACCGGGGTGACCCGGCCGGCTCGGTAAACCCCACCTGGAGCAAGGTCAAGATCGGTGCCCTCGGGCACCGTGCGCGGGTGTTCGAGGGCTGCTCGCCCGAGCTCGCGGGTAGACCGCACGAGGCTGTCGGCAACGGCAGCCCTAGATGGATGACCGCCTCCCCGGGCCGCGCGAGCACCCCGGGAGACAGAACCCGGCGTACAGGCCGACTCGTCCGCCCCTAGCTGCGGCTTTGCCTCGGAAAGGGGCCTCTGACCTGCGTCGGAGGCCCCTTTCCGGTCTTTCGGGAGCTTGCCGTGTTATGCGGCCGAAAGTCCCTCGAATGTCCCTCGGACAGCGCTGAAAGTCCCAGAAAAGTCCCACGGATTGATCTTGATCCATGCTCGCTGGCCTGCGGCCATCACCGGAGTCGGCGCTTGAGCGACGAAGGGCCGGGGCAGACTGCGGCTGCCCGTGCTGCGAGAACGGCTCGCGAGATCCCAGGCCGAGCGGAGGTGTCGTGCCGTCGCTAAAACGCTGGGCGCCCCCGCCGGGATGCTGCCCGTGGGGCCCGGACGGTTGCTCTTGCCGGGCAGCGTTTTTCTAGGCGAAATGGCCCTGACCCCCCGTACCGTGAAGACCAGACGAGGGGAGAGGTGAAGCGATGACCATCGAGTCGCCGGAGCGGCTTGGCCTGCACCGGAAAGGTCAGGAACCGAAGGCGCTGACCCTGGTAGCTGCGGAGGATGCCGTCCACTTCGCCGAGAACGTAGTGGTGCGCCTCTGGGACGCCCTGTCGGATGCCGACCGTGAGCGAGCCCGCCCGGTTCGCGATGCCGTCAAGGTGATCCTTATCGTTCACGTCTCCCAGGACCCGGAGCACGAGCACTGGGTGCTAGAAAGCGTGCGCGGGCTGCTGGAGCCGCGGATCTCGCACCAGGCTGACCGGTGGTGACTGCTATGCGCCTGGAATCCACGACCGCGGGGATCTGCGCGTCGTCATCCAGCTTTTCCGCTGATCGCAGACCTGCAGTTGCCCGCGACGATGCAGTTGGCCACACCCCCGCCTGCAGGTCCTGATCCGACCGACGATCACCGTCCGCGACTCCTGAGCCGCTCAGCCGCAGCCGCAGCCGCAGCTGGCGCGGCCGCATGCCCGCTCAGCGGGCCAACAGGGCCGCCTCCGCGACATGCCCCCGGGTTTGATACCAGGGTGATACCATCTCCTCATGGCTATGACACTGAGACTCCCCGAGGCGGACGACCGGCTGTTGGCTGAGCGCGCCAAGGCGGAGGGTCGCAGTAAGCAGGAGTTGGCCACCGAGGCGATCCATGTCTTCCTCACGCGTCGAACCGAGGTGTTCGCGGACATCCTCGACCAGGTCATGACGGAGGACGCGGAGCTGTTGGAGCGCCTTGCGTGATCTACCTCGATCTGCCTGAACTCCTGGTGATCGTCGAGCGGATCACCGGCTCGCGGCACACCGTGCGGGACTTCGGCCTTCTGCAATCGTCGGTCGAGCGTCCGAAGACTGACGTGTTCGGTGTCGAGGCGTACCCCACGCTCTTTGAGAAGGCTGCCGCGCTGCTGCACTCCCTGGCGCGTAACCGCGTGTTGGTGGACGGCAACAAGCGCACGGCATGGATTGCCATGCGGATGATGCTGCGGCTCAACGGCGTCCAGTTGGGCGCTCCGGTCGATGACGCCGAGGTGTTCGTGAACGCCGTCGCCATGGGCGAGTTGGAGGTCCCCGAGATCGCCAAGCAACTCCAGGCGTGGAAGATCGACTGACGCGCCGGCGGTTGTAGCCAGGGGTGCTGAGATTCTGTCTGCCGAGGGGGGCTGCGCTCGGTGGGCTCCTGCTTGATCGTCTCGCGCCGGAGGCGTTCAGACGACGGTGTTATCGACTCTGGTCGGCTTTTGCTCGGCGTACAGGCCGACTTGTCCGCCCGTTGGCGTCGGAAGGCCCCTGATCTGTGAATCCACAGGTCGGGGGCCTTCTGCATCGCCGGGTGCCGTAGTCGCTGCCTCGCTTTTCGCGCCTATTGCTGCCTGCTTCCAAGTGCCCTGTGGTGATTGTGTGGCGGTGGACGTCGATTTCGTCCTGGCGCGGTGATCGGCAGGGGAATCCCTCGAATGAGAGGGTTTGTAGGGGCGGCCAAGTCGTCTTGAGCAAGCGATTGTTGGCAGTGACTACGCGCCATGCCCACCGCCACCACGCGTCCTGTCTCCCCCGCGGCTCCGAAGATCCCGCCTCTGATCCTTGGGGCCAAGGACCATTTCGAGGTATGGCGATTGCGCGGCGGCTGCCTGGTGGGCCGACCGCTGACCCCGTCCGGGTGCCCGGAGGTCGCGCGAGTAGGGTGCGCGGTATGCGATCGACGGTGGGGGTGCTCGACCGCGCGCTGCTGCGCGACATCGCTCTGGTCTGCCTGGCGGTCGGGGTGATCGGGGTGTCCTACGGGGCGATCGCCGTCGCCGGGGGGTTCCCGGTCTGGCTGCCGGTGATGATGGCGACCCTGGTGATCGCCGGGGCATCGGAGTTCCTCTTCATCGGGATCGTCGGACCGGGCGGCAGCCCGATCGCGGCCGTGCTGGCGGGGCTGCTGGTCAACGCGCGGCACCTGCCGTTCGGGCTGGCGGTCTCCGAGGCGGTGGGGCGCGGGTGGCGGCGGCTGATCGGCTCGCACGTGATGAACGACGAGTCGGTCGTCTTCGCGCTCGCCCAGCAGGACCCGGAGCGCAGACGGGCCGCGTACTGGACCTGCGGGCTGGGGATGCTGGTCGCCTGGCCGACCGGGGCGCTGCTGGGCGCACTGCTCGGCTCGGCGGTGCACGACACCGACGCGCTCGGGCTGGACGCGATGTTCCCCGCCGTGCTGCTGGCGCTGATCCTGCCCGCGCTGCGCGACCGGGCCAAGCGGCGTCCGGTGCTGGTCGGGGCCGCGGTGGCGGTGGCCACGACGCCCTTCCTGCCGACCGGACTGCCGGTGCTGCTGGCGCTGGTGGGACTGGCGATCCCGGCGCCCTCCCCGGCGCGGGCCGGCGACGGGCCGGCCGGCGGTGAGCGGGCCGCCGCCGGCCAGGAGACCGACGGGCGGGCCGACGCGTGACGGGACGACCCGAGTTGATCGCCGCCGCGCTCACCCTGGCCGCCGGCACCTACGGCTTCCGCCTGGCGGGCCCGCTGCTGCGCAGCCGCCTGCGGTTCCCACCCCGGGTGGAGCGCCTGCTGGAGACCGCTGCCGTGGTGCTGCTCGCCGGGCTGGTGGCGACCACCGCGCTCTTCGAGGGCCACGGCGTGGTCGGGCCGGCCCGTCCGCTCGGCGTGCTGGTGGGCGGGGTGCTGGCCTGGCGCAAGGCCCCCTTCCTGGCGGTCGTGCTGGCGGCCGCCGGGACCGCCGCGGTGCTGCGGTTCTGCGGGGTCTCCTGACCTGGCGTCGGCCCTCGGAGATCTGACGGTACGTCAATTGACTGTCGGCACGCCCTCCGGACGTCCCGCGAGCAGGGCGGCCAGGTGGTCGGCACAGCGTAGTGCGGCCGTGGCCATGGCGGTTCGGGTCAGGCCACCCACGTGCGGGGTGAGCAGCGCGTTCGGCAGGCCGAAGAGCGGTGAGGCAAAGGCCGCGTGCTCGTGCGCGAAGGTGTCCACGGCGGCCGCCGCGAGCGGATGGGCGGGGTCGCGCAGCGCGTCGGCCAGCGCCTGCTCGTCGACGATGCCGCCGCGCGCGGTGTTCAGCAGGATCGCGCCGGGGGGCAGCAGCGCCAACTCGGCCCGGCCGATCAGCCCGTGGGTCCTGGCGGTGAGCGGCAGGTGCAGCGAGAGGACCTGACTCGTCCTCAGCAGTGCGGACAGGTCGCCGTCGCGGCCGATGCCGCGGACCGTCATGCCGAGCGCCGCTGCCCGCTCGGCGAGCTCCCGCCCGATCAGGCCCAGGCCCACGATGCCCAGGCTGAGCTCCGAGAGTTCCACCGCCGGGGTCACGCTCGACGGCCAGGAGCCTTGGTGCGCGACCTGGTTGTGGCCCAGCAGGCCGCGGGTCAGGGTGAGCAGCTGGGCGAGCGCGAACTCCGCGACCCCGACGGCGTTGGAGCCCGGGGTGTGGGTGACGGTGACGCCGTGCGCGGTGGCGGCCGGCAGTTCGACGTGGTCGGTGCCGGCCCCGGCGCGGGCGATCACCCGCAGTGGCTGGGCCAGCGCCGGATCGGTGGCCGCCGCGAGGAAGGCGGCGCGCAGCGGCGGCCCCGAACGGGACTTGACGGCGGCGTGCCCGCGACCGCCGTCGACGGTGGCGGCGATCAGCGCCCGCTCGTCGAAGGCATCGAGATCGGTGAACGCCACCCGCCCGCCCCACGCCGCGCGCACCGCCGGGCGTTCGGCGGCGGGTATCCGGCGCAGGTTGAGGGTGAGGGAGAGGCCGTGGCCGAGCAGCCGCTCCAGTTCCCGGCCGAGCAGTTCGTCCGGCGCGGCGTCCAGCAGCAGCACGCGCGTCATGCCGGCTCGCCGGGTTCGAGGCCGTACTCGGCGAGCCAGTCGAGCAGTTCGGCCCGCCCGGCCCTGGCCAGCCGTCCGCCGGTGAAGCGCGGATCGCCGGTCACCTCGGCCACCGCGGCCCCGGGCGGTTGGAAGGCCAGGGCCGCCTCGTCGGTGTCGAACTCCACCTCGGCGAGCACCAGTCCGAGCAGCGGACCGTCGAAGAGGTCGATGCCGAGCGGCGGCACGCTGAGCCTGGTCTTGGTGAGCACGGCGGCCGGGAGCACGGCCAGCACCTGGTACTCGCCGGGTGACAGGTAGGTGGTGGTGATCAACCCCTGGACCGGGCCGGGCTTTTCGGCCGGGATCTTCTGGGTGAGCTTGCGCACCGGCTCCGGCTCGGCCAGGTCCGCCATGATCCGCAGCCGCAGGCGGGTGCCGTCGAGATAGCGGTCGGTGATCCGCCGGGTCGCGGTCACGACGTCCGGCGGCGGCGGGCCTGCGAGCAGGAAGCGGCGCTCGCGTTCGACGTGTGCGTACTTGTCTGACATACCCACACCCTAGGGTTACCGCCTGACCGATCTGTCGGCCATCCAGCTTCCGGCCGCTCGGCCAACGGAGTTGGGGGTTCTGGTGGGACCGAGCGGCGTCGGAAAGTCGGATGCGGCGGCCGATTGTCCGTGGCAGAGTGCGGGCGGTCACGCCGGCGCACCCGATCCAGGAGCAATTGATGGAGCTTCCCGCCCGACTGGCCCCGCTGCTGGAGGAGTTCGACTTCGGCTGCACGCGTCTGCTCCAGCGCATGGCGGGGCCCGTGCTGAACAGCGGCAACGGTGTCGAGGTCGCGGTCGGGCCGATGACCGACGCCGAGCACCGCTGGGAGCCGGTGCCGGACTGCTGGTCGATCCGTCGCCACGCCGACGGGCCGGGGGTGGGTGCGACGCTGCTGGTCGGCGCGGGTGACTGGGGACGCGACTCGGCGCCCGGCCCGCATCCGGTGCCGCCGCCGTTCACCACGATCGCCTGGCGGCTCGGCCACCTCGCCGAGATGCTCGCCCTCCGTGCCGACCACACCAACGGCAGCCGCGCGCTGACCCGGGACGAGTACCGCTTCCACGGCGATGCCGCCGGCGCGATCGCCGCCTTCGAGGCCGGGGTCGAGGCCTGGCGGGCGGCCCTGCTCGACGCCGACGACGCGGCCCTCGACGAGGTCGGCCGGTGCGGCTACCCGTACGGCGGTGACCCGGAGGAGGCGTTCCTGGACGTCGTCTGGTGGGTCAACCAGGAAGTGCTGCACCACGGCGCCGAGATCGGGCTGCTCCGCGACCTCTACCTCCGGCGTGCGCACCTGGGCTGAGGCCCCGTGCGCGGTGAGTGGTAGGCGGTGAGCGGTGAGCGGCCGGGACCGGTGCCCCGCCACCACCTGCGTCAGATCGTACTCAACCGATCGCGCAGGCGGTCGTCCGGCAGCTCGGCCAGCGGGACCCAGCGCACCGCCGTCACCTCGGTCTCCTGCAGTCGGCAGGCGAGGCGGCTCTCCACGGTGTGGGCGAAGCGGGCGTGGTAGGCGGTGCGGCCGGTGAGGCGGCTGGTGTAGCGGAAGAAGTCGACCGGCAGGGCACTGGCGGGCACCGCGCTGTCGATGCCGGTCTCCTCGGCCAGCTCGCGTTCGGCGGCGGCGAGCAGCGAGGGGTCGGTCGGGTCCAGGTGGCCGCCGGGCAGCAGCCAGGCCGCCTGGTCGCGATGGTGCAGGTAGAGGACCTCGTCCTCGGGGGCGCGCACCGCCGTGCTGACGGTGAAGTGCTCGGCCAGCTCGGTGTCCCGCGCGACGGCCAGCGACAGGGCGGGGGTCAGCTCGGCGGCCTCCTCGGGGTGGCGGGCCAGGTAGGCGGTCAGGGTGTCGTGGATGTGCTGGGCCATCGGCATCGGCAGCTCCTCTCGGACGGGCGTCGCGGCCAGTCTTCCGGATCCACGGACCGTTCGGTGCTCGAACCCCCGAACGGGTGACAGCGCGCGCGGGGCGGGTGGTGACGGTGTGTCATGGAAGGCATGGCACACCGACAGCACTGGTTGATCCGCTTCACCGACGAGCTGATGACATTGACCGATGACCTGACCCAGGAACAGGCCGCGGACTTCGTGCGCCGGGTCTACATCGCCGGTCACGAGGCGGGCGTGGCCGAACAGGCGGAGGAGAGCCGGCGCGAGCGGGAGTAGCGCGCGGGGCGCGCGCCCACCGCGTGCCGCCCACCGCGTGCCGCCCGCCGCGGGACGCTCAGTGCGGGATGTTGTCGATCAGCTCCCGCGCCCCCTGCCGCAGCAGCGCCACCGCCACCGAGGTCCCCAGCGTGGCCGGGTCGAGCGGTCCCGCCCACTCGTGGGCGTCCAGCACCGTCTTGCCGTCGGGGGTGAAGACCCGGCCGCGCAGCGAGAGGCGGCCGTCCCGCTCGGCGCGCGCGTAGCCGGCGATCGGGCTGTTGCAGTGGCCCTGGAGCACGTGCAGGAACATCCGCTCGGCGGTGGTCTCGCGCCAGGCGGCCTCGTCGTTCAGTCCGCGTACCGCCTCGATGGTGGCGCTGTCGTCCTCGCGGCACTGCAGGGCGAGCACTCCGGCGCCGATCGGCGGGCACAGCGTCTCCAGGCTCAGCACCTCGCTGATCCGCGCCTGCTCGCCGATCCTGGCCAGGCCGGCGGCGGCCAGCAGCAGCGCGTCCGCCTCGCCCGCCGCCAGCTTCGCCAGCCGGCTGTTGGCGTTGCCGCGCATCGGGACGCAGACCAGGTGCGGGTGGCTGAGGGCCAGTTGGGCGATCCGGCGGACCGAGGAGGTGCCGATCCTGGCCCCAGGCGGCAGTTGGTCGAGACTCAGCCCACCGGGGTGCACCAAGGCGTCACGCAGGTCGTCGCGGCGCAGCACCGCGGCGAAGACGGTGCCGGCCGGCAGCGGCCGGTCGGCGGGCACGTCCTTGACGCAGTGCACGGCGACGTCGGCCTCGCCCGCGAGCAGCGCGGCGTCCACCTCCTTGGTGAACGCGCCCTTGCCGCCGAGCGCCGAGAGGGCGCCCGTCCAGCGGTCGCCGGCGGTGGTGACGGGGACCACCTCGGTGCGGATCCCCGGTTGCAGTACGGCCAGTTCGGTGCGGAACCGCTCCACCTGGGCCAGGGCCATCGGGGAGGAGCGGGAGACGATCCGGAGCACGGCGGGCGGCGGCGAGGCAGGCATGGCATCCAGCCTAGAGCGTGCCCCGACGGGTGGAAGTGAGCGACTGCCCTCTGGGTCTCTGCGGCGTTCGAGGGGGTCCGCGATACCGTGCCTCTTTCGTACACCCAAGCGGAGGGGCCGATATGGCGGAGACACGCGAGAGCGCGATCCCGATCCAGCGGGTCCCCGCTTGGGGTCGCGCCGCCCGGGTCGCGCGGGCCGCCCGCGCGCAGGGCGCGGGCCGGCTCGCCAGGAGCGCGCCGCACCTCGCGCTCGCGCTGGCCTTCCTCCTCGCGTACTGCGTGCTCGCGCTGGTCCGCTACGAGCGCTTCGGCTCGCCCTCCTGGGACCTCGGCATCTTCACCGAAGTGGTCAAGGGCTACGCGCACTTCCACGCGCCGATCGTGTCGATAAAGGGACCCGGCTTCAACGCGCTGGGCGACCACTGGTCGCCGATCCTGGCGCTGCTCGCCCCCTTCTACTGGGTGGTCCCCTCGGCGGCCACCCTGCTGGTCGCCCAGGCCGCGCTCTTCGCCTGGTCGGTCGGCGTGGTCTCGGACACCGCCGCCCGGGTGCTCGGCGGGTCGACCAGCCGCGGCCTGCTGATCGGCACCGGTTACGGCCTCTCCTGGGGGCTGCAGCGGGCGATCGACGCGGAGTTCCACGAGATCGCCTTCGCGGTGCCGCTGCTCGCGGTGGTGTGCCGTCAGCTCCTGCTGCGCGAGTGGGACAAGGCCGCCTGGTGGGCGATGCCGCTGGTGCTGGTCAAGGAGGACCTGGGGCTGACGGCCGCGGCCGTCGGCGCGGTGCTGGTGGTCAGCGGGCGCCGCTGGTACACCGGTGCGGTGCTGGCCTTCTTCGGGGTGGCGTTCGCGGCGCTCACCATCCTGCTGCTGATCCCGCACTTCAACCCCGGCCACCAGTTCGACTACTGGTCCAAGCTGCCGGGCGGCGAGCACCCCGAGCTCTGGCAGGTGCTCAGCGGCCCGTTCACCCGCCTGACGGTGTGGAAGACGGTCGGCTGGCTCTTCGCCATCGTCGGCTTCCTCGCGCTGCGCTCGCCGCTGCTGCTGATCGCGCTGCCCACCCTGGCCTGGCGGTTCGGCTCCGCCAACCCGATGTTCTGGGGCCCGGACTGGCACTACAACGCGACCCTGATGCCGATCATCTTCCTGGCCCTGGTGGACGCGATCGCCCGGATCAGGGCCGCCGACTCCTCCCGGCTCAAGGGGTTCGCCGAGGGCATGGTGCCGGCCGTCCCGGCGATCGGGGTGGCCTGCGTGGTGAGCCTGCCGGTCGGGTTCGGCGGGCTGGCCGATCCGGGCGCCTGGAGCGGCGGTGCCCACGCGGCGGCGATCCGCGGCGCGATCGCCGCGGTCCCGCCGAACGTGACGGTGGAGGCCTCGCTCGGGCCGCTGGCCCGGCTCGCGGCCCGGGACGACGCCTTCTGGCTGGGCGGCAGCAGGGCGCAGGCGCCGACGTACCTCTGCATCGACATGCTCGGCTGGTCGGGCGGGCCGACCGACCTGCCCGGGTACGGGACGCAACTGCACCCGGGCACGCGGTACGCGGTGGTCTACGACCGGGACCAGGTGGTGGTGCTGCGCCGCCGGCCGTGACCGCGGCTGCCGGCCGCGGCCTTCAGTCGTGACCCTTAGCAGTGACCCTCAGCAGTGACCCTCAGCCGCGACCGCGGTCGCCGGGCCGCCCGGCCCGTCTACTGGCTCAGGCAGGAGCAGTTGGTCATCAGCGCCTCGACGCTGGCGACGTACCCGGGGTTGGGGATCACCGAGCTGCCGGTGGTGACGCCGGTGGTCGGGTCGGTGACGGTGTTGTAGTGCACGTTGCCCGCGCCCGCGTTGTAGGCGGCGATGACCAGGTCGAGCAGCGGGTTCTTGCCGGTGACCGGGTCGGGCGCCAGGTCGTACTTGCCGCCGAAGTCGGAGTCGCCGTAGTACGCGACCAGTTCGTCCAGCAGTTCGGCGCCGAGGTCGGTGTTGCCGGCCAGCGTCTGGACGTCGTTGGTGGTGCCGAACTTGCCGTTCATCCAGGGCGCGGTGGCGGGCATGATCTGCATCGTGCCGATCCCGCCGTCGCAGGCCAGGATGGCCGACTGCCAGCCGCTCTCCTGCCAGCCGACCGCCTTGACCAGGTTGACCGGCAGCGGCGGCATCTTGTCGGTGCCGCCGCTGCTCAGGGTGAGCGTGCGGGACTTGCCCGCGGCGGCGGTGATCGCGGCGGCGACAGCGCCGTTGGCGGCGTTGCTGCCGTTGAACGACGGCTTGCAACTGCTCTGCAGCGGCGGAGTGCCGGGCGCGACCGGCGGTGGCGGCGGGGCGACCGGGCCGGGCTTGGCGGTCGGCGCGGGAGCGGCGGTGGCGGGCGCCTGCGGCTTGGTGGACGGCACGGCGGCGGTGGCCGGGGCCGCGTTGTTCTGGGTCGGGCCGGCCGTCGGTGAGGGGGCCTTGGCGCTCGGCGAGGGGCTGCGCGAGGCGGTGTGCGAGGGGCTCGCCGAGGCCGAGCGGCTCGGTGACGCGGACGCGGAGGCCGAGGCCGAGGGGCTCGCGGAGGGGCTGGGCGAGGCGCTGGCGGAGGGGCTGGGCGAGTCGCCGGGTGTGCCGGCGTCGGTCGCGGTGCTCAGGGTGGGACCGTCGGCCACCGTCACGGTGCCGCTCTGGGCCGAGGCCGAGCCGTGCCCGCTGCCCGCGATCCCGTAGGCGGTCAGCGTCCCGGCCGCAGCCACCGCTATCAGTCCCGCCGCGACCTTCTGCCCCTTGCCGATCCGCATGCTGCCCGCCCCCGTTTGCTGCCGTCCGGTCAAAGAAGGCGCAGCCTACCGGCCGGTTCCCGGCGGGGGGTCGGCGGGGCGGGGCGGGGCGCAGCCGTGCCGGTCAGGGGCCCGAGGTCAGGCGCTGTCGTCCGCCAGCCGCCGCAGTTCGCCCAGGGCCTGCTCCGCCCGTGCGGCCGGGACGAAGAGGTGGTCGTGGTGGAACCCGGCCACCACGTTGCAGCTGATCCCGTGCTCGGTCAGCCGGCCGGCCACCGCCGCGGTGAGACCGACCGCCGAGAGCGCCGAGTGGGTCCGCAGCGTGATCCAGGCGGCCACGTAGTCGTACGCCAGGCCCAGCCCGTCGGCCTCCTCCTGCTCGACCACGGCCGTCACCCCCTCGGCCTCGGCCACCGTCACCACGGGCCGCAGCCCGGCGGGCACCCGCCCGGTGAAGGTGCAGAAGACGAAGCGGCCCGGGTTGAGCACGGGGCGCAGGTCCGCGAGCAGTTTCTGGAGGTCTGTTTCACCGGCCATGCCCACCACCGTAGCGGCCGCGGGGGCGTGGGCCGGGGAGCCGCCGCTGGGTGACTGCGAGTTGTGCCCCGTGCTCCGCGCGAAACCGCCCGGTGCCGCCTGCTTCAGCGGCCGGCCACGTGGCAGCCGTGCTCGGGAAGCGTTGACGAGCGATAGTTACCGATATATCGTCGAAGCATCGAGACCGTACGGAGGTAGCTCGCGAGATCTCGTGAGCGCTTCGTCGGCCGAGGCGGGTCGACGGCGTCGGCCCGCGGAACCAGAGAGGTGGTGCGCATCATGCGCATGCAGATGACACCGGGCGGCGGCCGCGGCCGCCGCGAGGGCGGTCGCCCCTTCGACCGGATCCCCGGCGAGTTCGCCGAGCAGCGCGGGGCCTTCGGGCCGCCGTTCCCGCCCGGCGGCGGTGCCTTCGGCGGGCCGTTCGGCGGCGGCTTCCGCGGCGGCTTCGGCGGCCGCGGCGGCCGCGGTCGCGGGCGGCACGGCGGTCGGGCCCGGCGCGGCGACGTGCGGGCCTCGCTGCTGGCGCTGCTCAAGGAGCGCCCGATGCACGGCTACGAGATGATCACCGAGATCGGTGAGCGGACCTCGGGGGCCTGGCGGCCCAGCCCGGGGTCGGTCTACCCGACCCTCCAACTGCTGGAGGAGGAGGGGCTGATCGAGGCCGAGGAGACCGGCGGCAAGCGGCTGTTCACGCTCACCGGGGCGGGGCGCGCCGAGGCCGAGGCCGGGGCGGCCGAGCCCTGGCAGGAGGCCGGGCGCGGCGTCGACTGGGAGGCGGTGCAGGAGGTCGGCCAGGCGCTGGCCTCGGTGGAGCACGCGATCCGCCAGGTGATGGCCACCGGCACCGAGGAGCAGCGGACCAAGGGGCTCGCGGTGCTGGTGGAGGCCAGGAAGAAGCTCTACCTGATCCTGGCCGAGGAGGGGTGACTCACTCCCCGTCGGTCTGCCGGGGCTCCGGCTCCGCGACCGGCCGCTCCGCCGGCGGCGCCTGGTACTCGTACACCCAGCGCGGCCGCCCCTTGGAGCTGTACCGCTTGGCTCGGGCGTACACCAGCGTCCGGGCCGGCTCCTCGCCGTGCGCGGGCACCGGCACCTTGTAGAGCTTGGGCACCGCGCTGAACGGGCTCAGGTAGACCGGCAGTACCCGGCCGTCCAGCGGCCCGCCGATGAATTCCGTCTCCGCGCTCCTCATCCGGCCAGCTTCGCACTTCGGACCGGCCGGCCCAAACGCGGCGGCCCGAACACCCCCCGGTCCGGGCCGCCCGGATGCTCCCTTATCCTGCTCTGTACGCCCTCGGGCCCAGCCCGGGTCAGCGGCCCCGCCCGGCCGTCCGGTGACCCCGGGAAGTCGCGGGCAGCTCCGGGCGTTTGCGTCCGTAGTTGCGTCGACGCTGTGCCGCACCAGGCGCAGCCGTGCGAAAGGGGCCCGATGGAAACCAGCAGCAGGTGGACGACGTGGTGGCAGCGACGCGATCGGCAGCGCCCCGGGTCGGACGCAGGCGGCCAGGTTTCCTCCGCCGCCCGGCTCGAACTGCTGCTCGGCGCCGTGCGGGCGGGCTTCCCGCTCGCCCCGGCCGCCCATCCGGCGGGTCACCGCTGTTCCTGTGACCGGGTCGGCTGTCCGGCTCCCGCCCAGCACCCGGTCTCCTTCGCCTGGCAGTCGCAGGCGACCACCGACGTCGAGCAGCTGACCCGCTGGCTCTCCCGCGATCCGCAGGCCAACTTCATCACCGCCACCGGCCGCGCCCACGACGTGCTGGACGTCCCGGCCGAGGCCGGCCGCCTCGCGCTCGACCGGCTCACCGCGCTGGGCGTGGAGGGGCCGGTCGCCGCTGTCGGTGAGGAGCGCTACCTCTTCTTCACCGCCACCAGGGGCACCCCGGAGGACGAGGACGAGTGGTGGTCGAGCGCGCTGGACACCCACCCGGACACCGTCTCCGAGCATCCGGGCCTGCGCTGGCACTGCCGCGGCTCCTACACCCTGCTGCCGCCGGCCGCGCTGCCGGACGGCTCGGGGGTCAGCTGGCTGCGCGGGCCCGAGCTGCCGCTGCCCGACCCGCTGCGGGTGCTGGACGTGCTCACCGACGCCTGCACCGAGGTGGGCGCGGTCGCGGAGGAGCAGTGGCTGATCGGCTGACCCGGCCTGAACCGACCTGGCTTGGCCTGGCCTGAACCGACCTGATCGGCCGCCGCTCCGCCGCGGGGGCACGGCCTCACGGCAGAGTGAGGACCTCGGCGCCGTCCGCCGTGACGAGCAGGGTGTGCTCGAACTGGGCGGTCCGCTTGCGGTCCTTGGTGACCACGGTCCAGCCGTCCGGCCAGATCTCGTAGTCGTAGGTCCCCAGGGTGAGCATCGGCTCGATGGTGAAGGTCATCCCGGGCTTGATCACCTGGGTGGCCCGGTCGCTGTCGTAGTGCGGGATGATCAGGCCGGAGTGGAACGAGGTGTTGATCCCGTGGCCGGTGAAGTCGCGCACCACGCCGTAGTCGAAGCGCTTGGCGTAGGACTCGATCACCCGGCCGATCACGTTGATCTGGCGGCCCGGCTTGACGGCCTTGATCGCACGGTCGAGTGACTCCCGGGTCCGCTCGACCAGCAGCCGCGACTCCTCGTCCACCTCGCCGCAGAGGTAGGTGGCGTTGAGGTCGCCGTGCACACCGTGGATGAAGGCGGTGGCGTCGATGTTGACGATGTCGCCGTCCCGCAGCACGGTCGAGTCCGGGATGCCGTGGCAGATCACCTCGTTGATCGAGGTGCAGATCGACTTCGGGAAACCCCGGTAGCCCAGGTCGGACGGGTAGGCGCCGTGGTCGCACATGTAGGCGTGGGCCACCGCGTCGAGCTGATCGGTCGTCACACCGGGGGCGATCAGCTCGGCGGCCGCCGCCATCGCCTGCGCGGCGATCCGGCCGGCGATCCGCATCTTCTCGATCGTCTCGGCGTCCTGCACCTCGGGACCCGTGTAGGGCGTCGGACCGGGCTTGCCGACGTACTCCGGCCGGGCGATGTGCGCCGGGACCTTGCGAGTGGGGGACTGGATGCCGGGAACGAGATGAGCCATGGCGGCGAGTCTATCGCCCGCCTCCGGCCGCCCCGGCAGTGTGTGCGAAGGCGCTGCCGGGAATGATCAGTAGGACCGGACGAGGAGGAACTCATGGCGCTGTTCAAGCGGAGCGGTACTGGGCAACCGGGCGAGTGGTACTACTGCCTCAAGCACCAGAAGGTCGAGGAGGGCCCGGAGTGCCCGGCCAAGGACCGGCTCGGTCCCTACCAGAGCCGCGAGGAGGCGGGCGAGGCGCTGCGGATCGCCCGCGAGCGCAACGAGGAGTGGCGCACCGACCCGCGCTGGAGCGACGAGCGCCCGCAGGACGACCAGAGCTGACGGGCCCTCAGATGGCCTCGGCGGCCTCGGCGGTTTCGGTCGCCTCGGCTGCTCCGGCCGCGGCGGAGGTCGGCCGGGGCGGCGTCCGTTCCTGCCCCTGCGTCCGTTCCTGCTCCTGGGTCCGCTCCCGCTCCTGCCGCGCCGCGCGGGCCGCCGCCACGTGCTGGTCGGTCCGCGCGTCGTAGGCGAGCAGCTTCGGCAGCACCGCCGCCAGCCCGCCCACGCTCACCAGGCAGGCCAGCCCGCCCAGCCAGACCGAGCCGCGGGCGCCGATCAGCGCGGCGGTGCCGCCTGCCCGCACCTGTCCCAGGTTCGGGCCGACCGAGTAGCTGAGCAGCTCCACCCCTGCCAGCCGCCCGCGCAGCTCGTCCGGGATGGACTGGTTCCACATGGTGGAGCGGCCCATCCCGCTGACCATGTCCGCGCCGCCGGCCACCGCCAGGCAGAGCAGCACCAGCCAGATGTTCGGCGTCAGTCCCGCCAGCGTCATCGCGGCGCCCCAGCCGAGCGCGGCCAGCAGCACCATCCGGCCGTGCCGGTGGATCGCCGAGGCCCAGCCGCTGGTGGCCGAGACGACCAGGCCGCCCACCGCCGTGGCGCCGTACATCAACCCGAGCGCCCAGTCGGCGTGCAGGTCGTCGGCGAGGAAGGGGAAGATCGCGTTAGGGAAGGCAAAGAGCATCGCGGCGATGTCCACCAGGTAGGTGCCCAGCAGCTCGGGTCGGCTCCACGCGTAGCGGACGCCCGCCATGACCGCCGCCACCGAGGGCTTGGCCGCCCCGGTCGGCGGCGGCACCGCGCGCAGCCGGAAGAGCAGGAAGAGCGAGAGGCCGAAGGTCGCCACGTCCAGCGCGTAGGCGGTGGCCGGACCGCCGCCGTAGGCGACGATGAAGCCGGCCAGGGCCGGACCGGCGATGGTGCTGGTGTTGCGGTAGATCGAGATCAGCGCGAAGGCGGCGGTCATCTGCTCGTGCGCCACGATCCGCGGCACCAGGGTGTCCAGCGCCGGGCGCTGCAGGCCGTCCAGCGCCGCGACCAGGCCGGCCACCAGGTAGATCGGCCAGAGCAGCGGGTGCGGCAGCAGCGCGTTGAGCAGCAGCAGGCCGCTCAGCAGCCCGAGCCCGGCCTCCGCGCCCAGCACCAGCTTGCGCCGGTCCAGCGCGTCCGCCAGCGCGCCGCCCCAGAGGCCGAAGACGATCAGCGGCAGCAGCTCGACCGCGCCGATCCCGCCGACCGCGAGATAGGAGCCGGTCAGCTGCTTGATCTGCAGCGGCACGGCGACGTAGGTGAGGAAACTGCCGAAGCTGGAGACGCATCCCGAACCCCAGAGCAGCCGGAAGTCCCGGGAGGCGCGCCACGGCGCCAGGTCGGGGCGCAGGCGCCGCAGCAGGCTGGGTGGGGGGTGGCTGGACTCGGTCACAGAGGGCCATGCTGCGCGCTCAGTCGGGTGGCCGCAACGGAGTTTTCGCCCGGCCGGGACCGCTTCGGTCCTGTCGCCGGGGTCCTGTCGCCGGGGGCCGGCGCGGTGGCGGTAGTGGTGGCGGTAGTGGTGGCGGTGGCGGTAGTGGCGGCGGTGGGGTCCGGCGCAGGCCCGGTGGCGGTGGCTCACCAGCGGTTGACCGGCTCGGTGGTGAACTGCCTGGCGAGCCGGGAGAGTCCGCCCAGCGCCGCGAGCCGCGAGCGGGGCGGCTCGCCGGCCGCAGCGCTGACCAGGTGCTGTACCAGGTCGAAGCCCGGCTCCTCGGGGCTCTCCACCGTCAAGCTCTCGTGCGCCAGCCCGGCCAGCTCCGGATCGCCCGCCGCGAGTGCGAGCACCGTCGCCCCGCCCCGGCGCGCGTCGTGCACCCGCTCCAGCAGCGCGTCCCCGGCCGCCTGAGGGGTGACCACCAGCACCGTCTCACCGCGCCCGGCCTCGGTCAGCCGCCGCAGGTCGTGCCGCAGTTGCGCAGGGGTGCCGCTCGCCGGTGCCTGATGTCGGATCAGCACCGGTGCCAGGCCCGGTACCTGTGCCCAGGCCGCCTCGTCGTCCAGGTGTGCCGCCAGGTGCCAGGGCTCGTACCCCGCGCTGCCGACCAGCAGCAGCCCGTGCGCCGAACGCCGGGTCACGGCGCGGCGCAGCGAGCCGGCGAAGCTCCGGGTCGCGTCCAGTAGCGGTGAGCCGGACAGGACCTCGCGCAGTGCGCCCACTCTCGTCACGTCCATGGCGACAGGATGGAGGTGGGCTCGCGGCTTTGGCAGGATCTGGGTATGACTTCCCTCGAATCAGCGAACCCCGCCCCCGCCCCCGCCGATGTCACGCAGTTGGTGGTCGGCGTCCTCGGCGGCACCGGCGACCAGGGCCGCGGCCTGGCCTACCGTTTGGCCAAGGCCGGCCAGCAGGTGATCATCGGCTCGCGCAGCGCCGAGCGTGCCGAGGCCGCCGCCGCCGAACTGGGCCTCGGCGTGCGCGGCGCGGACAACGCCGACACCGCCCGGCAGAGCGACATCGTGATCGTCGCGGTGCCGTGGGCCGGGCACGGCGAGCTGCTGGCCTCGCTGGCCGCCGATCTGGCCGGCAAGATCGTGGTGGACTGCGTCAACCCGTTGGGCTTCGACAAGCAGGGCGCCTACGCGCTCGTCCCCGAGGAGGGCAGCGCCGCCCAGCAGGCCGCCGCGCTGCTGCCGGACTCCCGGGTCACCGCCGCCTTCCACCACCTCTCCGCCGTGCTGCTGCAGGATCCGGAGATCGCCAGTATCGACACCGACGTGCTGGTCCTGGGTGACGAGCGGGCCGCCACCGACCTGGTCCAGGCGCTGGCCGCCCGGATCCCCGGCATGCGCGGCATCTACGCGGGCCGGCTGCGCAACGCCCACCAGGTCGAGTCGCTGGTGGCCAACCTGATCTCGGTCAACCGCCGCTACAAGGCGCACGCGGGACTGCGGATCACCGACGTCTGAGACGGGGGCTGGGTGACGGGTGGGGGCGGGGTCGGGACGTGAGTCTGAGACAAACGTCTGACGCGTGGGTCCGAGACGCTTGTCTCAGACCCTGATCTGAGACCTCGATCTGAGATCTTGGTCTGACACACCAGTCCGAGACGCTGGTCCCAGACATTGGTCCGAGACGTCAGTCTCAGACAGCCGGCCAGCACCGCCCGAGCCCGCGCCGAAGGTGACGCAGTGTGGCCCTTCCGTGACGATCGCGTGACGACACGGAAGGTCCGGCCCCACCCGGTTTCGGGCGGATCCGGACCTTCCGCGAGAATGGGGCCCGCACATTCACCCGACCCCCCTGGAGCCGGCCGTCATGCCCCGCAATGCCCTGTACGCCTCGATCGTCTTCGTCCTCGCGGTCAGCGCCGCCGTGGTCTCCTTCGTGGAGGGCAACTGGCTGGGCGTGATCTGGGTGCTCCTGGCGGGCGTGGCCAGCAACATCGCCTGGTACTACCTGCGCAAGGAGAAGCTGGAGCGGGCCGCCGGGCGCTAGCCGGCCCGGAACCGGGCCCTAGTGGGTCCAGAAGCGGAAGAGGTAGCTGCCGACCGCGGCGTAGGAGGAGCTGACCCCGAAGAAGCCCATGACGTCGTAGACCAGGTTGAAGAACCACACGTTCACCTGGGACTGCCACAGCACGACGAAGACGGCCATCATGCCGTAGGGCGCGAACGGCGCCACCGCGCGGCGGGTCTGCGGGGAGAGCCAGGGCTCGACGATCCCGTAGCCGTCCAGGCCGGGGACCGGCAGCAGGTTGAGCAGCGCGGCGCTGACCTGGAGCATGCCGAGGAAGGACAGCGCGGCCTGGAACTCCGGCGCCTGGCTGTCCAGCCAGCCGGCGCCGACCGGGACCAGCACCACGACCGCGCAGAGCAGGTTGACCAGCGGACCGGCCGCCGAGATCAGGCTGTGCTTGAGCCGCCCCTGGATCCGGTGCCGCTCGATGAAGACGGCGCCGCCGGGCAGGCCGATGCCGCCCAGCACCACGAAGACCACCGGCAGCACGAAGCTGAGCACGGCGTTGGCGTACCGGAACGGGTTGAGTGTCAGGTAGCCCTTGGCACCCACCGTGATGTCCCCGCCGTGCAGCGCGGTGCGGGCGTGCGCGTACTCGTGCAGGCAGAGCGAGACCATCCAGCCGGCGACCACGAAGAGGAAGACTCCGAAGTCGACCGTGCCGAAGCCGGTCCAGACCGCCCAGCCCGAGGTCCCGAGGATCGCCAGCAGCACCCAGAACACCGGGCTGATCCGGCGCTCCTCGCTGTTCGGGCTGCGGGTGGTGGCAAAACTCATGGGAACGGGTCTCCGTCAAGGGATGGCAAATGGACGGGCGGGCCCCACCGATCATGCCGGTCGCCCCGCGCCCGCGACAAGTGAACGTCCCGCCGGCCCGCCCCGTTCCACGCCCTGTCCCATGCCCCGCTCCGTGCCCCGCTCCGTGCCCTGTCCCGCACCCCGTCCCGCACCCCGTCCCGTGCCCTGCCCCCGCCCGGCTCTGCCGAGGCAGCAGAATGGTCCCCGTGCACTACGGCATCCTCGGCACCACCACCGCTCATGACGACGACGGCACCCCGGTACCGCTCGGCGGCGCCCGGCTGCGCGCGCTGCTCGCGGCGCTGGTGCTGCGCCAGGGCCGCCCGGTGCCGGCCGAGGTGCTGGTGGCCCAGGTCTGGGACGGAGAGCTGCCGCAGGACTCGGCCGCCGCGCTGCAGACCCTGGTCGGCCGGCTGCGCCGCACCATCGGGCGCGAGCGGGTCGGGTCCGGGCCCGGCGGCTACTGGCTGACGGAGGGTCAGAGTGATCTGACGCGCTTTCATGAGCTGGCCGAGCGCGGCCGGCGGGCGCTGGCGGCCGGTGAGCCGGGGCTCGCCGCCGAGCAACTGCGCGAGGCGCTGGCGCTCTGGCGCGGTCCGGCGCTGGCCGATCTGCCGGACCGGGCGGGCAGCGCGGTGCGACTGGAGGCGCAGCGGTCCGAGGCCCAGCGGGGCAGGATCGCCGCCGACCTCGCGCTCGGACGGGCCGCGGAGGTGACCGCCGAACTCGCCGGACTCTGTGCCGACCACCCGCTGGACGAGCCACTGCACGTGCTGTGGATCCGCGCGCTGCACCGCTGCGGGCGCACCGCCGAGGCGCTGGAGCGCTACGAGCGGCTGCGTCGGGCGCTGGCCGAGCAGCTGGGCGCCGATCCGGGCGCCGAGCTGCGCGCCGTCCACCAGGAACTGCTCCAGGACGCGCCGGCCCCGACCGGGCCGGCCCCCGCCGCCCCCGACGGCACCCCCGTCCCCGCCCCGACCGTCCCCGCCCCCGCCCCGACCGCCGCCGCAGCCACACCCCCCGCAGCCCCGTCCGACGGGGTGCCCCGCGGCAACCTGCGCCCCCGGCTGACCAGTTTCGTCGGCCGCGAGCAGGACCTGGCGGCGGTCGCCGAGCTGATCGGCTCGGCCCGCCTGGTCACCCTGACCGGCCCCGGCGGCTCCGGCAAGACCCGCCTCTCCGTCGAGGCCGGCCGGGCCGCCCAGGCGGACGCCCGCTGGCCGGACGGCGTCTGGCAGGCCGAGCTCGCCCCGCTGGAGAGCCCGGCGGCGGTGCCCGACGCGGTGCTCTCCGCGCTCGGCCTGCGCGGCACCGTGCTGCACCAGTCGGTGACCGACGCCCGCCCGGAGGACCCGGTGCGCCGCATCGTCGAGCACTGCGGCCGGTCCCGGATGATGCTGCTGCTCGACAACTGCGAGCACCTGATCCAGCCCGCCGCCGAGCTGGCCGACCGGCTGCTCGCCGAGTGCCCGCACCTGACCATCCTCGCCACCAGCCGCGAGCCGCTCGGCGTGCCGGGCGAGGCGGTGCTGCCGGTCGAGCCGCTGCCGGACCCGATAGCCCTGCGCCTGCTGGGCGAGCGCGGTGCGGCGGCCAGGCCCGGCTTCTCGGTGGCCGACGACCCGGCCGCCGCCGCCGAGATCTGCCGCCGCCTCGACGGCCTGCCGCTGGCCATCGAGCTGGCCGCCGCCCGGCTGCGCGGCCTGACACCACGTCAGCTGGCGGACCGGCTGGACGGGCGGTTCGCCCTGCTCACCGGTGGCAGCCGGGTGCTGCTGCCCCGCCAGCAGACCCTGCGCGCGGTGGTCGACTGGAGTTGGGAGCTGCTGGACGAGCGCGAACGCGCGGTGCTGCGCCGGCTCGCCGTCTTCGCCGGCGGCGCCACCCTGGAGGACGCCGAACTGGTCTGCGCGGACGGCGGCCTGGTCGGCTCCGGCGAGGTGGCCGAGCTGCTCTTCTCACTGGTCGACAAATCGCTGCTGGTGGCCGGCCTGGACCCGCAGGGCCCGCCGCGCTACTGGATGCTGGAGACGATCCACGAGTACGGCGCCGAGAGGCTCGCGGAGTCCGGGGAGCGGGCGGCGGTGGCCGACCGCCACCTCGCCGCCTTCCGCGAGCTGGTACGCACCGCCGACCAGCACCTGCGCGGGCACCGGCAGACGCACTGGGTGCGGGCGCTGGAGCGCGAGCAGGACAACATCAGGGCGGCGCTGCGCCACGCGGCGGACACCGGGGCCGAGCCGGACGCGCTCATGCTGCTGCTGGGCATGGTGTGGTTCTGGATGCTGCGCGACTACCGGGCCGAGGCCCGCGGCTGGCTCGACCTGGTCTGCGCGCTCACCACCGATCCGTTCGCCGAGGGCGCTCCCGCCCCCGAGCCGCTGGAGCTCGATGTGCTCCGCCATCCGCTGCCCTGGCCGCCGGTGGTGCTGGCCGAGGCCCGCCGACAGGCCTGGGTCTTCCAACTGGTCGCCCGCTTCGAGGGCGACCTCGACGTGATCGGCGACGCCGAGCTGATCGCGCGGGCGCCGCGGATCCTGGCCGCCTACGGGCCCGAGCTGCCGCAGTCCTACTTCTACCCGGCGCTGCTGCGGATCTTCGCCTGCTTCCTGGCCGGGCACGCGGACCAGATGCTCGCCCTGGTCGACGAGGCGGTCGAGGGCTGCCGCCGGTTCGGCCGGGAGAGCGAGCTGGCCTGGAGTCTGCAACTGCGCGCCAAGATGTCCAACGACCTGGTGGGCGGCCTCGAACAGGCCCGGCGCGACGGCGACGAGGCGATGGAGATCTACAGCCGGCACGGCGACAGCTGGGGGATGGCCGAGACCCTCGCGGCCCAGGCCGAGACGGCGGGTTACTCGGGTGACATCGCCGCCGCCGTGGCCGCCTACCGCCGTGCCATCGAGCTGGCCCAGGAGCTCGGCTCCCCGCAGGACGTGCCGCTGCTGCGGATCCGCCTCGGTGAGGCGCTGCTGGAGGAGGACCAGGCCGAGGGTGAGCGGCTGATCCGGGAGGGCCTCGTGCTGGCCTACAGCAGCGGTCAGCGCACCGACGGCGCCCTCGTCTACGGCCACACGGTGCTCAGCGCCCTGCACTCGCTGCGCGGTGACTACCAGGCCGCCCGCGCGGAGCTCCACCAGCTGCGGCAGGCCAAGTCCGGGTTCGGGCCCGGGATGCCCGGGATCATGAGCGGCCTGGTCTCCTGCTCCGAGAGCCTGGTGCTGGCCCGCTCGGGCGAGCTGGACGAGGGGGTGGAGCAACTGCGGGCGGGCCTGCGGGAGCTGCGCGCGGTGCCGATGGTGGCGCTGGTCTTCGCCCAGCACGTCACCCTGCTGATGCTCCCGGTGGTGGTGGGCGTGCTGGTGATCAAGGCGGAGCGCGACGGTGACCGCGCCCTCGCCTGGCAGGCAGGCCTGCTCTACGGTGCGCACGGTGCCCGGCAGAGCTCGCAGGGCATGTTCCTGGAGCGGATCGACCGGGGGACGCGCGAGCGGGCGCTGATCGGCTTGCTGGGCGAGGCGGGCTACCAGGACGCGTGCGAGCAGGGCCGCGGGTACTCCTGGGAGGAGACCGCGACCCTGCTGGACACCCTGGTGGACGGGCTCTGAGCGCTCGTCCGGACGGGCTCCGACCGCTCGCCGACCCCTCAGACCCGCTTGCGGAACCGGGCCACGGCCAGCGGCGCGGTGATCGCGGTGACCCCCACCGACCAGAGCAGCACGAAGGTCACCGAGTGGGCCAGCGGTCCGCCGTTGATCAGGCTGCGGCAGGCGTCGGCCACGTTGGAGAGCGGGTTGTACTCGGCGAAGGACTGCAGCCAGCCCGGCATGGTGTGGGTCGGCGCGAAGATCGAGCTGCCGAACTGCAGCGGCATGATCACCAGCATGCTGACGCCCTGGACCGCCTGGGCGTTCTTCATCACCAGGCCCAGCAGCATCGAGATCCACACCAGCGACATCCCGAAGACCAGGGAGAGGCCCACCGCGCCGAGCACCCCGCCGAGCCCGGTCTTCAGCTGGAACCCGAGGAGCATCGCGAAGAGGATCAGGATGGTGAAGGAGAGCAGCCCGCGCATCGCCTCGGCCAGCATCTTGCCGATCAGCACCGAGGAGCGGGCGATCGGCAGCGACCTGAACCGGTCCATCACGCCGGTCTGCAGGTCGCTGTTGAGGCCGGTGCCCACCGCCATCGCCAGGTTGAGGCCGGTGCCGCCGAGCAGCCCGGGGATCAGGTACTGCTTGTAGGTCTGCTGGTCGCCGGAGACCGCGCCGCCGAAGACGTAGACGAAGAGCACGGTGAAGACGATCGGCATCAGCACCGCGTCGAACATCGACTCCGGATCGGCCTTGATCCGCATCAGGTTGCGGCGGGTCAGCGCGCCGACGTGGCGCAGGTGGTCCCGCACACTGGTGCGGCTGTCGGGGTCCAGGGCCGGGGCCGGCCGGGACAGGGTGGCGGTCGCGGTGCTCATCGCTGGGTCTCCTCGGTGGCTGCGGTGCTGTCGCCCGGGGTGCCGGTGGCCGTGGTCGTTCCGGTGGTGGTCTTACCGGTGATGGCGAGGAAGACCTCGTCCAGGCTGGGCACCTCGGTGTCGATGCCCGCGATGCCGAACCCCCGGGTGCCGAGCACCCCGATCACGGTGGTCAGCTGCGCCTCGTCGCTGATCGGCACCGTGAGCAGTCCGTCCTGCGGCAGGGCGACGGCTCCGGCGATCCCGGCCCCGGTGAGGCAGTGGACCATCTCGGCCAGCTCCTCGGGGCGGGTCGGCCGCACCCGCAGGGTCCGGCCGCCGACCTGTGCCTTGAGGCCGTCCACCGTGCCGTTGGCGATCACCTTGCCGCGGTCGATCACGGTCAGGTCGGTGGCCAGCTGCTCGGCCTCCTCCATGTACTGGGTGGTGAGCAGCACGGTGCTGCCATCGGCCACCATCCGGCGCACCTCCTCCCAGACCTCGTTGCGGGTGCGCGGGTCCAGGCCGGTGGTGGGCTCGTCCAGGTAGAGCACCCGGGGCCGGCCGATCATGCTGGCGGCCAGGTCGAGGCGGCGGCGCATGCCGCCGGAGTAGGTCTTGGCCGGGCGCCCGGCCGCCTCGGTCAGCGAGAAGCGCTCCAGCAGCTCGGCCGCGCGGGCCTTGGCGTCCTTGCGGGAGAGGTCGAGCAGCCGGCCGATCAGGTAGAGGTTCTCCGAGCCGGAGAGGTACTCGTCCACCGAGGCGTACTGCCCGGTCAGGCCGATGGTGCGGCGCAGCTGCTTGGGCTGGCGCAGCACGTCGTAGCCGCCGACCACCGCGCTGCCCGCGTCCGGCTTGATGAGGGTGGAGAGCACCCGGATCAGCGTGGTCTTGCCGGCTCCGTTGGGGCCCAGTACACCGAGTACGGTGCCCTGGCGGACCGTCAGGTCGACCCCGTCCAGGGCCTTGGTCGCGCCGAAGTGCTTGACGATCCCGCGGGCCTCGACAGCGTTGGCCCGGTCGGCGCCGGCCTGGGTGCCGGCCTCGGTGCCGGCGGATGCGGTGCGGTGCCCCTGCTCGTTCGGGGCGGTGGCGGTCGTCGTTGTCATGCCGTAAGACTCGCCGCCGCCACTGTCAGGCCGCCCTCGGACCGCGGTCGCCGCACCGGCGCCGCCGTCAGGTCGCTGTCAGCCCGCTGTCATGCCCGCTGTCGCGCGTCGGTGCCCGCCCCGGCCGCCCGCCGTCGGGCGCCGCCGCGGGGAGACGGCACAGGGCCGCCACCGGAACTCCGGCAACGGCCCTGACCTGCGGTTTCTTGCCCGCTCGGCTGCTTGAACCGGCTGCTTGAACCGGCTGCTTGAACCGGCTGCGTGAACCGGCTACTTGAAGCTGTGCTCCGGCGCCGGGAAGGTGCCCCCGAGCACGTCGGCGGCGAACTCGCGGGCGGCCTCGCCCAGCACCGAGCGCAGGTTGGCGTACTGCTTGACGAAGGAGGGCACGCTGCCCGCCGTCATCCCGGCCATGTCGGTCCAGACCAGCACCTGGGCGTCGCAGCCGACCCCGGCGCCGATGCCCACGGTCGGTACCGCGAGCGACTCGGTGACCTGCGCGGCCAGCTCGGCCGGCACCGCTTCGAGCACCACGGCGAAGGCGCCGGCCTCCTGCACCGCCTTGGCGTCGCGCTGCAGCTTGTGCGCCGCCTCGTCGCCGCGGCCCTGCACCGGGTAGCCGCCGAGCGCGTGCACCGACTGCGGGGTCAGGCCGATGTGGGCCATCACCGGTACCCCGGCCTCGGCCAGGACCTCGATGGTGCGGGCGCTGCGCTCGCCGCCCTCCAGCTTGACCGCGCCCACCCCGGCCTCCTTCATCAGCCGGGCGGCGTTGCGCAGGGCCTGGGCGGGGGACTCCTGGTAGGAGCCGAACGGCAGGTCGCCGATGATCAGCGCGCGCTCGGTGCCGCGCACCACGGCGGCCGAGAGCATCACCATCTCGTCCATGGTGACCGGCACCGTGGTCTGGTAACCGAGGTGGCAGTTGCCGGCCGAGTCGCCGACCAGCAGCACCGGGATGCCGGCCTCGTCGAAGACCCCGGCGGTCGGCGCGTCGTAGGCGGTGAGCATCGCCCACCGCTCGCCGCGGCGCTTGGCGGCGGCCAGGTCCCGGACGGTGACCCGGCGGTTGGTGACCCCGCCGTAGAGGGTGCGCCCGCCTGCGGCCGGCTGCTGGGTGGCCGGCGTCCCGGTCGGTGCCGTCTGGGCAGGCGAAGGCTGAGAAGCGTTCATGGAACGGACTCCTGAAGGGTTGTGGTCTCGTGGCGCCGTACGGCGTCCCCGGATCTCCTCCATGCTTGCACGGCCCGGGCCCGGCGCAAAGAGGCGGGGATTCCGGTGATTTCGGGGGCGGCCCGGAATTCTTGCGATACGGGTACGTCTCGTATCGCAAAGAGCGGTACAGTCGTCCCGGGGGATTACGAGACGCCATCGTCTCGCTTAGTCCCAGTAGGCCCGCACAGCCTTCCTACGGAACGGGACAGACGCATGACCACCGCACCGGCCGGCACCGCGCCACGCGTGCCAGAAGCCATCCACCGCCGCCGCTGGGCGATACTCGGCACGCTGATCCTGGCGCTGCTGGTCGTCGTTCTCGACAACTCGATCCTCAACGTCGCGATGAAGACCATCGCGACCCCAGCGCCGGTCGGCCTGGGCGCCAGCCAGAGCGACCTGGAATGGGCGATCAACTCCTACACCCTGGTCTTCGCCGGCCTGCTCTTCACCTCGGGCCTGCTCGGTGACCGGTTCGGGCGCAAGAAGGCACTGCTCGCGGGCATGCTGGTGTTCGGCCTCGGCTCGCTGCTCTCCGCCATGGCCTCCAGCCCCGGGCAGCTGATCACCTTCCGCGCGGTGATGGGCCTGGGCGGCGCCTTCGTGATGCCCGCCACGCTGGCGATCATCATGAACGTCTTCGAGCGGCACGAGCAGCCCAAGGCGATCGGCATCTGGGCCGGCGCGGTGGGCCTGGCGATCGCGATCGGCCCGATCACCGGCGGCCTGCTGATCGAGCACTTCTGGTGGGGCTCGGTCTTCCTGGTCAACGTCCCGATCGTGGCGGTGGCGCTGGTCGCCATGACGCTGATGGTCCCCGACTCCCGCGACCCCAACCCCGGCAGGCTCGACCCGATCGGCGTGCTGCTGTCGATCATCGGCCTGGTGGCGCTGATCTACGGCATCATCAAGGGCGGCGACCTGGCCGACTTCACGGCCGCCGCGGCCTGGGTGCCGGTGCTGATCGGCGTGCTGGCGCTGGTCGCCTTCGTGGTCTACGAGAAGCGGGTCGACCACCCGGCGCTGAACGTCAACTGGTTCCGCAACAAGGTCTTCGCCACCTCCGTGACGGTGATCGGCCTGGTCTTCTTCGCGCTGATGGGCGTCTCGTTCTTCGGCGTCTTCTACACCCAGAGCGTGCGCGGCTACAGCGCGCTGGCCTCCGGCGCGCTGATGCTGCCGCTGGCCTGCGCCCAGCTGATCTTCGCGCCCCGGGCCCGGCTGGTGGTCGACAGGTTCGGCGTCCGTGCCACCTGCGCCGGCGGCATGGGCCTGATCGTGCTCGCCTTCCTCGGCTACCTGCTGCTCGGCCGGGACACCCCGATCTGGGTGCTGGAGCTGATCGGCTTCATCATGGGTGCCGGCATGGCGCACGTGATGCCGCCGGTGACGGTGGCGATCATGGGCTCGCTGCCGCGGGAGAAGGCCGGCGCGGGCTCGGCGATCAACAACACCTTCCGCCAGGTCGGCGGCTCGCTCGGGGTCGCGGTGCTCGGCGCGGTGCTCTCCACCAGCTACCGCAACGGCATCTCCGACAAGCTCGGCCTGCTGCCGCAGCCGCTGCGCGACAAGGCGGGCGAGTCGGTGGAGGCCACGGTCGGGGTCGCCCAGAGCATGGGCCCCAAGGGTGCCGGGCTGATCGGCCCCGCCTTCGACTCGTTCATCCACGCGATGCACGTGGTCGCCGGGGTCTCGGCCGGGGTCACCCTGATCGGTGCGCTGATGGCCTGGTTCTTCCTGCCGGCCAGGATCGCCGCCCCCGGCCGCCCGGGTGCCGGCGCGCCCGCCGAGGCGCGGACGGCGCCGGCAGTCCAGTCGACCAAGGCCTGACCGGCACGATGGAGAATGGGGCCATGGACACGGACCGTCAGGCCACCCTCACCGCTCCCGCCCAGGCGGCACCGCTCTGCGCGGTGCCCCGGCGGGGGCGGCCTCGTTCCGAGGCCGCCGAGCAGGCGATCTGTGAGGCCGTCGAGCGGCTGATGACCGAGGGCGGCAGTCTGGCGGACCTCACCATCGAGGGCATCGCCCAGGCCGCCGGTGTGGGCAAGGCGACCATCTACCGGCGCTGGCCCAACAAGGAGGCGCTGCTGGTCGACGTGCTGGTCCGGCTGGAGGAGCCGGAACCGCTGTTGCCCGGCACCAGCGCCCGGGACGACCTGGTGGTGATCCTGGACTTCATGCGCCGCCGTGGCCTGGCCAAGCGCTCGCGCTGGGTGCTGCGGGTGGTGCTGGACCAGATGCACTCGATGCCCGCGCTCAAGGAGGTCTACTACGAGCAGGTGGTGCTGCGCCGCCGCCGGGCCATCCACCAGGTGGTGGCCCGGGGTGTGGCGGCCGGTGAGTTCCGCGCCGACCTGGAGGTCGAGCTGCTCGCCGAGATGCTGATCGGCCCGATGCTGCTGCGTTCGGTGCTCTGGGACGATTCGCCGCTGGACGACCCCGAGCTGCCCGCCACCATCGTGGACTCGCTGCTCGACGGACTGCGTGGCCCGGCTCACAGCGCGGGTACCGTCTGAACCGCCGACCGGCGGAACCCGCGCTGCCGTCCCGCGCGTCTGTCTCGGCATAGGCTGAGCCGAAGATCCCATTAATGAGGGATAAATCAGGCTCAGTCGGAAACGCACCGGACGACCAGCGAGGGGTCACCAGATGACGCAGGCCGACCAGGAAGCGGCCCCGGCGGACGACGCCCCGGCGCTCCCGGGTGACACGGGGGCTGCGGCGACTGCGGCGACTGCCAGTGCTGACGGGGTCGACGGGGTCGACGAGGGCACCGGATCCTTCGCGCCCGGTGGTGCCACGGCGGTGGGTGCCACGGCCGTGGGCGCTGCCGCCGGCGCCTCGCGGCGCCGGCACCCGCTGCTCGACTGGGGCAAGGACCGCCGCGGCAGCTCGACCTGGCGGCGCGGTCTGCTGATCGCGGTGCTCGCGCTGCTGCTGGCGCTGCTGCTCGGCCTGCACCGCCAGGTGCCCAACTCCTTCGGTAACTTCGGCAGCCTGCTGGAGACCTTCCTGCCCTGGCTGGGCGTGTTCGTCCCGGTGCTGCTGCTGGCCGCGCTGCTGCGCCGCTCGACCACCGCGCTGATCGCCCTGCTGCTGCCGGTGGTGCTCTGGTTCGCGCTCTTCGGCTCACAGCTGGGCGACAAGAGCGCCGGCAAGGGCGACTTCACCGTGCTCACCCACAACGTCGACGCCGACAACACCGACCCGGCCGGTACGGTGCGCCTGGTCAACGGCTCGGGCGCGCAGATCGTCGCGCTGGAGGAGCTGACCGGCGCCGCGCTGCCCACCTACACCGGCGGCCTGGTCCAGAACTACCCGTACCACGTGGTGGAGGGCACGGTCGGGCTCTGGTCCAAGTACCCGATCAGCGGTACCCGGGTGGTGGACATCAAGATCGGCTGGACCCGGGCCTTCCGTACCCAGGTGGCCACCCCGCAGGGACCGCTCGCGGTGTACGTCGCGCACATGCCCTCCGTCCGGGTGAAATTCGACGGTGGCTTCACCGCCGACCAGCGCGACGTGAGCGCCCAGGCGCTCGGCGACGCGATCCAGGCCGAGCCACTGGGCAAGGTGCTGCTGCTCGGCGACCTGAACGGGACGATGAACGACCGCAGCCTCGCCCCGGTCACCTCGCAGCTGCGCTCGGCGCAGGGCTCGGCGGGCTCCGGGTTCGGCTTCAGCTGGCCGTCCCAGTTCCCGATGGCGCGGATCGACCAGATCATGAGCCGCGGCATGAAGCCCACCGACTCCTGGGTGCTGGCGGCGGACGGCAGCGACCACCGGGCGATCGCCGCCGACTACCGCTACGACCGCTGAGCCCCGGGTAACCGTCGCTCTGACGCTAAGGGGGCGGGAGGTGTTCATCCGACCTGGGTGCCCCGACGAGCGGGGAATCCGGAATGATGGGCACTAGTCGCTCGGATGTCCCGCCGGAAGTGCTCGCGGGCGGGCCGTATGCGTAACACGGACGTAAAGAGCAGAGGTGAGACTGTCCCCATGGGCAAGCAGCAGGAGTTCGTGCTCCGTACGCTCGAAGAGCGTGACATCCGGTTCGTCCGGCTGTGGTTCACCGATGTGCTCGGGTTCCTGAAGTCGGTGGCAGTGGCGCCGGCGGAGCTGGAGCAGGCCTTCGAGGAAGGCATCGGCTTCGACGGCTCGGCGATCGAGGGCTTCGCCCGGGTCTACGAGTCCGACATGATCGCCAAGCCGGACCCGACCACGTTCCAGATACTGCCGTGGCGCTCGGAGACCCCCGGGACCGCCCGGATGTTCTGCGACATCATGATGCCGGACGGCTCGCCCTCCTACGCCGACCCGCGCTTCGTGCTCAAGCGGACCCTGGAGAAGGCCTCGGCGCAGGGCTTCACCTTCTACACCCACCCGGAGATCGAGTTCTTCCTGCTGAAGAACCTCCCGGGCGACGGCACCGCGCCGATCCCGGCCGACCAGTCCGGCTACTTCGACCACACCCCGCGCGGGGTGGGCCATGACTTCCGCCGCCAGGCGATCACCATGCTGGAGTCGATGGGCATCTCGGTGGAGTTCTCCCACCACGAGGGCGCCCCCGGCCAGCAGGAGATCGACCTGCGCTACGCCGACGCGCTCTCCACCGCCGACAACATCATGACCTTCCGCCTGGTCATGAAGGAGGTCGCGCTGGAGCAGGGCGTGCACGCCAGCTTCATGCCCAAGCCCTTCTCCGAGCACCCCGGCTCCGGCATGCACACCCACCTCTCGCTCTTCGAGGGCGACCGCAACGCCTTCCACGAGTCGGGCGCCGAGTTCCAGCTCTCCAAGGTCGGCCGTTCCTTCATCGCGGGCCTGCTCCGCCACGCCGCCGAGACCGCGGCCGTCACCAACCAGTGGGTCAACTCCTACAAGCGGATCTGGGGCGGTTCCCAGCGCACCGCCGGCGCCGGCGGCGAGGCCCCCTCCTACATCTGCTGGGGCCACAACAACCGCTCGGCGCTGATCCGGGTCCCGATGTACAAGCCCGGCAAGCAGGGCTCGACCCGCGTCGAGGTCCGCTCCCTCGACACCGGCTGCAACCCCTACCTCGCCTACGCCGTCACCCTCGCCGCCGGCCTCAAGGGCATCGAGGAGGGCTACGAACTCCCGCCGGGAGCCGACGACGACGTCTGGGCCCTCTCCGACGCCGAACGCCGCGCCATGGGCATCCAGCCCATGCCGCAGAACCTCGGCGAGGCGATCGACCTGATGCAGCGCAGCGAACTGGTCGCAGAGACCCTGGGCGAGCACGTCTTCGACTTCTTCCTGCGCAACAAGCGCCAGGAGTGGGAGGAGTACCGCAGCGAGGTCACGCCGTTCGAGCTGCGGAAGAACCTGCAGGTGCTGTGAGCGCGGGTCAGCAGGCTCGCCGGGGCGGGTGGGCGTCCCGGGTGGGTGGAGTCGATCCGCGTGGCCGTCCGCGCTGATGCGGCGTCAATAGCATTTCCACGGGCCCGACTCCAGGAGGAGGCGGGCCCGTGGCGTGTCCGGATTAGGCGGTACGGGTGAAATTCGATAGGGGCTGACCGGGCGTCCGGCGCGCTGATCGTATTTATCGGGGGGCGGATTCATGATCTGAGTTGATGTTCACTCGGTGTCGTGAAGGAGTAGCTGTGGGTCGCATCAGAAGACCGTCGACCGGCTGCCGTGAGGTGGTCCGATGAGAGGCATGCGCCGCTGGATCGTCCCGCTCGTCGTGCTGTGCACGTCGAGCACCGGCCTGCTGGCCGCCGCCGCCCTGCCGGTGAGCGCGCAGGTGGATCCGCCCGCCAAGGTGACGGCGGCGGCTGCGGGCAAGGCGGCTGCGGGCAAGGCGGCCGGGGCGTCGGCCTCGCCCACCGCGTCCGCAGCTCCGTCGGCGCCGGAGTCGCCGGGCGCACCGGATTCCCCATCGGCGGTGGCCTCGGCTTCGGCCTCGGCCTCGGCGTCGAGGCCGGCACCCGGGGCGGCGTCTGCGTCCGCGTCGACCCAGGCGGCTGCTTCCGCCTCCGCCGCGGCTCCGGCCGCGGTTGCGACCTCCGCCGGCTCGGGGTCGGCGTCGCCCGCGGCTCCCGCGGCTGCGTCGTCGTCCGCTGCTCCGGCGGCTGCTCCGGCGGCGTCCGCTGCTCCCGCCTCCCCGGCCGCGCCCGAGGCGCCGTCGGCGTCCGCCGTACCGGCCGCGCCGTCCGCCGTACCGGCCGCGCCGTCCGCCGTACCGGCCGCGCCGTCCGCCGTACCGGCCGCGCCGTCCGCCGTACCGGTCGCGCCCGCCGCGCCCGTCGTGTCGGCGCCGACCGCCGCGGTGCCGGCCAAGTCGGTCAAGGGGGGCGAGGACGACGACACCTACTGCCACCTGAAGATCCTCAAGACGGCCGACCGGGACTTCTACCTCCCGGGCCAGAAGGTCACCTACACCGTCACGCTCACCAACGACGGCAACGTGCCGATCACCGGCGCGGTGGTCACCGACGACCTCTCCGGTGACCTGGCCGACGGGGTCTACGACAACGACGCCACGGTGGGCACCGGTCAACTCCGCTACCAGCAGCCGACCCTGACCTGGATCGGCGACCTGAACCCGGGCGACACCACCAAGATCGTCTACAGCGTCACCGCCGACAGCCCGGACAACGGCCCGATGCGGCTGCGCGACGCGGTCACCGGGCCGCAGTTCAGCAACTGCCCGACCGGGACCGAGCCGGGCTGCACCGTCGAACTGGACTCGCCGCACTGGACGGTGAGCAAGTCCGAGGACCGGGACGACGTCGAGGCGAGTGACGTCATCCACTACGCCATCACCGGCACCAACGACGGCACTGTCGACTTCACCGGTGCCCGGCAGGCGGTCATCGCGGACGACATGTCGCAGCTGGTCGGTGAGGCCACCTACAACGGGGACGCCCAGGCCAGCAGCGGGACGCTCAGCTACAGCGCGCCGGTGGTGACCTGGCGCGGCGACCTGCCGGCCGGTGCGACGGTGACCATCCACCTCTCGGTCACGGCCCGCAGCACCACGCCGAGCCGCCCGCTGCTGATCAACATCGTGCGCGAGGTCTACCCCCGCCACAACGGCGCCGACCTGAGCAACCCGCCGGCGCCGCGCGCGGCCGTGCAGCCGCTCGGCTTCGGTCTGCGCGGCCTGCCGCTCAACCTGCCGAAGCCGCGGGACGGCGAGCCGCTGATCACCGCCTGCACGGTCGACCCGGTGACCGACTCCTGCTACGTCGACGCCGATGAGCCGAGGTTCGTGGTGGCCAAGTCGGTCGACCGCCCCACCGCGAGCCCGGGTGACACGCTCACCTACACCGTGCGCTACGCCAACACCGGCAACGACCAGTTCCCGGCCGGCGAACTCCCGGTGCTCACCGATGACCTGAGCCAGGTGCTGCAGCACAGCACCTTCGTGGACGGTTCGCTGCAGTCCACCGTGCCGGGCGCGACCTTCGACCCGGCCGCCAAGGCGATCACCTGGACCGGTCAGCTGGCCTCGGGGCAGCACGGCTCCTTCACCTACCAGGTGCGGGTGAACGACCCGTACTACGGCGACCGGTACCTGGACAACACCATCACGTCGGCCAAGTCGACCGACTGCCAGAGTGGTTCGACCGACGCCCGCTGCAAGGCCCACGTCGACATCGTGGTCCCCGGCAGCAGCCCGACGCCGACTCCGACGCCGACTCCCACGCCGACGCCGACCGCTACGCCGACCCCGACCCCGACTCCCACGCCCACCATGACCCCCACGCCCACCCCCACGCCCACCATGACCCCCACGCCCACCATGACCCCGCCCGGTGGTGGCCCGACCCCGCCCGGCACGCTGCCGCAGACCGGTTCGGACCTCAGCCCCGGCCTGATCATCGCGGCCGCGGTGATGCTGGTCGGCGGTAGCGGGCTGTTCCTGCTCTCGCGCCGCTCGCGCCGGCACTGACCCTCCCTGAGCTGCGGGGCCCGACCGATCCGGTCGGGCCCCGCGGCAGTTGTGCGTCACGGGGCGGCGGCGGGGAATGAAGGGGAATGGAGCGGAGTGCGCGAACCGAGGGGTGAAGTACCTAGGCTATGAGCTGATCATCTGAATCCGCCCGCAGCGACGAGGAGTGCGATGACCGCCGGTGGCAGTCGTGTCAGCAGGCCCGAGAACCGCCTGGCCCGTCGGGGCTTCAGTGATCCCGAGGCAGCCGTCCGGTACCTGGCCGCCCCCGCGCTGCACGGGCTGGCCGACGACCCGATCCTGCTGGACGCGCTCGGCGCCACCGCCGACCCGGACCAGGCCCTGCTGAGCCTGGCCCGGCTGCTCGAAGCCCTGCCCGAGCCCGATCGGCACACCCTGCGGGACACCCTGACGGCCGCCAAGCCGCTGCGCGACCGGCTGCTCGGCGTGCTCGGCGCCTCCGCCGCGCTCGGCGACCACCTGGCCACCCACCCGCGTGACTGGCACGCGCTGGTCACCTTCGAGCAGCGTGACATGCACCCGGGCACGGGCGACTTCCGCCGCGAGCTGGTCCAGCGGGTCCGTGACACCGACGGGGAGCCGGCCGACGCGCTGCGCGCCGCCTACCGCCGCTGCCTGCTGACCATCGCCGCCCGCGACCTGAGCGGCACCATCGACCTGCCGCAGAGCGCCGCCGAGCTCGCCGACCTGGCCGGCGCCACGCTGCGCACCGCGCTGGAGATCGCCGCCGAGCAGGAACCGGAGGCCGCCGACGCCTGCCGGCTGGCGGTGATCGGCATGGGCAAGTGCGGCGGACACGAGCTCAACTACGTCTCCGACGTGGACGTGATCTTCGTGGCCGAGCCGCGCGAAGGCGTCGAGGAGGACCGCGCGCTGCGGGCCGCCACCCGGCTGGCGGCGGCCATGATGCGGCTCTGCTCGGACACCACCCGCGAGGGCACCATCTGGCCGGTGGACGCCAATCTGCGGCCCGAGGGCCGCAACGGGCCGCTGGTGCGGACCCTGGCCAGCCATGTCGCGTACTACCAGCGCTGGGCCAAGACCTGGGAGTTCCAGGCGCTGCTGAAGGCCCGCCCGGTGGCCGGCGACGCCGAGCTGGGCGAGGCCTACTGCGCGGCGCTGGCGCCGATGGTCTGGCACGCGGCCGATCGGGAGAACTTCGTCGCGGACGTGCAGCAGATGCGCCGCCGGGTGATCGACGCGATCCCGGCCACCGAGCTGGACCGCCAGCTCAAGCTGGGCCCGGGCGGCCTGCGCGACGTGGAGTTCTCGGTGCAGCTGCTGCAGCTGGTGCACGGCCGCACCGATCCGGCGCTGCGCAGCGGCAACACCCTGGAGGCGTTGGCGGCCCTCTCCCATGGCGGCTACGTCGGCCGGGCCGACGCCGCCTCGCTGGACACCGCCTACCGTTTCCTGCGCACCCTGGAGCACCGGATCCAGCTGCACCGGCTGCGCCGCACCCACCTGATGCCCACCGACCCGGCCGACCTGCGCCGGCTGGCCCGCTCGCTCACGGCGATGATCAACGACGACACCAAGGCCGACCCGGTGGCCGCGTTGGAGCGCGAGTGGAAGCGGCACGCCCTGGAGGTGCGCCGGCTGCACGAGAAGCTCTTCTACCGCCCGCTGCTGGCCGCGGTGGCCGAGCTGTCGGCCGGTGAGGCGCTCACCCCCGGCACCCCGGCGATGAGCTCGGAGGCGGCCGAGACGCGGTTGGCGGCGCTGGGCTTCGCCGATCCGCCGGCCGCGCTGCGGCACCTGGTGGCGCTGGCCAGCGGGGTGAGCCGGAAAGCGGCGATCCAGCGCACCCTGCTGCCGGTGCTGCTGGCCTGGTTCGCCGACTCCGCGGACCCGGACGCCGGGCTGCTGGGCTTCCGCCAGGTCTCCGACGCGCTCGGGCGCACCCCCTGGTACCTGCGGCTGCTGCGCGACGAGAGCGCGGCCGCCGAGGGCCTGGCGCGGATCCTGTCGGCCGGGCGGCTGGCCCCCGACCTGCTGCTGCGCGCGCCCGAGGCGGTGGCCATGCTGGGCGACGCGCAGGGCTTGGACGCGCGCGGGCGGGCCGCGCTGGAGCAGGAGATCCGCTCGGCGGTGGGCCGGGCGCCCAGCGCGGCGGCGGGGGTGGCGGCGGCCCGCGCGGTGCGCCGCCGGGAGCTGTTCCGCACCGCCGCGGGCGATCTGCTGGGCCGCCACGGCGCGTACCCGGGCGAGGCGCTGGAGGCCACCGCCAACGCGCTCACCGATCTCAACGCCGCCACCCTGGCCGGTGCGCTGGCCGCCTGCACGGCCGACTGGGAGCGGGCGCACGACGAGGAGTTCCCGGCCCGGCTCGCGGTGATCGCGATGGGCCGGTTCGGCGGCCACGAGCTGGGCTACGGCTCGGACGCCGACGTGCTCTTCGTGCACGATCCGCTGCCCGGGACGGAGCACGACGCGACGGCCGCCGCCCGTACGGTCTGCAACCAGCTGCGCACCCTGCTGGCCGCGCCCTCCACCGAACCGGCCCTGCTGGTCGACGCCGACCTACGGCCCGAGGGGCGCCAGGGGGCGCTGGTGCGCACGCTCGGCTCGTACGCGGCGTACTACGCGCGCTGGTCGCACGTCTGGGAGAGCCAGGCCTTGCTGCGCGCCGAGCCGATGGCGGGCGACGTCGAGCTGGGGGAGCGGTTCCGGGAGCTGATCGACCCGCTGCGCTACCCCGTGGACGGCGTGCCGGAGCGGGACCTGCTGGAGATCCGGCGGATCAAGGCGCGGATCGAGAGCGAGCGGCTGCCGCGCGGGGCCGACCCGACCACCCACACCAAGATCGGACGCGGCGGCCTGGCGGACGTCGAGTGGACGGTGCAGCTGCTCCAGCTCCAGCACGGCCACGCGCAGCCCGGGCTGCGCACCACCCGCACCCGCCAGGCGCTGCTCGCCGCGGCCCGGGCGGGCCTGCTGGCGGGCGAGGACGCGGCGGTGCTGGACGCCGCCTGGGTGCTGGCCTCCCGGGTGCGCGGCGCGGTGATGCTGGTGCGCGGGCGCCCCGGTGACAGCTTCCCGAGCGAGGCGCGGGAACTCGCGCAGGTGGCCCGCTACCTCGGGTACGGGGCGGGCCACAGCGGCGAACTCGTGGACGACTACCGGCGCACCACCCGGCGGGCCCGGGCGGCGGTCGAGCGGCTCTTCTACGGCTGAGCCGCCCGCGTCCGTCGTCGGCGATCCCTCAGTGGCTGGTCAGCGGTTCGGTCAGCGCCGGGAGCCGGCGCCCACCGGGGTGGGGCGCTGCTCGGGCACGGCGGCCTGGGCCTGCCAGGCGGTCGGGATCTGCGGGAACTGGAAGGCCCAGCGGTGGTAGATCAGCCGGGTCGCGGCGAAGCCGAGCGCCAGGCAGAGCAGGCCGCCCACCGCGTCCATCCAGTAGTGGTTGCCGGTGGAGATGATCACCGAGAGGGTGAACAGCGGGTAGATGAGCCCCAGCGCCCTGATCCACCTGCGTTCGGCCAGGAAGAAGATGGTCAGCCCGCACCAGGTCGACCAGCCGATGTGCATCGAGGGCATCGCGGCGAACTGGTTGGTGGCGCTGGCCGCCGCCCCCGAGGCCAGCGAGCCCCAGGTGTGGTGGACCTCGACGGTGTCGACGAAGCCGAGCCCGGCCAGCCGCGGTGGGGCCAGCGGGAAGAAGTAGAAGCCCAGCAGGGCCGCGCCGGTGGTGATGAAGAGCACCGTGCGAGCGGCCGCGTAGCGGCCCGGGTGGCTGCGGTAGAGCCAGACCAGCACACCGATCGTGATGATGAAGTGCAGCGTCGCGTAGTAGTAGTTCATCCCCACGATCAGCCAGGTGACCGAGTTGACCGCGTGGTTGATCGAGCGCTCGACGTCGATGCCGAGGAACTGCTCGGTGTGCCAGACCCACATGGCGTTGCGGTGCGCGATGTCCGCCTGTTCGGGCACCGCGTTGCGCACCAGTGAGTAGATCCAGTAGCTGAAGCCGATCAGCGCCAGCTCGAAGAGGAGCCGGGGGCGGGCCGGACCGCGCCGCTGCGCCATGATCCGGTGCCGCAGCGAGCCGGTGGCCCGTACGGCGGTGCTGCCGCCGGCTCCGTCCACGGCCGACTCGGCCGGGTGGCCGGTGGCTCGGACGGAACCGCCGGCGCTGAGCGGGGCGGCTTCGGCGCCGTCCTGCCTCTGGCTTTCGGTCGGTTCCCCCATGGACGAGAAGTCTGCCAGACGATCTGTGGCCGTCCGATCATCCTCTGGTCGTGGATTCTTCACCGGCTGTCCTCCCTCGGTGTGAGGCGGTTGCCTCCGACCGGGGTGGGGGAGGCAGCGCGGTGCGCGCGATCAGCGCGCGGCGGAGGGACACACATGCGTTCCATTGTTACGCGTTCGCAATACCGGGGGCGAGGCGGGGTCCTGGTCGGGGGGTTCGCTCGAACCCGGCTCGAGCCGGGGCCCCGCGCGCCGTTCATTCCGTCGTTGGTCTTGGAGAGGCGTTGTCAATCCTGTAAACAATGGAGTCAAGTCAGTCAGCACGGTGCGGGGCACCGCCAGACAGTCGAGGCAAGGGCGGGCATGGAATCCGGGCAGGACGCCACAACGGAGATCGGCCGACGGCTGCGGGACCTGCGCCGCGAGCGCGGGCTCAAACAGAGCGATCTGGCCGGTGAGGGCATGTCGGTCAGCTACCTGTCGCTGCTGGAGTCCGGCAAGCGCCCGGTCACCCCGGCGATCCTGCACCGGCTGGCCGCCGAGCTCGGGTGCACGGTGGAGTTCCTGCGCACCGGGCAGGAGGGCGATCGCGAGCTGGAGCGCCAGCAGGAGCTGCTGCTCCGGATCACCCTGGGTGAGCTGGCGCTGCGTGGCGGTGAGTACGGCGCGGCACTGGCGGCCTGCGACGCGGTGCTGGCCGAGGACCCGCCCGCCGAGACCGCCACCCGGCGCCGCGCCAAGATCGCCCGAGCCGACGCACTGGAGCGGCTGAACCGCCCGGCCGAGGCGCTGGCGGTGCTGCACGAGCTGTACCGGGACGCGGCGCTCGGGCCGGGCGCCGCCGAGTGGCTGCGGCTCGCGGTGGCGCTCTGCCGCTGCCATCTGCTCGCGGGCGAGCCGGCCAGCGCCGTGGAGCTGGGGCAGGGCGCGCTGGCCCGCCTGGACGCGGTGATCGCCACCCCGACCGAGGACCACCTCGGCCTCGGTGTCGCGCTGATCGAGGCGCAGCACCGCAGCGGCGGCCTGGCCGCCGCCAAGGAGCTGGCCGACCGGCTGCTGCCGCACGCCGAGCGCACCGCCTCCCCGGCCGCCCGGGCCGCCGCCTTCCGGCACGCCAGCCGGCGCGCCCAGCAGCGCGGCGAGACGGCGCTCGCGCTCACCCTGGCCGAGCGCGCCCTCGCGCTGCCCGCCGAGGACGAGGTGGCCCGCTACCTCGGCCTGCTCAAGGCCGGCTACGGCTCGCTGCTGCTCGACGGCCCGGAGCCGGAGCCGGGGCTGGCCAAGAAGTACCTCGCGCTGGCCGGCCAGGAGCTGGCCCGCTGCGGGCGCCAGTTGGACCGGGCCGGCTGCGAACTGAGCCTGGCCCGCGCAGATCTGATGCTGGGTGAGTACGCCGACGGGGCCGCGCACGCGGAGCGCGCGCTGGACCTGGCGGGCGAGGGGCACACCGGGGTCGGGGTCTGGGCCTGGCTGCAGCTGGGTGAGGCCCGCCGGCTGCAGGGCCGGACGCGGGAGGCCACCGAGGCGCTGCACACCGTGGAGCGACTGCTCGGCGAGGAGCAGGCGCTGCTGGCCGCCGGGCGGGAGCGGGCCGAGGTGTGGCGGGCGCTGGGCGACCAGTGGCTGGGGCACGGCTGCCCGGAGGCGGCGATGAACGCCTACCGGCAGGGCCTCGCGGCGGCGGGGCTGTCGGGCGCCGCCCCGCTGCGCGCGGTGCTGCGGCCCGCCGGGCTGTGAGCGGTGCGGTGGCGGGCCGAGGGGCGGGGACCGGGACTTGGGTCCGTGCCGCCGCCGCGTCCGGTGGGTCCCGGTTGCTGGACGGCTGGGGTTGGCCGGGCGGCCGGCGGGTAACCTGATCCGGACCACGAACCCGGGCACGCCCCCGCCAGCACCCCGGCCTCCACAGAGGGGGACAGACCCTGTGACGCTCCGGCTGGACACGGCCTTCGCTGAACTGGCCCTGCGCAACGGCGGTGACGCCGAGGCGCTGGCCGTCTTCGGCCGCGTGCTGGCCGCCGACCCGCCGCCGGACCGGCAGACCGCCCGCCGGGCCGGGCGCGGCCGGGCCTGGGCGTTGGAGAAGCTCGGGCGGCTGGAGCGGGCGATCGGCGCCTATCGCGAGCTGCTGGCCGAGCCCGACACCGAAGTCGGCTCCGAGGACTGGGCGTTGCTCGCGGTGGCGCTCTGCCGCTGCTACCGCGACGTGGGCGATCAGGCGATGAGCGTGGACTTCGGCGAGCGGGCGATGGCCGAGCTGAGCCGGGCCGACGTGGCACCGCTGCCCGAGCACCTGCAGCTCGGCTCGACCCTGATGGGCTGCTACATCTCGCGCGGGGACCTGACCTCGGCCAAGCTGCTGGCCGAGCGGCTGCTGCCGCTGGCCCGCTCCACCGGCTCGCGGGTCGCGCTCGGCGCGGTGGAGTGGAACGCCTCGCTGATCGCCCGGGAGCAGGGCCGGTTCGACGAGGCGCTCGAACTGGCGGAGCGCGCCCTGGCATTGATGGCGGAGGCGGACAACGCCCGTCACCAGGGCATGCTGCGGTGCAACCTGGCCCGGGTGCTGATCGCCAGGGGCGAGCCGGCCGGCGCGCTGGACCTGCTGGTCGCCGCCTACGGGATCCTGCGGGAGAGCGCCCGGATCTCGGAAGTGGTCTTCTGCGTGGTGCTGCTCTCCGAGGTGCTGGTCCAACTCGGCGATCCGGCCGGGGCCCTGGAGTGGGCCGCGCGGGGGACGGCGCTGCTGGAGGCGATCGGCGAGGAGCTCTGGCACGAGCGGGCCGCGCTCGCGCTGGCCTTCGGGCGGGCCCACCTGGTGGCCGGTGACGAGGAGTTCGGCGAGGCGGAACTGCACCGCTGCGGGAGGCTGCTGGACCGCTCCGGCGACCACCGCGACGTCGCGCTGATCTGGCGCAGGCTGGGCGACTCCTGGGCGGAGCGGGAGCGGCCCGTCCAGGCGATGGCGGCCTACCAGGCGGCACTGACCGCCCTGGGTCTGCCGGCCGTGCCCGCGGCCTCCTCCCGCCGCCGCGCGCTCTCCTGAGAGTCGGCCGGGGAGCAGGCCCGGCAGCTCCTGTTGACGCCTCGTCAGGCGGCCTTGGTCCAGCCGGTGAACCGCCGCAGCTCGGCCACCAGCCGGGTGAGCAACGGCTCGGGAGCCCGGCTGCTCCAGGTGAGCGCCAGGTGCGAAGGGGCGGCGTCGCGCACCGGCAGCCAGCTCACCCCGGGGGCGGCCGGAGCCCAGCGGCTCAGCGGCTCGGGGGCCAGCCAGACGCCCCGCCCGCGGGCCACCGCCAGCAGGCAGTCCTCGACCTTCCCCCAGCCCTCGACCTTCCCCCAGTCCTCGGCCGGAGCGGCGCGCGGCACGGACCAGGGTCCGCGCGCCTCGGCGCACTCGAAGCTGTCCGGCACCACCAAGGCCTCCTCGGCCAGGTCGGCCAGGCAGACGGAGGCCCGGTCCGCCAGCCGGTGGCCCCGGCGCACCGCGACCGCCCGCTGGTAGGCGCGCACCCGGGCCTGTCGCAGCGTGCCCGGGGCGGCCGGCAGCCAGAGGAAGGCCGCGTCCGCCTCGTCGGACCGCAGAAGCGCCAGCTCCTCGGCCAGGGTCGGCACTGTGATCAGGTCGATGGCCAGCCCGGGGATCGCCTCCTCCATCGCGGCCGCCGCCTCCAGCGCGAACGGCGCGGTGGCGTACGGGCAGCAGGCCAGCCGCAGCGGACGGGCGGGCTCGGGCCGCTCGGCCCGGGCGCGCAGCCGGGCGGCCAGGCTGTCCAGCTCGCCGACCACGCTGCGGGCGCCGACCGCCAGCTCGGCGCCGGCCGGGGTCAGGCTGACGCCTCGTGAGGTGCGCACCAGCAAGGGGGCGCCCAGGGCCCGTTCGAGCTGCTGGATCTGGACCGAGACGGCCTGCTGGGCCAGGTGCAGCCGGGCTGCCGCCCGGGTGATGTTCAACTCCTGGGACACCATCAGGAAGGAGCGCAGATGGCGCAGTTCGACGCCTGCCGCGATGCTGTCCGCTGCCATCTGGCCCCCTGTAGCCCCGGTGTCGGACCTGATCAAACACGGGATGTAAAATATCGTCAAGTCACAGGTAAAGGCGCTGGTCACAGGCGAGGTTGACGGGCGCCCGGCGGCCCGATCGCTAGTGCTCTGACCGATATGGTTCGCCGGGTTGAGACGGAGGGCCGTGTTGTTCGTAGAGATCGTCTTTGTTGGTTTGCCGATCGACCGTGATGAGGTCGAGGAGGCGGTGGAGGCCGAGTTCGGCCTCCACGGTGAGGTCACAGGCGCGGGCAGCGGCATGGGTCGTTGCCATCTCGACCTGGAGATCGCGGAGGGCTTGCAGCGGGACGAAGCACTGACGCGGCTCCGCGGCGTCCTGGCCGAGCTCGGGGTCGCTGAGTTTGCGGAGCTCAACGTCGGCGATTGATCAGGCCGCCGCCGGTCGGCCGCCCCAGCGCAGGCCCTTCTCACTGCGGATGCGGGCGCGTTCGCGGCGTTGGGCGGCGAGTACGTCGGGGTGGCGGGCGTTGGTGTTGCGCCAGCGCAGGTAGCGGTGCAGTTCGCGGGTCTGGACCGTGTGGTTGGGGTGGTTCGAGTTCGCGAGGGTGAACTGCCTCAGCGGCCCGAAGTGCGCCTCGATCGGGTTGGCCCAGGAAGCGTTCGTCGGGGTGAAGCAGAGGTGGACGTTGTTGTTGTGAGCCCAGCTGCGGATCTTCTTGCCGTTGTGGGCGGAGAGGTTGTCCAGGATCACGTAGACCGGGGCGCCGTCTGGGCGGGCGGCCCGGATCGATCGGAGTGCGGCCATGGTGTTCGTGGTGCCCTTGCGGCGGCGGTTGACGCCCCACAGGGTGTCGTCGCCGATCGAGTAGCAGCCGTGGAAGTAGGTGACGCCGTGGGTGCGATGGTAGGTCGCCGGCAGCCGGTCGGGCCTGCCCTCCTTGGCCCAGCAGGATCCGCCGTTGGGGCGGATACCGAGCGGTCCGAACTCGTCGAACGCGAACGTGCGGTCGGGGAAGCGGTCCAGGACGTGCTCGATCCGGTCGAGCTTGGCATCCCGCTCCGGGTCGGTGGACTCCTTCCACGTCTTGGTCCGTTGGAAGGTGACGCCGCGTCGGGCGAGCAGGCAGCGCAGAGCCTCGCGACCCAGGCGGATCACCCGGCCGTGAACCTTGCGCAGGTAGGCGGCGAGCTTGCGGATCGACCAGCGGGTGAAGGGCTGCCCGAGCTTGGCCGGGCGAGTGGTGGCCGTCTGGACGACGAAGTCCTCGTCGTCAGGACTGAGCAGGCGGGGACGGCCTCCCGCCCAACGAGGGTCCAGGCAGGCCAGACCGATCTCGTTGAACCGGTGGATCACGTCACGCACGGTGTCTTCGTCGGCCGCGACCAACTGGGCGATGACCGGCACGCGGTTGCCGCCGGCCGAGGCCAGCAGCATCATCGCCCGCCGGTAGCGCACCGTGTTCGTGCTGCCCCGACGCACGATCCGCTGTAACTGCTGCCCCTCCTGGTCGGTCAGTCTCCGGACCTTGACCGGCTCCGCCACCACGCCTCCCCACACCTCGGATGTCCGCCCACATCCAACCGGTCCGGACGGTGGCACCGCCAACCCGGCGAACCTATTCGGTCAGAGCACTAGCATCACGCGATATGAAGCTGATCACCGCCATCCTGAAGCCCTATCAGCTGGACGACGTCAAGACCGTGCTGCGCGAGCTCGGGGTGCACGGGCTGACCGTCACCGAGGCGAGCGGTTACGGGCGGCAGCGTGGTCACACCGAGGTGTACCGGGGGGCGGAGTACCGGGTCGACCTGGTGCCCAAGGTTCGCCTGGAGGTGGTGGTGGCCGACGAGGACGCCGAACCGGTGATCGAGGCCGTGCTGGGGGCGGCGCGCACCGGGCGGATCGGCGACGGCAAGGTCTGGGTGGTGCCGGTGGAGACCCTGGTCCGGGTGCGCACCGGCGAGCGCGGGCCGGACGCCGTCTGAGCGGTGCGTCCTGCGGCCCACGCGGTGGCCCTGGCGCGGCGGCCCGCGCCGGCGGGTCAGCCGCGCCCGATGTAGGGCATGGTGGTGGCCAGGACGGTGGCGAACTGGATGTTGGCCTCCAGTGGCAGCTCCGCCATGTGCCGCACGGTACGGGCCACGTCCGCCACGTCCATCGTCGGCTCGGGGGCGATCCGGCCGTCGGCCTGGCGCACGCCCAGGCTCATCGAGGCGGTCATGTCGGTGGCGGCGTTGCCGATGTCGATCTGGCCGCAGGCGATCCGGTACGGCCGCCCGTCCAGCGAGAGCGACTTGGTCAGGCCGGTGACCGCGTGCTTGGTGGCGGTGTACGCGATGCTCTGCGGGCGCGGCACGTGCGCCGAGATCGAGCCGTTGTTGATGATCCGCCCGCCCTGCGGCAGTTGGCCCTTCATCTGCCGGAAGGCCGCCTGGGCGCAGAGGAAGGCGCCGGTCAGGTTGAGGTCCACCACCGCGCGCCAGTCCTGGTAGGAGAGTTCCTCCAGCGGCACGGGGGCGCCGAAGGTACCGGCGTTGTTGAAGAGCAGGTCGATCCGGCCGAAGCGCTCGGCCACCTCGGCGAAGAGCGCGTCCACCGCGGCCGGATCGGTCACGTCGGTCGGGATGACCGCGGCCGCGCGGCCGGTCAGCGCGGCGGTCTCGTGCAGCGGTTCGGCCCGGCGTCCGGCGAGCGCGAGCCGCCATCCGGCCGCGGCCAGTTCGAGCGCGACGGCCCGGCCCACGCCGGTGCCGGCCCCGGTGACGACGGCGGTCTGCTGCGGCATGCGGTGCTCCCTGTGCTGGTGGTGAGCCGATGATCGCCGACTTGTCCGGCCGGTGTCATTGGTAGGAGCGCACCGAAGATCGCCGTCGACCGGCGCGGGGGCTTGTCAGGAGCGCCCGAGGTCACTAAGTTTCGGAAAATAAGTAAACGCGCCGGAAACGATAGGGTGCCGGGAGGAGGCGATCACCGTGACCAACCGCACCGTGACCAACCGCGTGACCAACCGCGTGACCAACCGCGGCGAGCAGCCCCAGGGGCTGATCACCCCCGGCCAGCGGGCCGAGTACATGCGGCAGGGCAACGCCTCCGCGGTGCTGCGCGCCGTCCTCGCCTTCGGCCCCGTCTCCCGGGCCGAGATCGCCCGGCACACCGGCCTCTCCGCGCCCAGCGTCACCAAGCTGACCAGCACCCTGATCGAGGCGGGGCTGCTCGGCGAGCTCTCCCCGATGGAGCCGACCCAGGGCCGCCCGCGGGTGCCGCTGCGGGTCGACCCCGAGCGCACCGTCGCGCTCGGCGTGCACATCGGCCTGCTGCGCACCACGTTCGGCCTGGTCGGCCTGGACGGGCGGGTGCTGCTCGAACGCGAGCTGGCGCACGGCGGTGGCGGCGAGCTGACCCCGCGTCGGATCGCCGCGCAGGCCGCCGAGGGGGTCCGGGCCTTCCTGGACGAGAAGCTGGCCGGGCGCCGGCTGGTCGGCACCGGGGTCAGCATCGGCGGCTGGGTGGACGGCGCGCGCGGCCTGGTGGTCGAGCACGGGCCGCTCGGCTGGCGGGACGTGGACCTGCGCGCCGAGCTGGTGGGCAAGCTGCCCGGCCCGCTGGTGCTGGAGCAGACGGTGCGCGCCATCGCCCGCGCCGAGCTCTGGTTCGGTGCCGGGCGCGAGGTGGACGACTTCGCGCTGGTCTTCATCGGCAACGTGCTGGGCGCGGCGATCGTGGTGGACCGCACCGTGCACCGCGGCCCCGGTGCCGCGGCCGGCGGCATCGAGCACCTGACCGCCACCGACGACCCCGCGGTGCGCTGCCCGCGCTGCGGCACCGGCTGCCTGAGCGTGGCGGCCGGCGACCTCGCGTTGATCGCCGAGGCCCGCGCGGCCGGCCTGCTCGACCCCGGCCCGAGCGGCACGGCCGGCGGCGCGCTCGACCTGGAGCGCCTGGTCGCCGCCGCCCGCCCGGCCGGCTCGGGCAGCGGCGACGAGCGCGCCCAGCGGCTGCTGCGCCGCCGGGCCCGCCGGGCCGGGCGGGCCATCGCAACCCTGGTCGACCTGCTCAACCCGAGCCGGGTGGTGCTGGCCGGCGGCATCCTGGTCGCCGACGAGTACCTGGACGACCTGCGCGCCGAGGTCGCCGAGCGCAGCCACCGCGGTGCCGCGGTGGCCGCGGACATCGTGCCCGCCGTGTTCGGCGCCCGGACCCTGGTGCGGTCCTCGGCGGTGCCGGTGCTGGAGCGGGTCATCACCGAACCGTTCACCTCCTTGGGGCTGCTGTGACCACGACCGTCGCACCGAGTACCACCCTGACCGGCGAGCTCTTCCGCTGCGCCGTGAGCGGACGCACCGACTGGCTGCTGCTGCGGCTGCGCGACCAGGACGGGGTGACCGGCTGGGGCGAGTGCTCCGACGCCGGGCCGCGCGCGGCCGTGCTGCGGGTGCTCGACGGGGACGGCGAGGTCGGCGTGTTCACCCGCCGCACGGTGCGCGGGGCGGTGCGCCAGGCGCTGGCCGACCTGGCCGCCAGGCGGGCCGGGGTGCCGCTGTGGCGCTGGCTCGGCGGCGCGGGCGCCGCTCACGCGCCGGAGTCGGTGCCGCTGTACGCCAACCTCAACCGGGCCCCGGGCGGCCGGGCCCCGGCCGAGGTGGCGGCCACCGCGGTCGCCGCCGTGCGGGCCGGGTTCACCGCCGTCAAGCTCGCGCCCTTCGACACCCCGGGCGGTGACCGGCTGGCGCACCTCGGACTGGCCCGGGTGCGCGCGGTGCGGGCGGCGGTCGGCCCGGACGTGCGGGTCCTGGTGGACTGCCACGAGCGCCTCTCGCTCGCCGAACTCACCCCGCTGCTCGACCCGTTCGCCGAGCTCGGGATCGGCTGGCTGGAGGACGGCGTGGGCAGCGCCCGCCCGGCCGAGCTGGCCGAGCTGCGCCACCGCACCCAGCTGCCGCTGGCCGGCGGCGAGTTCGCCTTCGACGCCGCCGAACTCGCCGCGGTGGACGGCCTGCTGGACTACGTGCTGCCCGACGTCAAGCACGCCGGAGGACCGGCCGCGGTGCTCGCGCTGGCCGCGGCGGCGGGCGCCGCCCGGGTCTCGTTGCACAACCCCGCCGGCCCGGTGGCCACCCTGCACAGTGCGCACCTGGCCGCGCTGCTGCCCACCGAGCCGCTGGAGTTCGCCTTCGGCGAGGTGGACTGGCGAGCCGCGCTGCTCGGCGGCGCCGAGCGGATCAGCGGGGGGCGGCTGGCGCTGCCCGCCGGCCCCGGGCTGGGCGCCGAGCCCGACCTCGACCACCCGGCGCTGCTGCCGGTCTGGCGCGGCACCATCGAGCCGACCGACTCCTGTTGCCCGACCGAGTAGATGACGCGTCGTCAGTCGGCCTCCCGGTCCTGGGAGGGCGGCGGCACCGTCGGCCGGCCCCTGAACGACACCGCCCTCGTGGTGGACCACAACGCGCGGGGCTGGGCCACCACCGGCGCGGCCGTGGTGAGGGCCGATCCCGCCGGCCCGCCGGCCCGCCGGCCCGCCGGCCGGGTGGCCGGGTAGCCGGGCCTGCCTGGTCCGCCCCCCGTCGCCCGGCCGATCGGCGGGGGCCGAACGGCTGGACTTTGCCTAAGTCGTACCAAATGTTGGGTGGTGGGCCGCCCGGTCGCAACCACGGCCGGTCGGGGCCGCGTCATAGGATCAACACCACCGCGCGCCGACCCCACCTGGGTCGGCGTGGCCCGGCGCCACCCGCCCGGGCGTCTCCCCACCACTCGGAAAGTCCCCTCGTGCAGCCGCCGTTCGCCCGTCCACGTGCCGTCCTGTCCGCCGCCGCCGTCCTCACCATGGCGGCCGCCCTCACCGCGTGCGGCGGGAGTGGCGGCGGCAAGCCCGCGGCCCAGGCCGCGCCGCCGGCCGGCCGGGTCGCGGGCTCGCCCGGTGCCCCGGCGGGCACGGACCCGAGCGGATCGGCCGCGCCGGCCGCGAGCGCCGCGCCGTCCGCCGGCTCGGACCAGGTCTCCCTGCCGACCGGTCCCGCCACCCAGCTGACCAAGGCCCGCGACACCGCGGCCGGCCCGATCATGATGACGACGCTGACCGGCAAGAAGTCCGGGGTCACCGCCAAGGTCTGGGTCTGGCTCCCGCCGGAGTACAACGACCCCAAGTACGCCACCTACGGCTTCCCGGTGCTCACCCTCTACGCGGGCGGCCAGAGCAACGGCTACAACACCTGGACCGACGACCAGCTGCCGATCCAGGCGGAGGACGAGGACCTGGTCAAGCAGGGCAAGGCGCACCCGTTCATCATGGTGATGCCGGTGCAGAACCTGGTCGCCGACGAGAAGCAGACGCTGGACTGCAGTGACATCCCCGGCCAGCCGAAGATGGGCACCTGGATGTCCGAGGACGTCCCCGACTTCGTGCGTGCCAACTTCCGCACCCTGAAGAGCCGCGACGGCTGGGGCCTGATGGGCGCCTCCACCGGCGCGTTCTGCAGCGCCAAGATGGCCCTGCAGCACCCCGACCTCTACAAGGCCGCGGTGCCGATCGACGGCTACTTCAACCCCGACTCCGAGTTCTGGAAGGGCCACGAGGCGGACCGGCTGGCGAACAGCCCCGACGTGCTGGTCGGCCAGAGCAAGGCCGACGTGCGGATGCTGGCCACGGCGGGTGGGGCGACGCCGGACGAGGTCAAGCTGGTCAAGGCATGGGTGGCGAAGGCGGCGGCCCCCACCAAGATCGACTACTACGAGCAGCCGGGCGGCAAGCACCTCACCTCGCACTTCAAGAAGATGATCCCGGACACCCTGCAGTGGCTGACCCAGAACCTGGCAGGGCCGACACCGGCCTGAGCCGTCCGCGGGCCTTGGCGGGTGACTCGAACGGACACTGCTGACACCTCGTCAGCAGTGTCCGTTCTGCTTCCGCAGGTGCGCTGACCTGCGCGGCAATCCGCCATTGATTCACCTCTGATCGACTGTGACCACGCTGGATCGCGACGTCGCGCTTCCCGCTCACTCACCTGCCGCGGGAAGCGCCACCTGCTCCCTCCGCCCGCCATGACAGTCCTGAAGAGAGTGCCATGCAGCCGCATCTGCTTACCGTTCCCGCCCAGCGCGGCCCCAATGAGGTGGTGCCGGCCGTGCGCCCCGTCCGTTTCGCCGGCCTGCGCCTGGTGCACGCCGCCCTGCGCCGCGACCTCGCCCGGCTGCCCAACGCGCTGCGCCTGCTGCAGCCCGGCGACGAGGTGGGCGCCGAGGCGCTGCGCCGGCACTGGGACTTCCTCACCGCGATGCTCACCTGCCACCACGAGCAGCAGGACGTCCGGCTCTGGCCGCTGATCCGCCGCTTCGCCCCCGAGCTACGGCTGCTGGTCAACTGGCTGGAGGACGACCACCACAACCTGGACCACTCCTTCACCCGCACCACCACCCTGATGCGGGTCGCCACCCGGGACCCCGCCAGCGCCTGGCCGGTCGCCTACGCGGTGGAGGAGCTGGCGGCCCGGCTGGAGACCCACCTGCGGATCGAGGAGGAGCAGGTGCTGCCGGCGATCACCCTGCTCTTCGCCCCGCAGTCCCGCGTCGGCTCCCTCGGCGAACTGCTCGACCTGCTCAGGCTCGCCGACGGCCCCGGCGCCCCGGACGCGCTGGCCTGGCTGCTGGAGGGCGTCGCGCCGGAGCAGATCGAGGCGCTGCTGGCCGAGTGCGACGACCTGACGGCCCGCCAGTGGCCCCACTGGCAGGCGGTCTACGCGCGATGCTCGGCGGAGCTGTGGGGGGCGGCGCCGGTCGGGGAGTGAGCGCGGGGCCGTCGGCGGCGGGGAGTTGGGGCGCATTCGGGCTAGACGGGATGGCGGGGTCCGCGGGGCGGTGGCGATGGTGGGGGGAAGGCCGTTCGGCGGCCTGACTCCCCCTCCCCGGTTCCTGGAAGAAAGCTCACCCTCATGCGCAGCACGTGGACCACGGTCCTGTTCAGCACCGCGGTGGCCGGCGCCGTCGCCGCCACCACCGGCATCGCCGCCGGTTCGGCGGTCCGCCACCACCCGATGATCAAGCCGGAGGCGGCGGAGTCCGCGCCGGCGAGCCCCGTCCCGGCGGTCGGGTCCGCGCCCGTGACCAGCGCGGATGCGCGGCGGGCCGCGCGGACCGTGGCGGCGCTGGGCGCGCTCGGCGGCGTGCTGGAGCGGGTCGGCGACCTGGCCGCCGTGAGCAACCCGGGCGGCGCGGCGGGAACAGCGGCGGATCCCGCGGCGGATCCGGCGGCGCTGCGCGGCCGGCTGGGGGAGCTGGGGGCGGCCGCCGACAAGCTCAAGGCGGCGCTGCCGGCGGCGCCCGTCCTGCCGGTGGCACCGGGCGCACCCTCCGCGCCCGGCGCGCCCGCACTGCCCAGCGGCGTCCAGCCGGGCGGCCCGCTGCAGCGCGCGCAGGCGCCGTCGGCCGACAGCGCGGTCGAGGACCGGCTCGGCGTGCTGCAGCAGGACGCCGCCGCCTTCGTGGGCGCGGCGAGCGCGGCGCGCCCCGATCCGGCCGCCGTGCAGGCGGCCCTGGCACCGCTCTCCGCCGACTCCCTCGCGCTGAGCACCGCCACGGTCGCCCGCCTCGGCGCCGCCTGAGCGCGGCCTGAGCGAGCGAGCGCCCGCCACCGCCCCCGGAGTGTGCCGGGGGCGGTGGCGGTTCAGCGGGTACCGATCCTGCGTGGAACGTCGGCCTGGCCGACTTCTCGGGCCCGTCAGCGCCCCGGCCTCAGCCCGCCGGCGCGGTGCGCCCGATCAGCGCCAGGTACTCGGCCGCGTCCGCCGCGTCCTCGCCCGCCAGGCCGAGGTAGCCGTCCGGGCGCACCACGAACAGGCCCTCGCCGAAGGCGTCCCCCAGCTCGCCGCCCGCCTCCGCCGGCGAGGCCTGGTGCACCACGACCCCCGTCCCGGCCGCGCCGAGCGCCGGCGGAGCCTGTCGTCCCACCGCGAGCAGCAGCGCGTGCGGGCCGCGGAGCAGGCCGAACAGGCGCCCGCCCGCCACCGCCAGGTCCGGCACCCGGTCACCGGCCCGCAGCGCGCCCTCCGGCAGCGCATCCTCCGGCGGTGGGCAGCCCCGCACCCCGTCCCGGCGTTCCACGCTCAGCGGGCTGTTCGGGTAGCCGATGCCCAACTGCGAGGTCTGTGAACCGCGTTGGACCGAGCCGGGGCCGCCGTCGCGGCCGGCCCGGTGCAGCCGGGTGGTCAGCCCGAGCATCTCGGCGGCCACCGGGCGGCGTTCGGCCTCGTAGCTGTCGAGCAGTTCGGCGGGCGCGCCGTGGCGCAGGATCCGGCCGAGCTTCCAGCCGAGGTTGTAGGCGTCCTGCACACCGGTGTTCAGACCTTGGCCGCCGGCCGGTGAGTGCACGTGGGCGGCGTCGCCGGCCAGCAGCACCCGGCCGGACCGGAACCGGTCGGCCAGCGCGGCCCGGGGCCGGAACTCGGAGCTCCAGGCCACCTCGCCCAGCGCCACCTCGCCCCACGCCGCCCCGGTCAGCGGCGTGCGCGAGGCGATCACCGCGCGCACGCCCGCCGGTGAGGCGTCCACCCGCGACCCTTGCGGGAACTGGGCGAAGAGCTGGAACAGTTCGGTGCCGGCCAGCGGGCAGAGGGTGAGCGGGTTGCCGTCGCCCGGCCAGACGTGCCAGTGGGTGCGGTCCAGGCCGGTGATCGCCAGGTCGGCGACCAGGGACGGGCGCGGGTCCACCGTCTCGCCCGTCATCGCGACGCCGAGGGCCGCGCGGACGGTGCTGCGGCCGCCGTCCGCGCCGACCAGGTAGCGGGCGCGGACGGTGGCGGGCGACCCGCCGGCGCTCCGCAGGCTCGCCCGCACGCCCTCCCGGTCCTGGGCCAGCTCCGTCAGCTCGACACCGAAGGCGACGTCGCCGCCCAGCTGGCGCAGCCGGTCGAGGAGGAGCTCCTGGGTGCGCCACTGCGGCAGCATCCAGGGCGCGGGGTAGGGGATGCCGGGGCGCGGCTCGACGGGGGTGACGAGGTCCCAGGCGTCGCCCGGCGCGCCGTCCGTCCAGGTGAGCATCCGCGGGTAGTGGCCGCCGGCCGCGCGCACCGCCCCGATCACGCCGAGATCGTCGAAGACCTCCTGGGTGCGCGGCTGCAGGCCCTTGCCGCGCGAGCCCGGGAAGAGAGCGCTCTCCCGCTCGACCACCAGGGCCGGCACGCCGCGGCGGGCCAGATCCACGGCCAGGGTCAGCCCGGCGGCGCCCGCGCCGACGACCAGTACGTCGACAGTTTCCTTAACGTCGTTAAGTGCCATGCCCGGAGTCTGCGCTTAACGCTGTTAAACTGTCAAGGTGCCCCCCAAACTCGATCCCGCCCTCGTCGTCGACACCGCGCTGCGCCTGCTGAACGAGACCGGCCTCGACGGCCTGACGCTGCGCCGGATCGCCACCGAGCTGGACGTCAAGGCGCCCGCGCTGTACTGGCACTTCAGCTCCAAGCAGGCGCTGCTGGACGCGATGGCCACCCAGTTGTTCCGGTTCGCCGCCGCTGAGCCGGCCCCCGGCCCGCACGCCCCCTGGCAGGAGTGGGTCGGCCACTCCTGCCGCACCCTGCGCCGCACCCTGCTGCGCTACCGGGACGGCGCCAAGGTCTTCTCCGGCACCCGCTTCCAGGGCACCGACCACGCCGAGGTACTGGAGCGCTACCTGGCCGTGCTGCTCGCGGCGGGCTTCGCCCTGGACGACGCCGTGCTCGCCTTCGCCACCGGCTACGCCTTCACCATCGGCTTCGTGATCGAGGAGCAGGCCGTCCACCCGCTGCCCGGCGAGCAGGACCCGTACTTCGATCCGGACACCCGGGCCGCCCGGATCGGTCCGGAGCACCCGGCCGCCGCGGCGGCGGGGCCGGCGCTCTTCACCGGCTTCGAGGAGCGCTTCGAGCGCGGGCTCGCGATCCTGCTGGCCGGGATCGCCGTGACCACCCCTGGGCTGTCCGGGCCCTGCTAGCGTCCACCGGGTGTCCGTGAACCCCCTCGGCGCCCCGCACGCCGCCCCGCTCTTCGAGCCACCGCTGATCAGCCGGCTGCGCCCGGCCCGGCGGATCCTGATCGCCGGGGCCGGCGGCGGCTTCGACGTCTACGCCGGGCTGCCGCTGGCCCTCGCGCTGCGTGCGGCCGGGCACGAGGTGCACCTGGCGAACCTCTCCTTCAGCGACCTGTACGGCCTGCCCGGCGAGGTCTGGCACGCGCCGGACCTCGCCGAGATCAACGCCGGCACACCGGACGGCGGCCGCAGCTACTTCCCCGAACTCGCGCTGGCCCGCTGGCTGCGCGCACAGGGGCAGCCGGACACGGTGTGGGCCTTCCCCACCGTCGGTGTCCAGCCGCTGAGGGCCGCCTACCAGGTGCTGATCGACCACCTCGACATCGATGCGGTGGTGCTGGTGGACGGCGGCACCGACATCCTGCTGCGCGGCGACGAGGTCGGCCTCGGCACCCCCGAGGAGGACATGACCAGCCTGGCCGCGGTGGCCGGGTTGGAGGGCCTGACGGAGCGCCTGGTGGTCTGCCTCGGCTTCGGGATCGACGCCCACCACGGCGTCAGCCATGCCCTGGTGCTGGAGAACCTGGCCGCGCTCGCCCGCACCGGCGACTACCTCGGCGCCTTCTCGCTGGCCGCCGACAGCCCCGAGGGCGCCGCCTACCTCGACGCTGTCGCGCACGCCCAGGCCGCCACCGCCGACCACCCGAGCATCGTGAACGGCTCGATCGCCGCCGCACTGCGCGGCGGGTTCGGCGACGTCCACTTCACCACCCGCACCCGGGGCAGCAAGCTCTTCATCAACCCGCTGATGGCCGTCTACTTCGCGGTCACGGTCGCCGGGCTGGCCGGGCAGCACCGTTACCTGGACCGGCTGGAGCGCACCGTGGTGTTGCGCCAGGTCGCCTCGATCATCGAAGAGTGCCGAGACGAACTGCCCCGGCAACGGCCACCGAGGGCTTTTCCGCACTGACCGTGAGCCAGGGCACGTCGTCGTGCTCGACCACGTGCACCGTGCCGTCCGGTGCGGCGAGTTGGGCCGTCAGGCGGCCCGCCGCGCAGCTGACCAGGCGCAGTTGGGCGGTGGCGGGGTCCAACAGCGGTGGCGCGGCGGTACCGGGGGAGCGCCACGGGACCTTCCCGGTCGCGGTCCGCTCCCACCACGGGCCGACCACCGGCCCGGCCCGGAGGACCCAGTCGGCCGTCAGCGCCCGGAAGGCCCGCTCGCGGCCCCAGCGCCGCTCGCCCGCCGCCACGAGGTCCCGGCCGGCCCCGCTCAGCGCGTGCGCGAGGGTGCGCGCGGTCGGCAGATCGCTGCGGCGGCTGTGGCGCACGGACCTGATCTGCAGCATCGCGGTGTGCAGCAGCCGGGCGGCCCGGTCCGCCGCGGCGCCGCGGATGGCTCCGCTCGGACCTGGCGGCCGATCCACCGTCGGCAAGGGGGCGTACCGGTCGGCGGCGAAGCCGGTGGCGCCCGGGCAGCTGAGCTTCGGCACGGGGCAGTCGGCGGCCTCGACCCGGAAGTCGAGCCGGTCGACGTCCGGGTAGCTCAACCACAGCCGCGCGGCGGGCGCCCCCTCGGGCGCCGCGAACCGGCGCGGCGCGCTGACGCGGAGCTCGACGCTGATCCGCTCCGGTCCCTCCCGCTCGACCAGCAGGCCGCTGAGCCGCGCCCGGTCGAGGTCGTACGACTCGGCCAGCTCCTCGGGCGTGCTGACCGCCGTGGCCGGGGTGGCGGCCGGCAGCAGCCCCGCGACCGGGGCGACGCGCTCCACCCAGGCCCGCCGCTCGGGTCCGAAGTCGGCCAGCCAGAGCAGGGCCCGGCGGGCCGCCGCCTCCCGCTCCCGGGCGGTGCGCCCGGTGGCGGCGGCGAGCAGCGGGTAGGTGTTGTTGTCCCAGATGTCGCAGGCGCGGACGATGGCCGAGCGGTCGAGCACGTGGCCGTCCGCCGCCGCCCGCGCGATCTGCTCGACGGAGGCGTCCAGCACCGTGCCCAGTGCGTCCAGCGCGTTCACCGCGCCCGGTGCCCCCGCCGTGCTCACCCCTTGCGGGCGGCGGCCAGGATCTTCGCCGTGGTGTGGAAGAACCGGCTGGTGCCCTGCCCGTGGTACGACTTGCCGAAGGCCGAGGCCGCGTTGCCGGTCGGGCGGCCGCCGATGAGGCGGGCGACCACGAAGGCCTCGCCCGCGGTGGCGGCGATCACCTCCAGGTCGCCCCTGGGGGTCAGGTGCGGCAGCGTGAGGTCGGCGGGCAGCGGTTCGGAGAGGAAGACCACGCAGAACCGGACGTGCTCGGTGACCTCGACGCCGCGGAACGGGTCGGCCTCCACCACCGCCGCCAGCTCCTCGACCGTGCGCAGCATGACCGGCACCTCGTACCCGAGCGCCTCCCGCAGGCAGGCCTCGATCCGCTCGGTCAGCGCGGCCCGGTCGATGGAGGCGTCCGCGGTGAAGAAGACGTTGCCGCTCTGGATGTAGGACCGCACCTCACCCAGGCCCAGCCCGGCGAAGAGCTCGCGCAGGCGTTCCATCTTGACGGTGCGTCCGCCGACGTTGACCGCGCGCAGGAAGGCGATGAAGGTCTGGTCGGCCATTACGGCAGCACCGAGCGCAGCGCCTCCGGCGTCCGGGCGATCACCGCGTGTCCGTCGTCCGCGGTGATGATCGGGCGCTGCAGCAGGATCGGGTGCTCCGCCAGCGCGGCCAGCCAGCGCGGCCGGTCAGCCGCCGTGCGGCCCCAGCCTCGCATGCCCTGCTCCCTGGCGACCGCCTCGTCCAGCCGCGTGATGTCCCACGGGTCCAGACCGAGCCGCTCCAGCACCACCTCCAGCTCGGCCACCGAGGGCGGGTCCTCCAGGTAGCGGCGCACGGTGTAGTTCAGCCCCGCCGCGTTCAGCTCGGTGAGCGCTGAGCGGCACTTGCCGCAGCGCGGGTTGATCCAGATCTCCATGCCGCCCAGCCTACGCAGCCCGGCGGACACCGGTGGCTGCCAGGCGCCCCCTGAGCCGCGCGTCCGTGAGCCGCGCGTCCGTGAGCCGCGCGTCCGTGAGCCGCGCGTCCGTGAGCCGCGCGTCCGTGAGCCGCGCGTCCCTGAGCCGCGCGTCCCTGAGCCGCGCGTCCCTGAGACGTACGGCACCGGGAGAGGTACGGCACCGGGAGACGCGCGCCACTGGGAGACGTGCGCCACTGGCGTCGCGCCGCGAGGCCGCCGCGCCCGGGCCGCACCGGGCCGGACCTGCGCAAACCAGGACCTTGGTCCCGATCCGGCGGGCCGAACGGCCTCCGCTGCTCGCGGACCCGGTGCGCCACCATGGAAGCTCACCCACCGCTCCCCAGCGCCCGAGGAGGTCAGCTGTGCCCGCGAGATCCGCCGTCCCCCCGAGGCCGACCGCACCCGTCGGCTCCGTCGAGGCGCGGCGCACGCCCGCTGCGTTGCTGCGCCAGAGCCTGGCCGCGCCGAGCACCGCGGACAGCCGGCCCGACCTCGCGCCGCGCTGGGTGCGCTGGCTGCCGGTGCTGCTGATCCTCGCCGACCTGCTGATCGAGACCGTCCTCCCGCAGGCCACGGCCAGCGGGTTCCTGCTCACCGTGCTGCCGGTGCTGGTCGCCTTCGGCTTCGGCTCGCTGGCCGTGGCGGCCTCCGGGGTCGGCGCGGTGGCGCTGCAGCTGATGCTGGCGGCCCGGGTCGGCCACCTCTACGAGCACCACCACCTCTGGGTCTACCTCTCCACCCTGATCGCGGCGCTGGCCGGTGTGATGCTCTCCCACCAGCGCACCCGCCAGGCCCGGCACCTGGTGCGGGCCCGCACGGTCAGCGAGGCACTGCAGCGCACCGTGCTGCACCCGGTGCCGGAGCAGGTCGGCGCGCTGCGCACGGCCGGCCGCTACCGGGCCGCGCAGGCCGAGGTGGCGATCGGCGGCGACCTCTACGAGCTCTGCGACACCCGCTTCGGCACCCGGGTGCTGCTCGGTGACGTCCGCGGCAAGGGCCTGGAGGCTGTCCGCACGGTGGCCGACCTGCTCGGCGCATTCCGGGCCACCGCGCACGAGACCGCCGACCTGGCCGAGCTGGCCGCCCTGCTGGACCGCCAGGTTCGCCGGGGCGCGCTGGAGCACGGCGACGAAGAACTCTTCGTCACCGCCGTCCTGCTGGAGCACCGGGCGGGCGAGGACAGCGTCCAGCTGATCAACCGCGGCCACCTGGACCCGGTGCTGCTCACCGGCGGCAGCGTGCTCACCGTGCCGTGCCGCCAGGACCTCCCGCTGGGCCTGGGCCACCTGCGCGCCCAGGGCTCCCCGCTCCCGCCCTCCAGCGTCCCGCTCGCCCCGGGGCAGACCCTGCTGCTGCACACCGACGGCGTCACCGAGGCCCGCGACCGCGCCGGCCGCTTCTACCCCCTGACCGACCGCCTCGCCACCCGCTTCCAGGGCCGCCCCACCGTCACTCCCGAACAAGCGGTCGCCTTCGTCGGCGACGACGTCCAGGCCCACTGCGGCGCGGCGACGGACGACCTGGCGGTCCTGGCCCTCACCCCGGCGGGGTAGCCGAGCGGGGCCGGCCTCGGAGGCGGGCGGCCGCCGAGGCACACGACGAAGGCCGTCGTCCCCCCGGGGGAGTTCTTGGGTGGGGACGACGGCCTTCGGACGGGTCCGGCTCACCGGCGCGGCCTACAGGTCGTAGTTCTGCTCGAACATGCCTCTGACCTGCGGAAATAGGGGCCTCAGGGAAGACCTTTTCACAACCAGTGCACACGCGGCGCCCTTGACGATGAGACGCAGCGAGAAGCGCTGAGCGGTGATGAGTGCGCCGCCCGCGCCGTCCAGGTCGGTTACTGCACAGCGCCACCGACCTGGACGGCGCGAGGGCACTGCCGGGCTCCCTGGGGCTGAGGCTACGCGGCCAGGCGGTGGCGCCAGCCGATCGGGCTCGGTCGGGCAGGGCAGCGGCGAGGTCGCACCGTTCCTCGCCGATGAGCTGGGCGCCGAAGATGGTGAGGACTGCTAACAGAGCCGGCGAGGTGCGCGCCGAGCAGGGCGAGAACGACGCGCGCTGCTCGTTCCGTCTCTTGGGGTGTGCCGTATTCGCCGCGTTCCTGGACCTGCCGCAGGAACGTCTCCCATCGAAGAGTCATCGTGGGCCTCCCATGCCTTCACTGCACCGGCGGTCCGGGCGGCAGCGAACCGGTGGGTCGAGGCCTGCCGGGCTGACTGGAGGAAGTGCCGGCCGACGGGTCACCGCCTGGGGTACGAGGCCGGGGCGGCCCTTCGTGCAGGCCTGGTCGGTCGTCGGCCGGCTGGGGCGGCCGTCCCGCACCGCCCCGGGGGGATTTGGGCGGTGCTGGACGGCAGCTCCGGGGGAGCGGGGTCAGGCCTTGATCTGCTTGTGGTCGCCGCTGCGGCTGATGGCGATCTTGCGGGGCTTGGCCCTCTCCGCGACCGGGATCTTCAGGGTCAGCACCCCGGCGTCGTAGTCCGCGCTGATCCGCTCGGGATCGAGGGTGTCGGAGAGCATGATCTGGCGGGAGAACACGCCGAGGGGACGCTCCGTCAGCTCCCACTTCACGCCCTCGGCCTCGCGGCGGGGACGGCGCTCGGCCTTGACGGTCAGCATGTTCCGCTCGACGTCGATGTCGATCGCCTCCGGGTCCACCCCGGGCAGGTCGAAGCAGATCACGTACTCGTCGCCGGAGCGGTAGGCGTCCAGCGGCATCGGGGTCGGACGCGACCAGGTGCCGGTCGAGTTGATGAACTGCTGGGTCAGCCGGTCCAGCTCACGGAAGGGGTCGGTGCGCATCAGCATGGGGAACACCTCCAGGTGGTCGGGCTTTGGGGGCCAGTGCGCTTCACCGGAGACTTTTGTAGCATGTCATCCATCCGATGACAAACACTCAGGTCGCCAGGAGAGTGACGCGATGAACCACAGTCCCGGGACGCCCCCGTCGAGAGACAGCGCACCCGCCGCTCCCGCCTCCTTTCCCGCGGCGGCCGCCGCCCTGACCGCCATCGACGACGCCGTCCGCGCGGCCCGGAGCCCGGAGCCGGAGGGTCGTACGCCCTCAGGGGAGGGCTCCGGGCCCGGACGGGCCCTCGACGCCCTCCAACTGCTGCGGGAGCTGCGGACCCAGCTCGCGGGCTGGGAGGCGGGCCTGGTGGAGAGCGCCCGGGAGGCCGGGGCGACATGGGCAGACCTCGCCGAGCCGATGGGCGTGGCCAGCCGGCAGGCCGCCGAGACCCGCTACCTGCGCCTCAAGCCAGGCGCCACCGGCACCACCAAGGCTGCGGGCACGGGGGTGGAGCGGGTCAAGGCGGTGCGCGACCGCCGCGCGGCCGAGCGCACCGTCACCGCCTGGGCCCGCGACAACGCCGCCGACCTGCGCATCCTCGCCGCCCAGATCGCCGCCCTCACCGACCTGGCCCCCGCCGCCCGCCCCGGCCTGGCCGCCCTGCGCACCGCACTCGCCTCAACCGATCCCGCCGAACTCATCGGCCCCCTGGCCGCCATGCGCTCCTACATCGAGGCCGGCCACCCCGATCTCGGCACCCAACTCGACACGCTCAACCAGCACACGGACCAGCTCCGCGATGACAGCAACCACCGCCGCACCTGACAGCACGACGCCGGGTACCGTCGCGCCGGACGACGGTGCCCGGCAGCGATGGGAGTGCCTTCAGGACCAGCTTGTGCAGGTCGGGCTGCGGATGCGGCGTGAATCGGATGCGGCAATCGCCGCGCTGGACGCCGCCCTGGCCCGCCTGGACACCCTCCGTCAGGAGCTCGCCGACCTGACCACGAGAGAGCCCCTCCCTCATGAAGGCGCCGGGAGCCCTGACCGAGGGGCGTGCTGACGGCGGCTACGGGGTCACCGACCGCTCCCCGACGTGGACGCGGGGCCGGAGTGCCCGGCGCAGCGCGGGGAGGTCGGCGAGGGTGGCCTGTTCGGCGAAGCGGGCCAGGAGCCGGCGCAGGGCGCGCTCGTCCCGGTCGTGGACGGCCTCCGTGAGGGCGGTCAGCAGGGATGCCTGCGTGAGGGGGACGGGTGTGCGAGCCGTCGCCACGTTCTGCGCGTCTTCCATGGTCACCCGTCTGCTCGTTGTCCCTGGTCGGCCGGGGCGTGGGTTGCTTCTATGTGCGGGCCGCAGGCTACCTTCCCTTCGAACACCGAAAAATCTATGCCGGTCAGAGTAGACATTGCTGCGGGGTGTGGTTAGTGTTTCTCTCGTAGCAAGCATTCGGAAGGGCCCGCCAGACACGAACTGGCGGGAGCAGTACAGAAGTTCGCAAGCCTAGGTGCGGTTGCGGAGTCCTGAAGCCAGGTTTGGTGCAGTACGGCGACAGGGCTGGCGGCCGGGCCGGGTGGCCCGCAGTGATCAGGGGCCACCACCGAGGAGTACCGAAGTAAGCGCAGGCGCAGTACAGCAGGTGAAGTTGGATCGCAGTCACCGGTGGTTGAGGTGTGCGAGGTCTCAGCAAAGGCGCCGGCTGCGGGCGCGCGTGCTGGACGGTCCGGGCAGTGGGGTTCTAAGCCAAGCAGGTTGAGCAGAGCGGGCGACGGGGCTGGCTGCCGGACAGGTGGTGGGCCTTCACGGACACCACAGCGGTACCCATGCAGTTCGCAGTACCAAGCAGTACAGGTGTGAATCACGTAGTACCCGCAGGTGCAGTACCAGCAGTTCGCAGGATGTTCAGTGCTGTAGAGGAAGAGACGGAGGGCGCTGGCGCCATCAGGATCGCCCGGCTGTGAAGTTGAGCAGTAGTTGTCCGGGCGGACACCGCAGACCCCTCAAAGTACGAAGGTTGGTGGTTTCCGGTCACGCATTTGCGATCCCCGCGATCCTCCTCCCCCGAGGAGTTGCGGACACAAGGACCGGCTCAGGGCCGGTAGATGGTGAAGTACCCCTTCGGGGCCCCGGAGCCGATGCGGCACCGGGGCCCCTCTCGCGTCCCCGCCCACCATATGAACCCGACTCTCATATGAAGAGGTGCAGTGACCGCCACCGTCCACCGCACTACCGGACCTCAGGGTCCGGTCAGCCGCTTCGACGATGACGACTACCCCGTCTACACCACGGGCTGCGCCGCCGAGATGACCGGCACCACCGCCGGCTTCCTGCGCGCCTTCGGCGAGCACGGCCTGATCACCCCTGTGCGCTCCGGCGGCGGCCATCGCCGCTTCTCCCGCCGCCAGCTGCGGATCGCGATGCGCGCCCGCGACCTCGTCGACCAGGGCGCCGCCATAGACGCCGCCTGCCGCATCGTCATCCTCGAAGACCAGCTCGACAGGGCCCGGGGCATCAGCGAACAGCTCGGCCGTTCCCGTGGGCGGCAAAGCAGCGTGTGAACAGCGCCGGTCCCACCGGCGCGGCACGGAGACCCGCTCGGCTGCACCGAACTGGGCCTCTGCGACTCCTCGGGGCTCAGCGCCCTGCTGCGGGCCCACCGCGTGGCAGCAAGGGAGGGTGATGCGCTGCGACTGGCGCGACCCTCCGACGCTCTGCTGAGCCGCCTGGAAGTGGTAGGCCTCGACCACGTCCTGAACATCTGCCACGAAAGTCCCGCCCCCACGGTCCCGGAACAAGCCGCCTGCCTCCACCGTGCAGCCGACCAGAGCACCCCTGCCGGCCCGGCCCGCGCGACGCCACCTCCTGCGCCGGAGCTCAGAGCGGTTCAGGCGTGCTCGCCTGCGCGTCGCATGATCCACGGCATGACAGGGAGGGTCGACCGGCATCACGACGGCAGGCGGCCCCGGCTGAAGCCACATCGCAGGACAGCTCCGCATCGGGCACTGCGGACGGGTGTGCGGGCTGCTTCCCCATAAGGCGGATCTCCGTCTTCACCCGTCTGCGCGTTGCCCCTGGTCCGGCTGGTTGTGTTCACTCCTGCGTGTGGGCCGGAAGGCTACCTGCGCTTCGAACGCGGCAAAATCTGTGCTGCCTGGAGTAGACATTGGCGCGGGGTGTGGTTAGTGTTTCTCTCGTAGCAAGCAGTTGGCCAGGCCCGCCAGACACGAACTGGCGGGAGCAGTACAGAAGTTCGTAAGTCTCGGTGCGGTTGCGGAGTTCCGAAGCCAGGTTTGGTGCAGTACGGCGACGGGGCTGGCGGCCGGGCCGGGTGGCCCGCAGTGATCAGGGGCCACCACCGAGCAGTACCGAAGTAAGCGCAGGCGCAGTACAGCAGGTGAAGTTGGATCGCAGTCACCGGTGGTTGAGGTGCGCGGGATCTCGGTAAAGGCGCCGTGCTGCGGGCGCGCGTGCCGAGCGGTCCGGCAGTGGGGTTCCAAGCCACGCAGGTTGAGCAGGATCGGCGACGGGGCTGGCTGCCGGCGAAGGTGGGCCGGTACGGACACCACAGCAGTACCAGCAGTACCAGCAGTACCAGCAGTACCAGCAGTACCAGCAGGTGGCAGTACGCAGTACGCAGTACGCAGTACCGATGTGAATCGCGCAGTACCCGGCAGTTCGCAGTTCCAGCAGTTGTCAGTGATGCAGAGGAAGAAACGGAGGGCGCAAGCGCCATCAGGATCGCCCGGCCCGTGAGATGAGCAGTCCTCGTCCGGGCGGACACCGCAGACCCCACGGTATGAAAAATGGTGGTTTCCGGTCACGCATACGCGATCCCCGCACGCTCCATCCGATGGTTCAGTGCGGACACAAGGACCGGCCCAGGGCCGGTAGATGGTGCTGTTACCCTTCGGGGCCCCGGAGCCGCAGTCGGCACCGGGGCCCCTCCATGCGTTCCCAGAAACCGGCTTCGAAGAGGTGCAGTGACCACGACCATCAACCGACCCACCACCCCCGACGCCGTCAGCTCGTTCGATGACGACGACTACCCCGCCTACACCATGGGCCGCGCCGCCGAGATGACCGGCACCACCGCCGGCTTCCTACGCTCCCTCGGCGAACAGGGCCTCATCACACCACTGCGCTCAGAGGGCGGCCACCGCCGCTATTCCCGCTACCAGCTGCGGATCGCAATGCGCGCCCGCGACCTCGTCGACCAGGGCACCGCCGTCGATGCCGCCTGCCGCATCATCATCCTCGAAGACCAGCTCGAAGAGGCCCTGCGCATCAACGAACAGCTCCGCGAAGGCCGCCCGACCGGGCAGCCCCCCGCCGCCGACACCTGAACCCCGGCTCGCCCGGCCGACGAGAGCATTGCGCGGTGAGTGCCAGGCGCACACCGCTCGCGGGCCCGCCGGGGTCACCGCCACAGCCGCTCACCCCTGCGCTCGCGAGGACCACTTCGGGGCTGTCCCCCAGCGCGGCCTGGTGGCTCCCTTGAATTCACTCGGACCCGTTCATCGGCTACCGTTCTGCCCGGGTTCATGACGCGTGCCCCGCGGCGTGGGCCCGGCCTCGGCTTCTTGCCGTCGGCCGGCCCACGCCCGCCCTCCCGCCGACCGGGCAGCCCGTTCCAGCTGTCCGGCGCTGCGGTCGCCGCCCCGCCCGCAGCGGCGTCCACACCAGGCGCCGGCACACTGCCGAGCCACAGACGCGCCGCGCCCTGACCAAGCAGGGAAAAGCCGGCGTCGCCGCACCCCGAGCACGTTCAGCCCTCGCCGTCAGCCTGTGTCTGCCGGCGCGGCCGTATGTTGGTGGCTGTTCACTGGCCGGTGTGGCGGTCGGCGGTCAGAACGTGCCGCGGAGTTTGGCCAGCGCCTCGTTGAGGAGGGTTTCGCCGTCTTCGCGGGTACGGCGTTCGAGCACGTAGGCGAAGTGGGTCTTGAAGGGTGTGCTACCGGGCGCTTCCGGGATGTTGTCAGGGTCGGCGCCGGCGGGCAGTCCGCACCGCCGGCAGTCCCATAGGCCCGGGACCTCGACCCCGACCGCGAAACGGTGCTGGGTGTGGTGGCCGTTGCCGCACCAGAACGACACCGCTGTGCGGGGCGCGAGGTCACCGCGCTCGGACTCACCCATCGGACCCGAGCCGATCCGCGCACCCCTGATACCGCCATGCCCCTGCGCCACGCTTGCTCTCCTTCACCACCGTGCCCACCCCTGCCGGACACCCGGCTCTCTTGTGGTCGGCTGTGTCAGCTTGCCCACGGCCCGACAGGGGCGGACTCGTCACGGGGGTGCGGTCCTATGCGGTGAGCAGGCCGATGGCGTGGCCGTCGTGGTCGATGACCGGCCATGCGTCGAGGCCGCGGGAGCGCATGGTGGCGACGGCGAGGGGCGCGGGCATGTCGGGGGTGGCGAACGGCGCGCGGTCGTGGAGGATGTCGCGGACGGGGGTGCGCTCCGTGTACCAGGAGCGGGCCTGGAACGGGGCGAGGTGCAGGCGGGTGAGCAGGCCGGCGCAGCGGCCGTCCTCGTCACGGACCAGCAGGTGGCTGGCGCCGGAGCTGAGCAGGATGTCCATCGCGGTGTCGGCCATGATGTCGTCGCTGATTTGCAGCTCGGGGTGGTTCATGAGGTCGCCGACCGTGGCGGTGGCGATCGGGTGTTCCAGGGCGATGGTCATGAGCGGGTTCCTTCGTGTCGGTCCCACCGTTGACAGCGGCGTTCCGAGCTGCGGCTAGCGGCTCGGAGTTGTCCGGTAGGTGCGGATGCGCTCGCCAGGGGGGTGTGGCGCTTGTCCTGCTGGTGCGGGTGTGCCCCGCTTGGCGCGGCGGAGCGGGGCACACCTGGCTCAACTACGCGGCGAGAGCGACGGGCGCTGCCTGACGGCTGCTCACGGTCTGGGTGCGGCGGCCGGTCGAGGGGCGACGACGGTTGCGGTTGCGGCTCGTGGACGCGCTGCGGCTCGTCCGCTCGACGACGGGGACGACGATCACGGTTGGGATGCCGGTGGGCACCCGGGCGCCGGTGATGCGTGCCAGCTCCGCGTCGGTGGAGTGGACCCGGGTGGATTCGGGGGTGATGGCGGCCGTGGTCATCATCCGGGCCATCTCCCGGCGTTGGTTGGGCAGGACCAGGGTGACGACGGTGCCGGACTCGCCGGCCCGGGCGGTACGGCCGGCCCGGTGGAGGTAGTCCTTGTGGTCGCTCGGCGGCGCCAGGTTGACGACCAGGTCGAGGCCGTCGACGTGGATGCCCCGGGCCGCGACGTTGGTGGCGATCAGGGCGGTCACCGCTCCGCTGCGGAACTGCTCCAGGGTGCGGGTGCGCTCCGGCTGGGACTTGCCGCCGTGCAGGGCGGCGGCCTTCACCCCGTTCGCGAGCAGCTCCAGCACCAGGCGGTCCGCGCCGTGCTTGGTGTCGATGAACATGATCACCCCGCCGTCGCGGGAGGCGATGTGGGCGATGGTGGCGTTCTTGTCACTGTTCTGCACGTGCAGCAGGTGGTGCTCCATCGTGCTGACCGCGCCTGCGGACGGGTCCACCGAGTGCGTGACGGGGTCCTTGAGGAAGGTGCGCACCAGGCGGTCGACGTTGCGGTCCAGGGTGGCGGAGAACAGCATGGTCTGGCAGCCTTCGGCGACCTGCTGGAGGAGCTCGGTGACCTGCGGCAGGAAGCCCATGTCGGCCATCTGGTCGGCCTCGTCCAGCACCGTGACGGCGACGCCGTCGAGCTGGCAGTCGCCGCGCTGGATCAGGTCCTTGAGCCGGCCGGGGGTGGCGACGATGATCTCCGCACCGCGGTTGAGTGCCTGGGCCTGGCGGCCGATCGACATCCCGCCCACCAGGGTCGCCATCCGCAGGCGCACCGCGTGGGCGAACGGGGTAAGGGCCTCGGTGACCTGCTGGGCGAGTTCGCGGGTGGGGACCAGCACCAGGGCCAGCGGGCGGCGCGGCTCGGCCTTCTGGCCGGCGGTGCGGGCCAGCACGGCCAGGCCGAACGCGATGGTCTTGCCGGAGCCGGTGCGGCCCCGTCCGAGGACATCGCGGCCGGCCAGCGAGTTGGGCAGCGTCGCGGCCTGGATCGGGAACGGCGAGGTGACGCCCTGCCGGGTCAGCACCGACACCAGCGCCGCCGGCATGTCCAGCTCCTCGAAGGACTCGACGGGCGGCAGCGCCGGGGTGGTGCTCACCGGCATCGTGAACTCGCCCTGCGGGCCTGAGTTTTGACGACTGCTCCGGCCGCCGGACGGCCGGTCGCCGTAGAAGGAACTTCCGCCGGAGCGGGATCCGTAGGAGGAGCTGCCGGAGCGGGATCCGTAGGAGGAGCTGCCGGAGCGGGATCCGTAGGAGGAGCTGCCGGAGCGGGAGTTGGCGTTCTGGTACGAGGAGCGACTGGAACGATTCATGCGGGAAACCTTCCTCGGGGCGGCGCGTCACGAGGAAGGCTCCGCGGCGCGGGGCGCCGGCGGAGCCCGCAAGGGAACGGGCCAGAAGTGTCACGGGCGGAGCGTGGACGGTAGAACCGTGCGGCACGTCACCTGCGGTCGGCGCTCACCGCGAAGGGGCGGGAGCGAGGACCTCGAACCGTGAGATGTCACGGCAGGGCGCCGATCCGGACGCGGCGCTGGGCGTCTCGCGTGGGGATGGCCGCCGGTGGCGGAGCCAGGGGCCTGAACGGCCGGGGATGTGCGCGATGCAATGCCGAGGGACCCGCACCGGGCATGTACGCGGTGCGGGCCCCTCGCTGCTAGGCGGGTGCCATGGCAGTAGAACTACAGCGGGCGAATGTTCTCGGCCTGCGGGCCCTTCTGACCCTGCGTGACGTCGAACTCGACCTTCTGGCCCTCGAGCAGCTCACGGAAGCCGTTGGCGTTGATGTTCGAGTAGTGGGCGAACACGTCAGGACCGCCACCCTCCTGCTCGATGAAGCCGAAGCCCTTTTCCGCGTTGAACCACTTCACAGTGCCATTAGCCATAAAGAAATCTCCTTCAAGGGGCAGTCCGGAACCCGCACAGCGCGGACTCCGAGTCGCCGCGATGAGCACCCGCCCGGGGAAGAGCCGGGAAACAAAAATGCGCCTGCGATACATCAGCAGGCGCACACAAAGTTCATGGGAACCACTACTGCAACTAAGGAGACTCTAGCAGGCCGCAGCTCACAGTGGTGGGAAATTTTGCCCCGGAGGCGCTGTGTCCCCGCCCCGCGGGCGGGGGCACAGCCATCTGCAAGGCGCTAAGTATGCTCCCTAGCAAGGTAGTTGAGATGCTGCCTGCCCTGGATGTCGGGGCCGAGGGGGAGGGGTGCGGTGCGACCGGCACAGCCTCAGAGTCGCCCTGCGCACGTCTGGACCGTCGGCCCCGAGCCGGAAAAGGTAAAGTCACCCGCCGTTTCGGGGTCGGCGGAATTGTGGCTTCCGCGCGGGGTCAATTTGTGCTTTTCGCTGCATACTGGAGGGGATGACGAAATCAGTAGTTCGGCGCCACCTGCCCACCAGTCCCTTCAAAGTCCGGGTCGAAGCGCCGCGCAAGCGGTTCGAGGTGGGAGACCGGGTCTCGCACGACCGGTACGGCCTCGGCCGGGCGATCGGGGTCGAGGCCGACAGTGACATCGCGGTCCTCGTCGACTTCGGCTCACAGCAGCGGCGGATCACCCAGCCGTACGCCGCGCTGTTCAAGCTCTGACGACACCGCCCTCTCAGACCCGCGGTCTCGTTTCCTGGCGGGTGCTCAGCGCTGCTGCCACTGACGATGAAGATCGGTGATCTTGCCCTCCAGGTGAGCGAGAAGAGCCTGATCATCCGCTGGCACGTCCCGGCCAAGCCTTTGTGCCACCTCGCGGTGCAATTGCAGCGACTCGCCCGTTTCGTCGGTGACAAGCACGGACAGGAGCGGCTCGTCGATCGCTGTCGACTGGTCCACCAGCGCCAGGACCTGGGTCTTCTGCAGGTGGCTGAGGGTGGGCAGCAGCTTGTGCCCGGTCCTCTGATGCAGGGCGTCCCATGAGGTGGTCCGCTGCTCGCGGGCGCTCTTCTTGAGCGCACCGCGGATGGCGTTGGCCACGCCCGCCATGGGGCTGTTCTTCGCGGCGTTCCACCACGCCTGGTCGGCGCGGTCGGCCCCCCGGGCTGACTGCGGCGAGGTCGGCAGGGGGTCGCAGGCCGAGCTGTCGTCCGTGAGGGGAGGGGCTTCCGGTCCCGTAGGAGCCTCCAGGTACACGGTGGTGCTGTCCGAACCGGTGTTGCCCTGAGCGCCGACCTCGATGAGCTGCTCGTCCATCCTTGCCCTCTTCATGCTGTACTACCGCTGACCGGGATCATTGTGCACGCCGGCCGTCGGTCCGTTCCTCACGCACCGTTCCGCCTTGGAGCGGGGCGTCCGGGCGGGACGCCGAGTGCTGGGCGGGTGTCGCGTCCGCGACGGCTGTGTCCTAACCTGTCCGTCATGTCGAACCCTGACGGGCTGCTCGTCGACATCGCCGCGATGGTGGAGTCCGAGCACAGTAACCAGATGTCCCTGACCGTGGTGGTCCCCGGCGCGGTGATCACCGGCAGGCTCGCACCGGTGGCCCTGTGGCTGGAGCGAGTGGCGGAAGTCCTCGAAGCCTCTGACCACTTGAAGCCCTTCGCCGCCCTCTTCACCCGACCCGCCGACGGTACGCCTGCGAGGCCCACTCATCTTCACCTGCACCGGGCGAAGATCCTTCAGGGGGACTTCGGGCTGCCCCACACCGGCGGCATGTACCGCATCGCCATCGAGGACATCAGCAGCTGGACGATCGGAGACCTCAGCTACTCCGCAACCTGACACGGACCCTGCGGTCGCGAAGGGAACCCAGGCGGTCAGCGCTACCTGCCGACGCATGACAGTGGCCAAGCCGCAGCAGCTCGCTGCGGCAACCCGCCACACCTGCACGCAGATGTACACGGCCGCCGGCCCGGTACGGGCGGCGTGGCATTCTGGGGCCCTAGGTCTCCACGGCGCCTTCGGCTGCGGACCCCTGACCAGCCGTTCTGGTCGGCGCCCGTCGCGGTTCACGTGCGGCCGGTGAGTTCCACTCCCGCCGCCCCGGACGGTTCGTCGGAGGCGTCCGACTCAGCAAGCAGACGGGCCGTCACCGGTGTCTCGGTGACGGCCCGTCTGCTTTCTGCTCATACGGTGACGCTGGTCAGAGCCTGGTGTGCGCGCCGCCTGGTGCGTTCGGCGCGGCTCTTGAGCCGCAGTGCGCGCGCGAGGCGATACCTCTCGGCTTCCCGCAGACGGTTGTCGATAGTCGCCCGCGCAGTCTCAAAGTGGAAGGTCATGTCGTCCCCAGTCGAAGAGCGACCCGCCGGCATCACCGCGACACCAGCCCCTCGGGTCACCTACTCTGCTCCAGATTCTACCCATGAGTGCGGTTTCAGTCCTTGCATTTTACGATCTGTTCAGAAAATTGCCTTCTGATCGAAGGTAGAGGGTGCCGGTTGAGCGACGTCTTCTGGGTGCTCGATGCACCGGACTGCATGTCAGCCATGGCGAAGGCGAGGACCTCCTGCGGACGACCCTCGCCTGGCCGGCCCTGGAACTCCTCGTAGACGCGCCTGGCATCAAGTACAGCGCCCAGGCCAGGTCCCGTAGCGGTGCCACTCGGCCATCGGTGGCCGGAGCAGTTGGCGGAGTAGCAACGCCCCGGATCGGTTGGCGCCGCTGTCAACGGCTGCTGGTGCCGACCGGGCAAGAAGCGTCGGCTGACCTGCTCACCTGTGCCCCCGTTTGAACGGCCTGCGAACTGCTGGCTGACGCACCTGTGGGTCCCACCTGGTTCTACGCGATTCGACACCCAACGTGGCGGGGTCCTGCGGCCCGTGCCTGAGCCCGCCATCGGCCCGGCCGAGGAACCCGGTGAGTCTGACGCGTGGTCATCGGCGGTGCGACGCTGCCGCCGCGTGCGGGCCGGCCTCCACCCTGGTTACCGGGAGGCTCTGGAGGCCGGTAACTTCGGGTCCATGAAGGCTGACATGGTGCGTGATCGGATCGGCCTGGCCCGGGTACCGGCGGCGGGGCGGCGCCGTGCCGGCCTCGGCCTCACGTGTCGCGGCGATGATCCGGCCGGGCCCGGATTCGGACAGCTCGGCCATGAAACGCGGCCAGCTCCAGCCGTAGCGCTCGGGCAGGTGGGCAGCACCCTCGGACAGCACGGCGACCTGCTGGATCTGGGACAGAGGGATGCTGGCTGTCAGTGCGTGGTCTGCGGCCTCGGGTGTCGCACCGGCCACCCAGAAGCCCCCGGCGGCGTTGTTGCGGTAGCCGCTTACGGCTTGTGAACGGTCAGCGATTTCCCCCACTTCTGAGGGTTCGTGGTCACGGAATGGGACAGGGGCGTGGTCACGAGTCCCCAGGGGGAAGCTGACCACGACAGAAGCCTCGAATGCCCCAGATCGGGTGGTTTGACCTGCGAGTGATCCTTCCATCCGAGTCGTTCAGGTTCCCCTTGGGCATCCCCGAGCCGGGTTGAGGGTCCTGACCGTCTCGGAGTCGTCACCGTCCCTCGACCGACGGGCCGAGAGGTCGACGGACACTCTGGATGGCAAGGAGAACGTTCACCGTGGTCGACATCGTCGAGATCTACGTCCACTGGTACGCGGGCCGGTCGAAGAACCAGCTCGCGGCCTCGTTGGGGGTGGACCGCAAGACCATCAGGAAGTATCTGGCGCCGGCGGAGGCGTCCGGGGTGGCCCCGGGTGGGCCGCCGATGAGCGAGGCGGACTGGGGAAAGCTGATCAAGAGCTGGTTCCCCGATCTGGCCCGGCGCCGGCTGAACCAGGTCACGTGGGCGGAGATCGAGCCGCACCGTGACCTGGTCAAGGGGTTGCTGGAGACGACCACGGTGACCACGATCCACCAACGCCTCAGAGACGAGGGGAAGTTGGCGGTGTCGTTGTCGACGTTCCGCCGGTGGGTGACCGAGAACCTCCCGGACGAGTCGGCCCGGTCGAAGGTGACGGTGCTGCGGGACGACGTCGAGCCGGGCTCGGAGGCCCAGATCGACTACGGGTTCCTGGGTCAGTGGATCAACCCGTCGACCGGCAAGCGGCACCGGATCTGGGCGTTCGTGATGGTGCTGCCCTGCTCGCGGCACATGTTCGTCCGACCGGTGGTTCACATGGACCAGCACGCGTGGACCCAGGCCCACGTCGAAGCGTTCCGGTTCTTCGGCGGTGTCCCGCGGCGCCTGGTGCCGGACAACCTGCGCACGGCGGTGGACCGGCCGGACCTCTACGACCCGAAGATCAACAAGTCGTACGCCGAGCTCGCTACCTACTACGGCACCTTGGTCGACCCGGCCCGGGCAGCGAAGCCGAAGGACAAGCCGCGGGTCGAACGGCCGATGCCATATGTCCGCGACTCGTTCTGGAGCGGGCGCCAGTTCACCTCGGTCGAGCAGATGCAGGCCGAGGCCCTGACCTGGTCGACCGGCACCGCCGGCCGCAGGCAGTGCCGCCCGCTGGGCGGTGCGAGTCCGCTGTCGGTGTTCGAGGCGGTGGAGGCCAAGGCCCTGCTGCCGGTGCCGGACAAGCCGTTCGTGCTGGCCCGCTGGTCCACCGCCGCGGTCGGCCCGGACATCCACATCAAGGTCGGCCGCACCCCCTACTCGGTGCCGTGGAAGCTGATCGGCCGCGAGGTCGACGTCCGCTCCACCGCCACCATGATCCAGGTCTTCCACGAGGGCGAGCTGGTCAAGACCCACGCCGCACTCGACCAGGGCAAGCGCACGGACAAGAACGACTACCCGCCGGAGAAGATCGCCTTCCAGATGAAGACGCCGATCTGGTGCCGCAGCCAGTCCTCCGAGGTCGGCGACGCCTGCCGCGAGGTGATCGACCAGCTGCTGGAGGTCAACGCGCTCTACCGGCTCCGCGCGGCCCAGGGGATCCTCGGGCTGCGGAAGAAGTACGGCGACCAGCGGCTGGAGGCGGCCTGTAGCAAGGCCATCGCGGTCGGCGACCCCTCCTACCGCACCATCAAGGGCTCCTGATCGCGGGCACCGAGACCGACCCCGAGCCGGAGACCGGCGACGCCGGGGCTGCGGCCTTCCTCCACGGCCCCGAGGGCCTGTTCGCCGCGAGCATCCCCTCCCAGACCTCCGGCGAGCTTGAAGGCACCCCGGGCCGCGCTGACGCTGACGACGCCAAGGAGGCCGCTCGATGAGCGTGATGGACACCGCCCTGCGCGAGTCGCTGAAGGCGCTTCGGCTGTCCGGGATGCTGGAGACCCTGGACGCGCGGCTGATCCAGGCCCACGGCGGTGAACTCGGCCACCTGGACTTCCTGCAGGTCCTCTGCCAGGACGAGATCACCCGCCGCGAGACCGTCGCCTTCCAACGGCGCCTGCAGAAGGCGAAGTTCGAGCAGCAGGTCACCCTGGAGGAGTTCGACTTCGCCGCTTCCCCGAAGCTGCCCGCGGCCCAGATCCGCGACCTGGCCGCCCTGCGCTGGCTCCACGCCGGCGAGTCGGTGATCTTGTTCGGGCCGGTCGGGGTGGGCAAGACACACGTCGGCCAGGCCCTGGGTCACCTCGCCGTCCGCCAGGGCGCGAACGTCCGTTTCACGAAGACCAGCCGGGTCCTGGCCGAGCTGCCGGCGGCCACGCGGACCGCACCTGGGACAAGCGCATGCGCGAGCTGATCCGGCCCGACGTCCTCATCCTCGACGACTTCGCCATGCTGCAACTGAGCGCGGCCCAGGCCGACGACCTCTACGAACTGGTCTCCGAGCGGCAGGGGCGCTCGCTGATCATCACCAGCAACCGGGCGCCCAGCGACTGGTATCCGCTCTTCCCCAACCCCGTCGTCGCCGAGTCGCTGCTGGACCGGCTGATCAACACCAGCCATCAGGTGATCATGAACGGCCCCAGCTACCGGCCGAACAAGCGCCCCAAGAACCCCGCGGACAAGCCGCCGATCAGCTGGAGAGCACGATAGGCGCCGCCCAGGCCTCCTGGCCCGGGCCTAGGCGGAGCCAGTTGTCGACCGCCGCCGTGGCCGCCGCAATCAGCTCAGACGGGGCGTCACTGGTCTGGAGGGAGGTGCGGGCGATGTCCGCGAGCTGCCGGTCGTCGAGCCCGAGGGTGTCGCGGGCGATCACGTACTCGTCGGTCAGCGAGGAGCCGAACATCAGCGGGTCGTCCGTGCCGAGCGAGCACCGCACCCCGGCGGCCAGTAACTGCGGGAGCGGGTGCTCGGCCAGGTCGGGAACGATACCCAGCATGCGGTTGGAGGTCAGGCAGACGTCCAGCGAGATGCCCTGCCCGGACAGCCTGTCCAGGAGGGTGGGGTCCTCAGCCGCGCGGATGCCGTGCGCGATCCGGGTCGCGCCAAGATGGTCGAGCGCGGCACGGACGCTGTCTGGTCCGCAGAGCTCGCCGGCGTGCGGGGCCGAGGTCAGGCCGGCTGCCCGGGCGATCGCGAAGGCTTCGGCGAACGGCTCGGCGGGGCAGGCCGCCTCATCGCCGGTCAGCCCCAGGGCATGGACCCCGCGGCCCGCGTGGCGGACAGCAAAACGGGCGAGGCGGACAGCGTCCTCGGGGCTGCGGTGGCGCGAGACCGCGATCGTCAGACCGAACCCGACGCCGCAACGCTCTCCGGCCTGTCGGCCGGCATCAACGACCATCTCCAGGACGTGATCCGCAGACCCGAACTGCGCATAGCTGTGCGGGTCGAAGTGCGGCTGCACCCAGACACCGCCATCGGCGGCGGTGTCCTCCACCAACTCAGCGACCACACGCTGCAGGTTCTCAGGACGGGCCGACGTGGCCTCGTACGCCTCGTGGAAGACCTGCTGGAACTCCGCGAACGAGGTGAACCCGCGCGGATCAGGCGCTGTACGACCGGCCTCAGCCGCGAGTTCCGCCAGCGTGGCCGGCCGCATGGCCGCCAGCAGATGCAGGTGCAACTCGGCTTTGGGCAGCGACCTCAGGTCACGAACCGACCCAATCGCCGCTGTGCTGTCCCCCACCACTACCGCCCACCCCACATGACTGCCAATCAGGTGACTCCGAGGCTTCCAGCTGCAGCATATCTTCGTACGAACGGGTGAGCAATCAGTCCACACCCATCACACCAGAACCCAACCGAGGACCTGGGGAATTACCTGACCACAGCCCCTGGGGAATTACGTGACCGTCCACACGGCTTCCTCCGCATACGAGTCGGGGTAGGCCGCCCGGTCGTCGACGATCACCTCGACCGCTCCGTTGCTCCGCTGCAGCGCAACGGGCGAGTGGCCGAGCACCAGGACGTCCAGGATGCCGTCCCGCTCGCGGACCACCGCGACGGTCGAGGACGGGCTGTCCGCGTTCGTCAAGTCACAGCTTTGGCCGTGCTCCTCGACCAGCGAGGTCAGGGCGGTGCGCAGGATCTCCCGCAGGCTGTACGAGCCAGCGGAGAGCAGCCGCGCGCAGCAGGTCGGCCAATTGCCGCACTTACCAGGCGACATCGTGGGCGCAGCCCGTCGCGGCTCCCGTGGCGGTGGCGCCGTCCAGGACGAGAACGAACGTCGGCCCCGTGACGACGGCGGCCTCGCTGACACCGTCCGGCGCCGGGACGGTCGCGTGCGTGATCTCGAACGGCATCAGGAAGTCCTCTGCTCGGGTCGGTCGGACGGGGACGCGGGCATGAGCGGCCGCGGTTGCCAGGCGTGCCGAGCCGGGGGCTCAGCAGGTGAGGCACCGGCGGGTCGGCATCTGTCGGTCGTGGGTGATCGGTAGGCATCCCTGGGGCGGGGAGGGGAAGCGCCGAATCCGGAGGTCAGAGCGCCGGCAGGGCCATCGCCGGCGCCGACACCAGCGGCGTGGTGTTCTCCCGGCTCAGGGTGTGGATCTGGTGGTCGGTCGACATGCCGATCACCACCCGGGCGAGCCGAACCCGGAACGCGTAGGCGTGGCGGGCGAGAACCTCAGTCGCTCGCTGCGCCAACAGGCTTCGTGCAGAAGTTGGTTGAGTGGTCGTCGGAGACGAGGAGAAGCGGGCGCGATCGGCGCGGAATCGGTGCGGGACGGTCGCGAGGGCCAACCCTGAGGCGACGGGGCGGTGCGAGGAGCGGGTGGGAACGGGAATTCGAAGAACCCTTCTCGGGCGGCGCGACATCGGAACGCTCCGCGCCACAGACGGCGGGAGGGTGCAGCTGACGGGCCAGGAGTATCAATCGGAGGTGCCAGCAAGACGCCTGTCGTGTGCGGTGCAGGTGATCGGTGTTGCACGACGCCCCATGTGAGCGGCGGAGGTGTGCGAACCGCGGCACGATCCAGGTCGCTGTGCTGCGGGCGGGTGCTGCGCGCTGTGCATCAGGCTGGAGGCAAGGAGCCTCCACGGCCATGGTGCGTCATGACGCCATGCCGGGCCCGCATCGCACGTGCATGCGGGTGCGGGCCCCTCGCTGCTGGGCGGGTGCCGTGGCAGATGTACTACAGCGGGCGAATGTTCTCGGCCTGCGGGCCCTTCTGGCACTGCGTGACGTCGAACTCGACCTTCTGGCCCTCGAGAAACTCAAGGAAGCCGTTGGCGTTGATGTTCGAGTAGTGGGCGAACACGTCAGGACCGCCACCCTCCTGCTCGATGAAGCCGAAGCCCTTTTCCGCGATACCGACCAGGCCTCGGGTCAGGCGGTGCTCCACCACCCTACGAACCGCTCCCGCCCGCCAGTTGGGACCTGCGTCTCACAAAACGCGAACGCTCATGGTGCCCCTGCCGGAGGAAGATGACGGCGCTGTCGTGATCGACGGGCGAAACCGCGCGCAGGCCCTGCGCGGTTCGGGACGGGACCGCGCAGGGCCTGTTCAGCCCCCGCGGCGCTGCCCCGGGAGCTGGCCGCGGCCGGGCAGGCCCAACGAAGACTTCGGGCCGGCGCGGCCGCGGGGCGTCAGGTCTCGGCCCGCTCGGTCCGGTGGAGCTGGGTGCGGACGGCCGCGCACCGCTCACGTACCTCGGCGCTCAACACCTTGACGGGGTGGTCGTCGGTGAACGGGAGGTCGTTGAGGCTCCCAGTGCCGCCGTACGCGTTCAGGACGATGTCCAGTCCTTGAGCGTCCCCCGCTGCGATCTTCGATCGTCCGCGCTCCATCCTGCGGGCCCAGCCCGGGTAGCCGCATTCGCTGAGTGTTCGTACGAAGGCGTCGAGTGCGGCTATCAGTTCCCCAGGGACGTCGATCATGGAGCAAGTATGTACCGCCGCGCGGTGGCGGAGAGATCAAAGCGGCCCACCGCGGCCCGACGCAATGCTGCGCCGCCGACTCGCATGGAACGTGGGGGAGAGACCCAGAGGCAGCACGATCATGTGCTGTGAGCTGGGTGAAGTCGCCCAACGCCGGTTCCTCGTCGTGCTCGCGCAGGACGCGCAGCAGCTGTCGGCTGAGCCGTTCGATGCTGACGGCGATCGCGGTGAGGACGTGTTGCAGGTGTGCCTTGGCCTGTCCGCGCTAGCAGCATCGGCGCATGCCGTGGCCGTGGGCGAACTCGCAGACGGTGCCCTCGATGCCGGACCGCACCGCGTAGCGCTTGTGCCAGTCGGGGTCCTGTTGCTCGGCGCGGTTGCGGATCTGCAGGTGGAGTAGCTCGCGTGGTGGGAAGCCGACGCTGCTGAAGACCATCGCCTCGCAGACCGAGGGCCTGGCCGCATCGCTCGGCGCTCTGAAGGACGCCCCGGCTCCGGTCAAGGCTCAGGCCCGGGCATCCATCACCTCGAACCTGGCCACCTACGATGTGACCATCGGCGACAAGTACCTCAAACGACGACATCGTCTACGCGGTCGGCAAGGGGTTCACCACTCAGTAGGACGGCCGCCGGAACTCCCCGGAGACCCGGGGCACGCGACCACTCGCGTCAGCACCGGCCCGTCTGCGGGCGGGGGCACGGTGGCGCGGTGCGCACTGCGGGAGCCGTCACCCACGCGGTGCAGCCATCGGCCGCATCCTCGGTCGAGCCGTCACCCGCCGAGAGCGGAGCCGCCTACGCCGGACTGCGGTAGCGGCTGCTGCCGGTCGAGCAGGGCGCCGACTTCCGCCAGCCGCCCGGCGAGACTGCGCCCGCACCCGGCGGCCTCACCTTCTCAGACCCGGACCGCCATATCTGAGCGCTACCACCACGGGTTGCGCCACGTCCAGGACCAGCTCACCACCTGGCCCCATCGCCCGGTGTCTTCCAGCGCCTCCACCTGGACAGTGGTCGTAGCCGGTCCGGCGCCCGCCTCGGATACCGTGTTCCTCTACGGGGTGCCATAACGGATGTGACGCCCCCCACCGGAGGTAGTCAGCGTATGAGTTCAAAGCGCAGCAAGAATCCAGCCCTGCCCGTACTTGACGACGCATTCCGACTCGCGTCGGTCAAGGACGCCGAAGAGTCCTCCCGTGACTTGGCCGCGCGGCTGGCCACCACCGAGCTGCGCCGCGTTTCCCACCCGGGCCGGGTCACCTGGGAGCCCACCGATCAGGCCGAGCCCGTACCGGTCCCGCCGACTGTGGTCGACGGTGACGGGGACCTGTGGCTGCGGGACCGGGGCACTGGCACCTGGACCATGCCCGAGTTCAACCCGCAGGAGTTCCCCGCCCGCTGTGGCGAGGTTCTGACGTGGAGCCAGCTTGCCTGCGAGTACGGCCCGCTGACCGCACTGGCCGACGACCGCCGCATCGGCGGCCGTCGGCGCTGACCGCGCAGCCCTCTGGGAGGCCGGCGTCGGTGGCCCAGAGGGCGAGCCCGGCACCTGGGGCGAGCCCGAGCCGGGCGGTGCTGCTCACCCGGCGGCCGGGCCGGCCGGCCGGTCGTCGGCCGTGGTGGTGCCGTCACCGTTCGCGCCGCCCAGGTCCTCGACCACGCGCAGGCTCAGCTCGGTGGCGATGCGGTGCAGGTGCTCCCACTGGTCGAGGTCCAGGCCGAGCGCGGGGTCGTCGGCCACCCGCAGCAGGGCGGCGGCCGCGACGCCGGACCCGGCGGCGGCGAGCGCGTTGTGCAGGACCTGCGCGCACGCCTGCTCGTCGAGGTCACCCTGGTAGTGCACGGCGATCTCGAAGGACTCGGCCCGGCCGCCGCCAGGGCACGCAAGCTGCCAGGGCTGTGGCCGAGATGGAGGAACCGTTCACGCTCCGCGGTAGAAGATCGCTACTGATAGCGCTGCGGCTGTGGGGTACAGCTCGAACTCGCCGCAGGGCAACAAGATCCTCGGTACCGCTTCCCGTCCGGTGAGGGCCACCTGTCGGCCATGCACAGGAGAAGCTGATGGGCTCGGGCGCTCTGCGGACCCGTTCTCCGTTTCACTCTCATTTCACATCGCGAGCCGCCAGACGGTCGACGGCGGGTTCGAAGACAGCGTTTGCGCGGGTCAGGATGGTTCCTGACCCGCGGAAACGATGAGAGATCGAACTGCGTTTCCGCAGGTCAGAGGGGGGCCTACAGGTCGTAGTACAGCTCGAACTCGTGCGGGTGCGGCCGCAGGGCGATCGGGGCGATCTCGTTGGTGCGCTTGTAGTCGATCCAGGTCTCGATCAGGTCCGGGGTGAAGACGCCGCCTGCGAGGAGGTACTCGTGGTCCTGCTCCAGGGCCGTGAGGACGGCGGGGAGGGAGGCGGGGACCTGGGGGACGCCGGCGTGCTCGTCGGGGGCGAGCTCGTAGAGGTCCTTGTCGACCGGCTGGAGGGGCTCGATCTTGTTCTTGACGCCGTCCAGGCCGGCCATCAGCATCGCCGAGAAGGCGAGGTAGGGGTTGGAGGACGGGTCGGGGGCGCGGAACTCGATGCGCTTGGCCTTGGCGTTGGAGCCGGTGATCGGGATGCGGATCGCCGCCGAGCGGTTGCGCTGCGAGTAGACCAGGTTGACCGGGGCCTCGAAGCCGGGGACCAGGCGGTGGTAGGAGTTCACCGTGGGGTTGGTGAAGGCCAGCAGCGAGGGCGCGTGCTTGAGCAGCCCGCCGATGTAGTAGCGGGCGGTGTCGGAGAGGCCCGCGTAGCCCTGCTCGTCGTAGAAGAGCGGGGAGCCCTCGGCCCAGAGCGACTGGTGCACGTGCATGCCCGAGCCGTTGTCGCCGAAGATCGGCTTCGGCATGAAGGTGGCCGTCTTGCCGTTCCGCCAGGCGACGTTCTTGATGATGTACTTGAAGAGCATCAGGTCGTCGGCCGCGTGCAGCAGGGTGTTGAAGCGGTAGTTGATCTCGGCCTGGCCGGCCGTGCCGACCTCGTGGTGCTGACGCTCCACCTGCAGACCGGAGTTGCCCAGCTCCAGCGACATCTCGGCGCGCAGGTCGGCGAAGTGGTCGACCGGCGGGATCGGGAAGTAGCCGCCCTTGTACTTGACCTTGTAGCCGCGGTTGCCGCCCTCCTCGATCCGGCCGCTGTTCCAGGCGCCGGCCTCGGAGTCGATGTGGTAGTACGAGGCGTTCGCGCTGGTCTCGAAGCGGGCCTCGTCGAAGACGTAGAACTCGGCCTCGGGCCCGAAGAAGGCGGTGTCGGCGATGCCGGACGAGGCGAGGTAGGCCTCGGCCTTCTTCGCGACGTTGCGTGGGTCGCGGCTGTAGGCCTCGCCGGTGATCGGGTCCTGGATGAAGAAGTTGATGTTGAGGTGCTTCTCCTTGCGGAACGGGTCCAGCCGGGCGGTGGCGAGGTCGGGGACCAGGGCCATGTCCGACTCGTGGATCGCCTGGAACCCGCGGATCGAAGAGCCGTCGAACATCAGGGTCTCGGCGGGGTCGAAGGTGGCCGCCGGAACCGCGAAGTGCTGCATGACACCCGGCAGGTCGCAGAACCGCACATCCACGAACTTGATGTCGTTCTCCGCGATGTAGGCCTTGACCTCATCCGCATTCTTGAACATCGATGTCCTCCTCTGCCCGACCGCGACGAGGGCCGGGATCAGACCTGCACGGGCCAGTCGTCCCAACCGGCCACGGTGGGGGCCACCCTAGGAACAGGCCGTTTCCTTGTGGTGACCCGATCGTTTCGCCCATGTTAACCAGCGGGCCCGAACGGGCGGCAAAGTCACCCGGGTGGGGGCAAAACGTGTCGTGGTCAGTGGTGTTCCCAAAAATTGGTCTGAACCACTTCCGGCGGGTGGGACACGCGGATTCACCCGCAGGGGGAGTCGGCGCCGGTCGGGCCGATGTGCCGGGCTACTGTGGGTTCGTGGACAGCAGAGAAGCACTGGGATCGTGGCTGGACGGCCCGAAGGCCACCGCCGAGCGGATGGGCGCCGACTTCGGCTACCGCGGTGAGCGGCTCGGCCGCCCGCGTGAGGGCTCGGGCTCGATGGCGGGCCCCGGCCGGCGGATCGGCGCGCTCTGCGTGGACGGCTGGATCGCCAGCCTGATCGCCTACGGCACGCTGGCCCACGGGGACGCGGCCAAGGCCAACCTGATCAGCCTGCCGGTCTTCTTCGCGATGAGCGCGCTGCTGCTCGCCACCACCGGGACCACCATCGGCAAGCGGCTCTTCGGCCTGCGGGTGGTGCGGCTGGACGGCGGGCGGGCGACCATTCCGCAGGTGCTGCTGCGCACCGTGCTGCTCTGCCTGGTGGTGCCCGCCGCGGTCTGGGACCGCGACACCCGCGGCCTGCACGACAAGGCGGTCGCCACGATCGAGGTGCGGGTCTGATCGGTGCGGGTCTGATCGGTGCGGGTCTGATCGAGGCGCGTCCGGGCAGCCCCCGGGGTCGGTGCCGCGGTCAGTCGGAGCACGGAATGAGAGAAGGCCCCGCCGGTGGCGGGGCCTTCTGCGTGGCAGCAGCGGCGTACGGGCAGCGCGCTGGAGGAGGACGGAGCGGCTCAGCGAGCCTGGCCGCCCTTGGGCAGCCGGGCGCCCTTGGGCATCGGGCCCTTGGGGATCGGCGCCTTGGAGAGCAGGTCGCCCAACGCGCGCAGGCGGTCGTTGGTCTCGGTGACCTGGCCGGGGGTGATCGAGCGCGGCAGGCGCATCAGGTGGACCTGCAGCTTCTTCAGTGGCACCTCACCCGGCCCGTCGCCGACCATGATGTCGTGCACCGGCACGTCGGCGACCACCCGGGCCATCTTCCGCTTCTCGGCGGCGAGCAGCGGGCGGACCCGGTTCGGGTTGCCCTCGCCGATCAGCGCGATGCCGGGACGGCCGACGGCGCGGTAGACCGCGTCCTGGTTGCGGGTGACCGCGACCGGGGTCGGGTTGGCGTTCCAGCCGCGCTTGATGTTGTTCAGCACCGCCGCGGCGGCGCCCGGCTGGCCTTCCATCTGGCCGAAAGCGGCCCGCTCGGCCCGGCGGCCGAAGACGATCGCCGCGGCCAGGAAGCCCAGGATGAAGCCCAGGAGCCCCACGATGATGGGGTGACCGATCAGGAAACCGATGGCGAGGAACACGCCGAAGGTGAGGAGGCCGACGCCCCCGATGATCAGGCCGATCTTGCTGTCGACCTTCTTGGTCATGGTGTACGCCTGGCGGATCTGCGCCAGTCGTCCAGGTGTCTCGGTTGTTTCCCTCGCCATGAAGGCCATGCTACGTGGCGGGGACATCGGATCACGAAGCCCGGTCCCGATTCGGCGTAACCGAGCGGGAAATCGTTACCCCACGCGGGAGGCCCGGCCTCGTCCGGCTGCGTCCGGCCGCTCCCCGCCCGGCTCGGCCTCCGTCACCCGGCGTTCGCGACTCAGCGGCCCCCGGCCGCCGACAGGCTCGCCCGGGCGGCCTCCCGGTCCGCCGCGTGGCGGCGGTTCTCGCAGACCGCCGACCAGGCGTTCAGCCGCGCCTGCCGCCGGCCACCGGCCAGCAGCACGCTCTCCGCCAGCCTGATCGCCGTGCCGATCGTGGTACGCATTGCGGCCACTCCCCTCGCCGAGCCCGCGTCCAGTCTCGGCCACCGTTGTTAAGCCCCCGTGACCCGCCGGTCAAGCCCCGGTGAAACCGGGAGGTACCCGCCGAAACGCGCGGGGCCCGGAGTCTCCTCCGGGCCCCGCGAACAGCGAACCGCAGCCGGACCACCGGACCACCGGACCACCGGACCGCGATCGCGACCGGTCAGACCGCGGCCTGCTCGCGCCGCTCCAGCGCCTGCCGGTAGAGCCGGCCCGCGCGGTAGGAGGAGCGCACCAGCGGCCCGGACATGACGCCCGCGAAGCCCAGCTCCTCGGCCTCCTCCTGCAACTCCACGAACTCCTGCGGCTTGACCCAGCGCTCCACCGGGTGGTGGCGCAGCGAGGGGCGCAGGTACTGCGTGATGGTGATCAGCTCGCAGCCCGCGCCGACCAGGTCGGCCAGCGCCTGGCTGATCTCCTCGCGGGTCTCGCCCATGCCCAGGATCAGGTTGGACTTGGTCACCAGTCCGGCCGCGCGGGCCTGGGTGATGACGTCCAGCGACCGCTCGTAGCGGAAGGCCGGGCGGATCCGCTTGAAGATCCGCGGCACCGTCTCGACGTTGTGCGCCAGCACCTGGGGGCGGGAGGAGAAGACCTCGGCCAGCTGTTCGGGCACCGCGTTGAAGTCCGGGATCAGCAGCTCGACGCCGGTGCGCCCGCCGGCCCGCTCGGCCGTCAGCGCGTGCACCTGGCGGACGGTCTCGGCGTAGAGCCAGGCACCGCCGTCGGGCAGGTCGTCACGGGCGACGCCGGTGATGGTGGCGTAGTTCAGGTCCATGGTGACGATGGACTCGGCGACCCGGCGCGGCTCGTCACGGTCGAGGTCGGCGGGCTTGCCGGTGTCGATCTGGCAGAAGTCGCAGCGCCGGGTGCACTGGTCCCCGCCGATCAGGAAGGTCGCCTCGCGGTCCTCCCAGCACTCGAAGATGTTGGGGCAGCCGGCCTCCTGGCAGACCGTGTGCAGCCCCTCCTTCTTCACCAGCGACTGGAGGGCGTTGTACTCCGGGCCCATCTTCGCGCGGGTCTTGATCCACTCGGGCTTCCGCTCGATGGGGGTCTCGCTGTTGCGGACCTCCAGGCGGAGAAGCTTCCTGCCGTCGGGCGCGACAGCGGACACGTGCGGCTCCTCGAAGAAGTAGACGGGGTACCCCCAGGGTACGCCTGTGCTTGTAGGGTCTGCGCCGGGCTCACGCCCCGCATTCGCAGGGCAACAGCCGTCGCCGCCGCGAGATTCCCGGCGCTCTCAGCGGCGGCCCGGCCGGGTCAGCGGGCCAGCGCGGGTTCGGGCAGCTCGGCGAAGACCTCCGCCAGCCGCCGCTCCACCACCGGCGCCACCTCGGCGACCGGCACGTCCCGGCCCAGCTCGGTGGCCAGCGAGCCGACCCCGGCGTCCCGGATCCCGCACGGGATGATCCGGTCGAACCAGGTCATGTCGGGGTTGCAGTTGAGCGCGAACCCGTGCATGGTCACCCCGCGCGCCACCCGCACCCCGATCGCGGCGAGCTTGCGGTCGTCGCCGCGCTGGCCGGCGTTGGAGGGCGCGTACTCGGGACCGGCCAGCCGCGGGTCGATGCCCAGCGGCAGGCCCAGCCGCAGGGTCAGCTTGCCGATGTCGACGACCTTGGCCGGGTCGAGGACGGCGTCCGGCAGCTCCCGGCCCAGCACCCAGACCCCGCTGCGCCCCTCCACCCGACTGCTCGCCACCCCGAAGTCGCCGCAGGCGCGGATCAGCGCCTCCTCCAGGCGGCGGACGTAGGCGACCACGTCCATCGGCTCGGGCAGCTTGACGATCGGGTAGCCGACCAGCTGGCCCGGACCGTGCCAGGTGCCCTCGCCGCCCCGGTTGACCTGCACGACGGGGGTGTCGTCCAGCGGCAGGTCCTCGGGCTTGGTCCGCTTGCCGGCGGTGAAGACCGGCGGGTGCTCCAGCAGCAGCACGGTGTCAGGGATCTCGTCGGCCAGCCGCAGCGCGTGCAGCCGCTGCTGCTCCTCCCAGGCCTCCTGGTACGGCACCGCGCCTTCGCCTATGCGCATCCGGACGAATCGCACGTTCTCGCTCACCGCTGCTCCTTGCCCAGGTGTTCGCGACCAACCTCGCCACTGTACGCCCGGTCGCTCACCTGCTCGAAGGGGCCGTCCACCTGCTCGAAGCGGCCGTCCGTCTCCTTGAAGGGGCCGTCGGCCAGTAGCCGCAGCCGCAGCGCGAGCTGCAGTTCGAGTGCCCGGGCCGGCTCGTTCCAGTCCGGGCCGAGCAGCGCGGCCACCCGCTCCAGCCGCTGCACCACGGTGTTCACGTGCACGTGCAGCTCCTCCTTGGCCCGGGTCAGGCTGCCGCCGCAGGCGAAGTAGGCACGCAGCGTGCCGACCAGCTCGGTGCCGCGCCGCTCGTCGTAGGCCAGCAGCGGGCCCAGCGTCCGGGCGACGAAGCCGGCCACCTCGGGGCCGTCGGCGAGCAGCACGCCGAGGAAGCCCAGTGACTCGGCGGCGGCGCCCTGCCCGCCGCGGCCCAGTGCCCGCAGTGCCCGCACGCAGCGCAGCGCCTCGGCGTGCGCGGCGGCCAGCGCGGGCGGCCCGGCGGCGGACGGCCCCGCACCGACCGTCACCGGCTGGCCGGCCAGCCTGGCCAGCCGCTCGGCGGCGGCGCGGGCGGCCGCCTCGGGCCCGGTCGCGCCGTCGTCGGGCAGCAGCAGCACGACCGCCTCGCCGTGCTCCGCGCTCACCCCGCGTCCGCCGCCCGCGCCGCCGCGCTGTCCGAACAGGTACTGGGCGGCCGCGCCGGCCAGTCGGGCCCGCCCGTCCGGCGCGGTCTCGGCGACCAGCACCAGGTGGCGCCTGGTCAGGTCGATGCCGAGCCGCCGACCGCGGGCCAACAGGGCGGCGGGATCGCGGCCGGGGGCGGTCAGCAGGTCGGTGAGCAACTCGCCGCGCACCCGGTGCTCCGCCTCGGCGGCCGAGCGGCGCAGCAGCAGGAGCAGCGCGGTGACCACCCCGGCCCGCTCGAAGAGCCGCCGGTCCGGGTCGTCCAGCTCGGGCCGCCCGCGCAGCACCAGGCTGCCCAGCAGCGCGGGCCCGGCCAGCACCGCGCAGACCCAGCTGTCGCCGTGCCGCACCGCCCGACCCTCGGTCCTGGCCCGCTCCACCGCCTCGGCGGCCCGGCGCGCCCCGCCGGCCCGGCCGGCCAGCGGGTGGCCCTCGGCGTCGTGCACGGTGACCTCGCCGCCGAGCAGCAGCGCCACCTCGTCGGCCACCTGCGCCACGTCGGCCCCGCGCAGCACCAGTTCGGTGAGCCGGTCGTGGGCCCGCTCGGCGCGCTGGACGGCGGCCGCGTGCGCCTGGATCACGGTGTTGGCCGCGTTCAGCTCGGCCAGCGCGGCCCGGCTGTCGGCCAGGGCCTTGGCGGTGTCCAGCGCGACTGCGGCGTGCGCGGCCAGCGAGCAGAGCAGGGCCACCTGATCGGGGGTGAAGGCGCGCGGTGCCCGGTCGGCGGCGAAGAGCACCCCCACCACGGTGTCGCCGAGCAGCAGCGGCACGCCGAGGATCGCTACCAGGCCCTCCTCCAGCACCCCGGCGTCGATCCGCCCGGTGTGCCGGAAGCGCTGGTCGGCGCGGTAGTCGGCGGTCGCGTAGGGGCGGGCGCTCTGCGCGACCAGGCCGCCGAGCCCGTCGCCCAGGCTCAGCCGCAGGTGCTGGAAGAGCGGCGAGACCGAGCCGTCGGTGACCCGCATGTAGGTGTCACCCGCGGCGGTGTCGGGCAGCGTCAGATAGGCGGTGTCGGTGCCCAGCAGCAGCCGGGCCCGGCGGACGATCGCGCGCAGCACCGGGTCCAGGTCGCGGGAGGCGGCCAGGTCGGTGGCGGTGTCGAAGAGGGCCGTCAACTCGGCCTCGCGGCGGCGGTGCTGACGCAGCCTGCGGTGCACCAGCAGGGCCTGCCGGACGGCCTCGTCGAGCTCGGCCAGCTCGGCGGGGGAGGCGCCGCGGCGGCGGGCCTCGGCGAGCGGCTCGGGGAACTCCTCGACGGCGGCGTCGGTGGCCAGCAGGTCGAGCAGCCGGCGCAGTGCGGTAGCAGCAGCCCGTTCGCCGGGCGGGGTGACCGGGGCGCTCGGGGCCGGTGCGCCCGGGGCCGCAGTGCCCGGGTGGTCGGTCGCGGGGTCGCTCGGGCCGCCGGCCAGGCGGCTGCTCACGTGGTCGCTCACGTGCTCGCTCGGCAGCCGCTCCAGGTCATCCATGGTGCCGGACATGCTGTCAGATCGGCGCCGCCCCCCGGAAGGGCTGCGGGTGTGACGGACCGCCATATCCGGTGCTCCGGCCATGGTGTCCGGCGCCAGGGCGCCCAACGGCGCGAAGGCGGTGCGCCACGCAAACCCCCAACGCCGCACCTTCCTCAGAACGGACGCCTGTCCTTCACCCGTTCGGAGGATTGCTCGCGCAGATCCGCCCATAGCGCCCGAATGCTCGCTACATTCACGCCGATTCCCGATAGGGGCGTCGCGCACGGCACCGGGGGCCCGGACCGCGGCGTCCGAGAGGTGTTGACTGACATGCCCCAACGGCCTGCAACCGACAGTCCGGCCTATGGTCCGCTCGACCCGCTGGACCCGCACGAACGCCGCGGCGAGCCGGACCGTCCCGCTGCGGCCGCCCTGCCCGGGCAGCGACACGACGGCACGGCGCTGCTGGAGCGCCGGCCGCCCGTGCCCGGCGAACTCCACCCGGCGCCCGGCGAACTCCAGCACTTGGCGCGGGCCGCGGACGGGCTCCACCACGGCCCGGGCAGCCACGACCCGGGCAGCCACGGGCCGGACCGCACCGACGATCACACCATCGACCACGCGATCGACCACGCGATCGACCACGTCATCGACGGCGCCGGTGACCTTGCCGGCGATCGCGATGCCGATCGCGATGCCGATCACGTCCCCGAGGAGGAGCACGACCACGTGATGGGCGTCCTGCCGCACGCCGCGGACCAGGAGGTCGCCGCCCGCGCCGACGTGGGCCGCGCGCAGAACCCACTGCTCGCCGCACTGATCGAGGAGGCCGGCTTCTCCCACGCCGGCCTGGCCCGCCGGGTCGACCAACTGGGCCTGGAGCACGGGCTCGACCTGCGCTACGACAAGACCTCGGTGACCCGCTGGCTGCGTGGTCAGCAGCCGCGCGGCGCCACCCCGGCGCTGATCGCCGAGGTCTTCACCCGGCGGCTCGGCCGGCGGCTCTCCGCCCAGGACATCGGCCTGGACGCCTGCGCGCCGGTCTACGCGGGCCTGGAGTTCGCCGAGACCCCGCAGGAGGCCGTGGACATCGTCGCCAGCATGTGGCGCAAGGACACCGGGCCGCAGTCGGAGCTGCGCCGGATCGCCTTCACCCCGGCCGGCCTGGTGGTGCCCAGCCGGGACTGGCTGATCGGGCGCGGCGACGAGCAGGTGGCCAGGGACGGCTCGGCGGGGATCTACGTCTCGGGACCGGACGGACCGCTGGCCCGGCTCGACCCGACCGCCGAGCACGGCGACCAGCCGTCCCGGACCGCCACCGCCACCGTCACCACCGCGCCCGGGGTCCGCGGCACGCCGGCCGGCCGGGTGCCCTCGCAGGCCCGCCGCCCGCTGGTCTCCGGAACCCGGACGGCGGCGCTGCCCGGGCAGGGCGGTCCCGGTGCCGAGCCGGCCGGCCGGCCGCAGCGGGCGGGGCTGCGGGTCGGCCGCGGCGACATCGCCGCCGTGCGCGCGGTCGGTGACCTGTTCCGGGCGCTGGACAACGCCTACGGCGGCGGTCACGCCCGCCAGGCGCTGGTGCGCTACCTGGAGAGCGAGGCCGAGCCGATGCTGCGCGGCCGCTACGGCGAGCAGATCGGCCGCGCGCTCTTCGCGGCGGTCGCCGACCTGACCCGGCTGGCCGGGTGGACCTCCTTCGACATCGCCGCGCACGGCCTGGCGCAGCGCTACTTCGTCCAGGCGCTGCGGCTCTCCCAGGCCGCGGGTGACCGGGTGCTCGGCGGCTACGTGCTGATCACCATGAGCCAGCAGGCGGTCCATCTCGGCCACGGCCGGGAGGCGGTCCAGCTGGCCAGGGTGGCCCAGCAGGGCGTGGGCACGGCGGCCCCGGCCACGGTCCAGTCGCTGATGCACGCAGCCGAGGCGCGCGGGCACGGGGTGCTGGGCGACGTCCGCTCCTGCACCACCGCGCTGGTCCGCTCCGAGCGGGCACTGGCGCTGGCCCGCAGCGGCGACGAACTGCCCTCCTGGGCCCGGTTCTTCGACGAGGCGCAGCTGGCCGACGAGTTCGCCCACTGCTACCGCGACCTGCAGCAGTGGCGCCCGGCCGCCCAGCACGCCGAGAAGTCGCTGCGGCTGCGCGGGGCCGCGTACGCGCGCAGCCGGGTCTTCTGCCGGATCGTGCTCTCCGCCGCCCGGCTCGGCCTGGGTGACGTGGACGAGTCCTGCGCGTTGGCCACCGAGGCGCTGCGGGCGGCCGGGGAGATGCGCTCGGCCCGCACGGTGGAGTACCTGCGCGACTTCCACCGCAGGCTCGCGCCCTACCGGGGCAGCGCGGCGGCCCGCGCCTTCGAGGAGGCGGCCCGACAGGCGGGGGTGCTCTGAGACACGGGCCCTGAGCACCCGGACGGGCCCTTCGGCGGGGCGGCGGCGGACAGTGCCGTCACCCCGCCCGGTCGTTGACGATCCGTCAGGCCGCCTCCCGCTCCTGCCCCGACTCGGTCTCGCCGGTCACGCCCAGGTCGTGCAGCACGGCCTCGGCCGCCCGCCGGCCCGAGACCAGCGCCCCCTGCGCGCTGCTGGTGTCCCGGTGGTCCCCGCAGACGTACAGCCCGGCCAGCACCCGCACCGGGCGACGGAAGTTGTGCGGCGGCGGCATGGCCGGCACCGCGTCCGGCAGGTGGCGCACGCTCAGGAACTCCCACTCGCGCGCCGACACCCCGTACAGCCGCGCCAGCCGCTCCCGCACCGCCGGTTCCAGCGCGGCGGGGCCGCCGGAGCCGAACCCGCGCCGGCCGAGCACGGTGGTGGCCACCAGCGAGCGGCCGGCCGGGGCGTAGGACTCGTGCACCTGGCTGAGCACCAGCGAGTGCGAGACCGGCGCGGGGCCCTGCGTGCGGTCGCCGTCCAGCAGGAGGACGGCTTCGCTCAGCGGCGTGCCGCCGGTGGTGTGGTAGTACGTCGTCACCGGGTGGAACTCGGGCAGTCGCAGACCCGGCAGCAGGTCGGTGGCCGAGCGGGCGTCGGTGGCCAGCACCACCGCGCGGGCCCCGAGCCGGCCGTGCTCCTCGGTCCACACCCCGTCCGCGCCGATCGCCGTGACCCGAACGCCCAGGCGCACGGTGCCGGGCGGCAGCGCGCCGGCCAGCTGACCGGGGACCGCCGCGGTGCCGGCGGCGGGCAGGGCGAGCCGACCGCGGGCGTAGCCGCGCAGCACCAGATCGGCGACCCGGCTGCTGGTGCCCAGCGCCGGATCGCTCAGCAGAGCCGTGAGCAGCGGCCGCAGGAAGCCGTCGACCATCTTCAGGGGCAGCCCGCGCTCGGCCAGCGCGCGGGCGGTGCTGGTCTCCTGGCGGGCCAGCAGCTTGGGCGCCGGGGTGGCGGCCAGCCTGCTCAGCATGGTGCCCAGCCGCGCCTTCTCCAGCGGGCTGCCTAGCGAGGAGCGGGTGGCGGCCTGCCGGGCGGTCGGCAACTGCGGGTCGCCGACCCGGTAGCGGCGGCCGCCGCTGTGCACCAGCACCCCCGGGGCCAGCGGGCGCAGCGCCAGGCCGTCCAGGTCGAGCCGGCGGACCAGCTCGGGGAAACCGGTGTTGAGCAGTTGACCGCCGTGGTCCAGCCGGTAGCCGTCCAGCTGGTGGCCGGCCATCCGACCGCCGATCCGTTCGGTCGCCTCCAGCACCTGGACGTGCAGTCCGGCGGAGGTCAGCGACCGGGCGGCGGCCAGTCCGGCCAGCCCCGCGCCGACCACGACCACGTCAGGGTCGTCGGCGCGGCTGCGGCGGGTGATGTCGTGTGGGGTCACGGGCGAGCTCCCTCCCTGGTCCCGGAGCTCCGGCCGGCGGCCGGCTGCGGAGTGTGCCGGGACGATTCGAACGGGTGATGCCCCGTCAGCAGCTTGATCAGGCAGGGGCATTCGCTCGGATCGGTGGGCGCCACACCGCGCCGGTGGCACGCCCGAGGGGCACGCGTGCGCGTCGTGCGCCGTCGCGTGCGCCCCTGGGCGCCACCCTGGGCGCCACCCTGGGCGCCACCCTGGGCGCCACCCTGGGCGCCATCCGGGGCGCCATCCGGGGAACCGTCGCGTGGCGTCAGACGGCCGCGCGGACCGCCGCGTCCACCCCCGGGTGGGCGAACTCGAAGCCGGCCGCCAGCAGCTTGCCCGGCACCACCCGGTGACTGCCCACCACCTCCACCGCCATCTCGCCCAGCGCCAGCTTCAGCGCGAACTCCGGCACCGGGAACGGCGTGGGCCGCCGCAGCACCCGGCCGAGCGCCGCCGTCAGCTCGGCGTTGGTGACCGGCTCCGGCGCGGTCAGGTTGACCGGGCCGCTCAGCTCGGGGTGCTCCACCAGGAAGCGCAGCGCCGCGACCTGGTCGGTCAGCGAGATGAAGCTCCAGTACTGCCCGCCCGAGCCCAGCCGTCCGCCGAGCCCGAGGCGGAAGAGCGGGAACAGTCGCCCGCCGGCCCCGCCCGCGGCGGTCAGCACCAGCCCGGTCCGCGGATGCACCACCCGGATCCCCGCCTCGGCGGCCGGGCGGGCCGCGCCCTCCCAGTCCACGCAGACCCGGGCCAGGAAGTCGTCGCCGGCCGGCGCCGCCTCGTCGATCACCCGGTCGCCGGTCTGCCCGTAGTAGCCCACCGCCGAGCCGCTGATCAGGACGCTCGGCGGTGCGTCCAGACCCGGCAGCGCGGCGGCCAGGGTGCGGGTGCCCAGCACCCGGCTGTCGCGGATCTCCTGCTTGTAGGCGTCCGTCCAGCGGTGGTCCGCGACCCCGGCGCCCGCCAGGTGCACCACCGCGTGCACCCCGTCGAGGCCGGCGCGGTCCAGCTCGCCGCGCGCCGGGTTCCAACCGATCGCCACCGAGCCGTCGGGGCGCGGTCCGAGCGAGTCGCGGTGCCGGACCAGCCGGACCACCTGGTGGCCGTCGGCCAGCAGTGAACGGACGAGGGCGGAGCCGATCAGGCCCGAGGAACCGGTGACAGCGATGCGCATGCGGCCATCCTGGCAGGCGCGCGGTCCGGCGCGGCCCAACCCGCCCGGACGGCCGCAGGTCAGGGCACCGCTGACGCGGCTTCACCGGGCCCGATACGGTACGGCGGTGAGCAACTCCACTCCTCCCGGCTGGTACCCCGACCCGGAGCCCGCCCCGGGTGGCGGAGTCGGGCACGAGCGTTTCTGGGACGGCGCCACCTGGACCGCCAGGACCCGGCCGCTGCCGCCGGCGGTTGTTGCCCCCCGACCGCTGCCCGCGCCGCTGCCCGCGCTGCCGCTCGCGCCGCCGGTCGTGCCTCCGCCCGTACCGCCGGTCGCGCGGCAGCCCATGGCGCCCCAGCCGGTGGTGCCCCAGCCGGTGGTGCCCCAGCCGTCGGCGCGGCCGGTCGCCGCCGGGCCCTCGGAGCCCGCCACCTCGCTCTCCGACGCCTCGCCCGCCTACGGGCACCCGGCGATCCCCGAGCCCGAGTCGATCGGCGGCTACGGTTTCCCGGCCGCCGCGCTCGCCCCCGCGCCACCGCTCCCACCGCCGCCGTCCGGGCCGCCGCCGTACGGCTACCAGCCGTCCCCCGGCTACCCGCGGCCCGGCCCGCCCCCGTACCCGGCGGCGCACCACGGCCAGCCGCCCCTGCCGCCGCTCCCGGGCACGGCCCTGGCCCCGGCCCCGGGCAAGCGCACCGGACTGATCACCGGCATCCTGGTCGGCGCCCTCGCGCTCATCATGGTCACGGCCGGGGTCTCCATCTCGCTGGTCAAGGGCTCGGGGCGGAACGACCGCGCCCCCAGCGCGGCCGTCCCCGTCCTGCCGGGCCCGCTGCCCGGCGCGGGCGCGCCTCCCACGGGTGCCCCCGCCACCCCGGGTGACGGCGACCCGTCGGACCCCGCCGGAGCCGCCCCGGCACCGGGCGGCTCCCCGCAGAGCCAGTCCCCGGTCTCGCCCGACGGCGGCAGCGTGCGGGACGCGGTGCACGACTGGAGCATCCCGCTGCCCAGCGGTTGGGACTCCGCCGAGCACGACGCCTCGACCGCCGCCCTGCTGGTCACCGGCGCCTACCAGTGCGCCACCCCCGGTGGCTGCGTCCGGGGCAACTTCACGGTCGACAGCCGACCCACCGACGGCCCCGACGCCGAGACGGTGGCCCGCCGCACCATGTCCGACTACGCCCCCCAGATCTTCGGCCCGCTCGTCTCGCACCAGGAGCTGACCAGCGGGCCGGTCACGGTGGCGGGGCTGGGCGGCTTCGCGGTCCGCTGGCACGTGCTCCCGCAGCAGGCGAGCCCCGGCTACCTGCTGCTGATCGCCCTGCCGGCCCCCGGTGGCGGCTACACCACCCTGGTCGGCTCGGTCGACGACGACCCGCGGGCGCCGCTGCCCGCCGTGCTGGACCAGATCGCCACCGGCATCCGCACCACCACCACCACGCCGGCCCCGGGCACGGCTCCCGCCCCCACCTCTCCGAACGCCCCCTCCGGCTCTGCTCCCGCGCCCACCACCCCCGCCACGGCCCCCGTCACGAGCCTGCCGCCCAACGCGACCTGAGCGGAGCGATGCCGACCAACCCGGAGACCATCGAGCAGGCGCTCACCGACCCGGTCAAGACGACCCGGTGCGGAGTACATGCCGGCCCGGGACGGGGTTCTCGCGCGCATCGACGAGGAAAGCCCGCGGCGGGGTGCGGCGGGGTCGCTCCGGCGCGCACGGCCTCGCACCGTCACCGGCACTCTACTCAGCGGTCCGCTGGACGGCACCGCCCGTGTCGCGGAGCTCGCCGACTCTCAACTGCGCTGCCGGGCGGCCTTCTCGCGCCGGGCGCGCTCGACCGCGGCCTCGTACGTCGAGTCGATGGCGCTCTGGTCGCGGGCGGCGATGATCGGGCTGTCGTCGGCGCCGGGCTCGTGCGGCGGCCACGTCGAGGGCCGCTCACGCAGGGTGTAGGGGGCGGGGACGTGGGGGGCCGGGGGCTGGGTGTTCGTCTTCCTGCGGCGGGGGCTGCGGTCGCTGCGTGAAGTGCCGTGGGTGAAGCGCAGTTCCTGCCGGATCTCCCTGGCCCGGGCTTGGGCCCGGACCGGGTCGGCGATGACGCCGTGGGCGCCCGCGTCGGCCAGCACGAGGTGGACCGGCCGGTGGGGGCCGTCGACGGCGGGGTCGGTGCTGTTGCAGAACGGGCAGTTGCGGTCGGCGTCGACGAGCCAGCCGTCCTCGCAGTCCGGCCGGTCGCAGTCGTGGGGGACGACCAGGCTGTAGGCGCACTGGTCAGGTGTGTGCACCCCTTCGCGGTTGTTGGCCAGCGGCAGGTTCGCCCAGTGCCTCCACCAGCGTCGGTTGATCCGGTCGACCATCCGCTGCTGGCCGACCCGCTGGACCTCGATCCGGACGATCTCGGCCACGCTGCTGTGGAAGTCCCCGCCGCACAGGCTCAGCAGCGCGTCCGGGAAGGACCTCATGACCTTGCTGAACGGGTCGCGCCTGGAAGAGTCGGTGCACTCCGGGCAGGCGCCGCCGCGCATCGGGGTGCTGCAGATCCGGCAGGCGCCGCGGCAGCGCCGGCAGATGCCGCCCTGCTGGCGTTCGCCGCTGCTGATCGGGACTCGGCACTCGGCGCACTCCGTCCGGCAGACGGGGCAGAGGTGGTCGCCGGCGTGCGGGCGGTCCAGGACGCGTTCCTGGCAGCGCAGGCACCGGTCGGTGTCGGTCGAGCCCAGGGAGCCGCGCGGGTCGACGTTGCGGTAGACCTCGATCACCGGGTTCGTGGGGCACGAGCCGCAGCGCAGCTCCAGCACGTACCCGGTCGAGTCACCCATCGGCGCCTGCGCCATCGTCAGCTTCCTTCCTGCGAGCTTCGTGTCGGTCGGTCGGTCAGCCGGTCGCCGACTCGGACCCGCTCACGTATCCCCCTCCGGGAGCGGAGGATCTGCACCGCGGAGCCTCCGACTCTTCACACACAGTCATACCGCATCCGCTCGGCGGCGCGAACAACTGCCGGCCACTACGCCGGAGCGCCTTCCCCAGCTGGGCGACGAGGCCTGGCCCGAGATCCTGGAGGTGCTCGGCGGTCGGCCTCAATCCCCGTAGATCTCCCACAACTTGGGGAATCGTTTCGCCATCACGGCCGGGTCCGCGAAGTCGAACGGCGCCCCCTCGGGCTGCCGCGGCTGGCTGCTGCCCAGGTCCGGCAGCGGCAGCCCGGTGAGCTGCTCGTGCGCCTCGTCGGGGGCGTAGCCGAACTCCTCGGCGTCGCCGTCCTCCTCCTCGTCGAAGTCCGGCACCAGCTCCGCCAGGTCGTCCGGATGGTGCACCGCGCCCTCGAACACCTCCCGGCCCTGGGCGATCAGCCAGCAGCGGAAGAAGTCGAAGGAGTCCTCCGACACCTCGCCGAGCAGCAGGTGCGCCGCGCCCCACAGCTCGCGGGTGTAGGCCCGCTGGAACCGCGCCTCGAAGAGCCGGGCGAAGTCGATCACCTCGTCCGGGGTCAGCTGCGCGAGCCGATCCACCAGCAGGTCGGCCTGGTCGTCCGGGTCCCCGTCGGCGGCGTCGCGGGTCTCGTCGATGATCTGCCAGAAGTCCGTCTCGTACATCACCGCTCCAGCATGGCCGCTCCGCCGCCCGAACGCACACCACCCGCGCCCGCGCCACTCCCGCCACGCCCCCCGTTCGGGTGAGGCGTCACCCCCGCGCGAGCGTTCGCACAGTCTCGGGCAGCAAGGTGTGCTCGGCCGCCAGTACCCGCTCGGCCAAGCTCTCCACCGTGTCCCCGGGCAGCACCGGCACCTCGCGCCGCGCGATCACCGGCCCCTCGTCGTACCGCGCGGTCACCTGGTGGACGGACGCGCCGGAGACCAGGTCCCCGGCGGCCAGGACGCTCTCGTGGACGTGCCGGCCGTGCATCCCGGGCCCGCCGTGCCGGGGAAGCAGCGCGGGGTGCACATTGATGACGCGTCCGGCACAGGCGTCCAGCACCGCGGGCCCCACCTTCTTCAGGTACCCGGCGGTGACCACCAGGTCGACCCCGTGCGCGCGCAGCAGTTCGAGCATCGCCCGGTCCAGCTCGTCCGCCTCGGGATGGGTCCGCCCGGAGAGGTGGGCCTGCCCGATGCCCAGCTCAGCCGCGTGCGCGAGCGCGCCGGAGCCGCTGTTGTTGCTGATCACCAGCACCACCCGGTACGGCGACCCGGGCTCCGACGAACCAGCGGTCAGCGCACGCAGGTTGGATCCGGCGTGGGAGGCGAGGACGGCGACGTTGAAGGACATGGCCCGATCATGGCAGGGCAGCCCCTCAGCCACCGCCCAGGTCGGCCTCCACCGCGAAGGGCGCCACGGCCTTCACCAGCCCGGTGAACAGCGCGCCGTCACGGTAGGCCCTGGTCGCAGGGTCGAGCAGGTAGGTGTGGACGAGCGGGACCCCGGTGGGTGGCTGCTCCACCCGCCAGTAGAAGGGGATCCCGGCGGTGGCGTACTGGTGGACCTTCGCGACCCGGTCGGTGGTCTCGGAGCCCGGCGAGACCACCTCGACCACCAGCAGGACGTGCTCGGGGCGGGTCGGTGCGACATCGATCGTCTCGGCCCGGTAGACGACGACATCGGGCCTGCGGGTGGTGAGCGGCACGTCCCGCAGCCGCACGTCGAAGTCGGTGTCGGCGTTCCACTCCGGGCCGGCGGCGGAGTCGAGGGCGTTGGCCAGGAGCCGGGCCAGGCGATTGTGCCGCTTGGTGGCCCTGGGGCTCACGACGACCATCCCGTCCACGATCTCGATGCCCGCGCACTGCTCCTCGGACCAGGAGTCGTACTCCTCCGCGCTGATCTGCGTGTGCATCCACGCGGGTGCGACCATCTCGGCGGTCATGGCGTACCTCCCCTGAGCGCGCTCCACGGGCCTGCCGCTGCTCAGCTCAGAGTACCCGTCCGGTGCCTCCTGCCCCGCCGTGCGACCGCGCCACCGGCGCGCGACGGCGAACGGCCGGTGCACCCCCGGAAGGGGTGCACCGGCCGTCGGGTCCCGCGTGCCGCGGAGCGCTAGCGCGTCACAGGCCGAGCTCGACCTCGAACTCGCCGGACTCCAGGATCTCCTTGACGGCGACCAGGTAGCGGGCGGCGTCGGCGCCGTCCACCAGGCGGTGGTCGTAGGAGAGCGACAGGTAGGTCATGTCGCGGACGCCGATGACGGTGCCCTCCTCGGTCTCGATGACCACGGGGCGCTTGACCGTCGCGCCGATGCCCAGGATGGCGACCTGGTTCGGCGGCACGATGACGGTGTCGAAGAGCGCGCCGCGCGAGCCGGTGTTGCTGATGGTGAAGGTGGCGCCGGACAGCTCGTCCGGGGTGATCTTGCTGCCGCGCACCTTACTGGCCAGCTCCGCGGTCTTCTTGGAGATGCCGGCGAGGTTGAGGTCGCCCGCCCCCTTGATGACCGGGGTCATCAGACCCTTCTCGGAGTCCACCGCGATACCGATGTTCTCGGTGTCGAAGTAGGTGACGGTGCCCTCGGCCTCGTTGATCCGGGCGTTGATCGAGGGGTGGCTCTTCAGAGCCTGGGCGGCGGCCTTGACGAAGAACGGCATCGGGGACAGCTTCACGCCCTCGCGGGCGAGGAAGGCGTCCTTGGCCTTGCCGCGCAGCTTCATGACCTTGGTGACGTCCACCTCGACCACGCTGGTCAGCTGGGCCTGCTCGTGCAGGGCCTTCAGCATGTTGTCGCCGATGACCTTGCGCATCCGGGTCATCTTGACCGTCTGGCCGCGCAGCGGGGACGGCGCGGCAGCGGCCTTCGGCGCGGCGGCCGGCGCGGCAGCGGCCGGTGCGGCGGCAGCGGCGGCGGCGGCCTCGGCGGCGGCGATGACGTCCTGCTTGCGGATCCGACCGCCGACACCGGAGCCGGCGACGGCGGAGAGCGCGACACCGTGCTCGGCGGCGAGCTTGCGGACCAGCGGGGTGACGTACGCGTCACCGGCGTCGGCGGCGACCGGGGCCGGGGCAGCCGGGGCAGCGACCGGAGCGGGCGCGGCCACGGGTGCCGGGGCGGCGACCGGGGCCGGCGCGGCCGGAGCCACCGGAGCCGGCGCGGCGGCGACCGGGGCCGGGGCAGCCGGGGCGACCGGTGCCGGAGCGGCGACCGGAGCGGGGGCGGCGACCGGAGCCGGGGCCGGGGCGGCCACCGGAGCGGGCGCGGCCGGAGCAGCCGGGGCAGCCGGAGCGGCACCCGCCGCGCCGATCAGCGCGAGCTGGGCGCCGACCTCGGCGCTCTCGTCCTCACCGACCAGGATCTGCAGCACGACGCCGGCGACCGGCGACGGGATCTCGGTGTCGACCTTGTCGGTCGAGACCTCGAGCAGCGGCTCGTCGACCTCGATGGCCTCACCCACGGCCTTCAGCCAGCGGGTGACGGTGCCCTCGGTGACCGACTCGCCCAGCGCGGGCAGCAGCACCGGAGTGGCGTCACCCGCCGGTGCGGCGGCGACCGGAGCCGGCGCGGCCGGAGCGGCCGGGGCGGCCGGGGCGACGGGCGCCGGAGCGGCGACCGGGGCCTCGGCGACCGGGGCGGGGGCAGCCGGCGCGGCGGCGGGGACGGGGGCGCCCGAGCCGTCGTCGATGATCGCCAGTTCGGCGCCCACCTCGACCGTCTCGTCCTCGGCGACCTTGATCGACGCGAGGATGCCGGAGACCGGCGCGGGGATCTCGGTGTCGACCTTGTCGGTCGAGACCTCGAGCAGCGGCTCGTCGACCTCCACTCGCTCGCCCTCGGCCTTCAGCCAGCGGGTGACAGTACCTTCGGACACGCTCTCGCCCAGCGCGGGCAGCGTTACTGAGACCGCCATGGTTTCAGCGACTCCTATCAAGTCTTGCGTTCAGGAAGTTCGGGGAAAGGTAAGGACGAGCGGGGCGGGCGCGATCAGTCGTGCGCGTGCAGCGGCTTGCCGGCCAGCGCCAGGTGGGCCTCGCCGAGCGCCTCGGACTGGGTCGGGTGGGCGTGGATGAGCTGCGCGACCTCGGCCGGCAGCGCCTCCCAGTTGTAGATGAGCTGAGCCTCGCCGACCTGCTCACCCATCCGGGCGCCGACCATGTGGACACCCACCACGGCGCCGTCCTTGACCTGCACCAGCTTGATCTCGCCGGAGGTCTTGAGGATCTTGCTCTTGCCGTTGCCGGCCAGGCTGTACTTGAGCGAGACGACCTTCTCCTTGCCGTACAGCTCGATGGCCTTGGCCTCGGAGATGCCGACCGAGGCGACCTCGGGGTTGGAGTAGGTGACCCGCGGCACGCCGTCGTAGTCGATCGGGACGGCCTTCAGGCCGGCCAGGCGCTCGGCGACCAGGATGCCCTCGGCGAAGCCGACGTGGGCCAGCTGCAGGGTCGGGGCGAGGTCGCCGACGGCGGAGATGGTGGGCACGTTGGTGCGCATGTACTCGTCGACCAGGACGTAGCCGCGCTCCATGGCGACCCCGGCCTCCTCGTAGCCCAGGCCGGCCGAGACGGGACCGCGGCCGATGGCGACCAGCAGCAGGTCGGCGTCGATCTGCTTGCCGTTCTCGGTCGAGACGCGCACGCCGGCCTCGGTGTACTCGACGCCCGAGAAGCGGGCCTTGAGCTCGAACTTGATGCCACGCTTGCGGAAGGCCCGCTCCAGCAGCTTGGAGGAGTTCTCGTCCTCCAGCGGAACCAGGTGCGGCAGGGCCTCGACGATGGTGACGTCGACGCCGAAGGACTTCCAGACGGAGGCGAACTCGACGCCGATCACGCCGCCGCCGAGGATGACGGCCGACTGCGGGACGCGGTCGAGCTTGAGGGCGTGGTCGGAGGAGATGACCCGGTCGCCGTCGATGGTCAGGCCGGGCAGCGACTTCGGCACGGAGCCGGTGGCGAGGACGATGTGGCGGCCCTCGACCCGCTGGCCGTTGACGTCCACCGAGGTCGGCGAGGAGAGCCGGCCCTCACCGGTGATGTAGTGGACCTTGCGCGAGGCGACCAGGCCCTGCAGGCCCTTGTACAGGCCCGAGACGACGTCGTCCTTGTACTTGTGGACGCCCTTGATGTCGATGCCCTGGAAGGTCGCCAGCACGCCGAACTCGGCGGCCTCGCGAGTCTCGTCGGCGATCTCGGCGGCGTGCAGCAGCGCCTTGGTGGGAATGCAGCCCCGGTGCAGGCAGGTGCCGCCCAGCTCGCCCTTCTCGATCAGGGCCACGCTCAGGCCCAGCTGCGCGGCGCGGAGCGCCGCGGCGTAGCCGCCGCTTCCGCCTCCGAGAATGACTACGTCGAAAACGGTGCTGGCGTCGTTCGCCACGTCACGTCCTCCATGCCATGGGGTGTGGATCCGTCCGGGCCGGTGCTGGTCCGGTGTGCGGGAAGCCCTTGTGAGGCGCCCAGTCGTGCCGGAAATACATCTTCGCACTTGTTCACGGCGACTGATGTCCGGGTCCACCCCCCAGCAGGTCCGCCAGGGGGCGGTGACACCCGTCAGTAGCAGTGTCTGCGCAGCTCACGGCAGTCCTGGCCGGGCGGCGGCGGCCCGCGGCCCTGCCGGCCCGCGACCTCGATTCCATGTGGTGGAAGAAAGTTTCGCCGGAGGCGAACAGGCAGGCGAGTGGGACTTGAGGACTACCCGCGGGTAACCGGGTGGCGGAGCCGGCCGCGGGATCGGCCGAAGCCGACAGGGCCCGGTGTCATCGGACACCGGACCCTGTCGTGAATCGGAGGAACGGCCAAGGACTCAGCCCCGGACCGGTCCCGGCCCGCGGGCTCAGCCCTGCGCGGTCTCCTCCGCGAGCTGCACCAGCGTGCGCACCGCGCTGCCGGTGCCGCCCTTGGGGGTGTAGCCGAACGGCGCGGCCTCGTGGAAGGCAGGACCGGCGATGTCCAGGTGGCCCCAGTCGATGCCGTCGGCCACGAACTCCTTGAGGAAGATGCCGGCGACCAGGCCGCCACCCATCCGCTCGCCCATGTTGGCCAGGTCGGCCACCGGGGAGTCCATGCCCTTGCGCAGCTCGCCGGGCAGCGGCATCGGCCAGGACTGCTCGCCCGCGCGCCCGGCGGTGGCGTGCAGCCGGTCGCGGAACTCGTCCGAGTTGGCCATCACGCCGAAGGTGCGGGTGCCGAGCGCCAGCACCATCGCGCCGGTCAGGGTGGCCACGTCGACGATCGCGTCCGGGCCCTCCTCGCCGGCCCGCACGATCGCGTCGGCCAGCACCAGGCGGCCCTCGGCGTCGGTGTTCAGCACCTCGACCGTCTTGCCGCCGTACATCCGCAGCACGTCGCCGGGGCGGGTGGCGGAGCCGGAGGGCATGTTCTCGGCCAGCGCCAGCCAGCCGGTGACGTTGACGGCCAGGCCCAGCCGCTTGGCGGCGACCACGGCGGCGAAGACGGCGGCGGCGCCGGACATGTCGCACTTCATGGTCTCGTTGTGGCCGGCCGGCTTGAGCGAGATGCCGCCCGAGTCGTAGGTGATGCCCTTGCCGATGAAGGCCAGGGTGGCCTTGGCCTTGGGGTGGGTGTAGGCGATCTTGACCAGCCGCGGCGGGTTGGCCGAGCCGATGCCCACGCCCAGGATGCCGCCGAAGCCGCCCTTGGCCAGTGCCTTCTCGTCCCAGACCTCGACCTTGAGACCGAGCTCCTTGCCGGCGCCCTGGGCGATGGCGGCGAAGGCCTTGGGGTGCAGGTCGTTCGGCGGCATGTTGATCAGGTCGCGGGCCCGGTTCATCTCCTCGCCGAGCACGGTGGCGCGCTCGACGGCGGCCTTGGCGTCCTTGCTGCCCTTGCGGGTGGCCAGCACGACCAGCTCGCCGACCGGCTCCTTGAAGCCGTCGGTGGTGCGGTAGGCGTTGTAGCCGTACGAGCCGAGCAGGCCGCCCAGGGCGACGGCCTCGATCTCCTCGGCCGACTCGGCCGGCAGCGCCAGACCCGCCTTCTTGGCGCCGGCCAGGGTGCGGCCGGCCACACCCGCGGCGCGGCGCAGCGCCTCGGCCTGGTAGCCGGCCTCGGTGGCCTCGCCGAGGCCGACGGCCAGCACGAAGCCGACCTTGAACCCGGCGGGGGCGGGCAGCTTGACGGCCTCGCCCTCACCGCCGGTGGCGCCCAGGGTGGTGAGGACGTCGGCCAGCTTGCCCTCGAACGCCTCGACCAGCGCCTCCGCGCCGGAGGCAACCACCAGGCCCTTGGGTCCCTTCGCGACACCGATCACCAAGGCGTCCGCGCGCAGCGCGGCGGCGGAGGAGGTGCTCACAGACAATGCAGTCACGTATTCGCGTCCTGTTCTTTCGCGGTCCACGGCCGGATCTGCCGAATGGCATCAGCCCCAGCATGCTCCGCGAAGACGGCGCAGGGCTACGGCGCTCACCGCATGGTAGTCCGCATAGTGGGATGCCGCCGCGCCCGGGCGCCCGTCCGGGGCCGGGACGGGTCGGCCCGGGTCGGTCCGGCCCGGGGCGCGGAGCTCTCAGGGCCCCAGGGCGAGCACCAGCAGCGCGGCCAGTGCGGCGGTCTCGACCAGCGCGCCCAGCACGTCCCCGGTGATCCCGCCGAAGCGCCGCACGCAGCGCAGCAGCAGTGCCGCGGCGGCGAGTTGAGCCACCGCCAGGGCCAGTGCGTAGCGCGGGTGCAGGCCGAGCAGCGCGAGGGCGAGGGCGCTCAGCGCGGTGCCGGCCGCGGCGGCCGGCACCGGAACGGTCGATGCGACCATCGCGCCCAGGCCGCCGGGCCGGGCGGCGGGCACCCGGCGCAGGCAGCCCCAGCCGAGCGCGCAGCGCCCGGCCACCGCGGCGGTCAGCACGGCGAGCGCGCCGCGCCCGGGAGAGAGCGCGAACTGGCCGGTCAGGCAGGCGATCTGGGCGAGCAGGACGAGCAGCAGGGTCAGCACCCCGAACGGCCCGATGTCGGACTGCTTCATGATCCGCAGCGCGTCCTCGGCGGGCTTGCCGCTGCCCAGCCCGTCGGCCACGTCCGCCAGGCCGTCCAGGTGCAGGCCGCGGGTCAGTGCCGCGAGCGCCGCCACCGCGGTGACCGCGCCGAGCAGCGCGCCGCCGCGCCAGCAGGCCAGCGCCCCCAGGCCGGCCGCGAAGGCGCCCAGCACCAGCCCGACCAGGGGTGCGCAGACCATCGCCCGCCCGCCCGCCTCCCGGTCCCAGCGGGCCACCCGCACCCGCAGGACGGAGAGCGTGCCGAAGGCGAACCGCAGTCCGGGCAGGCGTGGTTGACGATCCGTCAGATTCAGGGCCGGCTCAGCAGCTCGGCGGCGCTGGGCAGTCGCGCGGGCTGGCGCGGCGCGGCCGGGCCGGCCGGCACGAAGGCCTGCTCGGCCAGCGCGTCGGAGGCCGCCTGCAGCAGCGGCAGCGCCATCAGGGCGCCGACCCCCTCGCCCATGGTGATCCGCTGGTCGTGCAGCGGGGTCAGGGTGAGCCGGTCGTAGGCCTTGGCCAGCGCGGGCTCACCGGTCAGCAGCGCGGCCCGCCACCACTCCGGGGCGCGGAACGAGATCCGCTGCGCCATCAGCGCGCAGGCCGCCGAGACCACACCGTCCAGAACCACCGGCAGCTTGCGGGCGGCCGCCTGCAGCAGGAACCCGGTGATCGCCGCGAAGTCGGCGCCGCCGGTGGCCGCGATCAGCGCCAACTGGTCGCCGAGCACCGGCCGGGCCCGGCGCAGCGCGTCCCGGATCGCGGCGCACTTGACCATCCAGACCTTGTCGTCGATCCCCGAGCCGCGCCCGCAGACCGCGGCCGCGTCGGTGCCGCACAGGGCGCCGATCAGCACGGCGGCCACCGTGGTCGAACCGACGCCCAGGTCGCCGAGCAGCACCAGGTCGGTGCCGAGTTCGACCTCCTCGTCGGCGATCGCCATGCCGACCGCGAAGGCCCGGGTGGCCTCCTGGAGCGTCACGGCGTCCTCCAGGTCGATCCGCCCGGAGCCGCGGCGGATCCGGTGCTCGCTCACCTCGGGGCCGAACGCCTCCTCGGGCGCGTCCACCGCGAGGTCCACCACGCGCAGTTCGGCGCCGAACCGGTGGGCCAGCCGGGCCACCGGCGCGCTGCCGTCCAGCACGGCGCGCACCCGCCGGGCGGTGCCGCCCGCGGCGGGCAGCCGGGAGAGGCCGACCGAGGCGATGCCGTGGTCGCCGGCGAAGAGCAGCACCTTGGGCGCGCTCAGCGCGCGCGCCTGGGAACCGCCCTGGACGGAGGCGAGCCAGCTGCCCAGCTCCTCCAGCTGACCGAGCCCGCCTCGCGGCTTGTCCAGCTCCAACCAGCGCTCCTCGGCCGCTCGGCGGGCGGCGTCGTCGGGGCGCTCGACGAGCGAGGCGAAGGAATCGAGATCCACGGTGGTGTCCATCGTGCGGAACCCTACCAATCGCTCCTCGCGGCTGTCCGGGGCACGGCGGTCCCGACGGGGCACGGTGTCCTTATCCCGGCTCCGGGCCCACCCCGACCAGGCGCCCGGCCAAGGCCCCGACCTCGGCGGTCAGCGTGCCGTGGTCCCGTCCTTGATGGTCAGCACCTGGCCCGCCACCACCAGCAGCACCTGGTCCGAGGCCTCGGCCACCGCCATGTTCAGCCGGCCCAGGGTGTCCCGGAAGCGCCGCCCGGCCGGGGTCGCGGGCACCACGCCGAGCCCCACCTCGTTGCTGACGGCCACCACCTGGCGCCGGGTCAGCCGCACCGCCTCCGCCAGCTCGGCGCACCGCCGCTCCACCGAGGCGGCCGCCCCGCGCTCCCAGGCCGCGTCGTCCCAGGCGCCCGCCCGGTCCATCACGGTGGTCAGCCAGAGGCCCAGGCAGTCGATCAGTACCGGTGCGGCGTCGTCGCCGTCGGCCAGGATCGGCTCCAGCTCCACGGTCTCGGCGGTGCGCCAGCTCGCCGGCCGCCGCTCCTGGTGCAGGGCGATCCGGCGCGCCCAGTCGGGGTCGTCGGCCCGGTGCCCGCCGGTCGCCGCGTAGAGCACCTCGGAGTGCTCGCGCAGCAGCCACTCGGCCCGGGTCGACTTGCCGGACCGGGCGCCGCCGAGGATCAAGGTACGCGTCATGCCGGCCATCCTGGCCTACCGGGGTTGAGCGGTGGCGCGGCGGGCAGCCTGGACCCGTAGCGATAGCCTGCGCGCACAGCGAGCGAGGAGAGGGAGCCGGGCATGGTGTGGACGTGGCGGTACGAAGGAGCGGACGGTGCGGTCCTCACCCCGGAGGGCGGGGCCGAGGAGTTCACCAGCCAGGGCGACGCGGAGTCCTGGGTCGGCGAGGAGTGGAAGCGCCTGCTGGACGACGGCGTGGAGCGGGTGGTCCTGCTGGAGGACGACACCGAGATCTACCCGATGAGCCTGCGCGAGGCCTGAGCGGCCACCGGCGCGGCAGCCGCCCTGGCCGCGGTCGTTCGGGCCGCGCTCGTTCGAGCGACGGGCGTTCGGGCCGCGGTCGTCAGCGGGTCCGCCCGGTGGGCTACTTGGTGCCCACCAGGTGGATCAGCGCGGCGATCTGGCGGTACGGGTCGACCCGGCCGGCCCGGTCCTCGGCCTCCAGCAGCTGCCCGAGCTGGCGGCCGTCCACCGGTGCCGCCTGGTCCGGCATGCCGTCCGTGAAGACCCGCACGCCGTACCAGTGCCGCAGCGGCACCGCGACCTCGCGCAGCGTGGCGGCCAGGTCGGCCAGCCGGTCGGCCCGGGCGGTCAGACCCAGCCGGTTCGCGTAGTGGTCGGAGTCGAAGGCCTGCAGCGCGGCGCGCCAGTCGCCGGTCAACCCGAAGCGCATGGCCAGCGCCTCCCGGTTGCGGGCGAGCAGGGAGATCAGCCCGCCGGGGGCGATCATCCGGGCCAGCGAGGCGATCAGCGGGTCCGGGTCGGGCAGGTACATCAGCACACCGTGGCAGAGCACCACATCGAAGCTACCGGGCCCGAACCAGCGCCCGCAGTGGTGCCCGTCGCCGCTCAGCAGCCGCACCCGCTCGCGCACCTCCGGCGGCTCCGCGGCGAGCACCGCCTGCGCGGCCCCGAGGGTGACCGGGTCGGAGTCGAGCCCGGTGACCAGGTGCCCGGCCCTGGCCAGCCGCACCGCCTGGGTGCCCTGGCCGCAGCCCACGTCCAGCACCCGCAGCGGGAACTGGCGGGCGCGCTCGCCGAAGTGCTCGGCGAGCTGCTCGGCCAGCTGGCGGGCCACCATCTCCTGGCGGACCAGGTTGTGCAGGCCGCCCTGGCGCTCCAGCCAGGCCCCGGCGCCGCCGGCGAAGGAGCCGCTGCGCGCGGGCAGCCCGTGGCCGCCGTACCCGGCCCCGCCCTGGGTGCCGCCGCCGTACGCGTGGCCGCTGTGGTAGCCGTGGCCCCCGCTGTGACCCGCGCTGTAACCCCCGCCGTAGCCCGGGGAGGGCGCGGTCTGCTGGCTCTGGCCGCCGCCCTCGTAGGAGGGCCCGCGGTCGTGCCCGCCGTCGTGCTGTCCGGGCAGCACGTACAGACCGGGCCCCGGCGTGGCGGGGGCCCGGTCGTACGCCTGCTGCGGATCGGCGGTCAGGGGTGCTCGCCCCGCTTCACCTTCGGCTTGGGCAGCCTCAGGCGGCGCATCTGCAGGTTGCGCATCAGGCCGTAGCTGACCGCGCCGCGGGTGTTCTCCTGCGGGAACCGGTTGGCGAGCGACTTGCGCAGGCCCAGGCCCAGGCGCAGGAAGTCCAGCACGACCAGGACCAGGAAGAGCACGAAGAGCAGCGTCGAGAGCAACTGGAGCGCGGGCACCCGCAGCACGCTCAGGACCAGCACCACCACGGCGAACGGCAGGAAGAACTCGGCCAGTGACCAGCGCGAGTCCATGTAGTCGCGGGTGAAGCGCCGCACCGGGCCCTTGTCGCGGCCCATCAGCGCCCGCTCGTCACCGTTGAGCATCGCCAGGCGCTGCTTCTCCCGCTCGGACCGCAGCCGCTCGCGGGACTGCTTGGCGGCCTCCTTGCGGTCCTTGGGCACGGTCACCCGGGTACGGCGGTTCGCCTCGGCCTCGTTGCGCTTGGGCGTCGGGCGGCCCTTCTTGGCCTGCGGATCGCGGGACTGGGTCGCGTCGTCCTGCTCGGCCAGCGCGGTGGCGGAGGAGGGGGATTCGTCTGAACGGCGTCGGAACACATGACAAGCCTACGTGCTGGCCCCGCGATCACGTCCATCCCCTGAGCCGGCAGGCAACTGCCCTGTCAGGGGAGCCCCGAGGAGATCCACCTGGGGGAGGAGGCCACGGGTGGTGCGGCCGTAGCAGTCTTGTTGCAGGTAGGTGTACTGCGGTCCTGGCCCCGCTGCACATACACTCGCAGTAGATTTTGGTACGAGATAGCAACCAGCCCGGAGAAGGGGGCACCCGAGGCCCATGAGCGACGGAATCATGAAGCGTATGGGGCTGATCTTCCGCTCCAAGGCGAACAAGGCCTTGGACCGGGCGGAGGACCCGCGCGAGACGCTCGACTACTCGTACCAGAAGCAGCTTGAACTGCTGCAGAAGGTGCGCAGGGGTGTGGCGGACGTCGCCACCTCGCGCAAGCGCCTGGAGTTGCAGCTGACCCAGCTCCAGCAGCAGTCCTCGAAGTACGAGGACCAGGGCCGCAAGGCGCTCTCGCTGGGCCGCGAGGACCTGGCCCGGGAGGCGCTGACCCGCAAGTCCGCGATGCAGTCCCAGATCAACGATCTGCAGGTGCAGTACCAGCAGCTCCAGGCCGAGGAGGAGAAGCTCACCCTCGCCTCCCAGCGGCTGCAGGCCAAGGTGGACGCCTTCCGCACCAAGAAGGAGACCATCAAGGCGACCTACACCGCCGCCCAGGCGCAGACCCGGATCGCCGAGTCCTTCTCGGGGATCTCGGAGGAGATGGGCGACGTGGGCCTGGCCATCCAGCGGGCCGAGGACAAGACCGCCCAGATGCAGGCCCGCGCCGGTGCGATCGACGAGCTGCTCGCCTCGGGCGCGCTCGACGACTCCTCCGGTCTCGGTCGCAAGGACGACATCGAGGCGGAGCTGGAGCGGGTGGCCGGCGGCAGCGATGTCGAGCTGGAGCTGGCCCGGATGAAGGCCGAGCTGGGCGGCGGGTCCGCGGGCCCGGCCGCGATCGAGCAGGGCAACGGCGCCGGGCAGCAGGACACCCCGCCGCCGAGCGTCAATTACCACAAGTAGAGCGCCCGCTACGACTGCAGGGAGAAATGCCAGCATGATCATGCGGATCATGGGTGAGGGCCAGTTCCAGGTGGGGGACGAGCACCTGGGCAGGCTGAACCAGCTCGACGACGAGCTGCTGATCGCTCTGGACGCGGGGGACGACGCGGTGTTCCGGGCCAAGCTGGGCAATCTGCTCACCGCGGTCCGCGAACTCGGCACCCCGCTGCCGGTCGACTCGCTGGAGCCGTCCGATCTGATCCTGCCGGACGACGGCGCGACCATCGAGCAGGTCCGCGAGCTGCTGCTGGGCGAGGGCGAGGGGATCATCCCCGGTTTCGCCGAGTAGCGCCGAGCACGACGTGAGAGGGCGGGCACCCATCGGGTGCCCGCCCTCTCACGTCCGCCGGGGCCGGCCGACCCCGGTCGGGGCCGGCCCCGCTGCCAGGGTCGGCCGTCCGGCTACGGCAGCGCCAGCATCCGGTCCAGCGCGGCCTTGGCGTACTTCTCGGTCTCCGGGTCGACCGTGATCACGTTCGGCACCCGGCCCTCCACCAGCGACTCCAGCGCCCAGACCAGGTGCGGCAGGTCGATCCGGTTCATCGTGGAGCAGAAGCAGACCGAGCGGTCCAGGAAGACGACCTCCTTGTCCGGGTGCGCCTTGGCCAGGCGGCGCACCAGGTTCAACTCGGTGCCGATGGCCCACTTGGAGCCGGGCTCGGCGGCCTCCAGGGCCTTGATGATGTACTCCGTCGAGCCGACCTCGTCGGCGGCGGCGACCACCTCGTGGCGGCACTCGGGGTGCACCATCACCCGCACGCCGGGGATCCGCTCGCGCACCTCGGCGACCGACTCCACGGTGAACCGGCCGTGCACCGAGCAGTGCCCGCGCCAGAGGATCATCTTGGCGTTCCGCAGCTGTTCGGTGGTCAGCCCGCCGTTCGGCTTGTGCGGGTTGTAGAGCACGCAGTCGTCCAGCGAGAAGCCCAGCTCGCGAACCGCGGTGTTGCGGCCCAGGTGCTGGTCGGGCAGGAAGAGCACCTTCTGCCCCTGCTCGTAGGCCCACTCCAGGGCCCGCTTGGCGTTGGACGAGGTGCAGATGGTGCCGCCGTGCCGGCCGGTGAAGGCCTTGATGTCGGCGGAGGAGTTCATGTACGAGACCGGGACGGTCACGTCGGCTATGCCGGCCTCGCGCAGCACGTCCCAGCACTCGGCGACCTGCTCGGCGGTGGCCATGTCGGCCATCGAGCAGCCGGCCGCCAGGTCCGGCAGCACGACCTGCTGGGCCGCGCTGGTCAGGATGTCGGCCGACTCGGCCATGAAGTGCACACCGCAGAAGACGATGTACTCGGCCTGCGGGCGGGCCGCGGCGTCCTTGGCGAGCTTGAAGGAGTCACCGGTGACGTCGGCGAACTCGATGACCTCGTCACGCTGGTAGTGGTGGCCCAGGATGAAGACGCGGTCGCCGAGCTTCGTCTTGGCGGCGCGGGCGCGCTCGACCAGGTCCGGGTCGGAGGCGGGCGGCAGGTCGCCGGGACACTCCACACCGCGCTCGCTGTTCGGGTCGGCCTGGCGGCCGAGCAGCAGCAGCGCGAGCGGCGTGGCGGTCGGCTCGGCGAAGGTGGTGTCAACGGTGGTGGTCACGGGCGGGTGCCCTCCTGTGCGGCCGGACGTTCCCAGCCTTCTCGTCTTTCTGACGTTATCTATCATAACCGGTTCGCGTCACTCTGACGATGGACATCGTGTCGATGTGACGCGATCGGCTCGACACCTCGTCGGCTCGGCGGCCCGACCCGACGCAGTGCCGCGGCAGGTACTGCGGCCGGGCGGTGGAGCGTGTTTCCTGGGGCTATGAAGGCCATCGCGATCCATCGCTACGGCGGCCCGGAGGTCGTCGAGTTCCTCGAACTGCCCGACCCGAAGCTGGCGCCGGACGGCGTCCTGGTCCGGGTGCGGGCCGTGGGCGTCAACCCGGTCGACTGGAAGGTCCGCGAGGGCCACCTCGACGCGGTCATGGACGTGCACTTCCCGCTGATCATGGGCTGGGACCTGGCCGGGGTGGTCGAGCGGGTCGGCCCCTCCGTCACCGAGTACCAGGTCGGCGACGAGGTGATCGGCTACGTCCGCAAGGACGCCGTCGAGCACGGCACCTACGCCGAACTGGTCGCCGCCCCGGTGCGCACGCTGGCCCGCAAGCCCGCCGCGCTCAGCTGGGCGCAGGCCGGTGGGCTGCCGCTCGCCGGGCTGACCGCCTACCAGTGCCTCGTCAAGGCCCTGGCGGTGCAGTCCGGCGAGACGGTGCTGATCCACGCCGCGGCCGGCGGGGTCGGCGGTCTCGCCACCCAGATCGCGGTGGCGCTCGGTGCCCGGGTGATCGGCACCGCGGGCGAGCACAACCACGCCTACCTGCGCTCGCTCGGCGCCGAGCCGGTGGCCCACGGCGAGGGCCTGGTGGAGCGGGTCCGGGCGCTGGTGCCACAGGGCGTGGACGCGGCCCTGGACCTGATCGGCGGCCCGGCGGTGGCGGCCTCCCGGGAGCTGGTGCGCCAGCGCGGCCGGATCGCCTCGATCGCGGACGCGGCGGTGCTCGACTTCGGCGGCCACTTCGTCTTCGTCCGCCCGGACGCCGCCGACCTCGCGGCGCTGGGCGAGCTGGTGGCGGCCGGCAGGCTCACCGTCACCGTCGCCTCCACCTTCCCGCTCGCCCAGGCCGCCTCCGCCCAGCGGCTCAGCGCCGAGGGGCGCACCAGGGGCAAGATCGTGTTGCTGGTGGACTGAGCGGACCGGGCGGACCGGGCGGACTGGAGCGGACTCTCTGGACCGAGTGGGCCGGGACCGACCGGGGTCCGGGAGAATGGGGCCGTGAGCGGAACGTTTCGCCCGTCCCCGAGCCCGTGGAGACCACGCAGTCATGAGCACGAGCAGACCGTCCGAGGTGGGCGGCGTCTCCCTGGACGAGACGGACCGCCTGCTGCTGGCCCACCTGGGCCGGGACGGCCGGGCCTCGTACGCCGAGATCGGCCTGCTCGCCAACCTCTCCGCCACCGCCGTGCGCCGCCGGATCGACCGGCTGCGCTCGCGCGGCGTGGTGCGCGGCTTCACCGTGGTGCTCGACCCCGAACTGCTCGGCTGGCACACCGAGGCCTTCGTGGAGATCTACTGCCGCGAGCGCACCGCGCCGGAGGAGATCCTGGCCAGCCTGCGCCAGTTCTCCGAGGTCGTCGCCGCCTGGACGGTCACCGGCGATCCGGACGCCCTGGTGCACCTGCGGGCCGTCGACACCCGGCACCTGGAGGCCGTGATCGAGCGGATCCGGCGCGAGCCGGGCGTCCAGCGCAGCCGCAGCTCGGTGGTGCTCTCCCGGCTGATCGGCTGATCGGCTGATCGGCGGCCGCCCGGACGGCCTCCCCGGGGGCCGCGCAGGATTCCTGCGCCGCCGGCCCCGAAGACGCTCGAAACCTGCCCGAACCGGCGCATTCGGACGCGCGGGCGCACGCCCCCGCTGCCTAGGCTGATCTTGAGTCCTGAGCCGAAGGAGCCCCCACGTGACCGCCGCCGTCCCGCACCGCATGCACCAGCCGGACAACGACCTCGTCGACCTCGTCTTCGGCTACATGCGCGAGCGCCTGCAGTACGACCCGGTGCCGCTGGACCACCCCGGTGACGGCGAGCAGCTCCGCGCCCACCTGGCCGGACTGCTGAACGAGCACGGCAACGCCCCCGCCGACGTGCTCAAGCTCTACGACCACGAGCTGTCCCGCGCGGTGATCTCCGCCGACAGCCCGCGGTACCTCTCCTTCATCCCGTGCGCCCCGACCAAGGCCGCGCTGCTCTTCGACATGGTGGTCTCCTGCGCCTCGCTGCAGGGCATCTCCTGGCTGGAGGCGGCCGGTGCGATCGCCGCGGAGAACCAGGTGCTGCGCCTGATAGCGGACCGGGCGGGGCTGCCCGCCACGGCCGGCGGCACCTTCGTCTCCGGCGGCTCGGCGGGCAACCTCTCCGCGCTGGTGGTGGCCCGCGACACCGCGCGGCGCAAGCTGGGCGTGGGGCCCGAGGCACGGCTGCGGATCGCGGTGGCCGACCAGGTGCACTCCTCGGTCAAGAACACCTTCAACATCATCGGCGTCGAGGCCTTCAAGGTCCCCGCCGTGGACCGCCGTTTCACCGGGGAGGCGCTGCGCGCGGCACTGGCGGCCGACCCCCACCCCGAGACGGTGATCGCGGTGGTCGGCACCGGCGGGACCACCAACGAGGGCATCATCGACGACCTGCAGGGCCTCTCCGAGGTCGCCCGCGAGCGCGGCCTCTGGTTCCACGTGGACGGCGCCTACGGCGGCGCGGGCCTCTTCGCCCCCTCGGTGCGCGAGCGCTACAACGGCATCGAGCACGCCGACTCCTTCGTCGTCGACCCGCACAAGTGGCTCTTCGCGCCCTTCGACTGCGCCGCGCTGCTCTACCGTGACCCGCGGCTGGCCAAGTCCGTGCACACCCAGGACGCGGGCTACCTGGACGTGCTGCACCACGAGGGCGACGAGTGGAACCCCACCGACTACGCCTACCACCTGACCCGCCGGGCCCGCGGCCTGCCGCTCTGGTTCTCGCTCGCCGTGCACGGCACCCAGGCCTACACCGACGCGATCGAGGCCGGCCTCACGCTGGCCCGGGAGAGCGCCGAGCTGATCCGCGCCACCGAGCACCTGGAGCTGCTGCACGACCCGCAGCTCTCCGCCGTCTGCTTCCGCCGCACCGGCTGGCAGGAGCAGGACTACTACGCCTGGTCGCAGCGGCTGCTCGCGGACCAGATCGGCTTCGTCACCCCGACCGGCTGGGACGGCGAGACGGTGGCCCGGTTCGCCTTCCTGCACCCGGGCACCACGATGGAGATGGTCAGCGAGATCCTCGACACCATGGCCTGACCGGCCTGACCGGCCTGACCGGCCTGACCGGCCTGACCGGCCTGACCGGCCTGAGCTGCCCGGACGGCCCGAGCCGGGCCGCCGCCGGGAGCGCCTAGAGGAAGGCGCCGTTGGGCAGGTAGGGGGCCGGCGGCCGCATCCCGCGCAGCGCGAGGTAGCCGCGGTTCTCCAGGGTCAGGCCCACCTCCAGGCCGACGTCCACCGCCCACTCCTGTTCGGCGGTGAGCAGCTCGACCCTGGCCGGCGTCCCCTCGGGCACCCGGGCCAGCGCCTCGCGCAGCAGACGCACCGCGAGCCGCTTCGAGGTGGCGGCCAGCAGCTTCACCGAGCCGTCCGACCGGTAGCAGTAGCCGCTGCCGGCCAGGGTGTCGGCGATCAGCACCTCGTCGAAGTGGGCGAGCATCAGCTCATGGTCCGGCCCGTGGGCCGCGCCGCGCAGCCGGCGGTCGATGGAGTCCAGCAGGTCCCGGTGACCCGCGTTGCCCGGGTGCACCGGCAGGTCGCCGGCGTCCAGCAGCCCGGCCCGGTCGACCGCTCCGGTCAGCCGCATGGCCGGGTGCAGCGTGTAGCCGGCCCGGCGGTAGCGGCGGGCGGCGGCCGGGTCGGAGGAGACCCCGATCATGCCGCGCAGGCAGGCCCGGCCGTGCGCGGCGGCCCGCTCCAGCAGCAGCCGGCCCACTCCCTTGCCCTGGAACTCGGGCAGCACGCAGAAGAGCGCGAGGATCCAGACACCCTCGCGGCGCATCGAGAGCGCGAACCCGATCGCCCGGCCGTCCTCCTCGGCCAGCCAGCAGCCGGCCGGGTCGGTGCGGGCCAGATGCCTGGTCCGCGCCTCGTGCAGGATGTTCTCGGCGGCACCGGGCGCGGTCGCGGCCCGGTCGGCCCGCGCGCCGAAGGCCTCGGTCGCGATCAGTCGAACGGTTTCGGCGTCCGCGCGGCTGTCGCGGACCTGGCGCAGGATCATCGGTCCATCCTCCCCGTTCGGGGTCGGTGCCCGCGCCCGCTTTTCGGTGATCGGCCCGGTGGGCTTTCGGCGAGCGGTCGGCCTCGGCTCCGGGCGCGGTGTGCGAGCATGGACGGACAGGGGAGCGGACATGCGTCCGCCGACCCGGATCCACTGCCCGGAATCAATCCGGGCGGCCGCTGGTTGGCACTGGCGGCAGTTTGTCGTCAACGACCGGGAGTAAGCAGATGACCGTCCAGGACGAGACCACCGTCGAGAGTGGTCTGCTCCTTACCGATGCCGCTGCGGCCAAGGTGAAGGGCCTGCTGGAGCAGGAGGGCCGCGAAGACCTCGCGCTCCGTGTCGCCGTCCAGCCCGGTGGCTGCTCGGGCCTGCGGTACCAGCTCTTCTTCGACGAGCGCTCGCTGGACGGCGACGTCGTCAAGGACTTCAACGGGGTCAAGGTCGTCACCGACCGGATGAGCGCCCCTTACCTCGGCGGTGCCACCGTCGACTTCGTCGACACCATCGAGAAGCAGGGCTTCACCATCGACAACCCGAACGCCACCGGCTCCTGCGCCTGCGGCGACTCGTTCAGCTAGTGCCGGCCGGCCGGGCGCACCGGCCGAGCCGACGATCCGACAGCGGCGGCCCCGGTACTCCGGGGCCGCCGCTGTCGTCTGTCCGGGTCCGGCTGCTGTCCGCCGGCTGCCCGTGCCCAGCTCCTCGCGCTCAGCTGTGCGCGCTCAGTTGCCCGCGCTGACCGGTCCGCCGTTGGGCGCGGACTCCAGCGGGATGTCCGCCCCGGTGTTCGCGTCCACCACGGCGCGGCCCTGCAGCGGGTGCGCCAGGCTGCCGACCACGGACTGCTGCTTGATCAGTGCCGGGCAGAGCTGGCCGGTCGGCGCGTGCTGGGTGATCACCACCTGCACCCGGACCTGGCCCGACTTGCTCTCGTCCGTCTGCAGGCCGTACTTGTCGCAGACCCCGCCGAAGAAGAAGACGGTCAACTGGTTGTCCTTTGTCAGGTAGCTGCTCGGCTTCACCGGCTCCTGCGGGTTCGAGGGCTGCTGCGAGCCTGAGCCGCCGCCCGGCTGGACCGGCGTCGGGGCGCCCGGCTTCAGCGGGGCGCTGGGGGTGCTGGTGGCCGGCGGCGGGGTGCCGGGCGCCGCGGGGCTCCCGGTGGGCGCCGTGCCGGGGGCCGTCGGGGTGCCCGCCGTGCCGGGGGCGGTCGAGCTGCCCGTCGCGCCGCCGGTGGGGGAGGACGGCGACGCGACGGCAGAGGGGGTGGCCGGGCTCGACGGGGCCGCGGCGGTGGGGCTCGACGAGGAACTCGCGGTGGCACCGGCCGCGGTGCTCTTCGCACTGCTGCCGCAGGCACTCACCGTCGCCGCGACCGACAGCAGCAGGACGGCGGCGGCCAGACTCCGGCGGCGCCGGCCCAGCGGGGCCGAGGGACGGCGGAGCTGCTCGGCGGTGGTGTTCTCGTCCATGGTGCGACGCCCTCCAGAAGGTGCGGATCCCTACGGCAGCGGTGGCTGCGCGGATCTGACGCGGCACGGGAGGATCCGGTTCCCCGGAGCGGACGAGATTTCTGACGGGGCCCGGTCAGAGCCCGTATTCGGCCATCCTCGCGACCAGCGCGCGGGTGCGGTCCGGCACGGTGATCGGACCGGCCGGCTCGCTCGGTAGCCGCGGCGGCTCGGCCAGCAGCGGCCAGAAGGCGCCGAGCCGGCGGGAGGAGTCGACCAGGGCGTCCAGCGTCTCCGGATCGGCCTCGACCGGCTGCGTGCGGGCGGGTTCGACGGGACAGTGACTGGGCAGCATGTGTGCGTTCCGATCCATCTGGGCGCTCCGATCGCCGGCCGCGGCCTCGTCGCCGCGCGCCACCCGGGCCCCGCGGGGCCCGCTGATCGCGACCCTAGGCCGCCCTGGCAGCCCCGGCCAGACCTACCCGCAGGTAGTCATCCGGACGGGAGAGCACGGGAGAGTGGCGACTACTCGACCTCGGCCGGGCCGGCGCCCGGTACCGTATGGGGGTTCACCCGCCTTCGCCACCTAGGAGCCCAGTCGTGCGCATCGCCGTCGCCGGTTCGATCGCCACCGACCATCTGATGACCTTCCCGGGTCGCATCACCGATCAGCTGGTCGCCGACCGACTGCACGCGGTCTCGCTCTCCTTCCTGGTCGACACCCTGGACATCCGCCGCGGCGGCGTCGCGCCGAACATCACCTTCGGCATGGGCCTGCTGGGCCTGCGCCCGGTGCTGGTGGGCGCGGCCGGCGCGGACTTCGCCGAGTACCGCTCCTGGCTGGAGCGGCACAACGTGGACACCCAGTCCGTGCACATCTCGGAGACCCGGCACACCGCGCGCTTCATGTGCACCACGGACGAGGACCACAACCAGATCGCCTCCTTCTACACCGGGGCGATGGCCGAGGCCCGCAACATCGAGCTCAAGCCGGTCGCCGACCGGATCGGCGGCCTGGACCTGGTGCTGATCGGCGCCGACGACCCGCAGGCGATGGTCCGCCACACCCAGGAGTGCCGCGGCCGCGGCTATGCCTTCGCCGCCGACCCCTCGCAGCAGCTGGCCCGGCTGGAGGCCGACGACATCCGCGAGATCGTGGACGGCGCGGCCTACCTGTTCACCAACGAGTACGAGGCCGCGCTGATCGAGAGCAAGACCGGCTGGGACGCCGCCGAGGTGCTGGACCGGGTCGGCATCCGGGTCACCACGCTGGGTCCCAAGGGCGTGCGGATCGAGCGCAAGGGCGAGCCGGACATCACCGTGCCCTGCGTGCCCGAGCTGAAGAAGGTCGACCCGACCGGCGTGGGCGACGGCTTCCGGGCCGGCTTCCTGGCCGGCCTGCACTGGGAGCTGGGCCTGGAGCGGGCGGCCCAGATCGGCTGCGCGCTGGCCGTCCTGGTGATCGAGACCATCGGCACCCAGGAGTACGAGCTGCGCGCCGGGCACTTCCTGGAGCGCTTCGCCGCCGCCTACGGCGAGTCCGCCGCCGCCGAGGTGCGCGCCAAGCTCAGCTGACGCTCCGTCCCCGGTCCCGCGGGTCCTGGTCGACCCGCCGGACCAGGTAGGCGCTGCCCCGGTCGGCCCCGTACGCGGCGGCCGGGGCCTCGCCCTCGTAGGCCTGCGCGCGCATCTCGCACCAGGCGGGGATGTCGAGGCGGGCCGCCTCGTCGTCGGCCAGCACCACGACCAGGCCGCCCGGCGGCACCTCGCCGATCCGTTTGGCCAGCTCGATCACCGGCAGCGGGCAGCGCTTGCCCAGCGCGTCGACCACCAGCTCGGCGGCCGGTGCCGACGCTTCCGTTGCCGCCGTTGCCGTTGCCGCTGCCGGAGCTGCCGGTGTTGCCGCGGCCGGCACCGCCAGGTCCAGGCCCAGCGGCGCCCGCACCCCGGCCACCAGTCCGGGCAGTACCGCCAGGAACCGGTCCACCTGGGCCTCGGTGGTCCCCGGTGGCAGCGAGACCCGCACGTTGCCCTCGGTCAGCACACCCATCGCGGCCAGCACGTGACTGGGGGTCAGGGTGCTGGAGGTGCAGGAGGAGCCCGAGGAGACCGCGATCCGGGCCCGGTCCAGCTCGCCCAGCAGCACCTCGCCGTCCACGTAGAGGCAGGAGAAGGTGACCAGGTGCGGCAGCCGGTGCACCGGGTCGCCGACCACCTCCACCTCCGGCACGAGGCGCGGCACCTGCTCCCTGATCCGCCGCACCAGCGCGTGCAGCCGGGAGTTCTCGGCGGCCGCCTCGGCCCGCACGGCGCGCAGCGCGGCCGCCGCCGCCACGATCGCGGGGACGTTGACGTACCCGGGCACCCGTCCGCCCTCGCGCTCGTCGGCGGGCAGCGCGGAGTTGAACCTGACGCCCTTGCGGACGGCGAGCACGCCGACTCCGGCCGGCCCGCCCCACTTGTGCGCACTGGCCGTCAGCAGCGACCAGCCCCGCGGCGCGGGCAGCCGGCCCACGCTCTGCGCGGCGTCCACCAGCAGCGGCACCTCGCCGAGGAGTTCCGCCACCTCGGCCACCGGCTGCACCGTGCCGACCTCGTGGTTGGCCGACTGGAGCGCCGCCAGCGCGGTGTCCTGGCGCACCGCGGCGGCGAAGCGCGCCGGGTCCACCCGCCCGCCGCGGTCGACCGGGACCACCGAGACCTCGCCGCCCTGGGCGGTGTGCGCCTCGGCGGTGTGCAGCACGCTGGAGTGCTCCACCGCCGAGTGGACCAGGTGGCTGCCGGTCCGCCGGCGCCCGCGCAGCGCGCCGAGCAGGCCCAGTTGCACCGCCTGGGTGCCGCTGGTGGTGAAGCTGACCTCGTCCGGGCGGGCGCCGATCAGCTCGGCCACCGTCTCCCGGGCGGCGTCCAGCAGCAGCCGGGCCTGCCGTCCGGAGCGGTAGAGCCGGGCCGGGTCGGCCCAGCCCTCGGCCAGTGCGGCGGTCAGCGCCTGCCGGGCGACGGGGTGCAGCGGAGCGGTGGAGGCCGCGTCGAAATAGAGGCTGTCGGTGGAGGACACGCACGACACGGTATCCGGGCCTCACGACCCGTCAGCGGAGCACCCGGCGGAGCGCCCATTTGTCCGATTCGTCCGCACCCGACGGGCCGTCACCCGAGCGTCGCAATGCCATCCCCCGATCGGGTGTACGGAGCTCGAAAGTCGTCCATGACCTGGGAGTCCGCGCATGCCGGGGCTGATCGGGTAGCGGGGCGGCGCGTTACCGGGACCTGCTCGTCAGGTCCGCATAAGGCTGGAGTAGGGTTTGGCCCGCATAAGCATTCAAACCGTGCCCGTGGACGGGTCGCCGGGGAGGCTCACAGTACTCCCGGGGGCGGCGCGATCGCGGGCGAGACTTCGGGAAGGCGCTACGTGAGTCCCAACGGCTCCGACCGCTCGCCGCGGCGCACGATGCGGCGGAAGCTGCCTCAGGCGCTGGCACTGGGCCTCGTCATCGCGACCGCTACCGGCTGCTCGGCCAATGACCTGCCCAGGCTTGGCCTCCCCAGCCCTGTGACCACGACTGGACACCTCGTCCTTCAGATGTGGCAGGGCTCCTGGATCGCGGCGCTGGTGGTCGGCGTACTGATGTGGGGTCTGATCATCTGGAGCGTGATCTTCCACCGGCGCAGCCGCACCGGCATCGAGATCCCTCCGCAGACCCGGTACAACGTGCCCATCGAGGCGCTCTACACCGCGGTCCCCATCGTCATCGTCTCGGTCCTCTTCTACTTCGTCGCCCGCGACGAGGCGAAGCTGACCCAGGTCTCGGCCAAGCCGGATCACATCGTCAACGTGGTGGGCTTCCAGTGGAGCTGGGCGTTCAACTACGAGAACAGCGAGAACCCGGACCCCACCAGCCAGCTGGCCGCCTACGACATCGGCACGCCGAGCCAGATCCCCACGCTCTGGCTGCCGGTCAACGAGTCGGTCGAGTTCCGCCTCACCTCGCGTGACGTGATCCACGACTTCTGGCCCGTCAACTTCATGATGAAGATGGACGTTGTGCCGGGCGTGGTCAACAAGTTCGAGGTCACCCCCACGGTGATCGGCGAGTACGACGGCAAGTGCGCCGAACTCTGCGGTGTGGACCACTCCCGGATGCTCTTCAAGGTGAAGGTCGTCTCGCACGACGACTACGTCAACCACCTGCAGCAGCTGCGGGCCGAGGGTCAGGCCGGCGCGGTGCCTTCGGGCATCACGAGCATGGGAAGTGAATCGAAGTGACGATCCTCAACGAACCCGCCGCGGCCGGCGGGGCACCTGGGGGCACCGCCAAGGCAGCCGCGCCTTCGCGCGAGCGCAAGCCTGGCGCCACCATCATCAAGTGGCTGACCACCACCGACCACAAGACGATCGGCACGATGTACCTCGGTACCTCGTTCGCGTTCTTCCTGATCGGTGGCATCCTGGCGCTCGTCATGCGCGCCCAGCTGGCCCAGCCCGACGGCAAGATCCTGTCGAACGAGCAGTTCAACCAGGCGTTCACGATGCACGGCACGATCATGCTGCTGATGTTCGCGACGCCGCTGTTCGCGGGCTTCACCAACTGGATCATGCCGCTGCAGATCGGTGCGCCCGACGTCGCCTTCCCGCGACTGAACATGTTCGCCTACTGGCTCTACCTGTTCGGCTCGACCATCGCCGTCGGCGGCTTCCTCACCCCGCAGGGCGCGGCCGACTTCGGCTGGTTCGCCTACTCGCCGCTCTCGGACGCGATCCGGTCGCCCAGCGTCGGCGCCGACATGTGGATCATGGGTCTGGCCTTCTCCGGCTTCGGCACCATCCTCGGCGCGGTCAACTTCATCACGACCGTCATCTGCATGCGCGCCCCCGGCATGACGATGTTCCGGATGTCGATCTTCGTCTGGAACGTCCTGCTCACCTCGGTGCTCGTGCTGCTCGCCTTCCCGGTGCTGGCCGCCGCGCTCTTCGCGCTGGAGGTGGACCGGAAGTTCGGGGCCCATATCTTCGACCCGAACAACGGCGGCGCACTACTCTGGCAACACCTCTTCTGGTTCTTCGGCCACCCTGAGGTGTACATCATCGCGCTGCCGTTCTTCGGCATCATCTCGGAGATCATCCCGGTCTTCTCCCGCAAGCCGATGTTCGGCTACTCGGGTCTGATCGCGGCCACCATCGGCATCGCCGGCCTCTCCGTGACGGTGTGGGCGCACCACATGTACGTCACCGGCCAGGTGCTGCTGCCGTTCTTCTCCTTCATGACCTTCCTGATCGCGGTCCCCACCGGTGTGAAGTTCTTCAACTGGGTCGGGACCATGTGGAAGGGCTCGCTGAGCTTCGAGACGCCGATGCTCTGGACGATCGGCTTCCTGGTCACCTTCCTCTTCGGTGGTCTGACCGGTGTGCTGCTCGCCTCCCCGCCGATCGACTTCCACGTCTCGGACTCGTACTTCGTCGTCGCCCACTTCCACTACGTGGTCTTCGGCACCGTCGTCTTCGCGATGTTCGCCGGCTTCCACTTCTGGTGGCCGAAGATGACCGGCAAGATGCTGGACGAGCGCCTCGGCAAGATCACCTTCTGGACGCTCTTCATCGGCTTCCACACCACCTTCCTGGTGCAGCACTGGCTCGGCGCCGAGGGCATGCCCCGCCGCTACGCCTCGTACCTGCCCTCGGACGGCTTCACCACGCTGAACACCGTCTCCTCCATCGGCTCCTTCCTGCTCGGCCTGTCGATCCTGCCGTTCCTCTACAACGTCTGGAAGACCGCCAAGTACGGGGAGAAGGTCGAGGTCGACGACCCGTGGGGCTACGGCCGCTCGCTCGAGTGGGCCACTTCCTGCCCGCCGCCGCGGCACAACTTCCTCACCCTGCCGCGGATCCGCTCCGAATCCCCGGCGTTCGACCTGCACCACCCGGACATCGCGGCGCTGGACTACCTGGAGCTGCACGGCCACCTGGCCAAGCACCTGGAGGGTGTCGTGCCGGCCGAGTACGACCGTCCCGAGCTGACCAAGAGCAAGGGCAAGAAGGAGGGCGACGCCTGATGAAGGAGCAGGGCAAGATCTTCGCGGGCTTCGCCGCCTTCATCCTGATCATGGCCGTGGTCTACGGGGTGTGGACCACGCACAGCTCCCACGGCACGGAGGCGGCCGGTACCACCGCGCTCTTCCTGGCCTTCGGCCTGTGCGCGTTCATCGCCTTCTACCTGGGCTTCACCGCCCGCCGGGTGGACCTGGGCGCGGGCGACAACCCCGAGGCCGAGGTCTCCGACGACGCCGGCGAGATGGGCTTCTTCGCCCCGCACAGCTGGCAGCCGCTCTCGCTGGCCCTCGGTGGCGCGCTGGCCTTCTGCGCCGTGATCTTCGGCTGGTGGCTGATGTTCTGGGCCGCTCCGATCATCGCCATCGGCCTCTTCGGCTGGGTCTTCGAGTTCTACCGCGGTGAGAACCAGAACCAGTAGGTTCCAGCGCTCCCGACGCGGCAGGCCCCCTCCTCGGAGGGGGCCTGCCGCGTTCTGCGATTCACCCGCCCGGGCGTGATGACGTGCGCCGCGGCCTGCCAGATGCGGAGATGTTCCTACCATCTGATGCATCATCCGAACCCCAGGAGGCTCCGGTGGCCGGCAGATGTGCGACAGGGGGACAGAAGACCGGGTCCAGCCGACGGACGTGCGTCTGGCTGGCCCTCACCCCGCTGGTGCTCGGTCCGCTCGCAGCCTGCTCGGACGGCGGCTCAGCGACCGGTGCCAGTCCGCCCAGGGTGGTCGACGCCACCCGTCTCATGCATACCTCGGCGGTGACCGACGCCGACTCGACCAAGCCGTTCACGGTGGCCGCCGAGAGCGGTGACACCATCACCGACGTGACCCTCACCGGTCCGGACGGCCGCCGCGTGGCGGGTGCCCTGGACACGGGTGGGCACGGCTGGCACAGCACCGGCACGCTGCTGCCGGGCACCCACTACAGCGCCCGGATCGCCGTCGCGGACGGCGCGGGCGGGCGCGGCGAGACCACCACCACGGTCAGCACCAAGGCGCCGGACGCACTGCTCACCGCGGCCCTGGGCCCCGACCTCGGCCAGGGCACCTACGGGGTCGGCGAGCCGCTCACGGTCAAGCTCTCCGCCGAGGTCAAGGACCCGGCCGCGCGCGGCCGGGTGGAGAGCGCGCTGACCGTGGTCTCCACGCCCGCGGTGACCGGCGCCTGGTACTGGGTGGACGGCAAGGAGCTGCACTTCCGCCCCAAGGACTACTGGCCTGCCGACACCGCGGTGCAGCTGAGCTACGACGCCGAGGGCCGGCAGATCGACGGCGGCCTCTTCGGCGGGGCGCCCGCCGCGCTCTCCTTCAAGACCGGCGACCGGGTCGAGGCCATCGTGGACGCGGCCAGCGACGAGATGACCTTCAAGCGCAACGGCGAGGTCGTCAACAGCCTCCCGGTGACCACCGGCAAGCCCGGCTTCGACACCCGCAACGGCATCAAGGTGGTGCTCGGCCAGGAGCGGGTGGTGCAGATGAGCAGCGAGACCATCGGTATCGCCAAGGGCAGCAGCGAGAGCTACGACCTCAAGGTCGAGTGGGCGACCCGGGTCACCTGGAGCGGCGAGTACGTCCACGCCGCGCCGTGGTCGGTGGCCTCGCAGGGCGTGGAGAACGTCAGCCACGGCTGCACCGGGATGAGCACCGACAACGCCAAGTGGTTCTTCGACCAGGTCAGGGTCGGGGACATCGTGCAGGTGGTCAACAGCCACGGGCACGAGATGGAGCCGTTCGGCAACGGCTTCGGGGACTGGAACGTCAGCTGGGACGACTGGCTGAAGGGCAGCGCCCTGGGCAAGCCGGTGAGCACCCAGGGACCGGCCCCGGCGGCCCAGGCCGCCGCCACCCTGCAGCCGCAGGTCTGAGGCCGCTGGGCGGCCCGCCGCGGGCCGCCCAGGTGGTACGGGTGATCAGGTCAGCGGGGCTGATCGCGGTAGACGAGGTCCAGCGCGCCGGTGACGGCCGCCAGGGCCTCGTCGCGCGTCACGCCCAGGCGGTGGGCCCGGGCCGCGTACTCGCCGGCCGCGCCGGCCGCCAGGCGGTGCGCGGCGTCCCCGGTGGCGGCCACCAGGGTGCCCCGCCGGCCGTGCGTCTCCACCACACCGTCCGCCTCCAGCTCCCGGTAGGCGCGGGCCACCGTGTTGGCGGCCAGGCCGAGCTGCTCGGCCAGGGCCCGCACGGTCGGCAGCCGCAGGCCGGCGGGCAGCACACCGGCCCTGGCCTGCTCGGCGATCTGCGCGCGCAGCTGCTCGTACGGGGCAGTGGCTGCGGCGTGGTCGATGCTCACCTGCACGGGGCGGGTCTCCTCGGGTGGTCACGGGCTGGCAGGGCTGGCGGAGCTGGCGGGGCTGGCCGGGCTGACGGGGTGTCATCCATTGTGCCCGTCCGGTCCGTGCCCGCCGCGCAGGTGCCGGCCGCGGATATGCCAAGGGCCCCGCCCCGGCAGTGCCGGGGCGGGGCCCTCAGGTGGCTGACGCGATGTCAGGAGCGGTGATCAGTGGTGGCCGTGGCCGCTGGTGATCTCCTTGTGCTCGTCGGCGGTCGGCTTGGGGATCTGGCTGCCCTCGCCGAACATGCCCTCGGAGATCGCGGCCCGGGTCTTGGTGGCCAGGCTCACCTTGCGGGCGACCCCGTTCTCGTCGACCTCGGCCGGCAGCTCCAGCGGCTCGTACTGCTCGTGCGCGGTGAGCGTGTGCAGCTTGTCCTGCGGGAGCTGGGCGTGCACCTCGATGAACTCGCCGTGCGGCAGGCGCTTGATGACGCCGGTCTCGCGACCGTGCAGCACCTTCTCCTTGTCACGGCGCTGCAGCCCGAGGCACCAGCGCTTGGTCACGAAGAAGACCACCACCGGGACGACGAACGAGCCCACCCGCACGAAGTACGTGATGTCGTTCAGCGAGAGGTGGAAGTGCGTCGCGATCAGGTCGTTGCCACCACCGGCCAGGAGCACCAGGTAGAGGCTGATCCAGGCGGCACCGAGACCGGTGCGCACCGGGGCGTTGCGCGGCCGGTCCAGGATGTGGTGCTCGCGCTTGTCGCCGGTGATCCAGTTCTCGATGAACGGGTAGGCGGCGATGGCGAAGAGCACCAGCGGGAAGAGCATCAGCGGGATGAAGACACCCAGGTTCAGGGTGTGGCCCCAGGCCCGGATCTCCCAGCCCGGCATGACGCGGATCAGACCTTCGGCGAAGCCCATGTACCAGTCGGGCTGGGCGTCGGTGGAGACCTGGTCGGGTCGGTACGGGCCGTAGGCCCAGACCGGGTTGACCGAGGCGATCGCGGACATCGCCGCGATGATGCCGAAGACCAGGAAGAAGAAGCCGCCGGCCTTGGCCATGTAGACCGGCATGAGGGGCATGCCGACCACGTTCTTCTCGGTCTTGCCCGGGCCCGCCCACTGGGTGTGCTTGTGGTAGAAGACCAGGATCAGGTGCGCGACCAGCAGGCCGAGCATGATGCCGGGGATCAGCAGCACGTGGATGGTGAAGAACCGCGGCACGATGTCGGTGCCGGGGAACTGCCCGCCGAAGAGGAAGAACGAGATGTAGGTGCCGACCAGCGGGACGGCCAGGATCGCGCCCTCCATGAACCGGATACCGGTGCCGGAGAGCAGGTCGTCCGGGAGCGAGTAGCCCAGGAAGCCGTCGAAGAAGCCCAGGAAGAGCAGCAGGAAGCCGAAGACCCAGTTGATCTCGCGGGGCTTGCGGAACGCGCCGGTGAAGAAGACGCGCATCATGTGCACGAACATCGCGGCGACGAAGACGATGGCGGCCCAGTGGTGGATCTGCCGGATCAGCAGACCGCCGCGGACCTCGAAGCTGATGTTCAGCGTCGAGTTGTACGCCTCCGAGACCCGGATGCCGTCCAGCGGCGTGTACGAGCCGCTGTAGATGACCTCGCCCATGCTCGGCTTGAAGAAGAGCGTGAGGTAGACACCGGTCAGGATGATGATGATGAAGGTGTAGAGGCAGATCTCACCGAGCATGAACGACCAGTGGTCCGGGAAGATCTTGCGCAGGTTGGCCTTGGCCAGGGAGTAGATCCCCAGCCGGCCGTCCAGGTAGTCCGCTGCGGCTTCCGCCTTGTTCGCGGGCTTGGCGCGGGTGCTGGCCGGCGGGGCCTGCTTCCCGCTGGTGGACGCGGAACTCATTCGCTGCGCTCCCAGAAGCTCGGGCCGACGGGGTGACTGAAGTCCCCGGTGGCGACCAGGTAGCCCAGGGAGTCAGTGGTGATCTTCAGCTGCGGCAGCGGGTGGCCGGCCGGGCCGAAGATGACGCGAGCGCCGTCCGACAGGTCGAAGGTCGACTGGTGGCAGGGGCAGAGCGCGTGGTGGGTCTGCTGCTCGTACAGCGAGATCGGGCAACCGACGTGGGTGCAGATCTTCGAGTACGCGAGCACGCCCTGGAAGCCCAGCCCGGCGGAGTTGGCGTCCTTGATGTCCTCGGGCTGGATGCGGATCAGCATGAGGGCGTCCTTGGCGATGGCCTCCTGGAAGTCATCGTCGGACTCCTGCAGGCCTTCGGGGCGCAGGACCGAGGGGCCCGGCTTCGCGAAGGTCAGCGAACCGACCGCGATGTCCTCCGGCTTCATGCCCTCGTTGGTGTTCATGTTGATCAGCCGGATCGGGACGGCCGGGGTGGCCTCGTCCCAGCCGGTGTGGTCCAGCTTCTTCTCCGGCAGCGGACCGAGGTCGCGCAGCAGCACCACGCCGGCCAGCGGCACCAGGGCCATCGAGCCGATCATGGTGTTGCGGATCATCTTGCGGCGGCCGAAGCCGGACTCGCCGGCGCCGGTCTTGAACTGCTCGATGACGTCCGCGCGGACCTCGTCGTCGGCCTCGATCGCGTGCCGCTCGGCCGGGTGCTCGACGTCCGACATCAGCGTGCGCGCCCAGTGCACGGCGCCGGCGCCGATGCAGAAGAGCGCCACGCCCAGGGTCATGCCCAGCGCGAAGTTCAGCGCGCTGACGTGGCCCAGCGGGAAGATGTAGACGATCTTGTCCGGGTCGATGCTCACGTAGCTGGCGATGAAGCCGATGGTGGCCAGCATCGAAACGACGAAGAGCAGCGACACCTGGCGCTCGGCCCGCTTGGCGGCCCGCTCGTCGATGTCGGTCCGGCGCACCTGGTGGGCCGGCAGGCCCGGGTCCGCGAACGGGTTGTCGGCAGCGGCTACCTCGCCGTGCCCTTCGGCGTGCTCCGCCGGCAGCTTGTCGTCTGACATGTCGTGGCTCATGACTTCTTGGCCTTGGTGGTGTGAGCGGCGACCCAGATCGCGATGGCGATCAGGACACCGAGACCGAAGATCCAGCCGAACAGGCCTTCGGTCACCGGACCGAGGCTGCCGAGCGAGAGACCACCGGGGTTGGGCGCCTCATTCGACTGGTAGCGGACGAAGGCCACGATCTCCTGCTTCTGCTTCTCCGGCATGGTGCTGTCGGGGAAGGAGGGCATGTTCTGCGGGCCGGTCTGCATGGCCTCGAAGATGTGCTTCGGGCTGACACCTTCGAGCGAGGGCGCGAACTTGCCCTGTGTCAGGGCGCCACCGGCACCCTGGAAGTTGTGGCACTGCGAGCAGTTGGTACGGAACAGCTCGCCACCCTTCGCCACGGCGTCGGTCTCGGTCGACGTGTACTGGTCGGCGGTGGGGACCACCGGACCGGGACCGAGCGAGGCGACGAAGGCGGCCATCGCGTCGATGTCGTCCTGGCTGTAGATGTTCTTCTTCTTCGGGATCTGCGCGCCCGGCTGCTGGGCGGGCATCCGACCGGTGCCGACCTGGAAGTCGACCGCGGCGGAACCCACGCCCACCAGGCTCGGGCCGGTGCTGCTGCCCTCACCGTTCAGGCCGTGGCACGAGGAGCACCCGACGGCGAAGAGCCGCTTGCCCTCGTCGATCTTGAGCGACTGCGCGGAGCTGTCGGCCTTGGCCGCCTCGGCTGGCGCGAACGCGGCGTACAGCCCCCCGGTGGCCGCGAGGGCGAAGAGTAGGACGACCAGCGCCGCCAGCGGGTGGCGCCGTCGTGCGGAGAGCTTTTTCACGGAATAACCCCGGTGTCAGGATCAGGATCTGGTCGACTGGGTGGAGGCCCGGTGCCATGGGGCATCGGCCTGACGTGGGCACGGGCAAAGGACCCGGAGCCGGTGAGGGCGCGCGGGTCCGGCCGGCGGCCAGCGACCTGATCGGCTACTTGATCAGGTAGATGGTCGCGAAGAGGCCGATCCAGACCACGTCGACGAAGTGCCAGTAGTAGGACACGACGATCGCCGCGGTGGCCTGCTCATGCGTGAACCGCTTGGCGGCGTAGGTCCGCCCCAGCACCAGCAGGAAGGCGATCAGACCGCCCGTCACGTGGAGCCCGTGGAAGCCGGTGGTCAGGTAGAACACCGAGCCGTAGGGGTCGGAGGAGAGCGAGATGCCGTCCTTCTTCACCAGGCTGGTGTACTCGTAGATCTGACCGCCGATGAAGATCGCGCCCATCATGAAGGTGAGCGAGAACCACGAGCGGAGCTTCTTGACGTCACCGCGCTCGGCGGCGAAGACGCCGAGCTGGCAGGTGAGCGAGGAGAGCACCAGGATCGTGGTGTTCACGGAGGAGAAAGGGACGTTGAGGGCATGCGCCTTCTCGGCCCAGAAGCCTGGCCCCTTCACGGAGCGAGCCGTGAAGTACATCGCGAAGAGGGCCGCGAAGAACATCAGCTCGGAACTCAGCCAGACGATGGTTCCGACGCTGGTCATGTTCGGTCGGTTGACCGATCCATGTGCGTGCCCGGTTTCTGTTGCTGTTGCTGTCGCCACGACCGACATTATGTCGGTCCCTTATTCCGTCTTCACGTCGGGGGGTCTCCCTCGGAGTGTCCGGTGCGTGCGGTATGCCCGGATGGCTGTGCGGCGGGCCGTGCGTACCCGGTGCGCGGCCGTTGGCGAGGGCTTTCCGAGCGCCGGTGCGACTTTTCTGACGAGGCGTGGGGTGCGGCCACCCGTTCGCGTGGCGCGTCCTGACGGCGTGCGGAGCGCGGATGCGGTAGCGCTCTGGGCCGTCCGGGTGGACTGTGACCCCGGGGGTGACGCCGCCTAGACCGCTCGGGTGAAGGCCCCGCGCGGGCCGAGGTGATCTTCGGACCGGACGGGATGCGGAAGAGATCGCGCCAGTCGCCCTCCGGACGCGGTGATCGGGAGTAGCATCCGGAGGTGCTGGACGTGGTCTGGATCACATGGGAGCAGGTCGATGGCGACGCACACGAGTGACGAGACGCTCACCGTTCTCGTTTACAGCGATGACCGCAACACCAGGGCGCAGGTCACCTCGGCGCTCGGCAGCCGTCCGGCCGCCGACCTGCCGGCGGTCGACTACCTGGAGTGCGCCACGGTGCCGGCCGTGCTGCGGGCGCTGGAGAAGGGCGGCGTGGACCTCTGCGTCCTCGACGGTGAAGCGGTGCCGGCCGGCGGCCTGGGGCTGGCCAGGCAGGTGAAGGACGAGATCTACGGCTGCCCGCCGGTGCTGGTGCTGATCGGCCGGCCGCAGGACACCTGGCTGGCCGCCTGGAGCCGGGCCGACGCGGCGATCTCGCAGCCGGTGGACCCGGTCGCGCTCGCCGAGGCGGTGGCCACGCTGCTGCGGGCCAGGGTCGAGGCGCGCACCCTGGCGCGCTGACCGGTCCGGTCGGAGCTGGACAGGCGGCCGCTCCCTCGCGGGGCGGCCGTCTCAGCAGGAGAGAAGGGCTGCCGCGGGTGCCGCGGCGGCCCTTCGCCGGTCGCTAGGCTGGCCGCATCCCTCAGTGACGAACACCGGATGCGAGCTGGAGTCGGCCATGGTGAATGTGAACCCTGCGAACGGCGGTAGCGACCCCGTGCAGGTGGTCCGCACCTGGCCCGACCTGCTGAGCACCCTGCTCGACGGAGCCGATCTCTCCCAGCAGGACACCGCCTGGGCGATGGACCGGATCATGAGCGGTGAGGCCAGCCCGGTGCAGGTGGCCGGCTTCATGGTCGCGCTGCGGGCCAAGGGCGAGACGGTGGCGGAGATCGCCGGACTGGTCGAGGCGATGTACGCGCACGCCGAGCCGCTGCACATTCCCGGCCCCGCCGTGGACATCGTCGGCACCGGCGGCGACCGGGCGAAGACCGTCAACATCTCCACCATGTCGGCCATCGTGGCGGCGGCGGCCGGGGCCAAGGTGGTCAAGCACGGCAACCGGGCGGCTTCCTCGGCCAGCGGCTCCTCCGACGTCCTGGAGCGGCTGGGGATCCGGCTGGACCTGAGCGCCCGGCGGGTGGCCGAGGTGGCCGAGGAGGTCGGCCTCACCTTCTGCTTCGCGGCCAAGTTCCATCCGGCGATGCGGCACGCCGCCCCGGCCCGCCGGGACCTCGGGGTGGCCACCGCCTTCAACATCCTGGGGCCGCTGACCAACCCGGCCCACGTCACCGCGCACGCGGTCGGCTGCTTCGACACCCGGCTGGCGGGCCTGATCGCCGGGGTGCTGGCCGAGCGCGGCTCCTCGGCGCTGGTCTTCCGCGGCGAAGACGGGCTGGACGAGCTCACCGTCTGCGCCACCTCACGGGTCTGGGTGGTGCGGCAGGGGAGCGTCACCGAGACCGTGCTCGACCCGCGCGAGCTGGGCATCGAGCTGGTGGGCATCGAGGAGCTGCGCGGCGCGGACGCCGAGTACAACGCGGGCGTGGCGCGGCGGGTGCTGGCCGGCGAGCGCGGTCCGGTGCGCGACGCGGTGGTGCTGAACTCGGCGGCGGCGCTGGTCGCGCTGGAGCTGACCGGGGCACCGCTGGTCGAGCAGTTGGCCGCCGCGATGACCCGCACCACCGAGGCGATCGACTCCGGAGCGGCGCAGGACACGCTCAAGCGCTGGGCCGAGGCCACCGCGCGCTGACCCCCCGTCAACGCCGTCGCGCCCGCCGACCCCTGGGGTCGGCGGGCGCCCTGCTGTCCGCATGCTGGAACGTCGTTTGACCACGCTTCGGGCACTGACCTAGAGTCTGCGACAGGTCATGAGTGACAGCGCGACAAGCCCCAGCTTGCTGTCCGGCAACCCTCCGTCCGTGGCGGGGTGCCCTGGGTGAAGACCAGGCCAGGCGGCGACAGGTCCGCACGGCAAGCGCGGACCACCGGCATTGTCACACTCCCGGGGTCCTGACCCCGAAGGAGTGCACACCCATGTCCACCTCTGTCGACCTCTGCGCCCCGCTCGCCGTCCTCGGTGCCGATGTCCAGGTCCCGCTGGTCTCCGGTGAGAAGGTCGCCTACGCCGCCCTCGACTACGCGGCCAGCTCGCCGGCCCTGCAGCGGGTCTGGGACGAGGTCGCCGCCTACGCCCCGTACTACGGCAGCGTGCACCGCGGCGCCGGCTACCTCTCGCAGCTCTCCACCGACCTCTTCGAGCAGAGCCGGCGCACCGTCGCCGACTTCCTCGACCTGCGCGAGGGCGACCAGGTGGTCTTCACCCGGGCCACCACCGACTCGCTCAACCTGCTGGCGGGCGCGCTGCCCGCGGGCACCCGGGTCTACGCCTTCGAGACCGAGCACCACGCCTCGCTGCTGCCCTGGGCCCAGGCCGGCCTGCCGGTCAGCTACCTGCGGGCACCGCGCTCGCCCGAGGAGGCGGTGGCCGCGCTCGCCGAGGCGCTGGCGGCCTCCAACCCGGCCGAGCAGGCCGGCCCGCGGCTGCTCTGCGTCACCGGCGCCTCCAACGTCACCGGCGAGCTGTGGCCGGTGGCCGAGCTGACCCGGGTCGCGCACCAGCACGGTGCGCGGGTGGTGCTGGACGCCGCGCAGCTGGCCCCGCACCACCGGGTCTCGGTGCGCGAGCTGGACGTGGACTGGGTCGCCTTCTCCGGCCACAAGCTCTACGCCCCGTTCGGCGCGGGTGTGCTGGCCGGGCGCAGCGACTGGCTGGACGCGGCCGAGCCCTACCTGGCCGGCGGCGGCGCCTCGCGCACGGTGGCCCGGGAGGCGGACGGCTCGGTGGCGGTGGAGTGGCACCAGGGCCCGGCGCGGCACGAGGCCGGCTCGCCGAACGTGATCGGCGCCTATGCCATCGCCGCCGCCTGTCGGGCGCTGACCGAGGCCGGCTTCGAGGCGCTCCAGGCGCGCGAGCAGCGGCTGATCGAGCGGCTGACGGCCGGCCTGGCCGAGATCCCCGAGGTCCAGGTGCTCAGCCTGTTCGGCACCGGGGCGGCCCGGGTCGGCGTGCTCTCCTTCGTGGTGCGGGGCTGGAACAGCTCGCACTTCTCGGCGGCGCTCTCGGCCGAGTACGGGATCGGGGTGCGGGACGGCCTGTTCTGCGCGCACCCGCTGGTGCGCACGCTGCTCGGCGGCGAGTCGCCGGCCGGCCAGGTCTCGGAGTGCGGGGCGCCTGAGCCCTCGCTGCCGGGGGAGCGCAGCCTGAACGCGATCCGGGTCAGCTTCGGGGCCGGCACCCCCGAGGAGCACATCGAGCGGTTCCTGGGCGCGGTGCGCGAGCTGGTCAGCGACGGCGCCCGGTGGAACTACCGCAACGAGGGCGGGCGCTGCGTCGCCGACACCCGGCGCTGAGCGGGCGTCAGCCGTCCAGGCCGAGCGCGAACGCGGCCTCCAGGTCGTGCTGCGAGTAGGTCCGGAAGGCGATCTGGGTCTCGGTGTGCGCGACCCCGGGCACCTTGTTGAGCCGGCCGGGGATCACGTCGGCCAGGTCGTCGTGGCGGCGCACCCGCACCATGGCGACCAGGTCGTAGCCACCGGTGACCGAGTAGACCTCACTGACCCCCTCGATCGCGGCGATCGCCTCGGCGATCTCCGGGATCTGGTCGACGCTGGTCCTGATGAGCACGATGGCGGTGATCACGGTTGGGCTCCTGGGCTGGGGCTCCCCCCGGTCGGGGGCCGGGGGAGGATGGGGCCAGGGTATCCGGCGCGCCTTCCCGCCACCCACAGGGCCAGGAAGCCGGCACTGAAGCCGATCACATGGGCCAGGTAGGCGACCCCGCTGCCGACCTGGCGCACCGACCACCACTGGACGGCGAACCAGAGGCCGAGCACCAGCCAGGCGGGCAGCCGCAGCGGCAGGAAGAGCAGCGCCGGGACCAGCGCCGTCACCCTGGCCCGCGGGTAGAGGCGCAGATAGCCGCCGAGCACCCCGGCGATCGCGCCCGAGGCGCCGACCAGTGGGCGCAGCGAGTCCGGGCCGTGTCCGCCCAGGGCCGCGTAGCCGTACCCGGCCAGCACGCCGACGGCCAGGTAGAAGAGGAGGAAGCGCACCCGGCCGAAGCGCTCCTCGACGCCGGCGCCGAAGATGAAGAGGAAGAGCATGTTGCCCAGCAGGTGCAGCCAGCCGCCGTGCACGAAGAGCGAGGTGAGCACGGAGAGGGCCGGCACCTTGTGCGGAGTGGCCAGCAGCGGGCAGCCGGGCACCGGAGGAGTGAGCGCGGCCAGCTGGGCGGGGCTCAGCGGACGGTTGCTCAGCAGCTCGGCGGGGACCGCCCCCCAGCGCTGCTGGTAGTGCTGGGCGGCGCAGGCGCGCGCGGCCTCGGTCGCGCCGTACCGGGGGTTGACCCCGCTGGGGCCGGCCAGGAAGACCAGGCAGTTGAGCGCGATCAGGAGGTAGGTGACGAGCGGGGCGGGCTCGTCGGAGCGCTGGTCTGCCATGGCGCATCCATTCCGCGCCGGTGCGGCCGTGACACCGGGGTGTACGGCGAGCGGGTGAGCCTGCGCGCAGGCGTTCGAGAGGGCGGGAGCGCTGGTGGGAACCGGTATCCGGTGCCCGCCGTCTCAGCATCAGGCCCTAGGCTTGAGACCTGGCCGGCACACAGGCCCGGACCAGGTACCAGCCGAGAGGACCCCGCCCATGCCCGTCCCCGCGCCCACCGCCGAGACCCGCTGGCGCTGCACGCTCTGCGGCAACCTCACCCGTTTCGACGTGACCCGCTCCTCCCGGGTGGTCGAGTACCTGCACCTCGACCTGGCGGGCGAGCCCAAGGTGGAGGAGACCGAGGTGCTCAGCGAGACGCTGGAGTCGATCCGCTGCCGCTGGTGCAACGCGGTCGACCAGGTCGAGCTGGTGGCCCGGCCCGACGCCGGGGGCCCCGCCGCGGACCAGGCCGAGCAGGCGGGCTGAGCGGGCGGGCTGAGCGGGCGCCCGACCGGGCACCCGCCGAAAACGGGCACTGCTGAAAAACAGCGGCCGCGCACGCGACAATTGCACCGGGTGACAGTCACCGGGCGGTGAGTCAGGACGCCCCGGCCCGCGGGGGCCGGGGCAGCCGCGCAGATCAGGATCGGAGCCGAGGACGCGATGGACGCAGCCAGGGAGGCCGCGGAGCCGCAGGGGCCACAGCCCACTGCCGGTGATCCGGCGACGCTGTCGGCGGATGTCGCGGTCGGCGCGGACGCTTCGCACACCGAGGGCGCTTCGGACGCCTCGGACACCGCGATCGCCGCGACCGCCTCGGGGGAAGCCGCGGGCAGCACCGTCCCGGAGGGCGAGGAGGCCGGCCAGGAGGCAGCGGCGGCGGCCGAGCAGTTGGACCGCCCGCTGCCCGAGGGGGTGCGCCGACGCGTGGTCGGCCTGGCGGCCGACGCGCTCGGTGGCCTGGCGCCGACCGAGCTGCCGGCCTCGCTGCGCCCGTACGCCAAGTTCACCCCGGCCCGGCGGGCCAAGTACGCCGGCACCGCACTGGCCGCCGCGCTGGAGGCCGAGCCGGCCTTCCGGCTGCGGATAGCGGACCGGCTGCGGCTGGGCCAGCCGGACCTGGTCAAGGCGCTGGAGGCGGGCCAGGTGCCGGGCGCGGCCGAGCCGCTGGACGTGGCCGCCGCCGCCTACCTGCTGCGCAGTCGCGGCTGGACCAGGCTGGTCGCCGAGGCCGGTGAGCAGGCCGAGCGGGCCGGTGCCGAGGACGCGGCCGCCGAGTCGGCCCGACTGGTGGAGAAGCTCCAGGAGGAGCTGACCGCCACCCGCGCGGCGGCCCGTGCCGACCTGGAGCGCCAGCGCGCGGAGGCCGAGGGCACCCGCAAGGAGTTGGAGGCGCTGCGCAAGAAGTTGCGCGGGCTGGAGAGCGACACCCGCCGGGCCCAGGCCGAGAGCCGCAAGCTGCAGGCCGAGCTGACCGCCGCCGCCGGGGCCGCCGCCACCGAGCGCGGCGCCGCCGAGAGCGAGGCCCGGCGGCTCAAGCACCGGGTGGCCGAGCTGGAGACCGCGCTGGAGGCCGGGCGCCGCTCGGCCCGCGAGGGGCGCAGTGTGGAGGACATGCGGCTGCGGCTGCTGCTCGACACGGTGCTGCAGTCGGCCCAGGGCCTGCAGCGCGAGCTGGCGCTGCCGGTCACCCAACTGCACCCGGCCGACCTGGTGGACGCGGTGGTCCCGGGCTCGGCCTCGCCGCACGACGTGGCCCGGCGCGGGCTGGCCGAGGACGACCCGGCGCTGCTCGACCAGCTGTTGGCGATCCCGCAGGTCCACCTGGTGGTGGACGGCTACAACGTGACCAAGACCGGCTATCCGACACTGCCGCTGGAGCAGCAGCGGATGCGGCTGCTGGGCGGGCTCGCGATGCTGGCGCAGCGCACCCAGGCCGAGGTGACCTGCGTCTTCGACGGCCAGGACCTGGACGTGCCGGTGATCATGGCACCGCCGCGCGGGGTGCGGGTGCGGTTCAGCCGGACCGGGCAGACCGCCGACGAGCTGATCCGGCAGCTGGTGCGGGCCGAGCCGCAGGGCCGTCCGGTGGTGGTGGTCTCGGCCGACCGGGAGGTGGCCGACGGCGTGCGGAAGGCCGGTGCGCGCCCGGTCGCCTCGGTGCTGCTGCTGAACCGGCTGGCGCGCAGTTGACCAGCGCTCAGCTGGTGAAGACCAGGTGAACACCTGCGGGTGACAGGTGGTTGGTGACCACGGGGGAGTGGCGCGGGGATCTGATGTTCACTAGGGTCTGGCGTCAAACCTATTTTTCCGGCCACTCATCCGTTCGGGTGAGACCGGTAGAAGAAGGAGCAGTCCCTTGGCGTCCCACCGCCGTCCCAAGCAGTCGAGCCGCGCGCGGATCTCCGTGCTCACCGCCGCTGCGGCGACCGCGGTCGCACTCTCCTCGCAGAGTGGGGCCTGGGCTGATCCGGCGCCCACGATCGACCAGGTCAAGGCGCAGATCGACGACCTGAACAACCAGCAGGAAGCGGCGGCCGAGAAGTACGACGGCGCCAAGGAGCGCGGCGACGAGCTGCGCCAGCAGGCCTCCCAGCTGCAGGACCAGGTGGCGCGCTCCCAGGACCAGGTGACCCAGCTGCAGACCGGCCTGGCCGGGGTGGCGGCCGACCAGTACCAGAACGGCGGGATCGATCCGTCCGTCCAGCTGATGCTCAACTCCAACCCGAGCGCCTACCTGGACCAGGCGTCCAGCATGCAGGTGGCCTCCAGCACCGAGGCGAACGCGCTGAGGTCCGTGCAGAGCCAGGAGCGCAACCTCGACCAGGAGAAGAAGGAAGCGGCCGACACGCTGGCCCAGTTGGACTCGGCCACCCAGGAGCTGAACCAGGCCAAGGCGGACGTGCAGGCCAAGCTGGCCGCCGCGCAGAAGCTGCTCAACTCGCTGAGCGCCTCGCAGCGGGCCCAGCTCGCCGCCCAGGACCGCGCCTCGCGCAGCAGCGCCCGCACCGACCTCAGCACCCTGGACCTGCCGCCGGCCTCCGGCTACGCGGGCCAGGCCGTCCAGGAGGCGCTCAGCCGGCTCGGCGACTCCTACGTCTGGGGCGCCACCGGCACCACCACCTTCGACTGCTCGGGCCTGATGCAGTGGGCCTACGCGCAGGCCGGCGTCTCGCTGCCGCGCACCTCGCAGGAGCAGGCCACGGTGGGCGCCAACGTGGGCACCAACATCGCCAACGCGCAGCCCGGCGACCTGATCATCTACGGCAGCGACCGGCACCACGTGGCCATGTACATCGGCAACGGCAAGGCCGTGCACGCGCCGCACACCGGTGACGTGGTCCGGATCGCCGACGCCGTCTCGATCGGTCAGATCAACACGATCCGCCGGCCCTGACCCACCGTCGCCCCGCCGTGCCGGGCGCACTGCTGATCCCCCGTCACCCTTCGCGTGTGACGGGGGACACTTCTTCGTGCACCGTGTGATCACTTGCCGGTGATCCCCCTAGCACGGAGAGTCAAAGTTTCCGGGTTTTTCCGACAAGGATTTGAACGGATCACAGATTTGTTACTAGGGTCGGCAATCAGACCCACGCGATGGTGATCACCCGACCCGGGTGACGGCGCGGGCACCGCCGAGTCTGGAAAGCAGCACGGGCAGTTGACTGCCCGACGGATCTCCTTCGGGAAGGCTGCGGACCGGAGCCGGGGAACCACGTTCCTCGGGGTGAATCGGCGCCAGGTCGGCCACGGGCCGGTGAGGCGTCGTAGGGCATCTCTTCCAGCCCGAACCCGTCAGCTCACCCGGTAGGCGGTTCGAGGGAAGAAGGATTCGTGGCGTCCCATCGTCGTCCCAAGCCCGTCGGTCGTACCCGCGCGTCGATCCTGACCGCCGCCGCCGCGACCGCCATGGCGCTCTCCTCGCAGGGCGCGGCGCACGCCGACCCGGCGCCCTCGCTCGACCAGGTCAAGTCCCAGGTCGACGATCTGAACAACCAGGCGGAGCAGGCCACCGAGCAGTACGACGGGGCCCAGGCCCAGCAGCAGACGCTGCAGAAGCAGGTCGGCGACCTGCAGGACCAGGTGGCGCGGCAGCAGGACCAGGTGACCAACCTGCAGGCCGGGCTGGCCTCGGTGGCCGCCGACCAGTACGCCAACAACGGCATATCGCCGACCGTCCAGATGATGCTCTCGTCCAATCCGGACAGCTTCCTCACCCAGGCCAGTTCGATCAGCCAGCTCAACAGCACCCAGGCGGAGACGCTGAAGGAGTTGCAGGGCGATGAGCGGGTGCTCGACCAGTCCAAGTCCGACGCGCAGACCAAGCTCGCCGCCCTGGACGCCACCACCCAGCAGCTGAAGACGGCCAAGGCGACCATCCAGGCCAAGCTGGCGCAGGCCCAGAGCCTGCTCAACTCGCTCACCGAGCAGCAGCGCCAGCAGATGGCCGCCGCGCAGGCGAAGGCCGACGCCGCCGCCAAGGCCGCCGCCGACCAGGCCGCCGCGCAGGCGAAGGCGGCCGCTGCCGCCAAGGCGCAGTCCGACGCCCAGGCCGCCGCCTCGCGCGACTCCTCCCGCACCGACCTGGGCAGCTCCTCCGGCACGGCCACCGCACCGGCCGCGCCTGCCGCGCCGACCACCGGCAGCTCGGCCGCCGCCGCCGCGATCGCCGCCGCCGAGAGCAAGCTCGGCTCGCCGTACAAGTACGGCACCGAGGGTCCCAGCACCTTCGACTGCTCGGGCCTGATGCAGTGGGCCTACGCGCAGGCCGGGGTCTCGCTGCCGCGCACCTCCGAGGAGCAGGCCGCGAGCGGCACCAACGAGGGCACCAACATCGCCAACGCGCAGCCGGGCGACCTGCTGATCTTCAACAACTACGGCCACGTCGGCATGTACGTGGGTGGCGGTGTGATGATCCACGCGCCGCGTGCCGGTGAGAACGTCAAGTACGAGTCGGCCACCGTGATGGGGATCGAGGCGATCGTCCGCCCCTGACGGCTCCTGACGTACCCGACGTCCCTGGCGGGGCGTCACCCAGGCCCGGTCTCCAGCACGGAGGCCGGGCTTTCGGCGTTCTGGTGTCCGATTGTGGATCAAATATTCGTATCGGTGGGGGTTTGGACTCATCCGTCCTGACTCGCTAACGTCTGCGCTCGGACCTCAGCTCCTCCGAGGGCTCACCCCGAGCTCTCACGGCGATTGGAGTCGTCAGCCGATGGCGATCACACCCCCGTCGGGCACCGCGCGCCGATTCGCCCGGGTGCTGGCGGTCACCGCCGCCGCCACCACCGCCCTGGCGATGACGGCCACCGCGCAGGGCGCGCCGGCCAAGCCGGACAAGAAGGACGTCAAGGCGCAGGTGGACCAGCTCTACGCGGAGGCCGAGCAGGCCTCCGAGAAGTCCAACGCCGCCGAGGAGGACGCCAAGCGCCTGCAGACCGAGACCAGCAGCCTGCAGGACCAGGTGGCGCAGGGCCAGGACACCCTCAACCGGATGCGCTCGGACCTGGCCACCGTCGCGGCCGCCGAGTACCGCTCCGGCGGGATGGACCCGACCGTGCAGCTGATGCTCTCCTCCGACCCGGCCGGCTACCTGGTCAAGGCGCGCAGCCTGGCCGAGGCCGGGCGGCAGCAGGCGGCTTCGCTGCACGAGGTGCTGGAGCAGCAGCGCCGGCTGGACCAGCGGCGCACCGAGGCCGGCGCCAAGCTGGCCGAGCTGGAGACGGTGCGCGACACGCTGGCGCGGAGCAAGCAGCAGGTGCAGCAGCGGCTGAAGAGCGCCCAGGCGCTGCTCAACAGCCTCTCCGCCGCCGAGCGGAGCCAGCTGCTCGCGCAGGACGCCCGGGAGGCGCACGAGCGGGCGACGCGCGGCGCGGACCGGGTCGACCTGGGCACCCAGCCCCCCGCCTCGGACCGGGCGGCGGCCGCGGTGGCGGCGGCGCTGAGCAAGCTCGGCTCGCCGTACGTCTACGGTTCGACCGGGCCCGGCAGTTTCGACTGCTCGGGTCTGATGTACTGGAGCTGGCGGCAGGCCGGAGTGAGCCTGCCGCGCACCTCGCAGGCGCAGGCGTTCGGCGGGCAGCGGGTGAGCCTGGCAGAGGCGCGACCGGGAGACTTGGTGATCTTCTTCCATGACATGCACCACGTCGGCATGTACGTCGGCGGTGGCACGGTGATCCACGCCCCCTACCCCGGGGCCCGGGTGCGCTACGAGAACGTCTCGGCGATGCCGGTGGCGGCGGTGGTGCGGGTCTGAGCGCCCAGGCGTGGCAGCGGCAGCCGGCCGACCTCATGGCCGACGCTCCGGCCGACCACCTTGCCGACACCCCTGACGACACCCCCGCAGACCTCTCGGCCGACGCTCCGGCCGACCCCGCCGCGGGTGGCGGGGTCTCGCGGCGGGCCGCGCTGCTGCTGGCGGCCGGTGCGCTGGCCCAGCTCTCGCTGCCCCGGGTGCTGCCGCCCCGAGCGCCCGCCGCCCCGCAGGTGCTCGGCGCCGCGCCGCTGGCCGCGCTGCTGGCCGCGCACGCCCGGGCGCTGCGCACCGGGCGGTTGGCCGCGCTCGACCTGGCCCAGCTGGACTACCGCGCGACCTCCTGGGACGCCACCGCGGTGAGCGCCGAGCTCTCCTACCGGCTGGCGGGCTTCGACGACTACCCGGTGGTGCTGGGCCGCCGGTTCACCCTGGCCGGTGGCGCGCTGGGCGAGGAGAGCGCGGCGCCGGGCAGCGCTGCCGCTCCCTGGGACCTGGGCGACCCGATGCCGGTGCGCGGGGCGCGGTGCGTGGTCCTCGGGCCGGCCGCGCCGGCGGAGCTGACCGGGCTGGCCGCCGTCGCGGACCGCGCGGTACCCGCCGTCAGCGCGGTGTGGGGCACCGCCTGGGCGGGCCGGCTGGTGCTCCAGCTGCCGACCAGCGAGGTCCAGTTCACCCGGCTGCTCGGGGTCGACCCGAGCTCGTACGCGGACATAGCCGCGGTCACCAGCGCGGCCGCGGGCGCCCCGGTGCACACCCCGGCGGACCGGGTGCTGGTCAACCCGGACGCGTTCCGCCTGCTCAGCGCGTTCGGCAAGCAGGTGGTCATCACCCACGAGAGCACCCATGTGGCCACCAGGGCCGACACCCACCCGTGGACCCCGCTCTGGCTCTCCGAGGGGGTCGCCGACTACACCGGCTACCTGGGCACCGGCCGCACCGCCCGACAGATCGCCCCCGAGCTGACCTCGGACGTGGCGGCCGGCAAGCTCCCCACCGCGCTGCCCACCGACGCCGACTTCTCAGCGGGCTCCACCGGCATCGCCCAGGCCTACGAGCTCTCCTGGCTGGCCTGCGGCCTGATCGCAGCCGAGCACGGGCAGCAGGCCCTGGTGGACGTCTACCGGGCGGTCGGCGCGGCAGGGCCCGGTGCTGGTCGCGCGCAGCAGTTGGACCGGGTCCTCGGCGACCGGCTCGGCTACGGGCTGGCGGAGTTCACCCGGCGGTGGATCGCCGCCGTGCTCCGCGAGGTCGGGCCGGCCGGCTGAGGGCCCACCGTCTGGGGGGCCTGCCGGCTGAGCGGCGGCGGGGCGGCAGGCGCCCGTGGCTCAGGGCTCGGCAGCGGCCTGGCCGGTGGTGGCCCGGCCGGCGGTGGCTCAGCCGCGCTGGATGTCGTCCAGCAGGCTCTGCTCGTAGGCGATCCCCGGGCGCACCGGGTACGTCTGCTCCGGCTCCTCCGGCAGCGCGGCCCGCTCGACGGCGGCCGCGGGCGCCGGGCCCTGGGTGGAGCGCCACAGCCGCCGGCAGGAGAGCAGGGTGGCGGCCAGCAGGGTGAGGTTGCGGGAGGCCAGCACGGTCACGCCCCAGGGCATGCTGTTGACCACCTGGCCGAAGTTCATCGGGAACTCCAGCGTGGTCAGCACCGTCGCCACCAGGACCAGCACCGCCACCGGCCGCTGGCTGGTACCGCGCACGGTCAGGCAGACCGCCGCCAGGCCGACCAGCCAGACCAGGTACTGCGGGCTGATCACCCGGCTGGTCACGGTGAAGATCAGCAGTGCCGCCAGGGCCGCGTCGTAGGTGGTGGAGGGCTGCCAGCGGCGGGCCCGCAACCGCCAGTAGAGCAGCCAGGCGAAGCCGGCCAGGGTCGCGCCCACCGCGAGCTTGGAGATCACCGGCACCCAGGGGCCCAGGAACTCCACCGAGCCGTAGTTCATGGTGACCGCGCCGTGCCAGCCGCCGAACATCTTGGCGAAGTGCAGCGGTAGCGCGCCCAGCGACTCCACCTCGACGCCGCGGTCGGCCTGGAAGGTGAGGAACTGGAAGGCCCCGTTCATGCCCGCGGCCAGCAGGAAGGAGAGCGCGGCGACCGCGGCCACCGCCGAGGTCCACGAGCGCCGGGTCCGCCGGCCGCGCGGGGTGCCGGCCAGGCCGAGCAGCGGCCATAGCTTCATCAGCCCGCCCACGCCCAGCAGGATGCCGCCCAGCACCGGGCGGCGCAGGATCACCAGCAGGCCGGTCACGGCCATCGCGGTGACCAGGATGTCGTAGCGGCAGTAGACGGTCGGGCCCAGCAGCGGCACCCCGATCACCCAGATCCAGGCACCGGCGAGGCTGCGCCCGCGGCGCAGGCCGGAGCGCAGCAGCATGCCCATCGCGAGCGTGTCGAAGAGCCCGCAGAGCACGAAGAACGAGGTCAGGTAGGACCAGGGCAGCAGGCCGGGGGCCAGGATCACCAGCGCGGCACCCGGTGGGTACTGCCAGGTGACGTCGTCCATCGGGAAGGTGCCGGTCTGCAGCACCTGGTACCAGCCGTGGTAGATCACCGAGACGTCGGTGGTCACGTCCATCGGCGCTATCTTGAGCACGCCGGTGACCAGCAGGATCAGCAGGGTCCGGGTGAGCACCCAGCTGCCGCCGACCCGCCAGGCGGCGCGGCGCGATGGCGCGGCGGGCGTCACGGCGGTGGAGCCGGGGGGTGGGGGTACGGCGAGGGCGAGACCGCCGCCACTGCTGCCGTCCTGGTCGGCCGGGCCGTCCTTGGCCAACTCCACTGTGCTCCCTCGTTCGCTGCGCGCACCCGCCTGAACCCGTGTCGGCTAGGACAGAGCCACGGGGGAAACGGTTCCGGGTCCCTCAACCGTTCCCGCCGCATCGGCATGGTGACCTATGGTACGGATCACCGAGCGGTGAACCGCGCACCCCCCGACCGAGCGAGCCGTGGACAGTATGCCCAAGACCCTTGTCGTCACCAACGACTTTCCCCCACGCCCCGGCGGAATCCAGGCCTTCGTCCACAACATGGCCACCCGCCAACCCGCGGGTGACATTGTGGTGTATGCCTCATCCTGGCGCGACGGCCGCGAGGTCGCGCGGTTCGACGCCGAGCAGCCGTTCCCCGTGGTCCGGGACCGGAGCACGATGCTGCTGCCCACGCCCCGGGTCACCCGGCGCGCCGCCGAGCTGCTCCGGACCGAGGGCTGCGACACCGTCTGGTTCGGCGCCGCCGCGCCGCTGGGTCTGATGGCGCCCGCGCTGCGCCGTGCCGGTGCGCGCCGGCTGCTGGGCATGACGCACGGCCACGAGGCCGCCTGGGCGCAGCTGCCGGCCTCCCGGCAGCTGCTGCGCCGGATCGGCGAGGGCACCGACACGCTCACCTACCTCGGCGAGTACACCCGCTCGCGGATCGCCGCGGCGGTGGGCCCCGGGCCGGCCGCGCGGATGGCGCAGTTGCCGCCGGGGGTGGACGAGAAGACCTTCCACCCGGAGTCGGGCGGGGCCCAGGTGCGCGCGGCGCTCGGGCTGACCGACCGCCCGGTGGTGGTCTGCGTCTCCCGGCTGGTGCCGCGCAAGGGGCAGGACACGCTGATCGAGGCGATGCCGCGGATCCTGGCCGCCGAGCCGGACACGGTGCTGCTGATCGTCGGCGGCGGGCCCTACCTGGCCGACCTGCGCCGCCTCGCCGAGCGCACCGGGGTGGCCGGTTCGGTGCGGTTCACCGGGGAGGTGCCGTGGTCCGAGCTGCCGGCCCACTACGGCGCCGGGGACGTCTTCGCGATGCCCTGCCGGACCAGGCGCGGCGGACTGGACGTGGAGGGGCTCGGCATCGTCTACCTGGAGGCCTCGGCCACCGGGCTGCCGGTGGTGGCGGGCGACTCGGGCGGCGCGCCGGACGCGGTGCGGGAGGGCGAGACCGGCTACGTGGTGCCCGGCGGCTCGCCCGGGGCGGTCGCCGAGCGGATCGTGCGGCTGCTCGGCGACGAGGCGCTGCGCCGCGAACTGGGTGCGGCCGGGCGGCGCTGGGTGGAGGACGCCTGGCGCTGGGACCTGCTGGCCGAGCGCCTCGGCGGACTGCTGGCCGGGCCCGACCGGCCCTGAGGGGGGCCGCCCGGTTCCCGGGACCGGGCCGGAGCGGGACAGACCGGAGCGGGACAGGACGGGGCGGGGCGGGTCGGGAGACCCACCCCGGGAGGTCCGGCCCGGGGGCCGGCTACTTCTTCTGGTAGAGGGCGTCGACCTCGGCGGCGAAGTCCTTCAGCACCACGTTGCGCTTGAGCTTGAGCGAGGGCGTCAGATAGCCGTTGGCCTCGGAGAAGTCCGTCTCCAGGATGGCGAACTTCTTCACCGCCTCGGCGTGCGAGACCGCCTTGTTGCCCTCGTCCACCGCCTCCTGCACGGCGGCGAGCAGCGCCGGGTCCTGGCGCAGCTCGGCCACGGCGGCGGCCGGGCGGTGGTTCAGCTCCAGCCACTTGGGCAGGAACTCCTCGTCGATGGTGACCAGGCAGGCGATGAACGGACGGCGGTCGCCGACCACCATCACCTCGCCGATCAGCGGGTGCGCCCGGATCCGGTCCTCGATCACCGCGGGGGCGACGTTCTTGCCGCCGGCCGTCACGATGATCTCCTTCTTGCGGCCGGTGATGGTCAGGAAGCCGTCCTGGTCCAGGGTGCCGAGGTCACCGGTGGCGAACCAGCCGTCCTGCAGCGCCTCGGCGGTGGCGGTCGGGTTGTTCCAGTAGCCGGTGAAGACCTGCGGGCCCTTCAGCAGCACCTCGCCGTCCTCGGCGATCCGGGCCGCGGAGCCGGGCAGCGGCTGGCCGACCGTGCCGATCTTCTGCCGGTCGTGCGGGTTGAACGCGGTGGCGCCGCAGGTCTCGGTCAGGCCGTAGCCCTCCAGCACGGTGAAGCCGATGCCCCGGTAGAAGTGCCCGAGCCGCTCGCCCAGCGGCGCGCCGCCGGAGATCGCGTGGGTGGCCCGGCCGCCGAGCGCGGCGCGCAGCTTGCTGTAGACCAGCTTGTCGAAGACCGCGTGCTTGAGCCGGAGCGGTAGCCCGGGCCGGCCCTGGTCCAGCGCCCGGCTGTAGGCGATCGCGGTGGCGGCGGCCTGGTCGAAGATCCTGCCCTTGCCGTCGGCCTGCGCCTTGGCTCTGGCGGTGTTGTAGACCTTCTCGAAGACCCGCGGCACGCCCAGGATCAGGGTGGGGCGGAAGGCGGCCAGCTCGGCGGTGACGTCCTTGATGTCCGAGACGTGGCCCAGCTTGATCGGGGCGATCGCCGCGGCGATCTCGACGATCCGGCCCAGCACGTGGGCCAGCGGCAGGAAGAGCAGCACCGAGCTCTCGCCGGTGCGGAACAGCTCCGGCATCCGGGCCACCACGTTGCCGCACTCGGCCAGGAAGTTGCCGTGGGTCAGTTGACAGCCCTTGGGGCGCCCGGTGGTGCCCGAGGTGTACACGATGGTGGCGATCGAGTCCTCGGTCGGGATCGACCGGCGCTCGGTGACCGTGGCGTCCGACACGGTGCTGCCCGCGGCGGCCAGCTCGGCCAGGGCGCCGCGCTCGATCTGCCAGGTGTGCGCCAGGTCGGGCAGCCGGTCGCGGACGGACTCGACGACGGCGGCGTGGCTGTCCGTCTCGGTGACCACCGCGACCGCGCCGGAGTCGCCGAGGATCCACTGCACCTGCTCGGCGGAGGAGGTCTCGTAGACCGGCACGGTGATCGCGCCCGCGCACCAGATCGCGAAGTCGAGCAGCGTCCACTCGTAGCGGGTGCGCGACATCACGGCGACCCGGTCGCCCGGCTGGACACCGACGGCGATCAGGCCCTTGGCGGCGCGGTGCACCTCGGTGAGGAACGCCGCGGCGGTCACCTCCTGCCAGCGGCCCTCCAGCTTCCGGCTGACCACCGCGACCCGGGGGTGCTGGGTGGCGTTCTGGTGGACCAGGTCCGAGAGGTTGCCACCGCTCGGGACCTGGTAGCTGGCCGGAAGGCTGAAGTCGAGCACTGCTGCTCCTCGTCTGCGACGCTGCGGGACGGCAGGACGTTACTGCCCAGTAGTCAGATTCGGGTAGGGGGGTCAGCCGCTCTGTTCGAAGTGTCACACCGCTCAGGTGAGCTGCTGATCGTTGCGGAACGCACCTTACGGCAGCGTGCGGGTGACCCGCCGGTAGCCCCGGGGCCCGTGCCCCATGGGGTAACGGGCCGCTTCGGCCGCGATAGCCTTCGATCGCACTTGACGACGTCGAGCGCACCGGAGACGGGACAACTCGGAGGCCCACCCATGGCGGAACACACCAGGTCGAGCATCGTCATCGAGGCGACGGCGGCCGAGGTGATGGCGGTGATCGCCGACTTCGAGGCGTATCCGCTGTGGACGGGTGAGGTCAAGGAGATCGAGGTGCTCGGCCGGGGCGCGGACGGGCGGGCCGAGCAGGTCCGGCTGCTGCTGGACGCCGGGGCGATCCGCGACGAGCACGTGCTCGCCTACACCTGGGACGCCGACCGCGAGGTCTCCTGGACGCTGGTCAAGAGCCAGATGCTGCGTTCGCTGGACGGCTCCTACGCGCTGGCCCCGGCGGCCGGCGGCACCGAGGTCACCTACCAGCTCGCGGTGGACGTCAAGATCCCGATGCTGGGCATGATCAAGCGCAAGGCCGAGAAGGTGATCATCGACCGGGCGCTGGCCGGCCTGAAGAAGCGCGTCGAGAGCAAGCCCGGCAGCGCGGCGAGCTGACCGTGACCCGCACCGTGACCCGCACCGTGCTGGTCACCGGCGACGCCGCCGCGGTGCCCGTGGTGGCCGCCGCCACCGCGCTGCACGGCGCCCGGCAGGGCCTGCGCACCCTGCTGCTGGCCGCCGACGACCCGCACCGGTTGGTCGACGAGGCGCTCGGACTGCGGCTCGCCGCCGAGGCGCGGCCCGTCCCGCTGCCCGCGGCCGCGCCGGGCCCGCTCGACGGCCCCGGGTCCGCTCATTCGCTCGACGGCCCCGGCCTCGCCCATCCGCCCCAGTGCCCTGACCCCGCCGCCGCGCCGGGCCCGGCCGAGGGCGCGGCCGAGGGCGCGGCCGCCCCCGGGTCGCTGCACGCCGCGCGGATCGACGAGCAGCAGGCGTTCCGCGCCGCCGTGGCCGGTCTGGACGGCAAGCTGCGCCGCGGCTTCGACCTGCTCGGCGTCGAACCGCTGGAGCCGGACGAGCTGACCGCGCTGCCCGGCACCCGCCAGCTCGCCCTGCTGCGGGCGCTGCGGGTGCCCGCCGACCGGTACGACCTGGTGGTGGCCGCCGCCCCGCCGCCGGCCGAGCTGACCGCCGCGCTCGCGCTGCCCGAGCAACTGGACCGGTACCTGACCAGGCTGCTGCCCGAGCAGCGCCAGGCGGCCCGGGCACTGCGCCCGCTGCTGGCCGCCGTCGCCGGGGTGCCGATGCCCGCCGACTGGCTCTACTCCGCCCGCGCCTGGGTGGCCGGCGAGCTGGCCGCCACCCGCGCGGTGATCGAGTCGGCGCGCACTTCGGTGCGCCTGGTGCTGGACGCCGACGCCGGCTCGGTGCCCGGGCTGCGCCGGGCCGCCGCCGGGCTCGCGCTCTTCGGCCACCGGGTGGACGCCGTGGTCGCGCACCGCGCGCTGCCCGCCGCGGCGTTGGACTCCGCCGATCCCTGGCTGGCCGGGCAGGCCGCCGCCGAGCGGGCGCGGCTGGGCGGGATCGGGCTGGGCGTACCGCTGCTGACGGCGGACCGGACGGCGGCCGACCCCGACGCGGTGGCCGCCCAGCTCTACGGCGGCGGGCCGGGCCCGCAGCCGGGCGCCTCGTGGCCGTGGACCGCCGAGGACCGGCTGGCCGAGGACGGCGTGCTGCTCTGGCGGCTGGCCGCGCCCGGTGCCGAGCGGGCCGACCTGGAGCTGATGCGGCGCGGCGACGAACTGGTGGTCGGCCTGGGTCCGTACCGGCGGATCCTGCCGCTGCCCGGTGCGCTGCGCCGCTGCACGGTGGCCGGGGCGGCGCTGCGCGACGGGGAGTTGACGTTGCGCTTCGCTCCTGACCCGGACCTCTGGCCGCGCTCGAGTTAGCGATCCCGGTCGGGCGCCGCGACCCGGTAGCGTCTGAGGGGACCGGGTGGACGCGCCGCTTTGGCGCGAGCCGCCGCCGCGGCACCGGGAGGCGCGCGTCATGAACAGTTCAGATCCTGTCGACAACCCGCTGGTCGACGAGGTGCGCAGACTGGCCTCGGCGGTGGGCGGTCAGGCCGAGCGGCTCTTCGGCCGCGTGAAGGCCGAGAACCCCGACGTGTTCGCCCATCTGAGCGCCGCCGGCAGCGAACTGCTGGCCGCCTACCGGGCCGCCGTGGCCGGGCACGAGCGCCGCTGGTCGGCCCCCGACCCGGCCGACTCCGAGCCCATCGACCTGGACGACGAGGACGGCGGCGGGAGCACCGGCGAGCACGCCGGCGAGCGCACCGACAAGCGCACCGACAATCACGCCGACAAGCGCACCGACCTGGACGAATGAGCCTGGTCAACACCCGTCACCGAGCGGCGTGACCGTACTACCGTCAGCCGCGAATCGTACGACTTTTGAAGTCTTCCGGCCGGGCTTCCGCAACCTTGTCTTCGGATAATGTATGGCCAGATGTGTACGGGAGCACGGCCGGGCGGGTACCGTTCCGCCCATCGGGCACGAGCGAATGACTGAGGGACACATGGCTCTGACCATCGGCGTCGACGTCGGCGGCACCAAGATCGCGGCCGGCGTGGTCGACGAGAACGGCGAGATCCTGGCCCGGACCCGGGTTCCCACCCCGGCCGACCCGCAGTGGGCGGTCGATGCGATCGCCCAGGCCGTGCGCGACCTCAAGGAGCAGTTCGCCGAGGTCACCGCGGTGGGCGTGGGCGCGCCCGGCTTCGTGGACCGCGACCGCTCCACGGTGATCTTCGCGCCCAACATCGCCTGGGAGAACGAGCCGCTGCGCGGCCGGATCGAAGAGCTGACCGGCCTCGACACGGTGGTGGAGAACGACGCCAACTGCGCGGCCTGGGCCGAGTTCCGCTTCGGCGCGGCGGCCGAGCACAACGACATGGTGCTGATCACCGTCGGCACCGGCATCGGCGGCGGCATCGTGCTGGACGGGCGGCTGCACCGCGGCCGGTTCGGCGTGGCCGGCGAGATCGGGCACCTCAACATGGTTCCGGACGGCCTGCTCTGCGGCTGCGGTGGCAAGGGCTGCTGGGAGCAGTACGCCTCCGGGCGGGCGCTGCGCCGTTACGGCCGGGAGAAGGCCGCGGCCGACCAGGTGCGCGGCAAGCGGATGCTGGCGCTGAACGAGGGGGTGGCCGAGACCCTGCGCGGCATCCACATCACCGAGGCCGCCGAGGAGGGCGACCCGCTGGCGCTGGAGTGCTACGCCGAGTTGGCCGACTGGCTGGGCCGCGGCATGGCCGACCTGGCCGCGCTCTTCGACCCGGGCGTCTTCGTGCTCGGCGGCGGCGTCTCGGACTCCGGGCGGTTGCTGCTCGACCCGGTGGCCAAGGACTTCGAGAAGTACCTGACCGGCGGGGTGCACCGGCCGCGCGCCGAGGTGGTGCTGGCCTCGATGGGTTCCTCGGCCGGCATCGTCGGCGCGGGCGATCTGGCGCGCACGCGCTGAGAACTGATGGTGCGTCGGCCCCGGCCGGGCACTGGTCGCGGGTACTACCGGCTCCGCCTCGGCGGAGCCGGTAGCGTGTCCGGGGTGAGCCTCGATCTGCCGCCCTCCGGTCCGCAGCCCGACGGTGCCGAACTGGTCCGCGTGCTGAGCTACAACATCCGCTCGCAGCGCGACGACCGCGCGGCGCTGGTGCGGGTGATCCGGGCCTGCGAGCCGGATCTGGTCTGCGTGCAGGAGTCGCCGCGCTACTGGCGCCCCGAGGGCCAGGCGGCCTGGCTGGCGCGCCGCACCGGCACCGTGGTCCTCTCGGGTGGGGGGCGCACGGCGGCCGGTCCGCTGCTGCTCGGCGGGCTGCGGGTCCAGGTGGTGAGTCGGCACGACCTGCTGCTCCCCAAGCACCGCGGCTGGCACGCGCGCGGCTTCGCCACGTCGGTGGTGCGGCTGGGGCGCGCGGTGCCGTTCGCGCTGACCAGCTGCCACCTGAGCTTCATCGGACCGGAGCGGGTGCAGCAGTTCGAGCTGCTGCGCGAGCAGGCGGCGATCCGCGAACACTCGGTGATCGCCGGGGACTTCAACGAGCACCCGGAGGATCCGGGCTGGGGTGCGCTGGCCGAGCGCTACCAGGACGGCTGGGCCACCAAGCCCTGGGGCGGCGAGTACACCTCGCGCCCGGGGGACCCGCTGCAGCGGCTGGACGCCGTCTTCGCCTCGCCCGGGATCGAGGTGCTCTCCTGCGGGGTGCCGCCGCTGCCGGTGGCGGAGCTGCTGGCGGCCACCGACCACCTGCCGGTGGTGGCGGTGCTGCGGGTGCCGGCCGCCTCCTGAGCCGGCGTCACCGCCCCGGTCCGGGTGGGTGCGGCCGCCCGGCCGATGGCAGCTGCACCGTCGGCCTGACCGTCACCAGCCTGTACGGACGGCCTCGGCGGCTGGTATGTTCGTTCGCTCTACGGCCCTCCGGGCTTCCACTTCGGTGGACATGCCCACACCCGTATCGGAGTTCACGCATGTCTTCTTCGCGCCTGCCCCAGTGCGCCGGCCCCGGTGATTCCGGGGCCTTCTCGTTTTCCGGTACCGGTAGCCCGCCGGCACGTCGCTCGGACCCGCAGCCGCGGTCCGGCACGGCCGCGTCGCCCGCATTCCCGAGTCTCTGACCACGGAAATCCACCTGCCGGATCTTCGTGCTCGGGGGGAGCACTCGGTCGCGGAAGCCCGACCGGGCTCAGCCTCACGCACGGGGCCAGTCTCACGAGGACGCGCTGTGCTCAATTTCCTGTCCACCGCCGAAATCGCGACCACCGCGGGTGTCATCGCCCGGAACGTCGGCGTCACGATTCGATTCATCGTCCACGAGCGATCCTACGAGCGGATCGTGCTCCAGGCGCTCGCCAAATCCGAGCCGGCCCAACTGCCCGCTATTCTGAAAGCGTTGCGGAAGTGACGGCCGTCCGGCGCTGAGCGCCTTGCATCCCGGGAGAACCAGTGTCCTACCGTAATTCCGCGGCCGGAGCGGTGGCCGACACCGAATTCGGTGTCGTGGAGCGGGAGGTGGCGGCCTCGGTGGGCGGGCCGGCGGAACGCCGGCCCGCGCGTACGAAGCCGGCCTCCGAGCGGGCACCTGTGTCACAGCTGCTCGAACTGCTCGTCGACGCCGGGCTCGGGCAGGTCGAGGTGTTCGCCGAATACCGGATGCCCGGTACGGCGAGGCGGCTCGACCTGCTGGTCGCCGGAATCCACCCGGAGACGGGAGCGCCGTCCTACCTCGTCTTCGAGGTCGAGCGAGGGGGTGGGCCGGGGGCCACCGCGCAGCTCCGGAGCTACTGCGACTACCTGGTGTCGACCAACAGCGGCTTGCGGGATCACCCCGAGCGGGTCGCCGGGCTGGTCTACCAGGCGGGGGCCCGCCCCGGCGGCGCGCCGGAGGCCTCGGCGGATGACCGCATCAGGGTGTTCACGCCGCAGCGGCATCCGGAACTGGTGGCATTCCTCCGGAGCCGACTGGCGCCGGTCTCCGGTGCCTTCGCCGCCGACCAGCTCGTGGCGGCGGAGCTGTCCGAGCCGAGGCCGCTGATCGCGGCGGCCCGCGCCGAGGTCCGCGAGAACGAGCAGTTCGTGCTGCTCGCCGAGCAGCGGATCGCCCACGACGCGGTGTTGGCGGCAGTGGCACGTACCCGGTCGGAGGGGGGCAAGCGCGCGGTAGTGATCACTGGCGGGGCGGGGACCGGGAAGAGCGTCGTGGCTCTGTCGCTGCTGGGGGAGCTCTCCCGGGCGGGCACGGTGGCCCTGCACGCCACCGGGTCGAAGGTGCTCACGACGGCCTTGCGGAAGTCGATCGGCGGAGCGCGAGGAGCGGGGCTGTTCCGGTATTTCAACAGCTTCGCCGGTGCCGAGCGGAATTCGGTCGACGTGTTGATCTGCGACGAGGCGCACCGGCTGCGCGAGACGTCCGCCAATCGCTACACCCGAGCGGCGGACCGCACCGGGAGGAGCCAGATCGGCGAGATCATGGAGGCTGCCAGGGTCAGCGTCTTCCTGCTCGACGAGCGGCAGAGCGTCAGGCCGGGCGAGATCGGCACCCTGCGGGAATTGCTGGGCGAAGCCGCCCGGCTCGGAATTCCTTGCACGATTGTCGAATTGGGTGAGGTCTTCCGGGGGAACGGCAGCGAGGAGTATCCGGATTGGGTTTCCGGGCTGCTCGACCCCACCCCGGGCGAACGGCGCGCCTGGGTGCCCGACGGCAGGTACCGGCTCGGTGCGGTGGAGTCACCGCAGGAGATGGAGGAATTCCTGGCGGCGGAAATGGCGGCCGGCCGTTCGGCCCGACTGACAGCGGGGTTCTGCTGGCCCTGGCACACCGGCGTCCGGCCCGGGCAGCCGCTGCCCGCCGACGTGGTGATCGGGGACTGGGCGCGGCCGTGGAACGTGGCGGGTGACCGGGCGGTCGGTGACGCGCCCCCGGCCGCCGCCTGGGCGACCGATCCCAGGGGCTTCGGCCAGATCGGCTCCGTCTACACCACCCAGGGCATGGAGTACGACTGGAACGGTGTGATCTTCGGGCCAGACCTCGTCTGGCGGGCCGATCGGTGGCAGGTGGACCGGACCGCGTCCAAGGACCCGGTGTTCACCAGGAGAGGGCGCGATGTCGACGTCGACGCGATGATCCGCAACACCTATCGAGTGCTGCTGACCCGTGGGATGCTCGGCACCTTGCTCTACTCGACCGACGCGGAGACCCGGGCCAAGTTCCGTGAACTCTGCCCGCCGATCCAGGAGTTGCGGCCCTGAGCGGCTGCGCCTCACACCACCGCGCCGCCGTGCGGGTCGTGGGGCTCGTCGGGGTCGCGGTCCTTCATGCGGGCGACCAGGGTGGTGAAGCCGCCGAGGAAGGCGGTGAGGCCGACCCAGGCGGGCCAGCCGGAGACCTCGCCCCAGACCAGGGCGTCGAAGAGGAGCAGGGCGGGGCCGCCGAGGACGGCGATCCAGGCGAACTTGGCGGTGGTGTCGCCGGTGGGCAGGGGCGGCGGCTCGGGCGGGATGTAGTGGCCCTCGTCGGGGTCCTCGGCGGCGTCCCAGTCGCGGGGGCCGGGAGCGGCCGGGGTGACGGAGGGGGCGATGGTGGTCCTGGCGCGCAGGTTCTCGATCTCGGGCCAGTCCGGGCGGTTGAGGTCCACCGGGTCGTCGAACTGCGCCACCAGCGCCGCGAAGATCGCGTCCTGCTCGGCCTGGCTCCCGGGGCGGGGGGCGGGGCGCTGCTCGCTCTCCTGGGGGCGCTCCTCGTCGTCGCCCGCCGTGTTGTTCTCGTGCTCGTGCACTGCCGGCCCTTCGGTCCTGGTGGCCCTCAGCCCCGCTGGTCGGTGGCCTCGGTGCCCTGCGTGACCCCGGTCAGCCGGCGGACGAACCCGAGGGACTCCTCGAAGATCAGTTCGGCGTCGTGGTCCAGGGTCGCGACGTGGTAGCTGCGCTCGCAGAGCCGCTCCGTCACATCGACCGAGGATATCCGGGCGCGGACCAGAGCGGAGTTCGCCGGCGAGACCACGTGGTCCTGCGGGCTGCGCAGCAGCAGCACGGGCTGGCCGACCTGCGGCAGGGCCTGCTGGACGGTGCGCCAGAGCTTGGCCAGGGACCAGGCGGCGTGCAGCGGGATGCGGTCGTAGCCGAGCTCGGTGGCCCCGGGCAGCGCGATGTCCCCGCTGATGCCCGGCAGGCTGGGCAGCAGGTGGCGGAGGACCGGGAGCAGCGCGGTGGCCGGGTTGTCCGAGCGCACCGAGGGGTTGACCAGTACCACGCCGGCCACCAGGTCCGGGTGGTCGGCGGCCAGCCGCAGGGTGAGCGCGCCGCCCATCGAGAGGCCGAAGACGAAGACCCGCTCGCACTCCTCGGCGAGCAGCAGCAGTTCGCGGCTGACCTCGGCGTACCAGTCCTCCCAACGGGTCACCTGCAGGTCCTGCCAGCGGGTGCCGTGGCCGGGCAGCAGCGGCAGCGAGACGGTCAGGCCGGCGGCGGCGAGGTGCTCGGCCCACGGGCGCAGGCCCTGCGGGGAGCCGGTGAAGCCATGGCAGAGCAGCACGCCGATCGGGCCACCGCGATGGTGGAAGGGTTCGGCACCGGGCAGCGGCGGCATCCAGGGGACTCCTTCGCGGAAGGGGAGGGCCGCGGCCATCGTTGCACGGGGTCGGCGGGGCGTACAGACCTCCCGGTAGGCGCGGCGCCGCGGCACCGGTGCGTCGAGGGGGTCGCCGGGGCATTAGGATCGACCGGTCTGCAATACAGGAGGTCCGGGTTGTTCTACCGACTGATGAAGATGATCGTCGCGCCGATGCTGCGGATCTTCTTCCGGCCGTGGATGGAAGGTGCGGAGAACATCCCGGACGAGGGTCCCGCGATCATCGCGAGCAACCACCTGTCGTTCTCGGACTCCTTCTTCCTACCTGCCCTGATGAAGCGTCGGGTGACCTTCATCGCCAAGGCGGAGTACTTCAACACTCCGGGCCTGAAGGGAAAGCTGACCGCCGCCTTCTTCAAGGGCGTCGGCCAGCTCCCGGTGGACCGCTCGGGGGTGCGCGGGGCCGGCGAGGCGGCGATCCGCAGCGCGATCGCGGTGATCGACCAGGGCGAGCTGTTCGGCGTCTACCCCGAGGGCACCCGCTCGCCCGACGGCAAGCTCTACCGCGGCAAGGTCGGCGGCCTGGCCCGGGTCGCGCTGCAGACCGGCGCGCCGGTGATCCCGGTGGCGATGATCGACACCGAGAAGGTGCAGCCGCCCGGCCAGGTGGTGCCCAACTTCGGCATCCGCCCCGGCATCCGGATCGGCCGCCCGCTGGACTTCTCCCGCTACCAGGGCATGGAGAACGACCGCTTCATCCTGCGCTCGGTCACCGACGAGGTGATGTACGAGATCATGCGGCTCTCCGGCCAGGAGTACGTGGACATCTACGCGACCGCCGCCAAGCGGCAGATCGCCGACGACAAGAAGCGGGCGGACGCCGAGCGCCGGGCCGAGCAGCGCGCGGAGCGAGCCGCGGAGAAGGCCGCCGAGAAGGAGAAGCAGGCCGCCGAGAAGGCAGCCGCCGAGGCGGCCGAGGGCGAGCAGGCGGCCGGGAAGCCGGCCGACAAGGAGCCGGGCGACTCCTAGGGTCGGACGGCTCATAGGGTTCCGACAGCTTTGGGGTCGGACAGGCTCTTGGGCCGGCCGGCCGGCGGTGCGGGGCGGTGCGGCGCGGTGCGGAACCGGGGGAGAGCGATGGCGGTGCCGGGCGGTGGCCCGAGCGCGGTGGCGGCGGCCGGCGGGATGTCGGTGGAGCTGCCGCTCTGGCGGGCGATCAGCTGGTTCAGGCTGGTCGCCCTGGCCTACGCGCTGATCCGGTTCGACCTGGCCTACCTGCACGTCCGCCACCCGGTGGCCGGCTGGATCTACCTGGGCGCCCTGGTGCTCTGGACGCTGGCCACCTCGCGCGCCTTCGGCAACCCGGCCCGCTGCGGCTGGCCGATGCTGGGCGTCGACCTGGCCATGGCGATCACCGGTGTGCTGCTCAGTGGATATGTCGACACCCCGCAGCGGATCGCGGCCGCCGCCGTGACACTGCCGACGATCTGGGCGGCCGGCACGGTGCTCGGGTTCGCGGGCAAGGGGGGCTGGCGGCTCGCGGCGGCGTCGGGGGTGCTGATCGGGGCCGCCAACATCGCCGGGCACGGCGGCCTGACCCTGGACAACGTCCACAACTGCGTGGTGCTGCTGCTGGTCGGCTGCGCCATCGGCTACGTGATGGAGCTGGCCCGGGCGAGCGAGGCCACGCTGAGCGAGGCGCTGCGGGTGGACGCGGCGACCCGCGAGCGGGAGCGGCTCTCCCGGGACATCCACGACGGCGTGTTGCAGGTGCTGGCGCTGGTGCAGCGTCAGGCCGGTGCGGTGGACGAGCGGCTGGGACGGCTGGCGGGCGAACAGGAGCGGGCGCTGCGCACGCTCATGACGAGCGCTCCGCTCCCGGCGCAGGCCCGCCGGGACCGGCGCGACCTGCGTGAGCTGCTCGCCCGGTACGCCGACGAGCGGATCACCGTCGCGGCCCCGGGCACCCCGGTGCTGCTGCCGGGTGACGCGGCCGAACAACTCGCGGCCGCCGTCGGCGCGGCCGTGGACAACGTCCGGCGGCACGCCGGTCCGCAGGCGCGGGCCTGGATCCTGCTGGAGGACGAGCCGGCGGCGGTGACCGTCTCGATCCGCGACGACGGCCCGGGCCTCCCAGCGGGGCGGCTCGCCGAGGCCCGTCAGGACGGGCGGCTCGGGGTGGCCCAGTCGATCGAGGGTCGGCTGCGCGATCTGGGCGGCACGGCGGAGTTCAGCTCGACGCCGGGTGAAGGCGTCGAGGTCGAGTTGACGGTGCCGAGGGCGGGGGAGGGCTGATGGCGGGCGAGCGGCTGCGGGTGATGGTGGTGGACGACCACCCGATGTGGCGGGAGGCGGTCGCCCGGGACCTGACCGACGCGGGCTTCGAGGTGGTCGCCACCGCCGGGGACGGCGCGGAGGCGGTGCGCCGGGCGGCCGCGACCGGGCCGCAGGTGCTGCTGCTCGACCTGCACCTGCCGGTGCTGCCCGGGGCCGAGGTCTGCCGCCAGGTGCTGGCCCGCGACCCGGGCCTGCGGGTGCTGGTGCTCTCCGCGAGCGGGGAGCACGCGGACGTCCTGGAGGCGGTGAAGGCCGGCGCGCTGGGGTACCTGGTGAAGTCGGCCGGACGCGAGGAACTGCTCGACGCGGTGCGGCGCACGGCCGCCGGCGACGCGGTCTTCACCCCGGGGCTGGCCGGCCTCGTGCTCGGCGAGTTCCGCCGGCTGGCCGCCGACCCGACCCCTGCCCCGGGCCCGCCGGTGCCGCAGTTGACGGCGCGGGAGACCGAGGTGCTGCGGATGGTGGCCAAGGGCCTGTCGTACCGTCAGATCGCGGACCGGCTGGTGCTCTCGCACCGCACGGTGCAGAACCACGTGCAGAACACGCTCGGCAAGCTGCAACTGCACAACCGGGTCGAGCTGGTGCGGTACGCGATAGAGCGCGGTTTGGACGACGAGCTGAGCTGATGGGGGTGGGTGGTAGAAGTCGACCCGGTCGACCTCTGCCGAATGGGGGAGGATGAGCACCCCATCGCCGGAGCGAGCGGCCCGGGACTCCGTGAGGTGAGTCCACGGCGGCGATGGGGTGCGCTGAGGGAGTAGCCGTCGGGCGATGGCGCGGGCTACTCGGCTTCAGGGGACGGAGACTGACGAATCGTCCGGACCATGCCGTCGGGGAGATCGCCGGGCCCGGCCAGCGGTCCGGCTTCCAGACGCCCGGCCCCGCCGTGCAGCAGGAACCGCCACTCGACCGTCTCGCCCTCGCCGAGCCGCTTGACCTCCCAGGCGAGCGCTTCGGCATCGCCGAGCCAAGCGTGCAAGTCCCTGCGGCACTTGGGGCTGACGAGCGGTACGACCGCGCGCAGGATCCGCCGTGTCCACCGCGCGGCCTGCTCCGGCGTGTCGTGCTGGGCTTCGACGGTCGAAGGCCCGCCGACCGTGGCCAGGGTCGACCGGTAGCGGGTGTAGTAGCCCGTGGTCGCGTCAGGCACGTGCGACCTCGCACCAGATGATCTTGCCGCCGGTCGGCACGGAACAGTGCCCCCACGCGTCACTGAGCAGCTCGACGAGCAGCAGGCCCCGGCCGCCTTCTGCCGTGTCGTCCTGTGGCTGGCGGCGCGGTGGCACCGTCGTCAGGCGGTCCCAGACGGTGATCTGGACGTGGTCCGCGTGCAGGTGGAGCCCCAGGATCGGGCACTGCCGGTGTGCGAGGCCCTGGTCGCAGTCGGCGAACTTGATTGCGTTGCTGGCGAGTTCGGAGACCAGCAGCTCCAGCCGGTCGGTCGCGTCCTCACCCAGGCCCCATCCGGCGAGCGTGTCGCGAGTGTGGTGGCGGGCGAGTGGCACCTCGGTGAGGCGGCAGGAGAGGTTGAGGTAGACGGTCTCGGGCGCGGGCAGCGTCATCACAGTGGGTAACTCCCTGATCACGGGAAGCCTTGCGCTGCATGAGCGTGGGGCATGACAGTCCGTCAGCGCAATGTCTGGCGAAATAGCAATTGCTTGTTCGATTGAAACGCGGCTCCCGTGGGGTGGAGAATGATCGCTGTGACACCATCAAGTCCCGTTGTGCGACGCAGGCGTCTCGGCCTGGAACTTCGAGCGGTCCGCGAGGCCAAGGGCCTCAAGGGCGATGAGACGGCCCGCCGCCTCAAGTGGGCCGCCTCCAAGTTGTCCCGCATTGAGCGCGGACACATCGCGCCGACGCTCGCCGATGTGGTGAAGCTGCTCGACCTGTACGGCGTTGGCGACCAGTCACGCCGGGACGAGCTCACCGTCCTGACCAAGGAAGCCCGGAAGAAGGGCTGGTGGCAGCTCTACTCGGACATCCCGTACTCGACGTACATCGGCCTTGAGGCCGAGGCGTCGGAGATGTTGACCTACCAGCACGTCGTTCCAGGCCTGTTCCAGACGGAGAAGTACGCCGAGGTCATCAACAAGTCGACGGTGCCCGGGATGACTGAAGAGGCGCTGGAGCAGCGCGTCGAGGTCAGGATCGCCCGGCAGGCGATCCTGACCCGTCCGTCTCCCATGGAGGTGCGGGCCGTGCTGGACGAGTCCGCGCTGCGCCGGATGGTGGGCGGGCCGGTGGTCATGCGGGAGCAGCTGGAGCAACTGCTGAAGCTGACCGAGTTGCCCAGCGTCCTGATGCAGGTCATCCCGTTCTCAGCCGGTGGCCACCCTGGGACACTGGTGGGGCCGTTCGTCATCCTGCGCTACCAGGATCCGGCCGACCCCGCCGTGTTGTACGTGGAGGGCAACGCTGATCCCTACCTCGATCGTGAGGGCGAGGTAGAGCGCTTCACGAAGACGTTCGACGTCCTGAGAGCGAGCGCGCTCAGCGTCGATCACACGCGGGCGCTGATCAGAAAACTGGTGACGGAGCTTTGAGTACCACCAAGCAAGAGCAGGGCATGGGCAGCGTCGACCTGACCCGTGCCGTGTGGCGGAAGGCCAAGAAGAGCCAGGGCAACGGCGAGTGCGTCGAGGTCGCCGTCCTCGACGGCGTCGTGGCCATGCGGGACAGCAAGCAGCACGGGCGCGGCCCGGTGCTCGTCTTCACTCCGGCGGAGTGGGACGCGTTCCTGGACGGTGCCAAGGGCGGCGAGTTCGACCGCTGAGTGCGCACTGACGTGGAGCCCCCGGTAACTGGCCGGGGGCTCCACGCCGTTCAGCGGGCGGCCGGGACGGCGGCGGCGCGCAGCAGTTCGGCGACGATGTCCACGCCGTCCCTGGTCAGCACCGACTCGGGGTGGAACTGCAGGCTCGCGAAGCCGGTGCCGCGCAGGCCGTGGACGTCGCCGGTGAGCGGGTCGCGGGCCACCTCCACGCCCTCGGTGGCCAGTCGGGCGGCGTCGGCGTCCGAGCAGTAGGCGGTGAAGGTGTTGTAGAAGCCGACCGTCCGTGCGGCGCCGAACAGGTCGACCGTCTCCTGCGCGCCCTGGTAGACCTCGGCCTTGCGGCGCAGCCCCAACCCCAGCTCAGCGCTGAGCAGTTGGTGGCTCAGGCAGACCGCGAGCAGCGGTGCGGTCCGGGTGCCCGCCTGTGCCGCCGCCAGCGCCTCGGCGACGATCGGGCGCAGCACCGCCATCTTCGGGTCGGCCGCGTCCGCCGGGTCCCCCGGACCCGGGCCCAGCACCAGCGGACCCGGGTGCGCGGCGACCAGCTCGCGCAGCCCCGGGGTGTCGTAGCGCCGCACCGTGACCTGGTGGCCGAGCGCTCGCAGCAGGTGGGCCAGCATCGCGGTGAAGGTGTCCTCGCCGTCCACCACCAGGGTCTCCAGCGGCTGGCTGACGGCCACCGGCTGCTGCATCCGCAGCCAGAACGGGGCCAGGTCGGCCCGGCGCCCGTCCAGCGCGGCCTGCACCCGGTGGTCGTCGGCCAGCCGGGGCGCGCCGCCGCGCTCGCCGGCGCCGGGCGCGGCCGGGCGGGCGCCGATCGCGGCCAGCACCCCGGCCGCCTTGGCGTGCGTCTCGGCCACCTCGCCGGCCGGGTCGGAGTGCCGCACCAGGGTCGCGCCGACCCGGACCACCAGGTGGCCGGTGGCCGGGTCGATGTCGGCGGTGCGGATGCAGATCGGCGAGTCCAGCTGCTGGCCGCCGCTGGCCGAGCGGCCGATCAGCGCGAGCGCGCCCGAGTAGTAGCCACGGCCGCTGCGCTCGTAGCGGCGGATCACCCGGGTCGCGTTCTGCACCGGGCTGCCGGTCACGGTGGCGGCGAACATGGTCTCCTTGAGCACCTCGCGGACGTCCAGCGAGGTGCGGCCGCGCAGCTCGTACTCGGTGTGCGCGAGGTGTGCCATCTCCTTGAGGCGCGGGCCGAGCACCTGGCCGCCCAGGTCACCGACCGTGCACATCATCTTCAGTTCCTCGTCGACCACCATGGTGAGCTCCTCCAGCTCCTTGGGGTCGTGCAGGAAGTCGAGCAGCGAGTCCAGGGTGGGACCGGTGGCCGGATAGCGGTAGGTGCCGGAGATCGGGTTCATCACGACCGTGCCGCCGCTCTGCCGCACGTGCACCTCCGGCGAGGCGCCCACCAGGCAGCGACCCGGCTCGCCTCCGGCAAGACGCTCGCCGGTGTGCACCACGAACGTCCAGTACGCCCCGCGCTCCTGCGCCAGCAGCCGGTGGAAGAGGCTGAGCGCGAGCGCGGGGGAGAAGTCCGCCAGGGTGCCGTGGAAGTCGCGCCGGATCACGAAGTTGGCGCCCTCGCCGCGCCCGATCTCCTCCGCGATCACCTGCCGGACGATCTCGGCGTACCGCTCGTCGTCGATGTCGAAGCGGCCTCCGCTCAGGGTGACCGGCAGCCGCGGCAGCGCGGCCAGCACCTGCGCCAGCGGCAGCGTGTGCTGCTCGGCCACCCGCAGCGCTTGCAGCGGGGTGCCGTCGTCGTGCGCCTCGAAGCCGCGCTCGCGGATCTGCCGGTAGGGGATCAGGGCGAGCAGGTCGTGGCGCGGGCGCCCGTCGGCGGGGGCGCCGGTGGGCAGCGGCAGCTCGGCGAGCGTGTCGTAGTGGCCCACCTCGCCGATCAGCACCTCCACGGTGTCCGGGGTCAGCCGCGGGGTGCGGCGGTGCAGGACGGCGAACGCGGGGGCGTCGGGGGCGGTCAGGCGGGCGAGCAGGGCTGCGGCGCTGGTACCGGGCATGTTCGGCGTCTTTCCGGGAGGGGGCGGGTTCGGGTCCGCTCTGCCGGGAAGGCCGTCTGCTGCGTACGACGACGGCCGCCCCGGTGGGGCGGCCGTCGAGTCGTCAGGGACGCGCGAGCGGGGGGCCGACCCGAGGGTTGGCCCACCACCAGGAAAAGGTGCGCGGCGCGTGCATGGAAGCGACAGTAGCCGATCGCCCACCGGAGTGAACGCGCGCCGCGGAAATGTCCGTCCGGTGTCTCACCCATCGGAAGGCGGGCACAAATCGGTTGTCACACCCCGTAGCCTTGGCACCGTGACCGTGACAAATCACCACTCCTGGCAATCCCTGCCCGCGGCGCAGCAGCCTGACTGGCCGGACCGTGAGGCGCTGCGCACCGCTCTGGCGGACCTCGCCTCCTATCCGCCGCTGGTCTTCGCCGGCGAGTGCGACCAGCTGCGCGCCCGGCTCGCTGCCGTCGCGCGTGGTGAGGCGTTCCTGCTGCAGGGCGGCGACTGCGCCGAGGCCTTCGACGGTGTCTCCGCCGAGCAGATCCGCAACAAGCTGAAGACCCTGCTGCAGATGGCGGCCGTGCTGACGTACGCCGCCTCGGTGCCGGTGGTCAAGGTCGGCCGGATCGCCGGGCAGTACTCCAAGCCCCGCTCCAAGCCCACCGAGACCCGCGACGGCGTCACCCTGCCGGTCTACCGCGGCGACTCGGTGAACGGCTTCGAGTTCACCCCCGAGTCCCGCCGGCCCGACCCCGAGCGGCTCAAGCGGATGTACAACGCCTCCGCCGCCACGCTCAACCTGGTGCGCGCCTTCACCACCGGTGGCTACGCCGACCTGCGCCAGGTGCACGCCTGGAACCAGGACTTCGTGCGCAACTCGCCGGCCGGCCAGCGCTACGAGCGGCTGGCCAAGGAGATCGACAACGCGCTGAGCTTCATGCAGGCCTGCGGGGTCGCGCCGGAGGAGTTCAAGACCGTCGAGTTCTTCTCCTCGCACGAGGCGCTGGTGCTCGACTACGAGACCGCGCTGACCCGGGTGGACTCGCGCACCGGCGACCTCTACGACGTCTCGGGCCACATGGTCTGGATCGGCGAGCGGACCCGGCAGCTGGACGGCGCGCACATCGAGTTCGCGTCCCGGATCCGCAACCCGATCGGCGTCAAGCTCGGCCCCACCACCACGGTGGACGAGGCGCTGACCCTGATCGAGCGGCTCGACCCCGAGCGCGAGCCGGGCCGGCTCACCTTCATCACCCGGATGGGGGCGGGCAAGGTCCGCGACCACCTGCCCGCGCTGGTGGAGAAGGTCACCGCCTCGGGCGCGCAGCCGGTCTGGATCTGCGACCCGATGCACGGCAACACCTTCGAGGCCGAGACCGGGCACAAGACCCGCCGGTTCGACGACGTGCTGGACGAGGTCAAGGGCTTCTTCGAGGTGCACCGCGCGCTGGGCACCCACCCGGGCGGCATCCACGTGGAGCTGACCGGCGACGACGTCACCGAGTGTGTCGGCGGCGGCGACGAGGTGCTGGTCGACGACCTGCACCAGCGCTACGAGACGGCCTGCGACCCGCGGCTCAACCGCAGCCAGTCGCTGGACCTGGCGTTCCTGGTCGCGGAGATGTACCGCGGGCACTGAGAGCGACCGGCCGGTGGCGGGCGCGTCGACCGACCGGCCCCGGCGAGTGTGACGAAGGCCCTGCCCCCGCGACGGGGGCAGGGCCTTCTTCGTGCGCGGAAGGACAGGTAAGGTAAGGCTTAGCTCAAAGGCACCGGAGACCCCTGGGAGAGGCCACGATGTACGTGTGCATGTGCCATGCGGTCACCGAGGACCAGGTCAGGCAGGCGATCGACAGCGGTGCCAACTCCCCGCGCCAGATAGCCCAGGGCTGCAAGGCCGGAACCGACTGCGGCTCCTGCGTGCGGCGGATCCAGGCGCTGCTGGGCGAGCACGGCGGCCGCCCGTGCCCTACGGCCCGGCTGGCCGCCAAGCTGGGGCTGGCCGATCCGGGCGTCGAGGAACTGCCGGCCAACCGGCCGATCGAGCCGCTGACCCTGCTGCGCCGGAGCGCCTGAACCGCGGGCCGTGTGCCTGAACCGCGGGCCGTGCGCCTGAAGCGCCGGACCTAGCTCTCCGGCTGCTCGATCAGCTGGGCGATGTAGAGCGCCTCGCCGAGCTTCTCCACCAGTTCGAGCTGGGTGTCGAGGTAGTCGATGTGGTGCTCCTCGTCGGCCAGGATCGCCTCGAAGATGTTCGCCGAGGTGACGTCGTTCTTGGCCCGCATCACCACGATGCCCCGGCGCAGCCGGTCGATGGCCTCGACCTCCACCTGCCGGTCGGCCTCGAACATCTCCTTGACCGTCTGGCCGATCCGGACGTGGAAGAGGCGCTGGTAGTTGGGCAGCCCGTCCAGGAAGAGGATCCGGTCGGTGAGGATCTCGGCGTGCTTCATCTCGTCGAAGGACTCGTGCCGGGTGTATTTGGCGAGCTTCGTCCAGCCGAAGTTCTCCTGCATCTTGGCGTGCAGGAAGTACTGGTTGATCGCCGTCAGCTCGGCGGTGAGTTGCTCGTTGAGGAACTCGATGACCTCGGGATCGCCCTTCATGGCGTGCCTTCCTGCCTCGCTCGGGAACCAATTGGACGCATCCTGGCACCACTACGGGTGGTATATCCAGTAAGTTCACACTCACTCGCAAATGTGTCGGATTAGCCGCTTTCAAGCCGATTGATCCGCTCGGCGGGGCGCGCGATCACGGTGAGGGGCGCTCAGCTGGCTCCGTGCGCCGTCTGTCACCATGGAGTCATGGGTCAGTCCGAACAAGAACCACCGCCGCAGGCTGACCCGAGGCTCCCACCGGGTCAGCGCCCGCAGCGCGGCTGGCCGGTCCTGCACTACGGCCCCGTCCCCCGCTTCAAGCCGCTGACCTGGGACTTCCAGGTCTTCGGGGCGACCGCCTCGGCCGAGAAGCACAGCTGGGACCACGAGGGCTTCCACCGGTTGCCGCGGCTCACCGTGCGCGCCGACCTGCACTGCGTGACCCGGTTCTCGATGCTCGACAGCGAGTGGAGCGGAGTGGCCGCCAGCACGGTGCTCGACCTGGTACCGCCGGCCTCCGGGGTCACCCATGTGATGGTCTGGGCCGAGTACGGCTACAGCGCCAACCTGCCCCTGGACCGCTTCGCCGACCCGCGCGCCGTCTTCGCCACCCACCACGACGGCGAGCCGCTGACCGCCGAGCACGGCTTCCCGGTCCGGCTGGTCGTCCCCGGCGTCTACGCCTGGAAGGGCCCCAAGTGGGTGCGCGCGGTGGAGTACATGCGGGCCGACCGGCGCGGCTTCTGGGAGGAGCGCGGTTACCACAACCGCGCCGACCCGTGGGCCGAGCAGCGCTACTCCTACCAGGAGGAGCCGGGCGACGGCCCGCTGCGCTGAGCGCCCGCCCGGCGGGGTGGACCGCTGCCGCGGAAACCGCCGCCCCAGAGCCGCCGCCCTGGAAACCGCCGCCCCAGAAGCCGCCGCCCGGCTCAGAAGTTGATGGTGACCGTCGACCCCTTCGGCAGCATGGTGCCCGCCTGCGGGCTCTGCCCGGAGACGTCGCTCAGCCCGAAGAAGTTGATCCCGCTGCTCTTCACCTTGAACCCGGCCCCGGTCAGCGCCTTGGTGGCGTCCGACTCGCTCATCCCGGTCACCGAGGGCACGGCCACCGGCTGCGGCCCCTTGGAGAGGGTGAGGGTCACCGTGCTGCCGGGTGAGGCGGTGCCGGTGACGTCCTGCGCGGCGACCGAGCCGGCCGGCACGGTGTCCGAGTAGCTCTGGTCGCCGGCCAGCGCCACCTTGAACCCGGCGCCGGTCAGCGCGCTCTGCGCGGCGGCCACCGGCTGCCCGGTGGTGTTCGGCACGCTCACCGGCTCCGGTCCCTGGCTGACCACCAGCGCGACCGGCGTGTTCACCGCCAGCTGCTGCCCGGCGGCCGGGTCGGTGGAGATCACCGAGCCCTGCGGCACGGTCGGGCTGTAGTCCTGGGTGGTGCCGCCGGGGGTCAGCCGGGCGGCGGTGAGCTGCTGCTGGGCCTGGTCGAGCGGCTTGCCGGTGACGTCGGGCACCGCGATCCGCTCCGGCCCCTTGGAGACGGTGATCTTGATCGCGTCGCTCTTGCGGGCCCGCTGCCCCACGCCGGGGTCGCTGCTGATCACCTGGCCGGCGGGCACCGTCTCGCTGAACACCTGGACGAAGCTGCCGCGCAGCCCGGCGCCGTCCAGGGTGCCGACGGCCTGCGCCTGGTTCTGGCCGAGCACGCTGGGCACCGTGGCGTAGACGGCGCCGGAGAGCAGGTAGCTGACCCCGGCGACCACCAGCGCCAGCACCGTGAGGACCACGCCCCAGACCAGCCCGCGCCGGGAGCGCGGCGACCGTCCGCGGCGCGGCGGGGTGGGCTCGTGGTAGGGGCGCGGCCGGGTGATCAGCGACTCCGGCGGCGCGGTGAAGACGCTGGTGCGCTCCACCGCCGGGGCGGGCGGCGCCGACAGGTCCAGCACCGAGGTCGCGTCGGCCGACGAGAAGCGCGGGGCCTGCCGGGTGGAGGCGGGCGGCTCGGCGTCCAGCTGGGCGGGCGTGAGGGCGCGCCGGGCCCGCTGCACCGCGGCCAGCAGCTCGACCGCGTCCCACGGCCGGGCCCCGGGGTCGCGGGCGGTGGCGGCGGCGACGATCGCGTCCAGCTCCGGGGCCAGTCCCGGCACGGCGAGCGAGGGCGCCGGCACGTCCTCGTGCAGGTGGCGGTAGATCACCTGCAGCGGGTTGTCGCCGACGTAGGGCTTGCTGCCGGTCAGCAGCTCGTAGAGCATGATGCCGGCCGCGTAGACGTCCACCCGCTGGTCGGTGGCGCTGGAGGGTTGGATCTGCTCGGGGGCCAGGTACGAGACCGTGCCCATGATCACACCGGGCGTGGTGGTGTCGGTGATCTGGGCGTCCGCGCCGGAGAGCAGCCGGACCAGGCCGAAGTCGGCGACCTTGACCAGGCCGCCGTCGGTGATCAGCACGTTCTCCGGCTTGACGTCCCGGTGCACCAGGTTGGCCCGGTGCGCGGCGCCCAGCGCGGCCAGCACCGGCTCCAGCACGTCGAGCGCGGCCCGCACCGAGAGCGCGCCGCGGTCGCTCAGCAGGTCGCGCAGGGTCCGCCCGGGCACGTACTCCATGGCCAGGAAGACCGAGCCGCCGTCCGCGCCCTGGTCGAAGACGTTGACCACGTTGGGGTGGGAGAGCCGGGCGACGGCCTTGGCCTCCCGGATGAAGCGGTCGGTGAACCCGGCGTCCCCGGCCAGCGCGGGGTGCATCACCTTGAGCGCGAGCACCCGGTCGAGCCGGGTGTCGGTGCCCCGGTAGACCGTGGCCATGCCCCCCACCGCGATGCGCTCCTCGACCCGGTAGCGGCCGTCGAGCAGCGTCCCGAGATGGGGGTCCCCCCAAGCGGAAGGCGGAGGATCGTTCAAGGTCGTGTCCACCAGAGGAGTGTAGGGGCGGACAGAACACGGTTGGATGACCTGGCCGTCATAATTCAATACGACGGTTGGTCATCAGTGCGGGCGAACGGTGCCGGACGGGCCGTCAGAAGGCGGGCCGCTCCCGGTGGTCCAGGTCGGCGCGCCCGGCCATCGTCGAGGAGGCCTCGGCGTGGAAGCGGCGCGGGATCCGCCCGGCCCGGTGGGCCAGCCGCCCGGCCTCAGCGGCCCGGCGCATCGCGTCCGCCATCAGCACCGGGTCCTGCGCGCGGGTCACGGCCGAGGCCAGCATCACCGCCGAGCAGCCCAGTTCCATCGCGAGCGCCACGTCCGAGGCGGTGCCCGCGCCGGCGTCCAGGATCACCGGGACGCCCGCGCCCGCCACGATCAGCTGGAAGTTGTGCGGGTTGCGGATGCCCAGGCCCGAGCCGATCGGCGAGCCCAGCGGCATGATCGCCGCGCAGCCGACGTCCTCCAGCTTGCGGGCCAGCACCGGGTCGTCGTTGGTGTAGGGGAGCACGGTGAAGCCCTCGTCCACCAGCGTCTCGGCGGCGTCCAGGAGTTCGATCGGATCCGGCAGCAGGGTCCGCTCGTCGGCGATCACCTCCAGCTTCACCCAGTCGGTGCCGAGCGCCTCGCGGGCCAGCCGGGCGGTCAGCACCGCCTCGCCCGCGGTGAAGCAGCCGGCCGTGTTGGGCAGGATCCGGATGCCGTTGCGGACCAGCACGTCCAGCACCGAGCCCTGGGTGTCGGCCTTGACCCGGCGCATCGCCACCGTGGTCAGCTCGGTGCCCGAGACGCGCAGCGCCTGCTCCAGGACCTCCAGGCTGGGCGCCCCGCCGGTGCCCATGATCAGGCGGGAGGTGAAAGTGGTGTCGGCGATCGTCAGCAGGTCGTCGGCCATCGCGGCGTCAGCCTCCCTGCACGGCGGTGAGGATCTCCACCCGGTCGCCGGCCGCCAGCAGGGTGCCGGCCCACGAACCGCGCGGCACCACGGCCTCGTTGACCGCGGCCGCCACCCCGGAGGGGGCCTTGGACAGCTCGGCGACCAGCTCGGCGAGGGTGGCCCCGCCGCTGACCTCGCGCGGCTCGCCGTTGACGGTCAGGGGGACGGTCACGGGGACGGCTGGGGGGCCGGTCACGGGGACGGCCGGGGGGATCAGGCTCATACCAGGCTCCTGAGGGCGAAGCGGTCGGGGGAGAACGGGGCGGCCCGCTCGGGCAGCGTGCCGTCGGCCAGGTACTCGGCGAGCAGGTCGCCGGTGACCGGGGTGAGCAGCACGCCGTTGCGGTAGTGGCCGGTGGCGGCGACCAGTCCGGGCAGCGCGGTGGGCCCCAGCAGCGGGGCGTTGTCGGGCGAGCCGGGGCGCAGGCCCGCGCCGGTCTCCACCAGCGGCAGCTCGGTGATCCCGGGGACCAGCTCGTGGGCGTCGCGCAGCAGCTCGTAGACGCCGCCCGCGGTGACGGTGGTGTCGTGGCCCTGCTCCTCGGTGGTCGCCCCGACCACCAGCTCGCCGTCCGCCCGCGGCACCAGGTAGAGGTGGCCGCCGCGCACCACCGCGCGCACGTTGCGGGAGAGGAAGGGGCGGTAGGCGGCCGGGATCCGCAGCCGCAGGATCTGGCCCTTGACCGGGCGGATCGCGGGCAGCACCCCGGGCGGCAGGCCCGGTAGCAGGTGGCTGCGCGCGCCCGCGGCCAGCACGGTCCGAGCGGCGAGCAGCCGCTCGCCGGTGCCCAGCCGCACGCCCGTCGCCCGGTCGTCCTCGACCAGCAGCTCGACGGCCTCGGCCCGGTGCAGCAGCACACCGCTCAGCTCGCAGGCCCGCACCAGCGCCGCCGCCAGCCGCCGCCCGTCCACCTGGTGGTCGCCGGTGACCAGCAGGCCGCCGCGCACCCCCGGGGCCAGCATCGGCTCCAGCCGGCGGGCCTCGCGGCCGCTCAGCCAGTCGGAGGCGAGGCCGAGCCGCTGGTGGAAGGCGTGCAGCTCGCTCAGCTCGGCCTTGTCGTCGGCGTCCAGCGCGACCGCCAGCGTGCCGGTGACGCGGTAGCCGGTGTCCAGGCCGGTCAGCTCGGTCAGCTCGGCGGTGAAGGCGGCGTACCGCTCGTTGGACGCCATGCCCAGGCGCAGCAGCGGTTCCTCGCCGTACTGCAGCTCGGTGACCGGGGCCAGCATGCCCGCCGCGACCCGCGCGGCACCGCCGCCGGGGGCCGGGTCGACCACGGCCACCCGCAGCCCGCGCTGCGCGGTGCGCCAGGCGACCGCCAGGCCGATGATGCCGCCGCCGATCACCAGCACGTCGGTCGGTGCGTCGTCCTCGGTGCGAGACAAGGCGTTGGCGCGAGACAAGGCATTGGTGTGCGACAAGTCATTGGTGCGTGACAAGAGGACCGGTTCTCCCTTCGCCGGCATGACCCGGATCAGGTTCGGACGGTCGCGGGCCGCCGTAGCCCGCCTCTCAGCCCGGTGCACCGGGCTCCCGTGAGGATGCCCCCACCATAACGCCGGGTGACGGGCGGACTGAAGGCACGACCACTCGGCGGACGCCGCCGGGATCGCTACAGTGCTGCAGGTGGAAGAGCTGAGGAGCACGGATCGGGTGGTCGTGGTCGGCGCGGGGCTGGCGGGCGCGCAGTGCGCGGTGGCCTTGCGGGAGGCGGGCTGGAGCGGGCCGCTGAGCCTGGTCGGCGCGGAGCCGCACCGCCCCTACGACCGGCCGCCGCTCTCCAAGGACGTGCTCCTCGGCAAGGTCGCCGCGACCGCCTTCGACCTGGACTGGGAGGCGCTCGACGTCCGGTTGCTGACCGGCCGCCGGGCCACCGGGCTGGCCCCGGGCACGCTGCGTACCGACGCGGGCGACCTGCCCTACGACCGCCTGGTCATCGCCACCGGCGCGAGGCCGGTGCGGCTGCCCGGCGACGAGGCCGCCCGGGTGCTGCGCACCGTCGACGATTCGCTCGCACTGCGTGCAGTCCTGCGCCCCGGCGCCCACCTGGTACTGGTCGGCGCCGGCTGGATCGGCGCCGAGACCGCGACCGCCGCACGCCTGCTCGGCTGCCGGGTCACCGTGCTGGAGGCGGCCGGGGAGCCGCTGCCGGGCGCGCTGCCGGCCGAGCTGACCGAGCCGATGCGGGCCTGGTACGCCGAGGCCGGGGTCGAGCTGCGGCTCGGCGCCCGGGTGGACCGGATCGTGCCCGGCGCGGTGCACCTGGCCGACGGGGAGACGGTGCCCGCCGACGAGGTGGTGATCGGCGTCGGCGCCCGCCCCGACACCGCCTGGCTGGCCGGCTCCGGCATCGAGCTGGACGCCGCCGGCGCGATCCTCGCCGACGCCGCGCTGCGCACCTCGCTGCCCGGGGTCTGGGCGGCCGGCGACTGCGCGGGCTACCCCTCCACCCGGTACGGCGGGCGGGTCACCGTGCAGCACTGGGACCACGCGCTGCACTCGGGGCGGGCGGTGGCGGCCGGGCTGCTGGGCGCGGCGGCCCCGTACGACCCGGTGCCGTACTTCTGGTCCGAGCAGTTCGGGCGGATGGTGCAGTACGCGGGCCGGCACGCTGCGGGCGACCTGCTGCTGCGGCGCGGCTCGCCCGCCGACCCCGGGTGGAGCGCGCTCTGGCTGCGCGAGGGGCGGCCGGTGGCGGTGCTGACCGTGGACCGCCCGCGCGACCTGGCCCAGGCACGGCGGCTGATCGACCAGGGCCGCGAGCTGGACCCGGTGCTGGCCGCCGACCCCGCCGTGCCGCTCAAGTCGGCCGTGCGCTGAGGCGCTCCGAGCGGGTGCGTGGTGCGCCGGGGCCCGGCGAGGTGGCAGGCTGGTGCTGTGAGTGAGACGGAATCCAAGATCGAATCCCTGGTCCAGGACTGGACCTACCTGCCCGACATCTCCGAGCGCTGGGGGGTGCTGGTCACCGAGGTCCGCCAGATGGTCAAGGACCACAAGCTGATCGCGGTGCGCCGCGGCCCCAACCGGTCGCTCCAGGTCCCGGCCGCCTTCATCGAGGACGACGGCCTGGTCAAGCACCTGGCCGGGACGCTGACCGTGCTGCGCGACGGCCGGTTCTCCGACGAGGAGATCCTGGAGTGGCTCTTCACCGAGGACCCCTCGCTGCCGGGCAGCCCGATCCAGGCGCTGCGGGAGAACCGCGGCACCGAGGTGAAGCGGCGCGCCCAGGCGATGTCCCTGTGACGGCGGGCGCCGAGTACCGCGCGAAGCTGGCCGCCGCCCGGCTCTACCTGTGCACCGACGCGCGCCGCGAGCAGGGCGACCTGGAGCAGTTCCTGGACGCGGTGCTGGCCGGCGGCGTGGACATCGTCCAGCTGCGGGACAAGGGCCTGGAGGCCAAGCAGGAGCTGGAGTTCCTGGAGGTCTTCGCGGCGGCCGCCGAGCGCCACGGCAAGCTCTTCGCGGTGAACGACCGGGCGGACGTCGCGCACGCCGCCCGCCCCCAGGTGCTGCACCTGGGGCAGGACGACCTGCCGGTGCCGGCCGCCCGGGCGATCCTGGGTCCGGACGTGGTGATCGGGCGCTCCTGCCACGCCGAGTCGGAGGTCGCCGGGGCGATCGCCGAGCCGGGGGTGGACTACTTCTGCACCGGGCCGCTCTGGCCGACCCCGACCAAGCCGGGCCGGCCGGCGCCGGGCCTGGGCCTGGCCCGGTACGCGGCGGAGCAGGCGAGTGACCGGCCGTGGTTCGCGATCGGCGGCATCGACCTGGGCAACCTGGACCAGGTGCTCGCGGCCGGTGCGCGCCGGGTGGTGGTGGTCCGGGCGATCACCGCCGCCGAGGACCCGGGCGCGGCGGCCGCCGAGCTGGCCCGGCGGGTGCGCGAGCTGGACTGACGGCTACCGGCCGCCGGCCGCTCGCCGCCGGCCGACGGCCCCGGTCAGTACCGCCGTACGGTGGCGGCCCGGGCGAGCGCGAGCAGCGTCTCCCGGGCCGCTTCGTCGTGCAGTGGCGCGGCGGCCAGCGCGGCCAGCGAACGCTCCATCAGCTGCTCGATCCGCTGCTCCACCTGCTCCGGCGCGCCGCTCTCGGCCACCAGCGCGCTCAGCTCGGCGATCCGCGCCGCCGTCAGGTCGGCCGCGCCGAGCCCGGCGTCCAGCCGGGCCGCCCGCTCCCGCGGCAGCGCCCGCAGCGCGAGCGCGACCAGCAGGGTCCGCTTGCCCTCGCGCAGGTCGTCGCCGGCGGGCTTGCCGGTGACCGCCGGGTCCCCGAAGACGCCGAGCAGGTCGTCGCGCAGCTGGAACGCCTCGCCGAGCGGCAGCCCGAAGGCCCCGTACGCGGCCACCAGCTCCTCGCTCGCCCCGGCCAGCCGGGCGCCGACCTGCAGCGGGCGCTCGATGGTGTACTTCGCCGACTTGTAGTGCAGCACGGTGGTCGCCCGGACCAGCGCCAGCTCGTCGGTCGAGTCGCCGGCCACCGGCTCCAGCACGTCCAGGTACTGACCGGCCATCACCTCGGTGCGCATCAGGTCGAAGACCGGCTTGGCCGCCAGCACCGTCGCCGCCTCCAGGCCGCAGCGGGTGAAGAGCTCGTCGCACCAGATCAGCAGCAGGTCGCCGAGCAGCAGCGCGGCCGCCGCCCCGTACTGCTCGCGGTCACCGCGCCAACCCTGCTCGCGGTGCAGCGCCTCGAACCGGCGGTGCATCGAGGGCAGGCCGCGACGGGTGTCGCTGCGGTCCATCAGGTCGTCGTGCACCAGGGCGCTGGCCTGCAGCAGCTCCAGCGCGGCCGCCGCCCGGAAGGCCCCCGCGCTGTCGGCCGCGCCGCCCGCCCCGCGCCAGCCCCAGTAGCAGAACGCCGGGCGCAGCCGCTTGCCGCCGTCCAGCAGGAAGTCGCGCAGCGCGTCGGCGGCCGCCACCAGGTCCGGGGAGATGGCGCTGAGCCGCTCGTGCTGCTCGGCCATGAACCGGGCGAGCGCCGCGTCGACCCGCGAGCGGGCGGCGGACTGGTCGAGCGGTTGCACGGGGGTGGGGCTGGGCGAGGTCACGGGCACTCCGGGGCACATTTTTATGGTCGCTCGGCGGCTGCTTGGGGTGGAGATCAGCCTAACCGGGCGACCGGACAGGAGTACGACGCCGGACCCCGCCCCGGGCGCCCCGTGGACGCCGTCCGTCCCGGACACCCCAGCCGGTGGACAGATTGTCTCAGCAATTGGGCGGAGTTTGTCCGCGCTACAGCGGCGGCGGATACCCTGCGACCATGGCACTCGGCGTTCCCTCCACCAGAACCGACCGCGCGCTCACGGTCCGCGAACTCCTGGCGGCCGGGAAGCGTTCGTACTCCTTCGAGTTCATGCCGCCGCGCAGCGAGGCGGCCGAGCACAAGCTCTGGTCGGCGATCCGCCGCCTGGAGCCGCTGAACCCCAACTTCGTCTGCATGACCTACGGCGCCGGCGGCTCCACCCGCGGCCGCACGGTCAACATCGTCGGCCGGATCGCCACCGAGACCACGCTGACCCCGGTGGCCCACCTGACGGCGGTCGACCACTCGGTGGCCGAGCTGCGCAACATCATCGGCCAGTACGCCGACCAGGGGGTGCGCAACGTGCTGGCGGTGCGCGGTGACCCGCCCGGCGACCCGAGCGGCGAGTGGGTGCGCCACCCGCAGGGCGTCACCTACGCCTACGAGCTGGTCGAGCTGATCAAGTCGATCGGCGACTTCTGCGTGGGCGTGGCCGCCTCCCCGAACATGCACCCGCGGTCGACCGACTGGGACGACGACATCCGGCACCTGGTCGGCAAGATCCGGGCCGGCGCCGACTACGCGATCACCCAGATGTTCTTCGAGGTGGAGGACTACCTGCGGCTGCGCGACCGGGTGGTGGCGGCCGGCTGCGAGACGCCGATCATCCCGGAGATCATGCCGGTGACCAACGCCAAGCAGCTTGAGCGCTTCCCGCAGCTGAGCGGTGCGCCGTTCCCGCCCGAGCTGGAGGCCCGGCTGCGCGCGGTGGTCGACGATCCGGCGGCGCTGCGCGAGGTGGGCATGGAGCACGCCACCGCGATGTCCGAGCGGCTGCTCGCCGAGGGCGCGCCGGGTCTGCACTTCATCACGCTCAACGGCTCGCTGGCCACGCTGCAGATCTACCAGAACCTCGGTCTGCACAGGGGCTGAAGCGGCTCCCGCACGGGATGTGGGGCGGTGGCTGTCGAACAGGTACAGTCGCCGCACACGCGTGTCGCGCACCAGGCTGGGTGGAGGAACGCCGATGGGCATCGGGATGCTGGCCTTGTACGCGGCGCTCGCCGTGGTCGCGCTCTGGCTGGTGGCCGAGCTGCTGCTGCAGAACCGGGCCCCGCTGCACTGGCGCGGGGTCGCGCTGGGCGGCTTCCTGCTGGTGGCGGCCGGGATGGCGGTCCACTCGGTGCCGGTGATCGCGGCCGGCGCGCTGGCCTTCACCACCGGTCAGGTCCTCGTCACCCTCTCCGTCAAGCGCGGTTACGCGTCCGGCTGGTCGCTGCGCGGCGCCGACGGTTCGCTGCCGGGCCCGCTCCGCAAGGTGCCGCTGCTCAGCGCGGCCACCAGCGGCGCGGCGGCGGTCGAGCCGGTGGCCGAGCCGGTGGTCGGCGAGGTCGGGCCGATCGAGGAGCCCGAGCAGCAGGTGCTGCCGGAGCCGGTGCTGGAGGCGGTGACCGCCGAGGGCGAGTACGGCGTCTACGAGTCGGTCTACGAGCAGCAGCCGCAGGCGGTGCCCTACGGGTACGTCGACCAGCAGCAGCAGCACCAGCAGCAACAACAGCAGCAGCAGTTCGACCCGAACTACGGCTACCAGCAGCAGGTCCCGGTGGAGTACGGCTACTACCAGCAGCCGCAGCCGCAGGAGTACGCCGGCTACGAGCAGCAGCAGTGGCAGCAGCAGGCCTACGACCCGAGCCAGTACCAGCCCGAGTACGGCATCCCCCAGCAGCACATCCCGCAGCAGCACATCCCGCAGCAGCACGTCCCCCAGCAGCAGTCCTACGAGTACTACCAGCAGCCGCAGCACGAGGGTTGGCAGTAGCCCTCGTGGCGGGTCACGCAGGGCCGATCAGGCCCGCCACCACGCAGGCCGACATGCCGGCCCTGGCCAGCCCGCCGCCCGGGTGGGCGCCGCCGCCGACCAGGTAGTGGCCGGGGTGGCCCGGCACGGCGTTGGCCGGCCGCAGGAAGCCGCCGCCGGCACCGGCCAGGGACGGGCGCGGCACCGCGCCGCCCGGTGCCGAGGTCTCCCGCTCGGTGTCCGCCGGAGTGCGCAGCTCCCGCCGGAGCACCCGCTCCGCCAGGCCGAGTCCGGCCGCGTCCAGCCGCGTGAGCAGCTGGTCGGCGAACCGCTCGGCCCGCCCCGGGACGGTCCAGTCCAGCTGTGCCTGGGAGGGGACGGTCACGGTCAGGGTGACCGCCTCGTGCTCGGCGTCGGGCCGCAGTGACGGGTCGTCCGGCCGAAGTACCTGCACGGTCGGGCGTGCACAGAGCCGGGGCGGGCCACCCGTGCCGAACAGCGCGTCCAGCTCCTCGGCCCGGTCGGCGGCGTGCACGACGGTGCGGTGCGCGGTGCCGGGCGGGCGGGCGCCGCGCAGCGCGAGCAGCACGGTGAACCGGCCGGGCGCCCGCGGGTCACCGGGCGCGGGGCGGAGCACCAGGTCGGCGTCGATCGGCTGGTCCGCCCCGACCCGCTCGCCGAACCGGAACTCCACCCCGCGCTGCTCGCACCGGCGGAACACCGCGTCGGCCAGGGCGCGCAGGCCGCCCTGGACGTACCAGACGCCGAAGGTCTGCTCCATGTACGGGATCACCGTGGCGCCGGCGGGCGCGGTGCGCGGGTCGAGGCCGAAGCGCAGCGCGTACTCGGTGAGCAGCGCGGTCAGCGCCGGGTGGCCGCCGAGCTCGCGGGCGGCCACCTGGTCCAGGCTCGGGGTTCCGCCGCCCGGCAGCAGCCGGGCCAGGCCGCGGCGCGGGGCGGCCGGGTAGGGGTCGGCGGCCAGCGGGGCGGGGTCGGCGGGCAGCGGCTCCTCCAGCAGCGGGCGGCGGGTGGCCTCCCAGACGGCGCGGCCGCGGTTCATCACCGCACCCCAGCGCTCGCCGGCGCCGGCCCCCAGCGCGGCGTCCAGCGCCTGGGCGACCCCACCGCGCGAGGCGTTGGGCAGGGCCAGCGCTGTGCCGTCGGCGAACAGGTGCCGGCTCTCCGGCTCCACCGGGGCCAGCTCCACCAGCTGCTCCAGCGGCTCCCGGCCGGTCTTCAGCGCGAGGTCGCGGTAGACGGCGGGCAGCGTCAGCAGGGTCGGCCCGGTGTCGAAGGCGAAGCCCTCGTGCTGGTGGCGGCCGAGCATCCCGCCGTAGGTCGGGGCCGCCTCGAAGACCGTCACCCGGTGGCCGATGGTGGCCAGCCGCGCGGCCGCCGCCAGTCCGCTGATGCCTGCTCCGATGATGACGATCCGTGCCATGACGGGTGATCCTAATCCGCCGCGGCGCGGGGCCCGGCGCCCAGCGCTCCCGCCACCGCCCGGGCGAAGGCCTGCGGGTTGTCCAGCATCAGGTTGTGCCCGGCGTCCGGGATCGCCACCAGCTCGACGCCGGGTCCCGGCAGACCGGCGGTGCCGTCGGCGGCGGGGTAGAGGAAGGCGCGCGGGATCCGCAGGCCGAGCAGCAGCTCGCGCATGGTCGGGGTGGTGCCCTGGGCCAGTCGCACCGCGCTGCGGTGCAGGGCGGTGCGGCCGGCCAGCCGCATGGTGGACCACCAGTGCGGGCCGACCAGTTCGCGCACCTCGCGCCAGCCGCCGGCCAGGAACTCCGCTTCGGTGAAGGTGGCGATCCCGCTGCTGCCGGGCCGCTTGGCGGGGGTGACCGGGTCGAGGTTGGCGTCCGCCAGCACCAGCTTCGCCACCAGGGCGGGATGCCGGTGCGCCAGCACGATCGCGACCGCCCCGCCCATGCTGTGCCCGATCAGCTCCGCCGCGCCCACCCCCGCCGCGCGCAGCGCGGTCGCGACCGCGTCGGCGTGCGCCTCCAGGGTGTACGGGAAGTCGGTGGGCCGGTCGCTGAGTCCGAAGCCGAGCAGGTCGACCAGCAGTGAGCGGGGGCCGGCCAGCAGCGGGTGGGCGGCGGTGGCCGCGAAGTACGCGGGGGAGCTGGCACCCAGGCCGTGGAGGTAGACCCGGGCGGGCAGGGCGGGGTCGCCGGGTAGTTCGACCCAGCGGAGCAGATCGCCGGCCGGGGTGACGGGAGCAGCGTGCATGAAGACCATCCTCGATAGCTAGGTACATCGATGCCGAGGTATGACATCGTAGCCCCATGCTGAAGCTGGCGATCCTCGGATTCCTCCACGAGCGGCCGTTGCACGGTTACGAGCTGCGCCGCCACCTGGCCGCGCTGACCGGCCACGTGCGGCCGATCAGCGACGGCACCCTCTACCCCGCGATCAAGAAGCTGGAGGCGGCCGGCCTGCTCCGGCGCGAGAAGGAGCCCGGCAGCGCCGCCGCCCCCCGGCACACCCTGCACCTCACCGAAGCGGGCCGGGCCGAGCTGTTCGACATCCTGCGCGGGCCGACCGAGCTGGACATCAGCGATGAGAACCGCTGGTTCACCCTGCTCGCCTTCCTGCGCCACCTCGCCGACCCGGCCGCCCAGCGCGCGGTGCTGGAACGCCGGCTGGCCTTCCTGCGGACCCCGGCGAGCTTCTTCTACGACGGCGAGCGCCCGGTCACCGCCGAGGAGCTGGACGACCCGTTCCGGCAGGGCGTGCTGCTGATCGCGCGGGCCACCAGCCGGGCCGAACTCGCCTGGCTGGAGGCCACCCTGGAGCGGCTGGCGGGCTGAGCGCGGCCGGATTGTCAGTGCCCGGCGCGAGCATGGCGGTACACGGGCCGACCGGTCCGTGCCACCGCTTTGGACCGGGGGAGTACAGACCATGACCGTCGCAGACCTCCAAGGGGGCTCCTCCCGGGCGGAGGCAGCGGACGAGATCCCGCTGCGCTCCGTCGACGTCCACCCGGTGCTGCTCAGGGCCGGTGCCCCGCCCGCCGCCCGCGACCTGCTGACCCAGGCGCACCGCACGCTGCTCGCGGCCGCCGCCGCCGAGGACCCGCTGGAGCGGTACGCCACCGCCCACCTGGCCGCGCTGCGCACCACCGCGGCCGTGCTCGCGGTGCGTGGCCGCCCGGAGAAGAACCCGCGCCGTCGCAAGGCGATCCGCAGCGCCTGGGCGGTGCTGCCCGAGGTGGCGCCCGAACTCGCCGAGTGGGCCCTCTACTTCGCGGCCGGCGCGGCCAAGCGCGCGAGTGCCGAGGCGGGCGTGCCCGGATCCGCCTCGGCCCGGGACGCCGACGACCTGATCCGCAACACCGCGCTGTTCGTCCGTCTGGTCGAGCGGGTGCTGCAGGTGGAAGGCAATAGGGTGGAGAGGTCAGGCCCGACTTCCTCCTGAGGAGACGACCCTTGTACCCGACGCGTCCCCGCAGCGCCCTGCGCACCGCCGTGGTCTGGGAGGTGGTCCGTACGGCGCTGGAGCGCCGGGCCGCCGAGCTGGACCAGCCCGTGCTGGACGTGCTGGACACGGGGGGCGGCACGGGCAACTTCGCCGTGCCGGTGGCCAGGCTCGGGCACCGGGTCACCGTGGTGGATCCCAGCCCCGACGCGCTCTTCGCGCTGGAGCGCCGCGCCGCCGAGGCCGGTGTGACCGATCTGGTCCGCGCGGTGCAGGGCGACACTCAGACGCTGCCCGAGGTGATCGCCCCCGCCTCGGTGGACGCGGTGCTCTGCCACGGCGTCCTGGAGGTGGTGGACGACCCGGCCGAGGCGCTCGGCCACCTGACCGGCACCCTGCACAAGGGCGGCCTGGTCAGCCTGCTGGCCGCCAACCGCAACGGCGCGGTGCTGGCCCGGGCGTTGGCCGGCCACTTCGACGAGGCCCGCACCGTGCTCGGTGCCGTCGACGGCCGCTGGGGCACCGGTGACCCGATGCCGCGCCGCTTCACCGCCGACGAACTGCACGGGCTGGCGGCCGCCGCCGGGCTCAGTGTCGCCTCGGTGCACGGTGTGCGGGTCTTCGCCGACCTGGTGCCCGGGGTCCTGGTGGACACCGAGCCCGGGGCCATGGAGGCGCTGCTCCGGCTTGAGGAGGCGGCCGCCCAGCAGCCCGCCTTCCACGCCGTCGCCACCCAGCTCCACCTGCTCGCCGCACTCGACTGAGTCCGTTCGGGCACTCGGCGGCCGGTCCGCTCGTTGCACCCTTGCGGGGTGTGGCGAGCGCGGTGGACCCGGCCGGCCGCCGCCCGCTCCGGAACCCGTCGATGGACCGTATGATCTGGGTAAAGCCAGAACGCATGACGGCCAGACGCATGGGGCATATGGACCACGACAAGGCCAGGTGGCGGACCGGTCGCGCTGCGACCGACGAGTAGGAGGACTCCGTGCCGCTCTCGGAGCACGAGCAGCAACTGCTCGACCAGATGGAGCGAGCGCTGTACGCCGAAGATCCCAAGTTCGCGACGGCGCTTGAGGGAACAGGGCTGCGCACCTACACCCGTCGGCGGGTGTACCTGGCCGCGGCGGGATTCGTGGTGGGAGTGGCCCTCCTGATGGGGGGGATGATCGTATCGCGGCAGCTGATCTGGCTGAGCGTGGTGGGCTTCCTGGTGATGCTCGGATGCGCGCTGCTGGCCGTGGCCGGCTGGCGCAAGCACCCGGTCCCCGGCCCCGGGGTGGGTCTGCGGGAGGCACCGCCGGCCCGGCGCAAGGCGAGCGTGATGGACCGGATGGAGCAGCGCTGGCAGCGCCGCCGGGACGAGCACGACGGGCTCTAGGCCCCAGCGCGCCGAGCCGCGGGTGCGCCGAGCCCCGGCGCGGTCCGAGACGCCGCCCAGGCGGGCGGGTCCGCCGGATCGGCCAGGTCGACCGGTCGAACGACAAGGGCGGGTGATCCGAGAGGATCACCCGCCCTTCGCGTTGCCCGCGTGGCCGCGCTACCCGCGCTTCTCCGGCCGGCCCAGCCTGAGCAGCCGCCGCAGCGCGGCGCCGGCCCGGGCCTTGGCAGCCCGCGTGCGCAGGCGCGCCGCGAGGATCCGGTCGGCCAGCCGCCAGCCGACCCGGGCCGTCGAGGCGGGCAGCAGCAGCGCGCGCAGCCGCTGCCGGCGGCCGGCCGAGGCCCGCAGGCCGGCCCGCACCACCCGCACGTCCGACCCCAGCGGCGTCGGCCGCTCGGCCTCGCGGGCGTAGAGCACCCGCTCGGTGGCCAGCGCCACCCGACCCATCGCGGCCCGGGACGGCCCGTCCAAGCCGCCCGCCTCGCTGATCCGCTCCCCGGTGAAGCGGGGGCTCTGCGCCTCGTCGGGTGCGATGCCGAGGTCCCAGGCGGAGTCGACCAGCTCCTGCCAGGCGGCCAGCACCTGCTCCTCGCTCAGTCCACCGCCGGGGCCGCCGGAGCGGCGGCGGCCCTCACCGAGCCGACGGCGCCGCAGCCTGGTCCGCCAGGCCATCGGCCACAGCAGCAGGAGCAGGACCGCCGCGCCCGCCGCGATCAGGCCGAGCAGCCGCGGGGAGAGGCCGGAGGCGCCGCCGGTCGAGGCCAGCGGCACGGGCACCGCCTGCTGCGAGGGCTGGGCGTTGCCGCAACCGCCCTGCTTGCGCGCCACGAGCGGGCAGGAGTCGGCCGAGGGCAGCGCATTGGGGTCGCTCGCGCCGGCCGAGGGCTGGTCGGGGCTGGCGCTGGCGCTCGGCGCGGTCTGCGCACCGCTGTAGTCGGGCGCCGTCCCGCGGCTGGGCGTCGGCTCGAAGCGCAGCCAGCCGGCGCCGGCGAAGTACAGCTCGGGCCAGGCGTGGTAGTCCTGGCTGCCGACCTCGTAGTCGCCGTTGCCCAGGGCGTGGCCGGGAGCGAAGCCGACCGCCACCCGGGCCGGGATCCCCAGCGTGCGGGCCATCGCCGCCATGGTGGCGGCGAAGTGCACGCAGAAGCCCTTCTTGTCCTGCAGGAACTTCACGATCGCGGCCGGCCCGGTGCCCGGGTCGATCGAGGTGTTGTAGGTGAAGCCGCCGCTGGTGGTGAACCAGTCCTGCAGCGCCACCGCCTTGTCGAAGGCGGTCTCCTTGCCGCTGGTCACCTGCAGCGCGGTCTGCTTCACCAGGCCCGGCAGGTTGGCGGGCAGCTTGAGGTAGGTGTCGGTGATCGACCTGGGCGCGGTGCCGGCCGCGCGCAGCTGGTCCGCGGTGGGGTCCACGGTCAGCGAGGTGACCGTGTAGGTCAGGCCGGTGGCCTGCTGGCCGTGGTCGCCCACCAGCGAGCCGATCTGCGGCTCGTACCGCCAGCTGCCCGGCGGCTGCACCCGGTCGATCGGGTACGGCGCGGGCAGCCAGTCGGTGCTGAGGTCCGAGGAGACCGCGACCTGGGTGTCGAAGGTGCTGGTGGCCACGTCCCCGGCCAGGCCCTCGGGGCGCGGCAGCGTGCTGGGAACCGCCACGACGTCCTGCTTGCCGGGCTTCCACTCCTGGCCGTCGAACTCGTCCAGCGCGGTGATCCGCAGGTAGGCGGTGGCCAGCGCGGGGTCGGTGCCGTGGTACTTGATCAGCTGCTGGTTGCCCGAGCGGCGCAGCCCGTCGGTCAGCGAGACCACGGGGCTGAGCGCGCTGATGTTGCCGCCGCCGCTGCCCGTGCCGGTGTCGCCGAAGCCGCCGTTGACCAGGCTGAGGTCCCAGGCGGGCGCCAGCGCCGGCAGCACCAGGGCGCAGACCAGGGCGAGCAGCCCGATCCGGTGGCCGCCCATGGACAGGCCGCCGCGGTTCTCCCCGGCGCCGTGGAAGACCCGGCCCCAGCGGGAGAGCCGGTCGCCGCCCTCGGCGAAGAGCAGCATCAGGTAGCCGGCCCCGGCGGCCAGGAACCAGAGCCAGGCCGCCCCGCCCGCCGCTCCGGCCAGCCCGGTGCCCACCGAGTAGAGGGCCAGCAGCGGCAGGCCGGCCAGCGAGGCCCTGCGGTAGCTGACCGAGAGGGTGTCCACCAGCAGGGCCACCGCGGCCACCGCCGCGATCAGCAGGAAGCGCAGGCCCGGGGTGTCGGGGGCCGGGATCGAGTACTGCTGGATGTCGGTGCCGGCCGAGCCGACCAGGTCGCTCAGTGCCTGCGGGGTGGCCGAGCCGGGCAGCACGCCGACCACGAAGCTGGACCGGATCGCACCGAAGAGCAGCAGGTAGGCCACGGCCAGCAGCTGGACCAGCAGGACCAGCGGACGGGCCAGCGCGATCCGGCGCAGCCCGGCGCCGACCAGCGCGATCACCAGGATCAGCCCGCCGGCCGGCATCATCCAGCCGGCGGGGCGCACCAGCGGGCTCAGGCCCAGCATGGCCAGCGCGCTGGCCAGCGCGGCGTACACGGTCAGTCTCGCGCGGGTGGTCATGCGCTCGCCCCCTTCCGGGCCTGGGCCTGGGCCTGGCGGTCCGCCAGGCGCCACAGCTCGGGAACCGCGTCGCCGGCCTGCGCGGGCAGCACCGTCCAGCCGGCCTCCCGGAGCAGCCGCACCGGCCGTTCCAGCTCGTCGTGGCCGGAGTCGGGGAAGACCTGGCGCAGGCCCGCCCAGCTCCCGGTGTCCAGCACGAAGGCGACCGCCGCCCCGGCCCGGCGGCGCAGCCGCCCGAGGCTGGCCACCTGCTCGTCGTCCAGGGTGCCGAGGATGGCCACCAGCAGGCCCTCGCCGCCCATCCGCAGCACCTCCTCGGCCCGGGCCAGCCCGCTGCCGGAGGAGTGTTCGACCACCGCGAGCGCGTCCAGCAGCAGGCCGACCGAGTCGCTGACCGAGCCGGTGCCGGGCGCGTTGGTCTCGGGGACCTGGATGCCGCTGTCGGTCAGCAGCCGGGTCCGGTAGCCGCGCTCCAGCAGGTGGCCGCCGACCGAGGCCGCGCAGCTGACCGCCCACTCGAAGGAGGAGGCGGGCCCGCTGCCGCGGTGGCCGATCTCCCGGGTGTCCAGCAGCACCGTGGCCCGGGCCTTCAGCGGCTGCTCCTCGCGGCGCACCATCAGCTCGCCGTACTTGGCGGTGGACTTCCAGTGCACCCGGCGCAGGTCGTCCCCGTGCCGGTACTCGCGCGGCACGGTGTCGTCGTCCCCGGCCAGCGCCACCGCGCGCGAGGTGCTGTCGCCGTAGCCGGCCCACTCGCCGCTCAGCCGCACGGCCGGCAGCGGCTGGACCTGCGGAACCACGGTGAGGGTGTCGGCGGCGCTGAACGAGCGGGTCAGCTCGCACATGCCGAACGGGTCGGTCAGCCGCAGCTGCAGCGGGCCCAGCGGGTAGCGGCCGCGCAGGTCGGAGCGGACCCGGTAGGAGACCTCGCGGAAGCCGCGCGGCTCGACCCGGTCCAGCACGAAGCGCGGACGCGGCCCGAGCACGTAGGGCACCTTGTCCTCCAGCATCAGCAGACCGGTGGGCACCCGGGAGATGTTGTCCACCCGCAGGTGGACCCGGGCCTCCTGGCCGGCCGAGGCGCGGTGCGGGGTGAGCCGCCGGCCGCTGGCCACCCGGTAGCGGGTGCGCACCAGCAGCAGCGCGGCCGCCACCGGCAGCGCGACCAGCAGCACGCCCACCCGCAGCAGGGCGCTCTGGCCCAGCAGGTAGGAGCAGAGCAGCGCGGTCAGGCCGGCGGCCAGGAAGGAGCGGCCGCGGGTGGTCAGGCCGCGCATCCCGGCCCGGAAGCCGGACGGGTCGTCCTGGGCCACCTCAGATCCTCCGACCCGGGCCCTGGGGGTGCGGGATGGGCACGCGGCGGATCAGCTCGGCCACGATCTGCTCGGCGCTGCGGCGGCTCAGCTGGGCCTCCGCGGTCGGCAGCAGGCGGTGCGCCAGCACCGGCACGGCCAGCGCCTGCAGGTCGTCCGGCAGCACGTACTCGCGCCCGGCCAGCGCGGCGGCGGCGCGGGCGGCCCGGATCAGGTGCAGGGTGGCCCGGGGGGAGGCGCCCAGCCGCAGCTCGGGGGAGGTGCGGGTGGCGGTGACCAGATCGACCGCGTAGCGGCGCACGCTCTCGGCCACGTGGATGGTGCGCACCAGCTCGATCAGTTCGAGGATGTCGTGCGCGTGCGCGACCGGCCGCAGGTCCTCCAGGGGGGAGGCGCCGCCGTGCACGTCCAGCATCGCGAGCTCGGCCTCGGGGCTGGGGTAGCCGATCGAGATCCGGGCCATGAAGCGGTCTCGCTGGGCCTCGGGCAGCGGGTAGGTGCCCTCCATCTCCACCGGGTTCTGGGTGGCGATCACCATGAAGGGGTTGGGCAGCTCGTAGGTGGTGCCGTCGATGGTGACCTGGCGCTCGGCCATCGACTCCAGCAGTGCCGACTGGGTCTTGGGCGAGGCCCGGTTGATCTCGTCGCCGACCACGATCTGCGCGAAGATCGCGCCGGGCCGGAACTCGAAGTCCATCCGCTGCTGGTCGAAGACGTTGGTGCCGGTCACGTCGGAGGGCAGCAGGTCGGGGGTGAACTGGATGCGGCGCACCGTGCAGTCCACCGATCTCGCCAGCGCCTTGGCCAGCATGGTCTTGCCGACGCCCGGGACGTCCTCCAGCAGCAGGTGGCCCTCGGCCAGCATCACCGTCAGGGCCAGCCGCACCGCCTCCGGCTTGCCCTCGATCACGCTCTCCACCGAGCCCCGGACCCGCTCGATGACCGCGCTCAGCTCGGGCAGACCGACCGGCACCGCAGCCCCCGCCGAGACCGCCGGCGCGGGCCGCGGTTCGGCCGCTGGCCGGTCCAGGCCGGTCTGCTCGTTGTAGGTCGTCACCCGTTCGCTCCTCGCCCCTGCTCGTGCCGGTCCACCTGTCCGGGACCGGCCGCAGCCGCATTCTTCCCTGAGGGGTGGCCAGAAGTCACCCGAAGGAGCGACGCGCGGGGCGGGGCCGCGGTTGCGGCCCCGGAGCGCCGGGGTCAGCGCACCTCGCGGAGCAGTCCGGTGTGCACGTCGAAGACGAAGCCGCGCACGTCATCCGCGTGCAGCAGGAAGGGCGAGGTGCGCACCCGCTGCATCGACTGACGCACGTCGTCGTCCAGGTCGAGGAAGGACTCCACCGCCCACTGCGGGCGCTGGCCGACCTCCCGCTCCAGCTCGTGGCGGAAGTCCTCGGTCAGGCCGAGCAGGCCGCAGCCGGTGTGGTGGATCAGCGCGATCGAGCGGGTGCCCAGGGCGCGCTGGCTGATGGTCAGCGAGCGGATCGTGTCATCGGTGACCACGCCGCCGGCGTTGCGGATGATGTGGGCGTCGCCCAGCTCCAGGCCGAGCGCGGCGAACAGGTCGAGCCTGGCGTCCATGCAGGCGACCACGGCCACCTTCTGGACCGGACGGGCGTCCATGCCGCCGTCCTTGAAGGTCTCGGCGTAGACGCGGTTGGCGCTGATGAAGCGCTCGATGATCGATTCGGTGGCGGGCGACTCAGCGGCCGGTGCGGCGGAGTCGGCGGAGGACGGCCGGTCGGGGGTCACGGTCATAGGTACGACGTTAGTAGGAATCAGCGGTGAGCGGTGTGCTCGCAACGATTTACCGGGGCCGGTGTGATGGAGCACATATGGCGCACGGATGGAGCACAACGGGCGCGTGGCGCAGGCGGGCGGCGCGGGCCAGGACGGTAGTCTGACGCTCCGTACGCAGCCCGCGGCCTCCTCCCGCTCCGTGCCACCTGACGCACCTTCCCCGGCGCCGGGCGGTTCCCTTCCCCCCAGTGAGCGGGCGGGGACCCCGGGTGGCGTCCAGGCCCGCCGGCGCCGTGGGCCAGAATGGGGCGAAACCACAGCGCCCGGCGGACTCAGCAGGTCGGCGGGGCGGCTTCCCGGCAATCGAAAGGCGCCCGCGCGGATGGCCACTGGCACACCGGAACCCAAGCATGTCCCGGTCATGCTGCAACGCTGCATGGACGCCCTGGCCCCGGCGATCAGCGCGCCCGGCGCGGTGGTGGTGGACGCCACCCTGGGCCTGGGCGGCCACAGCGAGGCGCTGCTCACCCAGTTCCCCGAGGTCAGGCTGATCGCGGTGGACCGCGACCCGCAGGCGCTGCGCCTCTCCGCCGAGCGGCTCGCCCCGTTCGGGGACCGGGCCACCCTGGTGCACGCGGTCTACGACGAGATCCCGGACGTGCTGGCGGAGCTGGGCATCGAAGAGGTGCAGGGCCTGCTCTTCGACCTCGGGGTCTCCTCGATGCAGCTGGACGAGGCCGAGCGCGGCTTCGCCTACGCCCAGGACGCCCCGCTGGACATGCGGATGGACCAGACCCGCGGCCTGAGCGCCGCCGAGGTGCTCAACACCTACGGCCACGGCGACCTGGCCCGGATCCTCAAGGTCTACGGCGAGGAGCGGTTCGCCGGCAAGATCGCCTCGGTGATCCTGCGTGAGCGTGCGAAGGAACCGTTCACCAACAGCGCGCGTCTGGTCGAGTTGGTGCGCAACGCGATCCCGGCGGCCACCCGGCGCACCGGCGGCAACCCCGCCAAGCGGACCTTCCAGGCGCTGCGGATCGAGGTCAACGGCGAGCTGGAGGTGCTCGACCGGGCCGTGCCGGGCGCGCTGGAGGTGCTCGCGGTGGGCGGCCGGATCGCGGTGATGTCGTACCAGTCGCTGGAGGACCGCCTGGTCAAGCAGTACTTCGCGGCGGCCGCCACCAGCACCGCGCCGCCCGGGCTGCCGTTCGTCCCCGAGGAGTACCAGCCCTGGCTCAAGCTGATCACCCGTGGCGCCGAACTCGCCACGGAGGCCGAGATCGAGGAGAACCGGCGCGCCGCGCCCGTCCGGCTGCGGGTGGCGGAGAGGATCCGCAGTACGGGAACCCGGGGCTGAGGGCGCGCACGGGGGGCAGGCGGGCGAGCGTGAGGGAGAGCGTGGTGCAGGCGGCCGGCGAGGGAGTGCAGCGGGGCAGGCTGCTGCCCGGGCAGTTGGGGCGGGCCCGGATCACCGTGCGCCCCGGGCGGCCGCCGGGCGGCGGGCGGGGGCGCACGCCGTTCGCGGTGCTGGTGGTGGTGCTGCTGGCGGCGGGGCTGCTCGGCCTGCTGATGCTGAACACCGCGCTGAACGAGGGTTCCTTCGAACTGACGAAGCTGCAGAAGCAGACCACCACCCAGACCGACCAGCAGCAGGGCCTGCAGCAGCAGATCGACCACGCCGCCGCCCCCGACGCGCTGGAGCAGCGGGCCCGTCAGCTGGGCATGGCGCCGGGCGGGGACCCGGCCTTCCTGCAGGACGACGGCAAGGTGCTCGGCAGCCCGGCCGCCGCCAAGGACAGCCCGCCGGTCAAGCGCACCGGCAGTGGCCTGTGGCCGAGTGCCGCGCAGCCCACCGCCGGGCCCGCGTCCTCGGCCGCGCCGAGTCAGGGCACATCCCAGGGCACGCCCCCGAGTCCGGGTGCCGCCGCGCCGCCGCCGGCCGCGCCGAGCAGCGCCGCGCCGGGCGCCGTCGCGTCCACCGATCCGGGCGCCACCGGCGAGGGTTCGCTGCGGGTCGACCCGGTCAGCCCGTCGCCGGGCGGCGGCCAGAGTCCCAGTCCGAGCCCGAGCGGAAGCGCTGCCCGATGACCACCCCACGCCGTCCCCGCACCCCCGGCGAGCGCGACCGGGGCGCGCCCCAGCAGCGGCGCACCGGCGAGGGCGCCCGCCAGGGCGCCCGCCAGGCCGCCCGGCCCAGGCGCCCGGCCGAGCCGCGCCGTCCGCAGGAGCCGCCCCGCCGGCCCGCCGCCCGCCCGGCCGGCCGGCCCGCAGCCAAGCGCCCGGCGCCCGCCCGCCGCCCGCAGCCGCGCCGCCTCAAGCTGGCCGACCCCAGGCGCCGGCTGCGGGTGGTGCTGATCTCGCTCGCCGTGGTGTTCTCGCTCTTCGCGGCCCGCCTGGTGCAGATCCAGCTGCTCGACGCGGGCTCCCTGGCGACGGACGCCGGCGTCTACCGGTACAGCGACGTCGTGCTGCCGGCCACCCGCGGTTCGATAACGGCCGCCGACGGGGCGGCGCTGGCGACCACGGTGGACGCCTACGACATCACCGCCGACCCGACCCACTTCACCCAGAGCGCGCTGCACATCACCGACGGCCCCGAGCAGGCCGCCGCCCTGCTGGCGCCGATCGTGAACGTGCCCAAGGACAAGCTGGTCGCCAGGCTGCGCGCCTCCGGCACGGGCGTCACGCTGGCCTCCCGGCAGACCCCGCAGGTCCGCAGCCAGCTCTTCGACCTGCGTGCCGCGCTCGCCAAGAAGGTCGACACCAAGGCCTGCCGGGCGCAGAAGGCGCTCACCGCCAAGCCCCTCGACCAAGGCGGCCGGAGCACCATCGACGAGAGCTGCGCCAATCCGCTGGAGGGCCTCTACTACGTGGCCACCACGGCCCGCGTCTACCCGGCCGACGGCCTGGCGGCCAACCTGGTCGGCTTCGTCAACGCCCAGGGAGCCGGAGCCGGCGGCCTGGAGCTGCAGTACCAGAAGGCACTGGCCGGCCAGGACGGCCACCGCACCTCGGCGGTCTCCGGCGGCCAGCCGATCCCCACCGTCGGCGGCACCACCGAGAAGGACCCGGTGCCCGGCAGCGACGTGCGCCTGACGATCAATCCGGACATCCAGTGGGCCGCCCAGCGGGCCATCACCGACCAGGTGAGCACGGCCGGCGCGGAGAAGGGCTACGTGATCGTCCAGGACGTGAAGACCGGTCAGGTGCTGGCGATGGCCACCTCGCCCGGCTTCAACCCCAACGACCTGAGCTCCGCCACCCCCGACCAACTCGGCAACCCGGCCCTGCAGGACGCCTACGAGCCCGGCAGCACCGCGAAGCTGATGACCATGGCCGCCGTGATCGACACCGGCAGCGCCCAGTGGGACACGCACGTCACGGTGCCGGGCACGCTGACCCGGGCGGGGCAGGTCTTCCACGACGACGTCGACCACGACACCTGGTACCTGACCCTGAACGGGGTGCTCGCCAAGTCCTCCAACATCGGCACCATCGAGGCGGCCGAGCACCTGGGCAAGGACCAGCAGCAGTCCAACCAGATCCTCGGCGGCTACCTGCAGAAGTTCGGCATCGGCCAGCCCAGCGGCCTGGACTTCCCCGGCGAGACCCGCGGCATCCTGGCCAACCCGGCCGCCTGGCAGGGCACCCAGCAGTACACCATCCCGTTCGGCCAGGGCCTGTCGCTCAACGCGCTGCAGGCCACCTCGGTCTACTCCACCATCGCCAACGGCGGTGTCCGGGTGGCGCCCAGCCTGGTGGCGGGCGCCACGGGCCCGGACGGCCGCTTCGTGCCGGCCGCGTCCGGGGCGCAGACCCAGGTGGTCAAGCCGGAGACCGCCAAGACGCTGGCGCAGATGCTGGAGTCGGTGGTCACCGACGACCAGGGGACCGGCAACACCGCCCAGATCCCGGGCTACCGGGTGGCCGGAAAGACCGGGACGGCCAACCGGGTGGACCCCAAGACCGGCAAGTACAACGGCTACACCGCCTCCTTCATCGGCTTCGCGCCCGCCGACGCGCCCCGGCTCACGGTCTCCTGCGTGATCCAGGACCCGGTCAACGGCCACTTCGGCGGTCCGCTCTGCGGTCCGGTCTTCAAACAGGTGATGGAGTTCGCCCTGAAGACCCTCCAGGTGCCGCCGAGCGGCAGCGCGGCGCCCAACCTGCCCGTCGACTGGAAGCCCTGAACCATGCCCCGTGCTGTGAACCGCGTCACACCCGAGCCCGACCGGGCCCCGCTGTCCCAGGAGTCGGCGGCAGGCTCGCTTGGCCTCGACCGCCCCGGGGCCGATAGCCTGCCCGCCGTGCCGAAATCAGACCAAACCCGTGTGAGCCCACCCCGCCCCGACGCGGTGGTGCCCGTCCCGCTCGCCGAGATCGCCCGGATCCTGGGGATCGCGGCGGTCGAGGGCGCTCCGGCCACCGGGATCACCCACGACTCGCGCGCGGTCCGTCCGGGCGACCTCTACGTGGCCTTCGCCGGGGCCAACCACCACGGCGCCGCGTTCGCCGGCCAGGTGGTCGCCGCCGGCGCCGTGGCGGTGCTCACCGACGAGGCCGGCGCCGAGCAGGCCGCGGCCGCCTTCGCCGCGGGGGCGGGCGTCCCGCTGCTGGTCGTGCCGAGCCCGCGGGCCTTCATGGGCGCGCTGGCGGCCCGGATCTACGGCGAGCCCTCGCGCGCGCTGCTGACCATCGGCATCACCGGCACCAACGGCAAGACCACCACCGCCTACCTCGTCGAGGGCGGCCTGCTCGGCGCGGCGAAGACGCCCGGGGTGATCGGCACGGTCGAGATGCGGGTCGGCGCCGAGCGGATCAAGAGCGAGCGCACCACCCCCGAGGCCACCGACCTGCACGCGATCCTCGCGGTGATGCGCGAGCGGGGCGCGGACGCGGTGGTGATGGAGGTCTCCAGCCACGCGCTGGTCTTCGGCCGGGCCGACGGGGTCGAGTACGACGTGGCGGTCTTCAACAACCTGACGCCCGAGCACCTCGACTTCCACCCGGACATGGAGGACTACTTCCGGGCCAAGGCGCGGCTCTTCGAGGCCGGCCGCAGCCGGGCCGGGGTGGTCAACCTGGACGACGCCTACGGGCGCCGGCTGGCCGCGGAGTCCCCGATCCCGGTCACCACCTTCTCCGCCACCGGCGCTGCGGGCGCCGACTGGCGCGCGGTCGACGTGCAGCTGGGCCCGGTCAGCTCGACCTTCCGGGTGCTCGGCCCCGACGGGCGGTCGGCGGACGCCACGGCGCCGCTGCCGGGTCCGTTCAACGTCTCCAACGCGCTGGCCGCGATCACCGCCCTGGTCACCGCCGGGCTGCCGCTGGCCGAGGCGGTGGCGGGCGTGGCCGCGGTGCCGGGCGTGCCCGGGCGGCTGGAGCGGGTGGACGCCGGGCAGGCCTTCGTCGCGGTGGTCGACTACGCCCACAAGCCGGACGCGCTGGACGCCGTGCTGGCGTCGCTGCGCGAGGTCACCAAGGGCCGGCTGCACGTGGTGATCGGCTGCGGCGGCGACCGCGACCCGTTCAAGCGCGGCCCGATGGGCGCCAGCGCCGCGCGGCTGGCCGACACCGCCGTGCTGACCAGCGACAACCCGCGCTCGGAGGACGCGCTGGCGATCCTGGCCAGCATGCTGGGCGGCGCGGTGGAGGTCCCCGAGGCCGAGCGCGGCGACGTCCTGCTGGTGCCGGACCGGGCCGAGGCGATCGCCGCCGCGGTGGCCCGCGCGCACGCCGGCGACACGGTGCTGGTGGCCGGCAAGGGCCACGAACTGGGCCAGTACGTCAAGGGCGAGGTCCGCCCGTTCGACGACCGGGAGGTGCTGCGCGAGGCCATCACGCACGCCCACCGATTCCGAGGAGTGGAGCAGCCGTGATCGCACTGACCCTGGCCGAGGTGGCCGCCGCGACCGGCGGCGAACTGGCCGACGGGGCCGAGCCGCAGGCGCTGGTGACCGGCCCGTTGGCGGTCGACTCCCGCAAGGTGGCACCCGGCGGCCTCTTCGCGGCCTTCCGCGGCGAGCACGTGGACGGGCACGACTACGCCGAGCGGGCCGTCGCGGCCGGCGCGGTTGCGGTGCTCGCCGAGCGCCCGCTCGGTGTGCCCGCGGTGCTGGTCGCCGACGTCCAGCTGGCGATGGGCCGGCTCGCCCAGGCCGTGGTCGACCGGGCCGGGGGGGCCGCGGTGGTGGCGCTGACCGGCTCGGCCGGCAAGACCAGCACCAAGGACCTGATCGCGCAGGTGCTGACCAGGCTCGGCCCCACGGTGTCCACCGAGGGCTCGCTCAACAACGAGCTCGGCTTTCCGATCACCGCCACCAGGGTCGAGGCGGACACCCGCCACCTGGTGCTGGAGATGGGCGCCCGGCACAAGGGCGACATCGCCTACCTCTGCTCGCTGGCCCGCCCCGCGATCGGCCTGGTGCTCAACGTGGGCAGCGCGCACCTGGGCGAGTTCGGCTCCAAGGAGGGCATCGCCGAGGCCAAGGGCGAGCTGGTCGAGTCGCTGGGCGCGGACGGCACCGCGATCCTGAACGCCGACGACCCGCTGGTGCGCGCGATGGCCGCGCGCACCCGGGCCAAGGTGGTGACCTTCGGCGAGAGTCCCGCGGCCGACGTTCGCGCACAGGACGTTCGCCTGGACTCCACCGGCCGTCCATCGTTCACGCTGAGCACCCTGGCCGGTTCCGCACCCGTCCAACTGCGCCTGTACGGTGAGCACCACGTCTCGAACGCCCTCGCCGCCGCCGCGGTGGCGATGGAGCTCGGACTGTCCGTCGACGACACCGCCGCCGCCCTGGGCGAGGCGGGTGCGCTGTCCCGCTGGCGCATGGAGGTCGTCGACCGGGCCGACGGGGTCACCGTCGTGAACGACGCGTACAACGCGAACCCGGAGTCGATGCGGGCCGCGCTGCGCGCGCTCGCCACGATCGGCGGCCGCGGCCCGGAGCGCCGCCGCACCTGGGCGGTGCTCGGCGAGATGCGGGAGCTCGGCGAGGAGAGCCTCGGCGAGCACGACGCCATCGGGCGCCTCGTGGTCCGACTCGACGTCACCAAGCTGGTGGCGGTGGGCGGACGCGACGCGGCCTGCATGGAACTGGGCGCGAGGAACGAAGGTTCGTGGGGTGAGGAGTCGGTGCTGGTGTCCGACGCGGACGCGGCGGTCGAGCTGCTGCGCGGTCAGCTGCGGCCAGGGGACGTGGTGCTGGTGAAGGCCAGTCGCTCGGTCGGTCTGGAGAAGGTGGCCGAGGCCCTGCTGGCGGATGACGCCGTCGACCCCGCAGGGGTCGCGCCGTGAAGCAGATCCTCTTCTCCGGCATGATCGGCCTGGTGCTGTCGCTGTTCGGCACCCCGGCGCTGATCCGGGTGCTGGCGCGGAACGGCTACGGCCAGATGATCCGCGACGACGGCCCCAAGGCCCACCACAGCAAGCGCGGCACGCCGACCATGGGCGGCATCGCGTTCATCCTGGCCACCCTGATCGCCTACGCGCTGACCAAGGTGATCACCGGGGACCAGCCGCGTGCCTCGGGCCTGCTGGTGCTCTTCCTGATGACGGGCCTGGGCCTGGTCGGCTTCCTGGACGACTACATCAAGGTGGTCAAGCAGCGCTCGCTGGGCCTGCGGGCCAAGGCGAAGCTGCTCGGGCAGTCCTTCGTGGGCCTGGCCTTCGCGATCCTGTCGCTGCAGTTCCACGACCCGCGCGGGCTGACCCCGGCCTCCACCAGCCTCTCCTTCATCCAGGACTTCAGCTGGTCGATCGGCCCGGTGCTCTTCGTCATGTGGGCGTACTTCATGATCGCCGGCATGTCCAACGGCGTGAACCTGACGGACGGTCTGGACGGCCTGGCCACCGGCGCCTCGGTGATGGTCTTCGGCGCCTACGTCTTCATCGGCATCTGGCAGTACAACCAGAGCTGCGCCCGGTTCGTGACCGCGACCGCCAACTGCTTCGAGGTGCGCGACCCGCTGGACCTGGCGGTGGTCGCCTCCGCGCTGATGGGCTCCTGCTTCGGCTTCCTGTGGTGGAACACCTCGCCGGCCAAGATCTTCATGGGCGACACCGGCTCGCTGGCCCTGGGCGGCGCGCTCGCCGGGCTGGCGATCTGCTCCCGCACCGAGCTGCTGCTGCCGCTGCTGGGCGGCCTGTTCGTGATCATCACCCTGTCGGTGATCATCCAGGTCGGCTCGTTCCGGATGACCGGCAAGCGGGTCTTCAAGATGGCACCACTGCAGCACCACTTCGAACTCGTGGGCTGGAGCGAAGTGCTGATCGTGGTCCGGTTCTGGATCATCCAGGGCCTCTGCGTGGCCGTCGGCCTCGGACTCTTCTACGCGGGGTGGGTGACCAGTTGAGCACCGCTCCCGCTCCGTGGTGCCCGACCGAGCCGGTGCCGTGGCCGGGCCTGCCGGTCGTGGTGGCGGGCCTGGGCGTCTCCGGGATCAGCGCGGCCCGGGTGCTGCACGCCCTGGGCGCCGAGGTCACCGTGGTGGACGGCGGCGACAGTCCGGTGCTGCGGGACCGCGTGGCCGAGCTGACCGGGATCCGGGCCAGGCTCGGCGACAGCGACACGTTGCCCGCCGGGACCCGACTGGTCGTCACCTCACCGGGCTGGCCACCGAGCAGCCCGCTCTTCGCGGCCGCCGAGGCGGCCGGGGTGCCGGTCTGGGGCGACGTCGAACTCGCCTGGCGGCTGCGCAAGCCGCTGCCCGGCACCGGTGAGCCGGCCCCCTGGCTGGCCGTCACCGGCACCAACGGCAAGACCACCACGGTCCAGATGCTGGCCGCCATCCTCACCGCGGCCGGCCGCCACACCGCGGCGGTCGGCAACGTCGGGGTCTCGGTGCTGGACGCGGTGCTGGCCGGCTTCGACGGCCCGGCCGGCGAGGGCGGCGAGCCGCCCTACGACGTGCTCGCCGTCGAACTCTCCAGCTACCAGCTGCACTGGGCGCCCTCACTGCGCCCGCACTCGGCGGCCGTGCTCAACCTGGCCCCCGACCACCTGGACTGGCACGGCTCGATGGCGGCCTACGCCGCCGACAAGGGCCGGATCTTCCAAGGCAACCAGGTGGCCTGCGTCTACAACCTGGCCGACCCCGCCACCGAGGCGCTGGTCCGCGAGGCCGACGTCGAGGAGGGCTGCCGGGCGATCGGCTTCGGCCTCGGCGCGCCCGGGCTCTCCCAGCTCGGCGTGGTGGACGGCCTGCTGGTCGACCGGGCCTTCGTGCCCGACCGGGTGACCAGCGCCGCCGAGCTGGGCTCGGTGGCGGACGTGCACCCGCCCGCCCCGCACAACGTCGCCAACGCCCTGGCCGCCGCGGCGCTGGCCCGCGCCTACGGGGTGGATGCCACGGCGGTGCGCGAGGGGCTGCGGGCGTTCCGGCCCGACGCGCACCGGATCGCCTTCGTCGCCGAGGTCGACCAGGTCGCCTGGATCGACGACTCCAAGGCCACCAACACCCATGCCGCGGCCGCCTCGCTGGCGGCCTACCAGCCGGTCGTCTGGATCGCCGGCGGTCTGGCCAAGGGGGCCACCTTCGACGAGCTGGTGCGCGGCGCGGCGGGCCGGTTGCGGGCGGCGGTGCTGATCGGCGAGGACCGCGAGCTGATCCGCCGGGCGCTGGCGCGACACGCCCCTGATGTACCGGTGATCGAGGCGGCCGAGGGTGAGACTGGCGCGGTGGCGATGGCCGAGGTGGTGCGGGCCGCGGCCCGGGTCGCCCGACCGGGCGATACCGTACTGCTCGCCCCGGCCTGCGCCTCGATGGACATGTTCGCCAGCTACGGCGAACGGGGTGACCTGTTCGCCGAGGCGGTGCGGGGACTGACGCGGTAGGACCAGGGCAATCGGGGGCATCCGGGAGAGGGGCAGGCGCGCGTGGCGGGTCAGGGCAAGACGGACACGGCCGCGCCGCCCGAGCCCGGCCCCGCCCCGGCCCTGATCTCGGCCACCAGCACCGTCTTCAAGACCGAGGGCCTGACCGGTCGGCTGCGCGCGCTGCGCGAGCGGCTGCGCTGGTTCCTCAACCGGCCGCTGACGCCGTACTACCTGATCCTCGGGGCTGCCTCGCTGCTGCTGGTGCTCGGCCTGATCATGGTCTTCTCCTCCTCCAACATCACCGCGATCCGCCAGGGCCTGCCCGGGCTCTTCTACTTCCGCAAGCAACTGGTCGCGGTGCTGCTCGGCTCGCTGCTGCTGGTCGGCGCCGCCCGGGTGCCGGTGGCGGTGCACCGGGTGCTGGCCTACCCCGTGCTGCTCGGCTCGATCGGCGCGATGGTGCTGGTGGCCATCCCCGGCGTCGGCATGACCGTCAACGGCAACCGGAACTGGCTGAACTTCGGCTTCTTCCAGGTCCAGCCCTCGGAGTTCGCCAAGCTCGCCCTGCTGCTCTGGGCGGCCGACCTGCTGGCCCGCAAGCAGAAGGCGGGCACCCTCACCCAGTGGAAGCACCTGCTGGTGCCGCTGCTCCCGGGTGCCCTGGTGCTGCTGCTGCTGATCATGCTCGGTGGCGACATGGGCACCTCGATGATCCTGGTCGCGATGGTCTTCGCGCTGCTCTGGATGGTCGGCGCCCCGCTGCGGCTCTTCGTCGCCACCCTCGGCATCGCCGTGGTGGCCTGCACCGCGCTGATCATCACCGTGCCGCACCGGCTGGACCGGCTGGCCTGCATCGGCACCACCAAGCCGGTGCCGAACCACGACTGCTTCCAGGCCCTGCACGGCCTCTACGCCTTCGGCCTGGGCGGCCCGTTCGGGACCGGACTGGGCGCCGGCTACGAGAAGTGGGGCCAGCTGCCGGAGGCGCACACCGACTTCATCTTCGCCGCGACCGGTGAGGAACTCGGTCTGGTGGGGACGCTGTCGGTGATCGGTCTCTTCGCGGCACTAGGGTATGCGGGTATCCGAGTGGCCATCGGCACGAAGGACTCCTTCGTCAGGTACGCCGCGGGAGCCGCCACCACGTGGATCATGGCCCAAGCCATGATCAACCTGGGGTCGGCGCTGGGACTGCTGCCCATCGCGGGCGTACCCCTCCCGCTGTTCTCCTACGGCGGGTCCGCCATGCTGTCGGCCATGAGCGCCATCGGGATGCTGCTCTGCTTCGCACGCAGCGTCCCGGGGGCGAAGGCGGCCCTGGCCGCCCGGAGCTCGAAGTCCCGGTTCAGGACAGGTCTGCGCCGGGTGCTGCCACGACGAACCACAGCGCGCCCGGCCACCCGGCCGCCGCGCAGGGAGCGGTGATTTTCGGTGCATGTCGTACTCGCCGGCGGGGGTACCGCAGGACACATCGAGCCGGCCATGGCGCTCGCGGACGCACTGCGTCGGCACGACCCGAGCATCGGCATCACCGCGCTCGGCACCGAGCGCGGCCTGGAGACCCGGCTGGTGCCCGAGCGCGGCTACCAGCTGGAGCTGATCCCGGCCGTGCCGCTGCCGCGCAAGCCCACCCCCGAGCTGATCACCGTGCCCGGCCGGCTGCGCGGCACCGTGCGCGCCGCCCAGGAGATCATCGAGCGGGTCAAGGCGGACGCCGTGGTCGGCTTCGGCGGCTACGTCGCGATGCCGGCCTACCTGGCGGCCAAGCGCGCCGGGGTGCCGATCGTGGTGCACGAGGCCAACGCCCGTCCGGGCCTGGCCAACAAGATCGGCGCCCGGTACAGCGACTTCGTCGCGGTCTCCACCCCGGACAGCAAGCTGCGCGACTCGCGCTACATCGGCATCCCGCTGCGCCGCACCATCGCCACCCTGGACCGCAACGCGGTGCGCCCCGAGGCCCGGCACTACTTCGGCCTCGACCAGCGGCTGCCCACCCTGCTGGTCTCCGGCGGCTCGCAGGGCGCGCGCCGGCTCAACGAGACCATCCAGTCGATCGCGCCGCGGCTGCAGCAGTACGGCGTGCAGGTGCTGCACGCGGTCGGCCCGAAGAACGAGCTGCCGCAGATCGACGACATCCCCGGGATGCCGCCCTACCGCGCGCTGCCGTACCTGGACCGGATGGACCTGGCCTACGCCGCCGCCGACCTGATGCTCTGCCGGGCCGGTGCGATGACGGTGGCCGAGCTGGCCGCGGTCGGACTGCCCGCCTGCTTCGTCCCGCTGCCGATCGGCAACGGCGAGCAGCGGCTGAACGCCCAGCCGATGGTCAAGGCGGGCGGCGGCCTGCTGGTGGACGACGCCGAGCTGACCCCGGACTGGGTGCTGCGCAACGTGCTGCCGGTGCTCACCGACCCGCAGCGGCTCTGGGACATGAGCCGGGCGGCCGGCGAGTTCGGCCGCCGGGACGCCGACGACCTGCTGGTCGGCATGGTCTACGAGGCGATCGACGCCGCCCGCGGCGGCCGCCGTCGTGGCTGAGCGGCTCGACGCCCCGGCACTCGCCGAGGAGGTCGAGGAGGACGAGGACGAGGAGCGGCCACCGCTACGCCTGTCCAGGCGCGGGATCCTGGTGCTCAGCGGGCTGGGCGCGGCCGTGCTCGGCCTGCTGGGCTGGGTGCTCTACTTCTCGTCCGCGCTGGACGTCCAGACGGTGGCGATCCAGGGGCTGCGCAACGACCAGCTGACGGTGGACGAGGTGCGCGCCGCGATAGGACCGGTGCAGCACGGCCCGCTGGCCCGGGTCGACCTGGACGCGGTGCAGCGCCGCGTCCAGGCGATTCCCCGGGTGGCGAAGGCCGAGGTCTGGCGCGGCTGGCCGCACACGCTGCGGGTGAAGGTGATAGAGCGTCAGCCGGTGGCGGCTGTCAAGGACAGTGATGGAAAGTTCACCCAGATGGATGCATCTGGGGTGAGTTTCGCCACCGAAGCGACTGCTCCGGCCGGTGTTCCGGTGGTCGAACTCCAGCTCAGCGCGCCGGCTCAGGACGCGATTTCGGCCTTCCCGCAGAGCGCGCTGGTGGCGGCCGCGGTCAAGGTGGCGGCCGGGCTGCCGTCCGACGTGGCCAAAGGGGCCCCGTCCCTGCTGGTTCGTTCGTATGACGACATCGAACTGCGGCTGGCCGGCGGGGCCACCGTCCGGTGGGGGAGCGCGGAGCGGACCGACCGCAAGGCGACGGTGCTGCTCGCGCTGCTGAAGCAGAAGGCGGCGAACTACGACGTCAGCGCCCCGGACGCCCCGGCGATCTCCGGTTGAGTCCGGATCCGGTAGGTTCTGTACTCCGGGGGCTTTACCGCGCGATTCGTCGCTATTGACGATCCATCGGTGATTCCCCGACCCTGAGTGCTCCACCTTGACCCAGCCTTCGGCCGGGGCACCCCCAGTGCCCGGGTTCGGACGGTGATCACATAGGCTCAAAAGAAAAAAGGGAAGCTCGGCGTGTTCGTTGAACACGGACCCGCCCGGCACTTAGTGTCCTGTGTCACCAGGCTGTGCTCGACGGTGATCTGATGCATCTTCACGATCTGACACGGGCACAGCATGAACCCTCAACGTCAAGTTTAGGGTTCGGGTCGGCGGTCTCAATTTCGGACAATCAGTCAGGAACCGGGCTCCCCACCCATCGACATCCGTCGGCATCTTGGTCCGTGAAGCTGTCAGGACCCAGGAAGCCGGCCCCGGACATCCGAGGCGAGAGGCCTTCGACGTGGCAGCACCGCAGAACTACCTCGCAGTCATCAAGGTCGTCGGTATCGGCGGCGGCGGTGTCAACGCCATCAACCGGATGATCGAGGTCGGTCTGAAGGGCGTCGAGTTCATCGCGATCAACACCGATGCCCAGGCCCTCCTGATGAGCGACGCCGACGTCAAGCTCGATGTCGGCCGCGAACTGACCCGGGGCCTCGGCGCCGGCGCCAACCCCGAGGTCGGCCGCAAGGCGGCCGAGGACCACCGCGAGGAGATCGAGGAGGTCCTCAAGGGGGCCGACATGGTCTTCGTCACGGCCGGCGAGGGCGGCGGCACCGGCACCGGCGGCGCGCCGGTGGTGGCCAACATCGCCCGCTCGCTGGGCGCGCTGACCATCGGCGTGGTCACCCGGCCCTTCACCTTCGAGGGCCGCCGCCGCGCCAACCAGGCCGAGGACGGCATCGCCGGGCTGCGCGAGGAGGTCGACACCCTCATCGTGATCCCGAACGACCGGCTGCTCTCCATCTCCGACCGCCAGGTCAGCGTGCTGGACGCGTTCCGCTCGGCCGACCAGGTGCTGCTCTCCGGCGTGCAGGGCATCACCGACCTGATCACCACCCCGGGCCTGATCAACCTCGACTTCGCCGATGTGAAGTCGGTCATGTCGGACGCCGGTTCGGCGCTGATGGGGATCGGCTCGGCCCGCGGCGAGGACCGGGCGAAGGCGGCGGCCGTGATGGCCATCTCCTCCCCGCTGCTGGAGGCCTCGATCGACGGCGCCCGCGGCGTGCTGCTCTCCATCTCCGGCGGCTCCGACCTCGGACTCTTCGAGATCAACGAGTCGGCCCAGCTGGTCAGCGAGGCCGCGCACCCCGAGGCGAACATCATCTTCGGTGCCGTGATCGACGACGCGCTCGGCGACGAGGTCCGGGTCACCGTGATCGCGGCCGGCTTCGACGGCGGTCAGCCGCCCGCCATCGTGCGCGACCCGGTGGTGAAGGCCACCCCGGCGGCGCCCGCCGAGCGGTCGTCCGGGCGGGCGTACGGCAGCGGGGGGCTCGGCTCGGTCACCGGCCGGGGCGAGGAGAGCGCGTCCGCCGCGCCGCGGGCCGACACCGTGCTGGCGCCGCCGGTGCCGCCGCAGGTGCAGCCGGCCCGGCTGCCCTACGTGGAGAGCCAGGCCGAGGAGTTGGACGTCCCGGACTTCCTCAAGTAGTCGAGGTAGGAATCTCAGCGAACATCGCGGGGCTCGATGCCCACTCCGGCCGCCTCAGGCTGGGGTGGGCATCGTCGTGTGTGATAGGCAGTGGATATGACGAACCAGCAGCTCACCGGGTTCCCGGCGGCCGACCGCCTCGCCGAGCTCCGCGGCGGCCTCGCGGCCGTGGAGCGGCGGATCGAGGCGGCCTGCGCGGCCGCCGGCCGACCGCGCTCGGCGGTGACCCTGGTCGTGGTCACCAAGACCTACCCGGCTTCGGACACCCGGCTGCTGGCCTCGCTCGGCGTCCGTGAGGTGGCCGAGAACCGCGACCAGGACGCGGCCCCCAAGGCCGCCGACTGCGCCGACCTGCCGCTGACCTGGCACTTCGTCGGACAGTTGCAGACCAACAAGGTGCGCTCGGTGGTGCGCTACGCGCACCATGTTCACTCGGTCGACCGGGAGCGGCTGGTCACGGCGCTGGGTGACGCCGCCTCGAAGGCCGAACGGCCGCCGCTGGGCTGCCTGGTGCAGGTGGCGCTGGAGCGGGAGGCCGTCGCGGGGGCGGCGGGTGCCGAGGACGTCCCGGCCCGGGCGGGTGTCGCCCCGGCGGACGTCCTGGCGCTGGCCGACAAGATCGCCGGGACGCCGGGCCTGCGGCTGGACGGGGTGATGACGGTTGCTCCGCTGGTCGGCGCGCTGGCCGGCGACCCGGCGGCCGCGTTCGCGCGGCTGGCGGAAATCGCAACCGCCGTACGCGCGGCCCATCCTGCTGCCACGATGGTCTCGGCGGGAATGAGTGGCGACCTGGAAGCGGCGATCGCAGCCGGAGCGACACATGTACGCGTCGGTACGGCGGTGCTCGGCGCGCGGTCGCGGCTCGGGTAACGTCACCGGGTAGTAGATCAGACTGCAGGACAAATCAGGACAGAGCACCGATTCGTCCTGTTGATGCCAGACTGAAGAGCTTGGCAGCCAATCGTGGATCGTATGTCCGCCGCCACGCGCACGGCCTGACGGATCGTCGGCACAGAGTAGCCGAGATCTGACGGGATGTGAGCGGACCGCAGCCCCGGAAACCCACCGTACTCGACGGCGGCGGGTTTCGGGGCCCGGCCGGTGACGAAGCCGATCCACCACAGAGCGGAGGACAGGAGCATGGCCGGCGCGATGCGCAAGATGGCGGTCTACCTCGGCCTCGTGGAGGACGAGACGTACGACGGCCAGGGTTACGACCCGGACGACGACTACGACACGGACCCCGAGCCGATCCGGACCGGGCGGACCGAGGACATCCCTCGGCCCGCCGCAGCTCCACAGGCGCAGGTCGCCTCGATCGCACCCCAGCCGGTGCCGGCCGCAGTGCCGATCCGGCAGGACCCGCCGCGGATGGCACCAGTGTCGTCCATCACACCCGAACGCCGTCAGAACCTGGAGAAGAGTGCGCCGGTGATCATGCCCAAGGTCGTGAACGAGCGGGAGCCCTACCGCATCACCACACTGCACCCCCGGACCTACAACGAGGCCCGTACCATCGGGGAACAGTTCCGCGGGGGCACCCCGGTGATCATGAATTTGACCGAGATGGACGACACCGACGCCAAGCGCCTCGTAGACTTCGCGGCTGGACTCGTCTTCGGTCTGCACGGCAGTATCGAGCGCGTGACGCAGAAGGTGTTCCTGCTGTCTCCTGCTAACGTCGATGTCACGGCGGAGGACAAGGCACGGATCGCCGAGGGTGGGTTCTTCAACCAGAGCTGACCCGGCCACGACGTCAGGTGTGGATCTGACCGACGGTGTGTGACCAGCAGTCCCAAGAGCAGGCGCAGTCGGAAGAACTGGGAGAGGGATACCCGATGGGGATCGTGGGGGCAGTGCTCTACTACGCGCTGACCGTCTTCCTGGTGATTCTGCTCTTCCGCCTGGTCATGGACTGGGTCTTCCAGTTCGCCCGCTCGTGGCGTCCGGGCAAGGCCATGGTCGTGGTCCTGGAGGCCACGTACACTGTCACGGATCCGCCGCTCAAGCTTCTTCGGCGGTTCATTCCGCCGTTGCGTCTCGGGGGCGTGGCGCTCGACCTGTCCTTCTTCGTACTGCTGATCATTGTGTATTTCCTGATCTGGCTCGTGCAGCAGCTGCCGTGATGAGCGATGCGGCGGGATGCCAGTGTGCCGACGATCACGTTGAGGTGAAGAGATGCCGTTGACCCCCGAGGACGTTCGGAACAAGCAGTTCACGACCGTCCGCCTGCGCGAAGGCTATGACGAGGACGAGGTCGACGCCTTCCTCGACGAGGTCGAAGCCGAACTCACCAGGTTGCTGCGCGAGAACGAGGACCTGCGGGCCAAGTTGGCCGCCGCGACCCGGGCCGCCGCGCAGAACCAGGCGAACATGCGCAAGGAGCAGCCGCAGGACGCCCCGCGTCCCGGCGGCCCGGTTCCCGCTGCCATATCCGGCCCGCCGGTCCCCGGCCAGCAGGGCCCGGGCCAGCAGCAGCCGCAGCAGCAGCAGATGGGCGGTCAGCCGCTGGGTCTGCCCTCCGGTGCTCCGCAGCTGCCGCCCGGCCAGGGCGCGCCCATGCAGGGCCAGCTCCCCGGCCAGCAGCAGATGCAGCCCATGCAGCAGCAGATGCAGCAGCAGGGCATGCCCCAGCAGCAAGGCATGCAGCAGCAGGGCATGCAGCAGCAGATGGGCACCATGGGCGGCCAGCAGCAGCTGGTGCAGCCGATGGGCGGTCAGATGCTGCAGCCGATGGGCGGTCAGATGCCGCAGCAGATGCAGCAGCAGGGCATGCAGCAGATGGGCACCATGGGCGGCCAGCAGCAGCTCGCCCCGATGGGCGGCCCGCTCGGCCAGCAGCTCGGCGGCCCGCTCGGTGCGCCGATGCAGCAGCAGCAGGGCCCCGGCGGCGACAGCGCGGCCCGTGTGCTGGCGCTCGCCCAGCAGACCGCCGACCAGGCGATCTCCGAGGCCCGCTCCGAGGCCAACAAGATCGTCGGCGAGGCCCGCAGCCGCGCCGAGGGCCTGGAGCGCGACGCCCGTGCCAAGGCGGACGCCCTGGAGCGGGACGCGCAGGAGAAGCACCGCGTCGCGATGGGCTCGCTGGAGTCGGCGCGCGCCACGCTGGAGCGCAAGGTCGAGGACCTGCGTGCCTTCGAGCGCGAGTACCGCACCCGCCTGAAGTCCTACCTGGAGACCCAGCTGCGTCAGCTGGAGTCGCAGGCCGACGACTCGCTCGCCCCGCCGCGGATCCCGGCCACCGCCTCGCTGCCGCCGGCCGCGTCGTCGATGGCCTCGACCGGTGCCCCCTCCTTCGGTGGCGGCCAGACCGCCTTCGGTGGCAACCAGTCGTTCGGTGGCAACCAGTCCTTCGGCGGCGGCGGTCAGCCCTCCTTCGGTGGCCAGCCCTCGGGCAACGGCGCGCCGCAGATGGCCCCGGCCGGCATGACCCAGCCGATGGCCTCGGTCCGTCCGCAGCCGCCGCAGCCCATGCAGCCGATGCAGCAGGCCCCGGCTCCGATGCGCGGCTTCCTGATCGACGAGGACGGCGACAACTAGCTCCAGGCTCCACCACCGAGGCGCACTCCCCGGGCTCCTGCGCTGAGCCCGGCGGGTGCGCTTCGGTGTTTCCGCTCCGGAGCCCCGCGCCCCGACGCGGGGGAGCCGGACACGCCGAAAGCGCCCGACCGCCGGAGCGGTCGGGCGCTTTCGGCTGCCCGCTACGCCTTGCGCAGCTGGAAGGACAGGCCCGCGCCCTCGTCGGTGAAGCTCTCCGACTCCCAGTCGGCCGCGCCGCTCGCGAAGTCCACCGCGAGCACCTCGTCGGCGACCAGCGCGGCGTGCTCGGTGAGCGCGTCCGCCGTCTCCTGCTCGGCGGAGAGCCAGCGCAGCACGATCCGGTCCGAGACGTCCAGGCCGGAGTTCTTCCGGGCCTCCTGGATCTGGCGGATCGCGTCCCGGGCCAGACCCAGGCGCTTGAGCTCGGGGGTGATCGCCAGGTCGAGGGCGACGGTGGCGCCGGACTCGTTGGCCACGGCCCAACCCTCGCGCGGGGTCTCGGTGATGATCACCTCGTCCGGCGAGAGGCTGACCGCCTCCCCGTCGAGCAGCACCGAGGCGGTGCCGGTGGCCCGCAGGTCGGCGGCGAGCCGGGCGGCGTCCGCGGCGGCGACCGCCTTGGCCACCTCCTGCACACCCTTGCCGAAGCGCTTGCCGAGCGCGCGGAAGTTGGCCTTCGCGCTGGTGTCCACCAGCGAACCGCCCACGGCCGCGAGCGACTCCAGGGTGGCGACGTTGAGCTCCTCGGCGATCTGCGCGCGCAAGGAGGCGGGCAGCTCCTCCCAGCCCTGGGCCGCGATCAGCGCGCGCGACAGCGGCTGACGGGTCTTCACCCCGGACTCGGCGCGGGTGGCGCGGCCCAGTTCGACCAGTCGCCGGACCAGCGCCATGTGGCGGGACAGGTCGGTGTCGATCAGCGACTCGTCGGCGACCGGCCAGGAGGCCAGGTGCACCGAGACCGGCGCCTCGGGGGCGACCGGGACCACCAGGTCCTGCCAGACCCGCTCGGTGATGAACGGGGTCAGCGGGGCCATCAGCCGGGTCACCGTCTCCAGCGCCTCGTGCAGGGTGGCGAGCGCCGCGGCGTCGCCCTGCCAGAAGCGGCGCCGGCCGCGCCGGACGTACCAGTTGGAGAGGTCGTCGACGAAGCCGGAGAGCAGCTTGCCGGCCCGCTGGGTGTCGTAGGCCTCCAGGGCCGCGTCCGTCTCGCGGACCAGGGTGTGCAGCTCGGAGAGCACCCAACGGTCCAGCTGCGGTCGGTCGGCGGGGGCCGGGTCGCTGGCGCTGGGCGCCCAGCCGGCCGTGCGCGCGTACAGGGCCTGGAAGGCGACGGTGTTCCAGTAGGTGAGCAGCGTCTTGCGCACCACCTCCTGGATCGTGCCGTGCCCGACCCGGCGGGCCGACCACGGCGAGCCGCCCGCGGCCATGAACCAGCGCACCGCGTCGGCGCCGTGCTGGTCCATCAGCGGGATGGGCTGCAGGATGTTGCCCAGGTGCTTGGACATCTTGCGGCCGTCCTCGGCCAGGATGTGGCCCAGGCAGACGACGTTCTCGTAGGCCGACTTGTCGAACACCAGGGTGCCGACCGCCATCAGCGTGTAGAACCAGCCGCGGGTCTGGTCGATCGCCTCGGAGATGAACTGGGCCGGGTAGCGGCTCTCGAACAGCTCCTTGTTCTGGTACGGGTAGCCGTACTGGGCGAACGGCATCGAGCCCGAGTCGTACCAGGCGTCGATCACCTCGGGCACCCGGACGGCAGTGCCGGCGCACTCGCGGCAGTCGAAGGTGACGTCGTCGATGTACGGGCGGTGCGGGTCCAGCGTGCTCTGGTCGCTGCCGGTCAGCTCGCTCAGCTCGGCCAGCGAGCCGACGCAGGTGAGGTGGCCCTCGTCGCAGCGCCAGATCGGCAGCGGGGTGCCCCAGTAGCGGTTGCGGGAGAGCGCCCAGTCGATGTTGTTGTTCAGCCAGTCCCCGAAGCGGCCGTGCTTGACGTTCTCGGGGTACCAGTTGGTCGCCTCGTTCTCGCGGATCATCGCGTCCTTGACGGCGGTGGTCCGGATGTACCAGGAGGGCTGCGCGTAGTAGAGCAGCGCGGTGTGGCAGCGCCAGCAGTGCGGGTAGCTGTGCTCGTAGGGCAGGTGGCGGAAGAGCAGGTCCCGCGCCTTGAGGTCGGCGACCAGCGCCTCGTCGGCCTTCTTGAAGAAGACGCCGCCGACCAGCGGCACGTCCGCGGCGAAGGTGCCGTCGGCCTCGACCGGGTTGACCACCGGCAGGCCGTACTTGCGGCAGGTGGCGAGGTCGTCGGCGCCGAAGGCGGGCGCCTGGTGGACGATGCCGGTGCCGTCCTCGGTGGTCACGTAGTCGGCGTTGAGGACGTAGTGCGCGTCCTCGATCGCGACCAGGTCGAACGGGCGCCGGTAGGACCAGCGCTCCATCTCGGCGCCGGTGAAGGACTCGCCGGTGGCCTCCCAGCCCTCGCCGAGCGCCTTGCCGAGCAGCGGCTCGGCGACCACCAGCCGCTCGGTGCCGTCGGTGGCCACCACGTAGGTGACCTCCGGGTGCACGGCGGCGGCGGTGTTGGAGACCAGGGTCCACGGGGTGGTCGTCCAGACCAGCAGCGCGGCGCGGCCGGCCAACGGGCCGCTGGTCAGCGGGAAGCGGACGAAGACCGAGGGGTCGACCACGGTCTCGTAGCCCTGGGCCAGCTCGTGGTCGGACAGCCCGGTGCCGCAGCGCGGGCACCAGGGGGCGACCCGGTGGTCCTGGACCAGCAGGCCCTTGTCGAAGATCTGCTTGAGCGACCACCAGACCGACTGGATGTAGGACGGGTCCATGGTCCGGTAGGCGTCGTCAAGGTCGACCCAGTAGCCCATCCGCTCGGTGAGCTTGGTGAACTCGCCGGTGTGCCGGGTGACCGACTCGCGGCACTTGGCGTTGAACTCGGCGATCCCGTACGCCTCGATCTCCGGCTTGCCGGAGAAGCCCAGCTCCTTCTCGACGGCGAGTTCGACCGGCAGGCCGTGGCAGTCCCAGCCGGCCTTGCGGGCCACGTGGTAGCCCTTCATGGTCCGGTAGCGCGGGAAGACGTCCTTGAAGACGCGGGCCTCGATGTGGTGGGCGCCCGGCATGCCGTTGGCGGTCGGCGGGCCCTCGTAGAAGACCCACTCGGGGCGGCCCTCGGACTGCTCCAGGCTCCGCTGGAAGACCTTCTGGTCGCGCCAGAAGCTCAGGATGCCGTGTTCGAGGACGGGCAGGTCGACCTGGGCGGGGACGGGGTTGTACGTGCTCACTGCGCCTCCGGCGGATGCGTGGACGGGCATTCCGACGGAGGGACGAGGCGGCCAGGCGCCCCGCGGTACCACCCTCCTTGGCCGCCGCGACTGCCGACGGCCCACTCTTGGGCTTGCGACCGGGTCTAGTAGGCCCGCGCTCGAACTCCGCGGCCCGTTCTTCCGGCGGCTCCGGGGTGATCTTCCCGCCGCGCACACCCCCGGGCTCGCACCGTCCCCGGGTCGCTCGTGGCTGCGTACGTCGGTACTCGTCCCATCTGCGCCTTGCCGGCCCAGTCTATAGGGCGGGGCAAGGCCATTACGCCATTGCCGCCGCACGTCACCGCGGGCCGCCGCGCGCGGAAGCGGTTAGGCGGTGACGATCTGGGCACAACTTTGTCAATGCCCAGGCACGGAGCCGCGTCGGACCGCACCGCCCGGCTGCCCGGGTGGGATCACTACGAGCATCGGTATGTCCCGTTGTGACCGGATTCGTTCAGGATTATCGTTCCGGCACCAGAGGCCGACGGGAACCGTCGGCCGGAGTCATTCGTAGATGGGGTCGAGCCATGGCTGAGAAGGCAACGGGCGCGGGCACCGCCACCAGGCGGGCCCCGAAGGCCGTGGCAGGCGACCTAGGGGAGGGTTCCGTGACCACGACACGGCGGAAGACCAGCACCACCACCGGACGCGGCGCGGCGACCAGCCGTAACCACGCCCCCGCCGCCTCCGGCGCGCGGGCGGCGGGGGCGACGGGAGCCGAGGCGGTGGAGCCGGCCGAGCTGCCGGTCCGCTCCGGTGAGGAGTCGTGGACGGCCGCCGAGGTCGCCGAGGTGCACGCGGAGCTCAACTCCGAGCTCGCCCGCCTGCGCGCCGAGATCGACGCCGCCGAGGCGGCGATCACCGGCCTGATGCGCGACTCCAACGACGGCGCCGGCGACGACCAGGTGGACGCCGGCACCAAGAACATCAACCGGGAGAGCGAACTCGCGCTGGCCAACAACGCCCGCGACATGCTCGACCAGACCGAGCGCGCGCTGGCCCGGCTGGAGGGCGTGGGCTTCGGGGTCTGCGAGTCCTGCGGGCAGGCGGTCGGCAAGGCCCGGCTGCAGGCCTTCCCGCGGGCCACCCTCTGCGTCTCCTGCAAGTCGAAGCAGGAGCGGCGCTGACGGTGCCGGCGCCGACCGCTCGCAGCCGGCCGCTGACCGGCCGCTGACCGGTCGGCCGAGGGGCCGTACCGCCCGGGGTCGAGCCGCCGCACGCACCGCGTGGCGTACGCTCGACCCCGTAACATCGGCCCCTTCTTCTCGGCAGCGGAGCGGATCATCACTACGCCAGGTTCCCCCCAGACCCAGGACGAGCCCACCGGGCCTGCCGAGCCCTCGGAAGCCCAGCCCTCACAGGCCCAGCTGCCGGAAGCCCCGGCCGCGGAGGCCCGGCCGGCCGGAGCGACGGAGCCGGAGGCCCGGCCGGCCGGCGCCACCGCGCTGTCCGAGCAGCGCGCCGCGGTGCGCCGCCGCCGGCTCGGGGTGCTCTTCTCGATCGCGGCGCTGGCGTACCTGATCGACCTGAGCAGCAAGCTGCTGGTGGTGGCCAGGCTGGAGGGCCGCAACCCGATCCGGGTGATCGGTGACGTGGTGACCTTCCAGGTGATCCGCAACCCGGGCGCGGCCTTCGGCATGGGCCAGACCATGACCGTGGTCTTCACCCTGATCGCGGCCGCCGTGATCGTGGTGATCTGGCGGATCTCGCGCCGCCTCTACAGCCTGCCCTGGGCGGTCGCACTGGGCCTGCTGCTCGGCGGCGCGCTCGGCAACCTGACCGACCGGCTGTTCCGCGCGCCCGGCGTGCTGCGCGGACACGTGGTCGACTTCATCTCGGTGCAGCACTTCGCGGTCTTCAACCTGGCCGACTCCGCCATCGTCTGCGGCGGCATCCTGGTGGTGCTGCTCTCCTTCCGCGGCAGCAACCCGGACGGCTCCACCCACGGGTCCGCGGCCAAGGGCGAATAGCTCGGCGCCCGGTTACGGCATACTCGTACGGGTGAGTACCGCAGCGCAGATCCGCACGCTTCCCGTTCCGGACGGCCTTGAGGGCGAGCGTCTCGACGCCGCCCTCGCCCGGATGTTCGGCCTCTCGCGGACCAAGGCCGCCGAACTGGCCGCCGAGGGGAAGGTCCGGATCGACGGCGCGACGGCCGGCAAGTCCGACCGGGTGATCGCCGGCTCCTGGTTGGAGGTCGAGATCCCGGCCCCCGCCGCCCCGGTGCAGATCGTCGCCGAACACGTCGAGGGCATGCGGATCGTCCACGACGACCAGGACATCGTGCTGGTGGACAAGCCGGTCGGCGTCGCCGCGCACCCGAGCCCGGGCTGGACCGGCCCGACCGTGATCGGCCACCTGGCCGCCGCCGGCTACCGGATCTCCACCTCGGGTGCCGCCGAGCGCCAGGGCGTCGTGCACCGCCTGGACGTCGGCACCTCGGGCCTGATGGTGGTCGCCAAGTCCGAGCGCGCCTACACCGACCTGAAGCGGCAGTTCCACGACCGGATCACCGAGAAGCGCTACCACACGCTGGTCCAGGGCCACCCGGACCCGCTGAGCGGCACGGTGGACGCCCCGATCGGGCGGCACCCCAGCTCGGACTGGAAGTGGGCGGTGACCCGGGAGGGCAAGCCCTCGATCACCCACTACGACCTGATCGAGGCCTACCGGGCCGCCTCGCTGATGGCGATCAAGCTGGAGACCGGCCGCACCCACCAGATCCGGGTGCACATGTCGGCGCTGCGCCACCCCTGCGTGGGCGACCTGACCTACGGGGCCGACCCGACCCTCTCCAAGCGGCTGGGCCTGACCCGCCAGTGGCTGCACGCGGTCTCGTTGGGCTTCGAGCACCCCTCGGACGGCGCGTGGGTGCAGTTCGACAGCGAGTACCCCGAGGACCTGAGCAAGGCGTTGGACATCATCTCGGCGGAGAGCTGATGGAGATCAGGACCGCCCGCACGCCCGAGGAGGTCCTCCTCGCCAAGCAGGTGCGGCACGAGGTCTTCGTGGTCGAGCAGGAGATCCCGGCCGAGCTGGAGTACGACGAGCTGGACGCCGCCTGCACCCACCTGGTCGCGCTGGACGCCGAGGGGGCCCCGCAGGGCACCGCCCGGCTGATCAGCGGTGAGCAGGCGCTGGCGCTGACCGGTGTCGAGGGCCGGGTGCTGCTCGGCCGCCTCGCCGTCCGCAAGGAGAACCGGGGCACCGGGCTGGGCGCGGAACTGGTCGGCGCGGTCGAGCGGGCCGGGCGCGAGCTGGGCGCCACCGAGTGCGAGCTGCACGCCCAGGTGAGGGCGATGGGCTTCTACGAGCGCATGGGCTACGTCGCCGAGGGGCCGGTCTACGACGACGCCGGTATCCCGCACCGCACCATGGTCAAGGTCTTCTGAAGCCTTCCCCTGGGCCCCTTCCCCGGGCCTTTCCAGGGACCTCCCCCTGCCGGTCGGTCGGGCCGCCCCACTACGCTCTGGGGCGGCCCAGCACTGACCCGATCGGGGGACCCCAATGCGCTACCTGGTGCGCGACCGCATGTTCGCCTTCCACGAGGAGGCGTGGATCGAGACCGAGCACCGCGAGAAGGTCTGGCGGGTCAACAAGAAGCTGTTCCGGTTCCGCAGCACCTTCGCCTTCGTGGACACCGAGGGCACGGTGGTGGCCTCGATCGTCAAGAAGTTCTTCACGATCCACCACACCATCCTGATCAAGCACGACGGCGAGGTGATCGCCAAGATCAGCAAGAAGTTCATCAAGCTCTTCGGTGACCGGTTCAAGGTCAAGCTGCGGGACGGGCGGCGGTTGAAGATCGTCGGCAACCTCTGGGACCGCGAGTTCGACATCCGGGACGAGGGCACCACGCTGGCGCACATATCCCGGCGCTGGTTCACCATCCGGGACGCCTACGCGGTGGACGTGATGAGCCAGCCGGACGCCTATCTGCTGATCATCCTGGCGGTCTGCGTCGACCACATCCTGCAGGACGCCAAGGGCGAGCAGTTCACCAACCTCTGACGCCCGGTGGCCGCCGGGCCGGGCGGGTGGGCCGAGCCCGCCCGCCCGGCCGGTCCTCAGCCGCTGCGGATAGGATCGCCATCCATGAACCTCCCTGGCCCTCGGCGGCGTTGGCGCCCACCCCAGCTCAGGCTGACCCGCCGCCGGTTGCTGGCGGGGGTGCTGGCGCTGCTCGTGCTGGCCGGCCTCGGCACGGTGACCGCGATCGCGGACACTCCGGCGGCCGTCCGGCAGCAGGACCAGTTCCTGTCGATGCCCGAGGCGCCCGGCAGCACCGCCCAGGTCTCGATCGACACCTCCTTCTTCACCACCGGCAGCAGCCCGCGCCCGGCCGTCCTGCTCGCCCACGGCTTCGGCGGCAGCAAGACCGACGAAGCCGACGAGGCCCGCACGCTGGCCAGGGCCGGCTACGCCGTGCTGACCTGGTCCTCGCGGGGCTTCGGGCACTCCACCGGGCAGATCGGCCTGGACTCGCCGGACGGTGAGGTGCAGGACGTCAAGCACCTGGTCGACTGGCTGACCGAGCGCCCCGAGGTGCTCAAGGAGAAGCCCGGCGACCCGGTGGTCGGCATCACCGGCGCCTCCTACGGCGGGGCGATCTCGCTGCTGGCCGCCGCCGCGGACCCGCGGATCAAGGCCATCGCGCCCCGGATCACCTGGTGGGACCTGCCCCAGGCGCTCTTCCCGCAGAACGTCGAGGGGTCCGCCCCGGCCGACGGGGTGTTCAAGAAGCTCTGGGCCGGGATCTTCTTCACCGACGGCTCGGCCGGCGACCTGACCGCCTCCACCACCGGCAAGCCGGCTCCCTCCACGAGCACCACCGGACCGATCGGCTGCGGCCGCTTCACCCCCGAGCTGTGCGCGATGTACAACCGGGTCGCCGCGGCCGGGCGGCCGGACGCCGCGGCGGTCGCGCTGCTGGCGCAGTCGAGCCCGTCGAGCTACGCGTCGCAGATCAAGGTGCCCACCCTGGTGGTCCAGGGCCAGCAGGACTCGCTCTTCCCGCTCGACCAGGGCGACGAGATGGCCAAGGCGATCGCCGCCAACGGCGCGCCGGTCTCGGTCGACTGGTTCGACGGCGGCCATGACGGCGGCACCGAGACCAGCGACCGGGTGGACGACCGGGTGATCGCCTGGTTCGACCACTACCTCAAGCACCAGGACAACAGCACCGGTCCGGTCTTCCGGATCACCCGGACCGGCGGGCTGGACACCACCGGCTTCCAGGCCGTGCTGCGCGGCGCCGACGGCACCAACTACCCGGGCCTGGGCGGCACCGCCGACACCACCGTCCAGTTGAGCAGCCGCCCGCAGACCATCGCCAACCCGCCCGGCGGCGCGCCGCCCGCGATCTCCACCGTGCCGGGGCTCGGCGCGCTCGCCCAGGCCAACCAACTGGGCGTCGGCGTCTCGATCGACTTCCCCGGCCAGAACGCGGCCTTCGAGTCGGCGCCGCTGAGCTCCGGGGTCCAGCTGACCGGCAGCCCCACCGTGCGCCTGACCGTGCACTCCGACCAGCCCGACGCGGTGCTCTTCGGCAAGCTCTACGACGTCGGCCCCGACGGCAGGCAGACGCTGCCCGAGCAGCTCGCGGCCCCGTTGCGGGTCACCGGCGCCAACGCGCCCGAGGGCCGCACCGTCACCGTGCGGCTGCCCGCCGTCGACTACGACTTCCCGGCCGGGCACCGGCTGCGCCTGGTGTTCGCCAGCACCGATCTGGCCTACGCCTCGCCGAACCAGCCCGCCACCTACCAGGTGGGCCTGGCGAGCCCGCTGACCGTCCCCACCGACGGCTCGCTGACCACCGAGGCCACCCCGCTGCCCGCGCGCACCTGGATCCTGCCGCTCCTCGCGCTGGCCGCGGCCGCGGTGCTGCTGCTGACGGCTCGTCGGCGCAGGTCGCTGCCGCCGCCGGACCCGGCGTCGGCCGACGTCCCGCTGCGGATCACCGGGCTGAGCAAGCGCTACAAGGGCGCGGTCGACCGCTACGCCGTGCGCGACCTCGGCTTCACCGTCGAGGCCGGCCAGGTGCTGGGCCTGCTCGGACCCAACGGGGCCGGCAAGACCACCACGCTGCGGATGCTGATGGGCCTGATCCGTCCCGACGAGGGCGAGATCCGGATCTTCGGCCACCCGGTGCGCCCCGGTGCCCCGGTGCTCTCCCGGGTCGGGGCCTTCGTCGAGGGGGCCGGGTTCCTGCCGCACCTGAGCGGCCGGGCCAACCTGGAGCTGTACTGGCAGGCCACCGGCCGCCCCGCCGCCGACGCGCACCTGGCCGAGGCGCTGGAGATCGCGGACCTCGGCGAGGCGTTGGAGCGCGCGGTGCGCACCTACTCGCAGGGCATGCGCCAGCGGCTGGCGATCGCCCAGGCCATGCTCGGCCTGCCGGACCTGCTGATCCTGGACGAGCCGACCAACGGCCTGGACCCGCCGCAGATCCGCGAGATGCGCGAGGTGATGATCCGGTACGCGGCCGCCGGACGCACCGTCATCGTCTCCAGCCACCTGCTCTCCGAGGTCGAGCAGAGCTGCACCCACCTGGTGGTGATGGACCGCGGCAGGCTGATCAGCGCCGGCGCGGTGGCCGAGATCATCGGCGAGGGTGAACTGCTGCTGATCGGCACCCCCGCCGACTTCGGGCCCGAGGAGCTGGCGGCGGCCGCCGCGAAGGCGGCGGAGCTGCCCGGCGTCGGCTCGGTGGAGGTGGCCGGACACGGCCTGCTGGTCCGGCTGGACGGCCTGACGGCCCATCAGCTGCTGGCGGAGCTGGTCCGGCTGGACGTGCCCGTCGAGCGGGCCGGGCCGCACCGCCGCCTGGAGGACGCGTTCCTGTCGATGATCGGAGGCTCCGCGTGAGCAACGTGAGCAACCTGAGCAGCCCGGACAGCTCCCCGGCCGCCCGGGCCGCCACCGACCGGGCCCCGGGCTACCGCCCGCGGCACACCCTGCCGCTGCGGGTGGAGGCGCTGCGCCAGCTGCGCCGCCGCCGCACCCTGGTGATCGCGGCGGTGCTGGTCGCGCTGCCGTTCATCGTGCTGGCCGCCTTCCAGATCGGCGGCACGCCCACCCGGCCCGACCAGACCACCTTCGTCACCCTGGCCACCGCCTCCGGGGCCAACTTCGCGGCCACCCTGCTCTTCATGGGCACCGGCTTCATCCTGGTCATCCCGGTGGCGCTGTTCTGCGGCGACACGGTGGCCGCCGAGGCCGGCTGGTCCTCGCTGCGCTACCTGCTCGCCGCGCCGGTGCCCCGGGCCCGGCTGCTGGCCGCCAAGCTCACCGTCGGGCTGCTCTTCTCGGCCGCCGCGATCGTGCTGCTGCCGCTGGTCGGCCTGGGCGTGGGCACCGCCGCGTACGGCTGGGGCGACCTGCGGCTGCCCACCGGCGGCAGCCTGCCCGCCGCCGAGGCGCTGCCCCGGCTGGCCATCGCGGTCGGCTACGTGGTCATCGCCGAGCTGGTGATCGGCGCGCTCGCCTTCTACCTCTCCACCGCCACCGACGCCCCGCTCGGGGCGGTCGGCGGCGCCGTCTTCCTGGCCATCATCACCGGTGTGCTGGACGCCATCACGGCGCTGGGCGGCCTGCGCGAGTGGCTGCCCGCGCACTGGCAGTACGCCTGGGCGGACGCGCTGCAGCCCCGGCTGGAGTGGGGCGGGATGTTGCAGGGGGCCTCGCTGTCCATCTCCTACGCGGTGATCCTGGTGGCGCTGGCGTTCCGCGGCTTCGCGCGCAAGGACATCGTCTCCTGAGCCGCTGACCGCTGAGCCGCTGAGCCGCTGACCGCTGAGCCGCTGAGCCGCTGAGCCGCTGAGCCGCTGACCGCTGAGCCGCTGAGCCCGCTCAGCTGCTGGGCTGCTGGGCTGCTGGGCTGCTGGGCTCTTGGGCCGCTGACCTCGCGAGCCGGCCGCGGGCATGAGGCAGGATGGGACGGTTACCGACGTCTGCTGATGGAGTCCCGCCGTGGCCCAGATCCTGCTCCTCCACTCCGCCTACGGGCTGCGCCCCGCCGTGCACGACGCCGCCGAGCGGCTGCGGGCGGCCGGGCACACGGTGCACACGCCCGACCTCTACGACGGGCAGGTCTTCGACGACCTGGAGGCGGGCATGGCCCACCGCGAGGAGATCGGCACCGACGAGCTGCTGCGCCGGGCGGTCGGCGCGGCGGCCCCGCTGCTCACCCCGGGCACCCGGCTGGTCTATGCCGGCCTCTCGCTCGGCGGCGCGCTCGCGCAGAACCTGGCGCTGGCCGATGAGCGGGCGCTGGGGCTGCTGCTCCTGCACGGGACCTCGGACGTGCGGGACGAGGCGGTGACCGAGGTCCCGGTGCAGCTGCACGTGGCCGAGCCCGACCCGTTCGAGACCGAGGACTGGCTGAACGCCTGGTACCTGCGGATGCGCAAGGCCGGCGCGGAGGTCGAGGTGCACCGCTACCGGGGCGCCGGGCACCTCTTCACCGACCCCGCGCTGCCGGACTACGACGAGGAGGCGAGCGAGGCGGCCTGGGCCGCCGCGCTCGGCTTCCTGGCGGAGCTGGACGCCGCGCTCGGCTGACGGCCGCTCAGGCCGTGGGCGGCGCCGGAGGCGCGTCCTGCGGGTGCGGCGGGTAGCCGTACACGGGCGGTGCGGTGGGGGGCTGCACCGGTGGCGTGTAGCCGGGTGCGGGCTGTGGCGTGCCGGGCTGCGGCGGGACGGGGGCGCCGTAGCCCTGGGCGGGCGTGCCGGGCTGCGGCGGGGTGAACGGCTGCTGGGTGAACGGCTGCGGGGCGAACGGCGGAGCGTAGCCGAGCGGGGCGGGCGCGCCGGTCGAGCCGCCCCGCCTCATGGTGGCGGCCACGATCAGCCCGAAGACCAGGGCGAGCACGGCCTGGGCGATGACGTCCAGGTTGAGCAGCAGGTTCGGCTGCACCGGCGAGGCGAAGGCGTCGCGGGCCGTGCTGTTCCCGGTGAGCTGCGCGACCGCGTCCATCAGGCAGCCGTAGGCGTTCACCAGCAGCAGGGTGGCGCCGGCCGGGCGCACCCAGCCGCCGCCGCTGAAGGCGCCGACGATCAGGACGATCAGCGCGAGGTCGGAGGCGGCGTTGCCGGAGCTGTAGCCGATCGGGGCGCCCGCGACGAAGTGGTCGTAGTTGATCCCGAACGCGGTCGACAGGTACCCCGTGCCCGCCCGGTTCAGGTCGAAGGCCAGGATCGCCAGATCCAGCAGCAGCACCAGGATCAGCAGTGCCGCGAGCCCGGGCAGCGCCGCGGCACGCGGTGCGGCCGGCGCCGGCTGCGGGGTCGGAAAGCCTCCGACGGGCGGCGCGTAGCTCATCGTCTCCCCCTCCGGGTGCGCGCGCCGCGGTCGATCCACGGTTTCGCGCGCGCGCCGAGAGTAGCGCGCCGACGGGCAGCCGGGGAACGGAGTCCACCGACTGCCCGTCAGGACCGGGGCCGGGCCGGAGCGGGCCGGGCCCGCCCGGTGCTCAGGCGCTCCAGGCGGAGGGGCCGAGCAGCGTCTTCACCTCGCTGGCGAAGGCGGTGTCCGGGTTCACCAGGAAGCCCAGCTCGTAGAGCACGTCCCGCTGCCGGCTGGTGGTCAGCAGCCGCACCGGCACGTCGCCGGGGTGCGCCTGGAGCGTGAGCTTGAGCTCGCGCACCATGGCGGCGGTCACCTTCGGGTAGGGCACGGTGAGCTGCACCGGGGGCTTGCCGCCGTGCTCGGCGGCGGAGATGTCCAGGCTGGTGATCTCCTGGCCGAAGATGCTCAGCGCGCCGTCCCGCTCGTTGAGCCGGCCGCGGACCGAGATGACGTTGTCGTCGATCATCTGATCGGCCATCAGATTGTAGGTGGCCGGGAAGAAGAGCACCTCCACCGAGCCGTCGCGGTCCGCCAGGGTGATGATCGCCCAGGCGTTGCCGGCCTTGTTGATCCGCCGGTCCACCCCGGTGATCAGCCCGGAGAGCCGGACCTCGCCCTCGGTGCGGCCGGAGCCCATGAGCTCGGCGATCGACACGTCCCGGTTGCGGGCCAGGATGTGCTCGGCGCCGTCCAGCGGGTGGCTGGAGACGTAGAGCCCGAGCATCTCCCGCTCCAGGCTGAGCAGTTGGCGGCGCGGCCACTCCCGGTCGGAGAGCTCGAAGTCCAGGCCGATGGTCGGGGTGTCCTCCCCGGTGTCCAGCGCGCCGAACAGGTCGTCCTGCCCGATCGCCTGCTGCTTCTTCACCCCGGTGACGGCGTCGACCGCCTGCTCGTGCACGGCGACCAGGGACTGGCGGGTGTGGTTGAGGGAGTCGAACGCGCCCGCCTTGATCAGCGAGTCGATGGTCCGCTTGTTGCAGGCGACCAGCTCGACCTTGTCCAGGAAGTCCGCGAAGGAGCTGTACTTGCCCTTCTCCTTGCGGGTCTTGATCATCGACTCGATCACCGGGACGCCGACGTTGCGCACGGCCTTGAGGCCGAACCGGACGTCGGTGCCGACGGCGGTGAAGTCGACCACCGACTCGTTCACGTCGGGGGAGAGGATCTTGATGCCCATCGACCGGCACTCGGCCAGGTAGACGGCCATCTTGTCCTTGTCGTCCGCGACCGAGGTGAGCAGGGCGGCCATGTACTCGGCGGGGTAGTTCGCCTTGAGGAAGGCGGTCTGGTAGGAGACGAGGCCGTACGCGGCGGAGTGCGATTTGTTGAACGCGTAGCCGGCGAACGGGACCAGCACGTCCCAGACCGCCTGGATCGCCTCGTCGGAGTAGCCGCGCTCCTTGCAGCCCGCGTGGAAGGGGACGAACTCCTTCTCCAGCACCTCCTTCTTCTTCTTGCCCATCGCCCGGCGGAGCAGGTCGGCCTGTCCGAGGCTGTAGCCGGCCAGCACCTGGGCGGCTCGCTGCACCTGCTCCTGGTAGACGATCAGGCCGTAGGTGGGGCCGAGGACCTCCTTGAGCGGCTCCTCCAGCTCCGGGTGGATCGGGATGATCTCCTGCTGGGCGTTCTTGCGCAGCGCGTAGTTGGTGTGCGAGTTCATGCCCATCGGGCCGGGCCGGTACAGCGCCGAGACGGCGGAGATGTCGGCGAACTCGGTGGGCTTCATCAGCTTCAGCAGCGCGCGCATGGGGCCGCCGTCGAGCTGGAAGACGCCGAGCGTGTCACCGCGGGCGAGCAGCTCGTAGGTGGTCGGGTCGTCGATCGGGATGTTCTCGATGTCGACGTCGACGCCCCGGTTGGCCTTCACGATCTTGATGCAGTGGTCGATGATGCCCAGGTTGCGCAGACCCAGGAAGTCCATCTTGATCAGGCCCATGGCTTCGCACGACGGGTAGTCGAAGCCGGTGATGATCACGCCGTCCTTGTCCCGCTTGTGCAGCGGGATCAGGTCGAGCAGCGGGGTGGAGGAGAGGATGACGGCCGCGGCGTGCACGCCGGTGCCGCGGATCAGGCCCTCGATGCCGATGCCGGTGTCGATGATCTTCTTGACGTCCGGCTCGTTGGCGTACATCGTGCGGATCTCGGTGCCCTCGTTGTAGCGAGGGTGCTTGTCGTTGAAGAGGTCCGCCAGCGGCACGCCCTTGCCCATCACGTCCGGCGGCATCGCCTTGGTGATCCGGTCGCCCATCGCGAAGGGGTAGCCGAGGATCCGGCTGGAGTCCTTGACGGCGGCCTTGGCCTTGATGGTGCCGAAGGTGTTCACCTGCGCGGTGTACGCCTCGCCGTACTTCTCGGTGACGTAGCGCACCATCTGGTCGCGCTGGCGGTCGTCGAAGTCGATGTCGACGTCCGGGGGGTTGATGCGCTCGGGGTTCAGGAACCGCTCGAAGAGGAGGTCGTGCTCCAGCGGGTCCAACTGGGTGATGCCGGTCAGGTAGGAGACCATCGAGCCGGCCGCCGAGCCACGGCCCGGGCCGACCGGGATGCCGTTGTCGCGGCCGTACTGGCAGATGTCGGCGACCACGAGGAAGTAGGCGTCGAACCCCATCGGGGTGATGACGCCCATCTCCAGCTCGATCCGGTCCAGCACCTCCTGGCTCGGGTTGTCGCCGTAGCGCCTCTGGAGCCCGGCCTGGATCTTCTGGCGCAGGAAGGAGGCCTGGGTCTCGCCCTCGGGCACGTCGAACTGCGGCATCCGGTCGACGTAGTCGAAGACCTCGCCGTACGGCTGGATCCGGTCGGCGATCAGCAGCGTGTTGTCGCAGGCCTCCGGCAGCTCGCTGAAGAGCTCGCGCATCTCGGCCGGCGTCTTGATGTAGTAGCCGGAGCCGCCGAACTTCAGCCGGTTCGGGTCGTCCTTGTTCTTGCCGGTGCCCACGCAGAGCAGGTTGTCGTGCGCGTCGGCCTGGTCCTCGGTGACGTAGTGCGAGTCGTTGGTGGCCAGCAGCGGCAGGCCGAGCTGCTTGCCCAGGCGCATCAGGTCGGCGCGGATGTCGCGCTCGATGCCCAGGCCGTGGTCCATCAGCTCCAGGAAGAAGTTCTCCTTGCCGAAGATGTCCCGGTAGGTGGAGGCGGCCTCGATCGCCTCCTCGTACTGGCCCAGCCGCAGCCGGGTCTGCACCTCGCCCGAGGGGCAGCCGGTGGTCGCGATGATGCCCTTGGCGTGCTGGGCCAGCAGCTCGCGGTCCATCCGGGGCTTGGTGTAGTAGCCCTCCATCGACGCGAGGGAGGAGAGCTTGAAGAGGCTGCGCAGACCGTCGGCGTTCTCCGCCCACATCGTCATGTGGGTGAACCGGCCGCCGCCGGAGACGTCCTTGCCACCCTCGCCGTCCGTGTTGGCGGGCCGCTTGCCGCCCGGGGACCAGAACACCTGCTTCTTGTGGAACCGCGACTCCGGCGCGAGGTAGGCCTCGATGCCGATGATCGGCTTGACCGGGCTGCCCTTCGACTTCTGGAAGAACTCGTAGGCGCCGAACATGTTGCCGTGGTCACTCATGGCGATGGCCGGCATGCCCTGCCGCTCGACCTCGGCGAACAACTTGCTGTTCTTCGCGGCCCCGTCGAGCATCGAGAACTCAGTGTGAACGTGCAGGTGCACAAAGCCGTCAGGCACAGGTGGGTCTCCTCATTCACCGCCGGGGGATACCCACCCTAATCGTGCGGCGGAGGGAACCACGCCGCACTGGAGACACCCGTGGGAGGGCTGGGACACCCCGCCCCAGCTCAGCGGGCGGATCGTCGCGCCGAGGTCGGATCCGGCCGGCCGGGGGTGCGGTGCGTCGTCCCCGGGCCGGCCGGGAACGCCGCGACGGCCGGCGCGGTGGTGGAAGGATGGGGGCATGCCCGAGCCGAGGATCCCCGAGCGCCACGCCCAGCTGCTGGAGTACGCGCAGGGCCTGAACCCGCCGTCGGGCTGGAAGATCGAGGTGTCCGGCGACGAGGTCATCATGATGGCCGGACCGTCGGTGATCCACCAGCGCAACCTGCTGGTCGTGCGCGAGCAGTTCGACGCGCACCGCCCGCGCGACCTGATGCCGAGCGAGAACACCGACCTGGCATCGCCGCACACCGGCAAGCTCCGCAACCCGGATCTGACCTACATCCCGTTCGCGGTGGTCGAGCTGGGGGGCACCGAGGTCCCGGCGGAGGCGGCCGCGATCGCGGTGGAGATCGTCTCGCCGTCGAACCCGGAGAACGACCTGGTCGGCAAGGTCCGCGACTATCCGCTGATGGGCATCCCCGTCTACCTGCTGATCGATCCGCGCCGGGGCGCGGTCACGCTCTTCTCCGAGCCCGCCGGTGGCCGCTACCGCAGGCAGTGGACCGGGGTCTTCGGTGACCTCGTACCGGTGCCGGAGCCGTTCGGGTTCGAGCTGGTCACGGGCGAGCTGATCCGCTACCCGGCCTGAGCAGGTCCGGGCCGGCCGGGAAATGCCGCGCGTCGGCCGGGAACGCCGCGACGGCCGGGCCCTTGGTGGGACCGGCCGACGCGGGGGAGTGCTCAGTGCGGGGGTACTCGGTGCGGGGGCGCTCAGCCTTCCTTGACCACCACGGTCTTGGCCGCCTTGTCGTGCAGGCACTGCTGGTACGGCTTGTCCCAGAGCAGCCAGAGCACGTTGACCAGGGAGAACAGCGAGCCGACGCAGTAGACCGCGCCGGGCAGGCCGTAGACCGCGGCGCGGGTCCAGAGCTCGTTGTCGGTGGGGCGGCCGCCGTGGGCCAGGGAGACGACGCGGAGCTTCATCGCCTTCTTGCCGATGGTCTGCTGGTTCTGGGTGAGCAGCATGGCGCCTTCGTAGCCGAAGACGAGGATCCCGCCGACGACCGTGGCGATGATCTCGCCCGCGGCGATGGCGACCAGGAACTGGATCAGGATGAACGGGATGATCAGCACCGCGAGGTCGATCAGCCGGGCCAGGAACCGGTCGCCGGCCGACGCCAGCTGACGGGTGCCGGGGGCCGGGGGGCCGTAGGGGTTCGGCTGGCCGAGCCAGCCGGTGGACTGCTGGCCGGGCTGGCCGTAGTTCGCCTGCTGGCCGTAGCCCGGAGGCTGGCCGGGGGCACCCTGCGGGTAGCCGTAGGCCTGCTGGTCGGTGGGCGGCTGCTGGCCGTAGGGGTCCTGCGGCTGCTGGCCGTACGGGCTCTGCGGCTGCTGGCCGTACGGGTTCTGCGGGTCCGACGGGTAGCCGTAGCCAGGCGGTTGGTTGTTGCTCATAGTCCAGCTCGCTCATCTCGTGGGGACTTACCCTCAGATGTTCTATACGCGAAAAGGAGGCGGCGAAAAGGCTTTGATCATAACTGTTACGCGAACAGCACCTTGACCTGATGTTGACCTGAGCCCGTATCAACTCCGCAGCCTGCTCGGCAGGGCGTCGCGGACCGCGCTGCCGAAGGCGGCGATCGCCGGGTGGGCGCCCGCGCCCTGGCGGTAACTGACGGCCGTTCGACGGGACATCGGCAGTCGGTGCAGGTGGACGGCGGCGGGCGGATCGAGCAGTCCCAGCTCGGGGACCAGCGCGGTGCCCTGGCCCGCGGCGACCAGGGCGAGCACGGTGGCGAAGTCGTCGGCGCGGTGCCGGATCCGGGGGGTGAAGCCGGCCGCCTGGCAGGCGCGGATCGTCATCGCGTGGCAGCGGGTGCCGTGGGTGGCCAGGATCCAGGGGTCGGCGGCGTGGGCGGTCAGGGTGCCGGGTCCGGGCGCGGACGCGGCCAGGTACATCGCCTCGGCGAAGAGCGGTTCGCTGTCGATGCCGGGTTCGACCGGGCCGGGGACGAAGTCGTAGTCGTGCACCAGGGCGACGTCCAGTTCGCCGGCCCGCAGCAGGTCGGCCACACCCGCCGGGTCGATCTCGGCCACCATCGGCTCCAGCTCCGGCCAGCGCTCGGCGAGCAGCACCAGAGTGGGTGGGATCAGCACCTGGGCGGCGGACGGGAAGGTGCCGATCCGCAGCGGTCCGGCCGGGCCGTGCCGGGCCTGCGCCAGCTCGGCGGCGGCCGCTTCGAGCTGGGCCAGCACGGCTTCGGCGTGCCGGACCAGGTTGTGCGCGGCCGGGGTGAGCGCCACCCGCCGGCCGGTGCGCTCCAGCAGCGCCACCCCGGCCTCGCGTTCGAGGGCGGAGAGCTGCTGGGAGACGGCGGAGGGGCTGAAGGCCAGCGCTTCCGCGACGGCGGCGATGGTGCCCCGGCGGGCCAGTTCGCGCAGGAGCCGCAGGCGGCGGACGTCGAGCATCGGCCCAGCTTACGGTTTGCGATGGAAACGCGAACTGGACCCGCACAGTGGCGGCGCCGAAGATCAAGGCATGGCGCACTCCCCGTACGACGACAGCCCGCTGAGCCCCTTGAGCCCGCTGAGCCCCCTGAGCCCGCTGAGCCCCCTGAGCCCCGCGGCCCCCCGCGACCCGCTGCGCGGCATCTTCGTGCCGCTGATCACCCCGTTCACCCCCGACGACGCGCTCGCCCTGGACGCCCTGGAGGCGCTCGCCCACGGCGTGCTGGACGAGGGCGCGGCCGGCCTGGTGGCGCTCGGCACCACCGGCGAGCCCAGCGCGCTGGACCCGGCCGAGCGGGCGGCCGTGCTGGAGCTCTGCGCCCGGGTCTGCCGCGAGCGGGGGGCGCACCTGGTGGTCGGGGCGGGCGGCGGCACCCGGGAGGGCCTGCGGGAGCTGGCCGCGCTGGGGGAGCGGCCGGAGGTCACCGCCGCGCTGACGCTGGTGCCGGCCTTCGTCCGCCCGGGCGCCGCCGGGGTGCTGGCCTACTTCGAGCACCTGGCGGCCCGCAGCCCGGTGCCGCTGATCGTCTACCACGTGCCGCACCGCACCGGGCAGCCGCTGGACGCCGGCACGCTGCACGCGCTGGCCGAGCTGCCGGGGGTCGCCGGTGTGAAGTACGCCACCGGCGCGGTGGATCCGGAGCTGGTGGCGCTGCTGGCCGACCAGCCGCCCGGCTTCGCGGTGCTGGGCGGCGACGACGCGGTGCTCTCGCCGGTGCTGGCGCTCGGCGCGGACGGCGCGATCCTGGCCTCCGCGCACCTGGCCACCGGCGCCTTCGTGGCGCTGGCCGAGGCCTGGCGGGCGGGGGAGGTGGCGCGGGCCCGGGAGTTGGGGCACCGGCTGGCCGCGTTCTCGGCCGCCGCCTTCGCCGAGCCGAACCCGGCCGTGGTCAAGGGCGTGCTGCACGCCCAGGGCCGGATCCCCAGCCCCGCGGTGCGGCTGCCGCTGCTGCCCGCGAGCGCGGCGGGCGTCGAGCGGGCGCTCGGGCTGCTGGCGCGGCTGGCCGGGCCGCCGGTGTCCACCAGGTGAATGCCGTGCGGGAATAGATCGGGGAGCAGGCAAGATGAAGCAGAGCAGTGGACCGGAGGAGGAAGTACGGATGAAGATCGGCATCGTGGGTGCCACCGGCCAGGTCGGCGGCGTGGTCCGGGAGATCCTGGCGGAGCGGTCGTTCCCGGTGACCGAGCTGCGGCTGTTCGCCTCGGCCCGCTCGGCCGGCAGGACGCTCCCGTGGCAGGACGGTGAGATCACCGTCGAGGACGCGGCCACCGCCGACTACGCCGGCCTGGACATCGTGATCTTCTCGGCCGGCGGCTCGACCTCCAAGGCGCTGGCTCCCAAGGTGGCCGCGGCCGGTGCCGTGGTGATCGACAACTCCTCCGCCTGGCGCCGCGACCCCGAGGTCCCGCTGGTGGTCTGCGAGGTCAACCCGGAGGCGGTCGCCGACCTGCCCAAGGGCATCATCGCCAACCCGAACTGCACCACGATGGCCGCGATGCCGGTGCTGCGCCCGCTGCACGCGGAGGCCGAGCTGACGGCGCTGGTGGTGGCCACCTACCAGGCGGTCTCCGGCAGCGGCCTGGCCGGCGTCAGCGAGCTCCAGGACCAGGCCGCCAAGGTGGTGGACGGCGCTGCCGCGCTCACCCACGGCGGCACCAACGCCGAGTTCCCCGAGCCGCGGGTCTACCAGCGGCCGATCGCCTTCAACGTGATCCCGCTGGCGGGCTCGATCGTGGAGGACGGTCTGAACGAGACCGACGAGGAGCAGAAGCTGCGCCACGAGAGCCGCAAGATCCTCGGCATCCCGGAGCTCAAGGTCTCCGGCACCTGCGTGCGGGTGCCGGTCTTCACCGGCCACTCGCTGCAGGTCAATGCCCGTTTCGCGCGCCCGATCAGCCCCGAGCGGGTGGCCGAGCTGCTGGCCGACGCGCCGGGCGTGGTGCTGACCGACATCCCCACCCCGCTGCAGGCGGCCGGCCAGGACCCGACCTTCGTGGGCCGGATCCGCCGCGACGAGACGGTGGAGAACGGCATCTCGCTCTTCCTCTCCAACGACAACCTGCGCAAGGGCGCGGCGCTGAACGCCGTGCAGATCGCCGAGCTGGTCGCGGCCCGGCGCGCCTGACCGGCACCGCGGAACGCGACGCCGAGGGGTGCCCGACGATCCGTCGGGCACCCCTCGGCGTTGGGCCTGACCCGCGCGCTCAGCGCGTCGCGGCCGCGGTGGTTCCGGAGGCTTCGGCGGTTCCGGTGGTCCCGGCGATCGGCCGTTCCGGGTCCGGTCGGCCGGGCCGCAGCAGCACCGCCGTCAGTACCAGGGAGAGTGCCAGCAGCCCGCAGCTGACCGTGAAGGCGAGCCGGTAGCCGTCCGCCAGCGCCGAAGTCGCCGGGTGCCCCGCCGCCCGCAGGCCGGCCGTGTGCGCGGCGGCCAGCGTGCTCAGCACCGCCACCCCGAGCGCGCCGCCCACGGTCTGCGAGGTGTTGAAGAGTCCGGAGACCACGCCGGAGTCGGCGGGCGTGGCCTGGGCCATGGCCAGCCCGGCCAGCGCCGGCAGGGCCAGCCCGCCGCCCGCGATCAGCAGCATCACCGGGAGCACGTCCACCGGGTAGGAGGCGTGGTCCGGCACCCGCGTGAGGTAGGCCAGGGCGAGGACGAGGAGGGCGTTGCCGGTCAGCAGGGCGCGCCGCGGGCCGAACCGGCCGATCACCTTGGCGGAGAGGCCGAGCGCGACCAGCGCGATCATCACGCCGGTGGGCAGCATCCCGAAGCCGGCCGCGGCCGGGCGGTAGCCGAGCACCTGTTGCAGGTAGAGCGCGATCAGCACCTGGAAGCCGAACATCGCCGAGATCATCACCACCTGCACCACGTTGGCCCCGGTCAGGTTCCGGGAGCGGAAGAGCCGCAGCGGCAGCAGCGGTTGGGCCGCCGTGGCCTGCCGCACCACGAACCCGGCCAGCAGCGCCAGCGCGCCCGCCCCCAGGCCCAGGGTGCGGGCCGAGCCCCACTCGTGCTGCCCGGTCTGCACGATGGTGTAGACGCCGAGCATCAGCCCGCCGGTGACCAGCAGCGCGCCCAGCGCGTCGGCGCCCTGCCGCAGGCCCAGGCCCCGTTCGGGGGCGAGCAGCCGCAGCGCCGGCAGGCCGGCCGCCAGGGCGATCGGCAGGTTGATGAAGAAGATCCAGTGCCAGTTGAGCGCCTGGGTCAGCACGCCGCCGAGCACCATGCCCAGCGAGGCGCCGGCCGAGCCGATGAAGCTGAACGTGCCGATCGCGCGGCCCCGTTCGGCCGGGTCGGTGAACAGCGCCACGATCATGCCGAGCGAGACCGCCGAGGTCAGCGCGCCGCCGGTGCCCTGCAGGAACCGGGCCGCGATCAGCAGGCCGGGCGAGGTGGCCAGGCCGCAGAGCGCGGAGGCGGCGGCGAACAGCGCCAGGCCGCTGATGAAGACCCGCTTGCGGCCGATCAGGTCGCCGAGCCGCCCGGCGAGCAGCAGCAGGCCGGCGAAGGGGATCTGATAGGAGTTCATCACCCAGGCCAGGCCCGAGTCCGAGAATCCCAGGTCGTGCTGGATCGCCGGCTGTGCGACGGTGACGATGGTGCCGTCCAGAATGATCATCAGGGTGCCCGCGCAGAGCACCAGCAGCGCGTACCAGCGTCGGCGGTCCGCGGCCCTGGTGGCTGGAGCACCGGTGGCGCTCGTCCCCGTGGCGGTCCCCGTGGCGGTCGCCGTGGCGGTCGCTTTGGCGGTCGCCGTGGCGCGGGCTGTCGTGGTGTCGGCCGCTCTGCGGCCCTTCGTCCTGGGTGTCCCGGCGGACATGGCTTGACCTCCAAAGGTGCACGTCTTGTTACCGGGGCCATCCTGTGTGACCGTCAGATCCCGCGGAAGAAGGCACTTTCCTGTCACGGAGGCACAGGCGTGTACCCGACCAGGTCAGTGCCGCCGGGCGGTAGGCGCTCGGCGAGCCGATCGGCGGGCCGGGCGGCGCGCGCGGGAGGGCCCGGCGGCGCGCGCAGCCGGGTGATTCACCACGCCTTCGGGGGGTAAAGGAGACCGCAACGGTCCGGCAGGGTGCCCAGGTGAGCCTCCCTCGGGCAGACTGCACCAACTGCCCGTGCTCAGCGGCAGAGCACAGGAAGAGGGGTACCTCATGGACCGCTGCGTCGTCCTGGTGGACGCGGGATACCTGCTGGGCGCCGCGGCCAGCCTGCTCGCCGGTGAGTCGGCCCGCTCCCGGGTGACCGTCGACCACACCGCGCTGATCGCCTCGCTGCGCGAGCGGGCCGAGGAGGAGACCGGCCTGCCGCTGCTGCGGATCTACTGGTTCGACGCGGCTCCCGAGCGCCGCCCGATGCCCGAGCACCGCCGGCTGCGGGTGCTGCCCCGGGTCACCGTGCGGCTGGGCGCGCTCACCCGGGCCGAGGGCCGCTGGGTGCAGAAGGGCGTGGACGCCGCGATGCACGCCGAGCTCTCCGAACTGGCCCGCAACCGGGCCTGCGCGGACGTGGTGCTGGTGACCGGCGACGGTGATCTGCTGCCCGGCATGATGTCCGCCAAGGAGCACGGCGTGGCCGTGCACCTCTGGGCGCTGCAGGCCGCCGACGGTGACTTCAACCAGTCCGAGGACCTGGTCGGCGAGGCCGACGAGCGCCGGGTGCTGGACCGCGAGTGGATCACCCGCTCGGTGCGGCTGCGCGAGCCGGCCATCGCCTTCCCGCCCGCCGGCCCGCGTCCGGAGATCGCCAAGATCCTCGCCGCGCCGCCGGCCGCGCCGCCCGCCGCCGCGCCCGCCGCCGCCGAGGCCCCGCTGGCGTCGAGCGAGCCGGCCGCGCTGCCGCCGACCGCGCTGAAGGTCGTGCCCACCCCCAAGGACCTGGCGGGGCGCACCGCCCAGACGCACCACCACCCGGGCTCCGTCGCGGGCAACGGGCCGGTGCTGCGCTGGTCCTCCGACCGGGGCTGGGTGGACCGTCCGGCCGAGCCGCCGACCGCCGCCGACGCGCTGCCCACGTTGGCCCAGCTGACCACCGCCGAGCAGCGCTGGGCCGACCGCGAGGAGGACATCACCGCGATCGGCGGCGACCCGCACGAGGTCGGCCAGGTCTTCGCCCGCCGCTGGACCGACCGGCTCGGCGACCGCGAGCGGCTCACCCCGATCTGGTCCGACTACCCGCGCATCCCGCACCGGGTGGACGGCGAACTGCTGCGCTACGCGGCCCGGTTCGGCCTGCTCGCGCACAAGGACGACCAGATCGACGAGCACGACCGCTACGCGATCCGGGCCGGCTTCTGGAAGGAGTTGGCCGCCCGGGTGCCGGGCGGCGAGCTGATCGTGGTGGACGACTGAGCCGCCCTCCAGCCGCGGCAGGTCCGAGCCGTACCCCCGCGCTCAGGAGTCGGGCAACTGCTCGGCGCGGTCGAGGACGGCGATCCGCTCGCGGGGCTGGCAGGGCCCGGCCGCCAGAGTGGTTCGCCGGTCGGGGTGTTCCGGCGGTGGTGCCGGCCGGTCGTCGTGGTGCTGGACGGTCGTCGTGGTGCCGGCCGGTCGTCGCCGTGGTGCTGCCGGTTCCGCTCAGCCGACCTTGTGGTGCTGGGTGGTGGCGAGTTCGCGTACCGCGTGGGCGACGGCTCCGAAGTCCTTGCTGAGGATCTTGGAGTGGTTGCTCGCGACCTTCGCGCTGACCTGGATGTTGGGGTTGCGGGCGATCATCGGGTCGAGGTTGGTGCGGAGCTGCTCCATCACCTTCGCATCGGCGCCGAGGTTGCCGCCGGTGCCGAGGACGTACCGGGTCGGTGCGGTCAGGCGCTCGAAGACCGGTTCGAGGGCGGCGGGGGAGCACAGCTCGTTGAGTTCGAGGTTGATCTCGGCATGCTGGACGGCGCTCATCCGCGCGGCCAGTCCCAGCGGGCGGCAGATCGGGAAGATCGGGCTGAGTCGGCGGAACAGCTTGCGGACCTGCTCCCGGGTGGCCTCGTCGAGCCACTCGCTCGGCAGCGCGCCGTCCACGGACACCACGGCCTGGACGCGCTCCGGGTTGCGGGCGGCCCAGTGCACCGCGATCAGCGCACCGTACGACCAGCCCACCAGGATGGGCCGCTCCACGCCTCTGGCTTCGAGGACGGCGTCGAGGTCGCGCAGGCAGGCCTCGAAGGAGTAGTCGCCGGCGGTCTTGGACTTGCCGCGGGCGCGTTCGTCGAAGGTGATGTGCCGGTAGCCGTCGCCGAGGTCGGCCATGACGCGCCGCCAGTCCTTCTGGGAGGCGTAGGACCCGTTGAGGTAGACCACGGGGCGGCCGGTGCCGCCGGTGTCGGTCACGGCCAGGGCGGTGTCGTCGACCGACAGCATGCCGGTCCAGGCGGGGTGGTTGGTGGTCATGGTGTGCCTCGTTCCAGGGTCGGGAGGGGTGGACGGTGGTGCTGTCGGTGCTGTCGGTGCTCTTGGGCGTGTGGTGGATCCGGCCGTGGTCGGTGCCGGTGTCCAGAGCCGCGCTCGTCGTTTCCGATGAGGGAAACGCTACGTTGCATTCAAGGATCTGGCAACAACATTTAACGCGCATGACTGCCATCATGGCAGGTGAGCGGCGGGATTTCGTTGCACTGCCTTGCCGGTTAACGCAACGAGCCTGCGCTGCTGTTCAGTGCAATGAGTTGAAGGTGAACGCTATGCGGGAGACGCCACGGACCGTGCAGGAGGCCGCGATGCCGCGATGCCGCGATGCCGTGATGCCGTGATGCCGCGATGCCGGGAGGCAGCGCCGCGGGACCTCAGGACGCCCCACGGGCCCACGGACGTGGCGAGCGCCGTGGCGACCCTGGCAGTGCTCTCGCGCTGCCCTCGCGCTGACCGTCGCGCTGACCGCGGCGGGTGGTGACGCGGGGACGCGGTGAGGCGGTGACGTGGCGGCGGTGCGGGCCCCTGGTCCGGATTCCTCATGGTCGGCGCGTAGAGTCGTCGCTCGTGAGTGACGCCCCCTTGCCCTGCTGCTCCGTCCGGGGCCTCACCAAGAGCCACGGCGAGATCCTGGCCAACGACGGGGTCGACCTGGAGATCCGCCAGGGCGAGATCTTCGGGCTGCTCGGCCCCAACGGCGCCGGCAAGTCCACTCTGGTCCGCCAGCTGACCGGTCTGCTGCGCCCGGACGCCGGCAGCATCGAGATCCTCGGCCACGACGTGGTCCGCCACCCGGACCGGGCGGCCCGGCTGCTCGGCTACCTAGGTCAGGAGTCCACCGCGCTGGACGAGCTGACCGTGGCGCTGGCCGCCGAGACCACCGGCCGGCTGCGCGGGCTGGGCCGGGCCGCCGCCCGGGCCCGGAGCGCCGAGGTGCTCGCCGAGCTGGGCCTCGAACCGCTGGCCAGCCGGCCGCTCGCCAAGCTCTCCGGCGGCCAGCGGCGACTGGCCTGCTTCGCCGCCGCCCTGGTCGGTGAGCGCCCGCTGCTGGTCCTGGACGAGCCCACCACCGGCATGGACCCGGTGGCCCGCCGGGCGGTCTGGTCCGCGGTGGACCGGCGCCGGGCCGAGCACGGCACCACCGTGCTGCTGGTCACCCACAACGTGATCGAGGCCGAGACGGTGCTCGACCGGGTCGCCGTGCTGGACGAGGGCAGGGTGATCGCCTGCGACACGCCCGGCGGTCTGAAGGCGCTGGTCGACGGCGACGTCCGACTCGACCTGGTCTGGCGCGCCGAGCCCCCCCTCGCGGTGGCCGCGGTCGCCCGGCTGGCCGAGCGCGCGGAGCGCACCGGACGGCGCTGGACGGTGCGCACCACTCCGGAGGAGGCCAGGGAGCTGGTCGCCGCCGTCACCACCGGGCCGGCCTTCGCCGCGCTGGACGACTTCACCCTGGCCACTCCGAGCCTGGAGGACGTCTACCTCCGGCTCGGCGGCCGCCACCAAGGACTGGCGAAGTGACCGTACTCACCCCCGCCGCCGCCCCGGCGGCGACCCGGGCCCCCGCCCCGCTGGCCCCCGCCGCCCGGCTGCTGCCGGCCCTGGCGGCCGTCTACCGGGCGCAGCTGGCCCGGGCCAAGGTGGCCCGGATCCCGCTGATGTTCGTCGCCACCTTCCAGTCCGTCGGCATCCTGGTGATGATGCGCGGGGTGGTCGACGGCGGTGACAACCCGTCGGCGCGCGCCGTGGTGGCCGGATCCAGCGTGCTGGTGGTCGCCTTCGTGGCGCTCAACCTGCTCGCCCAGTACTTCGGCAAGCTGCGCGCCACCGGCGGCCTGGACCACTACGCGACGCTGCCGGTGCCGGCCGCCTCGGTGGTGCTCGGCGCGGCCGGCGCCTACGCCTCCTTCACGCTGCCGGGCGCCCTGGTGACGGCGGCCTTCGGCTCGGTGCTCTTCGGGCTGCCGCTCGCGCACCTGTGGGTGCTGCTGGTGGTCGTCCCGCTGGCCGGTGCCGCGCTCTCCGGCCTGGGTGCCGCGCTCGGACTGCTGGCCCCCAAGCAGGAGCTGGCCACCATGGCGGGCCAGCTCGGCATGTCGGCCGCGCTGCTGCTCGGCGTGCTGCCCGCCTCCCACCTGCCGGCGGCGGTGCGGGCGCTGCGCGACCTGCTGCCCTCGACGTACGGGGTGGACGCCTTCGCCGCCACCTTCGCGCGCCGGCCCGACTGGCCGCTGGTGCTGGCCGACCTGGCGGTCTGCGCGGTGGTCGGCGTGCTCTCGCTGGGGTTCGCCACCTGGTCCTACCGCCGCGCCACGACCCGCTAGCGGGTTTCGCGGCCTTGGCGTGAAACGATGGGTGCCGTGACCGTACCGAACAGTTCTCCGGACGCTCCTTCTCCGGACATCCAGTCGTCGGGTGCCGAGCCGCTCCAGGGCTCCGCCCCCCTGGCCCCCCAGTGGCGCCGGCTCCTGGACGAGCTGCGGGTCGGCGCCCCGATCTTCGGCGCCTGCCTGCTGCTCGGTGTGCTCATGGGCGCGCTCTGGTACTGGCTGGCCCCCGAGGTCCCGTTGGTGGTGCACGGCCAGAGCGTGCTGTACGTGGACCCGGAGGGCGAGCAGCGCGCCGGGGCCGACGGCACCTTCGTGCTGCTGGGCCTCGCCTTCGGGCTGCTCACCGCGCTGGCCGCGTTCTTCTGGACGCGCGGGCGCGGCGGCGGCATCGTGGTGGCGGCCGCGCTCTCCCTCGGCGGCCTGGCCGGTTCGCTGATCGCCTGGCCGCTGGGCATCGCGCTCGGCCCCACCAAGGACCTCATCGCCCACGCCAAGCAGGTCGGCGACGGGCACACCTTCAACGAGGCGCTCCAGCTCGGCGCGCACGGCGCGGTACTGGCCTGGCCGATGGCGGCCCTGGTGCTGCTGCTGGCCCTCACCGCCACCTTCGGCAAGCGCGAGGAGGACCCGCCGCCGTACTGGGCGGGCCCGGCGGTGCCGTCGGCCGGTGGGCCGGTGGACGAGCTGCGACCGCCGACGACCGTCGCCGACCCGGCGCCCGCCGACGCGCCGCCCGGTCAGGGTGGTCACAGCGGTCAGGGCGGGCAGGGCGGTCAGGGCGGTCAGGGCGGTCAGAGTGGCCAGGCCGGGCAGGGCGGCCCGGTCGTGCCGCCGCCGTCCTCGTCCTCGAAGTCATCGCAGCCGGCTGATCTCGGCGCTGACGGCTCCCGTCAGGCGCACTAGGTCGGCCGGCGTGAGCTCCACCTCCAGGCCGCGCCGGCCCGCCGAGACGTAGATCGTCGGGTGGGCCAGCGCGCCGGCGTCCAGCACCGTGGGCAGCGGCTTGCGCTGGCCCAGGGGCGAGATCCCGCCACGCACGTAACCGCTGCTGCGCTCGGCGGCGGCCGGGTCGGCCATCGCGGCCCGCTTGCCGCCCACCGCGGCCGCCAGCGCCTTGAGGTCCAGCTGCCCGGCCACCGGCACCACGCCCACCGTGAGCGCGCCGTCCACCTCGGCCACCAGCGTCTTGAACACCCGCTCCGGGGCCACTCCGAGCGCCTGCGCGGCCTCGCCGCCGTAGGAGGGCGCCGCCGGGTCGTGCTGGTAGGCGTGCACGGTGAAGGGCACCCCGGCCGCCTCCAGCGCCACCGTGGCGGGGGTGCCCTTGCCGCCGCCGCCGCTCTTCTTCGCCTTCGCCATGTCCTCGGTCCCTGAGCGGCTGGTCACTGGTGGTTTCAGACGCTGGTCTCAGACGCCGGTCTTGGTCAGCGGTCTCGGCCAACGGTCTCAGACGGGAATCTCATACGCCGGTCTCATACGGCTGTCTCATACGTTGGTCTCATGCGTTGGTCTCAGCTCAACGTCTCAGACGGCTGTCTCAGTTCGGGCTGAACGCCTGCCGGGTCAGCTCCACCGCGGGCACCGAGGGCAGCCAGGCGAGCAGCGCGGTCTCCCGGCGCAGCAGCTCCAGCTCGGTGCTCAGCCGGGTCGCCGTGTCCGGGCAGGCCAGCAGCCGCTGCTTGACCGGGACGTCCAGCACCGCGGCGGCCGCCACCAGGTAGGAGAGCACCTGCGGGTCGTCGGGCAGCTCCTGCTCGCCCGTCAGGCTCGCCTGCCGGGCCCCGGCCAACCGCTTCTGGTACGCCCGGAACGCGCGCTCCACGCCGCCGGCCAGCGCGCCGGCGCCGCTGCCCGGCTCCTCCTCGATCAGCTCGCACGCGCCGACCAGGTAGGGCCCGCCGGTCTCCACCTCGCGCAGCCGGAACCGGGTGGTCCCGGTGACCAGCAGTTCGTAGCGCCCGTCCGCCTGCGGCGTCACCGAGGCCACGTCGGCCACGCAGCCGATGTGGTGCAGCGCCTCCAGCGGATCGCCGCTCGCCGTGCCCAGCCCGGCCAGCGGCCCGGGCACCTCGTCGCTCTCCGTCACCGGCGCCACCTCGCGCCCGTCCTTGATGGCCAGCACCCCGAACCGCCGCGGCTGGTCCTCGGGGCCGGCCAGCAAATCGGCCACCAGCCGGCGGTAGCGCTCCTCGAACACATGGAGGGGCAGCACCAGCCCGGGGTAGAGCACGGCATTCAGCGGGAAGATCGGCAGCCGTTCTGTCACGGCGCACAGCGTAGCCGCCCGCGGCGACAGGTCGGCCACCCGGAGGGCGCTGTCCGGCTCCACGGCCGCAACTCGTGCTGGCACCACCTCGCGGTTGGGGTGTTGGCACGCTGTTTCCAGGTGTGCGGCTGCGAAATGCTTGATCCAGCAGCAGGACCGCCCCGCTGCTCGACGGTCAAGGAGTCACCCCATGTTCAACGCGCTCACCAGGGTCACCAGCGTTGCCGGCGCTACCGATGGCGTCGTCCCTGACACCGCGCGGCGGCGGGCGCCGCGCCGGCTGCTGCTCACCACGGCGCTGCTGGCCACGGCGGCCGCGGTGGGCGCGGTCGTCCCGGCGGGCCCCGCCATGGCGGCCGATCCCGGGCAGCGTGCGCGGGTGGTGCTGCCCGCACCCAGCGGGCCGCACCAGGTCGGCACCGTCTCGCTCCACCTGGTGGACAACTCGCGCCCGGACCCCTGGGTCCCCGCGCAGCCGGCCCGCGAACTGATGGTCAGCCTGCGCTACCCCGCCGCCTTCCCCGCCAAGGACGCCGCGCGCTACCCGCTCGCCCCGCAGTTGGCGCCCGGTGTGGCCGCCGCCTTCCCCGACCAGTACCTGAACACCAACGGGGAGCCGCTCGACCAGGTCGACTGGGCGGCCACCCTGACCCACGCCCACCAGGGCGCCCCGGTGGACCGGAGCGGGGGCCGGCTCCCGGTGGTGCTCTACTCGCCCGGCGCCGGCGACCCCGGCTCGCTGAACAGCACCCTGGCGGACGACCTGGCCTCGCGCGGCTACCTCGTGGTGACCGTCGACCACACCTACGAGGCCCCGGCGGTGGAGTTCCCCGGCACCCCGCCGCGGGTGGTGACCGGCGTGCTCGGCCAGCAGTTCGGCGCGGTCCAGGACGACCCGGCCGAGGTCACCGCCCTGATACAGAAGGTGATGTCGACCCGGGTGGCCGACACCCGCTTCGTGCTGGACCAGGTGGACGCCCTGGCGGCCGGTCGCGATCCGGACGCCGACGGGCAGCGACTGCCCCGCGGGCTGGCCGGCTCCCCGGATCCGGACCGGATCGGCATGTTCGGCCAGTCCGGCGGCGGCTTCACCGCCACCCAGGCCATGCACGACGATCCGCGGATCAAGGCCGCCGCCGACCTCGACGGCGTGCTCGGTCTCGTCCAGAACGACACCGACCCCATCGACCCCTCCACCACCTCGACCGCCGCCGCCGACGGGGTCGACCGCCCGATGCTGCTGATGGGCAGTCAGGGCGATGACCACAACACCGACCCCTCCTGGGCTGCCCTGTGGCAGCACAGCACCGGCTGGCACCGCGATGTGACGCTGACGGGTTCGACCGAGACGACGTTCACGGACAAGGAGACGATGCTGCCGCAGATCGCCCGCCAGTTGAAGCTGCCGTCGAGCACCCTCGACCTCGGCAAGGAGATCGGCACCATCCCGCCCGAGCGCGCCGTCGCCGAACAGCGCGCCTATCTCGGCTCCTTCTTCGACCGCTGGCTGCGCGGCCACAACGACCACCTGCTCGACGGCCCCAGCGCCGCCTACCCCGACGCGCAGCTCGTGCCGTAGCCTGCTCGGCACGCTGCTCCACGGGGCGTCGAACGCCCCGCTGTTCAGGGGTGGTAGACCTCGGTGATCGTGGTGATCCGGCCGGCGCTGTCAACGGTGATGTCGTACATGTTCCCGTAGCAGGCGGAGGGGTTGCCGGTGGTGTTGCCGGTGGTGCAGTGGTCGATGTGCGTCAGCAGGTCGGTGATCGAGACGCTCTGGCCGCCCTCCGACGCGTAGTTGCCGACCAGGTGGGCCGTGGCCCCGGGGGCGAAGGTGTAGTCGGCGCTCCCGGCGACGGACTGGTAGTAGCCGTCGTCCGGAACGTCCGGGCCGCAGATGAACTTCGTCGGGTTGCCGCCGAGCCGGTTCGGGTCGGCCCAGCCCGTCACGGCGTTGATCACCTTGTGGCCCGGGTGCGTCGCGGCGGCCGTGCAGTCGGCGGTGGGGGAGGACGGGGCGGCGGTGGGCTTGGTGGGCGTCGGCTTGGCGGTGGTCTTCGCGGGCGTCGGCTTGGCGGACGTCGCCGCCGCCGGTGCGGCGCTGGCGGGCGGGGTCGGCACGGTCGCGACCGGGGCAGGGGCGTTCGCGGCGGTGCTGGGGGCGGTGCTGGGGGCGGTGCTGGCGGCCGTGCTGGGAGCGCCCGCGTTGGCGTTCGGGCTCGTGGTCGACGGGGTGTCCGGGCCGCAGGCGCTGAGGGAGAGGCCAAGTGCGGTGGTGAGCAGGGCAGTGGCGGCGAAGAGTCGGCGGTTGCGCATGGTGTTGGTCCTCCGGGGCGGTCGTGGCAGCCCGTGCGGCGGCCTTCATCTGGGGACACGTGGCCCGGGCCCCTGCCGGCTTCCCCTGTTGCACAGCTGTGACAGCTGTGGGCGATCCGTGACCGAACCGCGCCCCGTGGCCGCGTGCCGGGCCTTGACGGTGACCAGCCCTCAGAAACCGTTGAGGGCGACCTGAGCCATGGTCGCGGTCCTCAGGCCGGGTAGAGGGCGGCCTTGCGCGCCGACCGGAGGGCGCCCGCCCACCAGGTCAGTTGGTCGAGCACCGTCTTGGCGTACCCGGGAGCCGCGGGGTCGAGCGGACGGCCGTCCTGCCAGGCCGTGAAGTAGTTCGCGAAGGCGAGACCGTCGCGAATCGTCACCGCGTGCAGCTCGGTCAGCACGTTCTCCAGGTGCAGCGCCGCGTGCCGCCCGCCCGCCGCGCCGCCGTAGCTGACGAAGGCGACGGGCTTGGCCGTCCACTGGGTGAAGTGCCAGTCGATGGCCGCCTTCAACGACGCGGGATAGCTGTGGTTGTACTCGGGCGTCACCACGATGAACGCGTCGGCGCCCTCCAGCGCCGAGGTCAGCGCCGCCATCCCGGCCGGGCGCGGGTAGTCGGCGCCGGCGTACTTCGGCGATGCCGCGGGCAGCTCCAGCGGGATCTCGATGTCGGCCAGGTCGACGGTGTCCACCTCGAAGCCGCCGTGGATGCCCGCCTGTTCGGCGACCCATGAGGCCACCACCGGGCCGAACCGTCCTTCCCGGACGCTTCCGACGATGATCAGCAGCTTGTGCTTGTTCTCCATGACCACCACGATCGGGCTGGTCCGCGGCCGCAACCAGACCCCGCTCAGGCTGGCCCCCGCAGGGCCAGGCTGAGGACTCCGCGGTCCGCGGGCAGCGCCATATGCTCGGGCCATGGGGACGCCGTTGGGGGACTTCATCCGGGCCAAGCGCGACAGCATCCAGCCGGGATCGCTGGGGTTGCCGGATCACGGCCGCCGCCGTTCACCGGGGCTGCGGCGCTCGGACCTCGCCGCCCGGGCCGGCGTCAGCGTCGAGTACCTGACCCGCATCGAACAGGGCCGTGACCGCAATCCCTCGGTACCGATCATGAACGCGCTCGCCGACGCCCTCAGCCTCGACCCCTCGGAGCGCGACCACCCGCGCTACCTCGCGAAAATCAGCGGCGGTGAGTGCTCCGCCCACACCCGGCCCGCACCAGCCCGCCGGGACGTGCGGCCCGCCGTCCTGGAGACGCTGCGCCTGCTGGAACCGGGCGTCGCCATGGTGACCAACCGGCTGGGCGACGTGCTCGCCCGCACCAGTGGCTTCGAGGCGGTGACGAGCGGAACCGGGTTGCTCGACTCCGACGTCCCGAACCTCACCCGCTACGTCTTCACCGACCCGCGCGCCCGGGAGTACTTCGCCGACTGGGCGGACGTCGCGGACGAGCAGGCCTTCGACCTGTGGCTCGGACCGTCCGTCGAGAACTCCGAGTGGCTCACCACTGAACTCGCACTCGCCGCCGGCGCCGACTTCGCGCGCCGCCTGAACCGCCACGTGGTTCCGCGGCGTGGCGTCCTGCGACTCAACCACCCGGCAGGGCTGGAGGTCCGGCTGCTCCGCGAGACGCTCGAACTCTCCTCGGACGCCCAGCAACTGGTCGTCTTCCTCCCGGCGGACGAACAGACGGCTCAGGCCGTCGAGCAACTCCGAGGCCGACTCCGCAGCCGGCCCCACGGCCACCTCCGGGCGATCTCGTAACGCACCACGAGCTCGCGCGGCCTGAGCCACTGGAGCCGGACCCGGGTCGAGCCCGTCACTGCCGTGCCCGTCACCGCCGTGGTCGCGAGCAGCCGGCTGGTCATCGCCAGGCCCGCGCTGAGTGCCTGGCGCAGCGCGGGCAGGTGCAGTGCGGCCAGAGGTCGCTGAAGGGGCGGGTGTCGGGGGCGTCGGCCGAGACGCGGGTGGTGGAGAGCCGGATGCGCTTGCCGGTGGGGGTGATCCGGTAGACGCGCAGGGTCATCACGCTCTTCGTCGTGCTCTTCTTCGTGCTTTTCGTCATGGGTGCCTCAGTTCGATGCGCAGACCGGGCAGTTCGGCCAGGCCAGTGGGCACGACGGAGCCCCGGAGGATGCGGCCCGTGCAGCGCGCGTGGGCGGCGATGTGGTCGGCGATCGCCTGGAGCGCGGGGGTGCCGCAGCCGCCGATCGCGATGTGGGCGCCGGCGGTGGTGATGGTGATCCGGGCGCCTTCCAGCCCAACCAGCGGCGGCAGACCGGCCAGCGCGAGGGCGTCCACCATGGCCGCGATCGCATGCTCGGCGGCCTCGCGCTGTTCGCGCTCCTGGGCGGGTTCAACGCTGCTGCTGGGCACGGGCGTTCAGGCCGTCGCGGAGCAGGGCGGTCAACTCGTCGGCCACATCGGAGCGGACCCGGCCGAGGGTGACCAGGTAGTGGCCGGTGATGGTGGGCCAGTCCACCCCGAGCGAGGGGATGGTGATGGCCGCGTCACTGAGGACGGCGGTCAGCGCGGCGGCGGAGGTGAGGGCGCGCTGCTCGGAGGGGTCGAGGGGGGCGGGGGAGTGTGCTGGCATAGTGCTGCCTCCTTGGCGGGTCCGGTGGGCCGGGCGCGCTGGATGAGCGCAGAAGTAGGCATCAAGATGCGAGAGTTGACGGTTAGTCGACGCCTGCCCGGCATGGACAACGCTAGAGCATGAGGGGCAAATATTGCTACCGATTCGGTAGTCACTCGTCCGAGTGAGCCTGCAGGCGGCCCTCCGCCGCTCGTCGGGGTGGACCTGCTCAGCCGCTGGACGGCAGACTGTCAGCACCCGTCGAGGAAGGAATGCCGGATCGCATGCCACCACGCCTGTCACCGACTGTCCGTCAGCAGCGCATGGGCATTGAGCTGCGCAAGATGCGTGAATATGCGGGAATGACCCCGCAGGCCATGGCTGCGGCTCTCGGCACCGATACCCCAAAGATCAGCCAGATGGAGTCCGGTAAGGCTGGAGTCAGTCCGGAACGGATCCGGTCTTGGGCTATTGCGAGTAAGTGCACTGATGACGGGCTGATCGGTGCACTCGTGGCGATGACGCAAGACCGAGGGAAACGGTGGTTCGACGAGTATCGTGGCCGCCTCCCGACCGGATTTCTCGACATCGCCGAGATGGAGTACTACTCCGATGACGAGAAAGGCCTGATCACTTGGGCGACGACGTATATTCCGGGACTCGCACAGACAGGTGCGTACGCCGGCGCGGTCTTCGCACGTATCAGGCCTCCGCTCCCCAGGCATGAGGTGGATGCGCGCACCGCGTTCCGAGTGCAGCGCCAACGCGTCGTGCTCGACGGAAAACCATACACGGCATACATTCATGAGGCAGCCCTGCGCATGCAGTTCGGCGGCCCTGCTGTGCTGCGTGACCAGCTGAAGAGCCTCCTGGAGGATTCGGAGCGCCCCAGTGTCGCAGTCCGCGCCATCCCGTTCGATGTTGATACCTTCCCAGGTGCCGGAGAGAACCTGACCTTGGCGGCGGGTGTGGTCCAAGAACTCGACACGGTGCAGATCGATCTGACTCAGGGGCCGCAATTCATCCATGCCGAGGCGGATCTGCGGACGTATCGAAGCATGGTTGCGGAGATTGAGGGAACGGCCCTCTCGCCCGCTACTTCCCGTGACTTTATCCATAAGATCATGCAAGACCTGAAAGGCTGAAATCCATGACCCCTTGGCAGAAATCTTCGTTCAGTGGAAGCGCCAACGAGTGCATCGAGGTGCGCACTGCTGACGGAATGGTCGAGGTTCGCGAATCTGATTCAGCTGAAATCATCGTTCGGACTACCCCGAGGAAGTGGGCACGGTTCCTGCTCGGCGTCCAGAGCGGGGAGTTCGACAGCTACGGAGACTTCTCCGCCTGACGCAGATCCTCTGGAGCGGCCTCGCATCCTCTCTTGGGATGCGAGGCCGCTCCAGTTTTGGGAGCACTCTTGCTACGTTGCTCACTGTAGGTCTACCGTTACAGCACGCACAGCCGTCAGGCCGGGGCTGCATCTTGGCCCCCGCTTGCCTGGTGAGTAATGCCCGCCTGCTGCGCGGCGGGTCAGCAACGTTTGCCCCATCAGCTGAGAGGGAGAGCAATGCCTACCTCCACCATCGACCGCACGCCGGTGTTCGACCGGCCCGAGTCGCGCATGCCGCTGGGCCTGGCCGGCCCGGCGCAGATGCCCAGGCTGGACGACTTGGCGGGGCCGACCCCGTTCGCCTTCCGGTTCCTTGCCCCGGTCACGGGCGCCGGTGGCATCCTGCCTGCCGACATCGCGTACGACCCGGCTTCGCAGACCTGCACCTACGAAGGTCTGCCGCCCGGGGTCTACATGACGAGCACCCCTCCCAAGACCTATGGGCCCACTCAGCCGACAGGGCAGATGGATGCCCCCGACGACCCCGGAAGCAGCAACGACTAGCATGCCGGTTTCCGGCTCTGTCCTCGTGATCACGGGATCGTTCGACCCTACGGCCGATCTTGTGATCGAGGAACTGGCCCGGCGTGCCGTGCCCGTGTTCCGCGCCGATATGGCGTGGTTCCCCTCAAGTCTGACCCTTGCGGCCAGTCTTGAGGGGCTTGGCTGGCGCGGCACGCTGGCGACTGACCAGCGGTCCCTCGACCTGTCGAACGTCCGCTCGGTCTACTACCGTCGTCCGACGGCGCCCGAGTTCCCCGACGACATGCCACCCGAGGCCCGAGCGGTTGCCATGGCAGAAGCTCGACGGGGATTCGGGGGCCTGCTCGCCGCCCTACCGTGCCCATGGCTCCCGCCCCCTGGCCGGGCAGCCGACGCGGAGTACAAGCCGCTGCAACTACGCGTGGCGGCCGAGGTCGGCCTCCATGTTCCTCGAACGCTGATCACCAACGATCCTGCCGCAGCAAGTAGGTTCGCCGACCGGCTCGGATCGCCGGTGGTCTACAAGCCGTTCTCTCCGATCCGGGGCACGCTCGACGGGCGGTCGGTTGCCGTCTATGCAAACGTCCTGCGGCCTGATGACCTGCCGCACCCGGATATCGCCACCACTGCTCACCTGTTCCAAGAGTGGATACCGAAGGTTCATGAGGTCCGGTTGACCGTGGTCGGTGATCGGCTGTTCGCTGCTGAGATCCATGCTGGATCAGCGGCAGGTCACGTCGATTGGCGAAGCGATTACGAGAGCCTCACCTACAGGATGTGCGATCCGCCGGCCGCCGTCGGTACAAGTGTCCGCCGGCTCCTCGCTCGACTCGGCCTCAACTTCGGTGCATTCGACTTCATCGTGAGCCCGTCCGGCGAGTGGTGGTTCCTGGAGGTCAACCCGAACGGGCAATGGGGCTTCATCGAGCAGGCGACGGGTCTGCCCATCACGGCTGCCATCTGCGACTACCTGGAAGGGAACAGGCGATGACCGAGCAAGAACCCACCCCGCAGCGCCTCCTGCAAGCGCGGGTCGATCTCGTGTCCGAGATCGATCGCGGGAGTTCGGCGTTGTCCTCCCGGGTGGCCGAGGCGTTCCTCAACACGCCCAGGCATCCGTTCGTTCCTGTCTTCTACCGTCGCGCGGGCTCCACTCACGTTCCCTGGCGGATCACGGACGGCGCCGCCGACGAATGGCTTCGGCACGTCTACTCCGACCGCGCGCTGGTCACCGAGGTCGACGGCGTTCTCGCCGGGGACGCTCCCAGCGCCGGCCAAGCCGGGCCTGCGACGTCATCCTCGACCATGCCGCGCCTCATGGCCGACATGCTCGACGCGCTCGATGTGCAACTGGGTGACCGGGTGCTGGAGATCGGCACCGGCAGCGGCTACAACGCGGCTCTGCTCTGTCACCTCGCGGGCGCCGAGAACGTGATCACGCTCGATCACACCGAGCCCCTGGTGGTGTCGGCCCGGCGCCGACTGCGGGAGAGCGGTCTCGAACCGACCGTGCTCCGTGGTGACGGTGCTGCGGGCCAGGCGGGCGGGGCGCCTTTCGACCGGATCATCGCGACGTGCTCGGTGCGTCGCATCCCTCAGGCGTGGCTCGACCAGTGCAGGCCCGGCGGTGTCATCGTGGTTCCCATCAAAGGGACGTTGGACGGCGGCGCGGTCGCGTGCCTGACCAAGCTGGGCGGTGGGCAGGCGGCAGGCCACTTCCTGCACACCCCGGCAGCGTTCATGCCGTTGAAGTCCGGTCCTGAGGAGGCGTTCCCGGTGCCCGGCCGGATCGACGGTCCGCAGCGCGCGACCCGGATCAGCGGCCGGGTGCTGGACGACTACCGATTCTCGTTCTGGGTCCATCTGCACCTGCCGCCGACCGTGGTCCGGCAGGGCGGGCAGGTCGACGGAGAACACTCCATCACGCTCCACGATCCCGTGGACGGATCAGCAGCCTTGATCCACGACCGAGCGGACGGTCAGGTCATGGTGACGATCACCGGCCCCCGTGATCTCTGGCAACTCGTCGAGGCCGCGCACGAGCAGTGGCGCGGGCACCACCGACCGCGCCGTGAGTGGCTCACCATGAACGTCGACGGCGGCGGACAGAGTGTCAGCTACCGCGCTGCCGACGGCATCGTGAGCCGCTGGGCACTCTGACGCGGCCGCCCCTCACCCCCGCTGCAGGATCCGGGTCGCGCCCGTGACCGCCGTGGTGGCGAGCAGCCAGCCGGTCATCACCAGGCCCGCGCTGAGCCACTGGCCGACGCCGGTGGGGGCCCAGCCGTCCTGGCCGAGGTTGACGATCGGCAGCACCAGGCTGGCCGAGTAGAGGGCGGCGTTCCAGTGCGGGTGCTCATCCAGCTTCTCGGGCGGGGGCTGGTGGCCGGTGAACCAGAGGGTGCCGAGTGCCCAGGCGGCCACCAGCCAGAGGGCGGCGCGGCCGGGGCGGTAGCCGTAGCCGACGGTGACGTCCTGGAAGCGGCACCAGATCCGGCCGGGCAGCGGCAGGGTCTGGCGGCGGCGGCGCTGCTTGGCGTACTGGACCTCGCGGGCGTCCTCGTCCAGGCCGTCGCGGCGCAGGGCGGCGGCGAGTTGCTCGTAGGGCTCGGGGTGGTAGGTGTCCAGGGCGTGGTCCAGCCAGGCGATCCGCTGCTCGATGGTGAACGGGGTGCCCTCCGCCGGGCGCAGGTAGTCGTAGGCGAAGCCGGTCAGCCGCACCCGGTGGTTGGCGGGCCAGGCGCCCGGGGTGTCGACCAGGTTGCCGATCCGGGCGCGGGAGAGGGCGACCGTGCCGGTGGGCGGGGTCGGGCAGGTGAAGCGCAGCTCGGGGGTCTGGATCCGGCGCAGCGAGAGCTCCTGGTCGGGGGCCAGGTGGAACTCGGCGTTGGCGATCAGGCAGGCGGCCTCGAAGCGGGCGTCCTCCAGGCGGACCCCGCCGTAGGCGCGGAACGGCATGGTCCGGCTGCCCAGCGGGGCGGCCTCGCCGAAGCCCTGGCCGTACATGCTGCTGGGGTCGCCGCCGAGCGGGTCGGCCGCTTCGCCGAGCGGCCCGGCCGCCTCCTCACCGGCCCGCTGCTCGGGGAGCCTCCGGTCGTGGCTCTGCGGGTCGTAACTCTGCGGGTCGTGGCTCGCCGTCTCGCCGCTCTGCGGGGTGCGGTAGAACGGCCCCGGGTCGCGGCTGGGCAGGCTGTAGGTGACGCCCCGCAGCGCTGGCGGGTGGGCGCTGGGGTGCGGGCGCAGCAGCGGGGCCGGTGACCAGCCGCTCAGGTAGAAGGTGCTGCCGACGTTCACCCGGGCGGCGTTGAGGCAGTTGCCCTGGCCGGGGCGGGCGTGCAGCTCGGCGCCGCGCAGCGAGAGCCGGCCGCCGACCTTGGCGGTGCGCAGGCTCAGGTCGCCGTAGGTGGTCAGCCGGTCGGCCTCGAAGTCCTGGCTGACCGTCAGGCCGTCCGCCGAGAACGCGTGCTTGTACTGGTCGCAGCCCGCCACCAGGTAGTTGACGATCAGGTCGGTGCCGATCTGCGCGTCGGTCAGCCGCACCCCGAACGGCACCGTGCAGCGCGCCAGCACCAGGTCGCCCGCGGTGGTCAGCCGGGAGGCGTCCAGCCGGGGCAGCCAGCAGCCGTCGAGGCGCAGGGTGCCGACCTGGGCCTCTGAGAGCAGCACACCGGTGTCGAAGCGGCAGGCGCGCAGCTCGACGAAGTCGGTGATCCGGCCGCCCGCGAGGTCCAGGCGCCCGGTGATCAGCGCGCCGGTCAACTTGAGGCCGCGCACAGTACCGGGGACGGCGGCGGGCCCGGCCAGCAGCAGCAGCGAGAGCGCCTCGGCCCGCACGGTCCGCTCCGGGCCCCAGGCGGCCGGGCCGGCCGGATCGTCGGCGGCCGGGTTGCCGGCCGACAGGTCGCAGACCTCGCCGCGCCGGAAGTCCTCCCAGAGCCGCTGCTCGACCGGGCTCCACCGCGCCGGCGCCTCGCCTGCTCCGCCCGGCCCGCCCGCTCCGCCCGGTGCCCGGCGCGGCCGTGCCGACGCTCGCGTGCTCCTGATCGTCCCCACCTGTCGCCGCCCATCCCCGTGTGCCTGCCCAGCCCCGCGTCCGCCACCCCTCGGACGTCTCAGCGTTCGTATCACGGACTGAAATGCGGGGCCACCCGTTCCGGCCACTCCTTACACTGGACCGTGTGATCTCTCGAATCGACCTGCGCGGCTCCACCTCGGACCCCCGCGACCTGCTGCCCCGTGCCGAGTTCGACGTGGAAGCCGCCCTGGAGAAGGTGCGGCCGATCTGCGAGGACGTACGCCATCGCGGGGTCGCGGCGCTGATCGAGATCACCGAGCGCTTCGACGGCGTCGCGCTGACCTCCACCCGGGTGCCCGAGGCGGAGATCACCGCCGCGCTCGGGACGCTGGACCCGGCGGTCCGCGCCGCGCTGGAGGAGACGATCCGCCGGACCCGCCTGGTCCACCGCGCGCAGCGCCGCACCGACCACACCACCCAGGTGGTGCCGGGCGGCACGGTGACCGAGCGCTGGGTGCCGGTGGACCGGGTCGGCCTCTACGTGCCGGGCGGTCTGGCGGTCTACCCGTCCTCCGTTGTGATGAGTGTGGTGCCGGCCCAGGAGGCCGGCGTCCAGGGCATCGCCGTCACCTCCCCGCCGCAGAAGGCCTTCGGCGGCAAGGTGCACCCGGCCGTGCTGGCGGCCTGCGCGCTGCTCGGCGTCACCGAGGTGTACGCGGTCGGCGGCGCCCAGGCCATCGCGATGTTCGCCTACGGCACCGCGGAGTGCGCGCCGGTCAACCTGGTCACCGGGCCGGGCAACATCTACGTGGCCGCCGCCAAGCGCCTGCTCAAGGGCCGGATCGGCATCGACGCCGAGGCCGGCCCGACCGAGATCCTGGTGCTGGCCGACGACAGCGCCGTGCCGGCCGAGGTGGCCGCCGACCTGATCAGCCAGGCCGAGCACGACCCGATGGCCGCCTCGGTGCTGGTCACCGACTCCCTCGCGCTGGCCGACGCGGTCGACGCCGAGCTGGCGCGGCAGGTGGTGAGCACCAAGCACCGCGAGCGGGTCACCGAGGCGCTCTCCGGCAAGCAGTCCGGCACCGTGCTGGTGGACGACCTGGAGCAGGGCCTGGCCGTGGCCAACGCCTACGCCGCCGAGCACCTGGAGATCCACACCCGGGACGCTGCCGCCGTCGCCGCTCGGGTGCGCAACGCGGGCGCGATCTTCGTGGGCCGCTACGCCCCGGTCTCGCTGGGCGACTACGCGGCGGGCTCCAACCACGTGCTGCCGACCGCCGGCTGCGCCTGCCACTCCTCGGGCCTGTCCGTGCAGTCCTTCCTGCGCGGCATCCACGTGATCGACTACAGCCGCGAGGCGCTGGCGGACGCCGCCGCGTACGTGGTGAACCTCGCCAACGCCGAGGACCTGCCCGGTCACGGCGACGCCGTCCGGGCACGTTTTGCCGAAGGCGAACTGGAGCAGCGCACCGACTGGACGGTTCCCACCACGTGAAGATCGACGACCTCCCGGTCCGCGACGAGCTGCGCGGACAGTCGCCCTACGGCGCCCCGCAGCTGGACGTCCCGGTCCAGCTGAACACCAACGAGAACCCCTACCAGCTGCCCGAGCCGCTGGTGGCCCGGATCGCCGAGCGGGTCACCGAGGCCGCCCGCAACCTCAACCGCTACCCGGACCGGGACGCGGTCGAGCTGCGCACCGAGCTGGCCCGCTACCTGACCACGACCACCGGGCACCCGCTGGGGACCGGCCAGGTCTGGGCGGCCAACGGCTCCAACGAGGTCATCCAGCAGCTGCTGCAGACCTTCGGCGGCCCGGGCCGCAGCGCGCTCGGCTTCGAGCCGTCCTACCAGATGCACGAGCTGATCTCGCGCGGCACCGGCACCCGCTGGATCGCCGGCCCGCGCCGGGCCGACTTCACCATCGACGTCGAGGCCGCGCTCGGCGCGCTCGCCGAGCACCGCCCCGACGTGCTCTTCATCTGCTCGCCGAACAACCCGACCGGCACCGCCGTGGAGCGCGGGACCGTCCTCGCGCTCTACGAGGCCGCGCAGGCGGTCAAGCCGACGATCGTGATCGTGGACGAGGCGTACGTCGAGTTCTCGCACCGCGCCTCGCTGCTGCCGCTGCTGGCCGGCCGCCCGCTGCTGGTGGTCACCCGCACCATGTCGAAGGCCTTCGGCGCGGCCGGCCTGCGGCTGGGCTACCTGGCCGCCGACCCGGCGGTGGTGGACGCCGTGCAGCTGGTCCGGCTGCCCTACCACCTCTCGGCCGTCACCCAGGCGACCGCGCTGGCCTGCCTGGAGCACACCGACACGCTGCTCGGCTACGTGGAGAAGCTCAAGGCGGAGCGCGACCGGCTGGTCGAGGCGCTGCGCGCGATGGGCCTGTCCGTCACCGAGTCGGACTCGAACTTCATCCAGTTCGGCGTCTTCGCCGACCCGCACGCCGTCTGGCGGGCGGTCCTGGAGCTCGGCGTGCTGATCCGCGACAACGGTGTCCCCGGGCACCTGCGCGTCACCGCCGGCACCCCCGCCGAGAACGACGCCTTCCTCGACGCCGTCCGCACGGTCACCAAGGACCTGGACGCCGTCCGCACTGCCACCAAGGAGCTGTAAGAACTGATGTCCCGCATCGGGCGCGTGGAGCGCACCACGAAGGAGACCACGGTCCTGGTCGAGATCGATCTCGACGGCACCGGCCGGACCGACATCTCCACGGGCGTCGGGTTCTACGACCACATGCTCGACCAGCTGGGCCGCCACGGACTCTTCGACCTCACCGTCAAGACCGAGGGCGACCTGCACATCGACACCCACCACACCATCGAGGACACCGCCCTCGCGCTGGGCGCCGCCTTCAAGCAGGCGCTCGGCGACAAGACCGGCATCTACCGCTTCGGCAACTGCACCGTCCCGCTGGACGAGTCGCTGGCCCAGGTGACCGTCGACCTCTCCGGCCGCCCCTACCTGGTGCACACCGAGCCGGAGAACATGGCGCCGATGATCGGCAGCTACGACGTGACGATGACCCGGCACATCCTGGAGTCCTTCGTCGCGCAGGCGCAGATAGCGCTGCACGTGCACGTCCCGTACGGGCGCAACGCGCACCACATCGTCGAGTGCCAGTTCAAGGCGCTGGCCAGGGCGCTGCGCTACGCCGCGGAGTTCGATCCGCGGGCGAAGGCGGCCGGCGTCCTCCCGTCGACCAAGGGTGCGCTGTGAACACGGCCACGGTGCTGATCGTCGTGGGGCTCTTCCTGGCCGGCGGCGTGTACTCGTTCTGGAAGCAGAAGCTGCCCAAGGGCGTCGTCTTCCTGCTCGCCATCAGCTCGGCGTTCTGCCTGGCCGCCGGCGTCCTGCGCCTCTAGCACGCGTTCGTCCGCGCGCGGGGGCGCGGACGCACGGCGGTACGCAGACCGGCATCAGACAGACCTGCTCTAGACACTGGAGTTGTCCCGATCATGGGCAAGAACGTCGTGGTCCTCGACTACGGATCAGGAAACCTCCGCTCGGCGCAGCGGGCCGTCGAGCGTACCGGTGCGACGGTGACGGTGACCTCCGACTTCCAGCAGGCGCTGGACGCGGACGGCCTGCTGGTGCCGGGCGTGGGGGCCTACGAGGCCTGCATGCGCGGGCTGAAGGCGGTGGGCGGCGAGCGGATCATCGGCCGCCGACTGGCCGGCGGCCGCCCGGTGCTCGGCATCTGCGTGGGGATGCAGATCCTCTTCGAGCGCGGGGTCGAGCACGGGGTGGAGACCGAGGGCTGCGACGAGTGGCCCGGCACGGTCGAGCCGCTCCAGGCGCCGATCATCCCGCACATGGGGTGGAACACCGTCTCCTGGCCCGAGCAGAGCCGCCTCTTCGCGGGACTGGACCCCGAGACCCGGTTCTACTTCGTGCACTCCTACGGGGTGCGGCGCTGGGAGCTGGAGGTCACCAACGACAAGATCAAGGCCCCGCTGGTCAGTTGGACCACCCATGGGCAGCCGTTCGTCGCGGCGGTGGAGAACGGCCCGCTCTGGGCCACCCAGTTCCACCCCGAGAAGTCCGGCGACGCCGGTGCCGCGCTGCTGACCAACTGGGTCGCCACCCTCTGAGCCCCTCGGGCCCCGCTGAGTCCCTCCGAGCCCCCAGGGCCTCCGGGCCCCCTAGCCTTCCGAAGGTTGTAGCAATGAGCCGCCTCGAACTCCTCCCCGCCGTCGACGTCCGCGACGGCCAGGCCGTGCGCCTGGTCAAGGGCGCCTCCGGCACCGAGACCTCCTTCGGCGAGCCGCTGGCCGCCGCCCTGGCCTGGCAGAACGCCGGTGCCGAGTGGCTGCACCTGGTGGACCTGGACGCGGCCTTCGGCACCGGCTCCAACCGGGAGCTGCTGCGCGAGGTCACCGGCCGCCTGGACATCAAGGTCGAGCTCTCCGGCGGCATCCGCGACGACGAGTCGCTGGCCGCCGCGCTGGCCACCGGCTGCACCCGGGTCAACCTGGGCACCGCCGCGCTGGAGGCCCCCGAGTGGGTGGCCAAGGTGATCGCCGAGCACGGCGACAAGATCGCGGTGGGCCTGGACGTGGTCGGCACCACGCTGCGCGGCCGCGGCTGGACCAGGGACGGCGGCGACCTCTACGAGGTGCTGGCCCGCCTCGACGCCGAGGGCTGCGCCCGCTACGTGGTCACCGACGTCAACCGGGACGGCACCCTGACCGGCCCGAACCTGCAGCTGCTGCGCGACGTCTGCGCCCGCACCGACAAGCCCGTGGTCGCCTCCGGCGGCGTGTCGTCGCTGGACGACCTGCGGGCGATCGCCACCCTGGTACCTGAAGGTGTCGAGGGTTCGATTGTGGGCAAGGCCCTCTACGAGCAGAAGTTCACCCTCGAAGAGGCCTTGGAGGCTGTTTCATCGTGACGGATCGTCAGATCGTGCGGGGCAGGGTGTCCGGTTTCTCCCCGTGGGAGGAGCAGTTCGGCTACGCGCGGGCCGTCGCGGCCGGCGACCACGTGCACGTGGCCGGCTGCACCGCCTGGGTCAACGGGCAGATCGAGCGCGAGGGCGACCCCTTCACGCAGACCCTGAGCGCCTTCGGGATCGGCCTGGAGGCCCTCGCCGCCTACGGTCTGACGATCGACGACGTGGTCCGCACCCGGATGTACATCACCCACATGCGGGACGCCGACGAGATCGGCCGGGCGCACAAGCAGCTCTTCGACGAGGTCCGCCCGGCGGCCACCATGGTGGTGGTCCAGGGCCTGATCGACTCCCGGATGATGGTCGAGGTCGAACTCGACGCCTACCGCGCCGGATTGGCGCAGTCCTTGGAAGGTACCCAGAAGTGACGCTCGCCGTACGTGTGATCCCCTGCCTGGACGTCGACGCGGGCCGGGTGGTCAAGGGCGTCAACTTCCAGAACCTGCGCGACGCGGGCGATCCGGTGGAGCTGGCCCGCGCCTACGACGCCCAGGGCGCCGACGAGTTGACCTTCCTGGACATCACCGCCTCCTCCGGCGACCGGGAGACCACCTACGACGTGGTGCGCCGCACCGCCGAGCAGGTCTTCATCCCGCTCACCGTGGGCGGCGGCATCCGCACCGCCGAGGACGTGGACAAGCTGCTGCGGGCCGGCGCCGACAAGGTGGGCGTCAACACCGCCGCGATCGCCCGGCCCGAGCTGATCCGCGAGATCGCCGAGCGGTTCGGCCGCCAGGTGCTGGTGCTCTCGGTGGACGCCCGCCGGGCCGAGCCGGGCACCGGGACACCCTCCGGCTTCGAGGTCACCACGCACGGCGGGCGCCGCGGCACCGGCCTGGACGCGGTCGAGTGGGCCGAGCGCGCCGCCGAGCTGGGCGCGGGCGAGATCCTGCTCAACTCGATGGACGCGGACGGCACCAAGGACGGCTACGACCTGGCGATGATCCGCGCGGTGCGCGAGCGGGTCGCCGTGCCGGTGATCGCCTCCGGCGGCGCCGGCGCGCTCGCCGACTTCGCCCCGGCGGTCGAGGCGGGCGCGGACGCGGTGCTGGCCGCCTCCGTCTTCCACTTCGGCGACCTGCGGATCGGCGACGTGAAGACCGCGCTGCGCGAGGCGGGCCACCCGGTCCGCTAGGAGCTGTCCGGTCCGCTGGGCACGCCCTCGCCCTGCTCGCGCCGCGCGCCTACTGCTTCAGCGGCGCCGTCAGCTTCGTGCCGCCCGGCTGCCGGGAGGCCGCCAGCACGCAGGTCGCGTCCCGGAAGCCCTTCTGGTAGTCGCCGAGCGGGGGCTCCAACTGCAGCGGGTACCAGGTGCCGCCGCCCTGCTGCGCCTCCCAGGCGGCCACGACGGGCTGGCAGGCCTTCACCAGCGCCAGGCCGATCTGGCTGGCCTTGGTCAGCCCGTCGGGCAGGGTCGGATTGCCGATCGCCTGCGCGTCGTGCGGCTGGTCGCACCCGGCGGCCTGCGGGATGGTGATCGCCGGGCTCAGCTCCGGGTCCTGCAGGCAGGCGCCGACCGGGAACCACGGGTAGGGCAACTGCTTGCTCGGGCTGGGCGAGGGCGAGGGAGCGGGCGAGGCGCTGGGGGAGGGCGAGGGGCTGGGGGAGGGCGGCGGCGCGGCCGCCGGGTGCTTGTCGGTGGGCCACAGCAGCGCCGCCGTCACCGCGCCGGCGGTGAGCAGCAGCACGACGGCGAGCGCGAGCAACGGGCCGGTGCGGCGGGCAGGCTGGGTCATGTGCACCAGAATCCCGCAGTGCGGCCGGTGCTGGGGCCCGGTTGCCGCAAGTCCCCTCCGGAGATCGTCCCGAAGATCGTCGCGGTGCCCCGCCGCCGCCCGTTGCCTGCCACAATGTCCGCATGTCATCCGCAGCGCCGCAGCTCCCCGCCGTCCCCGGCAGCACCGCCCTCGACCCGGCCGTCGCGGCCCGCCTCAAGCGCACCGAGGACGGCCTGCTGCCCGCCGTGGCCCAGCAGTTCGACACCGGTGAGGTGCTGATGCTCGGCTGGATGGACGACGAGGCCCTGCACCGCACCCTGACCACCGGGCGCTGCACCTACTGGAGCCGCAGCCGCCGCGAGTACTGGGTCAAGGGCGACACCTCGGGCCACTTCCAGCACGTGAAGTCGGTGGCGCTGGACTGCGACGGGGACACCCTGCTGGTCCGGGTCGACCAGGTCGGCGCCGCCTGCCACACCGGTGCCAGGACCTGCTTCGACGAGGACGTCCTGCTCTCCCGCTGACCCCGCCGGCTCCGGGAAGACGCCAACTCCGCGAAGACGCCAACTCCGCGAAGACGCCCACCCCGAACGGCGCCCACCCCGAACGGCGCCCACCCCCGAAAGACGCCAACCCCCGACAGATCGGTGCCCGCCCGATGGACCTCGAAGCCTTCCGCAAGCTCGCCGCCGACACCCGGGTCATCCCGGTCACCCGCCGGCTCCTGGCGGACGGCCTCACGCCGATCGGCCTGTACCGCAGCCTGGCCGGCGAGCGCCCCGGCACCTTCCTGCTGGAGTCCGCCGAGCAGGGCCGCAGCTGGTCGCGCTACTCCTTCGTCGGGGTGCGCAGCGCCGCCACCCTGACGGTCAACCCGGACGGCGCGGCCCGTTGGCTGGGCACCCCGCCGGTCGGCATCCCGCGCAGCGGCGACCCGCTGCACGTGCTGCGCGCCGCGCTCACCGCGCTGCACACCCCGCGGCCCACCGACGACGGCCTGCCCCCGCTCACCGGCGGCCTGGTCGGCTACCTCGGCTACGACATCGTGCGCCGGCTGGAGAAGCTGCCGGACCTCAACCCGGACGACCTCAAGCTGCCCGAGCTGACCATGATGCTCGCCACCGACCTGGCGGTGCTCGACCACGTCGACGGCAGCGTGCTGTTGATCGCCAACGCGATCAACCACAACGACTTGGCCAGCGGGGCCGACCAGGCCCACGCGGACGCGGTGGCCCGGCTCGACGCGATGGAGGCGGAGCTGGCCAAGCCGGTCGACCCGGGCCTGGCGCACTTCACCCCCACCGCCGCCGCCGAGGCCGTCTCCCCCTTCGGCGGGGCGCCCTACCGGGCCGCGGTCGAGGAGGTCAAGGAGCGGATCCGGGCCGGCGAGGCCTTCCAGGTGGTCCCTTCGCAGCGCTTCGAGGCGCCGTGCGCCGCCTCCGCGCTGGACGTCTACCGGGTGCTGCGCACCACCAACCCCAGCCCGTACATGTACCTCTTCCGCTTCCCCGGCCCGGACGGCGGGGCCGAGGGCGGCTTCGACGTGGTCGGCTCCAGCCCGGAGGCGCTGGTCAAGGTGACGCGGGGTCAGGCGATGGTGCACCCCATCGCCGGCACCCGGCACCGCGGCGCCACCCCGCAGGAGGACGCCGAGCTGGCCGCCGAACTGCTGGCCGACCCCAAGGAGCGCGCCGAGCACCTGATGCTGGTCGACCTGGGCCGCAACGACCTGGGCCGGGTCTGCGCCCCGGGCAGCGTCGAGGTGGTCGACTTCATGTCGGTGGAGCGCTACAGCCACGTGATGCACATCGTCTCCACCGTCACCGGCCAGGTCGCCGAGGGCCGCACCGCCTTCGACGTGCTCACCGCCTGCTTCCCGGCCGGCACCCTCTCCGGGGCCCCCAAGCCCCGCGCGATGCAGATCATCGAGGAGCTCGAACCCACCCGCCGCGGCCTCTACGGCGGCTGCGTCGGCTACCTCGACTTCGCCGGCGACGCCGACACCGCGATCGCCATCCGCACCGCCGTGCTGCGCGAGAACACCGCCTACGTGCAGGCCGGCGCCGGCGTGGTCGCCGACTCCGACCCGGCGAGCGAGGACACCGAGTGCCGCAACAAGGCGGCCGCCGTGCTGCGCGCGGTGGCCACGGCGAACACGCTGCGGGCGCCGGTATCGTGAGGATCGCCGGATCGTTGTATCTCATCGGGAGGTGGCGAGGATGACCGCGATGGCAGCCGAGAGCGCCTGGGATGTGCACCGAGGCGTCGACTTCCCGCGTGGCTACCACGTCGAGATCACGGACGGGAAGATCATCATGACGCCTCAGGGCCTGACGCAGATGAAGGTCATCTTCAAGGCCGCCCGGCAGATCGAGGACCAGCTGGCCGAGCGCGGCGACTACATCTCCGACGTCATGGTGGACTTCCCGACCAGCCTGTACGGCTATGCCCCCGACCTTGCGATCGTCGGTCCGGACGCCGAACTCAACGGCCGTGGCCGCTATGAGTGGCACGACCTGGAAGCCGTCCTCGAAGTCGGCTCGAAGTCGACCCAGGACAACGACTTCGTCAAGAAGATGGCGCTCTACGCCGAGTGCGCCATCCCGCTCTACGTGGTGATCGACCCCGCCACCGCTCTCTGCACCGTGCACAGCGACCCGCAAGCCACCGGCAGCTACGCGCGGTCCGAGCCCGTCCCGTTCGGCGAGGATCTCGTCCTGCCTCTGGAGGGCCGCACCATCGTGATCGACACCACCGGCTTCCCCCGCGACTGAGACCGGTCGGTCCGGGCCGCCCCGGTGTCGGCGCTCGGGGCATCCCGGGGGATAGTGGACGGATGACTGCCACCCCGTCGCCCACCCCCGCTGCCACCCCGGCCCCCGCGCGTTCCGCCGCCGACCGGCGCAGCCTCGCCCTGATGCTGCTGCTCACCGTGGGCGGCGCCGGGCTGGTGCTGCTGGCGGCGGGGCGGACCTGGACCCAGGGGCAGGTCAAGGGCCTGGCGCTGAGTGCCTCGGGCAGCGAGGTGTCGGGGCTGCCGGGGGCGCTGGCGCTGGTCGGGCTGGCCTCGGCGGTGGCGATCTTCGCGGTGCGCGGGGCGGGGCGGTACGCGGTCGGCGCGTTGGTGACGCTGGCCGGGCTGGGCGCCGCGCTGGCGGCCGGCTTCGGCGCGGTGGACAGCGGCGCGGTGGACGGCGAGGCGGCCAAGAAGCTCGGGCTGCTCGGCACCACCGCGGAGCGGGTCAGCCACACCGCCTGGCCCTGGGTGGCGCTGCTCGGCGGCCTGCTGCTGGCCGCGGCAGGCCTGCTGACGCTGCTGCGCGGGCGGGCCTGGCCGAGCATGGGCTCGCGCTACGACGCCCCGGTGGCGAAGAAGAGCGCCGCGGCGAAGCCCGCCGGTGCGGTCAGCAGCCCGGCCGAGCTGTGGAAGGCGCTGGACCGCGGCGAGGACCCGACCGCCGTCTGAGCCGGCCCTGCCCTGCCCTGCCCGCCGGCGGCCGTGCCCGGGTACGGGGCGCGTCAACCGTGACCGTCCTCACCCGGACCCGGCTTTGGGCCGCCGGGAGGCGTCCGCCACAATGGAGGGTGACAATCCGCCGAGGCCGGCACCGACCCCCGGTAGGACCGTAGAACCAAGGAGTACCCAGATGTCGTCGCAAGCCCACGGACACACCCCTGCCGCCTGGACCGGGTCGGCCATCATCTTCGTCGGCTTCTGCGTCAGCGGGGCCGCGATGATCATGGCAGCGGTGCCGATCTTCTGGGTCGGTATCGCGGTCATCCTGCTCGGCGGCGTGGTCGGCAAGGCGATGTCGATGGCCGGCATGGGCAGGGTCGCGGACGACACCACGGCGAGGGTCACCGCCGAGGCGCGCGCCAAGGCCGCGAAGGCCGCCAAGGGCGAGGTCGTGGCCACGCCGGAGACCGCCGCCGTCGGCGCCCACTGACCCGCCGCTGACCCGCTGCCACCAGCACCTGGCACCGCTCCGGACCGGGGCGCCCGACCCCCTGCGGGCCGGGCGCCCCGGTCCGCGCGCGTCCGGCCCCGGCCGTCCTGGTCCGTGGCGGCGGGGCGCCACCCGCGCGGCGTAGCGCGTCGACCACCCGAACGGGGGCAGAATCAGCACGTGACCGCCCCCAGCACCCCGGCCGGACCGCCGCCCGTCCTGCGCCGTCTGGCCCGCCCGCTCACGGCCCTCGCCGCCGTCGCGCTGCCCGCCCTCTACGTCTCCGCCGTCGACCCGAACGCCCCCGGCCACTACCCGACCTGCCCGTTCCTGCAGGCCACCGGCTGGTGGTGCCCGGGGTGCGGCGGGCTGCGCTGCGTGCACGCGCTGAGCCGCGGTCAGCTGACCGCCGCCTGCCACGACAACCTGCTCGCCGTAGCGCTCTTCGCGGTGCTCGGGGTGCTCTGGGTCCGCTGGCTCTTCTCGGCGCTGACCGGCGCCGAGCCGCCGCACCTGGCGATGAGCAGGGGCCGCCTGATCGGGCTGCTGCTCCTCGTGCTCGCCTTCACCGTCGTGCGCAACCTGCCGGGCGGCGCGGGCCTGGCGCCGCCGTTCGTCTGAGCCGGCACGGGCCAGGGCATCGGCCAGGGCACAGACACGGGCACCGGCACCGGAACGGGCCAGGGCACGGGCACGGGCCCGCGGCGGGCCGAAGGGCCCGGCCAGCGGTCACAGGCCCGGTGACCTGCTCGGCAGCCGTTTCGCTCCGCGAGACGCGCGCCGGGCGGATGCGCCCCGCGCGCCCCGGTGCCGATACCATCGACAACGCCGATGGGGGCGCGTCCGACCGGATCCGCGCCACCGACGGCACCATCCGACTATCAGATTCGATGGGGGCCACCCGCGCATGAGCGTGCTCGACGAGATCATCGACGGGGTCCGCGAGGACCTCGCGGAGCGGCAGGCCCGGGTCTCCCTGGACGAGCTGAAGGAACTGGCCGCCAAGGCCCCGGACGCCAAGGACGGCGTGGCCGCGCTGCGCGGCGAGGGCGTGCGGGTGATCTGCGAGGTCAAGCGCTCCAGCCCGTCCAAGGGCGCGCTGGCCGCGATCGCCGACCCGGCCGCCCTGGCCGCGGACTACGCGGCCGGCGGCGCCGCCGCGATCAGCGTGCTCACCGAGCAGCGCCGCTTCGGCGGCTCGCTGGCCGACCTGGACACGGTCCGGGCCGCGGTGGACACCCCGCTGCTGCGCAAGGACTTCATCGTCACCGCCTACCAGCTCTGGGAGGCGCGCGCGCACGGCGCCGACCTGGCGCTGCTGATCGTGGCCGCGCTGGAGCAGCCGGCCCTGGTCTCGCTGATCGAGCGGGCCGAGTCGATCGGGCTGACCCCGCTGGTCGAGGTGCACGACGAGGAGGAGATCCGCCGCGCGGTGGACGCCGGCGCGCGGATCATCGGGGTCAACGCCCGCAACCTGAAGACCCTCGAGGTCGACCGCGACACCTTCGGCAACGTGGTGCACGCGATCCCGGACAGCGTCGTCAAGGTGGCCGAGTCCGGCGTGCGCGGACCGCACGACCTGATCGCCTACGCCAACCTGGGCGCCGACGCGGTGCTGGTCGGCGAGTCCCTGGTGACCGGCAAGGACCCGAGGACGGCCGTCGCCGACCTGGTCGCGGCCGGTGCCCACCCCGCCCTGCGCCACAACAAGGGCTGAGGCGGCGCGCTCATGGCCCTCGCCCCCCGACTGGCTCCCGGTTGCCGCCCGCGCGGCTGCCGCGCTCCCGCGCGCCGGGTACTGGGGCGGCGGGTGCGGTACGTGATCGGCTGCGAGCCCGGGCAGGTGCCGGGCCGCCGATGGCGCCGGACGACGCAGCGCTGACTCCCCGCTCCGTTCGTCCGTTCACCATCACACCAGGATCGCGCATGTCCGAAAAGGCTTCTGAAAATCTGACGGGCCCTCAGGTGCCCGATGCCCGTGGCTACTTCGGCGCCTACGGCGGCCGCTTCATCCCCGAGGCGCTGATCGCCGCGGTCGAGCAGGTCGCCGAGGAGTACGAGAAGGCCAAGCACGACCCGGCCTTCATCGCCGAGCTCGAACTGCTGCTCAAGGACTACACCGGGCGGCCCAGCCCGCTCACCGACGTGCAGCGCTTCTCCGCCGAGGCGGGCGGCGCGCGGGTGCTGCTCAAGCGCGAGGACCTCAACCACACCGGCTCGCACAAGATCAACAACGTGCTCGGCCAGGCGCTGCTCACCCGCCGGATGGGCAAGACCCGGATCATCGCCGAGACCGGCGCCGGCCAGCACGGGGTGGCCACCGCCACCGCCTGCGCGCTCTTCGGCTTCGACTGCACCATCTACATGGGCGAGGTCGACACCGAGCGCCAGGCCCTCAACGTGGCCCGGATGCGGATGCTCGGCGCCGAGGTGGTGGCCGTCAAGTCCGGCAGCCGCACCCTCAAGGACGCGATCAACGAGGCCTTCCGCGACTGGGTCGCCAACGTCGACTCGACCCACTACCTCTTCGGCACGGTGGCCGGGCCGCACCCCTTCCCCGCGATGGTCCGCGACTTCCACCGGGTGATCGGCATCGAGGCGCGCGCCCAGGTGCTGGAACGCACCGGCCGGCTGCCGGACGCCGTGGTCGCCTGCGTGGGCGGCGGCTCCAACGCGATGGGCATCTTCCACGAGTTCATCCCGGACGCCGGGGTGCGGTTGATCGGCTGCGAGGCGGCCGGCGAGGGCGCCGAGACCCCGCGCCACGCGGCCACCCTGACCAAGGGCGACCCGGGCGTGCTGCACGGCGCGCGCACCTACGTGCTGCAGGACGAGGACGGCCAGACGATCGAGAGCCACTCGATCTCGGCCGGTCTCGACTACCCCGGGGTGGGCCCCGAGCACGCTTGGCTCAAGGACACCGGGCGGGCCGAGTACCGCCCGGTCACCGACGACGACGCCATGCAGGCGCTGCGCCTGCTGTCGCGCACCGAGGGCATCATCCCGGCCATCGAGAGCGCCCACGCGCTGGCGGGCGCGCTGGTGCTGGGCCGCGAGCTCGGCCCGGACGCCGTCATCCTGGTCAGCCTCTCCGGGCGCGGCGACAAGGACATGCACACCGCCGCCCAGTACTTCGGCCTCTACGACACCGACGCCACCGCCGGCACCGCCCAGGGGGAGACCCGATGACCTCCAAGCTGAGCGCCGTGCTCGCCGCCGCCAAGGCCGCGGACCGCGCCGCCCTGATCGGCTACCTGCCGGCCGGCTTCCCCTCGGTGGAGGGCGGGATCAAGGCGATCAACGCCCTGGTCGAGGGCGGCTGCGACATCGTCGAGGTCGGCCTGCCGCACTCCGACCCGGTGCTGGACGGCCCGACCATCCAGACCGCCGACGACATCGCGCTGCGCGGCGGGGTGCGGATCAAGGACGTGCTGCGCACCGTCCAGGAGGTGGCCGGCGCCCACCCCGGGGCCGCGGTGCTGGTGATGACCTACTGGAACCCGGTGGACCGCTACGGCACCGCCAGGTTCGCCGCCGACCTGGCCGCCGCCGGGGGAGCGGGCGTGATCCTGCCCGACCTGCCGGTGGAGGAGTCCGAGGCCTGGCGTGCCGCGGCCGCCGCGCACGGCCTCGACACGGTCTTCGTGGTCGCGCCGAGCAGCCAGGACAAGCGGCTCGCCCAGGTCACCGCGGCCGGCAGCGGCTTCGTCTACGCCGCCGCCGTGATGGGCGTGACCGGCAGCCGGGCCCAGGTCGGCGAGCTGGCCGAGGACCTGGTCGCCAGGACCAGGGCCACCACCGAACTGCCGGTCTGCGTCGGCCTCGGGGTCTCCACGGCGGCGCAGGCGGCCCAGGTGGCCGGCTTCGCCGACGGGGTGATCGTCGGCTCGGCCTTCGTGCAGCGGATCCTGGACGCGGACGGCGACGAGAGCGCCGCGCTCGCGGCGGTCCGCGCGCTGGCCGCCGACCTCGCCGAGGGCGTGCGCCGCCGCTGAGCGCCGCCACTGAGCACCGCCACTGAGCACGCTCCTGACGGCCCGTCACCCCAGCCGGGGTGACGGGCCGTTGCGCGTTCCGGGCCGGCGGCCGGTCCGTACGGGTGAATCGGCACCGCCTGACGTGTCATCACGGTGCCCCGGGGCGTTGCACCTGGTGTGGTCCGGGAACGCTCCGCCCGCTGCGGTTCGTGTACTCCGCTCCGGTTTCGCACCGAACCCGCACTGCTCCGCAACCATCAGCACCGATTCGAGGGAGCGTCGCCGTGGCCTGCGTGCACCGTGCTGTCCTGCTCAGGGCCGCCGCCGCCGCGCTGGTGCTGGCCGCGGCCTTCGGGGGTGAGCACGCGGTGGGCCATGCGCTGGCCAAGCGCGGCGCCGAGCTGGCGGCCCATCAGCACCACGCGGAGACCGCCTCACAGGACCCTGGACAGGGTGTCAAAAAGGGCAGATGACACGCAATCACTCATTCGGGTGAATTAGGCCATTTTGGATTAAGCGTCACGAATCCCCTACGGTTCATCAGGTTAGCCCCCGCGGGTGCGGTGCCCGGGCGGCGGGTGTCCTGGATGAAGGGGGTGGCGCGGTGGCCGGCAGCGAGACGGTGGCACGGCGGTGGGCCACGGGCTCGGCCTTCGAGTGGCTCAGCACGGCGGTCCGGCTGGGCCTCGCGGTGGTCTGGGCCTGGGCCGGCCTCGCCAAGATCTCCGATCCGGCGGTCGCCGCCCAGGCGGTGCGGGCCTACCGGATCCTGCCGGAGTCGCTGGTCAAACCGGTCGGCTACGGCCTGCCGTTCCTGGAGCTGGCGCTCGCGCTGCTGCTGCTGGTCGGCCTCGCGGTGCGGGTGGCCGCGGTGGTCTCCGGGCTGCTGCTGCTCACCTTCGTCGCGGGCATCGCCTCCACCTGGGCCCGCGGGATCGCGATCGACTGCGGCTGCTTCGGCGGCGGCGGGGCGGTGGCCGCCTCCCAGACCCAGTACCTGCAGGAGATCCTGCGTGACATCGGCTTCCTGCTGATGGCGCTCTGGCTGGTGCTCCGGCCGCGCTCCAAGGCCTCGGTGGACGCCTGGCTGGCCCTCTGAGCCGCTCCTGACCGCCCCGATCCCCGCGGCGACCTCCCCTGGAAGCCTGGAAGCCGAGACATGCTGGAAGCAGAGACATGAGCGACAAGAACCGAGAAGGCAAGCGCACGGCCCGCGAGCGGATGCGGGAGGAGCGGGTCGCCGAGGCGTCCAGGGACGCCCGCAGGAAGAAGCTCCTGGTGATCGGCGCGGTGGTGCTGGTGCTGCTGGCCGCCGGCGGCATCGGGTTCGCGGTGCAGAGCGGCCGGTCCAGCTCGGACACCCCGACGGCCTCGCCGGCCGGCGCGATCGGCCCCAAGAACCTGGTGATCCCCGACGGCCCGGCCAACGCGCCCGCCACGCTGACCGTCTACGAGGACCCGCGATGCCCGGCCTGCGGCGCCTTCGAGCGTGAATTCGCGCCCACCGTGGACCAGTTGCAGGATCAGGGCAAGATCTACGGCAACTACCACATCGTCTCGTTCATCGACCGGCACGACGGTGGCAAGGGCTCCAAGAACGGCGCCAACGCGCTCGCCTGCGCCCAGGACGCGGGGTACTTCCGGGCCTACCACGACGTCCTCTACCGCAACCAGCCGGACGAGACGGTCGACACCTGGAAGGACAAGTCCAAGCTGATCGACCTGTCCAAGCAGGTCCCGGGCCTGGACACGCCGACCTTTGAATCCTGCGTCAACACCAACAAGTTCGGCAGCTGGGTCTCGGCGGTCGAGCAGGACTTCGACAAGTCCGGCTACACCTCCACGCCGACCGTGCTGCTCAACGGCAAGCCGATCTACCCCAAGAACGGCAACGACGAGATCACCCCGGACAACCTGGTGAAGTGGGTCGACGAGGCCAACCAGGGCAAGACGCTGGGGACCACCGGCAGCGCCTCGGCCAGCCCGGCTCCCACCAGCACCGCGGCCGAGACCGATCCGAACCAGCCGCCGGCCAGCCCGACCGGCTGATCCCGGCACCCCGGCACCCCAGCCCAGCGGCCGGCCGGCCCCCCGGAGCGCGCACCCGCGCCCCGGGGGCCACCTGTTTCCGAACCGGTACCGCCACCGGTGCCGGCCCAAGGTCACCACACGGTAGCGTCGGAGGCGTCATGGAACTCGCTTACCTCCCCAGCCCGTCGCAGGGCGTCATCCACCTCGGACCGATCCCGCTGCGCGCCTACGCCTTCTGCATCATCATCGGTGTCGCCGTCGCCGTCTGGCTCGGCGGCAAGCGCTGGGTCGCCCGCGGCGGCGCCCAGCACACGGTGGGCGACATCGCCGTCTGGGCGGTGCCCTTCGGGCTGGTCGGCGGCCGGCTCTACCACGTGATCACCGATCACCAGCTCTACTTCGACCCGGGGCAGAACCCCTGGAACGCCTTCAAGATCTGGGAGGGCGGCCTCGGCATCTGGGGCGCCATCGCGCTCGGCGCGGTCGGCGCCTGGATCGGCTGCCGCCGCCGCGGCGTGCCGCTGCCCGCCTACGCGGACGCCATCGCACCGGGCATCGCGCTGGCCCAGGCCTGCGGCCGCTGGGGCAACTGGTTCAACCAGGAGCTGTACGGCAAGGCGACCACGCTGCCCTGGGGCCTGCACATCCACAAGGTGAACCCGGACGGCACCGTCACCGACGGCATCTTCCAGCCGACCTTCCTCTACGAGTCGATCTGGTGCGTCGGTGTGGCGTTCCTGGTGCTCTGGGCCGACCGCAAGTACCGCCTGGGCCACGGCCGGGCCTTCGCGCTCTACGTCGCCGCCTACACGGTGGGCCGGGCCTGGATCGAGTACCTGCGGATCGACGAGGCGCACCACGTCCTGGGTCTGCGGCTCAACGACTGGACCTCGATCGTCGTCTTCGCCGGGGCGGTGGTCTACCTGGTGGTGGTCGGCAGGAAGCGCCCGGGCCGCGAGGCGCCGGACTCGATCGACCCGCAGTCCCGCCCGGAGTCCGCCGAGGGCGAGGGTGACAGTGAGGGTGACAGTGACGGCGAGGGTGACGCCGCGGCTCCCGCGGCTGCCCAGGCTCCCGCCGCTGACGGTGCCGCGCTCGCCGAACAGGCCGAGCGCACCTGAGGATCCGTCACCACGGGCCCCGGAGTGCACGCACTCCGGGGCCCGTTGCTGTGCTGGGCGGACAACGGCGCAGGTCAGCGAGGTAAGCCAGGGCTTGCTTGCTGGAAACTGTCGTACCGTCCGACTAACTTCGAAGCGTGAGAAGCCCTGGGGGCCCTGTCCGGCTCACGGCTCTTCGCCGTGCCCGGACGCGTCCGCAGTGGGGGAAGTCGGCAACAGAAGGGCCCACCACCATGTCCGTGACCATCACCGAAACCGCCGTCAGCGAGCCGGCCCAGCCGCGGGTGCCCGCCGAGGGCCACCACCGCGACGTCAACGGCGGCTGGCTGCGTCCGGCGATCTTCGGCGCGATGGACGGGCTGGTCTCCAACCTCGCGCTGATGACCGGCGTGGTCGGCGGTGCGGCGAGCAACAGCACGGTGATCCTCACCGGGCTGGCGGGGCTGGCGGCCGGCGCCTGCTCGATGGCGGCGGGGGAGTACACCTCGGTGGCCTCGCAGCGCGAGCTGGTCCAGGCGGAGATCGAGGCCGAGCGGCTGGAGCTGCGCCGCAACCCCGACGGCGAGCTGGTCGAGCTGGCCGAGCTCTACATGGCGCGCGGCGTCGAGCCGGAGCTGGCCCGCGAGGTGGCCCGCCAGCTGACCCGCGACCCGGAGCAGGCGCTGGAGGTGCACGCCCGCGAGGAGCTGGGGGTGGACCCGCACGACCTGCCCAGCCCGCTGGTCGCCGCCGTCTCCTCGTTCGGCTGCTTCGCGCTCGGTGCGCTGCTGCCGCTGCTGCCCTACCTGCTGGGCGCCACCTCGCTGCTGCCCGCGCTGGTGCTGGCGGTGCTCGGGCTCTTCGGCTGCGGGGCGGTGGTGGCCCGGGTGACGGCGCGCAGCTGGTGGTTCAGCGGACTGCGCCAGCTGGTGCTGGGTGCCGCGGCGGCCGGGGTGACCTACCTGCTCGGCGGGCTGATCGGCGGCCACCTGGGCTGAGTGCCCGACCGGCGGTGCGTGTGTGGAACGTCACGCACTGCCCCGCATATTCATGCAGAAGTGTGGCCCCGAGGCGCTGTCGACCACTGGTCCAGCGCCTCGTGCTGCTCCATCGGGGTGGAATCGCAGGCCCGGCGGATTCCGCTTCGCTTCGGCGGCGTTTCGCAGCTGTTTCAGCGTGCGAACGGCGGGGCACACTGGTGGCAGCGCGGGGATGAGTGCGTGTCTCCCCGGACCGCCATTACCGGCCGGTAATAGCCTTTGACCTGGGGCTGTTGTCCGCCATGTGGACGCGAAATTCCACTTCCCGGGATTTCCCGCATCATGTAACCTGCACGAAATCGCAGAGGGCCAACGTCGTCCCTGTTGCAACTGCACCTATTGCCAAGACGACGACGGGAGAGCCGATGCTGTCTGCATCCATGCACTCCGCCAACGAGCCCCAGGGCAGCAGCAGCTCCCCTTATGCGCTCGTTCCGGATGCGCGACCTGCTGCTCAGGGCCTGTACGACCCGCGAAACGAGCACGACGCCTGCGGCGTCGGCTTCGTCGCCACGCTGACCGGCATCGCCGACCACACCATCGTCGAGCAGGCGCTCACCGTCCTGCGCAACCTGGAGCACCGCGGTGCCACCGGGGCCGAGCCGGACTCCGGCGACGGCGCGGGCATCCTGACCCAGATCCCCGACGCGTTCCTGCGCGCCAACACCGCCTTCGAGCTGCCCGCCGCGGGCTCCTACGCCGTCGGCATCGCCTTCCTGCCCGACGAGGACGCCGCTGACGCCGCCGCGGTCGCCCACATCGAGCGGATCGCCGCCGAGGAGAGCCTGACCGTCCTCGGCTGGCGCGAGGTCCCCACCGCTCCCGACCTGCTGGGCGCCACCGCCCGCTCGGTGATGCCGCGCTTCCGCCAGCTCTTCCTCGCCCAGGACGGCACGGCCGACCTGGCGCTGGACCGGATCGCCTTCGTGGTGCGCAAGCGCGCCGAGCGGGAGATCGGGGTGTACTTCCCCTCGCTCTCCGCCCGGACCATCGTCTACAAGGGCATGCTCACCACCGGGCAGCTGGAGCCCTTCTTCCCCGACCTCTCGGACCGGCTCTACGCCTCCGCGCTCGGCCTGGTGCACTCCCGCTTCTCCACCAACACCTTCCCGAGCTGGCCGCTGGCCCACCCCTACCGGTTCGTCGCGCACAACGGCGAGATCAACACCGTCAAGGGCAACCGGAACTGGATGACCGCGCGCGAGTCGCAGCTGGTCACCGACCTGATCCCGGTCAACAGCAAGGGGCAGGACCTCAGCCGGATCTTCCCGGTCTGCACCCCGGACCAATCCGACTCCGCCTCCTTCGACGAGGTCCTGGAGCTGCTCCACCTCGGCGGCCGCTCGCTGCCGCACTCGGTGCTGATGATGATCCCGGAGGCCTGGGAGAACCACGCCACCATGGAGCCGGCCCGGCGCGCCTTCTACCAGTACCACTCCAACCTGATGGAGCCCTGGGACGGCCCGGCCTGCGTCACCTTCACCGACGGCACCCGGATCGGCGCGGTGCTCGACCGCAACGGTCTGCGCCCGGCCCGGTACTGGATCACCGAGGACGGCCTGGTCGTGCTCTCCTCCGAGGTCGGCGTCCTCGACATCGACCAGGAGAAGGTGGTCCAGAAGGGCCGCCTGCAGCCCGGCAAGATGTTCCTGGTCGCCCTCGACGAGAACCGGATCGTGCCGGACGAGGAGATCAAGGGCGAGCTGGCCGCCGCGCACCCCTACGAGGAGTGGGTCGAGGCCGGTCAGATCCAGCTCTCCAAGCTGCCCGAGCGCGAGCACATCGCGCACACCCACGCCTCGGTCACGCGCCGCCAGCAGACCTTCGGGTACACCGAGGAGGAGCTGCGGGTCATCCTCGCGCCGATGGCCCGCACCGGCGGCGAGGCGCTCGGCTCGATGGGCACCGACTCGCCGATCGCCGCGCTCTCCGAGAAGCCCCGGCTGCTCTTCGACTACTTCGTGCAGCTCTTCGCCCAGGTCACCAACCCGCCGCTGGACGCGATCCGCGAAGAGCTGGTCACCTCGCTGCTCAGCAACCTGGGCCCCGAGGGCAACCTGCTGGCCACCGACGCCGCGCACTGCCGCTCGGTCGGCATGCCGTTCCCGGTGATCGACAACGACGAGCTGGCCAAGCTCATCCACATCAACGCCGACGGGGACCAGCCCGGCCTGAAGGCCGTCACCCTCTCCGGCCTGTACAAGGTCTCCGGCGGCGGCACGGCCCTGGCGGCCCGGCTGCAGGCCATCGCGGACGAGGCGGACGCGGCGATCGCCGACGGTGCGCGGATCATCGTGCTCTCCGACCGCCACTCGGACGCCGAGCACGCGCCGATCCCCTCGCTGCTGCTCACCTCCGCGGTGCACCACCACCTGATCCGCACCAAGCAGCGCACCAGGATCTCGCTGCTGGTCGAGGCCGGCGACGTCCGCGAGGTCCACCACGTGGCCCTGCTGATCGGCTACGGCGCGGGCGCGGTCAACCCGTACCTGGCCATGGAGACGGTCGAGGACCTGGTCGTCCAGGGCACCTTCTTGACCGGCATCGAGCCCGAGAAGGCCATCCGCAACCTGATCAAGGCGCTCGGCAAGGGCGTGCTCAAGGTGATGTCCAAGATGGGCATCTCCACCGTCGCCTCCTACCGCGGCGCGCAGGTCTTCGAGGCCATCGGCCTCTCCCAGGACACCGTGGACGCCTACTTCTGCGGCACCACCAGCAAGCTCGGCGGCATCGGCCTGACCGAGATCGCCAAGGAGACCGCGGCCCGGCACGCCAAGGCCTACCCCGCCTCCGGCATCCCCGCCGCGCACCGCGCGCTGGAGATCGGCGGCGAGTACCAGTGGCGGCGCGAGGGCGAACCCCACCTCTTCGACCCCGACACCGTCTTCCGGTTGCAGCACGCCACCCGCAACCGCCGGTACGACATCTTCAAGCAGTACACCGGCCGGGTGAACGAGCAGTCCGAGCGGCTGATGACGCTGCGCGGCCTGTTCCAGCTGGACGGCAAGGGCCGCGCGCCGATCCCGCTCGACGAGGTCGAGCCGGTCGCCGAGATCGTCAAGCGCTTCTCCACCGGCGCCATGTCCTACGGCTCCATCTCGATGGAGGCGCACGAGACGCTGGCCATCGCGATGAACCGCCTGGGCGGCAAGTCCAACACCGGCGAGGGCGGCGAGGACCCCGAGCGCCTCCACGACCCCGAGCGCCGCTCGGCGATCAAGCAGGTCGCCTCCGGCCGGTTCGGCGTCACCAGCGAGTACCTGGTCAACGCCGACGACATCCAGATCAAGATGGCCCAGGGCGCCAAGCCCGGCGAGGGCGGCCAGCTGCCCGGCCACAAGGTCTACCCGTGGGTGGCGAAGACCCGGCACTCGACCCCGGGCGTCGGCCTGATCTCGCCGCCGCCGCACCACGACATCTACTCCATCGAGGATCTGGCCCAGCTGATCCACGACCTCAAGAACGCCAACCCCGACGCCCGCATCCACGTGAAGCTGGTCTCCGAGGTGGGCGTGGGCACGGTCGCGGCCGGCGTCTCCAAGGCCCACGCCGACGTGGTGCTGGTCTCCGGCCACGACGGCGGCACCGGCGCCTCCCCGCTCACCTCGCTCAAGCACGCGGGCGGCCCCTGGGAGCTCGGCCTGGCCGAGACCCAGCAGACCCTGCTGCTCAACGGCCTGCGCGACCGGATCGTGGTGCAGACCGACGGCCAGCTGAAGACCGGCCGCGACGTGGTGATCGCCGCGCTGCTCGGCGCCGAGGAGTTCGGCTTCGCCACCGCGCCGCTGGTCGTCTCGGGCTGCATCATGATGCGGGTCTGCCACCTGGACACCTGCCCGGTCGGCGTCGCCACCCAGAACCCGGTGCTGCGCGAGCGCTTCTCCGGCAAGCCCGAGTTCGTGGTCAACTTCTTCGAGTTCATCGCCGAGGAGGTCCGCGAGATCCTCGCCGAGCTGGGCTTCCGCTCGATCGAGGAGGCCGTCGGCCGCGCCGAGCACATCGACGCCGACGCCGCCATCGAGCACTGGAAGGCAGCCGGGCTCGACCTGGCCCCGCTCTTCCACGTCCCCGAGCTGCCCGAGGGCGCGGCCCTGCACCGCACCACCGCGCAGGACCACGCGCTGGACAAGGCGCTCGACAACCAGCTGATCGAGCTGGCCCAGGACGCCCTGGAGCGCGGCGAGGCGGTGCGCGTCCAGCTGCCGATCCGCAACGTCAACCGCACGGTGGGCACCATGCTCGGCCACCAGGTGACCAAGCGGTACCGAGGCGAGGGCCTGCCCGAGGGCACCATCGACGTGACCTTCACCGGCAGCGCCGGCCAGTCCTTCGGCGCCTTCGTGCCGCGCGGCATCACGCTGCGCCTGGAGGGCGACGCCAACGACTACGTCGGCAAGGGCCTGTCCGGCGGCGTGCTGGTGGTCCGCCCGGCCCGCGACGCGGCGGCGATCGGCAACGACGCCCAGGCGCACGTGATCGCCGGCAACACCATCGGCTACGGTGCCACCAGCGGCCGGATCCACCTGCGCGGCAAGGCCGGTGAGCGCTTCGCGGTCCGCAACTCCGGGGCCACCCTGGTGGTCGAGGGCGTGGGCGACCACGGCCTGGAGTACATGACCGGCGGCCGGGTGGTCATCCTCGGCGAGACCGGCCGCAACCTGGCCGCGGGCATGTCCGGCGGCATCGCGTTCGTCCTGGACCTGCGTCCGGCCAACGTCAACGGCGGCATGGTCGGCATCGAGGCCCCCGACGCCGAGGACCGCGACTGGCTGCGCGAGACCGTGCAACTGCACTACGAGGAGACCGGCTCGACGGCTGCCGCCGAGCTGCTGGCCGACTGGGGCAGCGGGGTCTCCCGCTTCTCCAAGATCATGCCGACCGACTACAAGGCTGTGCTCGCCGCCAAGGACGCCGCTGAGCGCGATGGACTCTCCGAGTCCGAGACCACTCGCAAGATGATGGAGGCGGCACATGGCTGACCCCAAGGGCTTCCTGACCACAGGCAAGCAGTTGGCCGAGCGCCGTCCCGTGGACGTGCGTCTGCGGGACTGGAACGAGGTCTACGTCGAGCGCAGCCTGCTGCCGATCATCACCAAGCAGGCCGGCCGCTGCATGGACTGCGGCATCCCGTTCTGCCACAACGGCTGCCCGCTCGGGAACCTGATCCCCGAGTGGAACGACCTCGCCTTCCGGGACGACTGGACGGGCGCGATCGAGCGGCTGCACGCGACCAACAACTTCCCGGAGTTCACCGGGCGGCTCTGCCCGGCGCCGTGCGAGTCGGCCTGCGTGCTGGGGATCAACCAGGACGCGGTGACCATCAAGAACGTCGAGGTCACCATCATCGACAAGGCCTGGGACAACGGCGGGGTGCGCCCGCAGGTGCCCGAGCGCCTCTCCGGCAAGACGGTCGCCGTGGTCGGCTCGGGCCCGGCCGGGCTGGCCGTCGCCCAGCAGCTCACCCGGGCCGGCCACACCGTGGTCGTCTACGAGCGGGCCGACCGCATCGGCGGCCTGCTGCGCTACGGCATCCCCGAGTTCAAGATGGAGAAGCGGCACATCAACCGCCGCATCGAGCAGATGCGCGCGGAGGGCACCCGGTTCCGCACCGGGGTCCACGTCGGGGAGGACATCACCGGCCAGCAGCTGCGCGAGCGCTTCGACGCGGTCGTGGTGGCCGCCGGTGCCACCACCGCGCGCGACCTGCCGGTGCCCGGCCGGGAGCTGGGCGGCATCCACCAGGCGATGGAGTACCTGCCGCTGGCCAACAAGGTGCAGGAGGGCGACTACGTCGACACTCCGATCAGCGCCAAGGGCAAGCACGTCATCGTGATCGGCGGCGGCGACACCGGCGCCGACTGCCTGGGCACCGCGCTGCGCCAGGGGGCGGCCTCGGTCACCCAGCTGGAGATCATGCCGCGCCCCGGCGACGAGCGCCCCGGAAACCAGCCCTGGCCGACCATGCCGATGACCTACAAGGTCACCTCCGCGCACGAGGAGGCCATCCACGTCCGGGAGACGACGACGGTGGGCAACCAGGCAGGGGGACACTCCTCGCCGGAGGCGGGCAAGGAGGGACGTGTCTACTCCGTGAACACCACCCACTTCACCGGTGACGAGGACGGCAACGTGGCCGAACTGCACCTGGTCGAGGTGGAGTTCAAGGACGGCCGGTTCGAGCCCGTGCCCGGCACCGAGCGGGCGATCCCGGCGCAGCTGGTCACCCTGGCCATGGGCTTCACCGGCACCGACGTGAAGAACGGCCTGGTCGAGCAGCTCGGCGTCGAGCTGGACGCGCGCGGCAACGTGGCCCGGGACGGCAAGTTCGCCACCAACACCCCAGGCGTCTACGTCTGCGGTGACGCCGGGCGCGGTCAGTCGCTGATCGTCTGGGCGATCGCCGAGGGCCGTTCGGCGGCCGCGGCGGTCGACGCCTACCTGGGCGGCAAGACCCCGCTGCCCGCCCCGATCCGCCCCACCGACCGCCCGCTGGTGGTCTGACTCCCGCACCGCTCCAGGACACCCTCCCGCACACCGCCCGCTCCGCGCGGGCCGCACCAAACCCGTTGGACCGTCAGAGCCGCCGGTCCCCAACGGAGCGTCAGAACGGCGCCTGCCCCCTCCCCGACCAGCTGGGGGCAGGCGCCGTTGCGCGTGCCCGTGCCCCTGCCAGGACCGGTCAGCCGCCGGGTGCCAGCGCCTCGGCCAGCGCGGTGCGCAGGTAGAGCACGGTGCGGCCGGTGCGGTGGCGGCCCACCAGGCCCGCCGCGTGCAGGACGGCGAGGTGGTGGGCGACGTTGGGGGCCGACTGGCCGGTGCGGGCGGTGAGTTCGGTGGTGGAGGCGGGGGAGGCGAGCTCGCTGAGGACCTGGGCCCGGCCGCGGCCGAGCAGGGCCGCCAGCGCCCGCCCTGCTGCTGCTCGAACGGCTGATCCCGCAGGGCGCGGCTGATCAGGGCGCGGCTGATCAGGTCACGGGGACGGGGACAGCGGCGGGGACGGGGACGGCGACGGGGAGCGGATCGGGCCGCCGGGCTGCAGCGGCATGAGTGCCAGCGGCTGCCCGCCGGCCGCGTCCAGCACGTCGCGGTCGCCGAGCGGGCGGGTGAGCCGGAACCGCGCGGGGGCGACTCGCATGTCGGCCGGGCAGGCCCGGCCGCTCGGCGGGACGCTGCGCTGCCCGATCAGCACCACCACCTGGTCCGTCTCGTAGACCTGCCCGGGTAGTGGGCGCTCGCACCCGCCGTTCTCCTCGGCGGCGGTGAGGGTCAGCCCGTCCGGCGAGGTGGCGCTCCAGTTGACCACGGCGGTCAGCCCGGCGGGCAGCGGGCCGGTGGCCGGTGTCGGTGTCGGCGTTGGAGTCAGGGAGCTGTACGGGGACGGCGGTCCGGCCACCGCCGGGTAGACGAAGGGCTGCTGGTACCCGGCGATGGTGAACTCCCAGACCGGGATGGTCGCCCGGCCCCGGCTGGTGAGCACCTGCCGGGCGCCGGGGGCGATCGCGGTGACGGCCAGCCGGCTCGCCCCCGCCGTGGGGGCGGCCGGGTCGCGCAGGCCGGCCAGCACCCGGGCCGGCGGCAGCAGCGGCAGGACCGCCGTCGAGCCGTCCGCCCAGGTCACCGTCCCGGTCTCGGGGGAGTACGGCAGCGCGGTGCGCAGGTCCAGTTGCCCGGACTGGTAGGCGATCTTGTCGGCCTTGGAGTGGAAGGCGTCCGCCGGGAGCCACTCGGGCGGCACCGACTCCGGGACGTAGCCGGTGCGCCAGCTCCGGGCCGCGGCCGACCCGGGCCAGGCCGCGGCCAGCGCCCGGGCCCGGGCCAGCGCCGCCCCGCTCGGCGCCGTCGTGGCGGGCGGCACGGTCGCCGCCGGGGGCACCGGGCCTGCCGGGCCCGCCGACAGCGAGCCCGGATCGGTGCCGACCCCCCGGCCGCAGCCGGTCAGCACCACGGCCAGCAGCAGCGCGGCGGCCGTGCGATGGACGCGCCAGGTCATGCGGCTCAACTCCTCCGGGAAAGCTGATGGTTCGTCGGTCAGGCGTTGGACGCCTGGGTGAACTCACAGGTTCCATCCCGTGCTTGTGTCAGGTGGACATGGCAGACTGCGGCGCGGAAGGATCCAGGGGAGGAGCGGGGCGCGATGAGCAGCGGGACGGGCCAGACCGGCAGCGGGGTGACGGTCCGACGACTGCTGCTCGGCTCACAACTGCGCCGACTGCGCGAGGCCCAGGGGGTCACCCGGGAGGACGCCGGCTACGAGATCCGCGCCTCCGAGTCGAAGATCGGCCGGATGGAGCTGGGCCGGGTCAGCTTCAAGGAGCGCGACGTCGCCGACCTGCTCACCCTCTACGGTGTCACCGGCGCGACCGAGCGCACCGAGGTGCTCTCGATGGTGCGCGCCGCCAACGCCACCCCCTGGTGGCACGCCTACGCCGACGTGGTGCCCGGCTGGTTCCAGACCTACCTGGGCTTCGAGGAGTCGGCCGGCACCATCTCCACCTACGAGGTGCAGTTCGTCCCCGGCCTGCTGCAGACCGAGGAGTACGCCCGCGCGGTGATCCGGCTCGGCGCGCAGAGCGCCCCGCAGGAGGAGATCGAGCGCCGGGTCGAGGTGCGGATGCGCCGCCAGCGGCTGCTGGCCGCCGAGGGCGGCCCGGGCCTGGTCACCGTGATCGACGAGGCCGCGCTGCGCCGCCCCTGCGGCGGCCCCGAGGTGATGCGCGGTCAGCTGGTCCGGCTGCTGGAGCTGGCCGATTCGCCGCGGATCGAGCTGCAGGTGATGCCGCTGGGCTTCGACGGCCTCTCCGCCGAGACCGGCGCCTTCTCGCTGCTCGCCTTCCGGGAGTCCGACCTCGCCGAGGTCGTCTACCTGGAGCAGTTCACCACCGCGCTCTACCTGGACCGCCCGCGCGAAGTGGCCGAGTACGTCGACTCCCTGGAGCGGCTGCGGTCCGACAGCCTGAGCGCCGAACACAGTCGCGAGCTTCTCCGGACTCTGCTCCAAGAGACCTGACATATCAGTAGGATGATCCCCTGTCAGTTTGTGAAGGGGAGCCTGGTGTCGCACTTTTCGGAACTCGCCCTGCAGTACATCGACGGTGAATGGCGCCAGGGCAGCGGCTCCTGGGACATCGTCGACATCAACCCCTACAACGGCGAGAAGCTGGCCGCGATCACGGTGGCCACCGTCGCCGAGGTCGACCAGGCCTACCGGGCGGCCGAACGGGCGCAGCGCGACTGGGCCGCGACCAACCCCTACACCCGCCGGCTGGTCTTCGAGCGCGCCCTGCGGATCGTCGAGGAGCGCGAGCAGGAGATCACCGAGACGATCATCGCCGAGCTCGGCGGCACCCACCTCAAGGCCGCCTTCGAGCTCTCGCTGACCAAGGACATGCTGCGCGAGGCGATGCAGCTGGCGATCCGCCCCGAGGGCCGGATCCTGCCCTCGCCGGTGGACGGCAAGGAGAACCGCCTCTACCGCCTGCCCGTCGGTGTGGTCGGCGTGATCAGCCCCTTCAACTTCCCGCTCTTCCTGTCGATGAAGCCGGTCGCCCCCGCGCTCGCGCTCGGCAACGCCGTGGTGCTCAAGCCGCACCAGGACGCCCCGATCGTCGGCGGCACCCTGCTCGCCAAGATCTTCGAGGACGCCGGCCTGCCGGCGGGCCTGCTCAACGTGGTGGTCACCGACATCGCGGAGATCGGTGACGCGCTGCTGGAGCACCCGGTGCCCAAGGCGATCTCCTTCACCGGCTCGGACCGGGTGGGCCGGCACGTGGCCACCGTCGCCGCCTCGCACTTCAAGCGCTCGGTGCTGGAGCTGGGCGGCAACAGCGCACTGCTCGTGCTGGACGACGCGGACGTCGACTACGCGGTGGACGCGGCCGTCTTCAGCCGCTTCGCGCACCAGGGCCAGGTCTGCATGGCCGCCAACCGGGTGCTGGTGGACCGCGCGGTGCTGGCCGAGTTCACCGAGAAGTTCGTCGCCAAGACCGCCTCGCTCACCGTCGGCGACCCCAAGGACCCGGCCACCCAGATCGGCCCGCTGATCAACACGACCCAGGCGGACGCGCTCACCGCCCAGGTCGACCAGGCGGTGGCCGACGGCGCCACCGTACTGCTGCGCGGCACCACCGTGGGCACCCTGATGGCACCCGTGGTGCTCACCGACCTGGACCCGCAGGCCCCGATCCTGCACCGCGAGCTCTTCGGCCCGGTCGTCCTGCTGGTGCCCTTCGACGGTGAGGACGAGGCGGTGGCGATCGCCAACGACACCCCCTTCGGCCTCAGCGGCGCGGTGCACACCGCCGACATCGAGCGCGGGGTGCGGGTGGCCCAGCGGATCGAGACCGGCATGATCCACGTCAACGACGGCACCATCCACGACGAGCCGATCGTGCCGTTCGGCGGCGAGAAGAACTCCGGGGTGGGCCGGCTGAACGGCGAGTCCACGGTGGAGGCCTTCACCACGCAGAAGTGGATCTCCATCCAGCACGGGCGCAGCCGCTTCCCGTTCTGAGTGCGCGGGCGGGGCGCGGCGCCGCACTGCTGTGCCGCTGCGCCCCGCCCCGCCCCGCTCTGCTCTGCTCGGGTGAAACCGGTCGGAACTGGACATACCATCGCAGAAAGGCGTCGATGGGAGGCCAGTGATGACCAAGCGACCCACGGGCAAGAAGACGACGGGCAAGAAGACCAGCCTCAAGCTGCGCCGCGGCACTCAGGAGCTGCTGGAGCGCCGCGGCATGGCCACCGGCAGCGGCGGAGCGCCGGGCACGGTCGGCCCGGTGCTGCACGCCGGCCCCGGTGGTGGCGCGGCCGCCGCGGGCTACGGCAGCTACGCGGCGCTGACCGGGGAGGCCCCGTTCAGCCACGGCGGGCGCCGAGGGCCCGAGGAGCGGGCGCTGACCGGTGCGATGCCCGGCCACAGCGAACTCAAGGGCCACCGGCACCGCGGCGCCGAGCGGCACTCGGCGCACTGAGGCGGCCGGCCGCCCCCAGCTCGTCCAGTACCGCACCCACCCGCTCGGCGAGCGCCTCCTCCGGCGAGGGGCCGTCCGGCTCCAGCCGCTGCCAGGACCGGTCCCGCTCGTAGTGCTCCAGCGCGGCCACCGCCTCCTCGACCCGCTCGCCGGGCCACTCGTGCGGCTGCTCGGCGGCGGTGGCCGGCAGCCAGCGCTCCAGCTCGTCCAGCAGGTAGCGGGCCAGTGTCGTTCCCTGCTCCGGCCAGCGCGCCTGCGCCACCCGCGTGCGCTGGCCGGCCAGTCGCGCCCGGAGGGACTCGGTCGGAGGCGGGGGTGGCTCCGGGGTCGGGGGTGGCTCCGAGGTCGGGTGCGGGTCGGGGATCGGCGGCGGGGTCGGGCCGGGGGGCGGTTCAGGGGTCGGCGTCGGGTCCTTCCGGCGGAAGGCGACCCCCAGTACCGCCCCCGCCGCGTACAGCCCGCCGACCACCGCCGCGCTGGTCAGTCCGAGCCCGTCGACCAGCGACACCACCAGGCCCGCCGCCGCCCCGCCGCTACCCAGGTAGTGCGCCCGGGTGCCGAACCAGCGCGGCAGCACCCTGCCGCGCCGGTCACTGGTAGCCACGGATCTCCTCGAAGACCCCGTCCAGCGCGCTCGGACCCGCCGTCGCGTCGAACAGCTTGCCGCCCGTGGTGTCCGCGATCCCCTGCAACTGCGCGAGCGCGCCCTCGCCGAAGAGGATCGGGAAGACCGGCACCGTCTGCTGGGCGGTCGGCAGCGCCCGGTAGAAGGCGGTGAACCCGTCCGCCGAGTCGCCCTCGTTGCTCTCGCCGTCGGTCATCAGCACGATCGAGGTGAACCGGTCGTCCCGCGCCGCCGCCTGCTGCTGCGCGACGAGCTGGTACGCGTGCTCCAACGTGCTGTAGATCGCGGTGCCCCCGCCGGCCGACAGGCTCTGCACGTCCGCCTCGATCGAGGCCAGTTCGGCCTGCGGCGCGGTGTCGGGCACCTGGTGGGTGTGCTCCCACTTCACGTCGTCCGCGAAGGAGATCAGCGTGACCTCCTCGCGCTCGCGGAACCCGTTGGCCGCCGGGCTGCCGTCCGCCCCGGTCAGCTGCCCCAGCGCCTGCTTCAGCCCGTCCAGCCGGGCCCCCTGCATCGAGCCCGAGGTGTCCAGCACGTAGACCGTGCGCGAGGGGCGGCGCAGCTGGTTCTGGTAGGCGGCGAGCAGCGCGTCCGCCACCGCCCGGCTCCCGGGGAACGGCAGTTCGGGCCGCCGGTCGGTGCCCAGGCCCGGGCCCGGCGCGACGCCCGGCACCACCGGCCGCCGCTCGGTGGTGTCGGAGATCTGGCGCTGCACCTCGGGCCGCAGCAACTCGGCGGTCAACCGGCTGAACGCGTCCCTGGCCCCGGCGCCGGCCGAACTCAGCAGGGTGAGCGGGTAGTCGGCGGACACCACGCCGTCGGCGGGCCGGATCACCGTCAGTTGCGCGTCGGTGGGCAGCGTGCGGTTCAGCGAGAGCAGCACCGACTCGTAGTTCACCAGCGCCCCCACCTGCCGCCCCGCGCCGCCCCGCGCCGCGCGCTGGTAGGCCTGCGCCAGCCAGCCCGAGGAGCCCGAGGTGAGCTGCTGGCCCGCGAAGAAGCCGCGCAGCGCCGGGGTGGCCTTCGCCACGTCGTCCTGGGTCAGCGCCGCCTGGGCACCGGAGAAGGCGGCCGCCAGCCCGATCAGCGCGGAGAAGCCGGAGTTGGACTGCGAGGGGTCCGTCATGCCGAAGGTCAGGCCGTTCGCCGCCACCGCCTGCCCGACCTGCGACCAGGTGGTGTGCGCCGGGTCCCAGCCGAGCGTGGCGAGCACCGAGGAGCGCACCCCGAGCGCCACCGGCGAGACCATCACCGAGGTCTCCGAGAGCAGCTTGCCGGCCGCGCCCTGGTCCAGCCGCAGGTAGTGGTTGGAGCCGAACCAGAGGGCGTCGTACGTCCCGTCGGCCTTGCCGGAGGAGACCGTCGCGGCGCCGTCCAGGGTGCCGGTGTAGGTGAACCGGACGCTGACCCCGGTGGCCTTCCGCACGTCATCGAGGACCGGCTGCAGGTCCTGCAGTTCGCTGCCGGCCAGCACCCGCAGGGTGTACGGCGCGCCGGACGGCGGCGGGTCGCCGGCGCCCCCCGGGGCCGTGGAGCCGGTGCTGCCCTCCTGGCCGCCGCTCGGGCCCGGCGCGGGCCCCGGCCCGTGGCCGCTGTCGCACCCGGTGGCCAGCGCCGCCAGGCCCAGCGCCAGGGCACCGACCAGCGAGCGGCGGGTGATCGGCTCGGTCATCAGCTGCTCCCCGTGGCGGACACCGCGTTCACCAGCGCCTGCAGCGTGCCGGTGGTGGGTGTCGGTGGTTGGAAGGTGCCCAGCGAGCCGAGGTCGAGCGGGAAGCTGGTCTGCTGCTTGCCGGTCTTCGCGATGAGCGCCTGGACCATCGCCTGGCTGTCGTTGGTGGGCCGGAAGCCGTACCGGGCCTCCAGCTCGATCAGGGTCGGGTCGGTCAGCAGGGCCTGGGCCAGCGCGTCCGAGCCCTTCGTCAACTCCACGAGGGTGTGGTCACTCTGGATGTCGATGTCCGGATAGAGCACCACCGTGTCGTCGGGCAGCTTGCCCTTCATCGCCTGCTCGGCGACCTCGGACTCGTACGTCCAGCTCAGCGGCTTGCCGGTGCCGGCCACGAAGTCCCGGAAGAGCTGGTCGCTGCTGGCGAGCAGAGCGCCCTGGTTCGCGATCAGGTACCGCAGAAGTGGGCTGACCCGGTCGATTCCGCTCTGGTCCGAAACCACCTGGCTGCCGTTGTCGAGGTAGGACATCACCGCCAGGTAGAGCGCGGCGGAGGAGGAACTGCTCGGGTCGGTGGTGGCGACGTAGATCTTCCCGGCGACGTCGGGCGGTCGGGTCCCGCCGGTCAGGTCGCTCCAACTCAGCTCGCTCTGCACGTCCTTCAGGTAGGCGGCCATCCGGAAGGTCCAGATCTTCGACGTCGGGTCCTGGCTCGCCAGGCCGTTGTCCGCCAGGAACCGCGCGGTGTCCGCGTGCGCGACCAGCACCAGCGGGGAGTAGAACGGGCGCACCGGCGTGGTGGTGATCGGGGTGCTGATCGCCTTGGCGGCCACCGAACTGGCCGGGAACGCGAAGTCGAAGCCGCCGCCCTTCGCGTCGTCGGCCATCTGCCAGGAGCCCGAGTGCTGGACCGAGACGGTCAGACCCTTGGCGGCGAGGGCCTGCTGGACCTGCTCGTCGGCGAAGAAGTCCGCCTTCTCCGACCCGATCAGGCCGGTGAGCCTGACGGTCGCGGTGCTCGGCCCGGGCGGTTGGTGCCGCTGCAGGACCACGGCCACCACGCCGACCAGCAGGCCCGCGGCCACCAGCAACCCGAGCAGGCGTCTCATCGCGTCCCCGTCCCCCGTCCCCGTCCCCCGCCCGCCGGGCCGGACCGACGGGTCCCCCTTCGCCGGGCCGGGCCGATGGGCCCGTCGTGTCGTGCCGATGGGCCCGAGCGTCCCGCCGGGGCGGGAGCACGGGCTGTCGGGACGATGAACCGGAGGTGAACAGCCCTTCACGGATCCGCATCGGTTCCGGGCTCGGTGTCGTCAACCCGCCTGCGGATCAAGGGATGTCATGATTCATCAGAAAGTTCAACGAAGCTTCCCGCAGTGGTCACATGACGATCCGTCGGAACGTCTTTGTTACGCGCGGGTAATGCATACCCTCGGAGCCATGCGCCGAGCAAAAATCGTCTGTACTCTCGGGCCCGCCGCCGACTCGTACGACCAGATCAAGTCCCTGGTCGACGCCGGCATGGACATCGCCCGCTTCAACCTGAGCCACGGCTCCCAGGCCGAACACGAGGAACGGTACCGCCGGGTCCGCAAGGCCGCCGACGAGACCGGCCGCAGCGTCGGCATCCTGGTCGACCTTCAAGGTCCGAAGATCCGCCTCGGTACTTTCGCCGAGGGCCCCGTACTCCTCGAACGCGGCGACGACTTCACCATCACGGTGGACGACGTCCCCGGTGACCGCGAGATCTGCGGCACCACCTACCCCGGGCTCGCCAATGACGTCGCGCGCGGGGAGCGGATCCTGATCGACGACGGCCGGGTCTGCCTGGAGGTCACCCACGTCGACGGACCGCGGGTGCGCTGCATCGTCATCGAAGGCGGCCTGGTCTCCGACCACAAGGGCCTCAACCTGCCCGGAGTCGCCGTCTCCGTGCCCGCGCTCAGCGACAAGGACGTCGCCGACCTGCGCTGGGCCCTGCGGATCGGCGCCGACCTGATCGCGCTCTCCTTCGTGCGCAGCGGCAAGGACATCGAGGACGTGCACACCGTGATGCGCGAGGAGGGCCGCTTCCTCCCCGTCATCGCCAAGATCGAGAAGCCCCAGGCCGTCGACAACCTGGACGCCATCGTCGACGCCTTCGACGGCCTGATGGTCGCCCGCGGCGATCTGGGCGTGGAGATGCCGCTGGAGCAGGTCCCGCTGGTCCAGAAGCGCGCCATCAAGCTGGCCAAGCGCAACGCCAAGCCGGTCATCGTGGCCACCCAGATGCTCGACTCGATGATCCACGCCTCCCGCCCCACCCGCGCCGAGGCCTCGGACGTCGCCAACGCCGTGCTCGACGGCACCGACGCGGTGATGCTCTCCGGCGAGACCTCGGTCGGCAAGTACCCGGTCGAGACGGTCAAGACCATGGGCCGGATCATCGAGGCGGTCGAGGAGGAGGTGCTGGAGGCCGGCCTCCCGCCGCTGACCGTGCGCAACAAGCCCCGCACCCAGGGCGGCGCCGTCGCCCGCGCGGCCGCCGAGATCGGCGACTTCCTGGGCGCCAAGTACCTCGTCGCCTTCACCCAGAGCGGCGACACCGCCCGCCGCCTGACCCGCTACCGCTCGCCGATCCCGGTGCTCGCCTTCACCTACGAGCCCTCGGTGCGCAGCCAGTTGGCCCTGACCTGGGGCGTGGAGACCTTCCTCGGCCCGTTCGTGCCGACCACGGACGAGATGGTCGCCCAGGTCGACGCCCAACTGCTCAGCCTGGGCCGCTGCGAGAAGGGCGACGTCGTCATCATCACGGCCGGCTCGCCCCCGGGCCTGGCGGGCTCGACCAACCTGGTGCGGGTGCACCACGTGGGGCAGCTGGACAACTGACGGCTGATCGCTGACGCGTGAGTCCTGACGTCTGAGTCCTGACGCGTGAGTCCTGACGTCTGATCCCTGATCCCGTCGGGGCGCCTGCCGGTGGCGGGCGTCCCCCGGCGGGATCCGCGCCGTCGGCGCCCCCGATAGCATGGCGCACAGGTGACCTGAGGGGGACGCGTGATCGAGCTGGCGGAGCTGATCCGGGAGTTGCGGGGCGAGCTGAACGCGGCGATCGCGGGCGGGGACGGGCAGGCGCTGCGGTTCGAGCTGGGGGCGGTGGAGGTCGAGGCGACGGTCGCCGTGGAACGGGCGGCCGGGGGGAGCGGGAAGGTCAAGTTCTGGGTGGTGGAGGCCGGTGGGGACGGGAAGCTGACCCACTCCCGGACGCAGAAGATCACCCTGACGCTGCAGCCGGTTCTGGTGGCCGAGGGCGGCACGCCCTCGCCGGTGCTGATCGGCGACGAGGCGGTTGACGGGGAGCGGTGACCGGTCTGCGGGTCGAGCGGGTCGCCGAGGTGATCGCGGGTGGGCGGCGGGGCTCGGGCTACTTGGTCGGGCCGGGAGTGGTGCTCACGGCGGCGCACGTGGTGGCGGGCGTGGTGGCGGGTGCGGGTGCGGGTGCGGGTGCGGGCGTGGCAGCGGCTGCGGGTGCCGCCGGGGTGCGGGTGCGGTTCGACGCGGATCGGCCCGGGGAGCGGCAGTTCGAGGCCGAGGTCGTCTTCGCGCACGCCGGCGTCGACGTCGCGGTGCTGCGCTTCGAGGACGCGGGCGATCGCGTCGCGCCGGTCTCCTACGCTCCGGTCTCCTACGGACGGGTCGGCGAGCACGACGCGGTGCTGTACTGCAGCGCGGCCGGCTTCCCGCGCTTCAAGCTGCGCGATGACGCCGACGGCCAGGGGAAGTACCGCGACCTGGAACACGTGCGGGCACTCTGCTCGCCGCTCTCCAACCGGCGCGAGGGCACGCTGGACCTGCGAGTGCCGGTGCCGGGCTCGGTCTGGGACGGCATGTCCGGTGCGGCCGTCTTCAGTGGCGGACACCTCATCGGGGTGGTCAGCGAACACCATTCGGGCGATGGGCCGGGGCGGTTGGCGGCCAGCCGGGTGGACCGCTGGGCCGAGCGGCTCGCACCCGACGAACTCGCCACCCTGACCGCGCTGCTGGGCGCCGGACTCACCCGGCTCCCGGACGTCGTGCGCCCGGCCGCGCCGCCCGGCCTGCGGGCCCTGCTGCACGACCTGACCCCCGAGCACCTGGACGACCGGGACGCCGAACTCGCCGACCTGGCCGCCTTCTGCGCGGGCACCGAACCGTACCGCCGGCTCCAGGGCCCGCCCTGGGCCGGAAAGACCACGCTGGCCGCCTGGTTCGCCCTGCACCCGCCACCCGGGGTCGTCCCGGTCTGCTTCTTCGTCACCTCGCGGCAGGCTGGGCAGGCCGACAGCGCCGCGTTCACCGAGCAGCTGGTGCGCCAACTCGCGGCCGTCGCCGGGGTCGAACCAGCCCCGCACGCCACTCCGGCCGGCCGCGACCAGGAGCGCCGGCAGCTGCTGCACGACGCGGCGGCCGCCACCGACGGAGTCCTGCTGCTCGTCGTGGACGGCCTGGACGAGGACCGGTCCTCGCAAGGGAGCATCGCCGCCTCGCTCCCCGAGCGGCTGCCGGCGAACGTCCGGGTGCTGGTCACCAGCCGCCCCAACCCGGGCATCCCGCAGGATGTTCCGGGAAGCCACCCACTACGGGACTGCCCCGTCACGAGCCTGACCGCCACCGCCGCCGCGCGCGGCCTGGAGCACAACGCCCGCTACGAGCTCACCCGGGCGCTGGACGGTGACAGCCTGGACCGCGAGATCCTCGGGCTGCTCGCCGCCGCCCGGGGCGCGCTGAACCTCGCCGACCTGCGCGAACTCACCGGCAGGGAGGGCTTCCTGGTGCGGGCGCGCCTCGACGGCCCGTTCGGTCGGATCCTGCGCGCGCGGGACGGCGGCTACCTCTACGCCCACGACACCCTGTTCACCGCGGCCCTCGACGCGTTCGGACCAGACCTCGACCCGTACCGTGACCGCCTGCACGCCTGGGCCGACCGCTACCGCGCCCTCGGCTGGCCGTCTGGGACCCCGCGCTACCTGCTGCTGACCTACCCGCCGATGACCATCGCGGCAGGCGACCGCACGCGCGCCACCGCCCTGGCCGTCGACCTGGCCCGGCACACCCGGCTGCGCGCCGTGCTGGGCAGCGACGCGCCCGTGCTGGCCGAACTCGACCAGGTGCGGGCCCTGCTGGGGGACGAACCGGCGGGCCTGGCCGCCCTCGCGGCCGCCGGCGACCTGCTGGCCCGCCGCAACAGCTTCGTCCCCCCGGAGCTGCCCGGCGTGCTGGCCCGCCTGGGCCAGGTCCACCGGGCCGAGGGGCTCGCCCGCACCCTGCCCCCCGGACTGCCGCGGGCCGAGGCGCTGACCGGGGTGGCCGAGGCGCTGGCCACCGTGGACCCGTCCCGGACGGCGGCGCTGGTGGCCGAGGCGGGGCTGGTCCTGGACACGCCCCGGGGCGACCCCTGGACGCCATCCGACGAGGAGCATGCCCAGGAACTCACCACACGCCGCGCGGTGGCGCTCGCCACCGCCGGCCTGGCGGTTGAGGCGATCGCGCTGGCCGACACGCTCCAGGACGCGATACCAGAACTGGACTTCGGCGCCAGCGGTGATTTCGACGATGCCGAGGTGGTGGACGTCGAGTACCGGATGAACGACGAAGCCCGGATGGCGCTGCTCGCCGTCGCCGAGGCCCTCGCCCCCGGTGACCGGCAGTTGGCCGCGCGCCTCCTCGCCAGGGTGCGGGAACCGGACGACTGGCCGTACCCTGCCGAGTTCGCCCCGCGACCCGCGATCGACTACCTGGCCGCGCTGGCCCGGACCGCCGCTGCGGTCGACCCGGAGCAGGGCGCGCGCGCCGCCGCCGAGTTGGTGGCGGCGGCCGAGTCGCGGTTGGCCCCCGGCGCCCCGGTGACGGCCGCGGCCACCGCGTCCGTCCAGCTCCGCGACCAACTGCCGGACCTGGCCCGCCGACTGGCCCGCGCCGTCTGGGCGGACGGGCGAGTCCTGACCTCCGGCGGGCTGCGGGAGCACGGCTGCCTGTTCATCGAGGCACTGGCCGGCAGCGGCCTGGTCGCCGAGGCCGGTGAAGTCGCCCGCAGGCTCAGGAAGGCGGCGTACAGCTGGCTGACGTCAAGTCAGATCGGTGCCGCCTACTGCGCGGCAGGTCGACCGGATCTGGCGAATGATCCCTTCCACCTGCCGTGGCCGGAGACGGTGCGCTATCTGGCCGGGCGCTGCGAGGCGGATGGCCTCGCGGTGGCGGAGCGATGGATCGAGCAGCTGGCCCCCGGGCGCGCGCGGCTCCGCGCCCACGCCGCGCTCACGGAGGTCGCCGTCGAGCGTGATCGCGATGCCGCCGAGCGGCTCGGCGAGACGGTGCTGGTGGAAGCCTCCGAGCTGGCGGAGGTCAGCCACGGCTGGGGCGACGACCGCTGCCTGGCCGCCCTTGTTGGCGCCCTCGCCGGCTGCGGCGAGTTCGGCGACGCCGAACGGATCACCGACGCGATCACCGCCCCGCGCGAGCGCGGCTGGGCCGTGGCAGCCACCGCGGTGCGGCGGGCCGCGACCGACCGACCGCGCGCGGTCGCCCTGCTGGAGGCGGTGGGATACCCGAGTGCGGACCCCGGCGTGCCCGCCTTCGCGGACCCTGGTGCGGCGGGCGAGGTGCTGGCGCGCCTGGGGTTCACCGAACAGGCCAGGGCCCTCGCCGAGCAGCGGCAGCAAGCCGAGTTGCCGATCGCCGCCGCCCTCCACGAGGCCCGGGCGACGGCCGAGGCACGAGCCCTGGCCGATCGATGGCAGCGGCGCCTGGCGGACAAGAGCCTCGACGAGCGCCACAACATCGTCCACCTTCGCCTCCACCTCAATCTGCAACTCATCGCGGACCTCGGGACGGTGCTGCCCGACCGGCTTCCGGACTGGCTCGACACCCTGTCGCTGCTGGCTCCGGGCCCGCGCGAGCAACACCTGCACGAGCGGGACACCTTGGCGCTGCTCGGCCTGCTGCTCCGCGAGCGTGATGCCGGCTGGTCACACCAGCTCTTCAGCGCCTCGTCGAACGCGACGCCGCTCGAACTCCTGGCACCCGACCAGATCGCGATCTGCGCCATCGTCTACGACGCCTACCCCGAGCCCACACTCTTCGAGGAGGCGGTTGACGCCCTCCTGCACGACGGCGCCGGCCTCAGCGCGGTCGCGACCCGCCTCGCCGCCCTGCCCGCCCCAGCCCTGCGCACGCCCCTCGACCCGGAGGCCGGCCAACTCGCCATCGCCCTCGCCTGCGCGGCGATCGCCACCCCGCCCCCCGCCCCCACCCCCGCCCGCCTCGCCCGCGCCCACACCCTCCTCGCCGCCGCCCTGCGCACCGACGGCTGGCGCCACGCCCTCCCCGCCCTCGCCGAACTGGCCCCGGACGCGGTCCGGGCAGTGCGGGACGTCGTCCTCGCGCAGCTGGAGCCGGGCGGGCCTGGCCGCTGACGCGGCTGTGTGACGAGCCGCCACCAGGATCGTTGACCGTGCCACCGGACGACTCCTCCGGTGGCGCGGTCACAGGGTGGCGGGCGAGGCGAGTCGGTCCGCGAGGTCGAGGAGCTCCGGCAGCCGCAGGACCCGGCCGCTGTGGCCGGGGAGCGGGACGTGCAGGGGCTCGGTCCAGTGGGCGGGGACGGCGGAGAGGCCATAAATCGCGCCGGCGAGGCCACCCGTGACGGCGGCAACGGTGTCGGTGTCACCACCGAGGTCGATGGCGGCACGTACGGCCGCCTCGTAGCCGCTGGTGGTGCGCACGGCCCAGACTGCGGAGCCCAGGCAGGGCCAGACGGCACCGTTGAACTCGGTGGCATCCTCCGGGCGCCAGCCGGGCGCGAGGACGCGGACGTAGCGCTCGCGCTGGTGCGGGTCGACGAGGGTGAGGATCTCCGGGAGGGCGGCCAGCGGATCGTCGCCGACCAAGGCGAGGCGGACCAGCTCGTGGAAGATCGCGGTGCCCTCCCAGGCGGCGGCGTCGCCATGGGTCAGGGCGGCGATCCGGCGGGCGGCGGCCATCGTCACCTCGCGTCCGCCGGGGGCGAAGTACACGGCCGAGGTCGCGGCCCGCATCAGCGAACCGTTCCCGGCGGCGCGCAGGTTGACCTGGAAGTGCCCGGCCGCGGCCTGGTCCCACGGCATGCCGTTGGTCAGCACGTCCTCGGTCTGCAGCCCGATGTCCTTGGGTTCGGCCGCAGCCCAGCGCTGGAACCGGGCGAAGATGTCCGGCAGGTTCAGCCCGCGATGCTCCAGCAGGGACTCGGCGACCATGACGGCCATCTGCGTGTCGTCGGTGGCCTCACCGGCCTCCCAGCCGCCGCCCCCACACATCTCGCCACCTGATGTGGAAAGGGGGAAGCGGGCTGAGAACACTCCGGGCGCGCCGAACTCGAACGGGGCACCCAGTGCGTCCCCTACCGCTGAACCGACCACCGCTCCGGCCGCACACTGCTCGCTCACCATGGCGTCAGGCTAGCGGGATGCACCATCAGCGGGCCGCCGAGTTGTCGTCGCTTGGGGACCCTGTACATGGAGACCCCTGCGGAGACGGCCGGGTATACGATCACGTTCGACTCGCTTCGATCGCGCCGAGGCGTGGCAGGCGTTCGTGGCCGGCGTGCGGGCGGGGGAGTTCGCGGGCGGTCGCTGAGGCCGGACGTCGTGGGTGGCGGCAGCGCTGCGGTGCGGGCTGTCGCCGCGCGCGCTCACGGTCGTCGCGTGAAGACGGCGAGGTCGCGGTTGAAGGCGGCGACCAGGTGGCCCGAGTCGGTGAGCGCCAGGGCCGCGCAGGGAGAGGGCAGGTGGAGGACGGCGGTGCAGGTGCGGCCGGCCAGGTCCCACACGCGCAGTGATCCGTCGAATCCGGCGGTGACGGCGGTGGGACGGCCGTCGAGGACGCCGCAGGCCACCGCGCCTACGCCACTGGTGTGACCACGGAGCTCACCGAGTCGGCGTCCCGGGGCGGTCCCAGGCGGGCTCGTTCTTGTGGTGGGCGACGGCCGTGGCGATCAGGAACCGGCGCGGTGGCGCCTCAAGCATCGGCCGGGCTGTCGGCTGGGCCATCGGCCAGGTCACCGTTCAGGCCCCGCGCGATGGCGGCGCCGGTGAGCCGGTCAGTGAGGTAGGCGGTGGCGTCGTGCGCGTGGCTGCCGTTGTGGACCAGCGCGGATGCGACCCGCTCGCCGAAGGCAGGGCGCAGGTCCTTCACCAGCGCCACCACGTCGCCCGCGTCCGCCACGTTCGTCCACGCCGCCACACCCGGCCAGCCGCCGGGCTTCGGCTCCAGCCGATCGAAGATCATCGGGATGCCGAGCGGCGAGCCCAGCGTCACCAGCGCCCGCACCCCGTGCCCCGGCAGCGCGCAGAGCGCCTCGTAGGCGACCACCGAACCGAGCGAGTGCCCCACCACCACCCGGGTTTCCTAAGAACCGCGACCCCGACAGCGCCCGCAGCGCCGCCTGCGCCGAACGCGGCGCCCGCGCCAACGTCTCGGCGCCCGGCGGCGCCACTCGCTCGTCCACCTCGGCGGCGGCCTGCCACCAGGCCAGCAGCAGGTCCCGCTCAAGGCCCTCGGTCACGTCGGCAGCGGTGTGGCGCGCGTCGCCGGCCGCGAGTAGGGCACCCGGCGGACGGAACAGGTCGCCGTAGAAGCCCATCGCGAACGCCGCCGCGCCCCCGGCCGGCTCGGGCCCGCCTGCCCGGCGCAGGCCGTCCAGCAGTGCCGGGCGCCAGCGTTCCAGCAGGCTCTGCTCACCGAGCAGTTGCTGTCCGATCCCGTGCACCGCCACCACCTGCGCCATGACGTGCATCCCTCCCCGCGCCTCGCACCCCGAGCCCGTCGGGCCAACGAATCTGTACGGCCGCGCGCGCCGCGATCGCTGCCGGTCGGCGGAATCCTGCGCGGGTGGAGGAGTTGGAGACGGGCGTCAGTACTTGGGGCCGATGTGCTGGTCCATCAGGGCGATGGAGGCGCGGCGGGCGATGGAGATGTTGACGGCTCCGTTGGTGCGGCGGGCGGCTTTCCACTCGACGCCGACGGAGTCGAGGGTGTTGGTGAAGATGCCGATGATGTCGGTGGACTTGTTCGTGAAGAAGTACCGGGGATACTCGTGCCGCCGGACGACCCCGTTGACTGTACGTGTGGCCCAGTTGACGATGCGGCAGCCGTCGGAGTGGATCAGGCCGCGCAGCAGGCCCCAGGGGTGGGCGTTGACTATGTCCTGCTGCCAGGGTTCGAGGATGATCGGCCGCTCGAATTTCTTGCCAGGGCCGTGTTGAGGGAAGAGGCAGGTGAGGTGCTGCGAGTAGACCTTGACGTCCTTGCAGCCAGTGCGGCGGACCCGGCAGGGGGTGTTGGTCGGAAGGACGTCGCGCATGGCTTGCTCGACCGAATCCATGACGCCGGGCCACTTGTTGTCGCAGGTGATGGCGAGATTGTGCGTCCGGTGCTGCTTCGGGTGGACGATGTGGCCGTCTCCCAGATAGAGCCCCAGGAGGTAGGAGTATGCGGGGGCATTGAGCTCGTCGCCGTAGCAGTGGGGACAGATCGACCGCTTGCGGCCCGGAAGCTCACCCCGCTCCGCCCGGTCGTAGTGCTTCCAGGCGCCGACCGTTCCTCTGGGCACCGCGAGCATCCGCGCGACTTCGACGTTGGACTTTCCGGCGCGAAGGAGAAGAAGCGCCTGGCTGCGGACTGAACGGGTCGTCATGGCCGCCAGGTTGCGCCTGGCGGTAGGGAAACGGTATGCCCGAGGTCAGAAATCACTCATCGTGATGAATTGCTGATCTCCGGAAATAAACCAGAAATCAAAGGTGAAACTAGGTGCCGGGTGTGGGATTCGAACCCACACGCCCTTTCGAGCAATCGCTTTTGAGGCGATCATGTCTGCCCTTCCATCAACCCGGCTAGGTTGCGCTCGTGAAGGATACCCTGTGGGCGGTCTTCGGCGCAGCTAGGTACCCTCGTGCATGCACCCCCCGCCGGAACGAGGAGTCCCGTGAGCACCGCCGACGAGCAGCCCCAGGCGCTTGAGACCGACTCGCCCCAGATCACCCGGATTGTCATCGCCGAGGACGAGGCCCTGATCCGGCTCGACCTCAAGGAGATGCTGGAGGAGGAGGGCTACACCGTCGTCGGCGAGGCCGGGGACGGGGAGACCGCGGTGCGGCTGGTCGAGGAGCTCAAGCCGGACCTGGCGATCCTGGACGTCAAGATGCCGATCCTGGACGGCCTCTCGGCGGCCGAGCGGATCCACGAGGCGCACCTGGCCCCGGTGCTGATGCTGACGGCGTTCTCGCAGCGCGAGTTGGTGGACCGGGCGCGCGATGCCGGGGCGATGGCGTACATCGTGAAGCCGTTCTCCAAGAGCGACCTGGTGCCCGCGATCGAGATGGCGGTCTCGCGCTACACCGAGATGCGCGCGCTCGAAGGGGAGATCGCGGACCTGACCCTGCGCCTGGAGACCCGCAAGCTGGTGGACCGGGCGAAGAGCGTGCTGCAGACGAAGTTCGGGCTGAACGAGCCGGCCGCCTTCCGGTGGATCCAGAAGACCTCGATGGACCGGCGGATGACGATGGCCGCCGTCGCCGAGGCCGTGATCGAGGAGGGCGAGGCGCAGGACCGCAAGAAGGCCGCGCCCGGCGCCGAGGCCTGAGTGACGCGGCGCGCCGGGCGCTGAGCGGCGGGGGTCCGGTGCTCAGCGCCCGGCGCGGGCGAGTTCGGCGGTCTCAATCCTCGCCGAGGTACGACTTGCGCACCGACTCGTCGCGCAGCAGCTCCGCGCCGGTGCCTTCCAGCACGATCCGCCCGGTCTGCATCACGTAGCCGCGATCGCTCAGCGACAGCGCGGCCTGGGCGTTCTGCTCGACCAGCAGGATCGTGGTGCCGCCGCTCTTCAGCTCGACGATGGTCGCCATGATCTTCTGCATCATGATCGGGGAGAGGCCCATGCTGGGCTCGTCGAGCATCAGCAGCTTGGGGCGCGACATCAGCGCCCTGCCCATCGCGAGCATCTGCTGCTCACCGCCCGAGAGGGTGCCGGCGGCCTGCTTGCGCCGCTCGCCGAGGATCGGGAAGAGGGTGTAGGCCCGCTCGACGTCCTCGGTGATGCCGGGCTGGTCCTTGCGCAGGAAGGCGCCGAGGAGCAGGTTCTCCTCGATGGTCATCCGGGGGAAGATGTGCCGGCCCTCGGGGGAGTGGGCCAGGCCCAGCGCGACGATCTTGTGCGCGGGGACGGTCTCCAGCCGCTGCCCGTCGAAGGTGATGCTGCCGGCGGTGGGGCGCAGCAGGCCCGACAGGGTGCGCAGGGTGGTGGTCTTGCCGGCGCCGTTGGTGCCGATGAGGGTGGTGACCTCGCCGGCGGCGACGCTGAAGCTGATGCCCTTGACGGCTTCGATCTTGCCGTAGGCGACCCGGAGGTCCTGGACATCCAGGAGGGCGTTGCTCATTCGTCGTTCTCCGTTGCGGCGGCGGTGGCGGTGCTCTCCGGGTCGGTGCTCTCCGGGTCGGTGCTCTCCTGGTCGGTGTTCACCTGGTCGGTGTTCACCGGGTCGGCGGGCGCGGGGACCTTGGGCGCGGGGTCCTTGGTCATGACCGGGGCAGGCGCGGGCGCGGTCTCCAGCGGTTCCGTCTCCAGCGGTTCGCCCAGGTACGCGGTGATGACGCGCTCGTCGCTCTGGACCGTCTCCCGGTCGCCCTCCACGATCTTCTGGCCCTGGACCAGCACGGCGGTGCGGTCGCAGAGGTTGAAGATGAAGCGCATGTCGTGCTCGATGACCAGGATCGCGATGCCCCGGTCGCGGATGGCGAAGACCAGCTCCTCGGCGGCCCGGGTCTCCTGCGGGTTCATCCCGGCGGTGGGTTCGTCGAGCAGCAGCAGGCCGGGTTCGCTGGCCAGGGCGCGGGCGATCTCCAGTTTGCGCTGCTCGCCGTAGGGGAGGTTGCGGGCCAGGTGCTCGGCCTTGTCGGCCAGGCCGGTGAATTCGAGCAGGGCCATCGCCTTCTCCCTGCTGTCGGCCTCGGCGCGCCGGTAGCCGGGGCCGCGCAGCAGGGCGGAGATGAGGCCCACCTTGGTGCGGCTGTGCCGGCCGACCAGGACGTTCTCCAGGACGGTCATGTTGGCGAAGAGCCGGATGTTCTGGAAGGTGCGGGCGATGCCGGCCTGGGTGACCAGGTGGGGCTTGGGCGGCAGCACCTTCTGGCGGTAGGTGACGGTGCCCTCGGTGGGCACGTAGAGCCCGGTGAGGCAGTTGAAGAAGGTGGTCTTGCCGGCGCCGTTGGGGCCGATCAGGCCGATGATCTCGCCTTCGCTGACCGTGAGGTCGACGTTGTTGACGGCGGTGAGGCCGCCGAAGCGCATGGTGACACCGCGTACGTCCAGGAGCGGCGTTGCTGTTGAGGTCATGGTCACGCCCCTGCCTTGCTGAGGTTGGTCTTGTCCGGACCCGTGCCTTGTTCCGGGAGGTGGGTGTCGGCGTCGGCGTCGTCGGCGTGGAACTCCAGCTGGCGGCGCCGGTTGGCGATGATCCCCTCGGGGCGGAAGCGCATCAGCAGGATCAGCGCGACGCCGAAGGCGAGCAGCTGGTAGTTCTGCAGGAAGGAGAGCTTCTCGGGGATCAGGTAGAGCAGCGAGGCGCCGAGCAGCGGGCCGCTGACGGTGCCCATGCCGCCCAGCACGACGGCGGCGAGCAGGAAGGCGGAGTTGGGCGGGGTGGAGCCGGCGAAGACGTAGGGGTCGGGGACCACGCTGTAGGTGACGTGGGCGCTGACGGTGCCGGCCAGGCCGGCCAGCGCCGCGCCCAGGGCGAAGGCGGTCAGCTTGGTGCGGAAGCCGTTGATGCCCATGGCCTCGGCGGCGGTCTCGTCCTCGCGGATGGCGATCCAGGCGCGGCCGATCCGGGAGTTGGCGGCCCGGCTGAAGACGGCGACCACGATCAGGGTGACGATCAGCATCAGGAAGAAGTAGTTGGCGAACCGGCCGATGGTGATGGATCCGAGTTGGTGGCTGGTGCCGAGGTTGAGGCCGAAGAAGCTGATGTCGGGGATCTGCGGGATGCCGTTGGGGCCGTTGGTGATCTTCGGTCCCGAGGTGCCGTCGAGGTTCTGGACGACGATGTGGAAGATCTCTCCGAAGCCGATGGTGACGATGGCCAGGTAGTCGCCGCGCAGCCGAAGCGTCGGTGCGCCGATCAGCACGCCGAAGATCAGCGAGACGCCGGCGCCGATCAGCGCCGCTGCCCAGAAGGGCACTTGGGCGTTGTGGAACGGGGAGTAGGGGGAGCCGGAGACCAGGGCGGCCGTGTAGGCGCCGACGCCGAGGAAGGCGACGTAGCCCAGGTCGAGCAGGCCGGTGAGGCCGACCACGATGTTCAGGCCCAGGGCGACGGTGGCGAAGATCAGGATGTTGACGCCGACGTTGGCGTCGTGGTCGTTGTTCTGGGTGAGCGGGAAGAGCGCGGCGGCGGCGAAGGCGGCGGCCATCGCGAACGGGCGCTGGCGCTGCAGCAGCGCGGTGACCCGCTCGAAGAGGCCGGACTTGAGGTAGGCGGCGGCGCCGAAGCCGACCGCGATCAGGAAGCCCTCGAAGAGCTCGCCGTAGGAGGTGTCGATGCCGTAGGTGAAGAGCAGCAGGCCGGCGGCGACCAGCACGGTGACCTGCAGGCGCTCCCGCCAGGCCGGTGCGGGCGCCGCTGGTGCGGCCCGGTGCCGGTCGGCGGGCAGCGCCAGGGAGCCGTAGAGCGCGGGCAGCACGGCGAGGCCGGCGATGACGCCGCCGGCGGTCAGGTTGGCCAGGCCGCCGAGTTCGGTGGCGATGGCGGCCAGGGTGAACCAGGTGGTGGCGAAGGCGGCCAGGGCCAGTCCGCGCAGCGCGGTGGTGTGCCCGGTGGGGGCCAGGCCGCGCAGGCCGGGGAGCTGGTGGGCGGCCAGCGCCTGGAGCAGCAGGAGCAGGCCGGTGGCGACGGTGAGCCACTGCAGGCCGCCGGGGTAGCCGGTGACGGTCAGGTCGCCGGGGAAGTCCGAGGTCCAGGTCCAGGAGAGGAAGGCGGAGGCGATGGTGAGGACGGCACCGCCGGCGGTCAGGGCGCGGGCGACGGGCGCCGGGGCGGTGCCTTCGAGCCGGGCGAGGGCGGCCGTGGTCGAGCGGCGCAGCAGGGCGAGGCTGGGGCTGGTGGTCATCTCTGGGTCTCCTTCGGCCTCAGGCCCGGTCCGCTACGCGTTCGCCGAGTAGTCCTTGCGGCCGCAGCAGCAGGACCAGGATCAGCAGGACGAAGGCCCACACGTCGGCCCAGGCGCCGCCGCCGAGTTGCTGCATGCCGGGGACGTCGGAGATGTAGGCGGTGGCCAGGGCTTCGGCGAGGCCGAGCACCAGGCCGCCGAGCATCGCGCCGTAGATGTTGCCGATGCCGCCCAGCACGGCGGCGGTGAAGGCCTTGAGGCCGGCCTGGAAGCCCATGCTGTAGTCGACCTCGCCGTAGCGCAGGCCGTAGCAGACGGCGGCGACGGCGGCGAACAGGGCGCCGATGCCGAAGGCGGTGGCGATGATGCGGTTGGTGTCGATGCCCATCAGCTGGGCGGTGCCCGGGTCCTGGGCGGTGGCCTGCATGGCGCGCCCGGTGCGCGAGCGCTGCACGAAGAGGGCCAGGATGATCATGCAGATCGGGGCGGCGACGACGGTGAACAGGTCGCCGGACTGGATCTGGATGCTGCCCAGGTGCCAGGGCCCGGCGGCGAGTTGAGGGAAGGCGCGGGGGCTGGTGGCCTTGGGGTAGAGGTTGTGCACGGCCTGCTGGAGTGCGAGCGAGAGGCCGATGGCGGCGATCAGCGGGGCCAGCCGGGGGGCGGTGCGCAGCGGGCGGTAGGCGAAGCGCTCGGCGCCCAGTGCGATGAGGACGGAGGTCAGTGCGCCGCCTATGAGCATCAGCGGCAGGGCGAGCCAGAGGCTGGTGCCGTGCGGCAGGACGAGGTAGACGGTGAGGGCGCCGAAGCCTCCGGTCATGAAGATCTCGCCGTGGGCGAAGTTGATGAGCTGCACGATTCCGTAGACCATCGTGTAACCGATGGCGATCAGCCCGTAGGTCGAGCCTAGGAAAAGGCCGTTGGCGAGTTGTTGCGGCAGGGTGTGCACCGCAGCCTCCAGGTCGCTGTGCCGGCGTGGCGTGGGTCCGCGCGGGGTGGGGGGACGCGGGGCCGCGCGCGCGGGTGTGCGCGGGCGGCCCCGGGGCGGGTGGTGGGGGAGGGTCAGCCGGTGTAGGTGCCGGTCTTGACCGAGACCCACTTGCCGCTGGTGACCTGGTAGACGGTCAGCTGCTTGTTGGTGGTGTCGCCGTACTGGTCGAAGGAGATGTGGCCGGCGATGCCGTTGAAGTCGGCGCTCTGCACGCCGGCGACCACCTTGGCGCGGGCGTCGCTGGGAAGCTTGCCGCCGTTGGCGCTGACCACGGTGCCGACCGACTTGATGATCGCGGTGGCGGCGTCGTAGGAGTAGCCGCCGTAGGTGCCGTAGTCGCCGGGGTAGCCCTTGGACTTGTACTTGGCGACGAAGTCCTTGGCGGTGTCCAGGGTGTCGACCGGGACGCCGACCGAGGTGGCGAGGTCGCCCTCGGTGCCGGTGCCGCCGGTGGAGATGTAGGTGGCGGAGTAGATGCCGTCGCCGCCGAAGAGCGGGATGTTGGCGCCGGCGGCCTTGAGCTGCTTGGAGAGCAGCGAGGCCTCGTCGTACTGGCCGCCGTAGTAGAGCAGGTCGGCGCCGGAGGACTTGATCTTGGTGACCAGGGTGGAGAAGTCCTTGTCACCGGTGTTGACGTGGTCGGTGCCCGCGATGGCGCCGCCGTCCTTGGTGAAGGAGTCCTTGAAGATGCCGGCCAGGCCCGCGCCGTAGGTCTGCTTGTCGTCGACCACGAAGGCGTTCTTCTTGCCCGCGGCGCTGGCGTACTGGGCCGCGAAGGCGCCCTGCAGCGCGTCGGTGGTGGCGGTGCGGAAGTAGGTCGGGTACGGCCGGGTCTTCTGGCCGCTGGCCCAGTTGGGGCCCTGGGTGAGCGCGGGGTTGGTGTTGGAGGGCGAGATCTCGACCAGGTTGGCGGTCGCGAAGACCTGCTGCATGGACTGCGCCACACCGGAGTTGAGCGGGCCGACGACGCCGAGCACGCTGGAGTCGGCGACCAGCGCGGTGGCGTTCTGTTGGCCGGTGGCGGGCTGGGCCTGGTCGTCCAGCGGCTTGACCTTGAAGGTGACGCCGGGCACCAGGTGGTTGGCGTTGGCGTCGTCCACGGCGATCTGCACGCCGTACTGGATGCCCAGGCCGGTGGCGGAGTTCTCGCCGGAGAGCGGTGCGTCCACGCCGATGGTGACGGTCAGGCCACTGGCCGAGCTGTCGCTGGACTTGGCGCCGCGGGAGCCGCAGGCGGTGACGGTGAGCGCTCCGGTGAGGGCGATGCTCAGGACGAGCAGTGAACGATGACGCACGAGGGTCCCCTTCTGGTCTGAAGGCTGCTGGCCGAGGGCGGCCGGCGGCCGGTTCGCGCACTGGGGCAGCCCGAACTGGTTGGCCCGATCCGGTGGCGCGGTGACTGGCCGTGACTCTAGAGGCGTCGAGCGGCGCGTGGCAGGGGTGTGGCGCTGCTGTGATTCTCTTGTTATGAGCCCCTCATGCGAATGTCTCGGATCGTGGACATTTGAGGTTCGATCAAGGCGATTGGTTTACTGGCTGATCGTCAGTGGCTGCGCGAATACCCGTGAAAGCGTCTGGTGGTGGGCTCTCTGTTCGATGAGCGGACGCGACCGTCCGCCGAGGGTGGACCGGTCGCGCGCGTCCGGAATGCGGACCTGACGCAGTGTCCACGGGGCTGTCACGTGGTGCGCGACGGGTCGGTCGTGTGCTGAGCTGATTGCCTGCGTGTCACACAGCGTTACAGGCGAGGGGTGCCGGCGATTCGGCCGCGGACACGACAGCGCCCCCTCGTCGGCCAGGGACCTGCCCAGTGCGGGCGGCGGCCAAACGAGGGGGCGCGGGAAGTGGGGTGCGGCGAGGTGCGGGTGGGGCCGGGCCCGGCCGGTCCGGGGTCGACAGACCTCAGAGGTCGCGCAGCGCGCAGGTCAGCCGGCAACTGGTCAGCCGGCGCCCGGTGTCGTCGGTGACCGCGATCTCGTAGGTGGCGGCGGTGCGGCCCTTGAAGACGGCGGTGGCGACGCCGGTGACCAGGCCGGAGGTGGCCGAGCGGTGGTGCGTCACATTGAGGTCGACGCCGACCGCGTAGCGGCCGGGCCCGGCGTGCAGCATCGCCCCTATCGACCCGAGCGTCTCGGCCAGCGCCGCCGAGGCGCCGCCGTGCAGCAGGCCGTAGGGCTGCTGGTTGCCCTCCACCGGCATGGTGCCGACCACCCGGTCACCGGAGGCCTCCACGATCCGGATGCCCATCTTGTCGCCGAGGGTGCCCCCGGAGAAGGTGCTGGGCTCCACGCCGAGCTTGGCGAAGTGGTCCAGCACGTCCTGCGGCACGTCGAGCTTCAACGGGGCCTGCGCGGCTTCGGTGGGGGCTTGCTCGGTCATCGGTCATCTCTCCTGATCGCCGGTGATCGCCGGTCGTGATCGCCTTTCGTGATCGTACGACCGGCGGTGCCCGCCGTGCTGGCGGGCCCGCTCGTGGCTGGTCCTGGATGTCGGTGGGGCGCCCTAGGATCGAGGGCGGAGTTGCTGGATCGGCTAGGAACGGACGTTGACGTGGCGCAGCGGAGTGCGGGGCAGAGCGCGGGCAGTACGGGCGACGCGGCCGGGGCGCGGCCCCGGCTGATGCTGCTCGACGGCCATTCCCTGGCGTACCGGGCGTTCTACGCCCTGCCGGTGGAGAACTTCAACACCGCCACCGGGCAGCCGACCAACGCGGTCTACGGCTTCGCCTCGATGGTGGCCAACACCGTGCGCGACGAGGCGCCCACCCACCTCGCGGTGGCCTTCGACGTGTCGCGCAAGACCTTCCGCTCCGAGGAGTTCCCGGACTACAAGGCCAACCGGGCCAAGACGCCGGACGAGTTCCGCAGTCAGATCGGCCTGATCGGCGAGCTGCTGGACGCCATGAAGGTGCCCCGGCTCTCGCTGGAGGGCTTCGAGGCCGACGACATCATCGCCACCCTGGCCACCGCCGCCGAGGCGGCCGGGTTCGAGGTGCTGATCGTCACCGGCGACCGGGACGCGCTCCAGCTGGTCACCGAGCACACCACGGTGCTCTACCCCACCAAGGGCGTCTCCGAGCTGACCCGCTACACCCCCGAGAAGGTCGCCGAGAAGTACGGCGTGACGCCGAGCCAGTACCCCGACCTGGCGGCGCTGCGCGGCGACCCGTCGGACAACCTGCCCGGCATCCCCGGCGTCGGTGAGAAGACGGCGGCCAAGTGGGTCAACCAGTTCGGCTCCTTCGACGAGCTGGTGGCCCGGGCCGACGAGGTCAAGGGCAAGATCGGCGAGAAGCTGCGCGAGCACCTGGACTCGGTCAAGCGCAACCGGGTGCTCACCGAGCTGGTCCGCGACGTCGAGCTGCCGCTGGGCGTGGCCGAGCTGGGCCGCGAGCCCTTCGACCGGGAGGCCGTCGGGCAGCTGATGGAGTCCCTGGAGTTCCGCAACCCCAACTTCCGCGAGCGGGTCTTCGCGCTGGACGTCGGCGCCGTGCGGGAGTCCGCCGAGCCGGCCGCCGCTCCCGGCATCGAGGTGGCCGGCGAGCTGCTGACCGGGCCGGGCGCGCTGGTGGGCTGGCTGGCCGAGCACGCCGCGGGCCCGGCCCCGGTGGCGCTGGCCGCCGTCTACCAGTGGGCGCTGGGCAGCGGTTCGGTGCAGGAGGTGGCGCTGGCCACCGCCGAGAGCGCCGCCTGGTTCGACCCGGCCCAGCTCGCCGAGGCGGACGAGCGGGCCTTCGCCGACTGGCTGGCCGACCCCGCCCGCCCCAAGGCGCTGCACATCGCCAAGCAGGTGATCCGCGCCTTCGCCGAGCAGGGCTGGCGCGTCGAGGGCGTCGCCGCCGACACCGCGCTCGCCGCCTACTTGGAGAAGCCGGGCCGGCGCACCTTCACCCTGGAGGTGCTCGCCGAGGAGTACCTGAGCCGGTCGCTGGCCCCCGCCGAGGTCGCCGAGAGCGGGCAGCTGGCCTTCGACGCCCCCGAGGAGGACCCGGCGGCCGGCGCCCAGGCGCTGATGGTCCAGGCCCGCACCGTGCTCGACCTGGCCGAGCTCTTCGAGGGCCGGCTGGCCGAGCACGGCTCGGTCGAGCTGATCCGCGACATGGAGCTGCCGATCGCCGCCCTGCTGGCCCGGATGGAGCGCACCGGCATCGCCGCCGACCGCGCCTGGCTGCAGTCGCTGGAGAGCCAGTTCGCCGCCGAGATCCAGCGGGTGGTCGAGGAGGCGCACCGGGCCGCCGGGCGCGAGTTCAACCTCGGCTCGCCCAAGCAGCTGCAGGAGATCCTCTTCAACGAGCTCGGCCTGCCCAAGACCAAGAAGATCAAGACCGGCTACACCACCGACGCCGACGCGCTGACCTGGCTGGCCGCCCAGAGCGACAACGAGCTGCCGGTCATCCTGCTGCGCCACCGCGACCAGGCCAAGCTGCGCACCACGGTCGAGGGCCTGCTCAAGACCGTCTCGCCGCAGGGCCGGATCCACACCACCTTCAACCAGATGGTCGCCGCCACCGGCCGTCTCTCCTCGCAGGACCCGAACCTGCAGAACATCCCGGTCCGCACCGAGGAGGGCCGCCTGATCCGGCGCGCCTTCGTGGTCGGCGAGGGGTACGAGTCGCTGCTGACGGCCGACTACTCGCAGATCGAGCTGCGGATCATGGCCCACCTCTCCGAGGACGCGGCGCTGATCGAGGCCTTCGCCAGCGGCGAGGACCTGCACACCACGGTCGCCTCCTCGGTCTTCGGCGTGGCGCGCGAGCAGGTCGACGCGGAGATGCGCCGCAAGATCAAGGCGATGTCCTACGGCCTGGCCTACGGACTCTCCGCCTTCGGGCTCTCGCAGCAGCTGGGCATCAAGCCCGCGGAGGCGCAGGGCCTGATGGACACCTACTTCGAGCGCTTCGGCGGCATCCGCGAGTACCTGCACCGGGTGGTCGAGGAGGCCCGCGCCACCGGGTACACCGAGACCCTGCTCGGCCGCCGCCGCTACCTGCCCGACCTGACCAGCGACAACCGCCAGCGCCGCGAGATGGCCGAGCGGATGGCGCTCAACGCACCCGTGCAGGGCTCGGCCGCCGACATCGTCAAGATCGCCATGCTCCGGGTGGACGCGGAGCTGGCGAAGGCGGAGCTGAAGTCGCGGATGTTGCTCCAGGTGCACGACGAAATCGTGCTGGAGCTGGCCCCGGGCGAGCGCGAGCCGGTGGAGGCGCTGGTGCGCGAGCAGATGGCCGGCGCCTACGCGCTGCGCGCCCCGCTGGACGTCTCGGTCGGCGTCGGCCCCAACTGGGAGGCGGCGGCGCACTGAAGCTCCTTGCGCAGCACCGTGCTGAGGTAGTTGGTGGCCGCCCAGTCGTAGCTGCCGATCGGGCGGTAGCCGCGGCGGGCGTACCAGCCCAGTAGCTCGGTGGCGGTGGACGAGGTGTCGATCACCACGCGGCGGCTGCCCAGTTCGGCCAGCCGCCGCTCGGCCAGCTCCAGCAGCCGGTTCCCCAGGCCGGTGCCGCGCTGCTCGGGCAGCACCGCGAGCTGCCAGAACGACCCGGACCCGGGCTCGCGCGGATATCCCTGGGGCTTGCGGTCGGTGGCGGAGAGCGTCACCGTGCCCAGCGGCGCCCCGTCCGCGCCCACCGCCAACCAGCACTCGCCCTTGCCCAGTCGGTGGGCGGTGTCCCGCTCGCTCTGGTAGGAGGCGAGGAACACCCGCCCGGCGGCGGCGTGTTCGGCGTAGGCCCGGTGCAGCAGCGCGGTCAACTCGGCCACGGAGTCGCAGGCTTCGTCGAACCGGCGCAGGGTGCTCTCGTGAACGGTCATGCGGGCAGGGTAGATTGAGCACGGTCCAGGTGTCAGGGGGATTACGGCTGGACGGGGCGCGGGCCGGGCAGCTGATCGGCGGACGGGCGAGGCGCGAGGCCGCGACGCGGCCCGGCTGCGCGAGCACCCGAACATCATCACCATCCACGACCTCGTCCATGCCGCCGCCCTCCCGAGCGGCCCCGGCCGTCACCGCTGACGGGGGACCAGGTCCTGCCGGATCGGGCCGCCTCACGCGTGGAGCCTCACGGTCGGCCGTGGTCAGTACGCGAGCAGGCCAGTGGTGTCGAGGACGAAACCGAAGGGCTCGGGGATGTGGACGGATTCCCCGAAGGCGGCGTCCTCCCGGAGCCGGTAGCGGTCGTTCTCGGGCTCGCTGAGCAGGGTCACGGTCTTACGTCCGGGATCGACGATCAGATAGGCGGGGATCCCCATCCGGGGATAGTCCCGGACCTTTCCCTCCCAGTCGTTCTCCGGGTTCGAGGGGGAGACGATCTCGACGGCGATCAGGGCGACCTCGGCTGGAATCCGGTTCTCCGTGGTCGCCATCGCGTCCTCGGGGAGGTAGGTCAGGTCCGGGTTGCGGAGTTTGCCGATCGCGGGTGAGGACAGATCGGAGTTCCCGGATGCCAGGTAGCCCTCCGGGGCGTGGGCCTCGAACTGACGCTGGATCAGGGCCGGGTTCCGCTGGTGGATACCCGAGGCGAGGCTTGCATGATGATCAGATCGCCGGAGACCTCGACCTTGATGTTCTTCGGCGCGATCCTGCGGGCTTCCTCGATCAGGTCGAGGTGGTGCGCGGACATCTGTCCTCCTGGGCCGGCTCGCCCCCGGCGTAGACGGCCCACTCGTGGCCAGGCTCACTTCCGCGGGTTCGCCCTCCGGGTCGGCTCGGCCGTGGTCGGGTCCTCGGGCCAGGGGTGGCGCGGGTAGCGGCCGCGCAGGTCGGCGCGGACGGCGCGGTAGCCCTCGCGCCAGAAGCCGGCCAGGTCACCGGTGACGGCGGCCGGGCGCCCGGCGGGGGAGAGCAGGTGGACGGTGAGCGGGATGCGGCCGCCGGCCAGGGCCGGGGCCGCCGCCCAGCCGAAGAGCTCCTGGAGCTTGACGGCGAGCACCGGGCGCTCGCCGCTGTAGTCGACCCGGATCCGCGAGCCGCTCGGCACGGTGATCCGTTCGGGCGCCAGCTCGTCCAGCCGCCCGGCCTCGCCAGTGGCCCAGGGGAGCAGGCGTTGCAGGGCCGAGCCGGTGTCCAGGCGCTCCAGGTCGGCCCGCCGCCGGGCGCGGGAGAGCTCGGGCTCCAGCCAGGCGTCGGCCGCCGCGAGCAGCGCGGCGTCGCTGACGTCCGGCCACGGCGCGCCGATCGCGTGGTGCAGGAAGGCCAGCCGCGCGCGCAGCGAGGTCGCGCCCTCCGGCCAGCGCAGCAGCTCGCCCACCCCCTCCCGCTCCAGCCCCTCCAGCAGCGCGGCCCGCACCAGGGCCGGGTCGGGCCGGGTGAGCCGCTCGGCGTCCAGTTCGAGCGCGCCCAGCGCGGTGAGCCGACGGGCCGCCAGCTCGCCGCGCCGGCTGCCGGGCGGGACGGCCCAGCGCACCTCGTCCCGCTCGGTGAGCAGGTGGGCGGCCGCGCGGCGGGCACTCTGCTCGTCGATCACCACGGCCCGCTGGACCCGGGCGGTGGCCGCGCCCGCCGGGCGGTCGGCGACCGCGACGGCCAGCCAGGACGCGCCGCTCAGCGCCGAGCCGGGCGCGGTCTCGGCGGCGGTGCCGGAGGCCATCAGGAAGGCGCCGCCGCGCGCCCGGGCCACCCGCTCCGGATGGGCGAGCGCGACCAGCAGCCCGGCGGCGGCCGCGTCCGGCAGCGCGGCGCGCTCGGGCCCGTCCACCTGGGCACGCAGCCGCCGCACCTCCTGCCGCCAGCGGCCGGCGTAGGGGTCGCTGCCGGCCCGCACCGCGCGCCAGATCGCTGACAGGTCGTCACCCAGCTCCCGGGGAGGCTCCTCCGAGAGCAGCGCGACCACCTCCGCCGCGCGCCGGGGGCCCACCACCGGCGCGCCGTCCAGCAGCGCGCGCGCCAGCCGCGGGTGCAGGCCGGTGCGCGCGAACCGGCGCCCACGCTCGGTGGCGCGCCCGTCCGGCGCCAGCGCGCCCAGCGCGAGCAGCGTGTGCCGGGCGGCCGCCATCGCCCCGGCCGGCGGCGGGTCGGGCAGTGCGAGCCCGGTGGCGTCCGGGTCGCCCCAGCAGGCGGCCTGCAGCGCGAAGCCGGTGAGGTCGGCCAGGGCGATCTCGGGGGTCGGGAAGCGCGGGGCGTGGGCATCGGCCACCTCGGCCCAGCAGCGGTAGACCGCGCCCGGCGCCTCGCGCCCGGCCCGCCCGGCCCGCTGGCGGCCGGCCGCCAGCGAGGCCCGCACGGTGACCAGGCTGCCGAGCCCGCGCGCGTGGTCGGTGCGCGGCTCGCGGGCCAGCCCGGAGTCCACCACGATCCGCACGCCCGGCACGGTCAGCGAGGACTCGGCCACCGAGGTGGCCAGGATCACCCGGCGCCGCTCGCCCACCGCGAGCGCCGCGTCCTGCACGGCGGCCGGGGCCTGCCCGTGCAGCTGCAGGACGGCCGTGTCGAGCCCGCCCAGCTGTCCGGCCACCCGGGCGATCTCGCCGACGCCGGGCAGGAAGCAGAGCAGGTCGCCCGCGCGTTCCGCCAGTGCCCGCCGGATCGTGGCCGCGACGTGCGCCAGCAGGGCCGGGTCGGTGCGGGTGCCCTGCGGCGGCCGCACGGCGCGCGGCGGCGGCGCCCACACCACCTCCACCGGGTGCGCGGTCCCGTGCGCCGCCACCACCGGGGCGTCGCCCAGCAGCGCGGCCCAGGCCTCGGTGTCCGAGGTCGCGGAGGCGACGAGCACCGCGAGTTCGGGGCGCAGCGCGGCGCGCACGTCCAGCAGGAAGGCGAGCGCGGTGTCCGCGTCCAGGTGGCGTTCATGGCACTCGTCCAGCAGCACCACGTCCACCCCGGGCAGCTCCGGATCGCGCTGCAGCCGCTGCAGCAGCACCCCGGTGGTGACCACCTCGATGACCGTCGAGGGCCCCACCACCCGCTCCCCGCGCACGGTGTGCCCCACCCGCAGGCCCTCGCGCTCCCCGAGCAGCCAGGCCATCCGGCGCGCCGCCGCCCGCACCGCCAGTCGCCGGGGCTCGGCCACCAGCACCCGGCGCCGTGGCGCGGCCGGGTCCAGCAGCCCGGCCAGCGCGAGCGGCACCAGCGTCGTCTTGCCGGTGCCGGGCGGAGCGGCGAGCACGGCCACCCCGCGTTCGTCGAGGGCGGCGGCCAGGGCCGGCAGTGCGCTGCGGACGGGCAGGTCGAGGTTCACCCGGACAGTATTCAGCCCCGGCAATCAGCCCCGATCCAGCCCGGCGGGTTCAGCCCCGGCGGGTTCAGCCCCGCCCGGTTCGGCCCCGCCCGTTCGGCCGCGCCCGGTTCGGCCCCGGCGGGTTCAGCCCCGCCCGGTCACGAAGATCGCCGTCCCCGGGATGTGCCGGCCGCGCAGCGGGCTCCAGCCGCCCCACTCCTGCTCCAGGCCGGCCGGCCACTCCGGCTCCACCAGGTCGAGCAGCGTGAAGCCGGCCGCGACCAGCTCGCGCACCCGGTCGCCCAGCGTGCGGTGGTGCTCGACGTAGCTGGCCCGCCCCTGCTCGTCCTGCTCCACGTAGGGCGTGCGGTCGAAGTAGGAGGCGGTCGCGGTCAGCCCTTCCACCCCCGGCTCGTCCGGGAAGGCCCAGCGGATCGGGTGGGTGACGGAGAAGACCCAGCGCCCGCCGGGCCGCAGCACCCGGTGCACCTCGCGCATCAGCGCGGCGGTGTCGGCGCTGAACGGCACCGCCCCGTAGGCCGAGCAGGCCAGGTCGAAGGAGGCGTCGGCGAAGGGCAGCACCGCCGCGTCCGCCTGCACCAGCGCGACGGGCTCCGCCCCGCGACCCAGGTCGATCCGGCGCGAGTGCTGCAGCTGGCGGTGCGAGATGTCCAGCGCCACCGGGCGGGCGCCCCGAGCGCGCAGCCAGCGCGAGCACTGCGCGGCGCCCGCGCCGATCTCCAGCACGTCCTGTCCGGCGACCGGGCCGAGCAGTGCGGCGTCCGCCTCGTCCAGGCCCTCGGGGCACCAGGTGAACCGGTCGTCGCCGAGGAAGGCGCCGTGCTCGTCCTGGTACTCGTCGGCGTTGCGGTCCCACCAGGAGCGGCTGGCCCGGCTGCTCTCCTCGGCCGGCGCCGCCCGCCGCAGCGCGAGGTCCTCCTCCTCGCCCTCCGGGGCGCCGGCCTCAGGGGTGGTGTCAAGCGTCATCGTGCGCCTCGCGTAGGGTAGGGGCTGCGGAAAGCGCCGCTGCATGGCACCACCCCCTCGGGGGCGGGATCAGGCGGTGGCATCCGGGGAGCGGGCCCCCTCAACTGCCACTCCCCACGTCGGCCGGCCGGTCGCGTGAGGCGCGCAGTTGGAGGATATGGCTTGATCCATACCGGCCTGGACGGTTGCGCGACCTTCGACGTTGACCATGCCCGGCTGTCCCCGTATGCTACAAGTTGCGCTGCGGGCCTGCGCGCCTCGGACGGAGCAGGTCGCGCTCGCATCTGTCGAAGACCCCACGGTCGCAAGACGGACACCTCTTCTTGAGCAATCGAGGATGGTGGGCCGTGTTCTTGGCTGTCCGGCTTTCGGTGGGAGCGATACGGGCCCCCGCGTGGCATTACCTACGACTTCATGTCCGTACCGGAGCCCTTTTCCTAATGACGAGCCCCACCGACACCTCTGTCAGCACCACCCCGCAGGTTGCGGTCAACGACATCGGCGACGCGGAAGCATTCCTCGCGGCGATCGACGAGACCATCAAGTACTTCAACGATGGCGACATCGTTGAGGGCATCATCGTGAAGGTCGACCGTGACGAGGTGCTCCTCGACATCGGTTACAAGACCGAGGGTGTCATCCCCTCCCGCGAGCTCTCGATCAAGCACGACGTTGACCCGCACGAGGTCGTCAAGGTCGGCGACGAGATCGAGGCCCTGGTTCTCCAGAAGGAGGACAAGGAGGGTCGTCTGATCCTGTCCAAGAAGCGCGCGCAGTACGAGCGCGCCTGGGGCACGATCGAGAAGATCAAGGAAGAGGACGGGATCGTCACCGGTACCGTCATCGAGGTCGTCAAGGGTGGTCTCATCCTCGACATCGGCCTCCGTGGCTTCCTGCCGGCGTCCCTGGTCGAGATGCGCCGCGTCCGCGACCTGCAGCCCTACGTGGGCAAGGAGCTCGAGGCCAAGATCATCGAGCTGGACAAGAACCGCAACAACGTGGTCCTGTCCCGCCGTGCCTGGCTGGAGCAGACCCAGAGCGAGGTCCGCCAGACCTTCCTCACCACCCTGCAGAAGGGTCAGGTGCGCTCCGGCGTCGTCTCCTCCATCGTCAACTTCGGTGCCTTCGTGGACCTGGGTGGCGTCGACGGCCTGGTGCACGTCTCCGAGCTGTCCTGGAAGCACATCGACCACCCGTCCGAGGTTGTCGAGGTCGGCCAGGAGGTCACCGTCGAGGTTCTCGACGTTGACATGGACCGCGAGCGCGTCTCCCTGTCGCTGAAGGCGACCCAGGAGGACCCGTGGCAGCAGTTCGCCCGGACGCACCAGATCGGCCAGGTCGTTCCCGGTAAGGTCACCAAGCTCGTTCCGTTCGGTGCGTTCGTGCGCGTCGACGAGGGCATCGAGGGCCTGGTCCACATCTCCGAGCTGGCCGAGCGCCACGTGGAGATCCCGGAGCAGGTCGTCCAGGTCGGCGACGAGATCTTCGTCAAGGTCATCGACATCGACCTTGAGCGCCGCCGCATCAGCCTCTCGCTGAAGCAGGCCAACGAGTCCCTCGGTGCCGACCCGGCGACGGTCGAGTTCGACCCGACCCTCTACGGCATGGCTGCCTCGTACGACGACGCGGGTAACTACATCTACCCGGAGGGCTTCGACCCCGAGGCCAACGACTGGCTCGACGGCTTCGAGAAGCAGCGTGAGGCCTGGGAGGGCCAGTACGCCGAGGCGCAGAGCCGCTTCGAGCAGCACCAGGCCCAGGTCATCAAGAGCCGCGAGGCCGATGCCGAGGCCGCTGCCGAGGGTGGCGACGCGGTTGCCGCCGCCGCCGGTGGCAACTACTCCTCCTCCAGCGACGAGGGCGCCGGCGCCCTCGCCTCGGACGAGGCGCTGGCCGCCCTGCGCGAGAAGCTGGCCGGCGGCCAGAGCTGATCGCACAGCGCGACTCCGCGTGAGTTGAACTGAGTGGGCCCCCACCCGGGTGACCGGGTGGGGGCCCACTGCCATGTGGTGAGCCGGTTCGGGAGCTTGGTTCCTGAGGCGTTCCCGTGCCGGTTCCCGAGCGGAGTGCCGGATTTGGTGTGATAAGGCGCTCATCACGATCTTATGGGCGTTTTAGGACAGAAGACCTAGCGTGGGATGAGTTGCCCGACGGGCTCCCTCGCCCCGAACGCTAGGCATTCCGCTTGATGCGCTCATCTGCCGCTTCACCTCCCGCGCCCGCGGCCGCGCTCGCTCCCGGCAGGCTCGCCGCGCTGGGTCGCTTCTGCCACCGCCACCGGCGCTGGGTGCTCGCCTTCTGGGTGGCCGTGCTGGCGCTCGGGGTGCTGATCGGGGGCCGGGTCTTCGACAGCTCGGTCACCAACACCTCGGCCGGCGGCTACGAGTCGGCCCGGGGCGCTGCGGTGGTCGCCGCCGCCGATCCGTCCGCGGGCACCATCACCGCCGTGGTCGCCGGGCAGCCGGTGGACACCCCGGCCGTGCGCGGGACCGTCACGGCCACCGCCCGGGATCTGACCGGGCTGCCCGGGGTGCTCTCGGTCGCCGACGCCTACCAGGACGGGCAGCAGGCGCTGCGCTCCGCCGACGGCTCGGCGAGCCTGGTCGACGTCAGGATGGCCGCCGACTCCACCGCCGCGCAGCAGCAGGCGGTCAGCCAGCGGCTCGCCGCGATGCAGCCGCCCGGCGGCCACGTCACGGTCGGCGGCGACCTGGTGCTGCAGCAGGAGGTCAAGGACCAGACCCAGTCCGACACCAAGTTCGGCGAGATCGTCACACTGCCGCTCACGCTGGTCGTCATGGTGCTCGTCTTCGGCGGGCTCGCCGCGGCCAGCCTGCCGGTGATCGGCGCGATCGCCTCGGTCGGCGGGGCGCTGCTGGCGATGTTCGGTTTCAGCCACATCATGGACATCGACACCAGCGTGCTGCCGATCGCCACCGTGCTGGGCCTGGGCCTGTCCATCGACTACGCGCTGCTGATGGTCAACCGCTTCCGCGAGGAGCGCGGGCGCGGCGCGGACCTGGCCGCCGCCGTCGACCGGACGGCCGCGACGGCCGGGCGCACCGTCGCCTTCTCCGGCCTGACCGTGGCGGTCGCGCTCAGCGGTCTCTTCGTCTTCACCAACCCCGTGCTGCGGGCGGTCGGGGCGGCCGGCGTCAGCGTGGTCGTGATCGCGGTGCTGGCCGCGCTGACCCTGGTGCCCGCGCTGCTCGGCTTCGCCGGGCACCGGATCAAGCCACCCAAGCACGCGGAGCCGGACGAGGGCTTCTTCGCCCGCACCGTGCGCCGGGTGCAGCGCCGGGCCGTCCCGGTCGCGCTGATCTGCGTCGCCCTGCTGACCGCCGCCGGCGCGCCGTTCGTGCACGCCGAGATGCGCTCCACCGGCGCGGCCGTGCTGCCCACCAGCTCGGCGGGCCGCCAGGTCTCGGACACCATCGCGCAGCGGTTCCCGCAGCTGGCGCCCGCGCCGGTCACCGTGGTGGTGCAGGGCAGCGCGCAGGCGGCAGCGCACTATGCCGACGACGTGGTGGCCAAGCTGCCCGGGGTCGCCGGGGTGCGCGCGGTGCAGCCGGCGGGCACCGGCCTGAGCACCGTCGAGGTGCTGGTGCAGGGTGATCCGCAGGGCGGGCAGGCCAAGCGGGTGGTGGACGAGCTGCGCGCCGACCGGGGCGGCCTGACCACCTACGTGACCGGGGACGCCGCGAGCGTGGTCGACTTCCAGCACGAGCTGGTCGACCGCGGGCCGTGGGCGCTGGGACTGGTCGCGCTCGGCACCCTGGTGCTGCTCTTCCTGATGACCGGCTCGGTGGTGATGCCGGTCAAGGCGCTGCTGATGAACCTGCTCTCGCTGGGCTGCTCGCTGGGCGCGCTGACCATGGTCTTCCAGCACGGCTGGTTCAGCGGGCTGCTCGGCTTCACCCCGACCGGGGGGCTGGAGACCTTCATCCCGGTGCTGGTCTTCGCCTTCGCCTTCGGCCTCTCGATGGACTACGAGGTCTTCCTGCTGGCGCGGATCAAGGAGCTGCGGGACCAGGGGTACGACTGCAAGCAGTCGGTGCAGCTGGGCCTGCAGCGCAGCGGTCGGATCATCACCTCGGCCGCGCTGCTGATGGTGATCGTCTTCGCGGGGTTCGCGGCCGGGCAGATGCTGATGGTCAAGGAGATGGGCATCGCGCTGGCGGTGGCCGTCGCGGTGGACGCCACGCTGGTGCGCTGCCTGCTGGTGCCGGCCGCGATGTCGCTCTTCGGCGAGTTCAACTGGTGGGCGCCGGCCCCGCTGCGCAAGCTCTACCGCCGGTTCGGGCTGCGCGAGCACGTGGCGCTGCCGCCGCTGGCGGTACCGGCCGGCGCCTCGGTGCCGGCTCCGCGCAGCCCACAACCTCAGCTGGCGGGGCCCGAACCGGTCGGACCCGAGCTCACTCGCCGTTGACGCAGGCGTTGCCGAAGCCGGAGTTGAGCGCGCCGCCGAGGTTGGCGGAGTCGCAGGCCGCGGCGCTGCCGGCGCCGGCGAGGATCAGGCCGCAGAGGGCGACGGTCAGCAGCGGCAGCGCGCGGCGCTTCGACAGCAGGGCGGGGGCGGGCACCGGGCGGGAGGGCGGGGAGGTGCGCAGCGAGGTCACGCGAGGGTCCTTAGGGCTGGGCGGAACGGGTCTGCCCTGCTAACGCGCGACCGCGGCGAAAGTGACTGCGGCGAAAGTGACTGCGGCGAAGCGAGCGCGGGTCAGGTGATCCGCCGCAGGAGGTCGACGGCCTGGCGCAGGGTCTGCCGCTCCGACTCGGTCAGCTCGCGCTCGATGGCGGCGGCCAGGTGCTGCTCGCGCCGGCGGCGCTGGCCCTGGAGGGTGGCCATGCCCGCCTCGGTGGCGGTCAGCACGAGCTTGCGGCCGTCGGTGGGGTGGCGCTCCTGGCGGATCAGGCCGGCCTGGAGCAGCAGGGCCACGGTGCGGGCCATCGACTGGTGGCGCACCCGCTGGCGGTCGGCCAGCTCGGCGGTGGTGTGCGGGCCCTCGCGGACCAGCCAGCCCAGGGCGCCGGCCTGGTTCTGTGGCAGCGCGGACTCGGCGTGCCGCACCCGGCGCACCAGGTCGCCGAGGGCGGCGCGCAGGTCGGCGGCGAGTTGCAGGCCGGCGGTCGGCGGCCCGTCGGCCTGCGGCTCGATCGGCGGAGGATTGTCCATGCGACCACTCTACCCGCGATATGTACAGCTGAGCTGTGCAGCCTTGCTGTACAGTCCTGCTGTATGAAGCTGACCAAGTTTGGACACGCGTGCGTCCGCATCGAGCAGAACGACACCACTGTGGTCATCGACCCGGGCCTGTTCACCGAGCCGGCGGCGGTCGAGGGTGCCGACGCGCTGCTGATCACCCACGAGCACTTCGACCACTTCACCGAGGACCAGGTCCGCGCCGCCCTGGCCGCCAATCCGGGCCTGCGGATCTGGACCAACCGCGCGGTCGCCGACCAGCTGGCCGGTCTCGGCGCCGCTGTGAGCGTGGTCGGCGCGGGGGACGCGTTCGAAGTCGGCGGGATCGACGTCTTGGTGCACGGGGAGTGGCACGCCGTCATCCACCCCGACGCGCCGCCGGTCTCCAACATCGGCTTCCTGCTGGACGGCCGGCTCTTCCACCCGGGGGACGCGCTGACCGTGCCGGAGCAGCCCGTGGCCACCCTGCTGCTGCCGATCGCCGGGCCGTGGAACAAGGTCGGCGAGCTGATCGACTACGTCCGCGAGCTGGCGCCGGGCCGGGTGCTGGGCATTCACGACGCGGTGCTCAGCGACATCGGGCTCGGCATCGGCGAGCGCTGGCTCGGCGAGCACGGGCCGGGCACCGGGGTGCCCTACGGCCACCTGCGGCCCGGCGCCGGCCTGGAGCTCGACGCTGTGTAGTCTGCGGCCATGCGCAAGAGCGGGCGGAAGATCGGACTGACCGGCGGCATCGGGGCGGGCAAGAGCGCGGTCGCGGACCTGCTGGTCGCGCTCGGCGCGGTGCTGATCGACTCCGATCGGATCGCCCGCGAGGTGGTGGCCCCCGGCACGCCCGGACTCGCCGCGGTGGCCGCGGAGTTCGGCCCCGGCGTGCTGGGCGCCGACGGCGCGCTGGACCGGCCGGCGCTGGGTGCGATCGTCTTCGGCGACCCCGCGCGGTTGCGGGCGCTGAACGCGATCGTCCACCCGCTGGTCCGGGCCCGCTCGGCCGAGCTGGAGGCGGCCGCCGCCCCCGGCGCCGTGGTGGTCCACGACGTCCCGCTGCTGGTCGAGAACGGCCTGCAGCCGCTCTACGACCAGGTGATCGTGGTCGACGCCGACGAGTCGGTGCGTCTGGACCGCCTGGTCCGGCTGCGCGGCATGTCCGAGGACGAGGCCCGTTCCCGGATGGCCGCCCAGGCCACCCGCGAGCAGCGGCTGGCGGCGGCCGACCTGGTGGTGGCGAACAACGGCACGGTCGAGGAGTTGGAGCGGCGGGTCGCGGCCGTGTGGGAGCGGCTCACGTCGACGGCTGGATGAGGTCCCAGCGGTTGCCGTAGAGGTCGGCGAAGACCGCCACCGTGCCGTAGGCCTCCCGCCGCGGCTCCTCCAGGAACCGGACCCCGGCGGCGGCCATCCGCGCGTGGTCGCCCTCGAAGTCGGCGCTGTGCAGGAACCAGCCCACCCGGCCGCCGGTCTGGTCCCCGATCCGCGCCACCTGCTCCGCCTTGGACGGCCGTGCCAGCAGCAGCCCGGCCCCGTCCCCGCCGCGCGGCCCCACCACCACCCACCGCCCGCCGTCCCCGCGCGGGCTGTCCTCCCGCAGCTCGAAGCCGACGGCGTTGACGTAGAAGTCGATGGCCTCGTCGTAGTCGCGGACGAGGAGGGCGGTGAGGGTGATCATGGGGGAGAGCGTAGGCGATCGGGCGGCGGCACCGGTCACTTCCGGTGCCGCCGCCCGAGCCGGTGGCGCGGTCAGACGTGGGCGCGGTCAGACGTGGGCGCAGACCACGTAGACGCTGATGCCCACCGAGGAGTAGCCGGGCTGGTGGCCGATGCCGATCCAGCCGTTGCCGTCCTCGGTCGGGAAGCTGCCGTTCAGGATCGAGTCGTTGCCCCGGGCCTCGGCGCCGCCGCCGATGGCCTTCTTGCCGTTCGGGCAGTAGACGGTCCGGCGCTGGAAGTTGCCGACGTTGGCGTTGTCGAGCGTGACGATCTGGTAGCCCTCGAACGCCTGGGCGGCGGCCGGCTGGGCCTGCTGGGCCGGCTGGGTGTCGGCGGTGTCGTCGGCGTTGGCCTGGACGGTCCAGCCCACGCCCGCCGCCAGCGTCATCGCCATGGCACAGGCTCCCAGCACGACCTTGCGTCGCATCATGAGCGTCGTCTCCTTTTCCGGGTGCGGGCGAGCCCGTCGTCCGGGACTCGCTCCGCTGGGAGCATCGGCAGGAAAGTGTGCCGGGTTGAGCCAAACCCCACCTTCGATTGAATACGAAGCATCCTGGCCGTGCAGGGTGTCAGGACGGCTGCGTGCGCCGGGGCAGCAGTCTGCGGGCGCCGGGTCCCTCGGCGCCCTGGGTGTCGTGGGGGTTGTAGAGGGCGCACTTGCCCAGCGAGAGGCAGCCGCAGCCGATGCAGCCGGTGAGGTGGTCGCGCAGGCGCTGCAGGTCGGCGATCTGCTGGTCGATCCGGGACTGCCAGGTGGTGGCCACCGGGCGCCACTCGGCGGCACTGGGGGAGCGGTCGACGGGGAGGTCGGCCATCGCGGCGCGGGCCTCGTCCAGGGAGAGGCCCACGCGCTGGGCGGCGCGGACGAAGGCGACCCGGCGCAGCGTCTGGCGGGCGAAGACGCGGCGGCCGCCGGGGGTGCGCTCGGCGTGGATCAGGCCGAGCTCCTCGTAGTAGCGCAGCGCGGAGGGGGCCAGGCCGCTGCGGGCGGCGAGTTCGCCGATGCTCAGGTGGGCGTTCATGGGAGCGGATTCTAGGGCTTGACCTCAAGTGGGCTTGAAGTAGCACCCTGGTCGCATGATCAAGACGTACGGGGAACTGCCCGGCCTGATGGGCCGGATGACCGGGGCCGACAAGCACGGCCCGGCCGCGCTCTCCACCCTCGACGCGCTCTGGGTGCTCTACGAGCGGGTGCTGCGGGTGGCGGACCCGCGGGACCCGGAGCGGGACCGGTTCCTGCTCTCCAAGGGCCACGGGCCGATGGCCTACTACGCGGTGCTGGCGGCCAAGGGCTTGCTGCCCGAGGAGTGGCTCGACGGCTTCGGCGGCTACCACTCGCCGCTGGGCCACCACCCCGACCGCACCCTGGTGCCCGGGGTGGAGATCGGCTCCGGTTCGCTGGGGCACGGCCTGCCGCTGGCGGTGGGCACCGCGCTGGGGCTGCGCGCCCAGGGGCTGAGTGGCCCGGCGGTCTGGACGCTGCTCGGGGACGCCGAGTTCGACGAGGGCAGCAACCACGAGGCGCTGGCCTACGCCGGGGCGATCGGGCTGGAGCGGCTGCACGCCGTGGTGATCGACAACTCCTCGGCCACGCACGGCTGGAGCGGCGGCATCGCCACCCGGTTCACGGCGGCCGGCTGGTCGGCGGTGACCGTCGACGGGCACGACCACGCGGCGCTGTACGGCGCTTTCACCACCGAGCACCCGGGCCGGCCGCACGCCGTGATCGCCCGGGTCGAGCCCAAGAACTGAGCAGGGGGAGAAGACGGATGGACACCATGCGGGAGCGTTTCGTCACCGTGGCGGCCGAGTTGCTGGACCAGGACCCGCGCACCGCCCTGGTGCTCGCCGACATCAGCGCCGCCGGCTTCACGGAGGCCGCCGCCGCGCACCCCGACCGGGTGCTCAACGTCGGCATCCGCGAGCAGCTCATGATCGGGGTGACCGGCGGGCTGGCGCTGGCCGGGCTGCGGCCCATCGCGCACACCTTCGCGAGCTTCCTGATCGAGCGGCCCTTCGAGCAGGTCAAGCTCGACCTGGGCCACCAGGGCGTGGGCGCGGTGCTGGTCAGCGCGCTGGGCTCGTACGACTGGCCGGCCGGCGGCCGCACCCACATGAGCCCGGGGGACGTGGCGCTGCTCGACACGCTGCCGGGCTGGACGGTGCACGTGCCCGGGCACCCCGACGAGGCCGAGGCGCTGCTGCGGCACGCGGTGGCCGACGGGGACCGCAACGTCTACGTCCGGCTCTCGCTGCAGCAGAACGCCCGGGCGCGGGCCGTCGAACCCGGACGGTTCCTGACGGTCCGCCAGGGCGCGGGCGCCACCGTCGTCGCCGTCGGCCCGCTGCTCGACGCGGTGCTGGCCGCGACCGAGGGGCTGGACACCACCGTCCTGTACGCCGCCTCGGTGCGGCCCTTCGACGCCGCCGCGCTGCGCGCCGCCGGCTCCACCGACGTGGTGCTGGTGGAGCCGTACCTGGCCGGCACCTCCAACAACGAGGCGCACCAGGCGCTCGCCGACCTGCCGCACCGGGTGCTGGGCCTGGGCGTCCCGCGCGAGGAGCACCGGCACTACGGGTCGATGGACGAGCACCTGGCGGCCTACGGCCTGGACCCGGCCGGGCTGCGCGCGAGCATCACCGGGTTCCTGTCGCGGTGATCGCGCAGGAGCGCGGGCCCAGCCGCCCCGCCGCCACCTCGCCCCAGCTCGCCAGCAGGGTGCCGGCGGGCGCCTCGCCGGGCTTCTCGCCGAAGTTCACCGCCACCCGGAACCCGCCCCGGTGCACGGTGAGCTGCCCGGCCGCCTCGTCGAAGTCCACCCGCACGGTGCTGAGGTCCGGGTCGAGCAGCGCCGGATGCTCCCGCCGCAGCCGGATCAACCGGCGGTACCAGCGGAGCAGTTCGGCGTGCTCGCCGGAGCGCGGCTCGCTCCAGTCCAGGGTCGAGCGCAGCACCGTGGCCCGGTCCTGCGGATCGGGCACCTCCTCGGCCGCCCAGCCGAACGCCGTGAACTCCCGCCGCCGACCCTGGCGCACCGCCTGGGCCAGGTCGGGATCGGTGTGGTCGGTGAAGTACTGCCAGGGCGTTGCGGCCCCCCACTCCTCGCCCATGAAGAGCATCGGGGTGAACGGCGAGGTGAGGACCAGCGGTGCGGTCAGCGCGAGTTGACCCGCCGTCAGGCGGTCGCCCCGGGCCCGGTTGCCGATCTGGTCGTGGGTCTGCGCGTAGCCGAGCAGCCGGTGGCCCTCGGCCGGCGGGAACGGCCGGCCGTGGTGGCGCCCGCGGAACGAGGAGAAGGTGCCGTCGTGGAACCAGCCGCGGGTCAGCGTGCGGGCCAGCGCGGCCAGCGGGGCGCGGCCGAAGTCGGCGTAGTAGCCCTGCCGTTCACCGGTGGCCGCCGCGTGCAGCGCGTGGTGGAAGTCGTCGCTCCACTGCGCGCCCAGCCCCAGGCCGCCGGCCTGCCGGGGGGTGACGAGGCGCGGGTCGTTCAGGTCCGACTCGCCGATGAGGAACAGCGGGCGGTTCAGCTCGGCGGCCAGGCGCTCGACGGCGGTGGCGAGTTCCTCCAGGAAGTGCGTCGCCCGGTCGTCCACCAAGGCGTGGACCGCGTCCAGCCGCAGGCCGTCGATCCGGTAGTCGCGCAGCCAGGCCAGCGCGCTGCCCCTCAGGTAGGCCCGCACCTCGTCCGAGCCGGGCGCGTCCAGGTTGACCGCCGCGCCCCAGGGGGTCTGGTGCCGCTCGGTGAAGTACGGACCGAAGGCGGGCAGGTAGTTGCCGGAGGGGCCCAGGTGGTTGTGCACCACGTCCAGGATCACGCCCAGGCCCTCGCGGTGCGCCGCGTCCACGAAGCGCTTGAGCCCCTCGGGGCCGCCGTAGGGCTCGTGCACCGCCCACGGCGCCACCCCGTCGTAGCCCCAGCCGTGCCGGCCGGGGAAGGGGCAGACCGGCAGCAGCTCCACGAAGTCCACGCCCAGCTCGACCAGGTGGTCCAGGCGCTCGATCGCCCCGGCGAAGGTACCGGCCGGGGTGAAGGTGCCGATGTGCAGCTCGTAGACCACGGCGCCGGGCAGCGGCCGCCCGTGCCAGTCGGTGTCCGACCAGCGGAAGGCGGCGTGGTCGACGGCTCGGCTCAGGCCGTCCGGGCCGTCGGGCAGCCGGGCCGAGCGCGGATCGGGCAGCGCCCGGGCGCCGTCCAGCCGGAAGCCGTACCCCTGCCCGGCCGGCGCCTCGCCCTGCCACCAGCCGCCCTCGCCCGGGGCCAGCGGGTGCGCGGTCCCGTCCACCTCGACCTCGACCCGCTCGGCGGTCGGTGCCCACACGCGATACTCGACGACGGCTCGCATCACGCCTCCCGGGCGAGCAGGGCGACGGTGTCCACCACACCGTCGAACGGACGGTCGGTCAGCAGGTCCCGCCACTGGCCGGGCAGCTCCAGCACGGCGGGCTCCCCGCGCCGCGCCAGTGCGTAGGGCAGCCGGGTGGCGACCACGGTGATGTCCGGGCCGCGCTGGTAGGCGATCAGGTGCTCGCCGGCCTCCAGCGGCCGGTAGCGGCCCAGTGGTCTGGTCAGGTGCAGGGCGGTGCGGGTCAGGCGTAGTTTGCGGCGCGCGAAGTCGGAGAGGTCGACTTCCGGGACGTCGAAGTCCACCGGTGCCCGGTTGTCCGGGTCGACCAGGGTGTGCAGCGGAAGTTCCGAGCCCTGGTAGAGGTCGGGGACCCCGGGCATGGTGAGGTGCAGCAGCGCGGCCGAGAGGCTGTTGCTGCGTGCGTAGGGCTCCAGGAACGCGACGAACGCGCCGATCCGCGCCATCAGCTCGGGCGAGGCGAGGACGGCCTCGGCGTGGTCGGTCACCGCGGCCTCGTAGACCGGGTCCTGGGCGGTCCAGCTGGTGGCCTGCTTCGCCTCGCGGACCGACTTGAGCAGCACCTGCCGCAGCCGCTCGCCCCCGAGGGGCCAGGCGGCCACCAGGGTCTGCCAGAGCAGCCACTGCGCGTTGCGGTCGGCCGGCCCGTCCACCAGCTCCGACCAGGCCAGGCACTCCTGGGACCACCGCTCGGGCAGCTCGGCGAGCACCGCGAGCCGGGCCCTGGCGTCCGCGCTGCGCTTGGTGTCGTGGGTGGAGAGGGCGGTCATGGTCAGCGGCCAGTTGCGCTGGATCTCCTCGCACCAGCGGTGGAAGTCGGCCGGGTCGACGCCCGGGTGCGCCGGGTCGCCGCCCACCTCGTTCAGGCTCAGCAGCGGGTACCAGCGGTAGAAGGCGGTGTCCTCCACGCCCTTGGCCGCCACCGCCGAGGCGGTCTGCGCGAACCGGGTGCGGAACTCGTCCTTGAGCGGCCCCGCGCCCAGGTGCCCCTGGGTCAGCAGCTCGACGAACTCGGTGGTCGACTCCGGCGTGGTGACGGTCCGCTCGGCGGTCTGCAGGTAGGGCCGGTAGACCGTGTAGTGGGTGAACAGCTCGCAGAGCGCCTCGCGCACCGCGGCCGGCGCGTGGTCGGCCAGCTCGGGTTCGGCGGCGCCGATCCGCTCGGCCAGGCGGACCAGCCGGTTCATCTCGGCGGCCAGTTCGCCCTGCGGGCAGGTCATCTCGGCGCGGCCCAGCCGGGCCTGCTCGGCGGCCGAGGAGCGCAGGCCGGTGTAGTCGGCGTAGAGCCCGGCCAGCCGGCGCACCCCGGCGCCGTCGGTCAGCACCCCGTCGACGTGCCGCAGGGCGTCGTAGCCGGTGGTCCCCGCGCACGGCCAGTCGCCCGGCAGCCGCTCCTGGCCGGTGAGGATCTTCTCCACCACCGTGTAGGCGCCGCCGGAGGCCTCGGCCAGGCGGCGCAGGTAGCCGCGCGGGTCGGCCAGCCCGTCGGGGTGGTCGACCCGGAAGCCGTCGATCACCCCCTCGGCGTGCAGCCGCAGCAGCACCGCGTGGGTGGCCCGGAACACCTCCGGGTCCTCCACCCGCAGCGCGATCAGCTCGTTGATGCTGAAGAAGCGGCGGTAGTTGAGCTCGGTGCCGGCCAGCCGCCACCAGGCCAGCCGGTAGTGCTGCCGGGTGAGCAGCTCGCGCAGCGGCAGCCGCTCGGTGCCCGGGCGCAGCGGGAAGACGTGGTCGTAGTAGCGCAGGGTGTCCTGGTCCACCTTCAGCTGGTCCAGCACCGCGCCGAGCCGGTCACCCAGCACCGGCAGCAGGATCCGGCCGCCCTGGGCCGCCCAGTCGATGTCGAACCAGTGTGCGTAGGGCGACTGCGGCCCGTCGCGCAGCACCTGCCAGAGCGGGTGGTTGAGCCGCTCCGGCACCGGCAGCGCCATGTGGTTGGGGACGATGTCGGCGATCAGCCGCAGCCCGTGCTCGCGGCCGGCGGCGGCGAGCGCGCGCAAGGCCCGCTCGCCGCCCAGCTGTTCGCTGATCCGGGTGTGGTCGACCGTGTCGTACCCGTGGCTGGAGCCGGGGGTCGCCTCCAGCAGTGGGGACAGGTGGAGATGGGAGACGCCGAGCCCGGCCAGGTAGGGGACGGCCGCCGCGGCGTCCACGAGCGTGAACGAGGGCTGCAGCTGCAGGCGGTAACTCGCCGTAGGGGGTGAGATCACACCCCATGCCTACCCGGTACGCCGTGGCCGTACGACCCGCTTCGGCCGCCCGGCCCGGGCCCCGGCTCACGCCGGTCGCTGAAGCACCAGCAAGGAGCGGTCGGCGAGCCAGAGCCCGTCGCCCTCCTTGACCAGAAGTCCGGTCCCCGGGGTCGGGAGTGTCGCGAGGGTGGTGTCCACCACCACCTGCCACTCCTCGCCGTGCTCCTTGGGCACCGTGAACTGCAGCGACTCGTGGTGCGCGTTGAACATCAGCAGGAAGGAGTCGTCGGTGATCCGCCCGCCGCGCCGGTCCGGCTCGGAGATCGCCGAGCCGTTCAGGAAGACGGTCAGCGACTTGGCGTAGCTGGCGCCCCAGTCCCGCTCGGTCATCTCCTCCCCGCTCAGGGTGAACCAGGCGAGATCGGTCAGGTCGTCGTGCGCCGCGGCCACCGGGCGGCCGCGGAAGAAGCGGCGGCGCCGGAAGACCGGGTGGTTGCGGCGCAGCCAGACCATGCCCTGGGTGAACTCCAGCAGCTCCTGGTCGCCGGGCCAGCTCACCCAGGAGAGCTCGCTGTCCTGGCAGTAGGCGTTGTTGTTGCCCAACTGGGTGCGCCCCAGCTCGTCGCCGTGCGAGAGCATCGGCACGCCCTGGGAGAGCAGCAGCGTGGCGATGAAGTTGCGCTGCTGACGGGCTCTCAGCTCCAGGACCCTGGTCTCCTTGGTGGGGCCCTCGGCGCCGCAGTTCCAGGAGCGGTTGTGCGACTCGCCGTCCCGGCTCTGCTCGCCGTTGGCCTCGTTGTGCTTGTCGTTGTAGGAGACCAGGTCGCGCAGGGTGAAGCCGTCGTGGCAGGTGATGAAGTTGATCGAGGCGATCGGGCGCCGGCCGTCGTGCTGGTAGAGGTCGGAGGAGCCGGTCAGCCGGGAGCCGAACTCGGCCAGTGTGGCGGGCTCGCCGCGCCACAGGTCGCGCACGGTGTCGCGGTACATGCCGTTCCACTCGGTCCACAGCGGTGGGAAGTTGCCCACCTGGTAGCCGCCCTCGCCGACGTCCCACGGCTCGGCGATCAGTTTGGTCTGGGAGACCACCGGATCCTGCTGGACCAGGTCGAAGAACGAGGAGAGCCGGTCCACCTCGTGGAACTGCCGGGCCAAGGTGGCCGCCAGGTCGAATCGGAAGCCGTCCACGTGCATCTCGGTGACCCAGTAGCGCAGCGAGTCCATGATCAGCTGGAGCACGTGCGGGCTGCGCATCAGCATGCTGTTGCCGGTGCCGGTGGTGTCCATGTAGTACCGGCGGTCGTTGGCCAGCCGGTAGTACGAGGCGTTGTCCAGGCCGCGCATGGAGAGCGTGGGGCCCAGGTGGTTGCCCTCGGCGGTGTGGTTGTAGACCACGTCGAGGATCACCTCGATCCCGGCCGCGTGCATCGCCTTGACCATCGACTTGAACTCCTGCACCTGCTGGCCCCGGTCGCCGACCGAGGAGTAGGAGCCGTGCGGGGCGAAGAAGCCGACGGTGTTGTAGCCCCAGTAGTTGGTCAGCCCGAGGTCGCGCAGCCGGTGGTCGCGGACGAACTGGTGCACCGGCATCAGCTCGATCGCGGTCACCCCGAGCTTGGCCAGGTGCTCGATCAGCGCCGGGTGGGCCAGCGCCGCGTAGGTGCCGCGGATCTCCTCGGGGATGCCGGGGTGGGTGCGGGTGAGGCCCTTGACGTGCGCCTCGTAGATCACCGACCGGTGGTAGTCGGTGCGCGGCGGGCGGTCGTTGCCCCAGTCGAAGTACGGGTTGATCACCACCGAGTGCATGGTGTGCGGGCCCGAGTCGAGGTCGTTGCGACGCTCGGGCGCGCCGAAGTGGTAGCCGTAGACCGACTCGTCCCAGTCGATCGTGCCGCTCATCGCCTTGGCGTAGGGGTCGAGCAGCAGCTTGGCGCTGTTGTGCCGCTGGCCGCGCGCCGGGTCGTACGGTCCGTGCACGCGGAAGCCGTAGCGCTGGCCCGGCTGGATGCCGGGCAGGTAGGCGTGCCGGACGAACGCGTCGGTCTCGCGCAGCTCGATGGTGCTCTCCGTGTCGTCCGGGCCGAGCAGGCACAGCTCGATCCGGTCCGCGCTCTCGGAGAACACCGCGAAGTTGGTGCCCACCCCGTCGTAGGTGGCACCCAGGGGGTACGGTTGCCCCGGCCAGACCTGCATAAGCCTCAACTTCCCTGGTGTCAAGAGGAGCTGATGCTCCCTCGGGATGTTGGCGCACCGCTGGGTGCGGTATGCCCGGTGGCGCGCGTCACATGTCTGCGTGCCGCTCAGCGTGACGCACGGCACACCGCGCATCTACGCACTGTCATTTTTCCCTGGCGATTGCCATCGTTGCCGTTCCGCCCGCAATCTGACGCTCTTTCGGGGCGCATTCGCCCGAACGGGTGTCCGGCGGAGTGGTGAGGCGCGCGGTTGCTGACGCCCGGTGAGCGGGCCCGCCGCTCACCGGGATCGGCGGCGGGGCGACGTTGCGGTAGGGCAACGGGCCGCCCGGCGGGGCGGCCGGGCAGTAGTCTTGATCGTCACAGGGCCGGGCGCGGAGAGTTGAGGTAATCAGATGGTCTTCCCCGCCGACGAGTGGCCCGAAGGGGCTGGCGGAACGGCGGGGACGGCGGGCCGGTCCGAGGCGCCGACCGCCGTGCTGGGCTCACCCGGCGGCGGCCGGCTGGGCCCGGTCGTGCCCGGCCCGGAGGCCGCGGGCCCGACCTGGAGCGGCGAGCAGTGGCAGCGCGCCTACCAGCGGGTGCGGCTGACCGGGCGGGCCTACGTCTGGCTCAACCTGGTCGAGCAGCGGCTGCGCTCGCTCCTGGACGACCTGCTGCGCCCGGTCTACGCCCCCGCGCACGGCGCGGACTGGGTGACCGCCGCCGCGGGGCCGGTGGGCGAGGAGTGGGTGAGCCGGGCGGCGGCCGTGCGCGAGGTGAGCCGGCGCAAGGGCTTCCTGCTCGACCCGGCCGACGACGACCCGCTGGTCTTCCTCACCCTGCCCCAGCTGCGCGAGCTGATGGTGCAGCACTGGCCTTGCTTCGAGCCGTACCTGGACGACCGCCGGGAGATCGAGCTCGCGCTGGACGAGTTGGAGGTCGCCCGGCACGTGGTCTCGCGCAACCGCAGCCTCTCGCCGACCGTGCTGGCGCAGGCCGAGCGGGCCGCCGCCCGGGTGCTCGGCCTGCTGGACGGGCGGCCGGCCGCCGGGGCAGGCCTGCCCGCCGACGTGATCGAGGAGCTGGTGGCCGGGCGCTACGCGGACGTGACCGCGGTGCACGCCGACCGGATCCTGCTGCAGCGCGACCTGCCGATGGAGGACCTGCTGGAGGGCGCCCGGCGGTTGGACGCGCTCGGCATCGCGCTCGGCATGCTCTGCCAGAACTACACCGGCAAGCGGTTGGCCCGGCTGGCCGCCGAGGGCTGCCGGACCCGGCTGCTCTTCCTCAACCCCGCCAGCAGCGCGGTGCGCCGGCGCGAGCGGGAGCTGGGCCTGGGGCGCGGCGAGCTCTCCCGCTCGATCGAGATGAACATCATGCACGTGCGCCGGGTGCGGGCCCGGCTGCGCGATCCCGGCGCCTTCGAGATCCGGGTCTTCGACGAGACCCCCCGGTTCACCGCCTACCTGGTCGAGGGCACCCGGCTGCCCGGCTCGCGCCGCCGCACCGGGGACGTCGGCGTGGTGCAGCCCTATCTGCGCCGGGCCCGGGGCATCGAGTCGCCGGCCCTGGTGCTGCGGCCGGGGGCCGGCCCGGGGGAGGGCGAGGACCCCGGGTTGCTGGCGGTCTACCGCGAGGAGTTCGAGGGGGTCTGGACCGACTCACGGTCGGTCAGCTGAGCCCCGGCCAGGTCTTGACACCCCCCTGCCGTGCGCGTTCTCATATCCCCTGGCTAAGGTATGCCTAAGCTAAGCGCGGCCGTGCTTGGCGATGCCCGGCGGCGCACCCTGTCCGCCGGGCGCGACACGGACGTCTAGGGGAGTTCAGCACCCATGTGGGACGACGCTTTTCCGAGCTTTCTGATCGGCCTGCGGGAGGGCCTGGAGGCGGGACTCATCGTCTCGATCCTGGTCGCCACCCTGGTCCGCTCGGGACAGAAGGGCCGCCTGCCCCAGGTGTGGACGGGTGTGCTGGCCGCCATCGCGCTCGCGCTCAGCTTCGGCGCCGTGCTCACCTTCACCGCCGCCAACCTCTCCGGCACCGCGCAGGAGGCCTTCGGCGGCACGCTCAGCCTGATCGCCGTGGCCTTCGTCACCGCGATGGTCTTCTGGATGCGCCGCTCGGCCCGCAACCTCTCCTCCGAGATCCGCGAGAAGGTGACCGCCGCCCTCAGCACGGGCGCCGGCGTGCTGGTGCTCACCAGCTTCCTGGCGGTGGGCCGGGAGGGCCTGGAGACCTCGCTCTTCCTGTGGACCACCGCCCGCTCGGCCGGTGAGGCCACCGGTCCCGCGATCGGCGCCGGGACCGGCCTGGTGCTGGCCGCCGGGCTCTGCTGGGGCCTGTACCGGCGGGTGCTGAAGATCAACCTGACCCGGTTCTTCACCTACACCGGCATGGTGCTGATCGTCATCGCGGCCGGGGTGCTCAGCTACGGCCTGCGCGACCTGCAGGAGGGCGGCGTGCTGCCCGGCGGCACCAGCTACGCCTTCGACCTGAGCGGTTCGCTGGACGCCGGCTCCTGGTACGCGACGCTGGTGCAGGGCGTCCTCAACCTGACCGTCACCATGACCTGGCTCCAGGTGGTGGCGTACGTGCTGTACCTGGCGAGCGTCATGACGCTCTTCGTGCGCGGGATGCGGGTGAGCGCCCCGAAGCCGGCCCCCGCCGAGACCGCCGAGACCGCCGAGACCGCTGAGGCGCCCGCCGCCGAGCCCGTTGCCGAGGCCCCGACCGTCGCCGAGCCCGCTCCCGCCGCCGCTCCCGCCGCCGAGGAGCCCCGCCGCGCGCGCCCGCGCTGGCTGGTGCCGACCGCGCTGGTCGCCGTCCCGGCCGTGCTGGCCGGCGTGGTGATCGCGGTCAGCGACGGCAAGCCGGCCGCGGCCGCCACCGTCACCGTCTCGGACGCCAAGGACCAGTGCGGCAGGGGCTTCACCACCCCGCGGCCCGGCCAGCAGACCTTCCAGATGCACAACACCGGCGGCAAGACCTCCGAGGTCTACCTGGTCAACCCGGCCACCAACGCCGTCTACGGCGAGATCGAGGGCCTGGCCCCCGGCACCACCCGCCCGCTGACCGCCACCATCGGCACCGGCGACCTGGCCTGGCGCTGCGTGCCCACCGGCGGCGACGCGGTCACCTCGGCCGCCGTGCACGTCAGCGGCGGGTCGCAGGTGGCGGCGGTGCTGCCGGTCTCCGAGGACGACCTCAAGGGCCCGTTGGACCAGTACAAGGCCTACGTGAACACCGGCCTGGCCACGCTGCTGACCGAGACCCAGAAGCTGCAGGCCGACCTGCACGGCGGCGACCTGGACGCCGCCAGGGCCGACTGGCTCACCGCCCACCTGCAGTACTCCTCGCTCGGCGCGGCCTACGGCACCTTCGCCGACTTCGACCAGAAGATCAACGGCCGGGCCGACGGCCTGCCCGACGGCGTCGCGGACAAGGACTTCGCCGGCTTCCACCGGCTGGAGTACGGCCTGTGGCACAACCAGGACGCCACCGAACTGGCGCCGGTGGCCGACCAGCTGGTCACCGACGTGGACGGTCTCGGCAAGGCCTTCCCGACCCAGGACTTCGACCCCACCGACCTGCCGCTGCGCACCCACGAGATCCTGGAGAACACCCTCCAGTTCGAGCTGACCGCCGACACCGACGAGGGCAGCGGCACCAACCTGGCCACCGCCCAGGCCAACCTGGCCGGCACCCGCGAACTGCTGACCGTGCTGCAGCCGCTCATCCAGCAGCGCAGCCCGCAGCTGCTCGGCACGGTGAACTCCGACGTCCAGCGGGTGGCCGACCTGCTGGCCGGCGCCCACCACGCGGACGGCGGCTGGACCCCGGTCGAGCAGCTCGACCCCGCCACCCGGGCGCGGCTCAACGGCGCCACCGGGCAGCTGCTCGAAGACCTCGCTCCCGTGCCCGACCTTCTTGAGATCCGGAAGTCCGCCTGATGACCAGCCAGCACCCCAGCACCAGCGGCTCCTGCCCCTTCCCGCACGAGGCGATGGCCCAGGCGCAGGCGCAGGCGATAGCCCAGGCCCAGGCCGCGCAGGCCGCTGCCGCCGGCTGCCCCGCCGCCCCCGCCCGCCGCAGCTTCCTGGGCGCGGCGCTCGGCGTCGGCGCGGTGGGCGCGGCGGTGGCCGGCGGCGCGCTGGCGTTCACCGCGGGCGGCGGGCGGGCCGAGGCGGCCGACGCCGGTGGCGCGAACGCGCAGGTGGCCTTCCAGGGCGATCACCAGGCGGGCGTGCTGACCCCGCAGCAGAGCGCCGCGATGTTCATCTCCTTCGATGTCATCGCCACCGACCGGAAGGCGCTGGAGGAGCTCTTCCACACCCTCACCGACCGGATCCGCTTCCTCACCTCCGGCGGTACCCCGCCGGACCTGGGGGTCGGCGCGCCGCCGTCCGACAACGGGATCCTCGGCCCGGTGGTGCCCAGCGACAACCTGACCGTCACGGTCGGCGTGGGCTCCTCGCTCTTCGACGGGCGCTACGGGCTGGCCAAGGCCAAGCCGGTCAAGCTGGGCCCGATGAAGACCTTCCCCAACGACAACCTGCAGGCCGCCGAGCTGCACGGCGACCTCTCGCTGCAGATCTGCGCCAACAGCCAGGACACCGTGCTGCACGCGCTGCGCGACATCGCCAAGCACACCCGCGGCGCGATGCAGGTCAAGTGGCGGGTCGACGGCTTCCAGAGCGCCCCGCGCCCCGCCGGCGCGCAGCGCAACCTGCTGGGCTTCAAGGACGGCATCGTGAACCCCGACGTCAAGTCCGGGCGCGAGATGGACAAGCTGGTCTGGGTGCAGGCCGGGGCCGGCGAGCCGGCCTGGGCCACCGGCGGCAGCTACCAGGTGATCCGGATCATCCGGATGCTGGTCGAGTTCTGGGACCGGGTCTCGCTGGCCGAGCAGGAGAAGATGTTCGGGCGCCGCAAGGACACCGGCGCCCCGCTGGACGGCGCCAACGAGACCGACGCGCCCGACTACGCCAAGGACCCCGAGGGCAACGCGATCCCGCTGGACGCCCACATCCGGCTGGCCAACCCGCGCACCCAGCAGACCGACGACAGCCGGATCCTGCGCCGCGGCTACAACTACGACCGCGGCGTGGACAAGGTCGGCAACCTGGACATGGGCCTGGCCTTCTGCGCCTACCAGCAGGACGTGGTGCGGCAGTTCGAGGCCACCCAGACCCGGCTGATCGACGAGCCGCTGGTGGACTACATCTCCCCGACCGGCGGCGGCTACTTCTTCGTGCTGCCGGGCGTGCGCGACGCGAACGACTGGCTCGGCAGCGGCCTGTTCGCCGCGGCCTGACCCCTGGTACCACGGCACGCGCCGCCCGACCCCCGGCGCGTGCCCGTCCCGGCCGGGCTCCTCTGCCCCCGGCCACCGCGCTGCCCCGCCCCGCTGGCCCTGGGCGGGGCAGCGTCGTCAGCGCGGCGGGTCGGTCGCCGGCTCGGACAGTGGGTCAGTCGCCGGCTCGGACAGTGGGTCAGTCGCCGGCTCGGACAGTGGGTCAGTCTCCGGCCGGCGCGCTCGGCGCCTCGGTCAGCGGGGGAGCGTCGACGGACTGGTCGGCGGGCGGTTGCACGATGCTCACGGGCTGGTCGAAGCCGCTGAAGTCGAGCGTCTGCTTGTTGCCCTTGGCCTCCAGCAGGTAGGGCGGGCCGTCCGCGGCGACCACCACCGTGGCCCCCGCGCCGTCGGCCCCGGGCAGGGCCAGCACGGTGCCGCGGTGGCCGTTGACCGTGGTGGTCCCGCTCTCGGTCAGGTCGGTCAGCGATCCGACGATCGGGCTGAGCAGGCTGTCCAGGTGGCACATCTGCACGAGCTGGGTGAAGCGGGTGTCGCCGTGGGCCACGTGCAGGTAGCGGCCCTGGACCGCGCTGCCGCCGGGGTGCCCGGCCCAGTAGGCCGCCTCCGGGCGGGTCCAGACCTCGTGCGTCTTGATGACGATGGTCATGTAGGGGGTGCCGCCCGAGGACTGCTTCGCCGCGCAGTCGCCCGACTGCTGGTCGATGTCGAAGTGCGCGGTGATCGGTGTGCCGGCGCTGCTGTCGGTGCCGTCCGCCTGCAGGCTCGTGAGGCCGGCGGTCGTCTCCAGGGCGTGCTGCGCCAGTTGGGTGGCGGGCGAGTCCGTGTCGGTGGCCGCGCTCGGTGCCGTGCTGGTGGCCGGGGTGGTGGTGGCCGGTGACGCGGCCGTCGGGCTCGCCGCACCGCTCGGCGTCGCCGGTGTCGCCTTCGCGGTGCCCGCGGCGCTGTGGCTCGATCCCCCGCCGCAGGCTGCCGCGCCCAGAGCGACCGTCAGGCAGAGCAGGGAGCGGGTGATCGGCCGCAATGCGCGCATGTCAGGATCCCTTGTCACGGAGGCGCTACCGGCCGCGACCGTACAGCAACACCGCAGCGCGCGACCCCTATTTTCCGATCAGCCGACCGGTGGCCGCGCCGACCCGTTGTCACAGGCGGCGGGGATGATGAATCCCGCAGTCGAACGGCGAACGGATGGAAGGTGCGGATGATGGACGAACTGGGCGACGGGACACTCCGGACCGGCGAGCCGGGGGTGGCGCTGCGGCCGCGGTCCGAGCGGGCCGGGGCGCGGTGGTGGCAGGGCCCGTTGGTCGGGTTCGACCTGGAGACCACCGGGACGGATCCGGCCGAGTCACGGATCGTCTCCGCCGCCCTGGTCGAGACGATCGGCGGCCTGCCGGTGCGGACCACCCGCTGGCTGCTCGACCCCGGGGTGCCGATACCCGAGCAGGCCCGCGCGATCCACGGCATCAGCGACGAGCAGGCCCGCACCAGAGGCCGGCCGGCCGCCGCCGCGGTGGAGGAGATCGCCGCCGCGCTCTGCGCGCTGCTGGCCGAGGGCACGGCGGTGGTCGCCTTCAACGCGCCCTTCGACCTCTCGCTGATCGACGCCGAGCTGCGCCGGCACGGCCGGGTGCCGCTGGCCGAGCGGTTGGCCGGGAACCTGGTCGCCCCGGTGCTGGACGCCCTGGTGATCGACCGCGCGGTGGACCGCTACCGCAAGGGCTCCCGCGGCCTGCAGAAGGTCTGCGAGGTCTACGGGGTCGAGCTGCTCGACGCCCACGAGGCGGCCAGCGACGCGCTGGCCGCCGTGCGGGTCGCGGTCGCCCTCGGCGAGCGCTATCCGGCCCAGGTCGGCGAGTTGGGCCTGCTCGCGCTGCACGAGCAGCAGGTGCGCTGGTACCGCGACTGGGCCGAGGGCTTCCAGGCGTGGCTGCGCAAGGGGAAGGACCCGCAGGCGGTGGTCGACGCCCGCTGGCCGATGCGCTGAGCGGCGGCGTTCGCTCGCTCCGTCCAGCCGTCGCCGTTCGGGGTCACAGTGGCGAAACGCCCGGCAGCAGGCCGCGAGCCCCGGCCGCGCGGTCAGCCGGCGAGAGCGGGGTAGTCGGTGTAGCCCCGGTGGTCGCCGCCGTAGAAGGTGGACGCATCCGGCGCGTTGAACGGGCCGCCGGCGGCGAGGCGGGCGGGGAGGTCGGGGTTGGCCAGGAACAGTGCCCCGAAGGCGACCATGTCCGCGGCTCCGTCCTCGATCAGCTTCAGCGCCTCGGGACCTGTGGCCTGCGGGTGGGTGAACGGGTTGAGGACGAACGTGCCGGGCCAGGCCTTGCGCAGCCGGTCGGTCAGGTCGCGGTCCGGGCCCTCCATCAGGTGCAGGTAGGCCAGATCCAGGCCGGCGATCCGGGCGATCAGCGCTTCGTAGGTCTCGGCCGGGTTGTCCTCGGCGATGTCGTTGTACGGGTTGCCGGGCGAGATCCGCAGGCCCACCCGGTGGCCGCCGATCGCCTCGGCCACGGCCGTGGTGACCTCGACGGCGAAGCGGATCCGTCCCTCGGCCTCGCCGCCCCAGGCGTCGGTGCGCCGGTTGGTGTTCGGCGCGAGGAACTGGTGGACCAGGTAACCGTTGGCGCCGTGGAGCTCCACGCCGTCGAAGCCGGCCTCGATCGCCCCTCGTGCCGCGGCGGCGAAGTCGTCGACGGTCTGCCGGATCTCCGCCTCGGTCAGCTCCTTGGGCGTCACGTAGTCCTTCGGCCCCTCGTGGGTGAAGACCTGGCCCCTGGCGGCCACGGCTGACGGGCCCACCGGCACCAGGCCGTCGGGCAGCAGGCTGGGGTGGCCGATCCGGCCGGTGTGCATCAGCTGCGCGAAGATCATCCCGCCCTCGCGGTGCACGGCGTCGGTCACCGTCCGCCATGCCGCCACCTGCCCGGGCGTGTGCAGCCCGGGGGTGTCGGGATAGCCCTGGCCGACCGCCGAGGGCTGGATGCCCTCGGTGACGATCAGGCCGGCGGTGGCGCGCTGCGCGTAGTACGTCGCCATCAGCTCGGTGGGCTCGGCGCCGGGCCCGAAGGCGCGGCTGCGGGTCATCGGCGCCATCACGACGCGGCTGGCCAGGCGGCGGCCGCCCAGGACGATCGGATCGAAAGCGGTAGTCATGATCAAGCCCTTCACGCAGTGGGTGCGGCGGCCGGTGGCGGCCGCTGCCGGCGGGTCCAGGTACGACCCGGCCTGATTGCCTGTTCGAACAGTAAAACTCTCGATGGCATTCCGCAACTGCCATGACGCCCGTCACGGCAGTCCAGGATCTGCCAGAGTTGGGCCGGTGAGCACGCGGAAGGCGCGCGGGGTTGGGGGAGGCTCGGGGCGGGAGGAGGTAGCCTGTTCGAGCAACATTCACCGTGGGACAGGAGCGCCAGGCCATGACGGAGTCCGCACCCGGCAGCGAGGGCCGTTCACCGGCTTCGGCGGACGCGGCCATCCCCTTGCCCGCGGCCGCCGGTGGAGGACCCATCAGCCATGCGATCTTCCGGGTGGCCCGCACCCACCGCATGATCGCCGGACACCTCCTGCGCCGCGTCGGCCTGCACCCCGGCCAGGAGCTGGTGATGATGCAGCTGTGGGAACTCGGACCGCAGCGACAGGTCGACCTCGTCCGCCTGCTCGACTCCGACGCCGCCACCATGACCCGCACCATCCGACGCCTCGAACACGCCGGCTTCGTCCGTCGCTCACCCTGCCCCGACGACAAACGCGCCTCCGTCGTCGAGGCCACGACCGCCAGCCACGCGCTGCGCAAGGAAGTCGAACAGCTCTGGCGCCAGCTCGAAGACGCCACCGTCGGCGACACCACCGACGAGGAACAGGTCTCCGTCCTGCGGGCCCTGGAGGACATCGAGAAGCGACTGACCCGCACCGCCGCACAGCTCGGAACCTGACCGCGCCCGGCGAGGTGGAGCCGACCGGCCCGCCTACCGCTCGCCCGTGTCGTCGCCGGCCGACGGAATCGGGTCAGGAGGAACGCGGCTCAGAACGCGTACCAGCGCACCGTCCCGTCGCCCGCCCGCAGCGAGTCCACCCGCCGCCGGAACTCCGTGCGGGCCGCCGGACTGCCGGGCAGCTGCTGCGCCACCCAGGCCGCGCTGGCCGTCTCGCGCGCCGCCCGCAGCGCCGCGCAGCCCGCCCAGTCCCGCACGTCCCAGCCGTAGGCCAGGGTGAAGGCCCGGTACTGCTCCTTCGGCACGCCGTACCGGTCGTGACTGAGGGCCAGCGGCACCAGGTCGTGCTCCCGCAGGTCCTCGGCGAAGGTCTCCAGGTCGAGCAGGATCGGACCGCTCGCCCCGACGTGCACGTTGCGCGGCAGCGCGTCGCCGTGGATCACCCCGGCGGGCAGCACCGGCACCAGCTCCGCGATGGCGTCCGCCAGTTCGGCGCGGCGGGCCAGCAGGTAGGCGGCGTCGGCCGGGTCGAGGTGGTCCCCGGCGGCGGCCAGCCAGCGCTCGACGGGGGCGAGCAGCTCGCGACGCGGCAGCGGTTCGGGCAGCGCGGGCGCGGCCAGCAGGTGCAGCGCGCGCAGCAGCCGGCCGAGATCGGCGGGATCGGCGGGCCGGGTGGCCGGGGTGAGCCGGTGCCAGAAGGTGACGGGGTGTCCGGCGGCCGCCACCACCCCCTCCAGCTGTCGGCCGATGGGGCCGTCGGCGGGCCGGGGCACCGGGATCCCGGCACTGTCCAGCCAGCGGGCGACGGCCAGTTCGCGGGCGGCCCTGCCCCGCAGCCCGCCGTCCCGGCCGACCTTGGCGACCAGGGCGGGGAAACCGAGGTCGAAGACCGCGTTCTCGCCCAGGGAGAGCAGCCGGGCGCCGGTCGGGTCCGGCAGGCCGACCGACAGGCAGGCCTGGGCGAGCAGCGTCCGGGCCCGGGCTTCGGAGAAGACCCCAGAGATGACCATGGCCGAAACCTACCGCCCGACCCCTCGTTCGGGGCCGGGCGGCAGGCTCTTGGTCGGTGGCGTCGCGGCGGGTGCCCTCCCGCCCCGGCGGGCGGACCGTCAGGCGGTCACCCGGCGGTGCCGCGGGCCGCCGGCCGGGTCCGTGCCCTCGGCCTGCGGGTCGGCCTGCGAGTAGCCCCGCACGTCGGCCTGCACGTCGGTCTGCGAGTAGCCCTGCGGGTAGGGCTGCACGCCGGCCTGCGCGTCGGCCCGCACGCCGGCCTCGGTGGCGGTCGCCACCGGCCGCGGCGCCTCGCCGTGCGAGAGCTTCGGCAGCCAGGCCAGCCAGCTCGGCAGGTACCAGTTGCGCTCGCCCAGCAGGCTCATCACCGAGGGCAGCAGCACCCCGCGGATCACCGTGGCGTCCACCAGCACCGCCACCGCCAGGCCCACGCCCATCTGCTTCATCGACTGCACCGAGAGGGTCCCGAAGACCGCGAAGACCGCCACCATGATGATCGCCGCGCTGCTGACCACCCCGGCGGTCGAGCGGATGCCGTAGGAGATGGCGGCCCGGGTGGTCAGGCCCTGGTCGTGCGCCTCCTTGATCCGGGAGACCACGAAGACGTGGTAGTCCATGCTCAGCCCGAAGAGGATCACGAAGAGGAAGAGCGGCACCCAGGACTCCACCGCGCCCACTCCGCTGGTGCCGAGCAGCGAGGCGCCCACGCCGTGCTGGAAGACCAGGGTCAGCACCCCGTAGGCCGAGCCCACCGAGAGCAGGTTGAGCACCACGGCGGTGAGCGCGATCGACAACGAGCGGAAGGAGACCAGCATCAGCAGGAAGGCGAAGACCACCACGAAGGCGAAGACCGGGAGCATGCTGTTGGTCATCTGCTGGTTGAAGTCGTGCGAGCCGGCCGTGTCACCGGTCACCGGCGCCTGGGTGCCGGGCACCTTGAGCAGGGTCTGCGGCACGATCGTCCCACGCAGCTCGGCCAGCGCGGCGTTGCTGGTCGCGTCGTTGCCGCTGCCGTTGAGCGGCACCGTGATGGTGGCCACGTTCTGCGCCTGGTAGGTGGTGACCTCGATCGGGCCGTGCATCCGGCCGTCGGCCAGCACCTCGGTCCGCAGGTCGGCGATCGCCCGCGAGATCGCGGGGGAGTTGATGTCGGTGGCCTTGACCACCACCTCGGCGGGCGCCGGGCTGCCGGGGAAGGCGGCCTCGATCCGCTGCGAGGTGGCGACCAGCGGGTTGTTCTTGGGCAGCGACTGCTGGAAGGTCAGGTTGGCGGTGTGCATGGTGAGCAGCGGGGCGGCCAGCGCGAGCAGCAGGCCGGCGGCGAGCACGGCGGCGGCCAGCGGGAAGCGCAGCACCGGGGTGAGGACGGCGTTCCACACCCGGCTGCCGCTGTTCACGTCCTTGGCCTTGAGCCGGTGCAGGAACGGCACCCGGCCCTTCTCCACCCGGTCGCCGAGCATCGACAGCAGGGCGGGCAGCACGGTGAGCGAGCCGAGCACCGCGGTGATCACGACCACGATGGTCGCGTAGGACATCGCCTGGAAGTCGGCGATCCCGGTGAAGAACATGCCCGCCATCGCGACCACCACGGTGATCCCGGAGACCAGCACGGCCCGGCCCGACGTCGCGGCGGCCACCTTCAGCGCCTCCTCGGCACTGCGCCCGGCGGCCCGCTCCTCACGCTCGCGGCGCAGGTAGAAGAGGCAGTAGTCGACCCCGACGGCCAGGCCGACCAGCAGCATCACGGAGCTGGCGTCGTCGCTGGTGTGCAGGAACGAGCTGCTCAGCGAGACCAGGCCGCCGGCCGCGATGAAGGCGGTCAGCGCCAGGCCGACCGGCAGGACGGCGGAGACCAGCGCGCCGAAGGCGATCAGCAGGATGCCCAGGGCCAGCGGCACGGCGGTCCACTCGGCGGCCGAGAAGTCGTTCTTGAACTGCTCGTTGGACCACTTGTTGGCGCTGGCCTCGCCGAACTCCTCGACCGTGAAGGAGCGGTCGGCCCGCTGCACGCCGGCCACCGCGTCCAGCGGGGCGGTGACGTTGGTGGCGGCCTGGTCCGCGTCGCCGGTCACGGTGAACTGGATCAGCGCCGAGTGGCGGTCGGCCGAGATCGCCTGGGAGTCGTAGGGGGAGCGCAGGTCGCCGGTCTTCCCGGTGCCGTTGACGGCGGCTATCGTCCGGTCGACCTCGGCCCGGAAGGCCGGGTCGTCGGCGGTGCGGGTGGCGCTGCGCACCAGGACCGTCTCGCCCTGCGGGTTCTTGATCCCGGCCTGGTCGAGGATCCTGGCGGCCTGGGCCACCTGGCCGGGCATCGACTCCGCGTCGGTGACCTGGTGGGTGCCGGCGGCGCTGCCGAGGAAGGCGGCCAGCACCACGAAGAGCAGCCAGCCGAACACGGCGGTCTTGCGGTTGCGGGCGCTCCAGGCGCCCATGGTGGCGGCGAACCCGAGCTTCACTCTGTCGTGCGGGGTCCTGCCGCGCTGGGTCCGGCTCTGGCTGGTTACCACTGGGAAGTCTCCCCCTGGGAGGCGGCGGTGCGGGCCGCGGTGCGGGGCCCGGCGGTCCTCCCGGGCTCACAACTGACCCTAGGGAGCACGGCCTTGACGGGTAATCCGGCCAGCGGGTGAGTGCACCCTGGGTAGAACCCCAGGGCAGGGGGTGGGGTTTTCCCCAGGTCGCCCCTCAGACCTGGGTACGGGTGGAACTCCACCCTGAGGGGGAGGGCTCTCCACCCGGGGGACGAGGTGTTGGCACGGGGCGGCAGGTCAGGATGGTGCGGGGCCACTCAGTGGCCCGGGGGAATCGGGTCGAGGACTCCGGCCGACGGGGGTCTGCTTGCCGGTCGGCTAGTAAGTTCTCGTATGATGCTCCCGCTACTACTTACCTGCCGACCGGCTAATGACCGCTCGGGGGAAGCCGTCTCTGCCGTCGCCCGGCGTCCCGTCCCCCAAGGGCTGCGGTGAACCATGCCAGGAGGCATCGCAAGCATGTTCCACCGAATCGGACAATTCGTCGTCAAGCGGGCCTGGTGGGTGATCATCGCCTGGGTCGTGGCCGCGGTCGCCGTCATCGCGTCGGCACCCGCGCTGACCACCTCGGACAACGAGAGCGACTTCCTGCCGAGCCACTACGAGTCGATCGTGGCCTCGAACCTGCAGCAGCAGGCCTTCCCGTCCGCGTTCACGCCGAACGCGATGCTGCTCTTCGAGCGTACCGACGGTGGCCAGCTGACCTCGGACGACAAGGCCGCGATCAACAAGGTCGTCACCGGCCTGACCGCCGAGCACATCAAGTACGTCCAGGTCATCACGCCGGTCGGCGGTGGCAGTGCGGGCGCCGAGAAGGCCGTCTCCAAGGACGGCAAGTACGCGCTGTCCCAGGTCGGCTACACCAAGGACGCCCCGCAGGACAGCTCGGTGACCACCAAGCAGCTGCGGGACGACGCCAAGTCACTGGCGAACGGCAGCAACCTCAAGGTCCAACTGGGCGGGCAGGCCGCGCAGAACCTGGACCAGAAGGACTCCTCCAGCTCGGCCGACGCGCTGATCTTCCTCGGCAGCTTCCTGCTGATCGTGGTGATCCTCGCGATCATCTTCCGCAGTGCGATCATCTCGATCCTGCCGCTGCTGCTGATCATGGCCGTGATGATGCCGACCAGCAACGCGCTGATCGCGGACGCCACCAAGCTGTTCGACCTCAAGGCGAACAGCACCATGTCGGCGATCCTGATCGTGGTGCTGCTGGGGGTCGGCACCGACTACTTCCTCTTCCTCATGTTCCGCTACCGGGAACGGCTGCGGGCGGGCGAGGAGCGCAAGGAGGCCATGATCAACGCGATCGGCCGGGTCGGCGAGGCGATCGCCTCCGCCGCCGGTGCCGTGACCGTCGCCTTCGCCGTGCTGATCCTCTCCAGCCTGGGCCTCTTCAAGGCGATCGGCCCGGCCCTCGCCATCGCCGTGGTCACCACCGCGATCGCCTCGATCACGCTGGTGCCGGCCGTGCTCTCGGTCATCCCGGAGCGGGCGCTCTTCTGGCCCGGCAAGAAGTGGATGCACGAGAAGGACGGCGCCCGCTTCGCCGCCCTGGGCCGGATGACCCAGCGCCACCCCGCCCGGGTGGCCGCCGCCTCCGGCGGTGTGCTGATCCTGCTGACCCTGGCCGCGCTCGGCTACAAGGGCACCTTCGACCTGGCCTCCGGCTCGATGCCGAAGACCAAGGAGTCGATGGTGGTCCAGAACACCGTGATGTCGGCCTACTCGGCGGGTGCCTCCGACCCCTCGCAGGTCTACCTCACCTCGACCAACGGCACGCCGCTGGACCCGTCGGCGTTCCCGGCCTACGAGCAGGCCCTCTCCGGGGTCAAGGGCGTGGCCGACGTCGCGGCGAACCCGCAGGTGAGCAACGACAAGCTGACCGCCGACTTCGTGGTCACGCTCAAGGACGACCCGGCCTCCAACGCGGCCATCGACACCATGGACGGGCTGCGCAAGGCCGCGCACTCCGCCGCTCCGGCCGGCACCAAGGCGCTGGTCGGCGGGCAGACCGCCGTCGAGGCGGACATCAACGCCGCGATGGACCACGACTACAAGGTCGTCTTCCCGATCGCCGCGGTGCTGATCATGGTGATCCTCGGCCTGCTGCTGCGCAGCGTGGTGGCGCCCTGGTACCTGATGGCCTCGGTCGGCCTGGGCTTCGGTGCCACGCTCGGCGCCACCAGCGTGGTCTTCCAGAAGTTCGACCACCAGTCCGGCCTGATGTTCATGCTGCCGATCTTCATCTACCTCTTCGTGGTGGCGATCGGTACCGACTACAACATCCTGATGATCGCCCGCCTGCGGGAGGAGGCCCGCGAGGGCCGCGACCCGCGCGCCGCGGCCTACGAGGCGATCAAGCACGGCGGACCGACGGTGGCGGCGGCCGGCTCGATCCTGGCGGCCTCCTTCGCCACCTTCATGCTGGCCGGGAACGTGCTCTTCAGTGAGATCGGCTTCTCGATCGCCTTCGGCATCGCGCTGGCGGCCTTCGTGATGGCGATGTTCTTCACCCCGGCGCTGACCGCGCTGCTCGGCAAGGCGGCCTGGTGGCCCGGCCACCAGGAGCCCGGCGCCCACGGCGGACCCACCCTGGTGGGCCAGGGCCGCTCGGACGCCCACACCTCCGGCGCCGAGCCGGCCGGGCGCCGCTGATCCAGCGGCCCCGTCACTCCCGCGCGTCACTCGATCGCGTCACACCACTGGACGGGCCGTCCCGGGGATCCTCCCCCGGGGCGGCCCGTCCGGCGTGCGGGGCGAGCCGGAGAGGGGTCGGAGACGAGCCGAAGCGGCCGAAATTATCCGATGATCTCTGGGGGGCCTCGTGCTACAGTCGAACCAGTTGCAGTTTTGGTTCCCATGAACGCTTGTGTGCGCCTGCTGGTCCAACAACCAACAGGCGCATTTGTTTTGTCCGGTGTCACCTCCGGATGGGGATCGCGGCGACGCGGGGTCCACGCAGTGTGGGTCTCGTAGCCCCAGGTATTAAGGAGACGGTTATGGCTACCGGCACCGTGAAGTGGTTCAACAGCGAAAAGGGCTTCGGCTTCATCGAGCAGGCCGAGGGCGGCCCTGACGTGTTCGCGCACTACTCGAACATCGTCGCCAACGGGTTCCGTGAGCTCGTTGAGGGCCAGCACGTCGAGTTCGACGTGACCCAGGGCCAGAAGGGCCCGCAGGCCGAGAACATCCGCGTCATCTGACGTTCCGGCTCTCCGCTGGTACGTACGACGCAAGCGAAGGCCCGTACCGCACGGTGCGGGCCTTCGCCCATGCCGCCCAACGGCCGGGGCGGCGCACTTCCTCCTGGCGGCCGAACCGACGGGCCACCCATCGACGGTGACCGCTCAGGACGGAGAAACACCCATGACTGATCAGGCACGCCGCACCGGCGGCCGTGGCCGACCCCGCTCGCAGGGCTCGGGCAGCACCAGCAGCACCAGCAGCAGCGGCGGCTTCAGCGACGCGCAGGCGCGCGCGGGCCGCAGCTCGGGCGGGCTGCGCGGGCAGTCCCAGGCCCAGGGCCGCGGTCGCGGCGCGGGCAAGAGCCGCGTCGCCGAGCCCGCCGACTTCACCGTGGTGACCGGCACCCCCGCGCGCCCGCCGGCCGCGACCTTCGCCGAGCTGGAGATGCCCAAGGGCCTGCTCTCCGCGCTCACCCGCGAAGGCGTCACCGACCCGTTCCCGATCCAGTCGGCCACCCTGCCGGACGCGCTGGCCGGGCGCGACGTGCTCGGCCGCGGCCGCACCGGCTCCGGCAAGACGCTCGCTTTCGGCCTCTCCGTGCTGGCCCGCACCGCCGGGCAGCGCGCGGACGCCCGCAAGCCGCTGGCCCTGGTGCTGGTGCCGACCCGCGAGCTGGCCCAGCAGGTCACCGACGCGCTCACCCCCTACGCGACCGCCGTGAACCTGCGGATCGCCACGGTGGTCGGCGGTATGTCGATCACCCGCCAGGCCAACGCGCTGCGCCGCGGCGCCGAGCTGCTGGTGGCCACCCCCGGCCGGCTCGACGACCTGATCAACCGGCAGGACGTCCGGCTCGACGAGGTGCGGATCACCGTGCTGGACGAGGCCGACCAGATGGCCGACATGGGCTTCCTGCCGCAGGTCACCAAGCTGCTGGAGCAGGTCGCCGAGGGCGGGCAGCGGATGCTCTTCTCGGCCACCCTGGACAAGAACATCGACCGCCTGGTGCACCGCTTCCTGACCGACCCGGTGGTCCACTCGGTGGACCCCTCGGCGGGCGCGGTCACCACCATGGAGCACCACGTGCTCCAGCTGGAGGCGGCCGACAAGGTCTCCGCCACCGCCCACATCGCCTCCCGCGAGGGCCGGGTGATCATGTTCGTGCACACCAAGCACGGCGCCGACCGGCTCGCCAAGCAGCTGCTGGCCAGCGGCGTGCGGGCGGCCGCGCTGCACGGCGGCAAGTCGCAGCCGCAGCGCAACCGGACCCTGGACCAGTTCCGCGACGGGCACGTGACCGCGCTGATCGCCACCAACGTCGCCGCCCGCGGCATCCACATCGACGGCCTGGACCTGGTCGTCAACGTGGACCCGCCGATCGACCACAAGGACTACCTGCACCGCGGCGGCCGCACCGCGCGGGCCGGCGAGTCGGGCACCGTGGTCACCCTGGTGCTGCCCGAGCAGCGCCGGGACATGTCCAAGCTGATGATCGCCGCCGCGATCCGCCCGGTGACCACCAAGGTCCGCCCCGGTGACGCCGAGCTGGCCCGGATCACCGGCGCCCGCACCCCCTCGGGCATCGCCGTCACGCTGGCCCCGCCGGTCACCGCCGAGCCCGCCGCGGCGCCCGGCGCCGCCAAGCGCCGCCCGGCCGGCCCGCGCTCCTCGCGCCCGGCCGACGTGGACATCAACGGCAACCCGAAGCGTCGCCGCCCCAAGCAGCGGATGGGCCAGACCGGCGCCGCCGCCGGCGGCGGGGCCACCCGCACCGCGGCCGGCTTCTCCGGCAAGGCGAGCGCCGCCGCCAAGCCCGGCAGCGGCTCGAAGAGCGGCTCCAACTACGGCACCGGCCGCCAGCGCCGCCCCGCGCGCTGACGCGCGGCCGCACCGGCTGACCCAGGGCCCGCACGCCACACGGCGCGCGGGCCCTGCGGCGTGCCCGGGGGCGGGGCGGCGCGGGGCTGGTTCCGGGCCCACCCGCCCGACGGGCCGGCCGTCAGTGGTGTTCGGCCGTCAGTGGTGTTCGGCAGACTGACCACCATGACGACGATGACGCCTGGTCAGCTCAAGGCCGCCTGCCTGGACTTCAACGGCGCCGAGGAGACCTTCCCGTTCAACCCGGAGACCTCGGTCTTCAAGGTCGGCGGGAAGATCTTCGCGATCAGCGCGCTGGACGGCGAGCCGCTGAAGGTCAGCCTGAAGTGCGAGCCGGAGATCGCCGTCCAGCTGCGCGCGAGCCATCCGGCGATCACTCCGGGGTGGCACCTCAACAAGCGGCACTGGAACACCGTGCTGCTCGACGGCTCGGTGCCGAAGGACCTGCTGCTGGAGCTGGTCGAGGACTCCTACGACCTGGTCGTGAGCAGCCTGCCGCGCCGGCAGCAGCTGGTGCTCGACTGGTCCGGGCTGCGGGGCTCCAGGGAGGCCTGACGGCCGCGGGTGACGGGCGGCCGCGAGGTGCGGACGCGAGGGGCGGCCGTCGAGGGGAGGCGTGCACACGGAGGCGTCGCGCCGTGTCATGATCGATCCATGGGATCCAACGTTTTCTTCGACATCAGCATCAACGACCAGCCCGCCGGCCGCCTGGTCTTCAAGCTCTACGACGACGTCGCGCCCAAGACGACGCAGAACTTCCGTGAGCTGGCCACCGGGCAGCACGGCTTCGGCTTCGCCGAGTCCGCGTTCCACCGCATCATCCCGGGCTTCATGGCCCAGGGCGGCGACTTCACCCGCGGCGACGGCACCGGCGGCAAGAGCATCTACGGCGAGAAGTTCGCGGACGAGAACTTCCAGCTGAAGCACACCAAGCCGGGCCTGCTCTCGATGGCCAACGCCGGCCGCAACACCAACGGCTCGCAGTTCTTCCTGACCTTCATCCCCACCGACTGGCTGGACGGCAAGCACGTCGTCTTCGGCGAGGTCGCGGAGGACGAGTCCGGTCTGCTGAAGAAGCTCGAGGGCCTGGGCTCGCAGAGCGGCAAGCCCACCGGCAAGGTCGTCATCACCGCCTCCGGCACCGTCTGAGCCGCTCGCACACGTCCGGTCCGCCGCCGCGGCGGCGGCTCGGCCTCCTCGTCAGGGGGCCGGTCACCTCGTGATCCGCGAGGTCCGACCGGCCCCCTACGATGTCGCGCATGACTACTGAGGGGCCGGACGCGCGGCTCATCGACGGCCGCTTCGAACTGCTGCAGCGCCTGGGTGGCGGGGGGATGGGCCTGGTCTGGCGGGCCCGGGACAACGCCCTTCAGCGCGAGGTCGCGCTGAAGGAGGTCCGGCCGGCCGACCCGGCGATGGCGGCGGCCGACCCCGGCCTGACCCGGGAGACCCGGGAGCGGGTGCTGCGCGAGGCGCGGGCGCTGGCCCGGCTCCAGCACCCCAACGTCGTGATCATCCACCACATCGTGGACGGCGCCGAATACCCGCACCCCTGGCTGGTGATGGAGCTGGTGACCGGCGGCAGTCTCGCCGACCGGCTGGCCGCCGGGCCGCTGAGCATCCCCGAGGCGGCCAGGATCGGCCGCGGTGTGCTCGGCGCCCTGTGCGCGGCGCACGCGGTGGGCATCCAGCACCGGGACGTCAAGCCCGGCAACGTGCTGCTGCGCCCCGACGGCACGCCGGTGCTCACCGACTTCGGCATCGCGGCCATGCACGGCGCCACCGCGCTGACCGCCGCCGGCTCGCTGATCGGCTCGCCCGAGTTCATGGCGCCCGAGCGGATCCGCGGCCAGGAGGGCAACCCGTCCTCGGACCTCTGGTCGCTCGGCATGATGCTCTACGTCGCGATCGAGGGGCAGCACCCGCTGCGCCGGGGCACCGCGCTGGCCACCCTCGCCGCCGTGCTGGACGAGCCGCTGCCGCCCGCGCCGCACGCGGGGCCGCTCGGCCCGCTGCTCGGCGCGCTGCTCGCCAAGGACCCGGCGCTGCGCCCCAACGCCGCGCAGCTCGACCAGGCGCTCGCGCAGGCGGAGTACCAGGGCGGGTACACCGGCGGGTACGGGCACGCCGGCGGGCAGGGACAGGGCTACGGGCAGGGGCAGGGGCACGGGTACGGGCAGGGGTACGGGTACGGGTACGGCGCGCCGACGGGCGCGCCCGGCCTGACGGGGCCGACCGCGCAGCCGACCGCGCAACTGGGCGCGCAGGGCCGGCAGCCGCACCCCTCGGGCGGCTTCCCCGCGCCCGCCGCCGCCCCGGCGATCACCCTCACCAAGGCCCCGCCCGCCGCCCGCCCCGCCCGCCGCCGGGCCGGGCTGACCATATCCTCCGTCGCGGCGGTCGCCGCGCTCGGCGTGCTCGGCTGGAGCCTGAGACCCGGCCCGGGCCACGCCGCCGCCCGCCCGCCCGCGACCGGTGGCGCGGCCACCGGTGGCACGGCGACCCCGGCCGCCACGGCGCCTTCGGCCGGCGCCGCGCCCGGGACCGCCCCGGCCACGACCGCCCCGGCCGCGGGCGCCGCGACCGGTGGCGCGCAGCAGGACCTGACCACTCCGGCCGGCGTGCGCGCCGCGATCGCGGCGATGAAGCCGACCATGGGCACCACCAAGGTCCTGGAGCTGGACCTCTACCCGGACCACGCCGAGGCCGAGGTCGTGCGCACCGACAATCCCGCCGAGTACGACGAGGTCGACTACCGGCCCGGTCAGCACGCCGCGCGGACGGTGGGCAGCACGGTGGACGACGACAGCGGCAAGCCCGTCGAGCTGGACGACTTCGACTGGGACGTGCTGCCCGGCCTGTGGCAGCAGGCCACGGCGACCCTGAAGGTGGCCAACCCGACGGGGCGGTACCTGATCATCAGCCCGGACCTGTTCGACGGCACGCCCAGCATCCGCCTCTACCTCTCCAACGCCTACGGCGGCGGCTACCTGGAGACGGACGAGAAGGGCAAGGTGACCAGGACCGAGCCCGAGGGCTCCTGAGCGGGTCCCCGGCGGCCCGGTGGAAATCCCCGTGACACCTCCGCCCGGTTCGCGGCGTCTTCCCTGGTGACGACCGAACCGCGCACAGCGGAGGACAACCGGGGGGACACAGGTGAACGAGGTGCTCAGCTTCGAGGAGTTCGCGTCTTCCAGGGCGCGCAGGCTCTTCCAGGTCGCGTACCTGACGTGCGGGGACTGGCACCAGGCGCAGGACCTCGTACAGACCACCCTGGCGAAGCTCTACGTGGCGTGGGGCAGGTTGCAGCGCAGCGGCCAGGAGGTCGAGATCGACGCCTACGCGCGCAAGGTGCTGGTCAACAGCTACCTCTCGCACCGGCGACTGCGGCGCTCCGGCGAGCTGGCCGTCGGTGAGCTGCCCGAGAAGCCGGCGGGCGAGCACGGCGGCGGCACCGAGCTGCGGCTGACGCTGCTGTCGGCGCTGCGCCTGCTGCCGCCGCGCAGCCGCGCGGCGGTGGTGCTGCGGTACCTGGAGGACTACAGCATCGAGGCGGTGGCCGAAGTGCTGGGGAGCAGCCCCAACGCGGTCAAGAGCCTCAACTCGCGCTCGCTGGCCCGGCTTCGGGAGCTGCTGGGCGACGACCGCGAACTGTTGTTCCGCACCGGGGCCTGAGCCCGCCCCCGCACGACTCCGCAGGCCTGGGTACGACTCCGCACGACTCCGCACGACTCCGCAGGCCTGCGCACATGCGCCCACCGGGCCGAGCCGACCTGAGACGACGAGGGATCCCGCGATGGAATTCGAAGACGAGCTGACCAGGATGCTGACCGAGAGCATCGACGAACTCGAACCGCCGGTGGCCGCGATGGTCGCCGAGGGCGGCCGCACCGGCCGCCGCCGCAAGCGGCTGCGCCGGGGCCTGCAGGCGGTGGGTGCCGCGACCACGGTGGGGGCGCTGGTGGCCCTGGGCGCGGTGGCGGGGCTGGGCCACGGCACCGCGAGCCCCGTCGGGGTGGCGGCGGCCGCCTCGCCGTCCGCCAGCGCGGCCGCCGTCGGCGCCGCGTCCGCCTCGCCCGGTGCGGGTGCGGGTGCGAGCGCGGGTGCGAGTGCGTCCGCGAGCGCGAGCGCCGGTGCGGGCACCCCGTCCGGCACGCTGGACGTGACCTGGCAGGCGCTGGCGAAGACGCTGCACGACCAGCTGCCGCCCGGTGGGCAGTTGGCCGAGCTGGACCCGTCCGGGATCCACTTCAACACCACCGACACGCGGCGCTACGTCGAGCTGCAGTACAACGACGGCGCGGGCGCCTCGACGGTGATGATCGAGGTGGGCGACACCGGCGCCAAGGGCGTGGGCATCATGACCTGCGACCACTGGGGCGGCGGTTCGAACGAGGGCCCGCGCAGGCCGGACTACGAGCAGCCGAGTTGCCAGGTGACCCAGCTGCCCGGCGGCGGCTCGATGATCTCCCTCGTCACCGGCACCGACACGGTCGGCCTCTACGACGAGTCGGTCCGGGTGCTGCGGCCCGACGGCGTCTACGTCTCCATCACGGCCGCCAACGCGACCCTGGACGACACCGCGCCCGCCCCGGGGATCACCGTGACCCGGGACCGGCCACCGGTCGGGCTGGCCGGCTGGCAGGCGATCGCGCAGAGCCCCGCCTGGCAGTTCAAGGTGTCGCAGTCGGTGCTGGACGCCGGGGCCGAGTTCGCCAGGACGATCTCCCGGCTGCCCTGCCCGAGCGATGCGAAGAAGGCGGACTGCGTCATCGACTGACGGCCGCTCCGGCGGGCACCGGCGGGACCGGAGCGGCGCAGGGGAGCGCTCCGGCCCCGCCGGTGCCCGCCGGAGCGCCCGCGCGGGTTCAATGGCAGGATCAGCGGGTGCAGATCGGGATACTGGGGCCGTTCGAGGTCCTCACGGACGACGGCGGCTCGGCCGACGTACCGGGCGCGCGGCTGCGCGCACTGCTGATCGCCCTCGCGCTGAGGCCGGGTCAGGTCGTGCCGAAGGCCGTGCTCGTCGACTGGATCTGGGGGGAGCGGCCGCCCGCCGACGCGGCGAACGCCCTGCAGCGCCTGGTCTCCCGGCTGCGGAAGGCACTGCCGGACGTGCCGGTCGAGGGGCAGCCGGACGGCTACCGGCTGAGGGTCGCGCCCGACGCCGTCGACGCCGTGCGGTTCGAACGCCTGGTCAGCGCGGCCCGGGCCCGCACCGAGGACGCCGCCGGGCGGGTGCGGCTGCTGCGCGAGGCCTTCGACCTGTGGCGTGGCGCTGCCATGCGGGACGTCGGTCCGCTGGACAGCGCCGCGTTCGACGCCGCGGCCGTCCGGCTCGAAGGGCTGCGCCTGACCGCCGCGGAGGAGCGGTTCGACGTGGAGGTCGCCCTCGGGCGCGGCGCGGAGGTGGTCGCGGAGCTGACCGACCTGGTGGCGGCGTACCCGGTGCGGGAGCGGCTGACCGCCGCGCTGATGCGCGCCCTCGTCGCGGCCGGCCGCCCCGGTGAGGCGCTGCTGGTGTTCCAGCGCGCGCGGGAGGCCCTGGCCGACGCGCTGGGCGCGGACCCCTCGCCGGAGCTGTCCGCGCTGCATGTCGCGCTGCTGCGGGGCGAGTCGGGGCCGGGTGAGTCGGGCCAGCGCGGGGCGGGACAGCGTGAGTCGGGCCAGCGTGGGGCGGGGCGGGCCGAGGCGGGGTGGGGCGAGGCGGGCCGGCGCGAGGAGGGTCGGCGGACCAACCTGCGCGCCGAGCTCACCAGTTTCGTCGGCAAGGGCGCCGACGTGGCCGCCGTCCGCGGGCTCATCGCCGGGCACCGGCTCACCACCCTGATCGGGCCGGGCGGTTCGGGCAAGACCAGGCTGGCCACCGAGACCGCGCGCACGCTGCTCGACGAACTGCCGGACGGGGCCTGGCTGGTGGAACTCGCGGCGATCGGCGCCGACGGTGACGTGGCGCAGTCGACGCTCGCCGGACTGGGCCTGCGGGACGCGCTGCTCGGCGGGGCGCCGAACACCTCGCTGACGGACCGGCTCATCGCGGCGATCCGCGACCGGGAGGCGCTGCTCATCCTGGACAACTGCGAGCACGTGATCGAGTCGGCGGCGGCGTTCGCCCACCGCGTGCTCGGGGAGTGCCGGCGGCTGCGGATCCTGGCGACGAGCAGGGAGCCGCTCGGCATCACCGGTGAGGCGCTCTGGTCGGTCGAGCCGCTGGCCCTGCCGGAGGCGCACTCCGGCCGCGCCGAGCTGGAGGCCTCGCCGGCCGTCCAACTGCTGCGGGACCGGGCGGGCGCGGTGCGGGGGGACCTCGCGGCCGACGCCGGCACGCTCGCCACCATGGTGCGCGTCTGCCGGGCGCTGGACGGGATGCCGCTGGCGATCGAGCTGGCCGCCGCCAGTCTGCGCACGATGTCCGTCGACCAGCTCGCCCACCGGCTCGACGACCGGTTCCGCCTGCTGACCAGCGGCAGCCGCACCGCGCTGCCGCGCCACCGGACGCTGCGCGCGGTGGTCGACTGGAGCTGGGAGTTGCTCACCGAGGCCGAACGGACGGTGCTGCGCCGACTCTCGGTGTTCTCCGGCGGAGCGGGCCTGGAGGCCGCCGAGCGGGTCTGCGCGGGTGACGGGGTCGAGCGCGAGCAGGTGTTCGAGCTGCTCACCTCGCTGGCCGAGAAGTCACTGCTGCGCACGGCGGGCGACGCCGTACCGCGCTACCGGATGCTCGGCACGATCAAGGAGTACGCCGCGCAGCGGCTCGCGCAGGCGGGGGAGTCGGACCTGGCGCGCCGGGCGCACCTCGCCCACGTCACCGAGCTCGCCGAGCGGGCGGAGCCGCACCTGCGCCGCGCCGAGCAACTGGAGTGGCTGGCCGTGCTGGAGGCCGAGCACGACAACATCGCCTCCGCGCTGCGCGGCGCGCTCGCCGCCGGTGAGGCGCGGGCGGCGATGCGGCTCGCCGTGGGCGCGGGCTGGTACTGGTGGCTCGGCGGGCACAAGACCGAGGGCTTGGAGCTGATCACCGCGGCCGCCGCGATGCCCGCCGCGATGCCCGGCGAGGTGGCCGGCGAGGTGGCCGACGAGCTCCGGGCCACGCTGTACGCGCTGGTCGTGCTCTTCATGAGTTCGGGGCGGGGTGACGAGCACCAGGCGGCCCGGTGGATCCACGAGGCGCACCGGCTCAGCCAGGGCGGTCGGGCCGGCGAGGGCAGCCGGGGCAGTGAGGTCGGTCGGGGCAGTCGGGGCCGCCACCCGGGGCTGGCGTTCGTCACCGCGCTGGAGCGCATGCTGCGGGAGCCCGACTCGCTGCTGACCGCGTTCGAACCGCTGCTCGGCGACGAGGACCCCTGGGTGCGCGCACTGGCCCGGCTGCACATGGGCAAGATGCGGATCGTGCTCGGCCACGGCGGCCCGGAGGCGGACGCCTACCTGGAGACGGCGCTCGCCGAGTTCCGGGCGCTCGGCGAGCGCTTCGGGATCTCCTTCGCCCTGACCGAGTTGGCGGACCGGATCGCCGCGCGCGGCGATTTCGCCGGCGCCTGCGCGTACGTCGAGCAGGCGGTCGCGGTGGTCACCGAGGTGGGCGCCACCGAGGACGTCATCCGGCTGCGGTCGCGCCAGGCGCAGCTGTACCGGCTGCTGGGGGACGAGGACGCCGGCGCGGCCGCCCTGGCCGAGGCCCAGCGGTGCGCGGAGCGGGTCACCTGGCCGGACGCGCTGGCCGAGCTGGCCCTCGCCAAGGCGGAACTCGCCCGGTGGGGCGGCGACGCCGAGCAGGCGCGCGGCCAACTCGCCGTCGCGCGGGCCGTGCTGGGCGCCGAGGCGGAGCGGGCGTACATCCGCGCGGCGACGCACGACCTGCTCGGGTACCTCGCCGAGGACCTCGGCGAGGCCCGGGAGCACCGCGCGGCGGCCTGCGCGGCGGCGTCCGAGGCGGGGCACGCGGTGCTGATCGCGCAGGTGCTCGTCGGGGTCGCGGACCTGGCGCTGCGCCGCGGTGAGCACGAGCAGGCCGCGCGGCTGCTCGCGGCGAGCGCCGGGGTGCGCGGGCTGGTGGACCGCTCCCACCCGGATGTGGCCCGGATCGAGCGGGCAGCGCGCCGCCGCCTCGGCGACACGGGGTTCGCCGAGGCGGCACGGGAGGGAGCGGAGACCGACTGGTCCCAGCTGGTCGAGGTCACGCTCGCTTCTTGAAGGAGGCGATCGCCCACGCGTATCCGAGCACCCCGAACCCGACGCACCAGGCCAGGGCGGCGAGGGTGTCACCGGTCGACGGCGTGCCGGTCAGCAGTCCGCGCAGCGTCTCGATGATCGGCGTGAAGGGCTGGTACTCCGCGAACTGCCGCACGCCGGTGCCCATCGTGTCGGCGGGCACGAACGCGCTGCTCAGGAAGGGCAGCATGATCAGCGGCACGGTGGCCATGCCCGCCGACTCCGCGGTCTTCGCCGCCAGGCCCATGGCGACCGTGAGCCAGCTGGTCCCGAGCCCGAGCAGCACCATGACGCCGATCGCGGCGAGCCAGTCGAGGAAGCCCGCGTGCGGGCGGAACCCCATCGCGAACCCGACGCCGATCACGGCCGCGTCGGCGATCAGGCTGCGCACCGTCGTGGCGACGACATGACCGGTCAGCACGGCGCCGCGAGAGACGTCCATGGCCTTGAACCGGTTGATGATGCCGGTGGTCAGATCCCCGTTCACGGCCGTCGCGGTCGGCCCCAGCCCGTAGGTGATGGCCATCACGATCAGGCCCGGCACCGCGTAGTCGATGTACCTGCCGGGCACCTTGAAGGCGCCGCCGAAGACGTAGACGAACATGAGCATCATCACGAGGGGGAACAGGACCGCCTGGAACACCGCGGACGGATTGCGCACCGTGTGCTTGAAGTTGCGGCGCAGCATGATCGCCGAGTCGCCGAGCGAGGTCGTCAGCGTGCTCATCGTGCGTTCTCCTGTGTGCTGGTGTGACCGGTCAGGGCGAAGAAGACGTCGTCGAGGTCCGGGGTGTGCACCGAGAACTCCGCCGCGCTGATCAGGTGTTCGTCGAGCCGGTCCAGCAGGGCCCGCAGCGACCTGGAGCCGCCGTCGCTGGGCACCCGCAGCACCAGGTCCTGGTCGTCCCGGGTGGCGTCGGGCAGCACCCGGGCCGCCGCGTCGAGTTCGTGCGGGGCGGCGAACCGGAGCCGGACGTGGGTGCCGGGGATCTGGCGCTTGAGCTCCTCGGGGGTGCCCTGGGCGACGATGCGGCCCTGGTCGAGCACCGCGACCCGGTCGGCCAGCTGGTCGGCCTCCTCCAGGTACTGGGTGGTGAGGAAGATGGTGGTGCCCTCGGCCACCAGCTCGCGGACGATCTCCCACATGGTGCGCCTGCTGCGCGGGTCCAGACCCGTCGTCGGCTCGTCCAGGAAGATGATCCGCGGGGCCCCGACCAGCGTCATCGCCAGGTCCAACTTCCGCCGCATGCCGCCGGAGTAGGTCGCCACCATCTTCTGCGCCGACTCCGCCAGGTCGAACCGCCCCAGCAGCCGCGCGACCACCTGGTCACCGGAGCGCACCCGCCTCAGGTCCGCCATCAGCCGCAGGTTCTCCCTGCCGGTCAGCAGCTCGTCCACCGCGGCGAACTGGCCGGTCACGCCGATGACCTTGCGCACCTCCTTGGTGGCCCGCACCACGTCGTGCCCGGCCACGCGCACCGTGCCGGCGTCGGCCGTCAGCAGCGTGGTCAGGACGTTCACCGTCGTCGTCTTGCCGGCCCCGTTCGGGCCGAGCATGGAGAAGACCGATCCTTCGGCGACCTCGAAGTCGACGCCGTCGAGTACGGTCCGCTCCCCGTATGCCTTCCGCAGTCCCGAGACCGCGATCACTGGATTCCTCATGCCTCCAGCGTCGCCACCGGCCCTGACACGGGGCTGACACCGTCCTGACACGGCTGCCGAGGGCGCGGGCGGGCGGTGTCAGGAGTCGTGTCAGCAGGCGTGTCAGCAGGCGGGTCAGGAGTCGTGGCGGACGCTGTCCAGGAGGGCCAGCGCGTCGTCCACCGAGCCGGCGGGGTCGGGGAGGGGGTAGAGGACGCCGCGCACGGCGCGGGTGCGGTCGAGGAGGAGGGTCAGGCGCTTGAGGCGGTCGGTGCCGGCGGCGCGGAAGGTGGGCAGGCGCAGGGCGGCGGTCAGGTGGAGGTCGGCGTCGGAGAGGAGGGGGAAGGGCAGGCGGTGGTGCTCGCCGAAGGAGGCGAGTTGGTCGGGGCGTTGGGTGCTCACGCCCAGGACGCTCGCGCCGCGCTCGGTGAACTCCGCGATCCGGTCGCGGTAGGTGCAGGACTCCAGGGTGCAGCCCGGGGCGCCGGGGATGGTGTCCCACTCCGGCGGGAGGCCCTGGTGGCCGGGGGCGTAGCCGCCGGGGAAGCAGTAGAGCACCGTCCACGGCTGCGCGGTGACCGGGTCGAGAGGTGTGCCGGTGGCGGCGCGCAGGGTGAGGTCGGGCAGCCGGGTGCCGACCAGGGCGTGCACGCGGTGGGTCTCGGCGGAGTCGGGTGCGCTGGTGGCGGTCAGTTCGCCGTCGCCCAGCACGTAGCGGGCGCCCCAGTCCTGGAGCGCGACCAGCACCGGCAGCAGCCCGCGCCCGGTGGGGCTCAGGTGGTATTCGAAGCGCGGCGGGTGCGGGTGGTAGAGCCGCTTCTCCAGCACACCTTCCTCGACCAGGGACTTGAGTCGGCCCGCCAGTACCCGGCGGCTGATGCCGGTGGACTCCAGCAACTGTTCGAACTGGTGGACGCCGCCCGCGACATCGCGGACCAGCAGCAGGGTCCACCAGTCGCCCACCACGGCGACGGCCTGGGCGAGCGAGCAGTTCGGGTCGGTGGAGGCGGAAGCGGAAGCGCGCATGGGTCCACCTTGCCTGATGGCCCCAGGGAGGCGCTGGGTATAGTGAGTATCAAATGGATACTCACTAGGGGGAGTGAACGTGACCAGCACGACGCAGGGGCCGAAGGCCAGGAGGCGGGAGGAGCGGGAGGAGCGGGATCGGGAGGAGCGGGCGGCGCGGGGGCCGGAGAGTGGCAGCCGGCTCTTCTGGCGCTACTGGACGGCGGGCACGATCAGCAGTACCGGCTCGGCCGTCACGCTGGTCGCGCTGCCGCTGACGGCGGTGGCCGCACTGCGCGCGAGCAGCGTGCAGGTCGGCGTGCTGACCGCCGCCGGTGACGTCGCCTGGATCCTGATCGGGCTGCCGGCCGGGGTGCTGGTGCAGCGGCTGCCGCTGCGCGGCACGCAGGTGGTGATGGACCTGCTGCGCGCCGCCGCGCTCTTCTCGATCCCGCTCGCCGCCGCCTTCGGGCTGCTCGCGCTGCCGCAGTTGATCGCCGTGGCGTTGCTGGTCGGACTGGCCGACGTCGTCTTCGACATCGGCAACTCGACCTTCCTGCCCTCGATCGTCGGCCCCGCGGAGCTGACCGCCCGCAACAGCGTCAACTCGGCCGGGAGTGCCGCGACTTCGCTCGGCGGCCCGGCGCTGGGCGGAGTGCTGGTGCAGCTGATCGGCTCGGTCGCCACGCTGCTGGTCGACGCCGTCAGCTACCTGGTCTCGGCCGCCCTGCTGCGCAGCCTGCCTCGCCCCGCGCCGGCGCAGCGCCCTGCCCAGGGCGTCTCGATGGCCGCGCTGATCCGCGACGGCTGGCGCTTCGTCGTGCACCACCCGCTGATCCGGCCCTGCGTCGCGGCGGCCGGGGTGACCAACTTCGTCTGCGGCGCGCTGGCCGCGCTCACGCCGCTCTTCCTGGTGCGCTCGGTGGGCGCTCCCGCCGGACTGGTCGGCGTGCTGGTCGCGACCGAGGGCGTCGGCGGTCTGATCGGCGCCGCGCTGACACCCCGGCTGGCCGGCCGGCTTGGCAGCGCGCGGGCGGTGCTGCTGGCGCCGGCCGGCGGCGCGCTCGCGCTGGTGCTGCTGCCGCTGGCCGGCAGTGGTTGGCGGTTGCTCCTGTTCGGGCTCGGCAACGTGGGCTTCGCGATGGGCGTGGTGGTGCTCAGCACCCTGACCCGGACGCACCGTCAGACCGTGACGCCCGCGGAGTTGCTGCCGCGCGTGATGGCCACCGTGCGGTTCATCACCTGGGGCATGCTGCCGGTGGGCGCGCTGGCCGCCGGGTTCGCGGCCACCGCGTTCGGCGCGCGGGAGGCGTTGTGGCTGGTCTGCCTGGTGGCGCTCGCCATCCCGCTGCCGCTCTGGCTGAGCCCGCTGCGGGGGGGTGCGGGAGCTGGCGTGAGGGGCCGGCCCGCCCGGGCCCGGTCAGCGCTCCGTGATCCCGGCCCGGGCCCGGTCAGCGCTCCGTGATCTCGGCCCGCCGCGCGTGCAGTTCGGCGCGGACGAGTTCGAGGAGGCGGCCCGACCAGTTGCGGCCCCGGCCGGCGTTGTCGCCCCAGAAGTCCGAGTCCATGTCGTCGTAGAGCACGGTCGCGTCGTCCGTCGCCAGCAGGATCTCGGCCAGGTCGGGGTGTTGCGCGTACTTGGCGCGCAGCAGCCCGGTCAGCACGGCGGTCCGGGCCTGTGTCCAGCCCTCGCGGCGCGCTGCCCCGGCCGCGAGCGTGCGGGCGGCGGACGGGGTCTCGGCTGCCGCGATCGCGGCCCGCAGTTCGGGTCGGGCCAGGGACAGGGCCAAGTAGGCGCGGGCGACGGAGGGGTAGTCGACCTCCCCGACGGTGATCGGGGCCGGGTAGTCGTTGCGCAGGCCGAGCTTGCCGGGGTCGGCCGCCGGCTTGTTCGGGAACGACTGGTACAGCTTGACCGCCGGGGCGTGCGAAGCCACCGGCCCGTCCGCCGGCACCCGAGAGGGCCGCTCGGCGATCCAGCGGGCCCGCTCCTCGAAGTAGGCGACCGCCTCGTCGTAGTCCTCCTGGGTGATCGGGTGGTCGAACGAGTGGTAGGACTGCCCGCCGGGCCCGGCCAGCAGCACCCGCAGCGGCTGGTCCTTGCGGTCCATGTCGCCCAGCGCGTAACGGCGCCGCGACTCCGGGACGGCCAGGAAGGCGGCCCTGGCGGCGGCCCGGTTCTCCTCCGTCCGGTCGGCGAGGAAGACGTCGACGGCCGCGAGGCAGCGGCCGGTCGAGTCGGGCCGGCCGTTCAGCTGGTCGATGGTGTCCCGCACCTCGGCGAGCAGCAGCTCGGGGGTGAGCCAGCTGTCCGGCTCGCCGAACGTCCAGGAGGCCAGATCGTGTGCGGAGGCCTCGGCGCCCTCGGGGAAGTCGGTGGCGACCCAGCCGCTGCCGAGCTTCTCCTCGAACTCCTCGACGGTGACCAGTTCCCAGCAGTCGATGAGCCCGTCGGCGTAGATGAACAGGTCGGTCAGGAAGTAGCGGCCGCCGTTGCGGATGAAGGCGTGCCGCCAGGTGCCGGGGATGCGGACGCCGTCCGCCGTGCGATGGGTGATCCGGTTGCCGATCATCCGGGAATTGTCGCGCGGCGGCCGCCGGGGAGGCCGGGGATTTTCGGGCTGGGTCCAGCGACTTCGCGCTCGGCCCAGCGACTTCGCGCTCAGCCCAGTGACGCGGTGGCGAGCTTGGCGGCGAACCCGAGGAACAGCGAGCCGACCCCGCCGGTCATCGACGCCGCCAGCCGCCTGCGTCGGCGGAACGCCGAGGCCAGGCGGTCGCCGCCGAGGATGAGCGCACTCAGGTAGGACAGCGAGAAGACCTGCACGATCGCCCCGAGCACGGTGAACGCCTCGGCCGGGTGGGCGGCGCGCGGATCGACGAACTGGGTGAAGAACGCCAGGAAGAAGAGGATCGCCTTCGGGTTGAGCAGGCTGACGATCAGCGCCTTGCGGAACGGACGTTCGCGGAACGGGCGTTCGCGGAACGGGCGTTCGCGGAACGGGCGTTCAGCGCCGGTCTCGGGCCGGGCCCCGGCCGACGGGCCGGTGCGGCGGCCGCGCAGCGCGGTTGCCGCCGAGCGCAGCATGCCGATGCCCAGGTAGCTGAGGTAGCCGGCGCCGAGCCACTTGATCACGTCGAAGGCCGCGGGCGAGCGCGTCAGCAGCGAGGCCGCGGGCGAGCGCGGTGACGGTGATCAGCGCCGTGTCGCCGAGGAACACCCCGAAGGCCGCGCGGTAGCCGACCCGCACCCCCTTGCGGGCCGCGACCGAGAGCACGTAGAGCGAGTTCGGTCCGGGCAGCAGGACGATGAGCAGCGCGCCCAGCGCGAACTCGGGGAGGTTGAGGGTGCCGAACATGTCTGGGCCTTTCCGGGAGCCGTCGTGTTGATCACCAAGTGTTACGGTGTCCCGGCGAATCCTGAAGGGGTGATCATGGGCGTTCCGGCCACCGCACCGAAAGAACCACGGCATCCGCGGCCATCCGCCGATGATCCCTCAGCCCGGTTCGACAGCCTGGACATCCGGCTGCTCGAACTGGTCCAGACCGAGGGCCGGATCACCCTCAGCGAGCTCGGCCGCCGGGTCAACCTGAGCCCCGCCGCGGTGTCCGAGCGGATCCGCCGCCTGGAGGAGGGCGGCACGATCACCGGCTACGCCGCCACCGTCTCCCCGGCCCGCCTCGGCTACGGCCTGCTCGCCTTCATCCGCCTCAGCCCCGCCGCCGGGATCGGGTTCCGCGACCCGCGGCTGCGGGAGATGACCGCCCGGCCCGAGGTCCTCGAAGCCCACCACCTCGTCGGCGAGGACGGCTGGATCCTCAAGGTCGCGGTACGGGACACCGCCCACCTCGAAGACCTGCTCGAACACGTCTCCGGCATCGGCCGCACCTCGACCTCGATCGTGCTCTCGACGCCGGTGCAGGGCAGGGTCCTGCCACCCGCGCAGTAGACGGGCTTGAGGCCGGTGAGCTCGCGTGTTCGGGTGTCGCCCATCCGCGGCCGAGTCCACCTGGGGCTCACGCTGCTACCGGAGCCCGCGCGGCCGAGCTCCACGACGGTGGAACTGACCGCCCGCCCGATCGCCGCGGAGTAGCAGGCCCCTTTCCAGCCAATCGAGTTGTACCCGCCAGGCGCCCTTCACGGCCCGGCGGGTGGCGGCGAGGATCGGCGGGACGGCACCCGGCGCCGCTCCTGCTGCGCCGGGCCGACCAGCGTCCATCGCACGCCACTTGGACCTGGTACTAGGTTCACCATGAGATCGGGTGCAGGTTTCATGGCACCGTCCTCCTGCGGTGCTCTAGCGTCGTGCCATGACGATTCCAGCCGGACTGAGACGCACGGTCCTCCGGGCGCAGCGGGACACCGGCTTTCTTGCCACTGGTGTGCTGCCGCACCTGGCGCTGGTGCCCGTGTGGGCCTGGGCGGCGGCGACCACCGCCAGGACGGGGAACTGGCTCCTTACGGCTTCCGTGTCGGCCGCCCTGGTCCTGCTCGGTACCCCGGTGCTGACGGCCGTTCAGCGGACTCGCTACCGGGTGCTCATCGGTGTGGACGTCCCCCGGCTCACCCCCACCGCGCCGGGACAGTGGACGTGGGCCTCGACCGCCCGGTGGCTCGCGGCGACCCGGCCTTGGCGCAAGATCGGCTACCACCTCCTGCTGGGCCCGCTGCTCGCGCTGCTGGAGCTGCTGGTGCTCGCGGTGGCAGCGGTGTGCCTCGCGGGCGCCATCGCCTACGCCTGGTCATGGGTGCTGCCAACCGGAATCCGCCAGGACTGGTTCGGCTACCTGACCCAGCTGCCGGCTTACACAGCGGCTGGACTCCTCCTCCTGTGCGCCCTGCCCTGGACCACGCGGGCGGTGGCCCGCGCCGAGGCGCGGCTGGCGTTGGGCCTGCTCGGGCCCAGCCGGGCGCAGCGGCTCCAGGAGCGGGTCGATCAGCTGGCCGTGAGCCGGACCGACTTGATCGAGGCCGTCGACGCGGAGCGCCGCCGGATCGAGCGCGACCTGCACGACGGCACCCAGCAGCGGTTGGTGTCTCTCGCGGTCAACCTGGGTCTGGCCATTGCCACCCGCCCGGACCTGCCGGGTGATGCCCGCGAGGTGATCGCGAGAGCGCACCTGGAGGCGAAGGAGGCGATCGCCGAACTCAATGACCTGGTGCGGGGGCTGCACCCGGCCGTGCTCGAAGACCGAGGTCTGGACGCGGCGTTGTCCGGGCTGGCTGCCCGCACGCCCCTGCCGGTGCGGCTGCGGGTCAATCTGGAGGAGCGGCTGGCGCCCAACGTGGAGTCAGTCGCGTACTTCGTGATCTCCGAGGCGCTGACCAATGCGACGAAGCACGCCAACGCGATGCGTGCGGAGGTGATGGTCCGTCAGGTCGGCGAGGTGCTGCGAGTGCGCGTCACCGACGACGGGCTGGGCGGTGCCGACGCCGCCGCCGGCACGGGGCTGACCGGGCTGGCCAAGCGGGTCGGCTCCCTCGACGGGGCCTTCCACGTCAGCAGCCCCGTTGGCGGGCCCACCACCATCACCGCGGAGCTGCCGTGCGCGCGGTGATCGCCGAGGATTCGGTGTTGTTGCGGGTCGGCCTGATCAAGGTGCTGGAGATGGGCGGGTTCCAGGTCGCCGCGGAAGCCGGCGACGCGGAGGGGCTGTTGGCGGCAGTGGCGGAGCACCGGCCCGAACTTGCCTTGATCGACGTCCGGATGCCGCCCGGCTTCACCGACGAGGGGGTGCGGGCGGCGATGGAGATCCGTCGGCGCTGGCCGGGGACGCCGGTGGTGCTGCTTTCGCAGTACGTGGAGGAGCGGTACGCGGCTGACCTGCTGTCTACGAACACCAGCGGTGTGGGCTACCTGCTCAAGCAGCGGGTTGCCGATGTCGCCGACTTCGTGGCGGCGGTCCGGCGAGTGGCGGCCGGGGGCACGGCCCTGGACCCGCAGGTCGTCGCCCAGTTGCTGCTGCGGCGCGACAGCGACCCGCTCGCGCGGCTGACCCCCCGCGAACGGGAGGTGCTCGGCCTGATGGCCGAGGGGCGCTCCAATGCCGGCATCGCGCAGGCGCTGGTGGTCAGCGAGAGCGCCGTGGCGAAGCACATCAACAACATCTTCGCCAAGCTCGACCTGCCCGTGGTCGACGCGGACCACCGCCGCGTCCTGGCCGTGCTGCGGTTCCTCGGAGCGTCCCGGGCCTGACCTTGGTTGACGCCGTGGGAGCCCCGGCGGCGGGGGTGCGGGCCGGGCCGCGTAGATTCCGGGCATGTCATCCGCCAGTTCGCAGGAGAAGGACCGGGACGGGACCACGCTGGAGGTCGCCTACCGGCTGCCGAGCCCCGTTGCCATGCTGCCCGCCCTCCTGCTCCCGCTGCTGCCCTCCGTGCGCCTGCTGTTCTCGGGGGACCAGCTCTCCACGGTCCTCGGGTACACCGACATCGTGCTGGTCGTCGCGGCCCTGGGGTTCGTCCTGACCGTGCTGCGCCGTCAGCGGGCGCAGGAGTGGGCACTGCGGCTGGACGCCGCCGGGGTCACCGTCCGGGGTGCGGGGACGGTTCCGTGGTCGGAGCTGCGTGAGGTCAGGTCGGTGGCCGGGCGGGGCCTGCGCCCGGCGGTCGTGGTCTTCACGGCCCGGCCGGGGGTCGTGCTCGCCGCGTTCCCCACCATGCTGCCGTTCGCCCGCTCGGAGCGTCGGGCCACCGCGCTGGTGAAGAAGTACGGCGGCCCGCTGGTGGTGCCGTCCGCCGGGCTGAGCGCGAGCCTGCCCGAGGTGCTCGCGGCGGTGCGGCGGTGCGGCGAGGTGCCGGTGAGGACCGGCTGACCGTCGGAGGGCTCGGCTAGTGTGCCCGGATGACCGATTCCTCCTACGTCTCCGCCGTGCGGGAGTCCTACGACACCGTCGCGGACGACTACGCGAAGCACGTCCCCGCCCCCGCCGAACTGGACGCGCTGTCACGCGCGATGCTGGCCGCGTTCGCCGAACTCGTGCGCAGCGCCGGCCCGGGGGTGGTCGCGGACCTGGGGTGCGGGCCCGGCAAGGTGACGGCCCATCTGGTGAAGTTGGGCGTGGAGGCGTTCGGCGTGGACGTGTCGCCGAGGATGATCGAGCTGGCGCGGGCGGCCCATCCCGAACTGCGGTTCAGCGTGGGCTCGATGACCGCGCTGGAGGTGGGCGACGGGGAGCTGGGCGGCATCCTGGCCCACTACTCCGTCCACCACACGCCGCCGGAGCTGCTGCCGGTGGTGTTCGCCGAGTTCCACCGCACCCTGGCGCCCGGTGGGCAGTTGATGATCGTCACCCGGGTGGTCGCCGCCGAGTACGAGCACGTGCGGCTGACGCACGCCTACGGTGAGCATCCCGCGCCCTTCGACTCGCATCTGCTGCCGGCGGACCGGATCGCCGAACTCCTGGAGCAGGCCGGGCTCGTGGTCACCGCGCGGCTGGTGCGGGAGCCGGGGGAGGGGATGAAGCGGCAGGTCGCGAGCCTGGTGGCCGGAAAGCCGGGGGCCGCTGGATCGCGCGGGAGGTGGGGAGGCGTAGATTCCGCCGTATGCCATTAGTTGGTTCGCAGGAGCAGGACCCGCGCCGGGCCGCGCTGGAGGTCGGGTACCGACGTCCGGGATCCGCCGGGTCGATACTCGTGCTCGTGCTACCGGCGTACTTCGCCGGCCGCTTCCTGGCTTCGCCGAATCACGTCCTCGTTGACCTCGGCTGGGTCGTCTCCGCGCTCTTCCCCGTGTTGGTGGTGTCCCTCCTGGTGGTGGAGCGCCGTCGGCGGACGCAAGGGTGGGCGCTGCGGCTGGACGCCGCCGGGGTCACGGTCCGGGATGCGGGGACGGTTCCGTGGTCGGAGCTGAGCGAGGTCCGCTGGACGGTCAGGCGGGGCCTGCGCCCGGCGGCCGTGGTCTTCACGGCCCGGCCGGGGGTCCCGCTCGCCGCCTTCCCCACGATGCTGCCGTTCGCCCGCTCGAAGTGGCGGGCCGCCAGGCTGGTGAAGCGCTATGGCGGCCCGCTGGTGGTGCTGTCCAGCCCCTTGCCCCCGCGCCTGCCTGAGGTGCTCGCGGCGGTGCAGCGGTACAGCGAGGTGCCGGTGACGACCGACTGACCGTCGGGGGGCTCGGCTCTGGCAGTCTGGTCCGTATGAAGACGAAGACGTATGAGACAAGTGGTGCGCCGTCCGTGACGGTTGACACGTTGTGCGATCGGATCGATGAGATGGACCGTGTCATCCATGCCTTCGTCTCCGATTCGGAGACGGGCGCCGCCCGGCGGGAACGCGTTCGCGGGGAGCTCCAACGGGTCCACGAGCGTTGGCCGGTCGCTGAGTCGCGACCGCCGTTGTTCGGCGTCCCGGTCGCGGTGAAGGACATCGTGAACGTGGACGGGCTGCCCACGCGAGGTGGCTCCGCGCTGCCCCCGGAGGTGTTCGAGGGCGGACAGGCAGGAGTCGTGGACCGGCTTCGCCATGCCGGAGCCCTGATCGCGGGGAAGACCGTGACGGCAGAGTTCGCGATGACTGCACCAGGCCCGACAGTTAATCCACACGCCCACGACCACACGCCCGGCGGCTCCAGCAGCGGGTCGGCGGCAGCGGTCGCAGCGGGAATGGTGCCGCTGGCCATCGGTACGCAGACGGTCGGGTCGATGATCCGTCCCGCGGCGTACTGCGGTGTCGTGGGGTTCAAGCCGACGGCCCGTCGGATACCGGTCGACGGCGTGATCGCCAACGTACCGACCCTCGACACCATCGGGGTCTTCGCCGCGACGCTCTCCGCCGTGGCGACGGCAGCGGCCGTGCTGTGCGACGGCTGGCAGCCGGTGCGGGACGTCGAGCGGAAGCGCCCAGTGCTCGGCGTGCCCGACGGGCCCTACCTGGAGCAGGCCGGAACGGAGGCGCGTGCGGCATTCGAAGCGCAGGTGGCAGCCCTGTCGAGCGCCGGGTTCCCCGTACGGCGCATCCCCATGTTCTCGGACCTCGCCCGTGCTGCCGACGACCTGTTCACGGTGAACCGCTACGAAGCCGCACAGAGCCACGCCGAGTGGTTCCCCCGGTACGGCGCCCTCTACCGACAGCAATCCGTAGCCACGATCCGTCAGGGGCAGGCGATCTCCCGGGAGCAGTACGAGCACGGGTTGCGACGACGGGAAGCCTTCCGGATCAGCCTGTCACAGGTGACCGACGAGGCAGACGTCGATGTCTGGATCTGCCCCGCTGCCACCGGCCCGGCACCGCACGGTCTGGCCGGCACGGGCAGCTCCGCCATGTGCCTGCCCTGGAGCTACGCCGGCTGGCCTTCCCTCTCCGTCCCCGCCGGGCGGACCGAGAACGGCCTGCCGCTCGGCCTGCAGTGCGTCAGCCCCGCAGGAAGTGACGAGCGGCTGCTGGACCGGGCGCAGGCCATCGAGACGCTGATGCCCCCCACTGGCTTCCCGCCCCACAGGTGACATGAGTCCGGCTGAAGCTGACGTCTGCGCGGGCCTGGGAGATGAGGTGGCTGTCATGGTGCATCGTCGATGGCCGGCCGCTCAGCGGATGATCAGTTCCCGGACGGCGTCGCTGACGCCGCTCCCGGAGGCGTAGTCGAACTGCCCTAGCTAGGGCCTGACCTGGTCGATCATCAGGCCGGTCTGCTCCACCGTCTCCCGCAGCAGGGCCTGCGAGGGGGACGCCACTGACCCCACGTCCGCTGGGTGTGGTTGCGGCGGACGCGGGGTCAGGTGGTCGGCAGGGCGCCCGACTTGAGTGCCGTGACGAAGGTGGCGAAGGCGGGCGCGGCGAAGGTCAGGGCGGGGCCGTCCGGGTCCTTGGAGTCGCGGACCGGGACGAGGCCGGTGGGGAGCAGGTCGCGGGAGGCCTCGACGCACTGGCCGCCGTTGCTGCCGCTGTGGCTGGACTTGAACCAGGTGGTGGTCATGCCAGCTCTCTTCCAGGCTCAGACGGTGCCGAAACCACCGGTCTTGATGCCCTGGATGAAGCCGGCGAAGGAGTCGGCGGGGAAGACGAGGGCCGGGCCGCCCGGGTTCTTGGAGTCACGGACGGGGACGAGGCCGCTGGGGCGCAGGTCGTGCGAGGTCTCGATGCAGTTGCCGCCGTTGTTGCCGCTGTAGGTGGCCTTGAACCAGGAGATCTGGGTCGGGAGCGGCTGGATTTCTGGGCTCACGTTGAGCAGTCCTTCCATGATACGGCGGATCAAGTCGGCTGACTCGGACGCCGAGAGGGCATCCGCTCGCAGCCGATCATAGTCCCGTGAGAGCCGCTCAATCTCGTCCGGCCGACGCGAAAAATGGCCACGCGTCACGCTCTCCGAGTAGATCACCTCGGTGCCGTCGGGCTGTCTCACCAGCGTGAAGCTTTCGGTCGTCGGGACACGGTCGCCCAACTCGTCCGGAGCGATCTGGACCACGATGTTCTTATAGCGCTCGATCACGTCGAGGATGTGCCTCAACTGGTGGTACATCACCAGGCCGCCGCCCACCATCCGACGCAGCACGCCCTCGTCGATGAGGAAGAAGGCCAGTGGGCCGTCCTCCGTGAGAAATCGGTCCTGGCGACTCATCCGCGCTGCCACCCGTTGTTCCAGAGTGGGTCCGTCTTTGTGCGCAGGACCTCGTGCGAGAAGGGCGCGGGCATATTCCGGCGTCTGCAACAGTCCCGGGATCGCAGAGACGCTGTAGTCACGGAAGAGAGCCGAGGTCGATTCAAATTTCACGAATTGCTTGAACCAATCCGGATGCTCGATCTCCCGGTGCCAATCCACCTTCCCCCACGCCCGCTCCAGCTGCCCGCCCGTGTCCAGCAGCACGTCCAGCCGCTGGACGGTCGACAGCTTCGGCACCCGTTCGGCCGACTCGAAGCGTGACAACAGCGAACTGTCACAGGGAACTTGGCGGGCGAGCGGAGCGATTTTCATACCGGCCGCCTCGCGCAGATCACGGAGCAGCCAGCCGAACCCTTCCGGGCTGAGCGGGGGAGCGACCTGTTCTGCGGAACGACGCGCGGCCATGTCCCAACCTACTTCCGTGCCATGGGGCTGATGTCAGGGATTTGGTCTCGCCAAGGTACTACGCAATGCCGATGCTTGTTAGCAGAATGCGACGAAAGGAAGTCGTTCAATGGCCAACCAATATGGTTCCACGCGCCTCGGAACGCTCATCGCCGACGCCCGCGACGACGCCCGCCGGGCGGTCGAAACGCTGCGCGCCGTCCTCGCCGAAGCCGGGCTCGCGCTGCCCTCGCTCGGCGAGGACTGGCAGGAGGGCTGGTTCACCGGCACGGTGCTGGTCGACCTCGGTCGCGCCAGGCCGGACGTGGTGCGCGGGATCGCGGAGTTGCTCGGAGACGGGTTGGCGGCCCGTGCCCAGCAGCGGAGTTGAGCCTCCTGAGGAGCGCGAGGTCCGTGAGGCGCGCGCCGCCGCCGAGCGCGCCGTCGCCCGGCTCGTGGACGCTCTCGCGGTGGCCGGCCTTCCGCCGCTGCCTTCGTTGGAGGGCGGCGGCAGCATCACCCGGACGACGGCCGGATACCACGTCCAGCTCGGCGGCTGCGGGGTCCGGACCGTCGAAGCCCTCACCCAGTACGTCGTTGACCACGCGCGCTGCACCGGCCGGGTCGTCCGGGGCGAGCTCCTGCCCGCTCGGCTGGCCGAACTGCCCGGTGTGCGCGAGGAAATGAGCCACCCGTGCGAGAAGTACCCCGGAACGGCGGCACCATGACGCTGCGCACCTACCGGATCAGCGGCTCCGGCGAGCGGACCGAACTCGCCCGCCTGGAGGTCTATCCCGGCGAGTCCTACTGGAGCGGCCCGATCAGCGGCGAGTGGCCGCCGTGCACCTGCCCCCGCTGCGCACCGATGCACCGCTCCCGGCTGCGCCGCGCGGGCCTGGCGCCGGGGCGGCGGAGCTGACGATAAATCAATTGATGACCGGTAGGAGCATGCCGACCCGGCGAAGGCCGCGTGGACGCGCCCCACGCGGCCCCATCGGAACCAGGGCCTACCCGGTGGTCGATCTGAATGGCGACCCCAACGCGCCCTTCCTCGTCCTGCTCGACGCCCTCGCCTCGGCCCTGGCAGTCCTGACGATCCGCCAGGTCGCCAAGGCCGAGGCGGCCACCGGTCGGAGAGGGGTAGCCCGGTCGGCCACGGCCACGGCCACGGCCACGGGCGCAGGCAGCGGCCGTGGCCGACCCGGTCAGTGCGCCGAGTACGCCCCCGCGTCGATGTCCTCGATGAGGGTCGGTCCGGTGGGCGTCCAGCCGAGCAGCTCCCGCGTCGCGGTGCTGGTCGCCCGGAGGTCCATGGTGAAGAAGTGGCCGATCCAGCCGAAGTGGCCCAGGGCGTCCTCGGCGGCGACCGAGGCGACGGGCAGGTCGAACGCGCGGCCGATCGCCTCCGCGATCTCGCGGGTGGGGACGCCCTGTTCGGCGACGGCGTGCAGGCGGGTACCCGCGGGTGCCTTCTCCAGGCCGAGGGCGACGAGGCGGGCGGCGTCGGAGCGGTGCACGGCGGGCCAACGGTTGGTCCCGTCACCGGGGTAGGCGGAGACGCCCTTCTCGCGGGCGACCGCGGCGATGGCCGCGATGAACCCGTGGTCGCGGGCGCCGTGCACGGTGGGCGAGAAGCGCAGGCTCACGCTGTGCACGCCCCGGTCGACGAATTCGAGCGCCAGGTTCTCGCTCCCGCCGCGCGGGGAGTCCGGGCCGTGGGCCGAGGACGGGTCGCTCTCGGTGGCGGGCCTGCCCAGGGCGAGGCCGGCGACGCCCGATGCCAGCAGGAACGGGCGGCCGGTGCCGGCGAGCGTGTCGCCGATGGTCTGGACGGCGGCGCGCTCGGCCGCGCTGGAGACGGCCGGGTTGACGAAGTCGTGCTTGTTCGCGAGATGGATGACGGCCTCGGCGCCCTCGGCGCCGGCCCGGATGCTGTCCAGGTCGTCCAGGTCCCCGCGGCGGACGTGGACGCCCTTCGCCCGCAGGGCCGCGGCGGACGCGTCGGACCTGGCCAGTCCGGTGACCTCATGGCCCTTGGCGAGCAGCTCGTCGACCGTGGCGGAGCCGATCCATCCGGAGGCTCCGGTGACGAAAACGTGCATGGTGATCTCCTCCGACACCCCGCGGGCACGCGGGGATTGATCCGAGTGGTTGCCGGTAGCGACTGATGTCAGTCACAGACATAGCGTACTACTTTTTGAAGACAGTCACTGTCATCGCTACACTTGGCCGCATGGCGCGTTGGGAACCGGGGGCTCCGGAGCGGTTGCAGAAGGCGGCGCTCGAACTGTTCGCGACCCGCGGCTACGAGCAGACGACCGCCACCGAGATCGCCCAGTCCGTCGGCCTGACCGAGCGCACCTTCTTCCGCCACTTCAGCGACAAGCGCGAGGTCCTGTTCCACGGGCAGGACGCGTTCGTCCAGGCGTTCCTCACCGGCGTGGACACCGCGCCGCCCGACGCGTCCCCGATCGAGATCGTCGCCTGCGCCCTGCGGTCGGCGGCGGGCCTGTTCCCGGACGAGCGCCGGTCCCACTCCCGCACGCGGCAGTCGGTGATCGAGCAGAACCCCGCGCTGCGGGAACGCGAGGCGCACAAGCTCGCCGGCCTCGCCACCACCGTCGCCGACGCCCTCCGCGCGCGCGGCGTCGGCGAAGTCGCCGCCACCCTGGCTGCGGAGTCGGGCACCACCGTCTTCGGGATCGCCTTCGCTCAGTGGATCCGCGAGGGCGAGCGGCGTTCCCTCGCCGACCTCTCGGCGGAGGTGCTCGGCGAACTGCTCACCCTGACCCGCAAGGTGACGGTCCCGCGCACCATCGGGTGACGGCACGGCGGCCTCGGCGCGCGGCGTGCGCGTGAAGTGCCCGACGTTCCGCCGAGTTGACGTTCCGCCGAGTTGGCCCGTGCCGGGGCCGACCCGGAGACTCGCGTAACTCCGAACGGGTGGACCTGCTGCTGTCCGGACATGCTGACCCGCGAGGTCGGGGACGCGATGGTGACGGTGTCGTGGGAGGCGCGGGCACGTTGGTGGTACCCCGTGCCGGCCTCCTCCCCTGGACGGCCTACAGCCCGGGGTGTCGCGTTCCGGGCGCCAACTGCGTGCGCACATCATGCGACATGATCCGCAACCGGACCGCGCTGTTCTGCGCCGCCACCGCCCTGCTCGCCGCCGCCACCGTCCCTGGCACCGCGGCCGCCGTCACCACCCTCGCCCCGCGCGAGGTCCAGCCCTGCGTCCGCTCGCCGCACCCCGTCGATGGCCCGGGCAGCCGGGTGCTGGAGACGGTGCGGCAGGCGAAGAAGGACCTCGACCTCAAATCCGTGCTGGTGCGCGTCACCGTGGACGGCCACGAGCTGGTCACCGACGCCTTCGGCGAGTCGATGACGGGCGTGCCCGCCGAGCCGGGCATGCACTTCCGAGCGGGCTCGATGGCCTTCCCCTTCATGACCAACGCGCTGCTCCAGCTGGTCGAGGAGGGCAAGGTGGGGCTCGACGACCCGATCGCCCGCTGGCTGCCCGACGCGCCGCACGCCGACCGGATCACCCTGCGGATGCTCGGCGCCACCACCTCGGGCCTGCACGACTACGTCACCGACCCGGACTTCCAGGCCCAACTGGAGGCCGAGCCGTTCCGCCACTGGACGCCCGAGGAACTGGTCGGAATCGCCGCCGGCCACCCGCTCTGGTACAAGCCCGGCACCAACTGGAGCTACTCGCACGCCAACTTCGTGCTCCTCGGCGCGGCTCTGGAGAAGATCACCGGCACCCGGCTCGACCAGTTGCTGGAGCAACGCGTCACGGGCCCGCTCGGCCTGCGCGACACCCAGAACAACTTCACCCCGGACATCCCCGGCCCCGTCCTGCACGCGTTCACCTCCGAACGCGGCACGTACGAGGAGTCGACCTTCTGGAACCCGTCCTGGACCACCGGCCCCGGCGCCGTGATCACCACCCACATCTGCGACCTGGCACGCTCGGCCGAGGCCATCGGCACCGGGAAGCTGCTCTCGCCGAGCAGCTTCCGGACCCAGCTCGACCCCGGCACGGTCGGTCTCGGCGGGCCTACGGACAAGTGCCCGCCGACCGCCTGCCTGCCCGACTTCAACACCGAGTCGAACCACTTCGGGCTCGGTCTGATCGTCGCCAACGACTGGATCGTGGAGAACCCGTCGTTCTCCGGCTACGCGGCGATCGAGGCCTACTACCCCGAGCAGCGGGTGGCGATCGCGGTGGCCACCACCGAGAACTGCGACACCCCGGACGGGAACACGGCCGAGGTCATCGCCAAGCAGGTCTCGGCGGTGCTGGTGCCCGACCACCCGCTGAAGTAGCGCTGTGCGGTCCCGGCGCCGGGCACACCGTCAGCCCACGCTGACGGTGTGCCCCAGCAGCCGCATCCGCTGGTCGCTCTCCTCGTCGCTCGGGGTGAGCACCAGCAGCTGCAGCTCGTCCGGTGCGCGCAGGGTCAACTGTTCGATCCGCAGCAGGCCGACCGCCTCGTGTCGCAGTTCTTTGACCGGGGCGTTGGAGCGGTCCTGCACCTGGTGCTCGTCCAGCCAGCGGTTCGCCTGCGGGTAGTGGTCCCGCAGCCGGTGGATGAGCTCGGCCAGCTGTCGCCCGCCGGCGGTGCCGTTGCCGCCGAGCTGGGCGTAGTCGGCACGCAGTTGGGCCAGCAGGCGGCGGGCGTGCCGCTCCCAGTCCACCGTGCGCTCGCGGGCGGGGCGGTGGGCGAACATGATCCAGGCGATGTTGCGGTCCTCCGGCTCCCAGCGCGAGAAGTCGAAGAGGGCCTCGGCCTCGGAGTTCCAGGCGCGGACGTCCCAGCCGCCGTCGATCAGGAAGGCGGGCCACGGCGACTGCGCGCGCACCAGGCGGACCAGGGCGGCGGGCGGTTCGGCGGGCGCGATGGTGCCGCGCGGGACGGGCCGGCTGCCGGCCAGCCGGAAGAGGTAGTCGGTCTCGGCCGGGCTGAGCCGCAGCGTGCGGGCCAGGCTGCCGAGCACCTCGGGGGAGGGGTTGATGTCGCGCCCCTGCTCCAGCCAGGTGTACCAGGTGACCCCGACCCCGGCGAGCACCGCCAACTCCTCGCGCCGCAGCCCCGGTGTGCGCCGCCGCAGGCCCGGTGCCATGCCGACCTCGGCGGGGGTCAGGCGGGCTCTGCGGGTGCGCAGGAAGTTCGCGAGCGCGTCACGTCGCATCTGATGCTGCGTCATATCTGTTCCCCCCGTTGATCTTTCACTCGCAGGATGAGGAGTGGCTGTCGAAGCTGGTGTCCACCCGGCGCAGCAGCGCGTGCAGTTGGGCGACCTCGTCGGCGTCCAGGTCGGCGAAGGCCTCGCGCTCGACGGCGCCGACCGCCGCCTCGACGGTGGCCGCGGCGGCGAGCCCGGCCGGGGTGATCGCCACCAGGTGGCGGCGCCGGTCGGCCGGGTCGCGGCGGCGCTCGGCCAGGGCGTCGCGCTCCAGGTCGTTGAGGATCGCGACCAGGGTGCTCGGGTCCACGGTGAGTGCCTCGATCAGCGCCTGCTGGCTGACCGTGCCGGTGTCGGCCAGCCGCAGCAGCAGCGCGCCGTGCCGGGGGCCGAGCCCGCTGACCGCCAGTGCCTCGCGCAGCCGCAGCTTCATCAGCCGGCCGTGCCGGGCGAGTAGGAAGCTCAGCCGGTCGGTGGCGGTGGCGCGGGCGGCGGCGGAGGTCATGCCGCCATCGTATCGCCGCCGGGGAAACGGTGGATGTTCGGAAACCGTTCGCGAACGCCAACGAATGGGTACGCTGGAGGACGGCCGCGAGCGATCGCCGCCCGCCGTGGTGGCGATGAAGAGTGCGGCGATGAACAGCGCTGCGATGAACAGCGCTGCGGTGAACAGCGTTGCGATGAACAGCGTTGCGATGAAGAGTGCGGCGATGAGGTGCGGCGAATGATCAATGGCGCCGACGAACGATCGCCCCTGACCGACCGGCCCTGAACCCGAGGGAGTGTGTCGATGACCGGCACCGAGGCCGTCCCCACCGAGACCGACCACCAGCCGACCCCCAGCCGCCGGACCGTCCACCTCGCGATGGCCGGGCTGATGCTCGGCATGCTGATGGCGATGCTCGACAACCTGATCGTCAGCACCGCCCTGCCCACCATCGTCGGCGACCTGGGCGGCCTGGCCCGGCTCTCCTGGGTGGTCACCGCCTACGCGCTCGGTGCCGCCGTCACCACCCCGTTCTGGGGCAAGCTCGGCGACCTGCACGGCCGCAAGATCATGTTCATGGCCGCGATCGTGCTCTTCCTGATCGGCTCCGCGCTGGCCGGGCTCTCCCAGGGCATGAACCAGCTGATCGGCTTCCGCGCCGTGCAGGGCCTGGGCGCGGGCGGCCTGATGGTCGGCGCGATGGCCACCCTCGGCGACCTGGTGCCGCCGCGCGAGCGGGGACGCTACATGGGCCTCATCGGCGGCATGATGCCGATCGCCTTCGTCGGCGGCCCGCTGCTCGGCGGCTTCCTCACCCAGCACCTCAGCTGGCGCTGGTGCTTCTACGTCAACGTGCCGCTCGGCGTGGTGGCACTGCTGGTCACCGGCCTGGGCATGAAGCTGCCGCGCCGCCGGCTGCGGGCCCGGCTCGACTACCTGGGCGGCGCGCTGCTCACCGTCGGCGTGGTCGCCGTGACGCTGGTGGCCAGTTGGGGCGGCGGGCAGTACCCGTGGGCCTCGGCGCCGATCCTGCTGCTGAGCTGCCTGGCGGCGCTGGCCCTGGGCGCGTTCGTCCTCTCGCAGCACAGGGTGCCCGAGCCGATCCTGCCGCCGCACATGTTCCGCGACCGCAACTTCACCGTGGCGCAGGTGCTCAGCTTCCTGGTCGGCGCGGCGATGTTCGGCGCGGTCAACTTCCTGCCGCAGTACATGCAGTACGTGCAGGGCGCCTCGCCCACCGCGAGCGGGCTGCTGCTCCTTCCGCTGATGTTCGGCATGCTGGCCGTGATGCTGACGGCGGGTCAGATCACCAGTCGCACCGGGCGGTACCGGGTCTTCGTGATCACCGGCGGCGCGGTGCTGACCGCCGGGATGCTGGTGCTGCTGCTCCTGCGGGTGGACACCGCGCTGCTGGTGGCCTCGCTGCTCACGGTGGTGGTCGGCCTCGGGATGGGCTTCCTGATGCAGAACACCATGCTGATCACCCAGAACAGCGTGGAACTGCGCGACATGGGCGCGGCCAGTGGGGCGGTCACGCTCTTCCGCACCATCGGCGGCTCGCTGGGCATCGCGCTGCTCGGCTCGCTCTACACGCGTGGGCTCGACCACCGGTTGGCGGCGCGGCTGGGCGCGGCCCAGGGGCACGCGTTGATCTCGGCGCACGTGCCGCCGTCCGCCGTGCGGGCGCTGCCCGGCCCGGCGCGGGAGGCGTTCGAGGCGGCGGTGGTCTCCGGGGTGCACGAGGTGTTCCTGGGCGGGGCGCTGCTGGCGGCGGTGGCGTTCGCGGTCAGCTGGCTGATCCGCGAGGTGCCGCTGCGCGGGTCGGTGCCGGGTTCGGCGCCCGCTGAGCGAGCCGGGTCGGTGGCCGCTGAGTAGTAGCGCCGCTACCAGTATCGCCACGCACTGCTGGCGGCGGTGCGGGGGCGGGAGGCTGAGGGCAGTCGAGAACACGTGAGTTGAGGGGACGAACAATGACTGCCCGTCGAATGGTTCTGGCCGCCCTGCTGGCCGCCGCAGCGACGGCCGCCGTCGCGGCGGCTCCGATGGCCGAGGCCGCCACCCCGGTGGTGGTGCGCGGTTCGGGTGCCGGCGTGCACCCCGAGAGTGTGAGTTGGGACGCGGCGCACCACCGCTTCGTGGTCAGCGGGCTGCGGCACGGCACGGTGAGCACGGTGGGGCCCGACGGCGTGGCGCACACGCTGGTCGACGACCCGTCGGTGCTGGTCTCGGTGACCGGCATCAAGGTGGACGACGCCCGCAACCGGGTGCTGGTCTGCGACGCCGACCCCGGCGTGGGTGTGCGCAGCGGCCCGGCCACGGTGAAGCAGCTGGCCGGGCTGGGGAGTTACGACCTGCGGACCGGCAAGCGGCTGTGGTACGTCGACCTGGCGGCGGTGGCCGCTGACGGCGGCCCGCACTTCGCCAACGACGTCGTCTTCGACCAGGACGGCACGGCGTACGTGACCGACTCGTTCGCGCCGATCGTCTACCGGGTGACCGCCGACGGGCACGCCTCGGTCTTCGTCCGGGATGACCGACTGGCCGCGCCGCAGGGCCAGTTCGGTCTGAACGGCATCGTGCTGACCGGCGGTCGCCTGGTGCTGGGCAACTACGCCACCGGTTCCGTCTGGGAGGTGCCGGTGAACCACCCCACCGACGTGCGCGAGGTGGTCTCCGACCCCCGGCTGACCGGCCTGGACGGCCTGGTGGCGGACGGGCGCGGCCAGATCGAGGGCGTCACCAACACCCTGGGCGGCGGTGGCGCGGACCAGGTGGTGCGGCTGCGCTCGGGTGACGGGTGGCACACGGCCTCGGTCGTGGTCCGCCCGTCGGCCGACCCGGGCCCGACCGGGGTGACCCGGGGCCCGGGCGGCGCGGTCTTCACGCTGTCGGGGGAGCTGGGCCCGCTGTTCGCCACCGGGACGACCAGCGACGCGTTCACGCTGCGCCGGGTGTGAGGCGCCCGGTGTGAGGCGCCCGGTGTGAGGCGGCTCGGGCATGGGTCGGGTCGGGCATGGGGCGGGTCGGGCGCTCGGGGTCGGGCCCGCCTCAGAGTTCCTTGGTCAGCCGGAACTGCCGGGCGTACGGGGTGTAGCCGAGGCGGTTGTTGACGGCCAGCATCGGGAGGTTCTCGGCGTCGTTGTTGGTGAACGCCTCGGTCAACCCGGCCGCCTTGGCCCGGTGCAGCGAGGCCAGCTTGGCCAACTTGGCCAGGCCGCGCCCGCGGTACCGGGGACGGGTGGAGGTGCCCGCCGACCAGTAGCGGGTGCCACCGTCGCTCTGCACGGTGGTGAGCGCGGCCGGCTCGCCGTCGGCCAGCACCACGATGGTCAACTCCCGCTGCTGGTCGGGGCGGGACCAGGTCATGTCGTACCAGACCCCGTAGTCGAGCGTGTCCAGCTCCAGGTCGCCCGGCTCGTCGAGCAGGCCCTCCTCGTCGAGCAGGTAGATCGGGCGGGGGTCGTCCAGGTAGTCGGCCCCGGTGCGCAGTTGGACGCCCGGCGGCAGGGCGGGCACCGGCGGCAGCTCACCGGTCAGGTCGAGCCGCGCGATCTGCGAGGCCCGGCCGGCCCGGTAGCCGTAGCGCCCGGTGACGGCGAGGGAGGCCTCGTCCTCGTCGCCCCAGCCGTGCAGGTGGGTGGCGCCCAGCCCGCGCAGGTACTCCTCGCCCGCCGCCAGCAGCGCGCCGCCCGCGCCCTTGCCCCGGTACTCGGGCAGCACCGAGACGTTCAGCTCGGCCTGGTTCGGGGTGCCGGCGTTGGGGATCAGGCTGCACCGGGCCGAGCCCACCACCACACCGTCCAGTTCGGCCAGCAGCAGCCGGTAGCGCAGGTCGGCCGGCACGATCTTCACCTGCCAGGCCACCACCTCCGCCGTGGTCATCAGGTAGGGCCGTCCGGCCTGGTAGCAGGCGGCGGCCGCGGCGGCGTCGGCCGCGGTGAAGTCACGGATCTGAAGGGTCATCGCACGAACCTTAGTGAGGGCGGTCGCTGTTGTCACTGGTTCGCCGGGCAGCGCGGGTGGGCCCTAGGATCAGGGGATTCGGCTGGTGGGGCGGTACGGCGGCGCGGGCGCCACGGTGGCGGGTCGGTGGGCCGGCGTCCCGGTACGGGGGAGTGGCATGAGCGAGGTCGGGCCCGGCTGCACGCTGACCAGTGACGAGGACGAGGACGACTTCTGGGGCCGCGCCACCGCGACCACCGGCCTCTTCACGCCCCTGCGGGACGGCTCCCGCCGGGTGCGCCTGCTCGGCTGCGCGCCGCGGGGCGGCCTGCGGGCGGCCGCCGAGCGGATCGGTACCGAGCGGATCGGCACCGGGCGGGCACCGGCGGGCAACGCCAACGTGCTGCTGCTGGACGCGGGCGGCGCGGTGATGGGCGAATACTTCGTCAACAGCGTGACGGTGGAGGCGGTGCGGCCGGCCGGCGGCACGAGGGGCGGCACGGCCGCCGGCGGGGACGGGCCGGCCGAGCTGCTCGACCTCACCGTGCGCCTGTGGTGCGCCAACGCGCTGCCGCACGCCGGGTGGCCGTGGGAGCTGCGCCGCACCGGCACCCTGGACCGGCCTGGCCTGTGGCGCTCACTCGGCCCCGCCGGCCGGCGCGGCTGGCTCTCCGTCGCGCTCTTCCACCATGCCTACCGCGAGCTGCCCGATCAGCCGGGCGGGACGACCTACCAGCTGGACGGCCGCCACGTCGTGGACGAGGACAGCTTCTACTGCGCCCTCGGCGAGGCGGTGAACGGCCCCGGCGGCTACTTCGGTTGGAACCTGGACGCCCTCGACGACTGCCTCTCCGGCCGCTGGGGCGCGCTGCCCCCGCTCACCGTGGAGTGGCGGCACAGCAAGTCCGGACGCGAGCACCTGCCCGCGCCGTTCCTCGCGACCGTGCTGGAGATCTTCGCGGAGCGCGGCAGCACCCTGACGCTGCGCTGAGCGGGGCGGGCGGCCCGACTCCGGCTCACCCGTTCACCGCCGCGTAGGCGCCGCGGTACAACTCCGCGACCTGGATGGCGTGTTCGCGGCACTCCCCGACGGTGCCGGCGTGGTTGGCGAGGTAGTCGGCCCGGTGGTACGCCTTGGCGGTCTCCGGACGCCGTTCGATCTCCACGATGGTGGCCCAGTGGGCGACGAAGGCGCGGATCGGGTTGACGCTGCCCGCCTCGATCGCTTCCGCCATGGCCCTGGTCTGCCCGTCCGCCGGCTCCGGCAGGCGGTCCGCCGCGACAACGGCGAGCGCGGCCTTGAGCGCCGCGGGGCTCTTCGAGGGGCGGGGAACGAGCTCGACCCGATCACGCACAGCGGCATTCTCCCCCTCACGGCCCGGGCGGAGCATGCCTGCACGACTCTTGACGCCGAGGTGGAGGTGGTGCGTTTACTTGGCTACTTGTTTGATTATGTGCGGTTCCGATTGGTTCGCACGGGATGGGTGGGTCGATGGGTCTCTTTCGGTTCGGACACGCACTGCGCGGGGGCTCGCGGCCGCCGCTGGGGCGGGCCGCGCTGGTGGCGGTGGTGGTGGCGGGTTCGCTCTCCGGGGTGGTCGCCGCGGGGCCGGCGCCGGTGCGGGCCGCGCGCGCTCTGTCCGCAGGGGCGGTGGGGCTGACGCCCACGCCGCCGATGGGGTGGAGCAGTTGGGACTACGTGCGGAAGAACCCCAGCGCCGCGAACATCGAGGCCGAGGCCGACTACCTGGTCAGCAGCGGGCTGAGCGCGTCGGGCTACACCATGGTCAGCATCGACGACTTCTGGATGTCCTGCGGCACCTACAGCGCGGCGCTCGGGCACGACACGTACGACACGGACGCGAACGGGTACTGGACGCCCAGCGCCGCCTTCCCCGGCGGGATCAAGCCGGTGGCCGACTACGTCCACAAACTGGGCCTGCAGCTGGGCATCTACCTGACGCCGGGCCTGCCCTGGTCCGGTGACGGGAAGCCGATCGCCGGCACCGGCTACAGCACGGACCAGATCAAGCAGTCCGCCACCACCGGGCAGGACGAGACCAACTACAACTGCGCGACGACCACCGGCGGCCGGCCGGGCGGCAACAGCGGCATGGACTACATCGACTACGACACCCCGGCCGCGCCCGGCGCCGGCCAGGCCTACGTCAACGGGTGGGCGGACCTGCTGGCCTCCTGGGGCGTGGACCACCTGAAGCTCGACGGGGTGGGCTCCAACGACACCGCCGACATCGCGGCCTGGAGCGGCGCCCTGCGGCAGGCGCCGCGGCCGATCAGCCTGACCCTGTCGAACGGCGGCGGAGTGGGCATCGGCATCGCGTCGACGGCCGCGCAGGACGCGAACACCTGGCGGATCGACGGCGACGTCAACTCCTACCAGGGCAACGCCGTCTACCCGCTGACCTCGTGGTCGAACGTGTCGAGCCGCTTCGACGACGCCGCGGCCTGGGCCTCCTGGGGTGGCGGCGGCCACTGGAACGACCTGGACTCCATCGAGGTCGGCAACGGGAGCAGCGACGGCATCACGGTGGACGAGCGGGGGTCGATGCTGGCCCTGTGGGCGATGGCCTCCTCGCCGCTGATGATCGGCGCCGACCTGACCCACCTGGACGCCGGTGACCTGGCGATGCTGAAGAACCCCGGGCTGATCCGGGTGGACCAGGCAGGCGCCGCCGCGACCCGCGTGTACGACCAGAACGGGCTGCAGGTGTGGCGCAAGGCCGTCAGCGGCGGCGAGAGTGACGTGGCCTTCTTCAACACCTCGGGCACGGCGGCGACCTACGACCTGGGGAGCTACCTGCCCGCCCTCGCGCTGAGCGGCGGCGGCACGGTGACCGACGTCCTGGGCAATGCGGGCCTGCAGGCCGGACCGCTGGGCGCCGCCGACCGGACGGTCACCGTGCCCGCGCACGGCGCCGCGATCGTCGACGTCAGCGGCCCGGCGGGCTGGCAGCCGGCCGGCTGCGGCACCTCGTCGGCCGTCACGGTGCCCGCCGGTGACCACACCGCGCGGGTGCTGGTGGCGGGCGCGCCGGGGCAGACCGGCTGGGGTGTCAACGGCGGCGGTGGAAACCCCGGCGGGGCCGGCGGCGCGGTCCTGGCGACGTTCGGGGTGACGCCGGGTCAGACGATCTCGGCGGTCAGCGGGTGCACCTCCAGCACGAACGGCGGCGGGGCCGGCTGGTCGACCGGTGGGTCCAGCATGTCCGGCGGCGGGACGGGCGGCGGTTCCTCGGCCGTCTGCGCGGCCGCCACCTGCGCGGCCGGTGGCGGCACGCCCCTGGTGGTCGCCGGCGGTGGCGGCGGTGGCGGTGGGGGCACCTGCGCGGGGTACTGGGGATGGCGCGGCGGTGACGGCGGCGGACCGGCCACCTCGCTGACCGCCGACCCCGGTGCGACCGGCTCGGGGCCCAGCGGTGCCAACGGGGTGGCCGCCGGGAACCCGGGTGGCACCGGTGGCGCCGACAACGGCTCGGCCGGGAACAACGGATCCCCGAACGGGGGCGGCGGCTGGGTGCACGACGGCGACTCCGGCGGCGGCGCCGGCTTCGTGGGCGGCTGGGGCGGCAACGACTGGGGCGGCGGCTGCCAGTCCCAGGGCGGCGGCGGGGGCGGCTCGTCCTGGGTGGCCGGCACGGCGAACCCGGGCACCGGGTACGCGACCAGCCAACTGGCCGGCGTCACCGTCTGGTTCAGCTGAGTCTGGTTCAGCTGACCGGACGGGCCGGTAGGACGCTCACGCGGCGCTGGACGCCACCTGGCGGCGGGCCGCGGCGCCCGGTATCGCCCCGTCCGCGTCCGCCCCGTCCGCCCCGTCCGCCCCGCCCGTCGCGGTTGCCGCCGCCACCGCGTAGCGGCGCAGCAGCAGCCGGGCGATCTCGGGCGCCGCGCCGAGCACCGGGGCGAGCAGATCGGCCCCGGCGGCCTCGGCGGCGTCGGCGATCCGGTCCGGGAGCAGGCCGGGCGCGAGCAGGTACGGGGCCACCGCCGTGCGCCGCACGCCCGCCGCGCGGAGTTCCGCGAGCGCCTCCGGCACCTGCGGCCCGCCCGCCGAGGCGTAGGCGACGGTGACCGCGCCCCAGCCGCGGCGGCGCTGCCAGGCGGCGGCCAGCGCGCGGGTGGCGGCGTCGGCGGCGGGATCGGAGGAGCCGGCCGCCGCGAGCACCACGCCGGTGCGGGCGCGGGTGGCGGGGGAGGCGGTGGCCAGACCGGCTTCGGCCAGGCGGCGCTCCAGGGCGGTGAGCAGCAGCGGGTCGGGGCCGAGCACGTCCGCGACCGGCAGGCCGGCACCCGCCGAGCGCAGGGCGGCGGGGATGTCGTGCTTGGCGTGGAAGGCGCGGTTCAGCAGCAGCGGCACGGCCACGGCCGGTTCGCCGGCCAGCCGCCGCACCACCTGGGGGATGCGCGGCGCGCAGTGGTCCAGGTAGGCGGTGGCGACGTCGAGGCCGGGCCGCTGGGCGCGCACCTCCCGCACCAGGGCCTCGACCGTGGCGGCGTGCCGCGGGTCGCGGCTGCCGTGGGCGATCAGCAGCAGGGTGGGGGAGGTGCGCATGGTGTCATCGTCCCGTCTGCAGCAGGCCCCGGCTGCGCAGCACGCGGCGCTCGATCGGGCTGAAGATCAGCAGGTCGATGGCGACACCGACGGTCAGGATCAGGATGATGCCGAGCAGCACGCCGGACATGTCGGAGGCGTCGCGCTGGTTCTCCAGGTAGCGGCCCAGGCCCAGGCCCAGGTCGGGTGAGGAGGCGATCAGCTCGGCGGCCATCAGCGAGCGCCAGGAGAAGGCCCAGCCCTGCTTGAGGCCGGCCAGGTAGCCGGGCAGCGCGGCGGGCAGCAGGATGTGCCGGGCGCCGCTGAAGCCGCGCGCGCCCAGGGTGCGCCCGGCCCGCAGGAAGAGCGGTGGCACCTGGTCGACGCCGGAGACCAGACCGTTGGCGATGGAGGGGATGGCGCCGAGCAGGATCACGGCGTACATCGCCTGGTCGTCGATGCCCAGCCAGATGACGGCGGCCGGCACCCAGGCCACCGAGGGCAGCGACTGCAGGCCGGAGAGCACCGGGCCCAGTGCCGCGCGGGCGAACTTGACCCGGGCGACCAGCAGGCCGATCGGGGTGCCGATCACCACGGCGGCGGCGAAGCCGGTGATGCCGCGCCAGACGCTGGTCCAGATGATCGAGAAGAGCGTGCCCTGGTCCCAGAGGTCGGTCAGGCTGTGCCAGACGTCCACCGGGCTGGGCAGCTTGTACTCGGGGGTGACGTGCAGGCTGAAGAGCAGCTGCCAGACGCCGAGCACCAGCAGCACGCCGAGCACCGGCGGCAGCACCTTGTCGCGCAGCAGCTGGGCGGGGGAGGCGCGGTGGAGCTGGACGGCGTCCAGCGCGTCCAGGCCGGCCTCGACACCGGCCAGGTCGTGCGCGGGCTCGCGCCCGGGAGGTGCTTCGGCCGCGGCCGAGCCAGCGGGCTCGACGGCGGGCTCGATGGCGGGGGTGGTCTCAGTGCTGGCCATGGCGGCGGATCTCCCCACGCAGGTGCTCGGTGATCTCGACGGACAGGTCCGCGACGGCGGCGGACTCGATGCGGCGCGGCTGCGGCAGGTCGACCTGCCACTCGCGGGCCACCCGGCCGGGCCGCGAGGAGAGCAGCACGACCCGCTGGGCCAGCCGCACCGCCTCGCGCACGTTGTGGGTGACGAACAGGACGGTGAGCTCGCGCTCCTGCCAGATCCGGGTGATCTCCTCGTGCAGCACGTCGCGGGTGATCGCGTCGAGCGCGGCGAAGGGCTCGTCCATCAGCAGCACGCTGCTGCCCTGGGCGAGCGCGCGGGCCAGCGCGACGCGCTGGCGCATGCCGCCGGAGAGCTCGTGCACCCGCTTGCCGTAGGAGCCGCCGAGGCGGACCAGGCCGAGCAGTCGCTCGGCCTCGGTGCGGCGCTCGGCGCGCGGCACGCCGTTGAGGCGCAGCGCGAGTTCGATGTTCTTGCCGGCGGTCAGCCAGGGGAAGAGCGCGTGCTCCTGGAACATCAGGGCCGGGCGACCGCCGGGCACCTCGATGCTGCCCGCGGTCGGCTCGTCCAGGCCGGCGACCAGGTTGAGCAGGGTGGACTTGCCGCAGCCGGAGGCGCCCAGCAGGCAGAGGAACTCGCCCGGGGCGACGTCGAGGGTGATGTCGTCCAGCACCGGCGTGGCGCTGCCGGGACGACCGAAGGACTTGTGCACGCCGGCGATCCGGACGGCGGGCTGCTCGGCCCGGGCCGCGACGGCGGAAGCGTCGTTCGGGGTGGTCAGTGCCTGGCTCATAGCGGGCACCTCCTGGCGTGAGTGTGGCGAGCGTGTGGCAGGCGGGTGGCGAGGGGAGGAGACGGGTGGCGAGCGGAGAGGACGGGGGCCGGGGTCCACCCCCGCCCGGTCCCTGTGATTGGGCATCGACCGGGACCGGGCGGGGGCGGACCCCGGAGTCAGGGGCGGCCTCGGGGACCCGGGCGACCTGAGGGGGACTCAGGGCGTCCAAGTGCCTGGTGCCTGATGGACCGTCAGGAGCCGCTGCCGAGGCCGGCGTCGCTGACCGCGGGCTGGCCCGCGGCCTTGAGCACCTTGTTGAGCGGGTCGAGGTCGTAGATCCCGGTGAGGGTCGGCTTCTTCAGCAGGCCGGCGGTGACCGCGTGGTCGGCCTCGGACTGCAGGGTGCTGGCCAGCGGGTCGTTGATGAAGTCGATGTTCTTCCACGCCGTGTCGAGGATGCCCGGCGCCAGCGCGCTGCCGCCGGCCGCCTTGATCGCGGCGTTGGCGTCCTGCTCGGCCTGGGTCGGGTTGGCCTTGATGAACGCGTTGGCGGCCACCGAGCCGCGCAGCACCGCCTCCACCACGTCCGGGTGGGCCTTGAGGAAGCTCTGCGAGACGATCACGTTGGTGCTGACGAACTGCTGGTTCGGCCAGATGTCCTTCTCGTTGAGCAGCACCTTGGCGCCCTTGGAGACCAGCTGCGAGGCCGTCGGCTCCGGCACCCAGGCGCCGTCGATCGAGCCGGAGGAGTAGGCGTCCGGGGTGACCTTGTTGTCGGTGCGCACCACGCTGACGTCGCCGGCGCCCGACTGCGGGTCCTCCTTGAAGCCCTTGCCCGCCAGGTAGTTGAGCAGCGCCACGTCCTGGGTGTTGCCCAGCTGCGGGGTGGCGATCTTCTTGCCCTTGAGGTCGTCCAACGAGGTGATCTTGCTGGGGTTGACCACCAGCTCGACGCCACCGGAGGCCGAACCGCTGATGATCTTCAGCGACTGGCCCTTCGACTGGGTGAAGCCGTTGATCGAGGGGGAGGGGCCGATCCAGCCGATGTCGATCGAGCCCGAGTTCAGCGCCTCGATCTCGGCCGGGCCGGCGTTGAAGACCTGGGTCTTGATCTGGGTGGCGCCCAGCTCCTTCTGGAACAGCCCGTCCTGCAGGCCGACCAGCGCGGTGCCGTGGGTCAGGTTGGCGAAGTAGCCGATCTTGACGGTGTCGGCGGTGAGCTTCGGGGCGTTGGAGGCCACCGGCGCCTTGGCGGTGCTGCTCTTGTCGGACTTCGAACCGTAGGAGCAGGCGCTGAGCAGGCCGGCCGCGGTCAGTGCGGCCACGGCGGTCAGCGCGACGCGTCTGGCGCGGCCGGCGTTCGGGCGGGGACGGCTATGGGTTATCGACTGGGTGGGAGCCATCGGAGGTGTCCTCTGCTGGAACGGTCAAGGAAGGGTGGTGCGTGGGGTGTTGCCCTGGCACGCCGGGTGCCGTCCGGTCCGAGGAGCGGGGGAGACGGCCGTTGGTCCCGGTGACGGAGCCGTCAAAGGCCCCGTCCGCACGCACATCGGCCGATGCCGCCCTGGCCGCTGCCACGGACGCCGCTGCCGATGCGGCCGCCTTCCTTGTCCATGTCGGAGAACGCCTCCCCTGACATCAGACCCAGCCCTCCTCTGCGTTCGCCGCTGCCGCCGGGGCCCGGGTGGCGAAGGACTCGCCCGCCATGCCCGCGGTCAGCGTGGTGCCGTCGGCCGGGTCGATCAGCAGGAAGGACCCGGTGCGGCGGTTGTCGCTGTAGCTGTCCAGCGCCAGCGGCTCGGCCGTGCGCAGCAGCACGTGTCCGATCTCGTTGACGTTCAACTCCTGTGCGTCGCCACGCTGTTCGAGCGTGTCGATGTCGATCCGGTAGGAGATCGACTTCACCAGCGCGCGCACGGTGCGGGTGGTGTGCTTGAGCAGCACCTTGTCGCCGGGCCTCAGCGCGCGCTCGTGCAGGTGGCAGACGGTCGCCTCGACGTCCTTGGTGGGCTCGGGGACGGGGCCCGCGGCGATCAGGTCGCCGCGCGAGACGTCGATGTCCTCGGCGAGGCGGACGGTCACCGACTGCGGCGCCCAGGCGATGTCGGTCTCCGTGCCGAGCGCGTCGATCCCGGCGACGGTGGTGGTGCGGCCCGAGGGCAGCACCGTGACCCGGTCGCCGGTGCGCAGCACCCCGGAGGCCAACTGGCCCGCGTAGCCGCGGTAGTCGGGGTTCTCCGCGCTCTGGGGCCGGATCACGTACTGCACCGGGAACCGGGCCGGCTCCTGGCTCGGGTCGCTGCCCACCGGCACCGTCTCCAGGTGCTCCAGCAGGGTCGGCCCGCCGTACCAGTCCATCTGCGCCGAGGGCTCCACCACGTTGTCGCCGGCCAGCGCGGAGATCGGGATGGTCGTGATGTCGTGCACCCCGAGCGAGGCCGCGTAGGCGGTGAACTCCTCGGCGATGGCGGCGAAGACCGGCTCGGCGTACTCGACCAGGTCCATCTTGTTGACCGCCAGCACCACGTGCGGCACCCGCAGCAGCGCGGCGACCGCGGCGTGCCGGCGGGTCTGCTCGACCACGCCGTTGCGCGCGTCGACCAGCACCACGGCCAGCTCGGCGGTGGAGGCGCCGGTCACCATGTTGCGGGTGTACTGCACGTGCCCGGGGGTGTCGGCCAGGATGAACCGCCGCCGCGGCGTGGCGAAGTAGCGGTACGCCACGTCGATGGTGATGCCCTGCTCGCGCTCGGCCCGCAGGCCGTCGGTGAGCAGCGCCAGGTCGGGCGCGGCCTGGCCGCGCTTGCGCGAGGCGTGCTCGACGGCCTCCAACTGGTCGGCCAGCACCGACTTGGAGTCGTGCAGCAGGCGGCCGACCAGCGTCGACTTGCCGTCGTCGACCGAGCCGGCGGTGGCGAAGCGCAGCAGCGAGGTGGCGCTGAGCTCGCCGGCGCCGGGGGTCTGGGTCTCGGTGGTGCTGGTCATGCTTAGAAGTACCCCTCGCGCTTGCGGTCTTCCATGGCGGCCTCGGAGAGCTTGTCGTCGGCCCGGGTGGCCCCGCGCTCGGTGAGGCGGCTGGCGGCGATCTCGGTGATCACGTCCGCGATGGTCGCGGCGTCGGAGTCGACGGCGCCGGTGCAGGACATGTCGCCGACCGTGCGGTAGCGGATCAGGCGGCGCTGGACCTGCTCGCCCTCCTTGGGGCCGCCCCAGTCGCCCGCGGTCAGCCACATGCCGTCGCGGGCGAAGACGTCGCGCTCGTGCGCGTAGTAGATCTCCGGGAGCTCGATGCCCTCCCGCTCGATGTACTGCCAGACGTCCAGCTCGGTCCAGTTGGAGAGCGGGAAGACCCGCACGTGCTCGCCCACCGCGTGCCGGCCGTTGTAGAGCGACCACAGCTCGGGGCGCTGGCGGCGCGGGTCCCAGGCGCCGAACTCGTCGCGCAGCGAGAAGACCCGCTCCTTGGCGCGCGCCTTCTCCTCGTCGCGGCGGCCGCCGCCGAAGACCGCGTCGAACTTGTTCGACTCGATGGCGTCCAGCAGCGGGACGGTCTGCAGCGGGTTGCGGGTGCCGTCCGGGCGCTCGCGCAGCCGGCCGTCGTCGATGAAGTCCTGCACGCTCGCCACGTGCAGCCGCAGCGAGTGCTGGGCCACCGCGCGGTCGCGGTAGGCGATCACCTCGGGGAAGTTGTGGCCGGTGTCCACGTGCAGCAGCGAGAACGGGATCGGCGCCGGGGCGAAGGCCTTGAGCGCCAGGTGCAGCATGACGATCGAGTCCTTGCCGCCGGAGAAGAGGATCACCGGCCGCTCGAACTCGCCCGCCACCTCGCGGAAGATGTGCACCGACTCCGCTTCGAGCGCGTCGAGGTGGGAGAGCGCGTAGGGCCCGTCGGCGTCGCCCGGGTCCTGGGTCGGCGTCACGATGTCGGTCGCGGTGGTCACGCGAGGCCCCTCTCGGTCAGGAAGGCGTGCAGCTCGGCGGCGGACTCGGCAACCGTCCGCCCCTGGGTCTGGATGCGCAGCTCGGGGCTGCGCGGCGCCTCGTACGGGTCGTCCACCCCGGTCAGGCCGGAGAGCTGCCCGGCCGCCTGCTTGGCGTACAGGCCCTTGACGTCGCGCTCCGAGCAGAGTTCGACCGGCGTGGCCACGTGCACCTCCAGGAACGCGGTGCCCTCGGCGGCGTGCCGCTCGCGCACCGCGGCGCGCGAGTCGGCGAAGGGGGCGATCACCGGGGCGAGCACCTTGACGCCGTTGGAGGCCAGCTTCTCGGCGACGAAGCCGATCCGGGTGACGTTGGTGTGGCGGTCCTCGCGGCTGAAGCCGAGCCCCTTGGAGAGGAACTCGCGGATCTCGTCGCCGTCGAGCACCTCGACCCGGTGGCCCTCGGCGCGCAGCCGCTCGGCCAGCGCGAAGGCCAGGGTGGTCTTGCCGGCACTGGGCAGCCCGGTCAGCCACACAGTGGCGCCGCGCTCGCAGGGGGCGGCCGGGGCGGCCGCCTCTGCGGCGGTTCCGGCAGCCGTGGTGGTGGCTGAGGTCACGTCAACTCTCCTGAGTGGTGGGAACGGTGGCGCGAAGGTGGATCAGAGGTGGATGCCGCACTCGGTCTTGCCCGAGCCCGCCCAGCGTCCGGCCCGGGCGTCCTCGCCCTCGACCGGCTTGCGGGTGCAGGAGAGCGGCGAGCAGCCGACCGAGGTGTAGCCCTCCCAGAGCAGCGGGTTGAGCAGCACCCCGTTGGCCTGCACGTAGGCGTCCACGTCGTCCTGGGTCCAGCGGGCGATCGGCGCGATCTTCACCTTGCGGCGCTTGGCGTCCCAGGCCACGATCGGGGTGTTCGCCCGGCTCGGCGACTCGTCGCGGCGCAGGCCGGTGGCCCACGCGTCGTAGCCCAGCAGGCCGCGGTTGAGCGGCTCGACCTTGCGCAGCGAGCAGCACAGGTCCGGGTCGCGGTCGTGCAGGTGGGGCCCGTACTCGGCGTCCTGCTCGGCGACCGTCTGCCGCGGGGTCAGGGTGATCACGTTGACCGGCAGGGTGGCGGCGACCGCGTCCCGGGTGCCGATGGTCTCCGGGAAGTGGTAGCCGGTGTCCAGGAAGACCACGTCGATGCCGGGCAGCGCGGTCGACGCCAGGTGGGCGACGACCGCGTCCTCCATCGAGGAGGTGACGCAGAGCTTGCGGCCGAAGGCGTCGGCGGCCCAGCGCAGGATCTCCTGCGCCGAGGCCTCCTCCAGGTCCCGAGCCGCGGCCGTGGCCAGCGCCTGAAGGTCAGTGGCTGTGCTCATCTGTGGTTCCCCCATTCGTAGCTGACAGCAGGCCGAGGAACTTCACTTGGAAAGCGCGACGGCAGGAGGCGCATTCCCAGGCGCCGTGGCCGCCGGTCTCCGAGGGACGGAGGTCCTCGTCACCGCAGTAGGGGCAGTAGAACGGGGCGGCTCGCTCGCTCACGACAGCTGCTCCTCACTGGCCCGCGCCGTCCACTGGGCGAACCGCTCGCCCTCCTGGCGCTCGGCCTGGAAGCGGGTGAGCAGGCGCTCCACGTAGTCGGGCAGCCCGTCCTTGGTGACCTTCAGGCCGCGCACCTTGCGCCCGAAGCCGGCCTGGAGGCCGAGCGCGCCGCCCAGGTGGACCTGGAAGCCCTCGACCTGCTCGCCGTTCTCGTCGGTGACCAGCTGGCCCTTGAGACCGATGTCCGCCACCTGGATCCGGGCGCAGGAGTTGGGGCAGCCGTTGATGTTGATGGTCAGCGGCTCGGCGAAGTCGGGCAGCCGCGCTTCGAGTTCGTCGATCAGGGTGCGCCCGCGCTCCTTGGTCTCGACGATCGCGAGCTTGCAGTACTCCAGGCCGGTGCAGGCCATGGTGCCGCGGCGGAACGGCGACGGGGTGACCCGCAGGTCCAGCGCCTCCAGGCCGGCCACCAGCGACTCGACCTGGTCCTGGGCGATGTCCAGCACCAGCATCTTCTGCTCGGCGGTGGTGCGCAGCCGGTCCGAGCCGTGCGCGGCGGCCAGTTCGGCCACCTTGCCGAGCAGCGCGCCGTCCACCCGGCCGACCCGCGGCGCGAAGCCGACGTAGAACCTGCCGTCCCGCTGCCGGTGGACGCCGACGTGGTCGCGCCAGGTGCCGGCCGGTTCCTGCGGCGCCGGGCCGTCGATCAGTTCGTACTTGAGGTACTCGTCCTGCAGCACCTGGCGGAACTTCTCCACGCCCCAGTCGGCGACCAGGAACTTCAACCGGGCGCGGTTGCGCAGCCGGCGGTAGCCGTAGTCGCGGAAGATGCCGATCACGCCGCCGTAGACGTCGGCGACCTCGTGCAGCGGCACCCAGGCGCCCAGCCGCACCCCCAGCTTGGGGTTGGTGGACAGGCCGCCGCCGACCCACAGGTCGAAGCCGGGCCCGTGCTCGGGGTGGACCACGCCGACGAAGGCGATGTCGTTGATCTCGTGCGCCACGTCCAGCAGCGGCGAGCCGGAGACCGCCGACTTGAACTTGCGCGGCAGGTTGGAGAAGTCGGGGTTGCCGATGAAGCGGCGCTGGATCTCCTCGATGGCGGGCGTGCCGTCGATGATCTCGTCCTCGGCGATGCCGGCCACCGGCGAGCCGAGGATGACGCGCGGGGTGTCGCCGCAGGCCTCGGTGGTGGACAGGCCCACCGCCTCCAGCTTCTGCCAGATCGCGGGCACGTCCTCGATCCGGATCCAGTGGTACTGGATGTTCTGCCGGTCGGTCAGGTCGGCGGTGCCGCGCGCGTAGCTCTGGGAGACCTCGGCGACGGCCCGCAGCTGGGCCACCGTCAGGCGGCCGCCGTCGATCCGGACCCGCAGCATGAAGTACTCGGCGTCCAGCTCGTGCGGGTCCAGGATCGCGGTCTTGCCGCCGTCGATCCCCTCCTTGCGCTGGGTGTAGAGACCCCACCAGCGCATCCGGCCGCGCAGGTCGGCCGGGTCGATCGAGTCGAAGCCGCGGTGCGCGTAGATCGTCTCAATGCGTGTCCGCACGTTGAGACCGTCGTCGTCCTTCTTGAACTGCTCGTTGGGGTTCAACGGGGTGAAGTGCCCCATGCCCCACTGGCCCTCACCGCGGTGGCGGGTCACCTTGCGGGCCGTGCCCTGGCGCGGCGCGGCGGCGCTCGCGGGCTGGGGCTCGACCGGGTCGGGAGTGGTGGCCATGTGAGAAGTCCTTCGGGCAGGTGGCTCTGGTGCGGGAAGCTGCGCTGATCCCGGGCCACGACCTGCTCACCTGCGCCGACCTGCGGTTTTCCGGCAGGCGGGGGGTGGTGGTGATCGTGGCCCCGAGTGCTCGCGCGGCCGCGTCGGCGGGGCCGGCGGCGAGGTGGCGCCGGGTGCGGTGGTGGCGGCTGGGGTGGGGCTCAGATCACCGGACACATGGCGCTGGACACGCGAAGGAGATCGACGTGGAGTCGACCTACCAGGGTGGTTCCGGCGCTAGGCATGGCAAGAGATTCGCACGCCGAGCGAGGCCCGGTCCACTAACGTCCACGATGCGGACCACTTTGTTCCGCATCGTGAGATGCGGGCGCCGGTCCGCAGTCTGCGGCGCCGCGCCGGTCCGCCCCACCGCGCTCGTCGGGCGCGGGGCCGTCGGGCCCGCCCGATACCGTATGCGTGTGCAGGCACCAGGTGAGACCAGCAGAGCGGGGGCGGAGCGGCCCTCCCGGCGTCGGGGCAAGGGCGCCCGGCGGGCGGCCCGGCAGTCGGCCTGGCGCGGCACGGCCTGGGCGCTGATCAAGGACACCACCAACACCTGCGTCGAGTACCGGGTCACCGGGCTGGCCGCCGAGGCCGCCTTCTTCACCCTGCTCTCGATCCCGCCCCTGCTGCTCTGCCTGGCCGGCACCCTCGGCTACCTGGACGACCTGCTCGGCGCCGGCACCATCCAGAAGCTCCAGCAGGACATCCTGTCGGCCGCCGGCACGGTGCTCTCGCCCTCCTCGATCGAGCAGACCGTGAAGCCGCTGCTGGCAGGCGTCTTCAACAGCCCGCGCCCCGACCTGATCTCGATCGGCTTCCTGATCTCGCTCTGGTCCGGCTCCCGGGCGCTCTACATCTTCATCGACACCATCACCGTGATGTACGGCCTGGACGGCAAGCGCGGCATCGTCAAGACCCGGTCCATGTCGCTCGCCCTCTACCTGGGCGCGCTGGTCATCGGCTCGCTGGTGCTGCCGCTGCTGATCGCCGGGCCCGGTCTGGTGGTCTCGGCGGTGCCCGGCATCGCCGGGGTGGTCAGCGCGCTGTACTGGCCGGTGGCGATCCTGCTGCTGATCGTCTTCCTGACCACGCTCTACCACCTCTCCGTCCCGGCCCGCACGCCCTGGCGCGAGGACATCCCCGGCGCCCTGGTCGCGCTCGGCATGCTGGTGATCTGCAGCCTGGTGCTGCGGCTCTACCTGGTCCACTCGGTCGAGGGCAGCAAGACCATCTACGGCTCGCTCGCCGCGCCGATCGCCGTGCTGCTGTGGATCTTCGTGTTGGCGCTCGCGGTGCTGATCGGCGCCGCGATGAACGCCGCGATAGACCGCCGCTGGCCGAGCGCGGAGACCGCGGACGCGCGCGCCGAGAACGAGCGGGTCGGCGAGCAGGTCGCCGCCGCGCTGGTCCGAGAGGCCGGTGCCCGCCGGGTCGCCGAGCGGGCGCTGCGGGCCCGCGAGCTGGGGCTGGCCGAAGGCGTCGAGGACGAGGAGGGCGAGGAGGGCGCCGGCGGCGAGGACGAGGCGCCCTCGGAGTACCCCGAGCGCTGGGCCGACTTCCGGGCCCCCGGCGACCTGCGCGGGCGGCTGGCCGGGCTGCGCGGGCGGGCCAGGCGCACGCCGCCGCCCCCGCCGGACAGCGACCGGCCCGCGCCGCCGCTGCCGCGGCCGCCCGCCCACCACCCCGCCGAGCCGCGGGACCCGGCCGAGCGGCCGGCCGAGCCGTGGGCCTCGGACGGGCGCTTCCCGGGCGAGCTGGGGCCGGTGGACTCCGCGCTGCCGAGCTACCCGCCGCGGCCGCCGTGGGACCCGGGGCGGGGGTAGCGGGGCGCGGGTGAGCGGGGCGGCTGCCGGTTTCGGCCGAGTGGCCGCGGGATCCGGTTAATTGGGGTGCGGGCGCGGTGCGGGCTGCTCTAGGCTGCCCGCGCAGGTCACCGGCAGGGCGGTCGCCACGACCGTCCCGGAAGAGAAGCAGGAGGTGGGCCATGACTGTTGTCGCGCTCACGGTTGCCCAGCGCAGCCCCCGGATCCTCCGCTCCTTCCCGGCTGCCGGCTGACGATCGCTCAGCCCCGGGATCGGGTACTCCCCGCTTTCCTCCCGAAGGGCCTCACCGCGTTGTTCGACGCACTCTCCTCCGATTCCACCTCTTCCGATCTTGCGGCCTCCCCGCTGTCCGGCTCCTCGCTGCCCGGCTCCCCGCTGTCCGGCTCCCCGCTGGCCGGCTACGGCTGGACCGCCGAGCTGGCCGAGCTGTTCGCGCCGCTCGCCGAGGCCGGGCTGACCCCCGGCCGGCTCGCCCGGGTCGACCGCGGCCGGGCCGACGTCCTGGTGGCCGACGCCGGGACGGGCACGGTCCGCACCGTCCGCGCCGGCACCCGCCCGGTCACCGGCGCCGAGACCGCCGAGAACCCGTGCACCGGGGACTGGGTGGCGCTCGACCTGGCCGCCGAGCCCCTGCCGGTGGTGAGCGCGGTGCTGCCGCGCGCCACCGCGATCATCCGCAAGAGCGCGGGCAAGGCCTCCGAGGGCCAGGTGCTCGCCGCCAACGTGGACACCGTGCTGATCGCCGTCTCGCTGGCCGTCGACCCCGACATCGACCGGGTCGAGCGCTTCGTCGCGCTCGCCTGGGAGAGCGGCGCCCAGCCGGTGGTCGCGCTGACCAAGGCCGACCTGGTGACCGATGCCGAGTTCATCCGCGAGGACGTCGAACGGGCCGCGCCCGGCGTCACCGTGCTGGTGGTCAGCGCCGAGACCGGTGCGGGCCTGGACGTGCTGCGCGCCTGCCTGGGCACCACCGCGGCGCTGATCGGCCAGTCCGGGGCCGGCAAGTCCACCCTCACCAACGCGCTGACCGGCGCCGAGGTGATGACCGTGCAGCGCACCCGCGACGCCGACCAGAAGGGCCGGCACACCACCACCACGCGCGAGTTGTTCGCGCTGCCGGGCGGCGGCGTGCTGATCGACACCCCCGGCCTGCGCGGTGTCGGCCTCTTCGGTGGCGAGGGCCTGGCCCGCGCCTTCGCCGAGATCGAGGAACTCGCCGAGCGGTGCCGCTTCGACGACTGCTCCCACACCAGCGAGCCCGGCTGCGCGGTCCAGGGCGCGCTGGCCGACGGCACCCTCGCGCAGCGCCGGATGGAGAGCTACCTGAAGCTCCAGCGGGAGAACGCGTGGATCGCCTCCCGCACCGACGCCCGGCTGGCCGCCGAGCGGGCCCGGGTGTGGAAGCTGCGCACCAAGGGCGCCCGGGACCGGGTGCGCCCCTGAGGCGGCCGGGCGGGGCGGGGCGGCCGGGTGTCGCTGATGGTTCGTCAAAACGACTGGTGGCCAACGGCGGTGTCCGCGTAGCGTGCGGGTCTTGATGACCGATACCTGGGACAGCATCGCCGACTGGTACGCGGAGCGGATCCGCACCGGCTCCGCCCTGCACGCCTTCAACCGCGAGGTGCTGCTCGACCAGCTCCCCGCCCGACTAACCGGGCAGCGGGTGCTCGACCTCGGCTGCGGCGAGGGCATCATCGCCCGCGCCGTGGCCGCCCGCGGGGCCCGCGTGCTGGGCGTGGACCCGGCGCCGCGCATGATCGAGCACGCGCGGGCCGCCGGGGGCGGCGAGCCCGGCACCGTGGCCTACGCGGTGGACGACGGCACGGTGTTGGGCACGGTCGCCGACGGCTGCGTCGAGTGGGTGACCGCGGGCCTGTCGCTCAACAACGTGCCCGACCTCGATGCCGCGCTCGCGGCCGTGCGCCGCGTCCTGACGCCGCGCGGCGCGCTCGTGCTCACCGTCCCGCACCCCTGCTTCGAGGCGCCGCAAGCCGGTTGGACGCGGACGGCGGACGGGACGGAGCGCCGGGTGGTCGGCGACTACCGCACCGAGGGGTTCTGGCGCTCCGACAACCCGCACGGAGTCCGCCGGGCCGGCAACCAGCACCGGACGCTTGCCACTTGTCTGACCGCGCTGCTCGGACACGGGTTCCGACTCGAAGCCGTCGGCGAGCCGGCGCCGGGCCCGCTCGTGCTGGCCGAGCAACCACGGCGGGCGGGCCTGCCGCCCTTCCTCGTCGTCCGCGCCCGGCTCGGCTGGCCCCGGCTCGTCCGCGCCCGGCTCGGCTGGCCCCGGCTCGTCCGCGCCCGGCTCGGTTGACCCCGGCGCTCGGCCCGGCCGTTTCACCCGCGGTCGGGCAGCGCCATTCGCGGTCGGGCACGGCCACGTCCGATTTCCGCCAGGAAGTGGTCCGTACGAGGAGCAGACTGGACGGCGTGATCGATGATGAGACGCGCTACCGAGCGGTGGACAGCCGCGATTCCCGCTTCGACGGGGTCTTCTTCACGGCGGTGACCACCACCGGCATCTACTGCCGTCCGAGCTGCCCGGCGGTCACCCCCAAGCGGGTCAACTGCACCTTCTACCCCACGGCGGCGGCCGCCCAGGGCGCCGGCTTCCGGGCCTGCCGCCGCTGCCGCCCCGACTCGGTGCCCGGTTCGCCGGAGTGGAACCACCGGGCCGACCTGGTGGGCCGGGCGATGCGGCTGATCGGCGACGGCGTGGTGGACCGCGAGGGCGTCGCCGGGTTGGCCACCCGGCTCGGCTACAGCGCCCGGCAGGTGCAGCGGCAGCTGACCGCCGAACTCGGCGCCGGGCCGATCGCGCTGGCCCGCGCGCAGCGTGCGCAGGCCGCCAGGCTGCTCCTGCAGACCACCGAACTGCCGGTCACCGAAGTCGCGTTCGCGGCCGGGTTCGCCTCCGTGCGGCAGTTCAACGACACCGTGCGGGAGGTGTACGACCGCACGCCGAGCGGCCTGCGGGCCGAGGTGCGGGGGCGCGGCGCGCGGTCGGTCGTGCCGTCCCCCGGCAGCCTGAGCCTGCGGCTGGCCTACCGGGGCCCGATCGACACCGAGCACCTGATGGACTTCCTCGCGCTGCGCGCCGTCCCCGGCGTGGAGGAGGTGGTCCCCGGCGGGCGCGGCGTGCGCACCTACCGCCGCACCCTCGTGCTGCCGCACGGCCACGCCATCGCCGAGGTCGACTCGCTCCCCGTCGACTCGCTCCCCGTCGGCTCCCTCCAGGTCGACCCGCTCGCGGTCACCGCCCGGGAGGCGCGCCCGGGAGCGGCCGGACGGGCCGCGGGCGTGCCTGCCGACCGGGGTTGGCTGGACTGCCGCCTGCGGCTGACCGACCTGCGTGACCTGACCACCGCCGTGCACCGCCTGCGCGCCCTCTTCGACCTGGACGCCGACCCGCAGACGGTGGCCGACCAGCTCGGCCGCCACCCCGCGCTCGGCCCGGTCGTCGCCCGCCGCCCCGGGCTGCGCTCACCGGGCCACGTCGACCCGCACGAGCTGGCGGTACGGGCGGTGCTGGGCCAGCAGATCACCGTCGCCGCCGCCCGCACCCTGGCCGGCCGGCTGGCGGTGCGCTACGGCGCGCCGCTCTCCGGAGGCACCTCCGGGACGGCGGGCAGCGCGGCGGCCCAGGAAGAGCGGAGCGGCGGCCTCACCGTGCTCTTCCCCACCGCCGAGGCGCTGGCCACCGCCGACCCGGCCGACCTCGCGATGCCCGTCTCCCGGCAGAACGCGCTGCGCGGCCTGTGCGCCGCGCTCGCCGACGGCACCGTGCGGCTGGACGCCGGGGTGGACCGGGAGCAGGCCGCCGCCCAGCTGCTGGCGCTGCGCGGGATCGGCCCCTGGACGGTCGGCTACCTGCGGATGCGGGCACTGGGCGACCCGGACGTCTTCCTGCCTGGCGACGTCGGGGTCCGCCACGGGCTGGAGCGCCTGGGCCTGCCCGGCGACCCGAAGGCCGCCGCGCTGGCCGCCGCCCAGTGGGCGCCCTGGCGCTCGTACGCGGTCCACCAGCTGTGGGCGCTGCTGGGGGAGGCCGGGTAGGCCGCGGGGTAGGCCGGTCGTGGCTCAGGCGTTCGCATGGACGGGAGTGTCCACGAGTTCGCGGACCGCCTGGGCGACGGCTCGGGAGTCGTCGCGCAGGATCTTCGAGTGGTTGCTGGAGACCTTGGCGCTGACGGTGAGGTTCGGGTTGCGGGCGAGCACCGGATCCAGTGAGGCCCGCATCTGCTCCATCACCTCGTGGCTGGAGCCGAGGCTGGCACCAGTGGCCAGGACGTAGCGCACCGGACAGCTCAGGCGCTCCAGCAGCGGCGCCAGGGCGGCGCAGATCGCGTTGAGCTCGATGTTCAACTCGGCGTGCTCATCGGCGCTCATCCGCGCGGCCATGCCTAGCGGACGCACGATCGGCAGCAGCCAGCGCATCTTCCGGAACAAGCGCCGGATCCGCTCCTGGCCCTCCTCGTCGGTGAGGCCGAAGGGGACGGCCCCGTCCGCCGACACGACCCCGGCGACGCGGTCGGGGTTGCGGTCGGCCCAGTGCACCGCCACCGCCGCCCCGTAGGACCAGCCGACCAGTATCGGCCGCTCCACGCCCCGGGCCTCCAGGATCGCGTCGATGTCGCGGACGCAGGCGTCGAAGGAGTAGTCCCGCGAGCCCTTGGACGCACCGCGGGCGCGTTCGTCGAAGGTGATGTGCCGGTAGCCGGTGCCGAGGTCGTCGATGACGCCCCGCCAGTGCTTCCGGACGGCGTAGGAGCCGTTGAGGTAGATCACGGGGCGGCCGGGGCCGCCGGTGTCGGTCACGGCCAGCGCGGTGTCCTCGACCGGCACCATTCCGGTCCAGGGGGATCTCTCGGTGGTCATGGCTTTGCCTTTCGCCAGGGTTCGGAGCAGCTCAGGGGGAGCGGTGGGTGGGGTGGTGCGGACGTGCCGGCCCCGCTGTCACAGGCTGCGGGCGGTGATGTCGCCGTAGGTGGTGGTGGCGTGGATGTCCAGTTCGGCGGCGCCTTCGGTGTTCCGCAGCGCGTTGTGGATCCGACCGTAGGAGGCACCGGCGTTCAGGCGGGCCGGGACTCCGGCGGCGGCGGCCACCGAGATCGCGCCGTGCTCGGTGCGCAGCACGAGGGTGCCGCGCACGGCCTGGTCGATCCGGATGTCGCCCTTGCCGGTGCTGATCTCCGCGGCGCCGCCCAGGCGGCCCACCTGGACGTCGCCGGCGAGGAGGGTGAGGCGGGCGCTGTCGGCCTCGGCGAGCTTGATCCAGCCGTGCGCGCCCTCGAAGGCGACCTCGCCGAGCCGTCCCGTGGTGCGGACCTCGGCGGCTGCCGCCTTCGCCTCGACCCGCGAGCCGACGGGCAGGTGGACCGTCACCTCGGCGGACCCGGAGGGGCCCAGGGGCCGGTCCTTCGCCGGGGCCTGGATCCGCAGGACGCCGTCCCCGTACTCGGCGGTGATCTCCTGCGCCGCCTTCGCGTCACGAGCGCTGTCGGGGTCGGCGGGCCGGACCTCGACCGTGCTGTCGGACCGGTCGGTGGCGATGAACGTCAGACGCCCCGCGGGGATGTCGAGGACGGCCGCAATCGGTGTGGGGGTGTCGAATTTCCGCGTCGTGCTTACCGCAGTTGCTGAGGTGGTGTTCATGACGTCCAGCATCTGAGGGATCAGCGGCGGGAACAACGAGCATTCCCTCAACGGTCGTTAACACCGGTGTTCACGGACCTGCCAGGAGGGCCGCCATGGACCGGCGCCTGCTGGATGATCAATTCCAAGGGGTCAGTGATCGTAGGCGATCAGGGAGCGATGCCGATCGGCGGGCGCCACGGCGCGGCCGATGTTCGGCGCGAGTCCGTTCGCGATTCAGCGACAGGTTCGTACGCGGTGGCCTGTCGTCACGCCCAGTCCTCCGGTTCCCAGGCGAAGAGCAGGTCGAGCAGCTCCGGGTCCCCGTCGAGTTGCAGGGAGTCCGCCGAAATGCGGTCGTACCGCCAGAGGACCAGATCACTGGCCGTGCCGCGAATGGAGAGGCCTGCCGCTTCCGGGGCCTCGCCGATGGCGGGCAGCCGGGTGGTCCGTGCGCCGTCGCCGTCGACCGTGAGGCGCCAGGAGCGGTCCTCGGTGGCGTGGAAGTCGAAGGCGGTGGGCTTGTGCGGCCAGGCACTCCTCGTGAAGCTGGCGATGAACAGGCTCTCCTCGACACCGTCGAGCGCCACCTCGACAGGCAGTGAGGCCGAGTCGCCCACGGTGAGCTGGGCATCGTAGGTGTGCACCGCGATCTCCTGGACCTGGTGCCGGGCGACGCCGCCGGCAGTGTGCGGCGTCTGCGTGACACCCCAGCCGGTGAAGCAGCCCCGGTCCGGACCGGCCTCCCGCAGGGCCGCCAGCAACAGCTCGGTCGAGGCGGCCAGCCAGGCCAGCACGTCCTCGCGCTCCTGCGGCGCGACCGCGTCACCCTGGGCCGGGGTCCTGGACGTGGCGTCCGGCCCGGCGGCGACGGTGGCGGCCCAGCGGCGGCGGCCCTCGCCGATGTGCTGCACCAGGTCGAACAGCGTCCACCCGGGGCAGGTCGGCACGGGCAGGTCGAGGCTGGGCGCGACGGCGATCGCGGCGCGGAAGGCGGTTGAACGTTCGTCGATCAGCCGTAGCAGCTCGGGAAACTCCAGAGTCTTGTGCACGGCGGTAGTTCTACCACCCTGATCCATTCGCCCGACAGCGGATTTCCCAGCCGATACGGCCGGGAACTCCGGCCCGGGCGAGCCCACGCTCGGGCTTTCGGTACGCCACAGCCGAGCCCCGCGTTCCGGGCGACAGAACCACGCCCCCCGATCGCTCCGGCCGCCTCGGCCTCGGCCGAGATCGCGGTGGACAGCCGCTCCGGTCCCGTCCAACTCCCAGCTCCGGAAGCGGCCTTACACAGTCTGCTGCCGATGCCCATCCCCCCTGCTGCCGACAACCGCAACATCTAGAACGAAAGCGTGCCGAGATCGCGGACGGTGTCGGCGAGGGAGCGGATGAGATCGTTCTCCGCCTCGGTCCGCCAGATCAGCGCGAAGGACAGCGAGGAGAGGTCGGGAAGCGTCAGCCAGCGGATGTTCGGCAAGGTCCAGTACCGGGTGACGTGCGTCGGATAGATCTGGACGGTCTCGCCCATGCCGACCAGGTCGACGACGTCCTGGACCGTGGCCACCGGGTGGACGCGCTCCAGCCGTCGACCGCGGGGGGTGTTGAAAGGGAAGTAGGCATCCTCCCAGTAGTCCAGCGCCAGCGGGGCCGAGACGTGCGGGAAGTCGGCCAGCGTCTCCACCCCGACGGAGGTGCGCCCGGCCAGCACGTGATCGTCGGCCACGGCGAGCAGCCGGGGGTCGGTGAGCAGCGTCGGGCCGACCGTCAGGTCCTCCTCCTCCACCGGCAGCCACGCCACGAAGACGTCGTACTGGCCACTACGGAGGTCGGCGAACGGATCCACGACCGTCGACACGCGCAGTTGCAGCTCACAGTGCGGATTGCGCCGCCGGAACTCTTTCCAGTAGACGTGCAGGTCCACGATGTTGAGCGGCATCATGCCCACGCGCAGCCGGCCGCTGACCCCTCGGGCCGCCAACCGGGCGCGCGCGATCGACTCGTTCAGATCCCGGTAGGCGGGAGCCATGTCGTCGCGCAACTGCTGACCGAGCGGCGTCAGACGGACGGAACGGCTGGTCCGCTCGAACAGACTGCCGCCGATGGCCCGTTCCTGCAGCTTGATGGCCTGACTGACTCGGGACGTGGAGACGAACAGCCGCTGGGCGGTCCGGCCGAAGTGCTGCTCCTCGGCCAGCGTCAGGAAGATCTCGATGTCCCTCAGTTCCACCAGCGCGCCCCCTCGCCCCTTCGACGGCCGCCGTGCCGTCACCGGGCCGTCACCGGGCCCGTGCGAAGTCTATGCAGGTCGGCGGGGTTACGGGGCTTCGAGGTCGTCCGGCGCCTCGGCGGAGCCGCCGGCGGCCAGGGCCGTGGCGAGCTGCTCCAGGCCCGGCAGGGCGGCGATCACCGCGTCGTGGTCGGCCGGGGAGAGGGTGGCCAGGGCGCCGGCGATCCGGCGCTCGTGGGCGCGCTGCCAGTCCTCCAACTGCTGGTGGCCCGCCGCGGTCAGCCCGATCCGGGCGGTGCGGCGATCGCCGGGATCGGCCTGGCGGTCCACGAAGCCCGCGTCCAGCAGCTTGCCGACCAGGCCGCTGACGGTGTTCGGCGCCAACCGCTGCCGCGCTGCCAGCTCGCCGACCCGCAGCGGGGCGGCGGCCAGCGTCTGGAGCAGTTCCACCTGCGCCATCGGCAGCGACTCCCACGGGTAGTCGGTCCTGATGCTGCTGCGCAGTGCCCGCCGCAGCCGGGTGACGACGTCGGTCAGCCGCTGGGCCCGCACCACGGCCAGCGCCTCGGCCAGTCCGCTCGGGTCGCTCGGGGCGCTCGGCTGGGTCGGGTCGCTCGGCTGGGTCGGTTCGGTCGGCTCGGACGCTCCGGTGGCGGGCAGATCGCTGGACGGCACGGGGCGGGACACGGCGGACATGGGCGACAGCGTATCGGGTCGTGGCAGGGTGCTGGAGGCGGCATGGCGAAGGGGTGAACGCGGTGCGGCGCCCGCCGGTCCGAGGAGGTCGGACCGGCGGGCGCCGCACTGAGCACCCGTCAGCGGCTCGCAGCCAGCAGCTCAGCAGCTCAGCAGCTCAGCTGGTCGGCAGCGGCTTGGCGCCGCGCTCGGCGAGCATGCTGGTCATCAGCTGGATCTCCGAGGTCTGCGCGGTCACCATCGACTGCGCGAGCGCCTTCTCCACCGGGTTCTTCGCCACGTCCACGTAGCCCTGGGCCATCGCGGCCCCGCCGGTGTGGTGCTGGACCATCAGCTGCAGGTAGAAGACCTCCGCCGCCGTGCCGCTGAGCTGCTGCAGCTGGGCGAGCTGGGTGTTGGTGGCCATCCCGGGCATCAGCGAGCCGTCGTGCGCCGGGTACGGCGTCATCTTCATCCAGGCCATCGGCGCGGCCGAGGAGCTCTGGCTGAGCCCCCACTGGCTGAGCCAGCCCATCAGCATGCCGCGCTGGTTCGCCTGGGTGTTGATGATGTCGAAGGCCAGCCCGCGCACCTCGGCGTTCGAGGTCCGGTCCCGGATGATGAACGACATGTCGATCGCCTGCTGGTGGTGCGTCGCCATGTCCCGCGCGAACCCGGCGTCCGGTGAGTCGGAGGCCGGCGCGGCCGTCACCGAACCGGAGGCCGAGGAGCCCCCTGCCACCAGCGCCGGCACGCCCAGGCAGAGCGCCACCGCCGCCGCCAGCGCGGCCGGCCACCAGAGGGTACGGCGGCGCCTGGGCGCGGCGGGGGAGGCCTCGTCCCAGGGGGCCGGCCCGTCCGTGTCGTCCAGGGCGGCCGGCATGTCCGGCCCGGCCAGGTCGTCCGGGGTGAGCGCCTCGCCCCCGGGCGGCTGCGCGGCCGTCATCACATGGCTCCGTCACTGCAGGAGGCGCCGGGCTCCTGGGTCTGCGGACCCTGGACGTACTTGGTGAAGAACTCGTTGACCCGCGGGTCGGTGGCGCTGTCCACCACCAGCTGGGTGCCCCACGCGTTGAGCGTGATGGTGCCCGTCTCGGTCGGGTACGGGCTCATCATCGAGTACGGGGTCACCTTCACCTTGTCCGACAGCGTCTTGATGTCGTCGGCGGTGGCCTTGCCGTTGTACGTCACCCAGACCGCGCCGTGCTCCAGCGAGTGGACGGCGTTCTCGTTCGTGACCGGCTTGTCGTAGACGTTGCCCATGCAGGTCAGCCAGACCGGGTTGTGGTCGCCGCCGACCGGCGGGGTCATCGCGTAGTTGACCGTCCCCTGCACGTGGTTGCGCGTCAGGTTGCTCCACGTCTTCACACCGGGGATCGGTGCCTTGGCGGCCGCGACCTCCTTGTCGTGCTTCTTGTTGGCGTTCGAGACGATGAAGTAACCGGCGCCGGCGGTACCCGCGATCAGCACGCACGCCACTGATATCGCGATGAACCGCATGCGCTTCTCGCGGCGCTGCTCCTCGGCCCGCAGCTGCGCGATCCGCTCGCGGCGGTCGGCCGCCGTCTGCTTGCCGCTCGCCTTGTTGCCCGGCTTGGCGTTGTTGGTCTGCTTGGAGGCGGAACCCACGGAAATCTTCCTTGTCCCCGCCGGTGCTCTGCTCGGGCACGGCGGAATGAGGTGTAACAGGGGAGGTGGAGACCACCGGCCGGACGCCCGGTGCGCGGTGCGGGACTCGCGTCGCGCGGCTGGTGCCAGGACCGGCGGGGGTTCCGCTCAGGTCCGGTTGACCTGGAGCAGGTGGAGATCAGGAGCGGGCGCCGACCCCGGGCCCGTACTCGGGAAGCCGCTCGCCGGCACCGGGTGGACGGCCACCAGCAGCGGCAGGTTTGTCGGGCCGGGCTGCGGAGGCGCGTTCGGCAGCTGCGCGTCCTGGCCGCCGAAGGAGTGGCTGGAGCAGCCGTCGCCCGGTCGGGGGTCGGAGCTGTCGAGGGCGCACAGGGTCACCGGGGCGAGGGACAGCCCGGCGGCGCGGTGGGCGCCGGCCTTGGCGGTGTGCGCGGTGTGCGCGGTGTCGGTGGCGCGGCTGGTCGGTGTGGCGTGGTCGGCCGGTGTGGCGCGGGTGGTCTGCGCGGGGTCCTTCACCGGGCCCTTCACCGGGCCTTTCACCAGGCCCTTCACCAGGCCCTTCACCGGCGCGGGCGGCGGCGGGGTCGCGGCCCGCGCCGATCCCGCGCAGGGAATCGCGACCAGCAGGGCGACCAGTAGACCGATCAGTGGCAGGACCAAGGACGCGCCACTCGGGTGGCCAACGGTAACGGCGCTCCCCGGCGTCGGTCGGAGAGGCCCTGGCGCGGTCATGCGCACATATTAATCAGCCGGACGGCCTAAGGGGTCCCCCCGATGGGTCGCTACTTTCGGTTTAATCCGCCCGCTCCTCGCTTGATCGGCGTCATCGTGGCGAATCCGCGCGAATCCCCGGACAGCGACCGGCGCCGTGGGCAGAATGACCAGGTGGCCCGCCTCCGCAGGTGACGGTCCGCCCGCCAGCCACGAACGAGGAGCCGAGAGATGACCGACCAGGGCGCCCCCGCGCAGCGTCGCCCCGACGAGGGGACGCCCAAGGACGGTGCGCCCGAGGACGGTTGGTGGACCGAGGTGTACGAGGGCCCGGCCGGTCGGCTGCCCGACACCCCGCGGGCCGGCGGTGGCGCGCAGAGCGTCGACGACTGGTTCGACTCGATCGCCTCGGCGGTGGGGCTGATCGGGCAGCAGCGGCAGGTGGCAGGCGAGGCGGAAGCTGTGGCGGCGGAGGCGGAGGCGGAGGCCGTCGAGCGCGAGCCCGAGCCCGCTCCTGAGCCGGTCTCCGTTCCTGTTCCTGTTCCTGTTCCTGCTCCCGAGCCCGAGCCCGCGCTGCCGAAGCTCGACCTCACCAAGCCCGCCGCCCCCGCGAAGCCCGCGCCCGCCCCTACTCCCACTCCCACTCCCACCCTCACGGACATCCCCGCCCCCGCTCCCACCCGGCCGCCCGCCTACGGCTACGAACCCACGCTGCTCCCCGCAGCCCACCCCGAGCGGGTCGCCGCGATCGTCCCCGACACCGCCCTCGACGGCGCCCAGTACCCCGGCCTCACCCTGCGCGCCGCCTCCGTGCGGGGCGACTCCGCCCGCCACCGCGGCGCACCGCGCGGCGACGCGCTGCTCGTCACCCGCTTCGGCGACGCCCCGGACGGCCTGCTGCTCGCCGTCATCGGCAGCCGCGCCCGCCCCCGCGTCGATCCGCGTGCCGACCAGGACGCCCCCGCCACGGCCGCCGAGCAGCAGCCGTCCGACACCGTCCGGTCGGCCGCCGCGCACCTGGCGGAGGCGATCGGCCGCAGCCGCGCCGAGCTCGCCGCCGACCTGCGCGAAGGTGCCCGCGACCGGCTCCGCTACGGACTCCAGCGCCTGACCACCGGTGCCGCCGCCGGCCTGCGCGCGCTCGCCCCGGACACGGGGTCGCTGCACTGCCTGCTGGTCCCGCTCGATCCGCGGGCCACCCACCGGGCCGCGTTCGGCGTGGGCCCCGGCGGCCTCTACCTGCTGCGGGCCGGGCACTGGATCGACGCCTACGCTGCCCGCCTGCTGCACCACCCGGACGGCCCGACCACCGTTCCCGAGCCGCGCCCGTTCCGGTTCCGGCTGATCCCGGCCGGCCCCGGCGACATCCTGCTGCTCTGCTCGCCGGGCCTGGCCGAGCCGATCGCCGAGGAGCCCGCCGTCGCGCACTTCCTGGCCGGCCACTGGTCCCACCCGCACCCGCCGGGCACGGTCGACTTCCTGCGCCAGGTCCAGGTCCGCGCCAAGGGCTACGCCGACGACCGCACCGCGGTCGCGCTCTGGAGCGATTGACGGTCCGTCAGATCTCTTGTGCCGTACCCAGGACGGCGGCCGCCACCGCCCGCACCTGGGCCGCCGACCGCTCCCGCGCCACCCCGGGCAGGCCGATCGCCAGCGGCACCGAGAAGCCGTCCAGCACCGCCCGCAGCTGCGCCGCCCGCTCCCCGGCCGGCCCGGCCCGGAACTCGCCCCGGGCCACCCCGTCCTCGATCAGCGCCGCCAGGTCCGCCTGCCAGGGCGCCTCGATCGCCAGCTGCCCCTGCCGGATCTCCGCACTGGACGGAGAGCGCCCCCAGACCTCGACCCAGAGGATCCACCGCGGATCGCCCGGCCCATCGGCCAGGTACAGCTCCGCGTACGCCCCGAACCGCTCCCACGCGGTCAGCCCCGGCCGCCCCAGCGCCACCCGCCGCCGCTCGCCGAGCTGCTCCTCGCTCCACCGCAGCGTCTCCAGCAGCAGCTGGTCCTTGCTCCCGAAGTAGTAGAGGAGATGCCCCGCGCTCATCCCCAGCTGCTGCCCCAGCCCCGCCATGGTCAGCTTCGCCAGCCCGTGCTCCGCGATCGCCCCCATCGCGACGGCGAGCACCTCCTCCCGCGGGCGCGCCGGTCGCCGGGGACGGGGCTCTGCCATGCTGCGGGCTCCTTGCGGCGCTGGTGGGGCGGGTGGGGCGGGTGGGTCCGGACGGATCCGGACCGATCGCCCTTCACCCTACGGCGCTGTCAGAGGACGCGGTGCATGACGTGCAACCCGACGTATCCCCGCGCCGGGTGCCGGAAGCCCTCCGGTACCGTGCCCAGCACCTCGAAGCCCAGCGACCGGTAGAGCTCCACCGCGTGCGTGTTCGTCTCGACCACCGCGTTGAACTGCATCGCCCGGAACCCGGCCGCCCGCGCCCACGCCACGGTGTACTCGCACAGCGCCCGTCCCACGCCCCGCCCGGAGTGCGCCGGGTCGACCATGTAGCTGGCGCTCGCGACGTGGGAGCCGTTGCCCCGCTGATTGGTGTTCATCTTCGCGGTGCCGACCACCGCACCGTCGTCGTCGACGGCGACGACCGTACGGTCCGGAGCCGGCAGCAGCCACCAGTCCCGACCCTGCTCCCGCGTGAGGTCGACGGGGTAGGTGAAGGTCTCGCCCGCGGCGACGATCTCGTGGAAGAACGGCCAGATGGCGGCCCAGTCCTCGGCGACGGCTTCTCTGATCAGCATGCGGACAAGGATGTCCGCCGGACCCCGGACCCGCCAACCCGTTTCGGCGCGGGTCGCGACCTACCGCGATCACCGGCGCGCCTGGGAGACTGCGCCGCGTGGACGAAGCGACGGACGATCAGGCCGTGCGGGTCGGGCAACGGATCACCGCCGAGGTGGTCTCGGTCGATCTGGACGGCGGCCCGGTCGAGCTGTCGATGGCCGCCACCGAGCACCCCGAGCTCTGGGCGTTCCTCAAGTCGCTGAGCCTCGGCGAGATCCTCTCCGGCACGGTCGCCGCCATCGAACGCTTCGGCGTCTTCGTCGCGTTGGACGACGGACCCGAGCACCCGCTCTTCGCCGGGGTCGGGTTCATCACGTATCCCGAGCTCTCCTGGAGTCACTTCGAGGCGGCGACCGACATCGTCCAGGTCGGCGAGCGCGTCTCCTGCGAGTTCCTCCAGTTCGACACCTGGAACGGGGAGGCCCGGCTCTCCCTGCGCGCGACGCGGCCCGACCCGTTCCAGGCGTTCGCCGACAGCGTCGCGGTGGGGCGGCTCCTGGACGGAGTGGTCACCAAGCTGGTCCCGTTCGGCGCCTTCGTCCGGGTCGCCGACGGGATCGAGGGGCTGGTCCACCTCGACGAACTCAGCCGGACACCCGTGGCCGCGCCGGAGGACGTCGTCCGGGTCGGCGACCGGATCAGCGTGGCCGTCATCGAACTCGACCGCGAGCGCCGCCGGTTGGCCCTCTCCTGCCGCCTGGGCGCCGCCCGGCCGCCCGACTCAGCCTGACACCGTCGGGGCCGTCGGGGCCGCCGGGCCCTGGGCTCGCGCCTGCTGCCGCTCGGAGTCGTCCGGGCCGACCAGGCGCAGGCCGGGTGTGGCCGCACCGATCGCCGCGACGGCCCCGAGGCAGAGCAGACCGCCGCTGACCAGCGCGGTGGCGCCCGAGGTCCAGCCCGCCAGCAGGCCGCCGCGCAGGTTGCCGAGGTCGGGGCCGGCCTGGCCGACGACCTGTTCGGCGGCGCTGACCCGGCCCAACATGGCGTTCGGGGTGTGCAGTTGGACGATCGTGCTGCGGGAAACGACGGAGACCGTGTCGGCCGCGCCCGCCAGCACCAGGAAGCCGAGCCCGACCCACCGGTTGTCCGACAGCCCGAAGAGCGCCAGCGCCGCTCCCCACACCGCCGCCCCGCCGAGCATCAGCAGGCCCGGGCGGGCCAGTCGGATCATCGCGCCCGACAGCACGGACGCGGCCACCCCGCCCACCGCGATGGCGCTCAGGAAGAGCCCGAGGGTGCGCGGGTCGCCGTGGAACCGTTCGGCGTTGACCAGCGGGAAGAGGCTGATCGGCATCGACAGCACGGTGGCGGCCAGATCGGTGAGCAGCGCGCCGCGCACCGGCGCGCTGCGGGCCATGAAGGCCAGGCCGTCCAGCACGCCGGCCAGGCCCGGTCGGGACGGCTCCCCTTCGGGTCGCATCGGCGGCAGCCCGAACGCGCCGTAGAACGACGCCCCGAAGGTCACCGCGTCGACCAGGTAGCACCCGCCGACGCCGAACTGCCCGAGGACCAGCCCGCCCAGGGCCGGCCCCAGCAGCATCGCGCCCTGGAAGGAGATCCGCTGGAGTGCGAGCCCGGCCGCCAGCCGGTCCTTCGGCAGCAGCCGCGGGATGAAGGTGCGGGAGGCGGGGCCGCCGCCTGCGCCGAAGCAGGACTGCGCCGCGACCAGCAGCAGCAACCCGGCCACCGGCAGGTGGCCGAACAGACCCTGGACGGCCAGCAGGACCGAGCAGGCGGCCTGGCCGGCGTTGGTGACCAGGTAGAGCCGGCGCCGGTCCACCCGGTCGACCAGCGACCCGGCGAAGAGCCCGAACGCGATCAGCGGAAGGGCCTGGGCCAGGCCGACCGCGCCGGTCCAGGCGGTGCTGCCGGTGGTCTGCCAGACCTGGAACATCACCGCGACGACGGTCAGTTGACTGCCGAGCCCCGAGCAGGTCCGCCCGATCCACAGTCGCCGGAACGCGGGCGAGGTCCGCAGCGGCGAGATGTCGATCAGTACGCGGCTCAGGGCTGGTAAGCGTTTCAGGGCCGGACGACGTGTCAGGTCCACCGTGGGTCCTCCGCGAGCTTCTCGGCGATCCGGTCGTGGAAGCTCCTGCGCCGCAGGGCCTGCTCGATGTCGCCGACCACCTGGCTGAGGGGGTAGGGGATCTCCGCCTCGATCTCGGCGAGCGCGGCCTCGGTGGCCTGCCACTCCGCGGCCAACCGGGCCACGATCCGGCGGGCCTTCGGTGTCAGGGCGACCTTCTTGCTGCGGGCGTCGGCGCCGGGCACGGTCCGCACCAGGCCGGCCGCGCGCATCGCGGCGACCTTCTGACTGAGCGCCGAGTGCGTGCGCTGCACCGACTCGGCCAGCTCGGTGATGGTCATCGGCCCCCGGGTGTGCAGCCGGATCAGCTCCATCACGAAGCTCGGCCGCACCCCGTCGATCTCCGCCTCCGCGTAGATCCGCGCGATGTCGGCGTCCATCGCGCCCTGGAGCAGCCGCAGCGGGCGCCAGAGGCTCTGCTCGGTGGGGTCGGGCGGGGTGTCGGGTGGGGCGGTGTCGGCCATGGACGCATCGTAACAGTGCTTATATAAGTGCTGTCATAATCGCGCTGCCAACGATGCCGTCACGCCTTCCGGCGGTACGGCGCCGCGGGGCGCCGAACCTGTCCTGCCGTCAGGTGACACTGTCCGAAAACCGCCAGTACAGCCCGCCCACGCCGCTCTACGCTCGCCGGCATGACCCAACGCAGCCGCGACACCGTTCAGCACGCCTGGAAGGCGTTCGCTAGCCACGACGCCGATCGGATCTCCGAAGTGTTCACCGAGGACGCCGAGTGGTTGGCACCTCCGGGCAACGCGACGGCCACCGCGCTGGACTGCCCCAGTCACATGGTCGGCAGGGCGGCGATCGCACGGTTCCTCGCCGAGGACTTCCCCCGCCTGTTCGTCAGTGACGTCAATGTCACCTTCCACGGGTTCCACGCCGACGGCGAGCGGGTGATCGTGGAAGAGACCATGACCGCGACGCTCGCCAACGGCAACCACTACGCCAACGACTACTGCCTGGTCTTCGAGCTCCGCGACGGACTGATCCACCGCGTCCGCGAGTACATGGACACGGCGCGCGGACACCGCGCGGTCTTCGGCGGGGCCCAGTAGTCACCCCCGCCCGGCCGCTCCCGGTCTTGATGCCTGGTGAGGTCGCCTGTTCAACTGTCGCCAATTCTCGGGGCGGGGCGCTACGACAGTGGCCGTCCGTAGTCGCCTGGACTCGTCCGGCGTGTCGGGAATCCCGGGGCGCCGCGTGACACCGGCCCGTTGCCGCAGTGTCGTTGGCGGGATGTGTACTGGTGCCCGACCTGCTGCGACCTGGAGGTGCCGATGGCCCGCCTGCACATACGTTCCGGCCTGGACCCCGACGAACCGGACGTGCCCGTCGCCGTCCTCGTCGTCGACCCCGAGGGCACTCCCGGGGAGCGCGCCGTGGCCCGGCTCGGCACCTACTGCCACGAGGTGAACGGGTGGGCCTGCCTGTTGCAGACCGACGGTTGGGTCGAGCACGTACGCGACGGCGGCCAACTGGCGGTCGCCGTCGCCCTCTACCCGGGCACATTGCTCGCGGTCCGCGTGGACCCCGCCGACTTCACCGACCGGTCGGCCGTCGACCCGGAGGCCGTGGTGGTCCTGCGCGCGCGGACAGCGGCCGCTCCGGACGCGTCCGTACGACTGTCCGAGGGGACCGCCGTCTTCACCACCAGCCTGGACATTCCACTGGACGAGTTGATCGCGACCTACGACGACTGGCCGATGGTGCTCGCGCCCCCGCCCGAGGAGCCCTACGACGAGGAGGAGGACGACGGCCAGGTGTAGCGAAGCGGGCGCGGCACTGCCGGATCGGCCGAAGGCCGATGATCGAGCGGCCGTGCGGCCGTGCGGCGGATCATGCTCCGCCAACTTGCCTTGCTCGGTTCACATGCTCTCGGCCTCGGCAGACCGTGACCGGGCAGGGGGCCCGCCCCACCTTGGTGGTGGAGGCGGCCCGGTGGCTCCGTGCTTGCTCACTTCGAGCCTTCTGCGCCGGCGCGCTTCCACGCGCTCTCGCGCAGCAGCCGCAGGCCGTTCAGGCCGACGATGACGGTCGAGCCCTCGTGGCCCAGCACGCCGAGCGGCAGCGGCAGGTGGCCGACCAGGTCCCAGATCACCAGGCCGGAGATGAACACCGAGGCGATCACCAGGTTCTGCACCACGAACCGGCGGGCCCTGCGGGACAGGGCGACCACGGTGGGGACGGTGGCGAGCTCGTCGCGGACGATGACCGCGTCCGCGGTCTCCAGCGCGAGGTCCGAGCCGGCGCGGCCCATCGCGATGCCGGTGTGGGCGGCGGCCAGCGCGGGGGCGTCGTTGACACCGTCGCCGATCACCAGCACCTTGCGGGCGGCCTTCTCCTGCTCCTGGACGGCGGTGACCTTGTCCTGGGGCAGCAGCCCGGCGCGGACATCGGTGATGCCGACCTCGGCCGCGAGGCGGGCGGCGGCACGCGGATTGTCGCCGGTCACCAGCATCGGCGTGCTGCCGGTCAGCCTCGCCAGGGCGGCGACGGTGGCGGCGGCGTCCGGCCGCAGCCGGTCCGCGATGCCCAGCACGCCGACCGGCCTACCGCGCCGCTCGACCAGCACGGCGGTGTGCCCACCATGCTCCAGCTCCTCCGCGACGGCGGTCGCCTTCGCGGAAAGCGCGTCGGTGGCGCCGTTCAGCAGCCGGGCCGGGGCGCCAACGGCGACCGCGTCACCGTTGACGGTGGCGGTCACCCCGATGCCAGGGGCGGAGGTGAAGCCCTCCAGCGCGGGAACATCGAGGCCGCGTTCGCAGGCGGCGCCCACGATGGCGCGGGCCAGCGGGTGCTCGCTGGGGTGCTCGGCCGCCGCCGCCAGCGCCAGCAGCTCGTCGTCCGAGAGGCCCGACCCTGCCAGCGGGCGGATGTCGGTGACGCGGGGGGTGCCCTCGGTCAGGGTGCCGGTCTTGTCCAGGGCGACCGCGTCGACCTGGCCCAGCCGCTCCATGACGACGGCGGACTTCACCAGCACGCCGTGGCGTCCGGCGTTGGCGATCGCGGACAACAGCGGCGGCATGGTGGCCAGCACGACCGCGCACGGCGAAGCGACGATCATGAAGGTCATCGCGCGCAGCAGCGAGCCGGTCACGGCCGCGCCGAACGCCGGCGGGATCAGGAAGACGGCCAGGGTGGCGAAGACCATGCCGAGCGAGTACCGCTGCTCGACCTTCTCGATGAACAGTTGCGTGGGGGCCTTGGTCTCGGACGCCTCCTCGACCATCTTGACGATGCGGGCGATCACCGAGTCGGAGGCGTCGCGCTCGACCTTGACCCGCAGCGCGCCGGTGCCGTTCACGGTGCCGGCGAAGACCTCGTCGCCGGCCTGCTTGGCGACCGGCAGCGGCTCACCGGTGATGGTGGCCTGGTCGACGTCGCTGGCGCCGTCCAGGACGCGGCCGTCGGCGCCGACCCGCTCGCCGGGGCGGATCAGGATGGTGTCGCCGATCACCAGGGCCTCGGTGGCGACGGTCTCCTCGCCGCCGTCGTCCAGCAGGCGGGTGGCGATGGTGGGGGCGAGGTCGAGCAGGCCGCGCACCGAGTCCCGGGTGCGGGCGGTGGCCAGCGCCTCCAGGGCGCCGGAGGTGGCGAAGATGACGATCAGCAGCGCGCCGTCCATCACCTGCCCGATCGAGGCCGCGCCGATCGCGGCGACGATCATCAGCAGGTCCACGTCGAGGGTCTTCTCGCGCAGCGCCTCCAGCCCGGCCCGGGCCGGCTCCCATCCTCCGGTGACGTAGGCGATCGCGTACATCGGCACCCATGCCCAGGCGGGGGCGCCGGTCAGCTGCAGCGGCAGGGCGATCAGGAAGGCGACGGTGGCGGCGGCGGCCCAGCGGGCCTCGGCCAGCGCGAAGACGCGCGTGCGACGCCTGGGAGCGAGGCTCTCGCGCGGGGCCCCGGCCGGGGCCGGGCGCTCGGTGAGGGTCGTGGACATGGCGGTGGTGTTCCTTCGCGCAGGCAGGGCGGGGCGGCCCATCCAACATACAGGAACACATGAACATGTCTTCATTCATCATCTGTAGGATGGTCTCCATGGGCCATGGAGTCGTCAGAGCAGCTGAGAACACCGTCCCGCACACCCAGCTGGACGCGTCCAACGCCGCCAAGGTCGCAGCCACCCTGCAGGCCCTGGCCACCCCCTCCCGACTGCTGATCCTGGCCCGCCTGCGCCAGGGCCCGCTGGCCGCCACCGACCTGGCCAACGCCGTTGGGATGGAGCAGTCCGCCTGCTCGCACCAGCTGCGGCTCCTGCGCAATCTCGGCCTGGTGGTCGGCGAGCGGCACGGCCGCTCGATCGTCTACGCGCTGTACGACCACCACGTCGCCGAACTCCTCGACCAGGCCGTCTACCACGTCGAGCACCTCCGCCTGGGCCTCAGCGACGCCCCCGAGGACACGGTCGACGCCGACTGACCACTCCTCGCCCAGGTCGTCATCCTCGACAGCGGACGGGTCGACTCGCTCACTCAACTGGCCGCCCAGCTGCTGACCTGGAAAGCATGAAGAGCCGCCCCACCGTGGCGCGAGGGGCAGTTCTGGCACCTGGGCTGCGTGACCCGGGTAGCGTTCCTGGTGGCCGCACGGAACGGAGTCCTGTATGCCTGGCGACTCCGTGACTCCACACCACCGGTCCACCTGACCCGAGTCAAGAGTCGAGCCGGGCCAATCGGCTCAGAACGTCCTTTGGCCTCAGTCCGATCGTCCCCATGATCACGCCTCGGCGCGAGTAGCTTCCAGATGCCACATAGTCCGTCCACGCCCTCGTAGTTTGCCGACAGTGACCGCGATCCGGCGGGCCGGGAAGGAGCGCTGCCGCATGTCCGGGGTCAGCGGCAGGCCGCGACGGCGTCGGTGTAGAGCCCGGTGGTGAGATCGCCCTCTTCTGCCATTGGCTGTCTGGACGGTACGGATCCGCAGCTCCCGGTCGCCCTGGTCGAGCAAGCCGGCCGGAGTGTCGTAGTAGGTGTCCTGGTAGACCTCTGGGCGCCCGGGAGCGTACGCCTCCTCCAGACGTTCCGTCACCGCCTCGGGGTCACGCACGATCGCCTTCAGCTCGGCTTCGACAGCCAATGCTCCTCCTCAGATGACCCGCTGCGCGTCCTTCAGCATTGAATCAAACAGCCTGCGGAACCCCTGGTACAAGGAGCTGCGTGGGGTGGCTGCCGGCTTGTAGGTCGCCGACTCGTGCCCCTTCCAGGTGCCGGCGAAGTTGGCCACGTACAGGGTTGCGTCGAGTCTGATGATGCGCCAGACCGGCAGGCCGCTGTACCGGTGGACCTCGACGGCTCTGTGGACGGCCAACTCCCGCAAGCGTGCCTCAGCGAGCCGGAACGCCGCCCGCGAGGGACTCGGTGGATTCGCCGATCTCTGAGGCGCGTTGAGCCATGGCGTCGCTGTCGGGGTCGAGTAGCAGGACGCGCAGGCTCGGCGGATCGCCTCCGTCACGATCCAGGTGAGGGCGTAGGAGGGAGTTGCGGAGACCGAGCAGCCCGAGGCCGCGAACCGCGAGCACATCGAGTTCCCGGGTGGCGCGGGCACACTGCTGGATCTCCTCGGCTGCCGCGGCCTGTTCGGAGTAGCCACGCACGACCGCGGGGAGGCGGACAAAGTCGAATGCCGCGCCCCCTGCGCGCTCCTCCCGCTGGGGTGCGAGCCCGAGGAGGTGCCGGGCGTCGTCGGGCATGGACAGCCCATCGGCGATCCGCTCGAAGACATCCAGGTGCGACGCCTCTCGGAGCCCGTTGATGATCTCGTTGACGCAGCCCTGGTTCATGCCGATGGCCGCACCGACACGGGCCTGGCTGGCTTTGAACCTGACCAGGATCGATTGATCTGGCCCCACAAGGACTGCGGACCGGGCATCCTGGTGCTGCATCCGGCAGAGAGGGAGAGCACCACTATGAAGCTCAAGTTCCTCGGTACCACCTCCGACGATGGCAAGTGCCCGACCCTGTACGAGACGCCGACCGGAGACATCGTCGTTCAGGGGTACACGCTCAGTGACCCGGAAGCTCTTGCGCAACTGCGGGATGTACTGCCAGGTGAGAGCTTCGTGGTGGTGCCCCGCGAGCTGTTGGCCAAGTTCGCCCCCAAGGAGTAGAGACCGCGTGACCGAGTTCATCACCGACGAGCAGTTCGACCACCTCTTCGGAGACGGCTTCCAGCACACCGCCTGGCGGCTGGAAAGTCGCTCCGCCTACGCGTCTGACCTGGCAACTCCCATGTATCAGCGATGGTCGGCCGGAGAGGACCCGCAGGCCGATCAGTACCGCCCGTGGTGCCAGAACATCCGGACGCAGGTCGCTGCAGGCAAGCGAATCGAGCGCGTGCGGGTCGCGGATTCCCCGCTCACCGCCGGCCAGGCCTTCCTCCTCGCAGTGGGGTGGGCGAATGTCGCGGCGGGCGAGGACATCCGCCACCTGGACCGCGCTGTCGCAGCAGAACTCCGCCTCCCGAAAAGGGACTTCTGGTTGTTCGACTCCCGGGTTCTCATTGAGATGCACTTCGACTGTGCTGACGAGTACCTCGGGGCTGAGCTGATCGATGACCAGGGCGCAGTTCTGATTGCCTGTCAGATCCGCGACGCTGCTTGGCACCATGCCGTTGTCCGCGAGGAGTTCGCGAAGAGGGTACCTTCAGCCGTGTGAGCACCGACTTCCAGCGGGCACGAGAGGCCCTCGGTGCGCGGCTGCGGCAGCTGCGCGTTGACGCGGGCCTTTCGGGCCGTGCCCTGGCCGCTCTCGCAGGGTGGCCACACTCGAAGATCAGCAAGCTGGAGACCGGACGGCAAACGGCGGTGGAGGCGGATCTCACCGCATGGGCCGAGCACACCGGGAACCTGGGCATGGCGGCGTCACTTCACGCCGACCTGCGGGGCCTGGAGACCCAGTACCGATCGTGGCGTCGCCGCCTCGCCGCCGGCCATGAGGCAGCGCAGCGGGAAGCCGGCGCCGAGGAGCGCGCCGCGAGGATGGTCCGCGCTTACGAACCGACCGTGATCCCAGGCATACTCCAGACGCCGGACTACGCTCGCGCCGTTCTTACGGCTGCGGCAGTGCTGCACCAGTCCCCACGGGACACCGAGGATGCGGTGCGAGAGCGCGTGCGCCGCCAGGAACTTCTGTACGAGCGTGGTCGATCGTTCCACTTCATCCTCTGGGAGGGTGTACTCCACGCCCAGCCATGTCCCCGAGAGGTGCTCGCTGCGCAACTGGATCGACTGACTGGCCTGGTGGGCCTGGACACCGTGACGCTCGGAGTCATCCCGTTCTCAGCGGCCCTTCCGCTGACGCTACGTCATGGATTCTGGATCCACGATGAGGCCTATGTCACCGTTGAGACGATCAACGCGGCGCTGTGGCTGGACACCCGAGCGGACGTTGATCTGTATCTCCGGGCCTGGTCGATGTATGAGCAGGTCGCAGAGTTCGGCGCTGGCGTCCACCGCTTGATCGGTCGAGCGAGACACGCGTTGGCGGCACTCTGAGAAGCCATGCGAAACAGCAGCAGCGCTTCGAGAAGCGCGGAGAAACATCGACGTCAGGTGGCGAAGCGGTCACCTAGCGTATCGACCATGGCAGATCTTGTGGTCCAGCCGCAGCCCGCCGCCGGGCTGCCGCACGTGGACACAACCCTGAGTTACGCCCAGTTGCACGAGCGCGCATGCGTCGTCTGCGGCTCCTCGGTGCCGCCGCTGGTATCAGTTGGCCACCGGACGGTCGACGGCCTGACCTGGGCCGTGGCGGCCTGCGCCGCGCATGCCGGGGAGGCCCGCTGATGGCCGCCGTGACCGATCGGCGGCACACCGATCTCTACGTCAGTGCCGCCACGTTCCTCTCCGAGCACGGCCTGCACCCCGACCCGGCGGCCTACCTCGCGCACGGCTACGTCGACCTCTGTCTGTCCGCGTGGCCCGGCTCGTCCGGTGCGCGGCTCGACCTGGCGACGCGTTGGGCGGTGTGGACGTGGCTGGCTGACGATGTCCTCGACGGTGAGTTGCGTGATGCCGAGCCGGCCACGGTGCCGGTGTTCGTCCACGCGCTCATCGTTGCCCTGAACGGGAAGCGGCAGGACGAGGGCCCGCACGGCGCCCGGCCGGTGGTGCGGGCCCTGTGCGCGTTGTCGCGGGAGACGCAGGCCTCGATGCCCGAGGCGTGGTGGCGCCGGTACCGGGAGCAGGTGATCGACTGGATCGACGCTGCGGCGGCCAAGTTGGTGCGTTTCGTGCAGCCGGCGCGGGTGCCTTCGCTGAGCCAGTACCTGGCGCTGCGGCCCGCTGACGGTGGCATGCTGCTGGCCGCGATGTGGTGCGAGGTGGCAGAGGAGTGCGTCACGCCGCAGTGGACGGCACCTGTGGTGCGGCTGCTGCTCGACGCGTTCTCGACGGTCGGTTACCTGGCCAACGATCTCGCCGCCGCTGTCGCTGTCGCTGTAGACGGTGACCGTTTCGGTGTGGTCGACGCGTTGGAGGTGGCCGAGGAGCTGACGCGGGCGCAGGCGCAGGAGCAGGCGCGGGAGTGGCTCGCTGCCGAGGAGCGCCGCTTCCAGGTCATCTGCCGCGCGGTGCGCACCGACCCCGCCCTGGACGAGGCCACCCGGCAACTCGCCCGCTCCCTGGACCGGTTCCAGTGGGCGCTGACGGCCTGGACCGCCACCAGCTCCAGGTGCCGGCCCCCGGCCGGCGTCACCGAGGCAGTGCCCCGGTGACGCCGTACCAGGAGCGGGTGCTCGCCGAGCTGCGCGGGCTCGGCCAACTGCTACAGGACGCCGCGGTGCGGGGCGCCGGGGCCCCGGTGCTGGACCCGCTCCTCGCGAGCATGCGCGAGCTGGACGACGGGATCCGCACGCACCTGGCGGCCGAACTCGGCGCTCACCAGCCGCCGGTGCCGCCCACACCGACACCGCTGCGGGCCCGGAGGCGGGCCGAGAGGTGCCGGCTCCAGAACCCGACAACCCAGGAGAGCTGAATGAGTACCGCAACGCTCTGGAAGGACCCCGAGAGCCTCGTCCCGCCACAGGTGTTCGCCGCGGTCGTCGCCACGGTCCGCGACAACAACCCGGAGATGGACGAGCCGCTCGTGCGGCGCATCGTCCGCGAGGCGCTGAAGTTCGTCGCCACCTGCGGCCGGTTCAGAGACCGTGGCATGGCCCCGTCGCGTGTGGTGGACGAGGGCTGGCACGCCCTGATCCTCCACACCAAGGCGTACGAGGAGCTGTGCGCGCAGCTCGACGGCCCGGTGCACCACTATCCTGAGCGTCCGGACCCGACCCGGTACAACGGCAGTGTGGTGATCTTCACGACCAGCATGATGCAGGAGGCCGGATACCTGCCGGACTACCGGTTGTGGGGCGACCCGCGGTCCGGGGAGATCGTGGTAGCCGCGAGCTGCACGCACTCCCCGCCGGACTGCCAGGTGTCGTGTATGAACAAGCCCGGCGGGAGCCAGGCAGTGACAGGAGCAGGCACATGACCGAGACGGGCAGTGCGCCGTTCCAGGCGCACAAGTGGCTGGAGCACCACGCGGTCGCGATGAACGCGGTCGAGACCGGGCTGATCGCCGTGGACGAGTTGGTCACGGTGCGGGTGCCGATCACGGTCACCCGGGTCGGCCCGGATGCTCCTCGCACGGCGGCCCGGGTGCTGATGACCCCCTTCCACCGTCTGCCGGACGGCTGGACGCCGCCAACGCCCGCCTGAGGCACGGCTGAGGGCACGGCTGACGCCGGGCCCGCGCACCAGTGCGGGCCCGGCGCGGCGCATCACGCCTTCGGCTGCTGCTGGGTGATGCAGTGGATGCCGCCGCCGTTGGCGAAGATCTCGCGGGCGTCGACGAGTTCGACCGTCCGGTCGGGGTAGGCCTCGGCGAGGATGGCGGCTGCCTCCTCGTCGCGGGGGTCGTCGAAGGCGCAGAGGATGACCGCGCCGTTGGCGACGTAGTGGTTGATGTAGGAGTAGTCGACCGGCTCGCCGTCCTCGTCGTGCAGCACGGTGGGGGCCGGCACCTCGATGACCTCCAGGCGGCGGCCCTGGGCGTCGGTCGCGGCGCGCAGGATGGCGACGAGCTCCTGACAGACGGCGTGGTCGGGGTGGGCCGGGTCGGGCTGGACGTGGGCCAGCACGACGCCGGGGCGGACGAAGGAGGCGACGATGTCGATGTGGCCGCGGGTGCCGAACTCGTCGTAGTCGCGGGTGAGTCCGCGCGGCAGCCAGATCGCCTTGGTGGTGCCGAGGTGGGCGTGCAGCTCGGCCTCGACCTGCTCCTTGGTCCAGTCGGCGTTGCGGCCCTCGCCGAGTTGGACGGTCTCGGTGACCAGCACCGTGCCCTCGCCGTCCACGTGGATGCCGCCGCCCTCGTTGATCAGGCGGGAGGCGAAGCGCCGCACGCCGGTCAACTCGCTGATGTGCTCGGCGATGTGCTGGTCGTGCTCCCAACTGGCCCAGGACTGGGCGCCCCAGCCGTTGAAGATCCAGTCGGCGGCGGCGAGCGAGCCCTGGCCGTCGATCAGGAAGCTGGGGCCGATGTCGCGCATCCAGGCGTCGTCCAGCGGGCGTTCGACGATCTCGATCCCGGCGTCGACGTACTCGCGGGCGGCCGCCGTCCCACCGAGGTTGACGATCAGGGTCACCGGCTCGTGGCGGACGATGGTGTTGGCGACCTTCGCCCAGGCGAGCCGGGCGGCGTGCAGGTTCTCGGGGGTGTCGAAGGTCTGGTTGCCGGTGGGGAAGGCCATCCAGGTGCGCTCGTGCGGGTGCCATTCGGCGGGCATCGAGAAGCCGAGCGAGGCGGGGGTGGTCATGGTGGCGGGTCCTCAGGGGTGGGGGAGCGTTAAAGGAAGTACAGGCGGCTGAGCGAGACGCTCTCGGAGGGCTCGGAGCGCAGCGCGGTGCCGTCCAGCGAGACCAGGCCGGTGCCGGCGTCCACGCCGACCTGGCCGGTACGGCCGTTGCGGACCATGTCGCGCGGGCCGATGCCGCGGGTGCCGCGCACGCCCACCCGTCGCCGCCGGGTGGGGAGTTGGTCGGCGGCGCGGTCCAGGTAGGCGCCGTCGGCGGCGGCCTGGGCGACGAAGGCCACCGAGATGTCGGCGGCGGTCGCCCCGTGGGCGCCGAACTGCGGGCCGAGCACCAGGGGTTCGCAGCGGTCGGTGCTGGCGTTCGGGTCGCCGACCACGCCGTAGGCGGGGAAGCCGGACTTGAGCACCAACTGCGGTTTGGCACCGAAGTGGTCGGGGCGCCAGAGCACGATGTCGCCCAGCTTGCCGACCTCGATCGAGCCGACCTCGTGCGCGAGCCCGTGGGCGATGGCCGGGTTGATGGTGAGCTTGGCGATGTAGCGCAGCACCCGCTCGTTGTCGTCGCCGCTCTCGCGGGTGCCGTAGGAGCCGACGCCGTCCAGCGGGCCGCGCTCGGCCTTCATCTTGCCGGCCATCGCGAAGGTGCGGCGCACGGTCTCGCCGGCCCGGCCCATGCCCTGGGCGTCGGAGGAGGTGATGCCGATCATGCCGAGGTCGTGCAGGATCCCCTCGGCGCCCATGGTGCCGGCCCGCACCCGGTCGCGGGCCATCGCGGCGTCGCCGGGCAGGTCGAGCTTGAGGTCGTGGGCGGAGACGATCATGCCCGCGGCCTCGGCCAGCGCGTCCCGGCCGAAGGGGAGGGTGGGGTTGGTGGAGGAGCCGATCACGTTGGCGACGCCGGCCATCTTCAGCACGTTGGGCACGTGGCCGCCGCCGCAGCCCTCGATGTGGAAGGCGTGGATGGTGCGGCCCTCCAGCACCGCGAGGGTGTCCTCGACCGAGAGGCACTCGTTCAACCCGTCGGTGTGCAGGGCGACCTGGACGTCGTACTCCTCGGCGACCCGCAGCGCGGTGTCCAGCGCGCGGGTGTGGGCGCCCATGTCCTCGTGCACCTTGAAGCCGCTGGCGCCGCCCTCGGCCAGCGCCTCGACCAGCGGGCCCGGGTCGGAGGAGGAACCGCGGCCCAGGAAGCCGATGTTGACCGGCCAGGCGTCGAAGGCGTTGAAGGCGTGCCGCAGCGCCCAGGGCGAGTTGACGCCGACGCCCCAGACCGGACCGAACTCCTGGCCGATGATCGTCGTGACACCGGAGGCGAGCGAGGCCTCCATGATCCGCGGCGAGAGCAGGTGCACGTGGGTGTCGATGGCACCGGCGGTGGCGATCAGCCCCTCGCCGGAGACGATCGTGGTGCCGGTGCCGACCACCACCTCGACGCCGTCCATGGTGTCGGGGTTGCCGGCCCGGCCGATCGCGGCGATCCGGCCGCCGACCAGGCCGATCGACGTCTTCACGATGCCCTGCACCGCGTCGATCACCAGCACGTTGCTGATCACCACGTCGCAGGTCGAGCGGACGGTGGCGGCCTTCAGGTGCAGGCCGTCGCGGGCGGTCTTGCCGAAGCCGGCCAGGAACTCCTCGCCCGGGGCCTGCGAGTCGGACTCGACCCGGACGATCAGCCCGGAGTCGCCGAGCCGGACCCGGTCGCCGGTCCGCGGGCCGTGCACCGAGATGTAGTCGTGCGGGGAGATCGAGGTCACGACTCCACCTCCGGGTCGTCGAAGTTCAGCAGGTAGCCGGTGGCGCGGGCCTTCTCCAGGGCCGCCTCGCGGGCACCGGGCGCGTCGAGCGGGCCGTCGACCAGGCCGGCGAAGCCGATCGCCACCCGCTCGCCCGCGATCGGCACCAGGCCGACCTCGACCACCGCGCCCGGGTCGAAGCGCACCGAGGAGCCGGCCGGGACGGCGAGGCGGGTGCCGTAGGCGGCGGCGCGGTCGAAGGCGAGTCGCGGGTTGACCTCGAAGAAGTGGTAGTGCGAGGTGACCGAGATCGGCACCGCCGAGGTGTTGTGCACGGCCACCACCACGGTCTCCTCGACGGGGTCGTAGCCCGTCCCGGCGCCCGGCAGGGCCGCGCCCGGGCCGTCGTCGCCGAGCGAACCGGCGCCCCGGAAGGGGTCGTTGACCACGGCGAGCCGGGTGCCGTCGTCGAAGACGGCCTCGACCTGGATCACGGTGACCACGTCCGGCACGCCGGGCAGCACGTCCGCCGCGCCGAGCACGCTGCGCCCGGCCTCGATCGCCTCGGCCAGCCGCTTGCCGTCGCGGGCCGCCTCGCAGACGGTGTCGGCGATCAGCGCGGTGGCCTCCGGCACGTTGAGCAGGCAGCCGCGGGCGCGGCGGGCGCGGGCCAGTTCGGCGGCTGTGAAGATCAGCAGCCGGTCCCGTTCGGTGGGGGTGAGTCGCACGGTGCCTCGCTCGCGGGTGCCGGGGCGGGTTGCCGGGGGATGGGGGACGGGGTGGGGCTCGGGGGTGGAGCTCAGGGGTGGCGCTCAGGTGGGGCCGACGGCCGGTGCTCGGCGGCCGGGGCTCGCGGTCCCGGGAGGCCTCGGGAGAGGCTGCTGCGGGGAGCCTTGGACGTCGAAGTTAGAACGCCGTTCAAATATCTGGTGGCCATTGAACCCGGATCGAGTCGCCGTGTCCAGCCTTGCCCGGGTTGCGGCGTTCTGCGATTCGGGTGACCGGCGGGGGTGTCACTCGTTTGCCAGGTGGCCGGCGGGTGCGCCGGGTGCGGCCAGGTGTGCGGAGGGCGCGCTCCAGCTGCGGTCCGGGTGGCGTTGCGGAGCGGGAGGTGGCGGGGGTGCGGCGACGGGTACTGCTGGCGGCGGGCGCACTCGGGGTGCTGCCCGCGGCGGGTGCGCAACCGGCGCGCGCCGGCGGGCCGGGCACCGCCGCCGGGCCGGGGACCACCGGCGGACCGGGCGGGTCGGGCGGGTCGGGCGATGCCGGTCCGCCCGGCGATCCGGCGCAGGCCCTGGCGCGGCTGCGTACGGGCAACGAGCGCTGGGTGCGCGGGCAGGCCCGCCACCCGGACGCCTCGTCGGCCCGGCGCCACGACCTGGCGGGCGGCCAGGCGCCGTTCGCCGTGGTCTTCACCTGCGTCGACTCCCGGGTCCCGCCCGAGCTGGTCTTCGACCAGGGGCTGGGGGACCTGCTGGTGGTCCGCACGGCCGCGCACACCCTCGACACGCTGGTCGCCGGCAGCCTGGAGTACGGCCCGGTCGAGCTGGCGACCCCGTTGCTGCTGGTGCTCGGCCACCAGCACTGCGGCGCCGTCACCGCGGCCGTCCGCGCGCTGCGCGAGGGCACGCCGCTGCCGGGGCACCTGGCGGAGGTGGCCCAGGCGCTCCGGGCGCCCTGCCAGGCGGTGGCGGCCGCCGATGGCGCACCGGTCGCGGAGGGGGAGGTGGTGGAGGCGGTGGTCCGCGAGCAGATCCGGCAGACCGTGGCCCGGCTGCGCGCGGACGAGCTGCTCGCCCCGGCGGTGGCCGCCGGGCGGCTGGCGGTGCGCGGCGGCTACTACGCGCTGGACAGCGGCGTGGTCGACCTGGACCCGGACCTGGCCCCCGACCTCGGAGGTTGAGCCGAGAAGGCGGCCGAGGACAGGTCAGATCATCGCTTGATCCGATCACTGCCCCAGCGCCGCCGGACGGCGGGTGTTGACAAGCTGTCAGCAGACTGTGCGCCGTGAGCCCCCCGTGCACCTCGATCGACGTTTCGTGCACCGTTGCGACCAAGGGTGCGCGGGCTCCACGATGGTATGGAGCGCAGCTGGGGGGAAATCTGATGGAAAGTCAGCAGTACTTCGACGTCGGGGCGGAGGTCGGATCGGACCTCGCCGGGCAGCGCGCGCCCGGCCGCCGGCTGCACGCCGCCTTCGCGCCCGCCGACCTGGCGGCGATCGCCCCGCTGCGGCTGGCCCTGCGCACGGCGCTGGCCGACTGGGGCGTCCCCGCGCTGGCCGACACCGCCGAGTTGCTCGCCACCGAGCTGGTCGCCAACGCCCTGCAGCACACCGGCGCCGGCGCGGTGCTGGACGCGGTGCTCGGCGCCGACCTGCGGCTGCGGGTCGAGGTGCGGGACGGCGATGCGAGGCTGCCCAGGCCGCGCCGGGCGGGGGAGGGCGAGACCACCGGGCGCGGACTGGTGCTGGTCGAGGCGCTGGCGGACGCCTGGGGTGTGCGGTCGCGGGCCGATGGCAAGACCACCTGGTTCGAACTGGAGGCACAGCGGCCGTGACGGGGCGGCGATGACCGAGCGGCGATGACCGAGCGGCGATGACGAGGCGGCGATGACCGAGCGGCGCTGATGGGGCGGCCGTGACCGAGCTGGGCGGATGGGGCGGCCGTGGCCGAGCGGCCCTGGTGGAGCGGTCGTGACGGAGCGGAGTCGAAGCCTCCGGCGGGCCCGGCGGACCTGGCGTTATTGCCGGGTGGTCGAACATTCGACAGGATAGTGAGAATGTGTGTCCGGACCAGGCGCCCCGCACCCGGGGTGGCGTCCAGGAACACACCCACCGACAGATCCGGCAGGGGCAGGAGAACCATGGCGACTGAGCCCGAGCCGCAAGGGCCCGCACGCCTACCGCTCGGCCCGCAGGCCCAGCACGGTCGGCACGCGGGTGGCCCGGGCGGCGGTCCGCTGGGCCGGATCGCGGCACCCACGGTCCTGCCCCCCGTCCAGGCCCTGCCCAACCGCGCCGGTGACTCGATCCCGGAGTGGCTGGAGCCGGCCATGGCGGCCAACGGCATCGGCTCCTTCGACTGGGACATCCGGCGCGACCTGATCGAGGCCGACCAGCGCGCCTGCGACTTCATGGGTGTCAGCGACAGCGGCACCGAACTCAGCGCCGAGGCCTTCCTCGCGCTGCTGCACCCCGACGACGCGCCGGTGGTGCGCCGCCGGGTCGAGCGCGCGGTGGCCGAGCTGGGCCAGTGCGGTGCCTACTACCGCACCGTCTTCCCCGGCGGCGAGCTGCACGCCGTGCGGTTCCGCGGCCGGGTGCTGGCCGATGCCTTCGGGCGCCCCTCGCGGATGGTCGGCTTCGTCTGGGACGCCACCGCCGAGCTGCACAAGCGGGAGGACGCCGGGCGGCAGGCCGCGCTGCGCGAGGACCGCTCCCGGTTCATCAAGGAGGCCGCGCGGGCGCTCTCCGAGGCCGTCACGGTGCGCGACGTGGCCCGGGTCTTCACCGAGCTGCCACTGCCCGGGCTGCCGCCGGACGGCCTGGTGCTGGCCGCGATGGAGGCCGGGCGGCTGCGGATCCTGGGGGCCAGCGGCTACCGCGCCCAGGACATGGTCGCCTACGACCGGATGCCGCTGGAGCCGTTCCAGCCCGCCGCGGAGGCGATCCGCCGCCGACTGCCGGTCTTCCTGGCGAGCCCGGAGGAGTACCAGGAGCGGTTCCCCGAGGCCTGGCCGCGGGTGCGTGGCACCGGGCGCAGCGCCTGGGCCTTCCTGCCGCTGGTGGCCAGCGGCCGGGCGATCGGCCTCTGCCTGGTCAGCTTCGACGACTCGCGCGAGCTGGACGCCGACGAGCGCACCCTGCTCTCCACCCTGGGCGGCCTGGTCGCCCAGTCGCTGGCCCGGGCCCGGCTGCACGACGCCGAGCACGAGCTGGCGGCCGGCCTGCAGCGGGTGATGCTGCCGCGCACCGTGCCGGCGGTGCCCGGGGTGACCACCGCGGTTCGCTACCTGCCGGCCGGCTCGGGCCTGCAGATCGGCGGCGACTGGTACGACGTGGTGCCGCTGCCCGGCGGCCACGTCGGTCTGGTGATCGGCGACGTGCAGGGCCACGACGTGCACGCGGCCGGGATCATGGGCCAGCTGCGGATCGCGCTGCGCGCGTACGCGGCCGAGGGGCACCCGCCGGCCGCCGTGATGGCGCGGGCCTCGCGCTTCCTCGCCGACCTGGACACCGATCACTTCGCCACCTGTACCTACGCCGAGGTCAATGTCGACTACGGCGTGGTCTACGCGGTCCGGGCCGGCCACCTGGACCCGGTGGTGCGCCGGGCCGACGGCAGCAGCTCCGTGCAGAGCGTGGCCGGTGGGCTGCCGCTGGGCATCGCGGCCGACCAGGAGTACCCGGTGACCCGGTTCAGCCTGGACCCGGGCGAGACCCTGGTGCTCTGCACCGACGGCCTGGTCGAGTCGCGCGGCCTGGACCTGGACACCGGCATGGCCCGGCTCTGCGAGGCGGTGGCCGGCGAGCTGCCGCCGATGGCCGGGGAGGGCGCGACCGACCCGATCGAGGAGCTCGCGGAGCGGATCGCAGCCCGGGCCGCCGACTCCTCCGAGCGCGAGGACGACATAGCGCTGCTGCTGCTCCGCTGGGACGGCCCGGAGGGCGGGCTCGCCGCCCAGCAGTTGCGCCGCCGGATCGGGCAGGCCGACCTTGCCCGGGTGGCCGAGCTGCGCGGCGAACTGCGCGACGCGCTGCGGCGCTGGGGCGTCCCGCAGCTGATCGACACCGCCGAACTGCTCGCCTCGGAGCTGGTGACCAACGCGATCCGGCACACCGACCGGGACGCGATGTTCACCGCGCGCCTCTACCGCGAGGACGGCCGCGAGCCGCGGCTGCGGATCGAGGTCGAGGACGAGTCCGACCTGTGGCCCAAGCGGCGCACCCCGGGCGAGCAGGCCTCCTCCGGGCGCGGCCTGATGCTGGTCGAGGCGCTGGCCGACGCGTGGGGCGTGGAGCCGCGCGGGTCGGGCAAGCGGATGTGGTTCGAGCTCTCGGCGGGCGACGCGGCGGCCTGACCGGCGCTCGCCGATCAGCCCCGCCGCCTCGCCCTGTCCGGCCGAGTCCCGGCCCGCCGCCGCGCGGGCCGGCCCGGCGGCCGGCTAGCCGAACTGCCGCTCCAGGTCCTTGAGCTTCTGCTCCAGGGAGTCGAGGCGGGGGAGCGTCATGGTGTCGTCCTCGGTGGTGAGGTCGATGGTCCGGCGCCCCTGGCGGGTCGGCAGGCCGGGCGCGGCGGCCTCCGCGGCGGGGGCCTTGGCAGCGGTGGGCGCCGCTATCGCGGGCTCCGCGCCGCCGGGCTCCAACTGGCGTGCGGCGGCGCCGGAACGGCCGCGGCCCCAGCCGCCGTGCGCCCGGTTGATCGCGCGGATCTCGGCCCGCTCGCGGCGGCTGGCCAGCCGCTGGCGCTCGCGGCTGACCACCGCCTCGCGCTTGGTGTCCCGGACCTCCTCGACCGCCTCGTCCAGGCTGCGGACGTTCTCCAGGAGCATCAGCGACCAGGCCGCGTAGGTCTCCAGCGGGGCGCGCAGCCAGCGCACGATCCGGATCTGCGGCAGCGGGCGCGGCACCAGGCCCTGCTCGCGCAGCGCCGCCCGCCTGGTCTGCTTCAGCGCCCGGTCGAAGAGCACGGCGGCCGAGAGCGACATCCCCGCGAAGAACTGCGGGGCGCCCGCGTGCCCGCCGCCGCGCGGGGCGTGCACCCAGTTGAACCAGGCCGAGGCGCCCGCGAAGAGCCAGACCAGCAGGCGCGAGCCGAGGGCCGCGTCACCGTGGCTGGCCTCGCGCACGGCGAGCACCGAGCAGAACATCGCGGCGCCGTCGAGGCCGAACGGGACGAGGTACTCCCAGCCGCCGGACAGGGCCAGGTTCTGGGTGCCGAAGCCGACTAGGCCGTGGAAGGAGAGTGCGGCGGCGACGGCCGCGCAGCAGAAGAGCAGGGTGTACGAGGCGCCGCCGTAGAGCGACTCCTTGCGGCGGCGCCGCTCCTCCGTGCGCTCCCAGGAGTCCGCACCGCGCGCGGCGGCCGCCCCCCTGCTGCGCAGGAAGGCCACCAGGAGGGCGCCCGGCAGCAGGACGACGGCGGCGGCGACGGCCCAGCCCAGTGGTATGTCCGACAGTTTCATGGCGCTGAACCAGCCTCGCTCTCTCGGCGGCGGATGGCACGGGGCCACCCGAGGGAGGTCCATCATGGCGGACGACGGTGGGCCGCACGGGTGGTTTGGGAGTAAATACACTGGAGAGAGCAAAGACTGACGTTTCGTCAGAATGATGGTATGACCAACGCGCGGTCGGCGGCCGAGGTGATCGTCGGAGTCGCCGCCCCGTCAGCGGCCGCGCGGGCAGCCGGCGCAGAGCTCCGCGGGCCGCAGCGTGTAGTAGAGGCAGCAGCTCACCCGGGTGCGCGCCGGCGCCGGTGCGGCGCCCTGGCGGTCGGGCCCGGTGGTGCGGAACGCGGCGGCCCCGCCGAAGGGCGCGTTGTCCGCCCCCTCGGGCAGCAGCGCGGCGAGCGCGGCCACCGCGCGCTCCTCCTCGCCGAGCAGCCCCGCGGCGTACCAGAGGCCCTCCACCAGCTCGTCGGTGGCCAGCCCCCACAGGGTGCGCGGACCGCGTCGCAGCTCGGTGCGGAAGGCGGCGAGGAGCGGCGCCAACTGGTCGGCCAGGGCGGTGCGCAGCACGTTCCGCAGTTCCGCCTCGTCGCGCACCGGGCGGGCGCCGGGCCGGCGCGCCGCGGGGTCGTCGGGCAGGCAGGCGAAGGCGGTGGGGGCGCGGTCGGGGCCGGGCAGCAGCGCGAGTTCGGCCGGTCCGCCGCCGCCCGCCGCCCGGCGGCTGGCCAACTGCTCGACGGCCGGCAGCGGGACGCGGCGCTCCAGGAACCAGGGCAGCGTGAAGAGCAGGCAGAGCGGCCAGGTGTAGCGGTGCAGCCAGAAGCCGGCGGCCACGTCGGGGCGCGGCGCGGTGCCGTAGCGGTCCCGCCCGTGCCGGGCCTCGGCGGCGATCAGCCGGGCCCGCAGCGCCGGATCGGTCAGCAGCCGGTGGGTGGGCACCCACCCCTCGTGCGGGTGGGCGGTGCCGCGGTGCTGGATCCGCAGGTCGGGGAAGACCTGGGCGAAGGCGGTGTACGCGCCGGCGAAGGGCAGGCGCGGGTCCGGATCGGCGCACTCGGGCAAGGCGGGACCCCATCGGCTCGGGGGAGGCCGGACGGGGCGCGCGGGCTCATGCCGCACCCCCGTCCAATCAGGTTAGCCTCACCTTATCTGACGAGTCGTCGGAGATCGTGCCGACGGCGTCCGTCCGGGGGACGCGGGAGCCTGCGGGGGCGTCCGGGGCCCGCGGTGTGCGTGGGGGCCTTCCGCCGGGCGCCCGCCCCCTGGGCGCGCGCCCGGCGGGAGCCGTCAGGCGGGCCCTACGCCGCCCCCGCCACCCCGCGCGCGCCCGGCACCCCCGGGCGCGCGCTCGGGGGTGCGCCGCGCGGGGCGCCCGGGGGCCCGCCGGGACTGCCGTCCTCACCGTCCTCTCCGAGCCGGCCCACCAGCCAGACCGGCACGCCCCCCAGCGCCTGCACCAGCCGCCCGGCCTCCGCGCGCAGCCGCCTGGCCTCGGGGGGCTCGGAGACCTCGGCGAGCGCCGCCAGCGCCGGGGCCACGCCCACCATGAAGCCCAGCTCCTCGCGCAGCCGGAGCGAGGCGGCGAAGCCCTCGCGGGCCCGCCCCCGGTCACCGCCGGCCAGCGCGAGGGCGGCCAGGTGGCGCCAGGTGGAGGAGGCGAGCAGCGTGTCACCGCGGGCCAGCGCCCCGTCGTGGGCCCGGCGGTAGGCGATCCAGGCGGCGGTCTGGTCGCGCAGCAGGTTCTCCGCGACCAGCCCGCGCCGGAAGTCCAGCAGCGGACGCCCCGGCGCGTGCGGCGGCAGCAGCGCGGAGGTGCGGCCGAGCGCGGCCTGCGCCTCGTCCAGCCGGTCGCGCGGCCCGAGCACGCTGCCCAGGTAGGCCAGGAAGCCGCGCGCGCAGGCGGCCGCCGCACGCTGCTCGGTGCTGGTCACGCCGGCCTCGGCGATCCGCAGCGCGACCTCGGCCTGCTCCCAGTGGTCGGCGGTGAACAGGCACTGCTCGATCAGCAGTTCGGCCCGCACCAGGGCGGTGCGGGCGTCCCGTTCGGCGTCCTGGGTGAGCAGTTCGGCGGCCTCCTGCCAGCAGGCGCGCGAGCGCAGCCGCCAGACCGTGCCGCTGGTGATCTCGTCGAGGGGGCCGTCCGCCCCGGGGTGCAGCCCCCCGCCGTGCGGCGGCACTCCCGGTGGTCCGCCGGGTCGGGTCGGCCCGCCGCGCCGCGGCTCGCTGTCCTGATGTCGGTCGGCATCCGCCGGCCGGCCGCGCGTCCCCCCGCCGAGCGGGGCCGTTCCGTGCTCCGACAACGCCACCTCCTTGTGTGCGGTGCCCCACGGCCATGCGGTGCTCCAGGCGGACAGGACCCAGCGGTCACGGCCGTGGAGCATCCGCAATTCAACACTCGGGGGAGCTTGTGCACCAGATCACGAGCGCGACGTATTTCGGTTCGGGGTGGCGGCCGGGCGCCTCACGGGGCAGCTGGTGACGGTGGGTCAGGCGGTGGCTCGGGCGGTGGGGCGGACGGGTCGGATGGCGGGTCGGGCGGCCGCCAGGTGGGGCCGGCGGGGCTCAGGAGGTCCAGCCGGTCTCCAGCAGCGCTTCGGCCGCGCCGTTCACCGGCTGCGGCACCCCGCTCTCGTCCAGCGTGAAGAGGGCCACCAGCAGCTGCTCGCCGCGCACCGTCGCCTGGTGCGAGTACCCGGCGGTGGTGAACATCGCGGCCGCCATCTCCTCGGCGTGCAGGGTCTGCAGCCACAGGCACTCCACCGAGCGCATGTCGGCCTGCTCCGGCCAGGTGTCCACCTGCGCCACCACGCGCTCGCCGAGCATGGTCACCGCCTCGCGCTCCTGGCCCTCGGTCAGCTCCAACTCGCCGAAGCCGAGCCACTCCAGGTAGCGGGCGGCGCTCAGCACGGCGTCCTGCGCGGTGCGGATCGGGTGCGGGCGGAACGGCGGCCGGTTCTGCCAGCGGCCGCCCTGCGGCACGGTGGGCGGCGCCGCAGGCGGGACGGGGGAGCCCGGCGCGCCGGCACTCCCGGGCGCTCCGCCACTGCCGGGCGCTCCGGCCGGGTAGCCGGGGTAGCCGGGGTAGCCGGGATGGCCCGGGCGGTCGGCGTAGAGCGAGCCGTCGTACCGGGGCGCACCGGTGGCGCCCGTCTGCGGACGCACGCCCAGCGGACGCGACCCCTGCGGGCCGGTGGTGCCGGCGCGTGGCGCACGGTCCACCGGCAGGCGCACCGTGGCGCCGCAGTTGCAGGTGAACTCCGGCTGCGGCCACTGGTCCGAGCGGCCGCAGTTCGGGCAGCGCATGCTCAGCCAGGAGTCCTCCCAGGAGCGGAACCGCACCTGCACCGGCACCCCGCCGCGCAGCAGCGGCACCTTGAGCGCGGCGCCGCACGGGCAGGGCAGCGTGGGCGGCTCGTAGACGTGCTCACGGCGGCAGGCCGGGCAGCGGATCGGCTGCGCCGTGCCCGGTGCGGTCACGGCCTCGGGGAGCGGGTCACCCGCGGGTGGTCCGGCGCCGGTCCACGGGTCGTTGCCGGTGAAGTCGTCGGGCAGCGGGTGTCCGGACAAGGCGCGCACCGTCCGTTCGGGTGGAGATGGGCGGGTCGCCCTCCATGCTCCCCGATCGGGCCCCGCGGTGGCAGCGAATGGCTGAATGATCAGGGGATTTTCAGGGTGGAACCGACGGTGGGCCGAGCCGCCGGTGGGAGTCAACCCGCCGACCAGCGGGCCAGATCGGCGGGGGTGTCGAGGTCGTCGGGGACCGCGATGTCGCCGCACTCGACCAGCAGCAGTTCGGCCTGGCGGTCCGTCAGCAGCGACCGGGCACCGGCGTCGCCGCGCGCGCCGGCTGCGGCCTCGGCCAGGTGGGCGGCGCCGATCAGCACGGGGTGGCCGCGCCGGCCCTGGTAGGCGGCGGCGGCCAGTGCGGCGCCGGCCCGGTGGGCGGCCAGCAGCCGGGCCACGGCGGCCGGGGTGACGCCCGGGGTGTCGACCAGCGAGACCAGCACGCCCGAGCAGTCGGCGGGCAGCGCGGCCAGGCCCGCCCGCAGCGAGCCGCCCATGCCCTGCGCCCAGTCGGGGTTGGCCAGCACCGTGCAGCCGTCGAGCCCGGCGGTGGCCAGCACCTGGTCGCGGGCCGCGCCGAGCACCACCAGGACGGGGGAGCAGCCGCCGTCCCGGACCGTGCGCACGGCGTGCTCGACCAACGGCCGGCCGTGGAACGGCAGCAGCGCCTTGGGGCGCCCGCCCAGCCGCCGCCCGCCGCCGGCGGCCAGCACCAGGCCGGCCACGGGGGCGGCGGCCGGGGCGGCCGGGGGCGCGGTGGGCCCGGTGGCGGCATCGGAAGCGGGCGTGGCGGCGGGCCCGGAAGTGGGCCCGGTGGCGGGCACGTCGGGGGCGGCTGCGGGCGGGTGGGGCTCGGCCATGCCACCAGCATGGCGGCAGCCGGGCCCCCGCCGCCCTGTGTGATTGCACAAGGGTGCGCTGCTGACCTTGGACGGAAGCCGGTCGATGCGCCGCTGGATCTTTGCGCCGCGCCGTTCTCTACTGGCCGATATGCACACCGCCCCTTCCCCGCTGGTCGACCGCTTCGGCCGGGTCCACACCGATCTGCGGGTCTCCCTGACCGACCGCTGCAACCTGCGCTGCACCTACTGCATGCCGGCCGAGGGCCTGAGCTGGCTCCCCAGGGCCGAGGTGCTCACGGACGAGGAGATCGTCCGCCTGGCCCGGATCGCGGTGCGCCGGCTGGGGATCGCCTCGGTGCGGCTGACCGGCGGCGAGCCGCTGCTGCGGCGCGGCCTGCCGGGGCTGGTGGAGCGGCTGACGGGGCTGGGCGTCGAGCTGTCACTGACCACCAACGGGATCGGGCTGGCCCGGCTGGCGGGCGAGCTGCGGGCGGCCGGGCTGCGCCGGGTCAACGTCAGCCTGGACACGCTGCGGCGCGACCGCTACCAGGAGATCACCCGGCGGGACCGGATCGAGGACGTCTTCGCGGGCCTGGCCGCGGCCCGGGCGGCGGGGCTGGCGCCGGTCAAGATCAACGCCGTGCCGGTGCGCGGGGTCAACGACGACGAGATCCTCGACCTGGTCGACTTCGCGGCCGAGCACGGCTACCTGCTGCGGTTCATCGAGTCGATGCCGCTGGACGCCCAGGGCGCCTGGGACCGGTCGGCCATGATCACCGCCGACGAGCTGCTCGCGGTGCTCGGCACCCGCTTCGACCTGCTCCCGGTGGCGCGCGCGCCGCTCGGGGCCCAGGGCGGCACCCCGCCGGCCGAGGAGTTCCGGATCGCCGGGACGGACACCGTGGTCGGCGTGATCGCCTCGGTCACCCGTCCGTTCTGCGGCACCTGCGACCGGGTCCGGCTGACCGCCGACGGCCAGTTGCGCAACTGTCTCTTCGCGACCGAGGAGTCCGACCTGCGCGCCCTGCTGCGCGGCGGGGCGGGCGATGCCGAGATCGAGCGGGCCTGGCGCAACACCATCGCCCGCAAGGGCCCGGGCCACGAGATCAACTCCGCCGGCTTCGTCCAGCCGGAGCGGCCGATGTCGGCGATCGGCGGCTGAGCGCCCGGGGCCGATCCTGGGCCGGGCCCGCGACGGCACGCCGCGGGGGCGGACCACCGGGTGGCCCGCCCCCGCGGCGTGCGGTGCGTGCGGTGCATGCAGTGCATGCGGTCGTGCGGTGCACGCGGTGCGTGCGGTCGTGCGGTCACGTCACGGATTCGGTTGCCAGGTGCCGCTGCTCCAGAGCGGGTTGGTGTTCGCGTCGTAGATCACGAAGTTGGAGTCGTCCTGCACGGAGGCGCGGACGCCCCCCGGGTGCCCGCCGGTGTTCCACAGGGCGTAGGCGGAGGTGCCCGGGACGGGGTAGACCGGGCTGCCGGTCACCGGGTCCTGCTGGGGCTGGTAGACGACGAGGTTGCCGTCGCTCTGGAACGCCGCCCAGGCGCCGGGGTGGTTGTAGGTGCCGGTGGACCAGAGCGCGGCACCCGAGTTGAGGGAGTAGAGGACCAGGTTGCCGTCGCTCTGCATCGCCAGCCGGGTGTGCGCGGCGTAGACGGTGTCGCCGGAGTGGAGCACCGTGCCGGCCGGGAGGTCCGTCCTGCCGTTGCCGTCCGGCCCGATGGCGACCGTCACCAGGCCGAGGTCGGCCGCGGGGGCGCCGTTCTGCCCGGTGCTGAAGGAGGTGACGGCGTTGCTGCCCGCGGCGGTGGCGCCGGGCCAGCTGACCAGGTGCCCCTGGCTGTTGAGTGCCCAGAGGTCGGGCACGCCGTCGCCGTTCAGGTCGCCCGAGGAGCCGATCCGCGGGTAGGCCGCACGGGTCGCGCCGGTGAGGATGGTGGTGCCCTTGGCGGGGTCGGCGAACGCGGAGTAGTCGGGTGCGGTCGCCGAACCGAGGGAGTAGGAGCGGATGGTCCCGTCCTGGGCCCGGCTCCACAGGGTCGCCTTGCTGTTGCTGTCGCCGCCGGCCGGGCCGGGGGCGATCAGGTCGTACTGGTCCCAGGTGCCGCTGGTGGAGAGCAGCCGGGCGTAGGCCAGGGTGCCGCCGGGGGTGGGCGCGTAGAGCCAGAGGTTCTTGTTCTCGACCGCGAGCAGCCAGGTCTGCGAGACGACGTACTTGGTGGTCGTGCTCCCGTCCGGGTTGGTGGTGGTGACCGGGGTGGTGCTCTCGCCGGTCGGGGTGCCCAGCGCCAGCACCTGGGTGGCCTGGCTCCAGTCCGGCGGCATGCCGAGCGTGGCGCAACTGGCGCTCACGTTGTTGGCGTCGCGGCAACTGGTGGGCTTGGTGAGCTGCGTCGGCTTGCCCAGGAAGTTGCCCATGCCGTCGTTCTTCAGCCGGTAGAGGTTGGCCTTGAGCGCCGGGGTGGTGGTGTTGTGCGCGATCACGTCATCGACGAAGGAACCGGACTGCAGCGAACCGCGGTGCGTCAGTTGGTAGTCGGCCCAGCTGTCGGCGCCCTGGAAGGCCGGGTCCTGGGCGCCCGGCGCGGCGGTCGCCTGGGCGGCGAGCGAGCGTGCGGCGTCCGTGTTGGCGCCGACGTAGTGCAGGTTCCCCGAGCCGTCCGGCAGCAGGATGTCGGGGCGGCGGTCGCCGGTCACGTCGCCGAAGACCGGGGTGGCGTTCTTGTCCCAGGGCGCGTAGAAGGTGTACTGCGCGAGCTGGCTGTAGTTGCCGGCGCGGTCCTTGGACTGGGCGTAGACCACGTTGGTGCCCCACAGGCTCGGGCTGAAGGCGAAGGAGCCGGAGGCGCCGGAGGTGGTGTCGCTCTGCCCGCACTGCCAGCCGGTGACGCTCGCGTCCAGTGCCGTGGTGGCCCAGCGGATGCACGCCACGCCGGAGGCGCTGCCACCGGCGGCCGGTGCCGGGTCGCTCGCGTTGAGCTGGAAGGTCCCGGGCTTCTCCGGGTGGTTGGCGAAGTACTGGGGGTTGTCGTTCGGGGTGCCGGAGGGCGGGAACGCGGTGGAGCTGATGCCGACGGTCGGTGCGGTCTGGTCGACCCCGAAGTAGCACTGCGGTGAGTCCGAGGAGCCCAGGCCGTTGCTGATCGGCTCGGCGTCGTAGTTGTCGGCGTACCAGCCGTAGACGTGCCCGTCCTTGAGCCCGCCGACGCCGGCGTGCGAGGTGCCGTAGCTGATGCCGTTGTCCACCGTGATGGTCTGGTTGTCAGCGGCGCCGCCGCTGCCCCACAGGTGGTAGACGGTGGTGACCGGCAGGTTGGTCGGCGACCAGAGGTTGACGTTCAGCTGGATGTTCTGGTTCGAGCCGAGCCAGCCCGGGTTGTCCCAGGCGTTGGTGCCACCGCTGGTGCAGGGCGCCTGGGCGCCGGTGTCGGCGAAGCCGGGGGTGGGGGTGGTGGAGGGGCCCCAGATCGTGGGAGCGACATCGTAGTTGGTGACGATGTAGGGGTTGTTCGCGAAGTGGTGGCGGTAGGCCGCGTTGTTCTCGTCGTCGGGGGCGAGGCCGATGGTGAAGTCGGGCCACTTGCCGGCCGAGGCCTGCTGCATCTGCGAGGTGACCGAGTAGGTCATCGGTCCGGCGGGGTCCATCCAGTTGTCACCGATCTTGGTGCAGCCGGCCATGGTGCCGTTGGTCCCGCAGGGTTGGGCGTCCCACCTGGTCCACTGGTTGATCGGCCCGGTCCAGTACAGGCCCATCGGGGTCGGGGTGCCGGGCGCCGCGGCGCTGGTGACCTGGGTGTACAGGGTGGCGCTGTAGACGGTCTGCGGGCCGTGCGAGGTGCTGGAGTCGGTGAGCTGCGAGGGCACCCCGATCCGGTAGTAGGCGCGGTAGCGGCCGTAGCCGGTGCAGTCCGAGTAGCCGCAGTAGCCGGTGCCCAACTGCGCGAGCTGGTCGGCGTTCTCGGCTTCGGGATGGTTCTCCTGCACCTCGACCGACTGCTGGCTGGCGCCCGAGGTCGTGACGCTGATCGAGGGGTCCAGGAACCAGGGGCCGGTGCCGTGCCCGAGCGCGTTCTGATCCGGCGTCAGGTCGACCGCGCCGCCCGAGGTGCTGACGGCGATCGGCGCCACTGTGGCGTGGTCGCCCGGCTCGGCGGCGGAGGACGTGTCGGCCTCGTCGCCGGCCGCGGCGTTCGCCGCCCCGCTGCCGCTCGCGGCCGGCTTGCGCGCCTGGGGCGCGCCGGCCGGGGTCGAACCGCCGGCCGGGGCCGCGGTGCTGGAGTCCCACTGCAGCGGCGGCGGCGAGGAGAACCGCTCGGTGCCGCCGGCGTCCTTGAACGCGATGTTGCCGGCCGCGTCGCTGCTGGTGCTCAAACCACCGCCGGAGACCGGGAAGTGGAGCTTCTTCAGCTCCGGCCTGGCCGCCGCGGCCGCGGTCTTCACCACGATGACGTCACGCCAGCCGCCGGTGGGCAGCGCGGTCACCTGGAGGTCGACGTCAGGGCCGAGCACGCCGGGATAGGTGGCGGTGTCGCCGCTCAGGGTCGGCTTGGGAAGTGTGAACGGGGCGTTGACCGCGAGCTTCCTGCCGCCGCTGTCGGCCAGCACGGCCAGCGGGCCCGCGCCGCCGCCGGAGAGGGTGAGATCGGCGGGGAGGGCGGCCGGGCTGACCGTTCCGTCGGCGTTGAGGTGCAGGGTGGCGTCGACGGCGGCCCAGCCGGTGCCGCGCCGCACCCGCACCGGTTCGGCGTGCGAGGTGGTGGTCAGCGTGCCGTTGGGGTTGACCACGGTGTCCGAGGCCTCGTCGGTGAGCACGTCGACGCTCACCGGCTGCCCGGTGGCCTTGGCCTTGGCGCGCGCGGTGAGGATGGCCTGCGCCTGCGGGGAGAGGGCCGGGGCGGCGGCCTTTCCGGCGGCTGCCGCGGGGGGAGGAGTGCCGCCGGCGCCGGTGGCCTGCGCGCTCGGCGCGGCGGTCAGGGTCGCGGCGGCCAGCACGACCGCCAGTAACGCGGCGCGGCGCCCCGCCGCCGGACGCCGCAGGTGGACTGACGGTCTTTCAGGTCTTCTGATGCTGGGCATGTCGGATGCACGTCTCCGGTCGAAGTCGGCCATGGTGCTGCCTTTGGTGACACGTTGTTCGAACGGGAACGATGCGGCCAACAGGCATGATGCGTCAAGGAGTTCAGGGTATTCCGGTGAGAAGTCCGCTTTGTGGTGCCGGGAACCCTCAAGTTATCTGCAAATCAGGGCTATTCGTATACGGGACAGGTCCGTCTGTGCTGAGGTGTGTCCCGCTCGAACGGTTGCGCGCTCGGCGGCGGACGGGAGGAACGCAGCCTCACTGACATGACAGCGCGAGGAGTGCTCGTGAGAGTTTGGCGTGCTCGAACACGACCACGGCAACGTCCGATCTGGCGACCGCACAGATGGCTGAGCCTGGGGCTGGTGGCCGTGCTGGCCATGGCGTTACTGGCCGTGCCACCGACCGAGGCCTGGGCCGCGCGGCGCCCGCACGGCAAGACCTGGGTGCCGCCGGACACTCCCCTGGGCGGTGGCACCAGGTCGGTCGCGGGCGGGAACCAGGTGGTGAGCGGGCCGCGGCCGGCCGCCTACCCGCAGCCGAAGCAGTGGCAACCCGCCGTGGCCACCGCCCCGGTGGCCGCGGCGACGGCGACCGTCGTGCTCGGTGCCGACTCGGCCGAAGCGCGCGCCGCCGCGGCGGCCACCGGCGGTGGCTCACCGGCCTCCGCCGGCCTCTCGGCCGTCCCCGCCGGTTCGTCGGCCGTCACCCTGGCGCAGGCCGCCGATGACACCAGCACGGCCCACCCGGTGAAGGTGGCCCTCGCCGGCCCGGCCGGCAGCAAGGCCGCCGGGGTGGCCGGACCGCTGCTCACGTTGACCGACGCCGACACCGGCGGCCCCGGCCACAAGGTGGTGGTGAACCTCGACCTGCCCGCCCTGGGCGACGGCCTCTGGGCCGACCGCGCGCACCTGGTCCAGCTGCCGGCCTGCGCGTTGACCACGCCCGACCTCGCGCAGTGCCGGCAGCAGACCCCGCTGCAGAGCCAACTGGACCCGGGATCGGGTACGTTGAGTGCCGAGGTGGCGCTGCCACAGCCGGCCGCCGACCATCCGGCGGCCGCCGCGGGCAGTGCGGGCGCCGCCACCGCCCCCGCCGCCGCGCCGATGGTGCTGGCCGCCACCTCGGGCCCCGCGGGCTCCGGGGGTTCCTACGCGGCGACCTCGCTCTCACCGTCGGCGAGTTGGGGCGCCGGGTCGAACCTCGGCGACTTCACCTACTCGTACCCGATCCAGCTGCCCGGTGGGCTCGGCGGGAAGGCGCCCGCGGTGGCGCTGTCCTACGACTCCTCGGCGGTCGACGGGATGACCTCGTCGACCAACTCGCAGTCCTCGTGGGTGGGTGACGGCTGGAGCTACTCACCCGGCTTCATCGAACGCTCCTACAAGGGCTGTTCGAAGGACGGCATCACCAACTCCGGTGACCTGTGCTGGGGTGGGCAGAACGCCACCCTCTCGCTGGGCGGGCACTCCGGCACGCTGGTGCGCGACGACGCCACCGGGGTCTGGCACCTGCAGAGCGACGACGGCTCGAAGATCGAGCAGCTGACCGGTGCGCCGAACGGCCTGAACAACGGCGAGTACTGGAAGGTCACCACCGGGGACGGCACGCAGTACTGGTTCGGCCTGGACCACCTGCCGGGCGGTGACGGCACCGATCCCGCGACCAACTCGGCCTGGGGCGAGCCGGTCTACTCCCCGAACAGCGGCGACCCGTGCTACAGCTCCACCGCTGGGCAGGGCTCCTGGTGCACCATGGGCTGGCGGTGGAACCTCGACTACGTGGTGGACACCCACCAGAACCTGCTCACGTACTCCTACGCGACCGAGACCAACAACTACAGCCGCGGGGGCGGGCAGAACGGCGGCAGCGGCACGCTGACCAGCTACGTCCGCGGCGGCTACCCGACCCAGATCGCCTACGGCCAGCGGCTGCCGGAGCAGGTCGCGGCGCACGGCTCGGTCAACCCGGCCGTGAAGGTGGTCTTCGCCACCGCCGAGCGCTGCCTGCCCTCGGGGACGATCACCTGCGCGGAGGACCAGCGCACCACCGCGAACGCCGCCTACTGGCCCGACGTCCCGTTGGACCAGCTCTGCACCACGACCTGCGCCAACACCTCACCGTCGTTCTTCACCACCAAGCGACTGGCCGGCATCTCGACCCAGGTGCTGGTCGGCTCCGCCTACCGGACGGTGGACTCCTGGGCGCTGACCCACTCGCTCCCCGACCCCGGCGACGGCACCAAGCCCACGCTGTGGCTCTCCTCGATCCAGCGCACCGGCTCCGACGGCCAACCCGCCCAGACCCTGCCGGCGGTCTCCTTCGCCGCCCGCGAACTGCCCAACCGGGTCGACGGACTCGTGCCGGCCGAGCCGGTGTTCAACCGGCCGCGGATCCAGCAGATCACCACCGAGACCGGTGGCCAGATCAACGTGGTCTACAGCCAGCCGCAGTGCTCGCGGGTGAACAACACGATGCCGGCCTCCGAGGACGGCAACACCATGGCCTGCCTGCCGGTGCACTGGTACCTGCCGGGGTCGAGCTCCACGGACCCGGTGCACGACTGGTTCAACAAGTTCACCGTGACCGATGTGACCGAGCAGGACGCGGTCACCGGGTCGCTGGTCAAGGACACCCACTACACCTACGCCGGCGGCGCGGCCTGGCACCGCGACGACGCGGAGTTCACCGACCCGAAGACCCGGACCTGGGACGGGTTCCGCGGCTACCAGTCGGTGACCACCACGACCGGCAGCGGCTTCACCGGTGAGGCACCCAGGACGCAGCAGACGGTGACCTACCTGCGCGGCATGGACGGCGACGTCAAGGCCGACGGCAGCGAACCCGGCGTCAGTGTCCCCGACCCGCTCGGCGGCTCGGTGACGGACAGCGACTGGCTGGCCGGCACCGAACTCGCCACCCAGGAGTACGACCAGGCCGGCGGCCAGGTCGTGGCGATGAGCGGCAGCACCTCCAACGGGCAGCAGACCACCGCGACCCACCAGCAGAGTGGCGGCATGCCGCCGCTGGTCGCGCGCTATCCCGCCTCCCAGCTCACCAGTGTCTCCAAGGAAAAGCTCTCGAACGGGAGTTGGCGCACCTCGACGACCGTTGCCGGCAGCGATCCGGCGCACGGCAACCGGGAGACCCAGGTCGACGACAAGGGCGACGGCACGGCCGCCACTCCGGAGATCTGCACCACCGACTCCTATGCGACCAGCGCCGCCGACCCGATGCTGCTCACACTGCTGAGCGAGAAGAAGTCGGTGACCGGGCCCTGCGGCACCACCGCCACCAGCGCCAACACCCAGAGCGATGTCCGCAGCATCTACGACGGCCAGCCGTTCGGCCAGGCCGGCGCGCTGGCCGAGACCACCAGCTCGGAGCTGCTCGACCACTACGACGGCTCCGGGAACCCGGTGTTCGCCAACTCGGCCCGCGCGACCTTCGACCTCTACGGCCGCCCGGCCACGGTCAGCGAGGGCGACGGATCCACCTACGGCGCTTCCGGCAGCCGGCTGACCGGTCCCGATCCGGCCGCGCCGGCGGCCACCTCGGCGACCTCCTACACCCCGGCCACCGGCGCGCTGCCCACCCGGGTGACGCTGACCGGCCCGATGGGCGCCTCCTGGGCGACCACCGTGGACCAGGACCCGGGCCGCGGCCTGCCGCTGGTCTCCACCGACGCCAACGGCCATGCCACCACGGAGCAGTACGACGGCCTCGGGCGGCTCGCCGCGGTCTGGCTTCCCCAGCAGGCCACCGGCAAGAACCCCAACTTCAAGTACTCGTACGCGATCAACGGTCTGACCGGCCCCTCCGTGGTGACCAGCCAGACGCTGAACGAGGACAGCACCTACTCCTACACGAACCAGCTCTACGACGGCCTGGGCCGGCTGCGGCAGACGCAGGCGACCTCGCCGACCGCCGCCTCAGGCCGCCTGATCAGCGACGTCGGCTACGACTCGCACGGCTGGGAGGTCAAGGAGGCCGGGCCCTACTACGAGAAGACGAGCTTCCCCAACAGCACGATCTTCCTGCCGCAGGACTCCCAGGTGCCGTCCGAGACCTGGCTGACCTACGACGGACGCGGTCAGGTCGTCAACTCGGCCTTCATGTCCTACGCGCAGCTCCAGTGGTCGACCAGCACGGCCTACCCGGGCGCCGACCGCACCGACACCACCCCGCCGGCCGGAGGCTCGGCCACCTCCACGTTCACCGACGCGCGCGGGAACACCACCGCGCTCTGGCAGTACCACGGCGGCACGCCGACCGGGAACGCCGGCGACGCGGACGTGACCAGCTACACCTACACGCCCTCCGGCCAGGCGGCCACCCGCACCGACGCGGCGGGCAACACCTGGTCCTACGGCTATGACCTGATGGGCCGTCAAACCTCCCAGAGCGACCCGGACACCGGGACCTCGCGGACCTACTACGACGTCAACTCCCGGATCGACCACACCGTCGACGCTAAGGGAAACACCCTCGCGTACACCTACGACATCCTCGGTCGCAAGACCGCGATGTACAGCGGTTCGGTGGCCCCGGCCAACGAGCTGGCCTCCTGGAGCTACGACACGCTGGCCAAGGGCAAGCCCACCGGCTCGACCCGCTACGTCGGCGGCGCCGGCGGCGCGGCCTACAGCCAGGCGCTGACCGGGTACGACGCCGCCTACCGCCCGCAGGGCAGCACGGTGACCATCCCGGCGGTCGAGGGCGCGCTGGCCGGGACCTACACCACCGGCTACGGCTACAACAACATCCTGGGCACGCTCGACCACACCGACCTGCCGGCCATGGGAGGCCTGCCGGCCGAGACGGTCAGCAACGTCTACGACACCTCGGGGAACCTGCAGAACTCCTGGGGCAACGACACGCTGGTCCACGACGTCCAGTACGACGCCTTCGGCGACCCGGTGCGCACCACGCTGGGCGACTACGGCACCCAGGTGGTCTCCACCCAGGTGTACGACGCCGCCACCGGCTCGGTGCTCTCCTCCTTCCTGGACCGCCAGGCGGGCACCAGCTCCGTCGACCAGACCAACTACACCTACGACCCGTCCGGCCAGATCACCTCCGCCACCGACCTGCAGAACGCCTCCGCGCGTGACACGCAGTGCTACACCTACGACTACCTCGGCCGGCTGAGCCAGGCCTGGACGGACACCGGCAGCGTCACCACCAAGCCCACCGGCGTCTGGACCGACACTTCGGGCACCTCCTACGCCAAGGGCAACCCGGCCTCGGTGCCGGGCATCGGTGGCTGCGCCAACGCGAACGGCCCGGCGACCTCGGCCGGTACGCCGAGCGTGGGCGGCCCGGCGCCGTACTGGCAGTCCTACGGCTACGACAGCACCGGCAACCGCACCCAGCTGGTCCAGCACGACGTCAGCGGCAACACCGCCAACGACGTCACCACCACGCAGGTGTTCGGTACCCCTGGTCAGCCCAACACCGGCTCCGGCGGTCCGCACGCGCTGCTCTCCTCGACCGCCACCTCGCCGAGCGGCGGCACGAAGAAGACAACCTTCCAGTACGACCTGCTGGGCAACACCACCGCGATCACCGACACGTCCGGCACCACCACGCTCGGCTGGACCGGCGAGGACCAGCTCGCCTCGGTCGCCCGGACCAGCCAGCAGGGCGGCACCAGCTACCTGTACGACGCCGACGGCAACCAGCTGATCCGGCGCGACCCGGGCAAGACCACCCTCGAACTGGGGATGGACGAGCTCACCCTCGACACGGCGAGCCAGTCGCTCTCCGATGTGCGCTACTACCCGTCACCGGGCGGTCTGACGATCACCCGGGTCACCGCGGCCACCGGCGGGGGCACCCTCGTCTACCAGGCGGCCGATCCGCACGGCACCAACGGCGTGCAGATCGACACCAGTTCGGCGCAGACCGTCACGCGCCGCCCGCTGGACCCGTTCGGCAACCCACGTGGCACCCAACCCTCGCCGGGCAGTTGGTCCGGTGACAAGGGCTTCGTCGGCGGCATCCAGGACACCGCCACCGGGCTGACCAACCTCGGCGACCGGGAGTACGACCCCGTCCACGGGCGCTTCCTCAACCCCGATCCGCTGCTGGCCGCCACGAGTCCGCAGCAGTGGAACGGCTACGCCTACAGCGGCAACGACCCGGTCGACAGCAGTGACCCGACCGGTCTCTGCCCGGCCGACATCTGCGGCGTCGGCACGCCCATCGGCGGTACGGGCAGCAGCCCGAGCAACCCGGTGCGCTACGTCGACACGGGCCCCGAGGACCCGGACAACCCGGACGCGGGCGAGGTGCACCACGGCCACTACGTGCCGCCCGCGCCCAAGCCCACGACCAAGAGCAACGGCGGTGGCAAGAGCGGAGGCGGTGGCTGGCGCTCCTGGCTGAAGTCGGCCGGCCATGTCGTCACCAGCGGTGCCAAGGCCATCGCGAGCGGTGCCCAGGCCGTCTCCCAGGCGACCAGCAGCGGCGCCCAGTGGGCCTGGAACCACCGGGCCGACATCGGACAGGCGGTGGTGGAGACCATCGTCTACTCCGGCTGCATCGGCGGTTCGCTCGCCGGTGCGGCCGAGACGGGAGGGGCGAGCCTGCTCGCCGTGGCGGGCTGCGGCGCGGCCGCGGGCGCGGCCGGTGCGGCGACCTACGACCTGCTCAGCCCTGACGGGCCGACCACCCCGGGCGGCGTCTTCAAGGACGTGGCCACCGGTGCCGCCTTCGGTGCCGCCAGCGGTGTGCTCTCCGAGGGTGCGAGCGCCGTGGGCAAGGCCGTGCTGACGAAGGCCGCTCCGATGCTGGGCGACGCGATCGACTCGGCGCTCTCCAAGGTCGGCAGGGCGTGCGCCAACTCCTTCCCCGCCGGAACCCAGGTCCTGTTGGCCGACGGAAGCACCAAGGCCATCAACACCGTCGCCATCGGCGACCAGGTGGCCTCGGCCGATCCGCAGACCGGGCAGTCCTCGGGCGAGGCGGTCACCCAGACCATCGTCACCCCCGACGACCAGGCCTTCACCGACCTGACCTTCGCCGTGGACGGTTCGGGGACGACGCCCGCGAAGGGTGCCGTCACCTCCACCCAGCACCACCCGTTCTGGGACGTCACCACCCAGCGCTGGACCGATGCGGCGGACCTGACGCCGGGCGACCGGATCGCGGTGGACGCCGCCGTCGGGACCGCCACGGTCACCACCGTCCACAACTACCGGACGGCCCCGGAGACCGCGTACAACCTCACCGTCGAGGACCTGCACACCTACTTCGTGGTGGCGGACGGCATCCCGGTGCTGGTGCACAACGACGCGTGCCCGCTGAACATCCACTTTGACGGTGACCCGCTCTGCCACTGCTCCCCGCCGGCGGGCAGCACCGGGGCCGCCGGGACCAGGGCGGCCGCGCAGGAGATGCCGATGAAGAAGGGAGCCGACGAGGTCAGTACCGCTCTGAAGGACAGCGAGAGTCTCCTGGACGCCGTCAGCAAGGGGCGCGTGCTGGGCACCAACGCGGTAGTCGGGCCCAAGGGCGGGGATGCGGTGCCGGTGGACCACCAGATCGACTCCTCGCCAAGTGTCATGCTGATCCTGGGGGCCGCCGTGGCCAAGGTGGTCGTGCTGGGGGTGAGGCGATGGCGCGGGTGACCCCGTGCGCCGCTCGGCGCTAGCCGGACAGTATTGATCGATCCCTGGTGGCCGCGGAGCTCCGGCTCCGCGGCCACCTCAGGCACGGCAGGACACAGTGGACGGACTGGACGGAGTGGACGGCTGATGAAGGCTCTGCGGACCGAGTGGCGGCGGATGCTGGGCGCGCGGCAGCCCAGGTCGCTCGTCGGATGCTGGTTGGCGGCGGCGCTGACCGACCAGGTCGAGCTCCGCCGGGAGTACGCGGCGCGGTTCGACGAGATCCCGGACGAGCCGGAGCAACTCCAGCCGCTGGCGGAGGTGTTCGAGCACCTGCTCGACAAGTACCTGAAGGTGGGCGGAACGAGCGAGGCCGGCCTGCTGGAGGAGGTCGACCGCTTCCCGCCGGACTCCGGCGCGCCGGACCGGGCCGTCTTCGAGGTGCTGATCGCGGCGGCCCGCAAGCGCGTGCCCGGGATCCCGGGCGAGTTGACCAAGTCGGAGCGGGCCCGGGGCCACAGCACGCTGTGCTACCTGATCATGCCCCGGTTGACGTGGCCGCCGCGTCAGGTCGTCAACCTGATCGGCGACACCGAGCGGCGGATCGAGGCGCGGGGCGTCGTGCTGTACCCGGCCGCCGCCCCGGTGCCGGAGCGGCGGCCGTCGGTGCCGGAGCGGCGGCCGTCGATGACGGAGAGTGAGGAGTTCCGCGAGGCCGTGGCCGCGGTCTGGGCCGCGCGGAGCGGGGCGGAGTCCGGGCAGGCGCTGGCGAGGTGCAACTCGTACTTCACGGTGGCGTCCCTGGTCTTCTTCCGTGCGGCGATCCGCTGGCGGTTCCCGGCCCCCTGCGAGCCGCGCGAGGTCGGCGACGTACTGGCGGGGTACCTGGCCGAGGTGCCACCGGAGTCGCGGCACCTCTTCGCGCCGCGGGCGGCACAGGCGGCCATCCGGGCCGAGTTGAACAGCGAGAGCGGGGCGGCCGGCGACATCCCGGTCGACCAGGAGCCGGCGCGGATGGCGATGCAGCTGGTGACCAGGCAGGTGTTCGCCGAGGCGATCGGGGATCCCGAACAGTGGGCGCGATTGCGCGCGATCGCCGAGCGGGTCGAGGCCGAGCACCGGGAGATCGCCGCACTGACGGCCGCGCGGCTGGACCGGCTCTTCGCGAGCCGCGCCTTCGACCCCGCCGAGGTCGAGGTGGAACTCGCCCGGATCGCGTAGCGTCGGGCCATCACCGATGCGGTGACGGGGTGTTGGTGGACAGCGTGTTGGCGGACAGGGTGTTGGCGGACGGGGGAGAGCGGATGCGGTGGCGTGCGGCGGCGTGCCCGGTGGGGGACGGGCCCAGGGAGTGGATCGAGCGCTCGACGGCCTGGCTGGCCGGGGAGTTCGGCCCGGCGATGCCGCTGCGCGAGCCGGTGCTGCCGACCGCCGAGCAGTTCCCCGGGCCGTACTCCGGCACGCCCGCCGAGATCCGCCGGCTGGTGGGCCGGATCTGCGGCTTCACCGGTGTGCACCCGGAGCTGGTCACGGTCGAGATCGAGCCGGACGACGGCGAGGCGGCGATGGTCGCCGAGCTCGGGCTGACCAGCCGCTCGCGCTTCGCGGCCGGCCACTACCGGCGGCGCGAGGGCCAGGTGGTGATCGGCATCGACCAGCGGATGGCGGCCCGCCCGGTGGCCCTGGTGGCCACCATCGCGCATGAGCTGGGGCACGTCCGGCTGTTGGACGAGGGCCGGATCAGCGCTGCCCGGGAGGACCACGAGCCGCTCACCGACCTCTTCACGGTCTTCGCCGGCCTCGGCGTCTTCACCGCCAACTCCGCCTTCACCACCACCCGCGACCACCGGCAGCGCTCCTGGCAGCGCCTCGGCTACCTCTCCGAGCAGCAGTTCGGCTACGGGCTAGCCTGCTACGCCTGGCTGCGCGGCGAGCAGCGGCCGGGCTGGGACCGGCACCTGACCACCAATCCGCGGGCCTACCTGCGCCAGGGCCTGCGGTACCTGCGGCGGCACGGCGCCGGGCCCGAGCTGACGGCGGCCCGGGGGCTGCTGCGATCAGAGTGACCCCGGTGTGTGTTTGTATGAAGAGAAGGTGATATCTGTCTGCGGTGAAGAGCACTCTGGCGCGCGTGTCGCGTCGCATCCTGCCCGCCGTGCTGGGGGTCACCGCGCTGGCCGGCTGTGGCGGCTCCGGTGGCACCACCGCCGCCAAGAGCCCCGCCGCGCCCTCGGTGGTGGCCTCGGCCTCCGCCGTGGCGCCGAGCCCGTCCGCCGCCCCCACGCCCTCACCCTCGCCGACGCCCACGGCGCACCCCACCGGCGCCGCCGATCCGGCCCTGCAGTCCTTCTACGGACAGCAGATCAGCTGGGCGTCCTGCTCGGCGGACCCGGACCAGCAGGGCACCGACCTCTCGGTCTTCCAGTGCGGCACCGCGCACGTCCCGCTGGACTACACCAACCCCGCCGGGGACACCATCGACATCGCGCTGATCCGCAAGACCGCCGTGCAGCAGGGCCAGCGCCTCGGCTCGCTCTTCTTCAACCCGGGCGGCCCCGGCGGCTCGGGCATCGACTACCTCAGCAACACCGCGGTCAGCCAGTTCAAGACCCTCAACCAGCGCTACGACCTGGTCGGCTTCGACCCGCGCGGGGTCGGCCGGAGCACCGCCGTGCACTGCCTGGACGACGCGGCGCGCGACAAGTTCAACGCCCAGGACCACGCGACCCCGACCAGCATGAAGGACTTCGAGAGCGCCTGTGCGGCCGGTTCCGGCAAGCTGCTGCCGTTCGTCGGGACGGTGAACGCGGCCCGCGACCTGGACGTGCTGCGCGGGGTGGTGGGCGACCAGAAGCTCAACTACCTGGGCTTCTCGTACGGCACCTACCTCGGCACCGTCTACGCCCAGGAGTTCCCCGACCGCACCGGCCGGCTGGTGCTGGACGGCGCGATGGACCCGAGCGTGGACGCGCTCGACGCCGACGTCCAGCAGCAGATCGGCTTCGAGGGCGTCTTCGAGCACTTCGCCGCCGACTGCGTCAAGCAGAGCGACTGCCCGCTCGGCTCGGACCCCCAGGCGGCCGCGAAGAAGGCCGCCGACTTCCTGGACGGCCTGCAGGAGCACCCGCTGACCTCCGCCAAGTCCGGCCGCACCCTCACCTCGGCCGAGGGCTGGACCGGCGCGCTGGGCATGCTCTACGGCTCGGCCAAGGACTGGGACTACCTGCGGATCGGGCTCTCCCAGGCGATGAGGCTGCACAGCCCCGACATGATGCTGGCGCTGGCCGACAACTACAACGGCCGGGACGAGAAGGGCCACTACAGCAACGAGGCCGACGCCAACATGGCGATCAACTGCGCCGACGACGGCTCCGCCGCGCCCACCGACGACCAGCTCCAGCAGGCCCTGCAGCAGTTGCACGACAAGGCCTCCTACCTGAACGGCCGGGTCACCGTCGACGACCTGCGGATCGGCCTGGACTGCGGCGCCTTCCCGGCCCACGGCACCCCGCCGCAGGCGATCACCGCCGCCGGCAGCGCCCCGATCCTGGTGGTCGGCTCGACCGGCGACGACGCCACCCCCTACGCCTGGGCCCAGCACCTGGCCGCCACCCTCTCCCAGGCCACCCTGCTGACCCGGGACGGCGACGGGCACACCGCCTACGACAAGAGCAGCTGCGTCCAGACCGCGGTGAACGCCTTCCTGCTCGCCGGCACCATGCCGGCGGCCGGGACGCACTGCTCGACCGACATCACGGGGTGACGCGGTGGCGCACTCGGTGATCCTCAAGGCCTGGAAGGGCCTGCACGCCACGGCCACCCTGGAGGACGACGGCAAGCTGCGTTTCGAGGGGCACGACTACAACGGCGCGACCGACTTCGAGTACTACATCACGGTCAGCGCGGCCGACGTGCCGAAGGTGGCGGCCGCGCTGGGCGCCGGGTCGGACGAGGAGCTGATGGCGGCGCTGGAGCGCGAGGGCGCCGCGATCACGCAGCGCGGCGAGTACACCTGGCTGCGCTCCCTGGACCTCACCCCCGACCTCTGGTCGCACCGGGACTGGTGACGCCGGTGGTGGTGAGGCCGGGTGGTGGTGACGCCGCCGGTCGTGCCGCTGCCGGTCGTGCCGCCGCCGGGCCCGTTCGGGGCCCGGCAGCGGCAGGACGGTCTCGGGTCAGGAGGTCGGCGCGGTCAGGTCGTAGACCGTCGTGCCGCCCACCGTCTTCGCGGTGAAGTGCGCGGCGACCCAGCTGGAGATCTGCGAGCTGTCGTCGGAGCCGCCCTGCTGGTTGCCGAAGCCGCCACCGCCGCCGACGAAGTAGTGGATCTTCCCCTGGGCCACGTCCTGCTGGAAGCCGGCCAGGCTCAGCGAGGGGTCGCTGCCGTTGAAGCCGCCGATCGCCATCACCGGCCGCCGGACGGCGAGTTGGTAGCTGGCCGCGTTCTGCGAGCCGATGGCCGCGGCGGTCCAGGTGTAGTGGGTGGCGTCCGTCTTGAGCAGGGTGGCGAGGGCCGGGCTGACCTGCGCGCCGTCGAGCAGGCCGCCCATGCCGCCGCCCATGCCGCCACCCGCGCCGCCACCGGCTCCGCCAACGGTTCTTCCGCCCGCGCCGCCGGGGCGGAAGCCCTGACCGCCGCCGGGGAGCGTGCCGCCGGCCGTCCTGCCGATGCCGGCGCCGTTGCCGGTGCCGGTGCCGCCGCCGGGGAAGCCCCGGCCGCCACCCGGGAAGCCCGCGCCGCCGCCCTGGCCGCTCCGCCCGCCGCCCGGGAAGCCGCCGTTGCCCCGCCGCTGCCCGCCGCCGGGGCCGCCGCCCGCCACCTGTGGTCCCGCGGTGGGCAGTGAGCCGGTGTGCCCGGTCGACACGGTGTCCAGCGCGTACGCCGTCGGACCGCCCAGCCCCGCCAGCAGCGCGACCGCGCCCACCACGGCGGCGGGCCGGGCCGCCAGCCGCGCGGCCGGCAGCAGCGCCACGGCCGCCAGCAGGCCGCCGACCAGCACCGCCGGGCGCAGCCACGGCACGAAGTCGGGGCTGCGGCCGAGCAGTTGGTAGGCCCAGACGGCGGTGCCGGCGACCACCAGGGCCAGCAGCGCGGCGTACGGGAGCCGTCGGCGGGCCCGCCACAGGCCGTCCACGCCCATCCCGACCAGCGCCGCGACGGCGGGGGCGAGAGCGATCGTGTAGTACTGGTGGAAGATCCCGGACATGTAGCTGAAGGTCAGGCCGGTGCTCAGCAGCCAGCCGCCCCAGACCAGGAACGCGGTCCGCGCCTGGTCGGTGCGCGCGGTCCGCCTGGTCACCCAGAGGCCGAAGAGCAGCAGCACCAGCGCGGCCGGCAGCAGCCAGGCGATCTGTCCGCCCAGGTCGGTGCCGAAGAGCCGGGTCAGCCCGGTGGTGCCCCAGTGCGAACCGCCGCCACCGGGACCGCCCGCGCCCCCCGGAACACCCGCGCCGCCCGCGCCGCCCGCGCCGCCGGCGCCGCCGAAACCGCCCGCGCCACCCGCGCCGCCCGCCGGGGCGCCGCCGCCCACGCTGCCGGTCTCGTCGCCGGTGAGCCGCCCGAAGCCGTTGTAGCCGAAGGTGAGCGACAGGAAGCTGTTGTCCTGCGAGCCGCCGATGTAGGGCCGGTCCTTGGCCGGCACCAGCTGCACCACGGCCACCCACCAGCCGCCCGCCAGCACCAGCGCGAGCCCGGCGGCCAGCAACTGCCCCACGCGACGCCACAGTCCGGTGGGCGCGAGGACCAGGTAGACCAGCGCGAGGCCGGGCAGGATCAGGAAGGCCTGCAGAGTCTTGGTCAGGAAGCCGAAGCCGAACATCACCCCGGCCAGCACCAGCCACCGGGTGCTCGCGCCCTCGGCGGCCCGGATGAAGGCGTAGGCGGCGAGCGTCATCAGCAGGACCAGCAGCGCGTCCGGGTTGTTGAAGCGGAACATCAGGGTCGCCACGGGGGTGAGCGCGAGCACACCGCCCGCCAGCAGCCCGGCGAGCGGGGAGAAGCGGCGGCGCACGGCCGCGTAGAGGACGCCGACCGTGGCGGTGCCCATCAGCACCTCGGGGGCCAGCACGGTGAACGAACCGAGCCCGAAGAGCCGGGCGGAGAGTTCCATCGGCCAGAGCGACATCGGGGGCTTGTCGACCGTGATGAAGTTCGCGGCGTCCGAGGAGCCGTAGAAGAAGGCCTTCCAACTCTGGGTGCCGGCCTGCACGGCGGCGGAGTAGAAGGAGTTGGCCCAGCCGGAGGCGGTGAGGTTCCAGCCGTACAGCACGGTGGTGGCGACCAGCAGGGCGAGCAGTGCCGGGCGCACCCAGGCGGGGTCGTCCGGTCGGCCGCGCCAGGTCCGGGCGGGCAGCGTGCGCAGTCGGCCCGACCAGCTCCGCGGCCCCTTCGGCCCCGGTCCTGGCGGCGCGGCGGGCGGGTAGGGCGGCGTGGCCGCTGGGCCCGCCGGGTGCTCGCGCCGCTCCGGGGCCGGCTGCGGCGGCGGGTGGTGCGCGCCCTCGGGCCACGGCACGCTGCTCTGGGGAGTGGAACTGGTCGTGGTCATGGGTGCCACGTTCCGCCCTCACGCTGAGCGGGCCGTGGGGTCCTGCTGTGAGGCGGTTATGAGCCGTGCCGCGCGCGGACCGCCGAGTCAGGCGCCCTGTTGGGCAGGGGCCGCCGCCAGGCCGGGGACCGAGAACTGCCGGCCCAGCCACTGCAGGGCCGGCGGGATCTCCCGCCCCCAGGTGTGGAAGTTGTGGCCGCCGCTGTCCAGTGTGATGGTGGAGAGCTTGGTGGGCGCCTTGAAGGAGTTCACCATCTCCTGGGTGGCCTGGTAGTTGCTCTCGTTGGGGCTGGTGGCCAGCAGCAGCGAGACCGGCGCGGGCGCGGTGTTCCGCAGCCGCCAGAGCAGGTCGTTCTCCCGCTTCAGCTGCTCGCTGCCGCCGAACAGGTCACCGGTGGTGGGGTCGTTGGAGACGCTGTAGTCGGCGGAGAGCGCGATCGCCGCACCGTAGGCGTCCGGCTCGCGCAGCGCGAACTTCAGCGCGCAGTAGCCGCCGGTCGAGTCGCCCATCACCGCGTGGGCGGAGGCCTGCGGGGCGATCCGGTAGCCGGTGGCCACGGCCTTGGGCAGGTCCTGGGTGAAGTAGGTCTCCACCTGCGGGCCGTGCGGGACGTCCATGCACTCGGTGTCCCGGTTGGCGATGGGCGAGGGGCGCATCATCACCAGCACGGTCGGCGGCAGTTGCTTGGCGTTGATCGCCTTCAGCGTGCTGGCCGGGTACTGCATCAGCGAGATCAGCTTCTCGGCCGAGCCGGGGTAGCCGGCGAGCACCAGCGCCATCGGGAACTTCTTGTCGGCGTAGGCGGGCTGGAAGTACTGCGGCGGCAGGTAGACGTAGCCGTCATTGGTCAGCCCGGAGGCGGCGCCGGTCACCGAGACCTGCTGGATCACCCCGGAGCGGTCCTCGGCCGAGCCCTGCGAGGAGTAGAAGCTCTGCTGACCGGTCACCTTCAGCGAGTTGCTCGGCTGGTGGTCGACCACGGTGCCGGGGCCGCCGGCGGTGCCGAGCAGGTCGGTCCAGCTGGTGTAGAAGCCGAAGTAGGAGTTGGCCACCAAGGCCATCGCCACCAGCACCAGCACCTGGGTGCCGAAGAAGGTGCCGAGCCGGCCGAGGACGGGCTTGACGCCCGATCCGGCGAGCTTGGGCCAGAGCCACAGGGTGGCGACGAAGGCCGCCAGCGCGAGGAGGCTGGTGACGATCTGCAGCGGGAGTCCGGTCAGGGCGAGCACCGCCCGATCCTAGATGACGAGTGGGACACGCCGTCCTCCGCCCCCTCGGCCGCGCCGGGCACCCTTCGTATGCGGGGCTTCACGTCTCGTGCACGGCCCATTGACCCGGTCAGTCCGGCTTTGGGACGCTGATCGCGCACGCGCACGCGAGCGCCTTCATGGGGGTCTTCACCTTGCACGGATCACCACGTACCACCAGCAGTCCGGGGCGCGGAGCCGCCCGCCACCCGCTGCGGCAGACCGCGGTCCTGACCGGTGCGCTGCTGCTGGCCGCCGGCTGCACCGCCGCCCACGACCAGGGCGCGGCTCCGGTCGGCTCGATGGGGCCGCTGCCGACCGCGAGCCCGAGCCCCACCGCGCTGCCCTACGGGCAGGTGCTGGAGTCCTACGTCAGCCCGGTCAGCAACGCGCTGGCCCAGCTCACCCAGGCCGGCAGCCTGGACGACCTGAACACCGCGCTGGCCAGTGCGCAGCAGGCCGCGAGCGCCGGCGCGCAGGGTCTGCAGGGCGAGGACGCCCCCTCCGCCGTCGGCGACACGCACCGCCAGCTCTACGTCGCCCTCGGCTCGCTGGCCACCGACCTCGGCGCCGTGCAGAGCGACATCAGCAGCAGCAAGGTCTGCGCCACCTCCTCCGCGCTCGCCGAGACCGGCCAGTCGCAGGGGCTCAAGGACGTGGCCACCGCGCTGCAGACGCTGTCGGCCGCCGGGTACTCCAGCACCTTCACCGTCCCGCAGCTGCCGCAGCCGCAGCAGCGCGCGCTGGACAACGGCGCCTGGGTCCGCAAGGGCAGCGCGGACGGCAGCGGCGAGCTGACCGTGGACAACACCAGCGGCACCACGGACGCGGTGCTCTCCCTGGTCAAGGACGGGCAGTCGGCCTATTCCTTCTACGTGCTCAAGGGCAAGAGCACCAAGGTGACCGGGATCGAGGACGGCACGTACAACATCTTCTTCACCGGTGGCCTCGACTGGGACGACTCGACCAAGAAGTTCACCCAGAGCTGCGAGTTCACCAAGTTCGACGACACCGCCGACTTCACCACCACGTCCAGCACGTACCAGACCTACACGCTCACCCTGTCGGCCAGCGTCGGCGGCAACGCCCAGACCGACACGGTGCCGCCGGACACCTACCCCGTCCCGTAACGACCACGTCCCGTAAGGCCCGTTGAGGCCCGTCCCGCGAGCCCCCGTCCCACCGGGCGTGGCGCGGTGGGACGGGTCAGCCGGCCGTGCGCGGGATCCGGCGCTCCCAGTCGCGCTCGAAGAGCACCGCGCCGCCCTCCCAGGCGGTCAGCCGGCCGCGGGCGGTGAAGGCCTCGGCATCGCAGTCGAGGTCCGAGTCGGCCTGCACGGTGACGTCCCAGCCGTCCTCGGGCCGCTCCAGGCGGATCGTCCACTCGGCGTGCGAGGCGGCGCTGAGCGGGTCGGCCGAGCGGATCCGGCAGCTCGCCAGCGACCGCTCGGTGCGGGCCAGGCCGTCGGGGTGCCGCTGCGTGGCGCCGGGGCGAGGGGTCAGCTCCAGGCGCCACTCACCGGCCGCCACGTCGCGCACCACCAGCCGCTCGGGCCGCGGTTCGGTGGGCGTGCCGTGCCGCACCGCCGAGGGCCCGGCCTGCTCGGGCTCGGCGAAGCCGATCGGCGCCCGGCCCACGTCGGCGGCCAGGTGGCGCACCGGCAGGGTGAGCACGCTGGGCCCGGGGTCGACGGCGAAGCCGGCCGTCTCGGGCTGCGGCCAGAGCCAGGGCCAGTAGGCGGAGGAGAGCGCCAGCCGGATGCGGTGACCGGGCGGGATCGCGAAGGCCGCGGCCAGCAGCTCGAACTCCACCTCGGCGACCGTGCCCGGCTCCCACGGCACCGCCACCTCCCGCCCGTGCCGGGCCGCCAGGTTGAGCGCGCCGCGGGTGACCAGGGTCGAGCCGCCGTCTGGTGCCACGGCGCAGAGCCGGGCGGTCACCTGGCCGCGCGGGGCGGCGCAGCGCAGCCGCAGCCGCACCGAGGGGCGTCCGAGCAGCTCCAGCCGCTCGGAGAGCGGGGCGCTGTCGAAGCAGACCGAGCGGCCGTCCTCCTCGCGCTGGTCGGGCGGCAGGTCGGCGGCGCCGCCGAGCGGGAGGTAGCGGCCGGCGTCGATCCCGGTGTGCTGCGGGGAGCGGACCGGCACGAAGCGCTCGCCCTCGGGGGTGCCGGCGGTGCGCAGCGCCTCGGCCAGGCCGTAGTGGATGTCGCGCACGTCGTCCGAGGGCCACTGGTCGTCGCCGACCCAGCGCCCGGTGCCGTCCGGCTCGGCCAGCCAGCAGCGCAGCGCGGGCTCGGCCATGATCCCGGTGTCCGTGTCCTTGAGCCACTGGTCCCACCAGCGCAGCGTCTCCTGCAGGAACCCGATCGCCGGCCCCGGCAGGTGCGCGCGGTCGGGGTACTGCCCGGCCCAGGGGCCGATCAGCCCGCGCACCGGCGCGGTGAGCCGCTCGACCAGGCGCAGCACGGTGTCGCGGGAGGGGTCCGCCCAGCCGCCCACCGCGAGCACGGCGGCCCTGATCGTGTCGTAGGGCGCCTCCAGGGCGGCTCGCCGCCAGTAGTCGTCCCGGCTCTGGTGGGCCAGCCAGGGGAAGAGGTGCGGCTCGACGGCGGCCAGCCGCTCCAGCCACTGGCGCCGCCACTGCTCGCCGACGTAGCGGGGGTCCGGCGGCTGGGCGGCGAGGGCGAGCAGCGCGGTGGCCCGGGCGTGGCCGGGCGGGCCGAGCAGCGCGCCGCCCAGGTAGTGCGCGTCGTTGTCGTAGCCGTCCTCGCTGGCGCCGACGGCGACCACCGCCCGCAGGGCCCGGGGGGCCCGCGCCGCCAGCCGCAGCGCGGTGCTCGCGCCCCGGCCCAGTCCGATCAGGCCCAGCCGGCCGTTGCACCAGGGCCGGGCGGCGAGCTGGTCGAGCACCGCCAGGCCGTCCTCCACCTGCCGGCCGCCGTACTCCTCGCCGGGCAGTCCGCCGGAGTTGCCGTGGCCGCGCTGGTCGACCCGCACGCTCGCGTAGCCGTGGCCGGCGTACCAGGGGTGGCGCTCGGCGTCGCGCTCGGCGGTGGCGTCGGTCAGCCGGTCGGGCAGGTACTCGACCAGGGCGGGCACCGGCTCGTCGGTGACGGGGCGCCAGATCCGGGCGTGCAGTTCGACGCCCTCGGCCACCGGGATCCGCAGGTCCTCGCGGGTGATGCGGTGGGGGTAGCTGACAGGGTGTCGCATGGACCGACCATAGAGGAGGAAACGGGCAAAAGTGGCGAACCGTCCGGACGCGTGTCCAGACCGCACGGCCAGGTCAGGACGTTCGCTCATCGGACCTAATTGCACATCACTTGCAAGTACGGGTGCCGAGACGGAAGGATGGGCAAGTTCGACCGCACCGCGTCACCACCGCAGATCCCGAAAGAGGTTGCCGCCCATGAGTACCGCACCGGCACCCACCACCACCGCGACCGCCGTCGCCCCCACCCGTTGGACCGCCCGCCTCACCCGCGACGAGTGGCTGCGGCTGGCGGGGATGGGCGGCTTCGTGCTGGCGCTGCACGTCGTCGGCTGGTTCACCCTGCTCGCGGTGATCGCGCCCAAGCACTACTCGATCGGCAACCAGGCCTTCGGGGCCGGGCTCGGCCTGACCGCCTACACCCTGGGCATGCGGCACGCCTTCGACGCCGACCACATCGCGGCCATCGACAACACCACCCGCAAGCTGATGGGCCAGGGCAAGCGGCCGCTCTCGGTCGGCTTCTGGTTCTCGCTCGGGCACTCCTCGATCGTCTTCGGCCTCTGCGCGCTGCTGGCCTTCGGGGTGCGCTCGCTGGCCTCCTCGGTCGAGACCGACGACTCCCAGCTGCACCGCACCACCAACCTGATCGGCACCAGCGTCTCGGGGACCTTCCTGCTGGTGATCGGCCTGGTCAACCTGGGCGCCTTCAACGGGATCCTCAAGGTCTTCCGGAAGATGCGCGGCGGGCACTTCGACGAGGCGGAGCTGGAGGCGCAGCTGGACAAGCGCGGCTTCCTCAACCGGATCCTGGGCCGCACCACCAGGGCCGTCACCAAGTCCTGGCACATGTACCCGGTCGGCATGCTCTTCGGGCTCGGCTTCGACACCGCCACCGAGGTCTCGCTGCTGGTGCTGGCCGGCGGCGCGGCGGCCTTCTCGCTGCCCTGGTACGCGCTGCTGGTGCTGCCGGTGCTCTTCGCGGCCGGGATGAGCCTGCTGGACACCATCGACGGCTCGTTCATGAACTTCGCGTACGAGTGGGCCTTCTCCAAGCCGGTCCGCAAGATCTACTACAACCTCACGGTGACCGGCCTGTCGGTGCTGGTGGCGCTGGTGATCGGGGTGATCGAGCTGGTCGGGCTGCTGGCCGACCAGTACGGCATCACCGGCGGGCCGATCGGCTGGATCGCCACGCTGAACCTGAACAACGTGGGCTTCGCGATCGTGGGCCTCTTCGCCGTCACCTGGGCGGGCGCGCTGGCCTTCTGGAAGTTCGGCAAGGTGGAGCAGAAGTGGTCGGCGCCGCCGGCCGACGGCGCGGTGCCGGAGGCGGAGTGAGTCCGCGCTCCGGCACCGGCCGTTCACCGGGTCAGTAGGTCAGCAGGTCACCGGATCAGCAGCTGAGCACCGGGGCCGCCCAGTCCGCGTGCGCGCTGTTCGCGCCGTTCGGCGCGGTGACGACCAGGCGCAGCTGGTCGGCGCCGGTCAGGTCGGCGGTCAGGTGCTTGACGCCGCTCGCGGGGGTGACCAGCCCGGAGTCGGCGACCAGGGTGTTGTCCTTCCAGAGCTGGAAGTCGGCCGAGCCCTGGCCGTAGGTCTCGTCGTCGATGCCCACGTCGGTGCTGAGCGCGTGGCAGGAGCCGCCGAGGTAGTAGTCCACCTCGCTGGGCGCGTTGGTGCCCAGGCCCTTGGCGTAGCGGGTGCCGCCGATGCTGATGGGCTGTCCGTCCCTGGCGTAGTTCTCGCCGTTGCTCAGGTCCCGCTCCACCGGGCCCCAGCCGTTGGAGGCCAGCGACCAGGTGAGGTCGGAGAGCTGGTGGGTGCCGGCGGCCGGTCCCGCGCCGCAGGCGATCCTGGCCCCGGCCCAGTCGGCGTGGGCCCAGCTGGCGCCGTTCGGCGCGGTGACCACCAGGCGCAGCGTCTGCGCGCCGGTCAGGTCGGCGGTCAGCGTCTTCGCGGCGGCGGTGCCGGTCAGGGTGCCGCTGTCGGCCAGCTGCTTGCCGTCCGCCCAGATCTGGAAGTCGGCCGAGCCCTGACCGCCGGTCTCGTCGTCGATGCCCACGTCGGTCACCAGGTCCTTGCAGGCGCCGCCGAGCGAGAAGTCCACCTCGCTGGGCGCGTTGGTGCCCAGGCCCTTGCTGTAGTGGGTGCCGCGCACGGCGAGGTCGCGCCCGTCACCGGGCTGCCAGTCGCCGTTGCTCATGTCGCGCTCGACCGGGCCCCAGCCGTTGGTCGAGGAGGCGAACGGCAGGTCGCTCAGGTAGCTGATGCCGCCGGCCGGCGGCACCGCGGCGCTCGGGGTGACCCGGAACATCACCGTGCCGTGCCCGGGGACGGTGGCGCTGATGCTGCCCGTGCTGGTGCTGGTCGCCTTCGACCAGAGGTCCTTGACGCTGTAGGAGGGCGCGCCCGCGATGCCGATCGTCGCCGCGTCGGTGCTGATCGTGGTGGCGTAGGAGCCCTCGTTGGTCAGCGTCACCGCGCGGCTGCCGTCGGCCAGCGGCTTGCTCATCACGACCAGGCCGCCGGAGTCGGAGACCACCGAGCCCTGCTTGCCCAGGGGGTCCTGGTCGATGGCGATGACGTCCTTGTTGGTGAGGATGTCGAAGGTCTGCTGCTGGGCGGTGCGCAGGTCGGTGCCGATCATCAGCGGGGCGGCCATCTCGGACCAGAGGCTGAAGTGGGTGCGGTACTCGGTGCCGGTCATGCCGCCGTTGCCGACCTCCAGCATGTCCGGGTCGTTGAAGGCGCCGGGCTTGGCGTAGGGCGCCAGGCCCATGTTGGCCGTCGCGTTGGCGAGCATCGAGTCCCAGTTGTCGCTGATGTCGCCGGTGGTGCGCCAGGAGTTGCCCACGGCCGGTGCCCAGGTCCACGGCTGGGTGGAGCCCCATTCGCAGATGCTGTAGACGATCGGGCGGCCGGTGGCCTTGAGCGCGTTGCCCATCGCCTGGTAGCGGCTGAGCGAGTCGATGCCCTGGTTGTTGCAGTTGTCGTACTTGAGGTAGTCCACGCCCCAGGAGGCCCAGAGGTTGGCGTCCTGCTGCTCGTGGCCCAGGCCGCCGGGGAAGCCCTTGGCGTTGCAGGTGCTGGTGCCGGCACTGGAGTAGAGGCCGAACTTCAGGCCCTTGGAGTGCACGTAGTCGGCCAGCGCCTTGATGCCGTCCGGGAACCGGACCGGGTCGGCGACCAGGTTGCCGCTCGCGTCCCGGTTCGGCAGTGCCCAGCAGTCGTCCAGGTTGACGTACTGGTAGCCGGCGGCCTTGAGGCCCTTGCTGACGAACAGGTCGGCGATCGACTTGACCATCGCCTCGTTGAAGGTGTCGCTGCAGCCGGTCGAGTTCCAGTTGTTGAACCCCATCTGCGGGGTCCGGTCGACGCCGTTGTCCAGGGCCATGGCCGGTGGCGCGGCGGCCAGTTCGAGGCCGACGGCGAGTGCGCCGCCGCCGGTGAGCAGGGTGAGCGCGGTACCGAGCGCGCCGAGGCGGCGGCCGACTCTGTGGGTGCTGTGCAAGGGGGATCCTCCTGAAGGCGACGAAATTGAACGCAATCAAACGGAACATCACATATGACAGAGCCTGGGGCTGCCCATGTCAAGGGATCTGACGTTCGTTCATGGAGGATCATGTTGAGTTGTGTTTGCCCGTTGAGGCGGCGGTGAACGACGGCGGGGCGCGACCGGAGTCCGGTCGCGCCCCGCCGTGCGGTAGTTGACGGTACGTCAGTGCAGCGCCGCCAGCACGGCGTTCGCCATCACCTGCTCGCCGGTCGCGTTCGGGTGGAACGGGACGGCGGGTTGGTCGGGCAGCGCGCCCTCGATCCAGCGGTCGTCGGAGCAGACGTCGTGGCCCGCGGTCGGGGTCTGGGTGTCCACGTAGGTGGCGCCGTTGGCCGCGGCCGTGGCGGCCAGCATGTCGTTCAGCTGCCCGAGGATGCCGTGCAGGTAGGCCACGTCGCCCACGGTGACCGGCTGGCGGCCCGCGCAGGTCGAGGCGTCGGCCGGCAGCACCGACGGGTAGCCGACCAGCAGCACCTTGGCGCCCGGGGCCTTGGCGTGGATCTGCCGCAGCACGCTCGCCAGTTGGGGCGCGGCGGCGTCGATCCGGTCGACCAGGGTGTCCTCGCCGTACTGCCAGCTGAAGCTGAGCGAGCTCCAGTCCCAGGCCCAGTGGCCGTGCTCGTAGACGTCCTTGCACGGGGTGCCGGCGGGGTTGACCACCGCGCCGCCGATGCAGGTGGCGATCACGTCGGCGATGCCCAGGTCCGAGGTGCCCAGGTCGTTGCCGCCGATGCCGAGGGTGACCAGCTTGGTGCCGGCCGAGACGGCGTTCAGCTGCGGGTCGTTCACCTTGATGATGGCGTCGTACTGCGAGCCGGTGATGTCCTTGACCTTGGCGGCCGAGCAGGTCACGTCGGTGTACGACGAGGTGCCCAGGGCGGCGGCCACCAGATGGCCGTAATTGTGGTCGGAGCGCAGGCAGAGTCCGGCCGACTGATCCGGTACGCCGGCACCGGCCGCGTACGAATCACCGAGCGCGACATAGGAGCTGTAGGGGCTCGTGTCGGCGATCGCCGAGTTCGCGGACAGGCTGATCAGCGCGGCCGCCAGGGCCAGGCCGCCGAAGAGTTTCCGGGCAGGGCTGAGCACGGGTTCCTCCTGGGGAGAGAAACAGAGGGTGGGGGTGTGTGCGCACTGCCGCGGGTGCTACTGACAGGTAAGTTACCGTCAGGTTTCCTACGCGTCTACAGAATGCGGGAGGGGAATTCGGCGCCTGAATTTCGCGTCGGGGTGGAGCGGAATTCGGAATGCGGAATTCGCCCCGGGATCCCTTGCACCGGCCCCGGCGGGAGCCCCTCGGTGGTTGACTCGCCGGAGCACAGGCCCCAGGATCGGGGTCCCCGCGCGGTCCGAGAGGCCGGCCGGGGTCCCCGCAGCGACTGGAGGAGCCCGCGGATGGCACTGGACGCCGACGTCATCGTGATCGGAGCCGGCCTGGCGGGCCTGGCCGCCACCGCCGAACTCGCCGACGCGGGGCGCACGGTGATCCTGCTCGACCAGGAGCCGGCCGCCTCGCTCGGCGGCCAGGCGCACTGGTCCTTCGGCGGCCTCTTCCTGGTCGACTCACCCGAGCAGCGCCGGATGCGGATCCGCGACTCCTACGAACTCGCCTGGCAGGACTGGCTCGGCTCGGCCGGCTTCGACCGGCCCGAGGACCACTGGCCGCGCCAGTGGGCCAAGGCCTACCTCGACTTCGCCGCCGGGGAGAAGCGCGCCTGGCTGCGCGCGCAGGGCGTGCGCTTCTTCCCGGTGGTCGGCTGGGCCGAGCGCGGCGGACTGCTGGCCAGCGGCCCCGGCAACTCGGTCCCGCGCTTCCACATCACCTGGGGCACCGGACCCGGGCTCGTCGAGCCGTTCGCCCGCCGGGTGCGAGCCGGCGTGGCCAAGGGCCTGGTGCGCACGCTCTTCCGGCACCGGGTCACCGCACTGGCCGGCACGGCGGGCGTGACCGACACGGTGCGCGGCGAGGTGCTGGTGCCCAGCGGCGCCGAGCGCGGCACGGCCAGCTCGCGCGAGGCGGCCGGCGCCTTCGAGCTGCGCGCGCAGGCCGTGGTGATCGCCTCCGGCGGCATCGGCGGCAACCACGACCTGGTCCGCGAGGCCTGGCCGGCCCGGCTCGGCACCCCGCCCGCGCGCCTGCTCAGCGGCGTGCCCGCGCACGTGGACGGCCTGATGCAGCAGGTGGCGGGTGCGGCCGGCGGCCACCTGATCAACGGCGACCGGATGTGGCACTACACCGAGGGCATCGAGAACTGGAACCCGGTCTGGGCCCGGCACGGCATCCGGATCCTGCCCGGCCCCTCCTCGCTCTGGCTGGACGCGCGCGGCGAGCGGCTGCCCGTCCCGCTCTTCCCCGGCTTCGACACGCTGGGCACCCTGGAGCACATCATGCGCACCGGGTACGACCACACCTGGTTCGTACTCACCCAGAAGATCATCGAGAAGGAGTTCGCGCTCTCCGGCTCCGAACAGAACCCGGACCTGACGGGCCGCAGCGTGCGCCAGGTGCTGGGCCGCGCGCTGCCCGGGGCGCCCGGTCCGGTGGAGGCGTTCAAGAAGTTCGGGGCGGACTTCGTGGTCGCCGACCAACTCGGCGACCTGGTCCGCGGGATGAACCGGCTGGTCGATCCCTCCGGGGCGGGCGAGGGGCTGATCGACGAGGCCGCGCTGCGCCGCGAGATCGAGGCGCGCGACCGCGAGATCGCCAACCCCTTCGCCAAGGACCTCCAGGTGACCGCGATCCACGGCGCCCGGCGCTACCTGGGCGACAAGTTGGTGCGCACCGCGGCCCCGCACCGGCTGCTCGATCCCAAGGCCGGCCCGCTGATCGCGGTGCGGCTGCACGTGCTCACCCGCAAGTCGCTCGGCGGCCTGGAGACCGACCTCTCGGCCCGGGTGCTGCGGGCCGACGGCTCGGTGCTGGACGGCGTCTACGCGGCGGGCGAGGTGGCCGGTTTCGGCGGCGGCGGGGTGCACGGCTACCGCTCGCTGGAGGGGACCTTCCTCGGCGGCTGCCTGTTCAGCGGCCGCACGGCGGGGCGGGCCGCCGCGGCCGCGACGGCGTGATGGCGACGGCCTGATGACCCGTCAGGACACGTGATAGCGGCCGACCATGCCGCCCATCATGTGGTCGGTGACGTGGCAGTGGTAGATCCAGGATCCCGGGTTGTCCTCGGTGTACTCCACCGTCAGCGAGGTGGAGGGGCCCAGCAGTTCGGAGTCCACGTAACGTCCGTCGCGCAGCCAGCGGTGGCCGTGCAGGTGGAAGACGTGGAACTCCTTGCCGAGCGCCGCGATCCGCCAGCGCACCCGGTCGCCGCGCCTGGCCGTGAAGAGCGGGGTGTTGTCGAGGAAGGCGCCGCCGTTGAACATGTCGACGTCCTGGGCCAGTGACGGGATGTCGTCCTGGTAGGCGTCGTGGAAGAAGAGCACGAACTCCCGGTCCACCGCCGGGGTGTGCTGGTCCGTCACCGCGATGATGCCGAACAGGCCCAGCTCGGCACCGATCTCCATCACCCCGCCGCCCGAGCCCATGTCCATGCCCTGCTTCGGGGTGGCCGGCGCCGCACCGCTCGTGGCGGCGGGCGGCGCGATCGTCTGCGGCACCGAGTGGTCGTGGTAGGGCCAGGTCCCCACCGAACTGGGCAGCGCCGTCCAGGTGTAGGTGTAGGTGCCGCCGAACGGCACGGCGGTGCCCGGACGGTCCGGCTGGTCGGCCAGCCAGCCACCGTCGTTGTCGCCGTCGTAGCGCACGCCGTGCGGGTGCATGCTGTGCGGCCACTGGTAGTGCGCGTCGTTGTTGCGGAAGTGCACCACCAGGGTGTCGCCCACCTGGGCGCGCAGCACCGGCCCAGGGATGCCGCTGTTGGCGCCGATCCCCTGCGGGCCGGTGTCGGCGGGCAGCGGGGCGCCCCAGCCGGGGGTGCAGGCGCGGAAGCCGATCGCCCAGAAGCTGGTCTGGCCCGCGGTGTAGCGCGTGCCCATCATGCCGTCGTAGCCGTTGGGGACGGGGTTGTGCTCGAAGGACTCGGCCTGGATCCAGTACTCGCGGACCTGGCCGGCGGGCGCCTGCTCCAGCGCGAACGGGTCCGTGGTGGTCGGCCCGGTCGGCGTCGCCTGGGCGGCCGCGGCCGCGCCCAGGGCGGCCGAGCCGGCCACCGCGGCGGCCGCGCTGCCGGCGAGCAGGGTGCGGATCGCGCCGCGCCGGCCCGGGCTCCCGGCACGTGCGGGGCTCCCGGGGGGCGTCGGGGTGGTCGGGTGCCCCGGCGTTGCGGGGTGCTCCGGCTCCGTGGACATGAGAGTGCCTCTCTCGGGTGACGGGTGGTGGTGCGGAGTCAAGGGGAGGGCGAGGGGGTCGGGCAAGGGCTCGGCGGGCACCGCGCCGTGAGCGTCGGGTGTGTCGTGGGTCAGCGTCAGGTGCGCGGCCGCGGGGCGGACACGGGGCGGCCGCGGGGCGGCCGCGGGGCGGCCGCGGGGCGGACAACGGGCGGCCACGGGGTGGCCACGGGACCGTTCGGACTGACGGTGACTCAGGGAGATCCGGTGGCAGCGACTGCCAGTACTCGCCACCGATTCGTTGACGCCTGTTCACCGAACATCCAAACGAACGACGGCCGAACCTGGCACAGTCCCGCTCATGGAGATGGATATCCCGAACATGGGCGTGCCCGCGAAGCTCGCCGCCCGCATGAGCATGGCCGAGCAGCACGACTACCTGCGCAGCAAGCTCTCCCGGCGCAAGGTGCTGCGATCCAGCGCCGTCACCGTCGGTGCCCTGGCGGTGGGTGGGGTGCTCGGCTCCGGCAGCGCCTACGCCGCGCCGAAGACCTCCCCGACCCTGGTCACCGACGCCGCCGCCTCGGCCGTCGACGGCTCGCAGGTCATCCCGGTCGGCCGTCACCTGCAGTTCGGTGCCGAGCCGGACACCGAGTTCCGGATCTCCTGGCAGGTCCCGGTCCCGGTCAAGAAGCCGTTCCTGCGCTACGGCAAGACCCCGTGGGAGCTGAGCCACAAGGTCGAGGCCGAGGTGCGTACGCTGCACACCCCGGCGCTGGTCCCCGGCCAGACCCCGGTCGACCAGTACTACCTGCACGTGGCGCTGGAGGACCTGACCCCCGACACCACGTACTACTACGGTGTCGGCCACCAGGGCTTCGACCCGGCGAGCCAGCAGGCCGTCTCCACGCTCGGCACCTTCCGCACGGCCGCCTCGCGCGACCACCGCTGGGGCAAGGTGTACGACCCCTTCACCTTCACCGCCTTCGGCGACCAGGGTGTCAGCGTCCACGCGGCGAACAACGACAACGTGATCCTGGCGCAGAACCCCAAGTTCCACCTGCACGCCGGCGACATCTGCTACGCCGACCCGGACGGCCAGGGCCTGGACGCGGACAAGGCCGACTTCAACGCCAAGACCTGGGACTCCTTCCTGGTCCAGACCGAGCGGGTGGCCGCGAAGATCCCGTGGATGGTGGCCTACGGCAACCACGACATGGAGGCCTGGTACTCGCACAACGGCTACGGCGGCGAGGACGCCCGCTGGTTCCTGCCGGACAACGGCCCGAACCCCCGCACGGCCCCCGGCGTGTACTCGTTCCGGTACAGCAACGTCGGTGTGATCTCGCTGGACGCCAACGACGTCAGCTACGAGATCCCGGCCAACCTGGGCATCACCGCGGGCAAGCAGACCGCGTGGCTGGAGCGGACCCTCAAGGACTTCCGCAACGACGAGACGATCGACTTCGTCGTGGTCTTCTTCCACCACTGCGCCTTCTCCACCACCATCTCGCACGCCTCCGAGGGCGGGGTCCGCGAGGCCTGGGTGCCGCTGTTCGAGAAGTACCGGGTCGACCTGGTGATCAACGGCCACAACCACGTGTACGAGCGCACCGACGCGATCCTGGGCAACAAGGTCTCCAAGGCGATCCCGAGCGGCGCCACCCTGAACCCGGAGAAGGACGGCGTGGTCTACGTGACCGCGGGTGCCGCCGGTCGCAGCCTGTACTCCTTCGGCGCTCCGCAGAGCTACGAGGGCAACGTCAACCAGGTCGACTCGATCCAGACCTTCTACAACGCCAAGGGCCAGACCAAGGTCACCGAGACGGTCGAGTGGTCGCGGGTCCGCTACCTCGGCTACTCCTTCATCAAGGTCGACGTGACCCCGGCGGGTCTGCACCAGAAGTCGACGATGAAGGTCACCGCGCTGACCGAGACCGGCCAGCAGATCGACCACTACACCATCGAGCGCACGGTCGGTGAGAACTGGACCAGCACCACCGACAACGACGGCGAGGGCGGTGGCTGGGGCTGGTAGGCCCTGAGCGGCACTGATCTTGTGCTGATCGGCACTGATCGGCACTGATCACCGCTGATCGTCCTGTTCTGCTCGGCGCCCACTGACGGATGGGCGTCGCGGGCGGCCCCTCGGGAGAGAATGCTCTCCCGAGGGGCCGTTCGGCTTCTCGGCTGCGCTGCGAAAGGGTAGACCGGATGTCACAGCAGGTCAGGGGCGTCATCGCCCGGGGCAAGGGCGAAGCGGTCGAGGTGACGACGATCGTCGTGCCGGACCCCGGGCCTGGCGAGGCGGTGGTCAAGGTGCAGGCCTGCGGGGTCTGCCACACCGACCTGCACTACCGGGAGGGCGGGATCAACGACGAGTTCCCGTTCCTGCTCGGGCACGAGGCCGCCGGCGTGGTGGAGAGCGTGGGCGAGGGCGTGACCGAGGTGGCGCCCGGCGACTTCGTGATCCTCAACTGGCGCGCGGTCTGCGGGCAGTGCCGCTCCTGTCGGCGCGGCCGGCCGCAGTACTGCTTCGCCACCCACAACGCGAAGCAGAAGATGACGCTGCTCGACGGCACCGAGCTGTCGCCCGCGCTGGGCATCGGCGCGTTCGCCGAGAAGACGCTGGTCGCCGCAGGCCAGTGCACCAAGGTCGACCCGGCCGCCTCGCCCGCCGTGGCCGGGCTGCTGGGCTGCGGGGTGATGGCCGGGCTCGGCGCGGCGATCAACACCGGCGGCGTCGGCCGCGGCGACAGCGTCGCGGTGATCGGCTGCGGCGGGGTCGGCAACGCGGCCGTACTGGGCGCGCGCCTGGCCGGCGCGGCGAAGATCATCGCCGTCGACCTGGACCAGCGCAAGCTGGAGCGGGCCCGCGGCCTGGGCGCCACCCACGTGGTGGACGCCTCCGGCGGGGCCGACGTGGTCGAGGCGGTCCGCGCGCTGACCGACGGCAACGGCGCGGACGTGGTGATCGAGGCGGTCGGCCGCCCCGAGACCTACCGGCAGGCCTTCTACGCCCGGGACCTGGCCGGCACGGTGGTGCTGGTCGGCGTGCCGACTCCGGAGATGACGCTGGAACTGCCGCTGCTCGACGTCTTCGGACGCGGCGGCGCGCTGAAGTCCTCCTGGTACGGGGACTGCCTGCCCTCGCGCGACTTCCCGATGCTGATCGACCTGCACCTGCAGGGCCGGCTGGACCTGGACGCCTTCGTCACCGAGACGATCGCGCTGGACGAGGTCGAGCAGGCCTTCGACAAGATGCGCGACGGCGACGTGCTGCGCTCGGTGGTGGTCCTCTGATGCACGTGATGCCCCCCGAACCCGAGATCGAGCACCTCGTCACCGCCGGCACCTTCGAACTGGACGGCGGCAGCTGGGAGGTGGAGAACAACGTCTGGATCATCGCCAACGACCGCGAAGCCGTGGTGATCGACCCCGCGCACGACGCGGCCGCGATCGCCGAGAAGGTCGGTGACCGGCGGGTGCTGGCGATCATCTGCACCCACGCGCACAACGACCACGTGAACGCCGCCCCCGCCCTCGCGGCGCTCACCGGCGCGCCGATCTTCCTGCACCCGGACGACCTGCCGCTGTGGAAGCAGGCCCACCCGGACGACCACCCCGACGAGGAGCTGAGGGACGGTCAGCGGATCACGGTGGGCGGCCTCTACCTGCACATCCGGCACACGCCCGGGCACAGCCCCGGCGGCGTGAGCGTCTACGTGCCGGCGCTGGAGGCGGTGTTCACCGGCGACACGCTCTTCCAGGGCGGTCCGGGGGCGACCGGGCGTTCGTTCTCCGACTTCCCGACCATCGTCCGCTCGATCCAGGAGCGGCTGCTGGTCCTCCCGCCGCAGACCGTGGTGCACACCGGGCACGGCCCGACCACCACGATCGGCGAGGAGGCCCCGCACCTGGAGGAGTGGATCGCCAGGGGGCACTGACCCCGGGCCCCGGTCCGGGGCGGCGGCCGCCGGTCGGCCGCCGACCCGGACCGGTCCAGGTGACCGGGGCCGGACAGGGCCTAGAGGGCGGCCAACTGCTCGGCCAGCGTGTCGCTGTTCTGGAAGGTCAGGCCGGCCAGCGCGACGTGGCGCCAGCGGACCGTGCCGTCGCCGTCGAGGATGAAGACCGAGCGGCGCAGCCCCAGCCCGGGCACGGCGATGCCGAAGGCCTTGGCGACGGTGCGGTCCGTGTCGGCGAGCAGCGGGAACCGCAGGTCGTGGCGGCGCGCGAAGGCCTCGTGGCTGTCCAGGTCCTGCGGGCTGATCCCCCAGACGGTGGCGCCCAGGTCGCGGAACCGGTCCAGGTCCGAGGTGTACGAGCAGAGCTGCTTGGTGCACACGGCCGTGTTGTCGCCCGGGTAGAAGACCAGCACGAGCGGGCCGCCCGCGGCCTCGGCCGGCCGGTAGTCGCGTCGCTCGGCGGGCTGCCCGGCGTCGCCGGTCAGCAGTAGGCCGGGCAGGGTGAAGTCGGGCGCGGGGGCGCCGACCTCGGGGTACTTGGCCATCAGGGAGCCTTTCGCACCAGGGGGAGGCAGAACGTTCGTTCTCTCGGCTCGATGGTAGTACGGCGGCGGCCCTCGGCGCACCCGGCCCGGTGTGGCGGGCTCGGCGTGGCGGCCCGGCGTGGCGGGCCGGTGTGGCGGGCCCGGCCGGGGCCGCTCACGCGGTGGAGTACGGTCGGGACCGTGAGTACGCCTTCCGACACCCGCTCCACCCACCGGTCGCCCGCCCGCGCGCGGGTGCTGGCGGCGGCCACCCGGCTCTTCTACGCCGAGGGGATCCACACGGTCGGCGTGGACCGGATCGTCACCGAGGCGGGCGTCACCCGGGCCACCTTCTACCGGCACTTCCCGGGCAAGGAGGAGCTGGTCCGTTCCTACATCCAGGAGTGGGACGCCCGGATCCGCGCCGAGGCCGCCACCGCGACGGCCGCCGCGGCGCCCGCGGGGGTGCTCGCGCTGGTGATCACCCGGCTGGGGCAGGAGATGTGCGGACCGGGCTTCCGCGGCTGCCCGTTCATCAACGCGGCGGCCGAGTACCCCGACCCGGCCAACCCGGTGGCGCGGGCGGTCGCCGAGCACCGGGCGTGGCTGCGCTCGCTGCTGGCGGAGCTGCTGACCGGAGCGGGAGCGGCCGACGCCGAGCGGAAGGCGGACATCCTGGTCCTGCTGCGCGACGGCGCGATGGTCGGCGGCGCGCTGGGTGATCCGGCGCTGGTCGCGCGGCGGTTGGCGCAGGCCGTTTCGGCGGTGCTCGGCGAGGCGGGCGAGCCGGTGGGTGAGGCGGGCGAGCCGACCGGCACGCCGTAAACTCCCGGCTCATGACCGTCGCGCGCTCCGCCCTGCTCTTCGTCCTGGCCGCGATCCTGGAGATCGGGGGCGCCTGGCTGGTCTGGCAGGGGGTTCGCGAGCACCGCGGCTGGGCCTGGGCCGGTGCCGGGATCGTGGCGCTGGGCGCCTACGGCTTCGTGGCGACGCTGCAGCCGGACAGCCACTTCGGCCGGGTGCTGGCGGCCTACGGCGGGGTGTTCGTGGCCGGTTCGCTGATCTGGGGGGCGGTGGTGGACGGCTTCCGGCCGACCCGCTACGACCTGCTCGGCGCGCTGATCTGCCTGGTCGGGGTCGGTGTGATCATGTACGGCCCCAAGCACTGAGAGTCGTGGGGGGCCGCGACTTGGCGGCCCCCCACGGGCGCCTACTGCAGGGTGACGATCCGGTGCATGCCCCGCACCACCTGCGGCTGGCCGGTCTCCTCGTCGGGGATCAGGCTGAGCAGCGCGTAGCGGCCGGGCGCCAGTCCGTGCGCCTGCACCGAGGCGCCGCGGTCGCCCGAGAGCGCGCCGAAGCCGGTGCCGGGGCCGGTGAACGGCGACTGCGGGTTCAGGCCGATCGCGAGCGCCTGGAAGTACGCCCGCACCTGGTCGTCGGTGGTGTCCGGGCCGACCGGCCGCAGCTCCATCGCCTGGAGCTGCGCGGAGTCGTTGTGCATCAGGTAGGCCAGGTGCGCGTGGTCGAAGTCCTCGGTCTGGAACCGCGGACCGGCCGGCGTGTCGCGGGCGATCACCATGCCGTCGGGGAACCGGGCCTGGTTGGCGCTCTGGCCGTTGGTCCCCGACAGGTCCAGACGCTTGACCACCGGGTGCGCGGGGTCGGCGCGCAGCGCCGTCAGGTCCACCAGGTAGACGGCGCCGGGCGCCACCTCCTCGGTGAACTGCTCGTGCACCTGCGGCGTCACGATGGCACCGCCCAGCGCGTCGGCCTCGCCGCGCACCGCGCGCACCCCGGCGGCCCGGGTCGCGGGGACGTTGCCGACGGAGTCGGCGAGGTCCGCCAGCAGGCGGTCGATGGTGGCTCCGTCGTGCAGGCGGAGGAGCTGGAGGTGCCGGCCCTTCGGGTCGTCGGTCCTGACCCGGAAGCTGACCAGGCCACCGGTGCCGGTGCTGGGCGCCTGGATCCCGGTGGTGCCGACGCTCACCTCGAACGGATGGTCCTCGGGCGAGGCGGCCCCGGCCGGGCCCGCCCCGGCGACGGCGGTGGCCAGCGCGAGCGAGGCGACCAGGGTCAGGGTGGCGGCGTGGCGGAGAGTGCGGTGTGGCATGAGATGACCTTTCAGGCGGGTGGTTCCCGACCTGGAGGGGTTCCCCGCCACGCGCGCGGTGCAGCGACCGGGCGGCAGATGCGCACCGATCGGACCATCGGCTGAGCGGCTGAGCGGCTGAGCAGCTGAGCAGCTGTCATGCGTGGCACCGCGCTGGTGCGGACCCGGCTCGCCTCACCCCCTGCCGGCTCGCCTCACCGCGCGCCGCTCGCCGCGCTCAGAACGCCGAGTTGGCGAACCAGCGGGCCAGCAGCTCTTCGTCCCCGCCGACCTCGAAGGCGGGCGCCGTGCGGTCGAGGCGGCCGTAGAGGAGGAGCAGCAGGTCGGCGGCGGTGCCCCGGACGGTGGCGGTCGCGGGGTCGGCGGGGCCGGCGGGGTCGGCGGTGGTGAGGCCGAAGCCGTCGGGGTCCAGGCGGACGAGCCAGCTGCCCGAGCCGTCGGTGCGGGCGAAGCCGATGGTCTCGCCGGTGCCGCGCAGCTGGGCCACCTGGGGGGCGAAGATGCCGGCGGACGGGAGGTTGGTGAGGAACTCGTCGATGCCGTCGGCGGCGACGGCCGCATCGAACTCGGGCCGCAGGCCCAGCGCGAGTTCGGCGTCGGCCCGGTGCACCAGGAGCTCGAAGAGCATCCGGCGGGCCCAGAAGCGGGCGTGCTGGTCGGGGCCCCAGGCCCACATCGCGGTCTCGGGCTCGATGCCGGCGAAGGCCTCGGCCGCCACGGCGGCGCCGGCGAGCAGCCACTGCGGATAGCCGTCCACCGTGGCGGGCAGGTCCAGTTCGACCTCGCGGCGGGCCGGCGGCTGCTGGATCCGCTGGTTGAGCAGCCCGGCGAACCAACGCTGGACGCTGCCGGCGTGCCGGGTCAGCTCCAGGAGGGTCCAGCCGGGGCAACCGGGGACGGGGGTGGCCAGGTCGACGCCCCTGATCAGGGCGGCGAACCGGGCGGCTTCTTCGGCGACGAGCGTGCGGTGATCGAGGGTGTCCACCAGGGGAGCCTAGCCGGGTGCCCCGGTCCGTGGACCGGGGCACCCGCTGCCCGCCGGCGTCACTGTCAGCCGAGTGCCGCGATCCGGGTGGCGGAGGTGCCCAGGCCGCTGGGGACCGGGACCCGGAAACCGGTGGTGACCGGGCCGGCCGCCGCGGCCGCGGCCAGCCGCCGGTGGTGGGCGGCGGGCTGGTACTCCTGCTCGGCGTCGCGGTACCGGCCGACGTCCCGGTGCCAGACGTAGATGCCGCTCATCCAGTTGCGCAGGTCCTGGAGGTAGTCCTCCAGCTCCGCGCGCTGGGCGGCGTCGAGCGCGAAGTCCTCGCAGAGCTGCGGGATCTCGTTGGCGGTCAGGTGCTCGAACTGCCGCATCCGCGAGGTCTGCAGGTCGGAGACCACGGCGAGGGCGTGCGGCAGGTCGCAGTTGAGGAAGTTCTGCACCACCAGGACGGCGTTGTGGATCTCGCCCTCGTACTGGACCTCCTTGCGGTAGGAGAAGAGGTCGTTGATCAGGCAGGCGTAGTCGGCGGCCGCGTGGTTCAGCGCCTCGATGGTGCCGGAGCGGAAGACCTCGTCGGGCAGCGTGCGCTGGTTGGCGAACCGGGCCAGGCTCATGGTCAGGTCGGAGCCGAAGGTGTGGCGGCGCATCTCGACGTAGTCGACGGGGTCGGGGATGCGGTTCTCGGCGACGTTGGCGATCTCCCAGACCCAGCTGTCCAGCATGTCGCCGACGGCGTCGCGGAAGGCGGCGCGGGCCGCCGGCGGCATCGGGTCGGCGGTGCGGGGCCAGAGGTCGGCCAGCCCGCGCTCCAGCGCCGTGACCGGGACGGGCAACGGCTCGGTGGGCGAGCGGGTGAGGAACTGGGCGAGCCGGTCGACGCAGGCCCGCGCGGCGGGCACATCGCCCGGGTGGCCGAAGGCGATCGGGAACCAGTCGTCCCCGTAGGTGCCCCAGATCAGCCACTCGGCGGAGAGGGCGAGCTCCTCGGGAGTGGCGTCCGGGTCGAGGCCGGCCGAGCAGAGCGCCAGGTCGTACGAGACGATCTTGCGATCGTCCCAGACGCCGGAGTCCGTCAGGCCGGGGACCAGGTCCAGGTAGCCCATCTCCCGGGCCCAGGCGGTGGAGTCGCGCCGGGCGCTGCCCAGGTGCGGGCTCAGGGCGGGCGGGAAGGGCAGGTACATCTCCGGGACCTGGAACGGCGGCACGCTCTGGTACGGGACGTGGGTGAAGCTGCGCAGCACGGTGGGGTCGAGGAAGCGGCGCACCTCGGCGGCGGAGGTGCCGAGCCCGACCGGGACCGGCGAGAAGGCCGAACCGCCGAGGTCGGCGCGCTCGTTCATGTACCGGCTGCTGCGCATGTGCCACTCGTGGCCGCCGGACTGCCAGTCCTGGAGGCCCTTGGCGTAGGCGAGCACCCGGGCGATCTCGTCGGGGGCCAGGCCGTACTCGGCGAAGAGCAGCGGCAGTTCGGTGAAGAAGGTGTTCTCGAACTGGTGCAGCCGGCTGGTCAGCAGCTCGTTGACCGCGTCGGCGGCCTGCTGGGTGGTGTAGTCGAGGAAGGTCTCCAGGACCAGGACGCCGTTGCTCAGCTCGCCCTCCTCGCTCACCTCGCGCTGGTAGGAGAAGAGGTCGTTGCGCAGGTGCACGCCGTCCGAGAAGGTGTCGCGCAGCACCCGCAGCGGGCGGCCGGCGGCCACCCGGGCCGGGATCTCGGCCTGCGCGGCGAACTCGACCAGCCCGGCCGACCAGGGGGCGCCGCCGACCTTGCGGCGCATCTCGATGTACTCGACCGGGTTGGCGACCCGGCCCTGGTCGATGTTGGACAGCTCCCACATGGACTCGTTCAGCAGGTGCTCGGTGCTCTCCCGGAACCGGGCCCGCCAGTCCGGCGACATGCTCGGCACGGTCCGCGCCCACAGGTCGGCCAGGCCCGCCTCGACCGGGTTGGTCGGCTCGGGGAAGCCGCCCGGCCCCTGCTCCGGCGTCCAGTCCATCGGCATGAAGAGCGGCAGCCGGTCCAGGTAGACCTTGCCGCCGGGCCGGTCCAGGGTGCGCTTGAAGATCTCCAGGAAGTGGTCGTCGAAGAAGAAGACCCAGACGTACCAGTCGGTGACCAGGTCGAGCGCGGTGCTGTCGCAGTCCGGGTGCGTGTAGGCGCAGAGGAGCGCGTAGTCGTGGTCCTCCAGGTCCTGCGCCTCCCAGACGCCGCTGCCCTCCAGCATGCCCATCTCGCGCGCCCAGGCGCGGGTGTGCACGCGCGCGCCCTCCAGGTGCGGGTTGAGCGTGGCCGGGTGCGGCAGGTAGAAGTCGGGTAGTTCGAAGGGCTGTGCCATTGGGATCCCCCCACCGGGACATTCGGCCACGCCGGACGATGGCCGTCGATCTTCCTCAGTGTCAGCGGAGGACCGACGGCCCGTAAGACGCGTACGGCAGTGCGGGGGAGGCGTGCGGACCGGACCGCACGTGATCTTTCGGGTGAAGCTCCGGCGATTCGCGGACGCCCGGCGCCTACTGCCGGTAGGTGGTGAGGAAGCGGCCGATCCGGCTGATCGCGGTCTCCAGGTCGTCGGCCCTGGGCAGGGTGACGAAGCGGAAGTGGTCCGGGCGGGGCCAGTTGAAGCCGGTGCCCTGGACGATGTGGATCTTCTCGCGGAGCAGCAGGTCGAGCACGAAGCGCTCGTCGTCCTTGATCCTGTGCACCGCCGGGTCCAGCTTGGCGAAGGCGTAGAGCGCGCCCTTGGGCTTGACGCAGCTCACCCCCGGCAGCTCGTTGAGGGCGCGCCAGGTGACGTCGCGCTGCTCGGTGAGCCGCCCGGTCGGCAGCGTCAGGTCGTGGATCGACTGGTGGCCGCCGAGGGCGGCCTGCACCGCGAACTGGGCCGGCACGTTGGGGCACAGCCGCATGCCGGCCAGCATGGTCAGCCCCTCCAGGTAGTCCCTGGCGTGCTGCTTGGGCCCGGAGACCACCAGCCAGCCGCTGCGGAAGCCGGCCACCCGGTAGGCCTTGGAGAGCCCGTTGAAGGTGAGGGTGAGCACGTCGTCGGCGAGCGCGGCCAGGCAGTGGTGCTCGACGCCGTCGTAGAGGATCTTGTCGTAGATCTCGTCGGCCAGCACCATCAGGCCGTGCCGGCGGGCCAGGTCCAGGATGCCGTCCAGCAGCTCCTTCGGATAGACCGCGCCGGTCGGGTTGTTGGGGTTGATCACCACGATGGCCTTGGTCCGCGAGGTGATCTTGGCGGCGATGTCGGCGAGGTCCGGGTACCACTCGGCCTCCTCGTCGCAGAGGTAGTGCACCGCCTTGCCGCCGGCCAGGCGCACCACGGCGGTCCAGAGCGGGAAGTCGGGGGCCGGGACCAGCACCTCGTCGCCGTCGTCCACCAGGGCCTGCACGGCCATCTGGATCAGCTCGGAGGCGCCGTTGCCGAGGAAGACGTCGTTGACGTCGACCCCGGCCACCCCGCGCTGCTGGTAGTACTGCACCACCGCGCGGCGGGCCGGCAGGATGCCGCGCGAGTCGCTGTAGCCGTGGGCGTTGGGCAGGTTGCGGATGATGTCCTGCAGGATCTCCTCGGGCGCCTCGAAGCCGAACGGCGCCGGGTTGCCCGTGTTCAGCCGCAGCACGCTGTGCCCGGCCTCCTCCAGGGCATTGGCCTGATCAACCACCGGGCCGCGGATCTCGTAGCACACGCCCGCGAGCTTGCTGGACTGCCGATACTCCACTGCTGCCTCCCGGCTTCACCATCTGGTTGCTTTGTTCTACCAAGTAGGCACTTGGAAAGTCCAACCTTTTGGCTATGCTGATGGCATGTCACGCAGAAGCTACGACCAGTACTGCGCCGTCGCCCGGTCCCTGGACGCGGTCGGGGAGCGCTGGAGCCTCCTGATCGTCCGTGAACTCCTGGGCGGACCGCGCCGGTACACGGACCTGCACGCCGACCTCCCCGGGGTCAGCACGGACATCCTGGCCGCCCGGCTCAAGCAACTGGAGGGCGAGGGCGTGGTGGTGCGGCGCAAGCTGGAGCGCCCGGCCAACGCGACGGTGTACGAGCTGACCGAGCGCGGCGCCGGGCTGCGGGCGGTCATCGACGCGCTCGGCAGCTGGGGGCTGCCCGCGCTCGGCGAGCAGCGGCCGACCGACGCGGTGCGCGGGCACTGGGTGACGGACGCCCCGGTGCCCGCCTGACGCGGTCTCCACACAGTCTCCGGGGCCGTCGGGAGGGAAGCCCGGCGGCCCCGGGCCACAACCCGGGGGTACCCGCCGGTAGCATCGGGGTGCTATGGACCAGACCACCGCCCCCACCCGCTTCAGTAGCTACCTCGCCCTCGGCGACTCCTTCACCGAGGGCATGTGCGACGAGCTGGGACCCGACGGCCACTACCGCGGCTGGGCCGACCGGCTGGCCGCCGCGCTCGCTTCGGAAGTCGACGGGGGTGACTTCCGGTACGCCAACCTCGCGGTGCGGGGCAAGCTGATCGGGCAGATCTGCGCCGAGCAGCTGGCGCCGGCCGAGTCCGCGGGGGCGGAGCTGGTCACCCTGGCCGGCGGGCTCAACGACGTGCTGCGCCCGGGCTGCGACATCGCCGAGGTGCGGGCGCGCCTGGGGTCGGCGGCCGAGCGACTGCTCGCCACGGGGGCCGTGGTGGTGCTCTTCACGAGCACCGACCCGACCCGCCGGATGGCGGGCGGCGCCCGGCTGCTGCCGGCCATCACGCGGCTCAAGGCCTTCGTCGAGGAACTCGGCGAGCACCCCAGGGTCGCGGTGGTCGACCTCTTCTCGGCCCGTTGCTTCGACGACCGCCGGCTCTGGGCGGAGGACCGGCTGCACCTGTCGCCCGAGGGGCACCGGCGGGTCGCCGAGGCGGTGCTGCAGGCACTCGGGCGCCCGCCGGCCTTCGACTGGCGGGCGCCGCTGCCGCCCGCCCCGCCGGTGGGCCGCCTCGCCGTGCTCCGCGCCGACCTGCGTTGGCTGCGGATCCACCTGCTGCCCTGGCTGGGACGGCGGTTGACCGGCCGTTCGTCCGGGGACGGACGACCGCCCAAGCGGCCGGAGTTGCTGCCCTACCAGGGCTGAGCCCCTGCCGGGCGCCCGGCCGCTCGGTATGCTCGGCTGCCGTGACCGCCACTGAGACCTATCGCGCCGCCCGTGACCTGCTGCTGGCTCAGGACGGTGCGGCCGACTTCGCCTGGCCCGTGATCGAGGGCCCCTTCAACTGGGCCGTCGACTGGTTCGACGCGATCGCCCGGGGCAACGACCGCACCGCGCTCTGGATCGTCGAGGAGGACGGGCAGGAGGCGAAGTACAGCTTCGCCGAACTGGCGCACCGCTCCGACCAGGTGGCCCACCACCTGGCCGGGCTCGGCGTGCGGTCCGGGGACCGGGTCATGCTGATGCTGGGCAACCAGGTCGAGCTCTGGGAGGCGATGCTCGCGGTGCTCAAGCTCGGCGCGGTGATCATGCCCACCACCACCGCGCTCGGCGCCGCCGACCTGGCCGACCGGATCGAGCGCGGCCGGGCCCGGCACGTGGTGGCCAACCTCGCCGACACCCCCAAGTTCACCGGGTTGAGCGCCGACTTCACCCGGATCGCGGTCGGCGGCGCGGCCGACGGCTGGGCCGCCTTCGAAGCCGCCTACCGGCTCGCCGACCCGGCCCCGTTCACCGCCACCACCGCGCCCACCGACCCGCTGCTGGTCTACTTCACCTCCGGCACCACCAGCCGCCCCAAGATGGTCGAGCACACCCAGGTCTCCTACCCGGTCGGCCACCTGACCACGATGTACTGGACCGGCCTGCGCCCGGGCGACGTGCACCTCAACATCAGCTCGCCCGGCTGGGCCAAGCACGCCTGGAGCTGCTTCTTCGCGCCGTGGATCGCCGAGGCGACCATCTTCGTCCACAACTACACCCGGTTCGACGCCGCCCGGCTGGTCGAGCAGCTGCACCGGGCGCGGGTGACCACCTTCTGCGCTCCGCCGACGGTGTGGCGGATGCTGATCCAGGCCGACCTGTCCGCCGGACCCGGCGAGCTGCGCGAGCTGCTCGCGGCCGGCGAGCCGCTCAACCCCGAGGTGATCGCGCAGGTCGAGCGGCACTGGGGGCGCACCATCCGGGACGGCTTCGGGCAGACCGAGACCACCCTGCTGGTCGGCAACACGCCCGGCGCGCCGGTCAAGCCGGGCTCGATGGGCCGCCCGCTGCCCGGCGTGCCGGTGGTGCTGGTCGACCCGGTCAGCGGCGAGCCGGCCGAGGAGGGCGAGCTCTGCCTGGACCTGGCGCGGCGGCCGGTCAACCTGATGACCGGCTACCTGGCCGACGAGGCGCGCAACGCCGAGGTGATGGCGGGCGGTTACTACCACACCGGCGATGTGGCGGCCCGCGACGCCGACGGCTACATCACCTACATCGGCCGCACCGACGACGTGTTCAAGGCCTCCGACTACAAGATCTCGCCGTTCGAGCTGGAGAGCGTGCTGATCGAGCACCCCGCGGTCGCCGAGGCGGCGGTGGTCCCGGCACCCGACGCGACCCGGCTCGCGGTGCCCAAGGCCTACGTCGCGCTCGCCCCGGGTTGGGCGCCGGACCGCGACACCGCGCTGGCGATCCTGCGGCACGCCCGGCAGAACCTGGCGCCCTACCTGCGGGTGCGGCGGCTGGAGTTCTACGAGCTGCCCAAGACCATCTCCGGCAAGATCCGCCGGGTCGAGCTGCGCAACCGCGAGGCCGCGGGGCCGGTCGCCGGCCAGGAGTGGCGCGACGACCAGTTCCCCGAGCTGAAGGGGTAACGGCCGGACAGCTCCTAAGGGATGAGGGTGATCCGGATGCCGACCGTGCCGTCGGCGCCGCGCCGCAGCCGGCTGCCCAGCAGGGTCAGCCGGCCCATCAGCCCGTACTTGCGGGACAGCAGCTGCCGGTAGCGGGCGGCCCCGGCGGCGTCCAGCAGTTCGGCCGCGGCCGGCACCGACTCACCGGTCGGCCGCCCGCGCACGTCGCACGGCCCCACGAGCACCTCGGGCCGCCGCCGGATCCGCTTGACCTTCCAGGAGTCGGCCACCGTCCAGATGCCGAGCGCCTCCCCGTCCCGCACCACCCAGACGGGGGTGGGCACCGCCGTGCCGTCCTTCTTGTACGAGGTGACCAGCAGGTACTTGCCCCGGCCCAGCTTGTCGAGCAGCGCGTCAGCCATGCCCGGACTCTACAACTGACAGAATGCGGGGGGTAAGCGCAACGCGACTCATGAGAAGGTGACCGGCTTCGTGACCACGCCAGCCGAGCAGTCAGCACGGGCAGCCGCGGCGGCCGAACAGGCCGTCGGGCGGCGGATCGCCGAGGAACTCGGGGTCCGGGAAGGGCAGGTGAGGGCGGCCGTCGAGCTGCTGGACGGCGGCTCGACGGTGCCGTTCATCGCCCGGTACCGCAAGGAGGTCACCGGCGAGCTGGACGACACCCAGCTGCGCACCCTGGAGGAGCGGCTGCGCTACCTGCGGGAGCTGGAGGAGCGCCGGGCCGCGGTGCTGGAGTCGATCGAGGCGCAGGGCAAGCTGGACGACGCGCTGCGCGCCCAGGTGCTGGCCGCCGACTCCAAGGCGCGCCTGGAGGACATCTACCTCCCGTACAAGCCCAAGCGCCGCACCAAGGCCCAGATCGCCCGCGAGGCGGGCCTTGAGCCGCTGGCCGAGCAGCTGCTGGCCGACCCCGGGCAGGACCCGGCCGCGCGCGCCGCGGCCTTCGTCAACGAGCAGGTGGCCGACGCGCCCGCCGCGCTGGAGGGCGCCCGGGCGATCCTGGTCGAGCGGTTCGCCGAGGACGCCGACCTGATCGGCACGCTGCGCGAGCGGATGTGGGGCCGGGGCCGGGTGGTGGCCACCGTCCGCGCGGGCAAGGAGACGGAGGGCGCGAAGTTCGCCGACTACTTCGACTTCGCCGAGCCGTTCACCAAGCTGCCCTCGCACCGGATCCTGGCCATGCTGCGCGGCGAGAAGGAGGAGGTGCTCGACCTCGACCTGTCGCCCTTCGACGGGGAGGCGGAGGGCGACCTGCCCGGCGCGAGCGACTACGAGCAGCGGATCGCCGCCCGCTTCGGGGTCGCCGACCACGGCCGCCCGGCCGACAAGTGGCTCGGCGACACCGTCCGCTGGGCCTGGCGCACCCGGATCCTGGTCCGGCTCGGCCTGGACCTGCGCGGCCGGCTGCGCCAGGAGGCGGAGGACGAGGCGGTCAAGGTCTTCGCCGCCAACCTGCGCGACCTGCTGCTCGCCGCGCCGGCCGGCACCCGGGCCACCATGGGCCTGGACCCGGGCTTCCGCACCGGCGTCAAGGTCGCCGTGGTGGACGCCACCGGCAAGGTGGTCGCGCACGACACCATCTACCCGCACCAGCCCGCCAACAAGTGGGACGCGGCGCTGGCCACCCTGGCGGCGCTGGCCGAGGCGCACCAGGTGGACCTGATCGCGATCGGCAACGGCACGGCCTCGCGCGAGACCGACAAGCTGGCCGAGGACCTGATCAACCGCCACCCGGAGCTGAAGCTGACCAAGGCGATGGTCTCCGAGGCAGGCGCCTCGGTCTACTCCGCCTCCGCCTTCGCCTCGCAGGAGCTGCCCGAGCTCAACGTGTCGATCCGCGGCGCGGTCTCGATCGCCCGCCGGCTGCAGGACCCGCTGGCCGAACTGGTCAAGATCGACCCGAAGTCGATCGGGGTCGGCCAGTACCAGCACGACCTCAGCGAGTTGAAGCTCTCCCGCTCGCTGGACGCGGTGGTCGAGGACTGCGTCAACGCGGTCGGCGTGGACGTCAACACCGCCTCCGCCCCGCTGCTCACCCGGGTCTCCGGGGTGAACGGCACGCTGGCCGACAACATCGTGGCGCACCGCGACGCCAACGGCCCGTTCCGCACCCGCAAGGCGCTCAAGGACGTGGCGCGGCTGGGCCCGAAGGCCTTCGAGCAGTGCGCGGGCTTCCTGCGGATCCCGGACGGCGACGACCCGCTGGACGGCTCCGCCGTGCACCCCGAGGCCTACCCGGTGGTGCGCCGGATCCTGGCGAAGACCGGCGGCACGGTGCGCGAACTGGTCGGCAACGGCACCGCGCTGCGGGCGCTGCGCCCGGCCGAGTTCGCCGACGAGACCTTCGGCATCCCGACCGTCACCGACATCCTGGGCGAGCTGGACAAGCCGGGGCGCGACCCGCGCCCGGCGTTCCGCACCGCCACCTTCAAGGAGGGCGTCGACAAGATCGGCGACCTGGTGGTGGGCATGGTGCTGGAGGGCGTGGTGACCAACGTCGCCGCCTTCGGCGCCTTCGTCGACGTGGGCGTGCACCAGGACGGGCTGGTCCACGTCTCGGCGCTGTCGACCAGGTTCGTCAAGGACCCGCGCGAGGTGGTCAAGTCCGGTGACGTGGTGACCTGCAAGGTCGTCTCGGTCGACGTCCCGCGCAAGCGGATCGGGCTGACCCTGCGGCTGGAGGACGAGACCGCGCCCCGGCCGGCCGGCGGGCCGCGTGAGCGCGGTGAGCGTGGTGACCGGGGCGAGCGCGGGGAGCGCGGCGAGCGGGGTCCGCGTCCGCCGCGCCAGGACCGGCGCGGCGGTGGCAACTCCGGCGGCAACTCCGGTGGCAACTCGGGCGCAGGCGGCGGGGCCAGGCCCGCGCCGGTGGCCAACAGCGCGATGGCCGACGCGCTGCGCCGGGCCGGGCTCGGCAAGTAGCGCGCGGCCGGCGGGGCGTGGGCTTCGTCCCACGCCCCGTCAGCTCCGGTGCGCCGCCGCCAGTTCGATCAGCTCGGCCCACCACCGCTCGCGCCCGCGCGAGAGCAGCGCGCCCGCCTCGCCGACCGGCACCGCGCGCACCTCGACCACCTGCTCGCCGTCCGCCGGGTTGGTCGGCTCGCTGTCCACCAGGACCTCGGCGTGGCCCCAGAGCCAGGCCTTGAGCGGGTGCGGCTGCCAGGGCCGGTACGGCGTCGGACGGTCCGTCACCGCCCGGTGCGCGCCCAGCCAGACCGGCTCGCCGAGCAGCCGCGCCCCCGCCTCCTCGCGCAACTCGCGGGCCAGGCAGTCGCCGACCGACTCGCCCGGCTCCCGGGTGCCGCCGGGCAGGAACCAGTGGCCCCGGGCATCACGGCAGAGCACCACCAGATCGCCGGCGAAACCGATCAGGTGGATGTTGGTGATCAGCTCGTCCGGCGGCATCTCGACGGCGAACTGGGCGTCGATCCCGCCCCACTCCCAGCGCTGCGGCGCGAACAGGGCGGGATAGCGGTCCTCGGGCGGGCTGCTGAGATCGGTGCGTTCCGTCATCGGCCGATCGTAGTCCGCCGTCGGTGGAACCCCTACTCTGGTGCTGTCTTACTCACGAGTAGGGAGCAGACCGTGCCGCACACCCACGAGGTCACCAACCAGGTCCCGCCGCCCTACGGCCACAACCTGGCCGAGGACCCCGCCCTGCTCGCCGCGCTGCACCGGGCCGGAGCCGGCTGGGCCGAGCCCGAACTGCGTGAACTCGGCGTGCTCGGCGGCACCGAGCGGGCCGCCGAGTGGGGGCGGCTGGCCAACGAGAACGAGCCGGTGCTGCGCACCCACGACCGGTTCGGGCACCGGATCGACGAGGTCGAGTTCCACCCGGCGTGGCACCAGCTGATGAGCGTCGCGGTCGAGCACGGCCTGCACGCCGCGCCCTGGCGCGACCCGCGCCCGGGCGCGCACACCGCGCGGGCCGCCAAGTTCTACCTGTGGAGCCAGGTCGAGGCCGGCCACGGCTGCCCGGTCTCGATGACCTACGCCGCCGTTCCGGCGCTGCGCGCCACCCCCGCACTGGCCGAGACCTTCGAGCCGCTGCTCGCCTCGAACGTCTACGACTTCGGGCTGCGCGAGCCGCAGGGCAAGCGCGGGCTGATCGCCGGCATGTCGATGACCGAGAAGCAGGGCGGCTCGGACGTCCGGGCCAACACCACCGTCGCGCTGCCCGCCGGGGACGGCACCTACCACCTGACCGGCCACAAGTGGTTCACCTCCGCGCCGATGTCGGACGTCTTCCTGACGCTCGCCCAGGCGCCGGGCGGGCTCAGCTGCTTCCTGCTGCCCCGGGTGCTGCCCGACGGCACCCGCAACGCGCTGCGGATCCAGCGGCTCAAGGAGAAGCTGGGCAACCGCTCCAACGCCTCCGCCGAGCTGGAGTACGAGGAGGCGGTGGGCTGGCTGGTCGGCGAGGAGGGGCGCGGGGTGCGGACCATCATCGAGATGGTCAACATGACCCGGCTCGACTGCACCCTGGGCGCGGCCGCCGGGATGCGGCTGGGCGTCCAGCGCGCCGTCCAGCACGCCGACCACCGGCGGGCGTTCGGCACCGAGCTGGTCAACCAGCCGCTGATGCGCAACGTGCTGGCCGACCTGGCGATCGAGTCCGAGGCCGCGACCACGGTGGCGCTGCGGCTGGCCGAGGCCACCGACCGGGCGGCGGCGGGCGACGAGGGCGAGGCGCACTTCAAGCGCCTGGCGCTGGCGGTGACCAAGTACTGGGTCTGCAAGCGCGGGCCGGCGCACGCGGCCGAGGCGCTGGAGTGCCTGGGCGGCAACGGCTACGTCGAGGAGTCGGGGATGCCCCGGCTCTACCGGGAGGCGCCGCTGGTCTCGATCTGGGAGGGCTCGGGCAACGTGGCGGCGTTGGACGCGCTGCGCGCCATGGCCCGCAGCCCCGAGTCCGTGCAGGCCTACTTCGCCGAACTGGACGCGGTGGCGGGCGCCGACCGCCGGCTGGACGCGGCGGTGGCCACGCTGCGCAAGGAGCTCGGCGACCTGGCGGAGGTCGAGTACCGCACCCGCCGGGTGGTCGAGTCGATGGCGCTCACCCTGCAGGCGGCGCTGCTGGTGCGGCACGGCGAACCGGCGGTGGCCGACGCGTTCTGCGCCTCGCGGCTGGGCGGCGACCACGGCAGCGCCTTCGGCACGCTGCCGGTCGGGGTGGACACCGAGGCGGTGATCGCCCGGGCCCGGATGGTTCCGGCGTAGGGCGTAGGGCGTAGGGCGCGGGGACCGGAGGGGCGTTGGGGCGCGGGCGCGGCGGCCGGGCTCAGTGGGCCGGGCGCCGCTGGATCCAGATCAGCTTGCGCCCGGTCTCGGCCGGCGCCGCGATCGGGCCCTCGGCGATGCGGTCGAGCCGGTAGCCGAGCTTGCGCGGGACGGCGGCGCTGGCCGCGTTCGCCTCGTCGCAGTGGATCTCCACCCGCTCCACGTCGACGAGCCGGAGCGCCGCCCCGGTGAGCGCCGCCGCGCCGTTGGTGGCCAGCGAACGACCGGTGTGCGCCTGGTCGATCCAGTAGCCGATCTCGATGGCGCCGGGGCCGATCCGCCGGTGCAGGCCGAACATGCCCAGCACCCCGCCGGGCCGCTCGGCGTGCACCAGCACGTAGAGGAAGTCCGAGCCCTGTTCCCACAGCTGGGAGCCGAGCCGGATCATCTCGGCGGTGTGCGCCAGGGTCGGCAGGCCGGCCGCCCAGGGCATCCACGGCCGCAGGTGCGCGTTGTTGCGCACGATCACGCTGTTCATCTCGCCGGCGTCCGCGGCGGTGCGGCGGCGCAGCGCGAAGCCGTCCGGCAGGTCGAGCCACTCCGGCGGGTGGCTGTCGGCGGGCGGCGCGGTGGGGGCGGGCTCATCGGCGATGTCGGTCACGGTACGAATGATGTCAGCCCACCCGCGCCCGCCGTCCGCCGGTGTCGGCGGGTGGCGGACTCGGGTGGGCCCTGGTGCCCGGAGGCCGTGGAGCGTCAGGCGTCCAGCAGCCGGTCCAGCAGGGTGCGGTACTGCCGCAGGGTGAGCCGCAGTTCCTCGGTGCGGCCCGCGGGCTCCTCGCCCGGCGCCGGGTCGGGACCGCGCAGCTGGCGGCGGCGCTCCGCGACGGCCTCGGTGATCAGGCCGATCGACTTCTCGACCAGGGCATCCGCCTCGTCGACGGACTGGCGCGGGTCGTCGACGAAGCCCGCCTGGACGGAGTGCCACTCGGCGCGGAGTCGCTGCGCGCGCTCGGGGGCGAGCCATCCGCTGCCGCTGCCGCTGCCGACGGCGGCGTTGTCGGTGGCGGACTGGCTGTCGGCCCCTCTCGGCGCGGCCTGCTCCCCGGCCGGGACGACGGCGAACCGCCCGCCGGCCGGGCGCCTGCCGGCGTCCGAGCGGTTGCTGTCCCGGCGGTCGCTGTCCCGACGGTCGGTGTCGCGGCGGTCGCTGTCCGGCCGGTAGGTGTCCGGCTCCCGCTTCGCCAGGTCCGCCGACGCCTGCTCGCGGCGGCGGTCCGCCGCACGGGTGTCAGGGGTCGAGCCGTGGTCGGCGGCGCTGTCGTCGTCGTTCGCCGCCGCGGATCCGTACTGGGCCATCGTCGTACTCTCCTTCGAGTTGTCGGTGCCGGGTGCCGGGTGCCGGGTGCCGCCGGTCAGCGGATGGCCTGGCGCGGGACGGTCGGACGCTGCGCGCGCCGGGACGGCGCCGCCGGCGCGGGCGGGGTCGAGCCCTCGGGGCGACGCCCGGCGCCGGCCCGCACGACCTCCACGATCATGTCCCGCACCCCCAGCAGAGCCGTCCGCAGCTCCTCGGTGCCGACCTGCTCGGAGCGGGTGCGTTCGAGCACCCGCTGCGCCGACCGGTAGGCGGGCAGCCGCGCCCCGTGGTCGACCGACAGCGCGCCCGCTCGCCCCTGGGTGGGGTACCCGATCTCGTCCAGCGCCGCGTCCAGCAGCGCCGAGGTCTCGTCCAGCGCGCGGGCCGGGTCGTCGACGAAGAGCTCCTGGAGCGTGCCGAGCCGGGCCGTGGTCTCCTCGACGCGCCGCCGCGGCAGTGGGGTGAGGTTCAACCGGCGGACCAGGCGCAGCCGTTCGACGAGCTCCTGTTCGGCCTCCCGGGTGCGGCCGTCGTGGGTCCGCACCGTCCGGTCGTACTCCGGCCCGAAGCGCTGCTGGAGCCGGTGGGTGGTCAGCCGCGGGAGTGCCACGGCGAGACCCGCCGCGACCGCCAGCACGACGACCACCGATGCGATCAACACGCTCATACCGATCCTCCTTCGCTGCCGGGCCCGGTCGGGCCCGCGCCGTGCCGCTCCCGGCGGCACCGGGGCTTCACCAGCGGCCGCACGGCGGGGAGATGTCGCAGCGGCCCGGTCAAGCGCCTGCCCGCTGGGCGGAGTTCAAACCGGCGGCTGCGCGCCGGCGTCGTCCAGCCGGTTCGGGGCAGGCGAGATCCGACGCTCACCGAGCGTGCCGAGCAACGGAGTTCAGGCATCCGGGCGGCTCGGCCCGGACTGGTGCCGACTCAACGCCGACTCAGTGCCGAAGGAGGCAGTCCGCCATGTTCCGTTCCTCCCGGCGGGGAACCGCCCCACTCCCCGACAGACCCGACAGGCCCGCGTCAGACCCCGACACGCCCGCGTCAGACCGGGGCGCCGACCGGGAGCCGGCCCCCGCCCCGGCCCCCGCCGCCCCCGCGCGCCGCCGGGTCCCGTGGTACGTCGGTCTGCCGGTCACCCTGGCCGTGATCACCGCGCTCTTCCTGGCCGCGGCCGACCTGCGCCTGCTGCCCGGCCTGCCCGACCCGTTCGCCGAGCGGACGACCGACCGCAGCCAACCGGTGCTGCTCAAGTCCATCCAGGACATGAGTCATTACACCTCGGCGACCGGCAACTTCCAGCTCGTGGTCGACCTCGACCAGGAGGCGAAGTTCCTCCCGTCCGCGCTGCTGGGCCACCGGACCCTGTACGTGGCCGCCGGCACGGTGGAGGCCTACGTCGACCTCGGCAAGGTCGCCGGATCCGGTGTCACCGTCTCCGCCGACCGCCGCAGCGCCACCCTCGTCGTGCCGCACGCCCAGCTGGGGCAGGTGGCGCTCGACAGCAAACGCTCCTACGTCTACTCCCAGGAGCGCGGCCTCTTCGACCGGATCGGCGACTTCCTCTCCGGCAACCCGGGTGACCAGCAGCAGGTGGAGCGGCTGGCCACCCGGCGCATCGCCAGCGCCGCCCAGGACTCCGGGCTGCTCCAGCGCGCCGAGCAGAACACCCGCGACGCCCTTGAGGAGCTGCTGCGCTCGCTCGGCTTCAGCACGGTGAACGTGCGCACCGGCTGACCCGGGGCCGCGAGCGCGTCAGAGCCGGACCAGCACCTCGTCCAGCTCCTTGCGCCGCAGGTCCGGCACCCGGGCCTCGTCGGCCGGGTACCCGACCGGGATCACGTAGGCGGCGCGCTCCTCGGCGGGCCGGTCGCAGACCTCGTTGAGGAACTTCATCGGGCTCGGGGTGTGGGTCAGGGTGGCCAGTCCGGCCTGGTGCAGCGAGGCGAGCAGCAGGCCGACGGCGATGCCGACCGACTCCTTGGTGTAGTAGGGGCGCGGCGAGTCGGGGCCCTTGTGCACCTCGAAGACCACGATCACGGCCGGCGCGTCCTCCAGGAACGGCTTGTGCCAGTCGGTGCCGATCGGTGCCAGCGCGGCCAGCCACTCCGCCGAGGCCCGGTGGTCGTAGAACTCGCGCTCCTCGGCCTCGGCGGCCTCGCGCAGCCGCCGCTTGCGCTCGGGGTCGGTGATCACCACGAACCGCCACGGCTGAACGTGGGCCCCGCTCGGCGCGGTGGCGGCGGTGCGCACCGCCCAGTCCAGCACCCCCTCGGGGATCGGTCGGCGGTCGTAGTCGCGCACGGTGCGGCGCTGGGCCATCACCTGGTGGAAGTCCCTGGCGCGTGCCTCGGCCTCGTGAGCGGGCACGGCCATCGGGTGCAGCGGGACACTGGGGTAGGAGGTCATATGACCTGTATGGGAAGCCCGGCAGTGGTCTAAACCAACCTGGGCCCGGTCGTCCCGCCGGAGCCTCGCCGCACCCGCCCGGCTCCGACAGCTCCGAGAGCTCCTACAGCTCCGTGACCTGTCCGTCCGCCACCGCGAGGCGGCGGTTGACCGAGACCGTCTCCAGCATCCGGCGGTCGTGGGTGACCAGCAGCAGGGTGCCGGTGTAGGAGGCGAGGGCCGATTCGAGCTGCTCGATGGCGGGCAGGTCGAGGTGGTTGGTCGGCTCGTCCAGGACCAGCAGGTTGACGCCGCGGGCCTGGAGCAGGGCCAGCGCCGCCCGGGTGCGTTCGCCGGGGGAGAGGGTGTCGGCGGGGCGCAGCACGTGGGCCGCCTTGAGGCCGAACTTGGCGAGCAGGGTGCGGACATCGGCGGGGGAGAGTTCGGGCACGGCCGCCTCGAAGGCCGCCAGCAGCGTCTCGGTGCCCAGGAAGAGGCCGCGCGCCTGGTCGACCTCGCCGACCACCACGCCCGAACCGAGCGCCGCCTCACCGGAGTCGAGGGTGAGCCGGCCCAGCAGGGCGGCCAGCAGGGTGGACTTGCCCGCGCCGTTCGCGCCGGTGATCGCCACCCGGTCCGCCCAGTCGATCTGCAGGTTCACCGGGCCGAAGCCGAACCCACCGCGCCGCAGGGCGGCCTGACGCAGCGTCGCCACCACCGCGCCCGAACGCGGGGCGACGGCGATCTCCATCTGCAGCTCCCACTCCTTGCGCGGCTCCTCGACCACGTCCAGGCGCTCGATCAGCCGCTGGGTCTGCTTGGCCTTGGCGGCCTGCTTCTCCGAGGAGGAGATCGCGGCGGCCTTGCGGATCTTGTCGTTGTCCGGGCTCTTCTTCAGCGCGTTGCGCACGCCCTTGTCCGCCCAGCCCTTCTGCACCCGGGCCCTGGCCTCCAGGCCGGACTTGGTGTCGGCGTACTCCTCGTACTCCTCGCGGGCGTGCCGCCGCTCCCGGGCGCGCTCCTCCAGGTAGGAGGCGTAGCCGCCGCCGTAGAGGTTGACCTGCTGCTGGGCCAGGTCCAGCTCCAGCACCCGGGTGACCGTGCGGGCCAGGAACTCGCGGTCGTGGCTGATCAGCACGGTGCCCGCGCGCAGGCCGGTGACGAACTCCTCCAGCCGGGCCAGGCCGTCCAGGTCCAGGTCGTTGGTGGGCTCGTCCAGCAGGAAGACGTCGTAGCGGGAGAGCAGCAGCGAGGCCAGGCCCGCGCGGGCCGCCTGACCACCGGAGAGCGAGGTCATCTCCTGGTCCAGGCCGACGGCCAGGCCGAGCGAGTCGGTGACCTGCTCGGCGCGCTCCTCCAGGTCGGCACCGCCGAGGTCGAGCCAGCGCTCCAGCGCGTCGCCGTAGGCGTCGTCCGCGCCGGCCCGGCCCTCGACCAGGCCCTCGGTGGCCTCGTCCAGCGCGGCCTGCGCGGCGGCGACGCCGGTGCGCCGGGCCAGGAACGCGCCGACCGTCTCACCGGCCCGCCGCTCGGGCTCCTGCGGCAGGTGGCCGACGTTGGCGCCGCGCGGGCTGAGCGTGATCGAGCCGCTCTCGGGGCTGTCCAGCCCGGCCAGCAGCCGCAGCAGCGTCGACTTGCCGGCCCCGTTCACGCCGACCAGGCCGGTCACCTCGCCGGGAGCGATGACCAGGTCGAGCCCGGAGAACAGGGTGCGGTCGCCGTGGCCGGCGGCCAGGTCCTTGGTTACGAGAGTGGCACTCATGATGGGTCCGATCCTAAACGGACGCGCATCAGGCCTCTGAATCGGTCGCCCGTAAATGCATTGCCCGCCGCTCCCGCCCGTCGTACCGTTGGGCTCGTTGGTCCACCGGAACAGGAGAAGGCCGTTGCTTTACTGAGGTCATGAGACACCGCTCCCGCGCTGCTTACCCGCGCGGTCGATCGCGCTGAGTGTTCGCGCGTTCGGTGAGTGTGCTCGGCCTCGGTCCGGAGCTGCCTGTTCCGCCGTCCGACCCCCTGCCCTCCCGCGGTGTCTCCGTGTTGCCCCTTCCCGTCCCACGAGCAACCCGCAGGAGGCCCCCATGGCATCGACGACCACCGCGATCCTCTGTACCGACCTCAGCTTCGAGTGGCCGGACGGCAAGCCCGTCCTGGACCGCTTCCACCTCGCCGTCGGCCCCGGCCGGACCGGGCTCATCGGCCTCAACGGGGCCGGCAAGTCCACCCTGCTGCGGCTGCTGGCGGGCGAGCTCACGCCCTCCGCCGGCAGCGTCCGGATCGGCGGCGAACTCGGCTACCTGCCACAGGACCTGGCACTCGACACGGGCCTTCGGGTGGACGAGGCGCTGGGCATCCGCGAGCGCCGCGAGGCGCTGCACGCGATCGAGTCCGGTGACGCCGCCGAGCGGCACTTCACCGCGCTCGGTGACGACTGGGACGTCGAGGAGCGGGCCCGCGCCACCCTGGACAAGCTGGGCCTGGGCCGGCTCGACCTGGACCGCACCACCGGCGAGCTCTCCGGCGGCGAGGCCGTGCTGCTGCGGCTGGCGGCCCTGCTGATCGAGCGGCCCGACGTGCTGCTGCTCGACGAGCCGACCAACAACCTGGACCGCTCGGCCCGTGAGCGCCTCTACGAGGCGGTGGCGAGCTGGACGGGCGTGCTGGTGATCGTCAGCCACGACCGCGAGCTGCTGCGGCGCGTGGACCAGATCGCCGACCTGCGCGACGGCGAAGTCACCTGGTACGGCGGCAACTTCGACGACTACGAGCGGACCTTGGCGGCCGAGCAGGAGGCCGCCGAGCGGCTGGTGCGGGTGGCCGAGGCCGATGTGCACCGCCAGCAGCGGGACTTGGTGGAGGCCAACGTCCGCCTCGCCCGCAGCGCCAGCTACGGCAAGAAGAAGTCGATCACCAGGAACGACCCGAAGATCCTCGCCGGTGCCTTCAAGCGGAAGGCCGAGGTCACCGCGGGGCGGGTGCGCGGCATGCACGCCGAGCGGTTGGCCGACGCCCGTGACCGGCTGAACGCCGCCGAGGAGGCGGTGCGCGACGACGCCGAGATCCGGATCGACCTGCCGCGCACCGAGGTGCCGCCCGGCCGCACCGTGCTGACCATGGAGAACGTCCGGCTCGCCTACGGCCACAGCGTCAAGCTCGACCTGCGCGGCCCCGAGCGGATCGCCCTGGTCGGCGCCAACGGGGCCGGCAAGTCCACCCTGCTGCGCACCATCGCGGGTGAACTCGCGCCGCTGGAGGGCGAGATCACCAGCCCGGTGCCGATCAGGTACCTGCCGCAGCGGCTCGACCTGCTGGACGACGCGCTGAGTGTGGCGGAGAACGTCAAGGCGCTGGCACCCGCCGTCTCCGACAACCAGATCCGGGCCCGCCTGGCCCGGTTCCTGTTCCGCGGCGGGCGGGCCGACCAGTTGGCCGGCACCCTCTCCGGCGGCGAGCGGTTCCGCGCGACACTGGCCGCGCTGCTGCTCGCCGACCCGCCGCCGCAGCTGCTGCTGCTCGACGAGCCGAGCAACAACCTCGACCTGGCGAGCGTGGGCCAGCTCACCGACGCGCTGGATTCCTACCAGGGCGCGCTGGTGGTGGTCAGCCACGACCTGCCGTTCCTGCGCGGGCTCGGGCTCACCCGCTGGCTGCGGCTGGACGAGTCGGGGCTGCGGCGGGTGGATCCGATGTGAGGCGGGTGGACCGATGCCGGGCGGCCGGGCCCGGGGTCGCCCCGCCGGCCGCCACGGCCCGGGCCGGTCACTTGGGGGAGGCCCACGGGGTGGGCAGGCCGACCGCCAGCGGCGCCCAGACCGGATCGAGCGCGAGGGCCGAGAGCTGCTCCGGGCTCAGCAGCAGTGCGTTGGCGTACGGCTCGGTCCGGCCGGTGCCGGGGCCCGGGACGTCGCTCTCGTCGACGATCACCCTTGCCCCGTCGGGCCGGTCGAACATGGCGCTCCACTGCTGCGCGCCGCCCGCGGCCCGCGGGGGGTGGTAGGCCAGCAGGTAGGCGCCGCCGGGCTGTGCGGTGCCGACGCAGTCGGGGTCGGTGGTCAGGCAGTTGCCGATGGGGGGCTTGGTCGGGTTCGGCCAGGGCGGCGCGTGCTGGATCGTGATCTCGACGCTGCTGGAGCCTCGGCCGTCGGTGACGGTGAGGGCGGCGAACCGGTTCGAGACCCCGTCGACGTTGTCCCGCGCCATCGGGTCGCTCAGCTGCAGCCCGCCGGGCAGCTTCGTCTTGAACAGCTCCAGCAACTGCTCGGCGCTGACCGGTGCCGTGGCCGACGGGGAAGGGGTGGACGGGGAAGGGGCCGACGGCGAAGGGGTGGTCGTCGGTGAACCGCTCGCCGCCGCGCTGACGGTCGGGGCGCCCCGACCGTCAGCGCTCGGGCCGGCCGCCTCGGCGCTCGGGCGCGGCTGCAGCGTCAACGCGCCGACGCCGGCCAGCAGCGCCACGGTGGCGGCACTCGCGAGCACGGTGCGCCGGCGCTTGCGGCGCTGTCCGCGCTCGGCGGCGCCGAGCGCCAGCAGGTCCACCGCTACCGGCGGTGAGTCGGTGGCCGCCTCCCGCAGGGCATGGCTGAATTCCTCTTCGAAGGACATGGCAGATGCTGCTTTCGGTCAGGTCTCGCGGGGGGAGGGGAGGCTGGCGGTCGACGGGCGGGCGGCATGCCCGGTCAGCGCGGCTGGGACGTCCGCTCGGTGAAGCCGGTGCCCAGCAGGGCGCGCATCCGGTGCAGCGCGCGATGGCTGCGCGAACGCACGGCGGTGGAGCTCAGGTGCAGCGCGGCGGCGGTCTCCTCGACGCTGCGGTCCTCCCAGAACCGCAGCACGAGCACCGCGCGGTCCTGCGCGGGGAGGTCGCGCAGGGCCTGCAACAGGGTCAGGCGCAGCGTCGGGTCCTGGTCGTTGACCGCGACCTCGGGGAACTCGATGGTCACCCGCTCGCTGCTGCTCCGCAGGCGTCGCATGCTCAGGAAGGTGTTGACCAGCACGGTCTGGGTGTAGCCGGCCGGATTCTCCAGTCGCGACACCCGCTTCCAGCGCACGTACACCCGGCTCAGCGCCTCCTGCACCAGGTCCTCGGCCAGATGGGAGTCGCCGCCGGTGAGCAGGTAGGCCGTGCGGTGGAGCTGCCCGCCTCGGGCCGCGGCGAAGTCCAGGAAGTCGATCCGGCCCGGCGGCGCCTGTTCGGTCGTCGGTGGGTGCTGGTCCATGTCTGTCTAACGCGATGGGTGGTGCGGCCTGTTGCAGGGTTCGCGGAGAATTCTCGCAGCCCTGTCCCGGCCCGGTACCGCTCCGGTACCCTGAGCCGCATGCCGGCTCTCAACATCGAGTACACCGAGGCGGAACTGGCCGCCATCCGCGAGGCCGCGGCGGCCGACGGCAAGACCGTCAAGGCATACGTCCACGACCTGAGCGTGCGCGAGCAGCAGCGCCGAACCTTCGTCAACCACGCGGTGGCGTTCTGGAACGCGCACCTGGAGGAGTTCGACGCCGCCTTCCCCGAGGACACCCCCGCCGCCCGGCGCCGCGCGGCCTGATGATCCTGCACGTCGACATCCGCTGGCTCCTCGATGTCCAGGAGCAGGCCTCCCCCGAGGACTTGAGCGTGCGCGACTACTCGGCGCTCCAGGCGGCCGTGGCGCGGCACCGGGTGAACACCGCCCAACTCGGCCACGACGCCGACCCGGCGTGGTGCGCGGCCGCGCTGATGCACACCATCGTGCTGCTCCGCCCGCTGCCGGTGCGCAACAACCTCTACGCCTGCATGGCGACCGCCGCCTACATGCACGCGGCCAAGGAGGGCATCGACCCGCCGTACGGCGCCCTGGTCGAACTGGCCCGCGACGTGGCCGACACCACGGCGGACGTCTTCGCGGCGGCCGACCGGATCCGCGACTGGCGGATCTAGGCTCCACTCCGTGGTCGGCCGTCCATGTCCAGAGGGGGCGTCAGTCGGTGCCGGGCGTCCGCTGTCCGGGCTCCGGAGCCGGCGCGCTCTCTGCGGCGGGCTCGGGATCGGCCGCCGGTGCCTCGACCGCACCCGCCACCACCACCCGGCGCCGGCGCAGCGCGAACGCCCCACCCGCCGCCAGCGCGGCCAGCACTCCCAGCACCCCGACCACCCACGGCAGCGCGGGGCTGCTGTGCGCGGCAGGCGTGGCTGCCAGCTGGACCACGGTCGGCGACTTCACCGTGGTCGGCGTCGGGCTCGGCGACGGCGTCGGGCTCGCGATCGGTGACGGCGAGGCGGAAGGCGTGGGGGAGGCGGAAGGCGACGGCGGGTCCGTGGTCGGGCTCGGCTCCGGTGCAGCGGCTGCGGCTGCGGTAGTGGTCGCGCGCGGGCTCGGCTTCGCGGTCGCGCGGAGGCTCGGCTTCGGGGTCGCGGTCGCCCGCGGGCTCGGCTCGGGTGTGCCGGTCGTGGTCGCGGTCGCCCGCGGGCTCGGCGTCCGGGTCGTGCCGCCGCCGGGGGTCGGGGCGGGCGCCTGGGCGGGGTTGCCGCCGGTGAAATAGTCGCTCACCGTGCCCAGCTTGGTGGGCGTGATCATGGCGCACGGCCCCAGGTACGCCTCCGCTTCGAGCTCGTACACCCCGTCCGGGCTGCCGGCGGGCATCGACAGGGTCTCGTGCAGCACGTGGTCACCGCGCGACAGCCCGCCGAACGCGACGCGGCCGGAGTTCCAGGTGCCGAGATCGCCGGACTGGGGAGCCAACTGCCAGGTGAACGAGAAGCTGTGCGACGGGCCGCCGTCCACGCTCAGCTGCACGGACGGAGCCGGACCGGGCGTGTAGCCGCCTTGCTGCTGGGTGGGGATGATCATCATGTCGTACTCGGCGGAGGCCTGGTCCGGGGCGTCGAGGTGCAGCATGTTGTCAGTTGTATGCGATCCACCCGCACGCACATTGGGGATCGGGCCGTACACGCCGTCGATGCTGTAGGTGCCGGTGGCCATCGTCGTGCAGACATCCGCGTGCGCCTGGCCGGCCGCTGTCACTGTCACTGTGCTGAGGGCTATCGCAAAGGCCAAGGTCAGGCCACGTCTCGTCATGGCCCCGCATCATAGAGGTGCCCGCCCATCGCGCTCGCACCAATATCGGGTCGCCTAGAACGTCCTGGGCGGACTGCCACGTCCCCGACCGCACGGGTCGGAGCAGCCGGCGCGGGCCCGCACCGGGCCGGCCCGCGCGGGGGGTTCAGTCGGGGCGGACGAAGCCGCACTCGTACGCCGTGATCACCGCCTGGGTCCGGTCGCGCGCGCCGAGTTTGGCGAGCACGTTGCCCACGTGCGACTTCACCGTCTCGGGGCTGAGCACCAGGTGGTCCGCGATCTCCGCGTTGTTCCGCCCGGTCGCCATCAGCCGCAGCACCTGGCTCTCGCGCTCGGTGAGCCGGGCGATCGGGCCGGGTCCGTCGGCGCGGCCGGCACCCGGTCGCGGGCGCCCGGCCGCCAGCTCGCGGATCGCCGCCGGGTAGAGCAGCGAGTCGCCGCGTGCCACCAGCCGCACCGCCTGCACCAGTTCCGCCGCCCTGGCCCGCTTGAGCAGGAACCCGGCCGCGCCGGCCCGCAGCGCCTGGTAGACGTAGTCGTCGTTCTCGAAGGTGGTCACGACCAGCACGCGGGGCGGTTCGGGCAGCGAGTCCAGCACCAGGGTGGTGGCGCGGATGCCGTCCACCTCGGGCATCCGCACATCCATCAGCACCACGTCCGGGCGGGTCTCGCGGACCAGTGGCAGCACGGCGCTGCCGTCCGCGGCCTCGCCGACCACGGTCAGGTCGGGCTCGGCGTCGATCACCACGCGCAGACCCAGCCGGACCAGCCGCTCGTCGTCGGCGATCACCACCCTGATCGGCGCGGCCGCACCGGTCTCCGCGCCGCTCTCCGCACCCCCGCCCCTGCCCACGTCCGTGCCGTCCCCGCTCGCGCTGTCCCCGCTCGCGCCGTCCCTGCTCACGCCGTCCCCGTTCATGCCGTCCCCGCCTCTCCCGTCGCGCCGGCGGTGACCGGCAGCCAGACGGCCAGCCGCCAGGCCGCCCCGTCCGCCGTGCGCCCGCTCTCGCACCCGCCGCGCAGCGCGGCGGCCCGCTCGGCCACCCCGCGCAGCCCGCGCCCGCCGCCGGGGCGGCTGGGCCGGCCCGCGCCGAGGGCGTTGGTCAGTTCCACGTCCAGCCGCCCGTCCCGCAGGTCCAGCCGCAGGGTGGCCGGCACCGGCCCGGCGTGCCGGAGCACGTTGGTCAGCCCCTCCTGCACGATCCGGTACGCCTCCCGGGAGACCGGCGCCGGCAGCAGCGCCAGGCCGGCCCCGGTGTGCGTCTCCACCGCCACCCCGGCCAGCGCCAGTTGGCGCACCAGCGGTTCGAGCCCGGCGAGCGTGGGCCCGGCCCCGAGGGCCGGTTCGCCCTCCTCTTCGCGCAGCACCCCGAGCACCGTGTCCAGTTCGCCGACCGCCTCGCGCGCCACCTCCTCGATCGCCGCCAGCGCCTCGGCGGCGAAGGCGGGATCGCGGTGCAGCACCCGCGCGGCGGCCGCCGCCTGGATCGAGACCGCGCTGAGCGCGTGGCCGACCGAGTCGTGCAGTTCGCGGGCCAGCCGGTTGCGCTGGGCCAGCACCGCCGCCCGCCGTTCGGCCGCGGCCAGCCGCTCCGCCGGGCTCGGCCCGAGCAGCGCGGGAGCCCGGCGGGCCAGCAGCGCGCCCGCGGCGGCGCTGGTGCCGAGCAGCAGGAGCAGCAGCGCCGTGCCCAGCAGCAGGGGCGCACCGGCGAGGCGCCGCACCCAGGGCGTCGCGGGGTGGGCGAAGAGGGTGTGCGGCGTGAACCAGAGCACCAGCACGGCGGGCGGCACCGAGATCGACATCCCGCTGACCACGCCGCCCAGCAGCAGGTGCAGGGTGAACCAGTGCGCGGTGCGCCGTCGGGCCGCCCAGCCGCGGGCCGGGCCGCCGGCCAGCTCGGCGGCGGGGGCGGCCAGCGCCCGGGCCGCGGTGCTGACCAGTACCCGGACCACCGGCAGCAGCCCGGCGACCCAGGCCATGGGCAGCGCGATCGGCAGGCAGAGCAGTTGCACCAGTAGCGCCGGCCATCCCGTCCGGCCGGGGAACAGCGTGTACATCGGCACCATGGCCAGCATCCAGAAGGGCATCAGCAGCGCACCGCCGAGCACCAGGTGCACCCAGCGCACCCGGGCCCGGCGCCCCACCAGGGCGAGCGCGATCCGTTCCATGCCGCCGACCCTACGGTCCGCCGGATGACCGTTCATCAGGCTGCGGGCTGATCGCCCTCCCCCGGGCGGGGGAGGGGCGGCGGCGTCCAGACGTACCGGACGCAGGTGGTGATCGCCGCGAGCCCGAGGCGGCGCAGGATCGGCGCGCTCTGTGCCGAGGCGTCCACCTGTAGGTAGCGGTGGCCGAGTCGCTGGGCGATCCGGGCCCGGTGCGCCACCAGCGCCTGGTAGACGCCGCGACCGCGCCACCGCTCCAGTGTCGCCCCGCCCCAGAGGCCGGCGAAGTCGCAGCCCCGCGGGAGCGTCAGCCAGCCGGCGGAGACCAACTGCCCGTCGGCCTCGGCGAGAAGGATCGCGATGCCCTCGGGGTCGGCGGCCAACCGGCCCTTGAGGAAGGGGGCGATGGTGTCGATCCGCTGCCCCCACACCGCCGACTCCAGCTCGGCGATCCGGTCGGCGTCGCCGGGGTCGGTGGTGCGGCGCACTCCCACGCCGGCCGGCAGGGCGGGATCCCGGCCCGCCGGGAGCGCGAGCCGCTCGGTGCGGCCGACCAGGACGGTCGCGGGCTGCTCGGGGACGAAGCCCGCCGCCAGGAGCCGCTCGGGCAGTTCGGTCGGCAGGTCGTGGCCGCGCACCTTCCACTCCACGCGTCGGCCGCGGGCCGCGAAGTGGGCCTGCTGGCGGGCGATCAGCGCGTCCAGCGCGGCGCCGGTCAGGCCCAGGTCGCGCGGTGCGGTCACGAAGGCGCGGCTGTCGCCGGTGAGCCGCAGGAGCGGCCCGTCCTGGTCCCGTGCCAGGTCAGGGCCGTGGGGGCCGTCGCGCAGTTGCTGGTCGTAGGCGTCGAGGAGCTCCGCCAGGTCCGGGAGGTCGGCTGAATCGCTCACTCGTCGACCGTAGGCGCGGCGTCAATCCGATTTCGCCGGGGGCCGCGCCGGTGGCGGCTCCACCGCCCTTGTTACTGGCGGGTCACCGGCATACCATCCCGAGTGTTACAGCTCCACTGTCACGCTCGCGAGGAGGCGACCGGGTGACTGGCGACCGGGTGACCGGCGAACGGGCGGCGGGCGGCTCCGCGGCGGAGGGTCCTGCGGCCCCGGCCCCGGCCCCGGCCCCGGCCCCCGTGCGGGCGGCCGGTCCGCTCGCCTGGGTGCGGGTGGTCGAGCTGGCCGGGATCGGTCCGGGCCCGTTCGCCGCGATGCTGCTCGCCGACCTGGGCGCGGACGTGGTGCGGGTGGACCGCCCCAGCGGCTCGCCACTGGCCGGCGACCCGGCGCTGGACCTGACCAACCGCGGCAAGCGCTCGGTGCTGCTCGACCTCAAGGCTCCGGACGGGCCCGGCCTGCTGCTCGACCTCGTCGAGCGCGCCGACCTGCTGATCGAGGGGTACCGCCCGGGTGTCGCCGAGCGGCTGGGGGTGGGCCCCGAGGCCTGCCTGGACCGCAATCCGGCCCTGGTCTACGGGCGGATGACCGGCTGGGGGCAGCAGGGTCCGCTGGCCGCCACCGCCGGGCACGACATCGACTACGTCGCGCTCAGCGGGGTGCTCTCGATGATCGGGCCGGGCGACGGGCCGCCGGCCGTCCCGGTCAACCTGCTCGGCGACTACGCGGGCGGCTCGCTCTACCTGGTGGTCGGCCTGCTCGCGGCGCTGCAGCACGCCCGCGCCACCGGCCAGGGCCAGGTGGTGGACGCCGCGATCGTCGACGGCACCGCCCATCTGGCCACGCTCTTCTGGGGGTTGCTCGCCGAAGGTCGCTGGCAGGACCGGCGTGGCGTCAACTTCCTGGACGGCAGTGCCCCTTGCTACGCCGTCTACCAGGCGGGCGACGGCGGCCACTTCGCGGTCGGCGCGCTGGAGCCGCGGTTCTACGCCGAGTTCGCCCGGCTGCTGGAGCTGGGGCCGGACGCGCCGGGGCAGTACGACACCGCCCGCTGGCCGGAGTTGCGCGCGCTGATCGCCACCCGCTTCGCGAGCCGCACCGGGGCCCACTGGGACGCCGTCTTCGCGGGCAGCGATGCCTGTGTCACCCGGGTGCTGACGCTCCGCCAGGCGGCCCAGGACCCGCACCTGACCGCGCGCGGCACTTACCTCACCCGGGACGGCGTCACCCAGCCCGCCCCCGCCCCGCGCTTCTCCGCCACTCCCGCCGTGCTGGGTCGCCCCCCGGCCCGCCCCGGCGCCGACACCGCCGAGGTGGCCCGTGACTGGGGCCTGCCCGGCCTTGACCGTCCGACCGACTCCCCTGAGAGGCAACCGTCGTGAGTACCGAAGCGTACGTCTACGAGGCGATCCGCACGCCGCGCGGCCGCGGCCGCAATGGTTCGCTGCACGCCACCAAGCCGGTCGACCTGGTGGTCGGGCTGATCCGCGAAATGCGCGCCCGGCTGCCCGAGTTGGACCCGGCGGCGATCGACGACATCGTGCTCGGCGTGGTCAGCCCGCTCGGCGACCAGGGCTCCGACATCGCCCGGATCGCCGCCGTCGCGGCCGGCCTGCCGGACACCGTGGCCGGCGTGCAGGAGAACCGCTTCTGCGCCTCCGGCCTGGAGTCGGTCAACATGGCCGCCGCCAAGGTCCGTTCGGGCTGGGAGGACCTGGTGCTGGCCGGCGGCGTCGAGTCGATGTCCCGGGTCCCGATGGGCTCGGACGGCGGCGCCTGGGCGATGGACCCGATGACCAACTTCGACGTCTCCTTCGTCCCGCAGGGCATCGGCGCCGACCTGATCGCCACCATCGAGGGCTTCAGCCGCGCCGACGTGGACGCCTTCGCCGCCGAGTCGCAGGCCCGCGCGGCCAAGGCCCAGGCCGACGGGCTCTTCGACCGCTCGGTGGTCCCGGTGCGCGACCGCAACGGCCTGATCGTGCTGGAGCGCGACGAGTACCTGCGCCCGGGCACCACCGCCGAGACCCTGGCCGGCCTGAAGCCCGCCTTCGCCAACATCGGCGAGGCCGGCGGCTTCGACGCGGTGGCGCTGCAGAAGTACCACTGGGTGGAGGCGATCGACCACGTGCACACCGCCGGGAACTCCTCCGGCATCGTGGACGGCGCCTCGCTGGTCGCGATCGGCTCGCCGGCCGTCGGCGAGCGGTACGGGCTGCGCCCGCGCGCCCGCATCGTCGCCGCCGCCGTCTCCGGCTCCGAGCCCACCATCATGCTCACCGGCCCCGCCCCCGCCACCCGCAAGGCGCTGGCCAAGGCCGGGCTGACTGCCGCCGACATCGACCTGGTGGAGATCAACGAGGCCTTCTCGGCGGTCGCGCTGCGCTTCATGCGCGAACTCGGCTTCGCCCACGAGCAGGTGAACGTCAACGGCGGCGCGATCGCGCTGGGCCACCCGCTGGGCGCCACCGGCGCGATGATCCTCGGCACCCTGATCGACGAGCTGGAGCGGCGCGAGCTGCGCTACGGCCTGGCCACCCTCTGCGTGGGCGGCGGCATGGGCATCGCCACCATCGTCGAGCGGATCTGACCCCCTTCCCGCGTCCTTCCGCGTCCTTCCGTGTCCCTGGAGACCATTGCCATGACCGACCTGACCGTCATCCGCTGGGAACAGGACCAGGAGGGTGTCGTGACCCTCGTCCTCGATGATCCCAACCAGTCCGTCAACACCATGAACACCGCCTTCACCGCCGACTTCGAGAGCGCGGTGGCCGAGCTGGCCCGCCTCGCCGAGGCCGGGGAACTGCGCGGGGTGGTCATCACCTCCGCCAAGAAGACCTTCTTCGCCGGCGGCGACCTGCGCATGCTTTCGGCCGTCGGGCCCGAGGGCGCCGAGGAGTTCTTCGCCGGCTCGCTGCGGCTCAAGCGCGCGCTGCGCACCCTGGAGACGCTGGGCAGGCCGGTGGTCGCCGCGATCAACGGCAGCGCGCTGGGCGGCGGCCTGGAGCTGGCGCTGGCCTGCCACCACCGGGTGGCGCTGACCGCGCCCGGCAGCAAGATCGGGTTCCCCGAGGTGACGCTGGGCCTGCTGCCGGGCGGCGGCGGGGTGGTCCGCACGGTGCGGCTGCTGGGCCTGGCGGACGCGCTGCTCAAGTGGCTGCTGACCGGCCGCCAGTACCGCCCCGCGGCCGCCGTCGAGGCCGGGCTCGTGCACGAACTGGCTGCCGATCGGGATGAGTTGCTGGCCAAGGCGCGCGCCTTCATCGCCGCCAACGAGAGCGCCGAGCAGCCCTGGGACGTCAAGGGCTACAAGATCCCCGGCGGCACCCCCGCCTCCCCGTCGCTGGCCGCCCAACTGCCCGCCTACCCGGCCAATCTGCGCAAGCAGCTGAACGGCGCCCCCTACCCGGCGCCGCGCAACATCCTGGCGGCGGCCGTCGAGGGCAGCCAGGTCGACGTGGAGAACGCCTTCGTCATCGAGGCCCGCTACTTCACCGAACTGGTCTGCGGCCAGACCGCGAAGAACATGATCCAGGCGCTCTTCTTCGACATGCAGGCCGTCAACTCCGGTGCCTCGCGCCCCAGTGGCATCCCCGAGCGCCAGGTGCGCCGGGTCGCGGTGCTCGGCGCGGGCATGATGGGCGCCGGGATCGCCTACTCCTGTGCCAAGGCCGGTCTTGAGGTGGTGCTCAAGGACGTCAGCATCGAGGCGGCCGAGCGCGGCAAGGCCTACTCCGCCGGGCTGTTGGACAAGGCGGTGGCACGCGGGCGCGGCACCGCCGAGCAGCGCGAGCAGCTGCTCGCCCGGATCACCCCGGCCGCCGAGCCGGGCGACCTGGCCGGCTGCGACGCGGTGATCGAGGCGGTCTTCGAGAACGTCGAGCTCAAGCACCAGGTCTTCCAGGAGGTCCAGGACGTCGTCGACCCCGACGCGCTGCTCTGCTCCAACACCTCCACGCTGCCGATCGGCCTGCTGGCCAAGGGCGTTGACCGGGCGGCCGACTTCATCGGGCTGCACTTCTTCTCGCCGGTCGACAAGATGCCGCTGGTCGAGATCATCAAGGGCGAGGCGACGGGGGAGGAGGCCGTGGCCCGCGCCTTCGACCTGGTCCGCCGCCTGGGCAAGACCCCGATCGTGGTCAACGACTCGCGCGGCTTCTTCACCTCCCGGGTGATCGGCCAGTTCATCAACGAGGGCGTGGCGATGGTCGCCGAGGGCGTCGAGCCCGCCTCGATCGAGCAGGCGGCCGCGCAGGCCGGCTACCCCGCCAAGGTGCTCTCGCTGCTGGACGAGCTGACCCTGACCCTGCCGCGCAAGATCCGCGCCGAGGCCGTCCGCGCGGCCGAGGAGGCCGGCGAGCCGCTGCTGCCGCACCCGGCCGAGGTCGTCTTCGACCGGATGGTCGAGGAGTTCGGCCGTCCGGGCCGCAGCGGCGGCGCGGGCTTCTACGAGTACGACGCCGACGGCAGGCGCGGCCGCCTCTGGCCGGGCCTGCGCGAGCACTTCGGGCGCGGGGGCGGCGAGGGCGGTGAGGGCGTCGAGGTGCCGTTCGAGGACATGAAGGAGCGGATGCTCTTCGCCGAGGCGCTCGACTCCGTGCGCTGCCTGGAGGAGGGCGTGCTCACCTCGGTCGCGGACGCCAACGTCGGCTCGATCCTGGGCATCGGGTTCCCGGCCTGGACCGGCGGCGTGCTGCAGTACATCAACGGCTACCCGGGCGGGGCCGCCGGATTCACCGCGCGGGCCCGGGAGTTGGCGGCCGCCTACGGTGAGCGGTTCACCCCGCCGGCGCTGCTGGAGCGGGTGGCGGCGGAGGGCGGCGTCTTCAAGGACTGAGCGCCGGGCCGGTGGTGACGGACCGTCAGGGGCGGTGCGGGCGAGGGGTAGGGGCGGTGGCCCGGACGGGCAGGGGTCGCCGCCCCGGCGGTCGGGGGCGGCGCGGGCGCGGTGCGGTGCCTACGGTGATGCGCACACGACACCCACCGATGATCGGAGTGATCCGCATGCGCCGCCGCCTCGTCCCCACCGTCCTCCTCGGCTCGGCCCTCACCCTGGGCCTGGGCCTGGCCACCACCGGCTCCGCCAGTGCGGCCGCCGCCCGTCCGCCCATCACCTACGTCAGCTACGACCAGTGCGTCGCCGGCGGCGGTCAGATGGCCTACGTGTACCTGGAGGGCGTCGTCTGTTCCGGCGGCACCTACGACGGACAGTGGATCGCCGGCGGCCCGCTCGGCTGAGCCGGCGCTGCGCGGCGCTCTGCGGCCGGGGCGGTGGGGAACCACGCGCCTTGGCCGCAGCGCCCTGCCGGTCAGGGGAGGTAGTACATCGGGTTCGGGAGCTTGTACGTCTGGCCGGCGTGGCCACCGGACAGGTCGCTGTTCTGGTCCCCGAAGTCCGCCACGATCTTGTAGCCGAGATCCTCGATGTGGGCGCGGGTACCGGACTTGTACTGGATGGTGGTGCAGGTCGCGCCGCACGGCAGATAGGCCGGCGGGGTGGCCGCGTTCTTCAGGTACAGGTGGGAGGCGTCCGCGGCCGGGAAGCCGACGGCGGCCAGGTTGGCGGCGGTGGAGGCGCGCTGCGACTCGGGCCGGCCGGTGATGAAGAAGACGGTGTAGCCCTGCTGCTGGGCCCAGGTGGCCAGGGCGTTCATGCCGAAGACGGCCGGCATGGTCTTGGTGGCGATGTACTGGGCGTTGCTGACCGGGTTGTAGACGAAGGTGGTCTCCAACTCGTAGTTGTACGTCGACAGTGACGTGTCGTCGACGTCGAGCACGATCGCCTTCCGCTGCCCGCGGTCGTCGCGGGCCTGCCTCTGCAGGTACTTCTCGGCGTCCTTCTCGATCCCGGCGACCTGCTTGGCGTAGTTGCCGGTAGGCGACGGCCAGTGCTCGCCCTGGGCGTCGACGGTGTCGCCGTAGTAGGCCTTGATGTCGCTGACCTCGTTGGTCATGTTGGTGATCTGGCGGTCGGTCCGCGGCACCCGGTTGTCCGCGAGCGCCAGCCCGCCACCCGCGACGGCGCCGCCGACGACGACACCGACCGCGAGGGTGGCCAGCGTCTTCGAGTGGGTCCTGAGGGACATCTTGAGCATGCGGCTTCTTCCCTTCCCCTGCCGGGAGAGGGCGCGGCTCGCCCCCCGCACACCCGGCACACGCGAGGCGGGAGGAAACGTACGGCTGGGTAACCCGCCAGGTCAAGAGATTCTACGCGCGGTGTCTACGCGTGCTGTCTACGCGCGGTGCTGGTGGCCGGCCAGGCACGTCCGAGGCACGTCCCGGACGGCTCGGCGCCGCCCCGCCGCTCCGCCGCCCCCGTTGCCCCGCACAGGCCGAAGTCGCCGAACCGCTGCGGTGGTTGACCCCGAACCCCTATGCTCATGCCCTGAACAGCTCGCGCGACCCCCGGCGCCCGATGATCCGGCACGACCATGACCGGCTCCACGGGGAGCTGTGAGGCAGAGGTGACATGCCCTTCCTGGATGACTGCGCCAGAACGACGACCAACACCCTCAACCGGATCGACTACCAGAAGGTCCGGCCCGCCACCAAGGACGACCTCGGGCTGCTGAGCAAGGCCGTCGTCCCCCGGGTGGAGTCCATCGTCCGGCGCCAAGCCGTGCTGCAGGCCCTGGAGGACGAGGGCCACAGCGCCGGCGTCCTCGCTCTCTGTGCGAACGACTCCGGTCCCCTCGCGTCGAGCCGACTGGAGATCCGCTCCTCCCACTCGGGCGCGCCGATCGACCGCGGCCTGCCCCAGGGCCCGTACGGACCCGCCGCGCTCCCGGCGGGCGTTGCCGCCAACCAGCTGCGGGCCCGCGCCAACTACGCCTGGCTCCAGGCGAGTACGACGGACCACACGACCAAACCCGCCGCGGCCTCCGGCCTCCAGCCGGACCCGGCCCGGGTGGCCTCCTACTTCGAGGTGACGCTGCCCGAGATCGGCCGCACGATGCAGTTGGTCTCCGGCGGCCGGATCCTCTACGACCCCTTCCACCACCGCTTCTTCATCTCCGAGCACTACCGGTCGTTCTACGAGTTGATCGGCGTCCCGGCCGTGACCGCCGACCCGGACTACGCCGCGCTCCGCCAGGAGCTGCACGCCTTCGCCCCCACACCCACCGAGACCTGGGACGACGAGTACGACTCCGTGATCGACCGGATCAGGTCGGGCCGGTACTGACGACCTTCGGCCCTGGCGACCTGGGGGCGTACCGCACCGTCGGCGAATATCTGCGAATCAGTGTCACCTTCCCTGTCAAAAAACCGTGATGCTCTCCGGAACGGAACCCGCCGAGGGGAGCAAGGACATGGCACGAAGTTCGCGAGCGATCGGCAGCACCTCCGGAGTAGGTGACTGCCCGACGCTCCACGAGGACGTGGATACAGGTGAAATCCTGGGCCTTTCCCACTATGGTCGGGCTTCGTGCCGATAGCCGCCGTTGCCACGCCCCGTAGGGCGAAGCTCGCTTTCCGCTTGATGTTCACGGTCACGGCGCTCTGGGGTGCGGTGGTGCTCGCCTTCGCGTACTTCACGGTGCGGCTCGGTGCCGTTGCCAATGCCGTGGACGAGTACGGCGATCCCGACCGTGCAGCCGCGATGTCCCAGTTCGTGACGGCTTTCATCACCGTCCTGGCGGCAGCACCGACCGTGCTGTGGCTGATCACCACCATCGCCTTCCGACGCGGCTCCCGGCTGGCCCCAGTCATGGCAGCCCTGGTCACCACCGCGACCGTGCTCTGTTCGGCACTTTTCCTGAGCTTCATCGCAGGCTTCTTGTCCGGCGAGGGGTACGTTGTCGCCTTCATCACGATCGTCGACTGCCTGAGCGTGGCCGCCGCGTTCACCGCATGGACTCGCAGGGGCTGACCACACGTCAGTCCGCCTGGTTCCTGGGGTGTTCGTAGCAGCGAGTTAGACGGCGTACCGCTCGTGCGGGGTGGCTCGATCCCAGACGGCCTCGAAGGCGTCGGCGCAGAGCTTGGCCACCGCCGGCTCGTCGGTCGATGTCCGGTCGGGGTCACGCCAGTCACCGGCGCCGGTGAAGTGGTTGAACACGGCAAGCCGGCCGTCGAAGAGCCAGAAGTCGTCGCCCGGCAGCGCGATGTCGGACGCCAGGTGACGCGGCAGCCACCGGACCTGCTCACCCGCCGCGATGTTGGTGAACGTCCCGCTGTGCTCGTACCTGATGTACTCGCTCACCGGCTCCGAGACGATCCGCGCCCGGCGCACGGCCACGCCGCGTCCCACCGTCTCGGCGGTCAGGTCGAGCCACGGACGCCACCGCGGCGCGCGGTCCTACGGGAGATCCGGAGCGATCGCCCGGCCGGCCGGTCGGTGCTGTTGCGAGTGGCCGCCCCATCCCCTCCGGTCGGGGCGGCCACTCGGCGTTGGTGACGGCCGGTCAGGCCGCCTTGTCCAGGCGGATCCCCGCGACGACGGACTTGCCGCGCGTCGGGCGCGGGATTACGGCCCAGCTGTCGCAGAGCGCGTCCACCAGGAGCAGGCCGCGACCGGTGCAGGCGTGCGGTCCGGACGCGGTGGGGGTGGGCCGGCCGGGGCCGGGGTCGGAGACGGCGAGCCAGTAGTGGCCGTCGGCGGTCCAGAGCACGAGTTCGACCACCTCGTCCTCGTGCGGGTCCGTGCCGTAGCGGATCGCGTTGGTGACCAGCTCGGAGGTGAGCAGCCGCAGCTCGTAGGAGAGTTGGGCCGGACACTGACGCGGCAGCGCGTCCCGGACGGCCTGCCGGGCCCGGGGCACCGAGCTGAGCCGGGCGGGGAAGCGCCAATGGGTCGGCACGGCGGGGACAGCGGGGGTGGTGGTGGGGACGGCGGGCGTGGGGAGCGGGATTCCAGGCATGGCTGACTCCTCGCGGGTGTGCGGTGGTTGACGCGGCGGCGCCGGTGGCCTGCCTCCCTGGGCGCGGGCACACCGGTCCCAGGGATGGGCGGGCATGCTCGCGCGGTGCACTTCCGGGCGTTGCCGTAGGTGAGCGTCTTGCTACTTCAAGCTAGCGTGATCGGTGGCACTGTGCCACTAGATCTACGGTAATTGCCACGATCGTGTTGGACTGGGAGCGACTGATCACGGCAGACTGACCCCAAGTCAGCCCGAGAGGATGGCATGCCGACCCGACCTGTTCCGACCGAGCGCCAGAAGCGTCTGGGCGCTGAACTGCGAAAGCTCCGCCTCGCCGCAGGAGTCAGTACCGACTATGCGGCTGGCCTGCTGGGGCTCGACCGTACGAAGATCTCCAATATGGAGTCGGGCGTCCGCGTCGTGAGCGCTGACCGGGTGCGGACCTTGGCCAGCAACTACGCTTGCGCTGACGGGGCGTACATCGATGCGCTCGTCGCGATGGCTGAAAGTCGGGAGCGTGGCTGGTGGGAGGAGTATCGCGGAGTCCTTCCATCCGGACTGAGCGATATTGCGGAGCTGGAGTGGCATGCGGCGGGCCTCTCGACGGCGCAGACCGTGCATTTGCCAGGTCTCATGCACACGGATGAATACGCTCGTGCTGTCTTCGGGGCCGTGCTACCGCCGTTGTCGCGGCTGGAAGTCGAGCTGCGTGTGAACCACCGGATGGCGAGGCAACGTGTACTGGGGCGGCCTGAGCTGCTTCGGTATGTCGGGTATGTGCACGAGGCGGCCTTGAGGATGCAGTTCGGTGGTCGCAAGGTCATGCGGGCGCAGCTCGACCACGTGTGCGCCGAATCAGAGCGGGCGAATGTCACCATTCGTGTTCTCCCGGTCGAGTGTGGGGCGTTCCCAGGTGCGGGGCACGCCCTCCTTTACGCGGAGGGTGCGGTCCCTCGACTCGACACCGTTCAGCTGGACTCCGCCCATGGCCCCGAATTCACCGATGCCGAAGCCCAGCTGGCAAAGTACCGTGCACACCTTGACTGGATGGCGGAGGCGGCACTGTCTCCGGAGAAGTCCAGAGACTTCATACACGTCGTTGCTCAGCAACTCTAGGAGGTCCGATGTCTGACGTTACTTGGGAAGAGCCGTTCTGCGGTGAGGGGAACAACTGCTTCCGCCTGGGCACCGACGCGACCGGCAACGCCTACATCGCCGTCGCCGGTCAGGAGGACCGCCCCCTCACCGACTCACGCGAAGCTCTCCGCACCCTGATCCTGGACATCAAGGCGGGCAAGGCCGACCATCTGCTGTAAGCCGTTGTGGCCAGGGCGCCGGTCGACGTTGCCCTGGCCACCGTCGAGGGGAGTGAGATGCCCACCATCACCTGGGAAGAGCCCTTCTGCGCAGAGGGGAACAACTGCTTCCGCCTGGGCACCGACGCGACCGGCAACGCCTACATCGCCGTCGCCGGTCAGGAGGACCGCCCCCTCACCGACTCACGCGAAGCCCTCCGCACCCTGATCCTGGACATCAAGGCGGGCAAGGCCGACCACCTCCTCTGACGCCCGCCGGGCTACTGCTCGCCGACCTGACGCGGGTGCGTCGGGTCGGCGGGGCAGGTGAAGATGCGCAGTGCGCCCCAGCGGCCGATCGTGACCCCGGTGGGCAGGGCCGTGGCACCCTCACGCGCTCGATCCTCCAGCGGCATCCAGCTCCGACCGCCGCCGTGCCACTCCGTGCTGTCGATGGTGAGCAGCGGCTCCATCGGCATCCCGCACGCGCAGTCGACCGGCTGTGGGTCCGTCCGGTGCCAGGCGTCGAAGAGAAGCTGGACGAGCTGCTCGCCTTCCTCGCCGGCCACGTCACCGCCGACTGAGCCATGGCGTGACCGCCGTGCGGCGCGGCGCCTACTCCTACGAGGACGAGGACTCGGACTCGGTCGCGGCGCCGGCCGGGGCGTTCATCAGGGCCTCGCCGCCGCCCGCCAGCTGCTCGGCCAGCGAGCGGTGGAACGCCGTCACCAGCGCCTGGGTGAGCAGCGGCTCGATCCCGCCGGTCAGTTCGCGCATCCGCTCGACCTCTGCCTCGTCCGCGCCGCTCTCCCGGAACGGCTTCCAGACCGTCTCGCGGAAGAGCCGGTGCAGCTCCCGCGCGGTGGCCCGGCTGTGCAGGCGCACCACGGCGCGGGTGGCGACGATGGTCTCCAGCGGGATCGGCAGGTCCAGCACCCGGGCGCCCAGTGGCAGCAGGCCCGGGTCCACCAGGAACTCCCCGTCGCGCTCGGTGCGTTGCAGGGCACCCATCGCCACCAGCTGGTCCAGGTCGGCGTCGGAGAGGCCGCGTCCGACCCGCCGGGAGAGCTGTTCGGTGGTGGCCTGCTCGGCGGTCTCGGGGGCCCAGACGGCGATCAGGGCGCGGTGGATGGCCAGGTCCAGCGCGCTGATGTCGGCGGGGAGCTGGTCGAGGTAGCGCTCGATCGCGGCCAGCGTGAGGCCCAGCCGCTGGAGCTCCTCGATCAGCTCCAGCCGGTCCAGGTGCTCGGCGCCGTAGAACCCGACCCGGCGCGGGCCCAGTTCGGGCGGCGGCAGCAGGCCCTTGCCGCTGTAGAAGCGCAGGGTCCGCACGGTCACCCCGGCGCGGGCGGCGAGTTCGTCGACGGTCAGTCGCGGCATCGCGCCCTCCAGCACGGGACAGTTGAAGTGTGACAGCGACACTGTAACTGTCCCGCGCCGGGCCGCGGCAGGCTGCCGACGGCGTCAGGCCGGCACCCGCGTCAGCTCACCAGCTCCGCGTGGTGGCGCTTGGCGACCTCGGGGTGGGCGCGCAGGTAGCCCTTCAGCTCGTTGCGGCCGAACTCGGCGTAGAGCGGGTTGGCCGGGTCGGTGGTGGCCCCCGGCGCGTGGTGGGCGTGCGGGAACTCCAGCGGCGCGATGTGGGCGTCCAGGCGCGGGTTGTAGAAGAACGGCACCGAGTACCGCTCCCGCGCGCCGGGCGGGCTGACCACCCGGTGGTTGGTCGCCTTCAGGTAGCCGTCGGTGGCCACCTCCAGCAACTCGCCGAGGTTCACCACGAACGAGCCGGGCAGCGGCGGCACGCTGAGGAAGCCGCCGTCGGCCTGCTCCACCTGCAGGCCGGGGACCTCGTCGGTGAGCAGCAGGGTGAGGAACCCGTAGTCCTTGTGCGCGCCCACGCCCTGGCCGCCGCCGTCGGGGGCGCTGCCGGGGTAGCGGACCAGCTTGAGGCGCAGGTGCGGGTGGCCGGCGAAGGCGGCGTCGTAGAAGTCGGCGGGGGCGCCGATCGCGGCGAGCAGCTCGTGCAGCAGGCGCTCGGCGACGCCGCTCAGCCGGTCGATCCAGTGCAGCGAGGCCTCGCGCAGCTCGGGCAGGCCCTTCGGCCACTGGTTGGGGCCCTCCAGCCACCAGTAGTCCGGCTCGCCCGGTCCGGGGCGGTGCTCGGGCAGCTCGGCGCCGATGTCGATCTGGTCGCGCCAGTCGCTGCGGCCCTGGGTGCGCTCGGTGCCGGTGCGCGTGTAGCCGCGGAAATGCGGGGAGTTGAGGTTGCTGATGGCCAGCCGCTCGGCCTCGGGGAGGGCGAAGAAGGCGTGCGTGGCGGTCATCAGCGCGGCGGTCTCCCGCTCGGTGATGCCGTGGCCGATCAGGTGGAAGAAGCCGACCTCGGTGGCGGCCCGGTTCAGCTCGGCCTGGAACGCGGCCCGCTGCTCGGGGGTGCCGGAGGCGGCGGCCAGGTCGATCACCGGCAGACCGGGGGCGGCGGGGGCGGCGGCGGGGGCGCTGAAGGAGGCGGGGGTGGCTATGTGCTGCTGCGACATGGGGGTGACATCCGCTGTGTTCGGCCCGGCCGCTCCCGGCGGTGGCCGGGTGGACCGGGTGCGCGGCGGATGGTGGCGCGGCGCCCCCGGTGCCGGGGTCCTGAGAGGTGAGGGTGAGGGGTCAGCGGTGGCCGCGACAGGACATGCTCGTGACGCGGAGCAGGTCCACGTGGCGACGCCTGACGAGTATGAGCACGTCCACCAGGTTAGACGAGGTGGGGCGGGGGGCGTCCTGTGACCTGCATAACTGGCGATTATGAGGGCGGGTCCTCCAGGCCGTCGATAGCCAGATCAGCCAGTCGTACCTGGTACCAGACGTCGATGCTCCGGCCGTCGCCGAACCGCTCGGTGAGGATCACCGTGCTGTGGCCGGCGCCGCTGCCGTTGTACCGCACCGACCAGCCGTTCGGTACGTTCTGCGCCCGGAAGACCGGGTCGGCGTTGTGGGTGACGGCCCACTGGTCGAGATCGGTGTCGAGCTGGGCGGTGAGGAACTTCGCGCGCACCCCGGCGGTGTCGGTGCCGGGGTTCTGGCCCCGCACGGCGGCCCGGTACTGGCCGAAAAAGGTGTTGACCTGGTCCGAGGCGCGGTCCTGCCGCGGCACGGCGTGCGCGGGCCCGGCCAGCAGGCCGGCGAGTGCGAGGGAGGAGACCGCGGCGAGCGCGGTGCGGATGCGTGGCATGAGGCCATTCTGTGGCCGTGCGATCACGCTCCGTGAGGCGACGCGCAGTCCCGTGTGGGAAGTCGATCGAGTCGACTTCCCACACGGGACCGCGCCCGAGCCCGAGGGTGGAGCAGGATCAGGCCTGCTCGACGGACCCCTGCTCGGCCTGCTGCTCGGCCGCGATCTTGGCGCGCACCTCGTCCATGTCCAGCTGCTTGGCCTGCTGGATCAGATCCTCCAGCGCGGCCGGCGGCAGCGCGCCGGGCTGGGCGAAGATCATCACGTTCTCGCGGATGATCGCCAGGGTCGGGATGGACGTGATGCCGAACGCGCCCGCCAGCTCCTGCTGCGCCTCCGTGTCCACCTTGCCGAAGACCAGGTCCGGGTGGTTCTCGGCGGCCTTGTCGTAGACCGGGGCGAAGCTGCGGCACGGCCCGCACCAGGACGCCCAGAAGTCGATCAGGACGAAGGAGCCCTCGTTGACGACCTCGTCGAAGTTGTCCTTGGTGAGTTCCACGGTAGTCATGTCCGGCCCAACCTCCCCCGCCCCAGCCCTATTCCGCGGCCCTATTCCGCGGCCTTGTTCCGCGGCCCTGTTCCGCGGCCCTGTTCCGCGTCGTCCGTACGGTCCGCGTCCCGGTAGGTCTCCAGCAGCCGCAGCCAGACCTCGCTGACCGTGGGGTAGGCCGGCACCGCGTGCCAGAGCCGGCCGATCGGCACCTCACCGACCACCGCCACCGTCGCCGAGTGCAGCAGCTCGCCCACCCCGGGGCCGACGAAGGTGACCCCGAGCAGCACCTCGCGCTCCAGGTCGACCACCATCCGGGCCCGCCCCCGGTAGTCGTCGGCGGCCAGCGAGGCGCCCGCCACCTGGCCGATCTCGTAGTCGACCACCTCGACCCGGTGCCCGGCCTCGCGCGCCTGCGCCGCCGAGAGGCCGACCGCCGCCACCTCCGGCTCGGTGAAGATCACCTGCGGCACCGCGGCCAGGTCGGCGGTGGCCCGGTGCGCGCCCCAGGGGGCCGGGTCCAGCGGCCGCCCCAGCGCCCGGGCGGCGACCGCGGCGCCCGCGATCCGGGCCTGGTACTTGCCCTGGTGGGTGAGGAGCGCGCGGTGGTTGACGTCGCCGGCCGCGTACAGCCAGCCGCCCTCGACCCCCTGGACCGCGCAGCCGTCGTCCACCGCCAGCCAGTCGCCGTCCCGCAGGCCGACGCTCGCCAGGCCCAGCGCCTCGGTGCGCGGGGCCCGCCCGGTGGCGTAGAGCAGCTCCTCGGCGACCAGCTCGGCGCCGTCGGCGAGCCGCACGGTCACCACCGCGCCGTCCCGCGCCACCGAGGCCACCTCCGTGTCCAGCCGCACCTCGACACCCGCCGCGCGCAGCCCGTCCGCCACCAGCTCGCCCGCGAACGGCTCCAGGCGCGGCAGCAGCCCGCCGCCGCGGACCAGCAGGGTGACCCGGGCGCCCAGCGCCTGCCAGGCCGCCGCCATCTCCACCCCCACCACGCCGCCGCCGACCACCAGCAGCCGGTCCGGCACGGCCTTGGCGCTGGTCGCCTCCCGGCTGGTCCACGGCGCGGCCTCGGCCAGGCCCGGCACCCCGCCGGGCAGCACCGCCCGGGTGCCGGTGGCCACGACCACCGCGTGCCGGGCGGTCAGCACCCGCTCACCGCCCGCCGGGGTGCGCACCACCACCCGGCGCGGCCCGTCCAGCCGGCCTTCGCCGCGCACCAGGTCGATGCCGACCCCGGCCATCCAGTCGGCCTGCCCGTCGTCCTTCCAGTGCGAGGTGAAGGAGTCCCGGCGGGCCAGCACCGCCGCCGCGTCCAGCGCGCCGGTGACGGCCTCGCGCGAGCCGGCCACCGCGCGGGCGGCGGCCAGCGCGGCCGACGGGCGCAGCAGCGCCTTGCTCGGCATGCAGGCCCAGTACGAGCACTCGCCGCCGACCAGCTCGCTCTCCACCAGGGCCGTGCTCAGCCCGGCGGCCCGCGTCCGGTCGGCAACGTTCTCGCCTGTCGGCCCGCCGCCCAGCACGATGACGTCGTACTCCGCGCTGTCGGAGGCGGAGGCGCTGGCAGCAGCATCGGCCCGGGCGCTCAAGGGCTCGGCGCTCAAGGGCTCGGCGCCCAAGGGCTCGGCACTCTCGGGCTCGGAGCTGTAGCGCTGGGTGGGGTCGGGCTGGGGGGTCATCCGGATCTCCCTGGGGACGGCTGCCGCACGGCTGATGCGGTGTCAGCCATCCTCGGGCACCCGGAGCACTCAGAGCGCCTTCTGCCGCTGCAACAGGCCGAAGGCGGCCCAGCCCGGCAGCACCGGCAGCAGCAGGGTGATCAGCCGGAAGAGCACCACCGGCGCCAGCGCCTGAGTGGTGCCGAGCCCGGTGGTGGTGGACAGCAGCGCCGCGGTGGCCGCCTCCACCCCACCGACCCCGGCCGGGGTCGGCACCGCGGAGCCGAGCGCGTTGCCGAGCAGGAAGGCCACCGCCACCGGCGCGAACCCCGGGTCGGCGCCGGTGGCCCGCACGCAGCTGTAGAGGCAGGCCGCCAGGGTCATCGAGACCAGCAGCTGGCCGAGCACCCCGACGGCCAGGTGGCGCGGATGGCGGGCCAGATCGCGCAGCCGGGTCAGCGAGCCCTCGGTCACCGGGCGCAGCCAGGCCAGCACCTGGCGCCTGGGCCCGGGGACGGTGAGCAGGGCCAGGGCGAGCACGGCCAGCGCGCCGACGCCGACGAGGGCGATCAGCTCGCCGGTGCCGTCCGCGTGGCGGTCCGGCTGGAACCCGGTCAGCCAGAGGAAGAAGGCCAGCTGGGTCATGTGCAGCACCAGGCCGAGCAGCGAGCCGGCCCCGATGCTGGAGGCCGCCGGGCCCGGCGCTATGCCGGCCCGCAGCAGCAGCCGGGTGTTCAGCGCCATCCCGCCGAAGCCGCCGGGCGCCACCAGTTTGACGAAGGCGCCGGCGAGCTGGGCCAGCCCGGCCCTGGCGAACCCGATCCGCTCCGGCACGAAGCCGAGGAACCCCATGGTCGCCGCCGGGTAGCTGGCCGCCATCGCGAGCACCGCCAGCAGCGTCCAGGCCGGGTCGGCGTCGAGCACCATGCGCACGCGGGTGCCCTGCAGGTAGAGCAATAAGGTGAAGACCAGCGCCCCCGCCGCCATGATCGCCGTGCGCGGCCTGACCCAACCGGGCCTGCGCGCCCGCCTCGTCTGCGATATCCCCGTGGTCACGCTCGCATGGTCCCACGACACCCTTGAGCGACGCCTGGCCGTTTCTGGACCCCGGCATGTACGGGACGACCGGTACTAAGGGATTCCTCACGTTCCGTACCCTCGTGCCCGCTCCGCGGCCCGTGGCATACTCCGAATCGTGACCTTCTGCCACTCGACCCGGACGCTGCGGGCGCTGCTCTTCGCGGCGCTCGCCGTTCCGCTGTCCGCGGCGGGTCACGTGGTGGTCACCGGGCAGGCGCTGCCGCTGAGCGTGGTGGCCCTCGCCGGGGTGATCGTCTTCCTGGTGGCCGCGCTGCTGGCCGGCGCCGACCGCGGCTTCGCGCAGATCGCCGCGCTGCTGCTGCCGGTCGAGCTGCTGCTCAACACCACCTTCAACCTGGGCCAGGAGACCTGTGCCCGCCCCACCACAGGGGCGCTCGCCCACCAGGGCGGCCACGGCCTCGACCTGGTGGTCTGCGGCGGCGGCCAGGTGGGCGGCGGCGAGGGCGTTCTCACGCTCGCCCCCACGATGTTGGAAGTCGTGCTGCTGGCCGTGCACGTGGCGCTCTCACTGCTCGCCGCGTTCTGCCTGCAGCTGGCCGACGCCGCCCTGGTGCGGCTGCCCGAGCTGATCGGCTCGCTGGCCCGGCTGGCCCCGGACGCGCTGCGCGCCCTGCTGCTGCTCGCGCCGCTGCCGGCCCGCCCCGCGCCCGGCGCGCCGCTGCCCGAGCCCCGGCCCGAGCACGCGCCCACCGAGGACCTGCCGCTCGCGCCCTCGCGCCGCCGCGGTCCGCCGGCGTCCTTCGCGCTCGCCTGCTGAGCCCCTCCCGCCCCGAGGCGGGGAGCCGGGCCTGCGGCGCGCGTCGCTGACGCCCACCTCCCCCTTCGAGCGTCCGGCCGCCTTGGTGCGCGCCGTGTGACGCGGTCAGGACCGACCTCCATGAGCAGCAAGCCGAACAAGCCCCAGAACCACCAGCAGAAGAGCACCGCCCGCCGGGAGGCGCTGCACGAGGCCCGGCTGCGCGAGCAGCAGGCCGAGACCCGGCGCCGGCGGATCGTGATCGGCGTCTCGGCGGCCCTGGTGCTCGCGCTCTGCGGCGGCGTGGCGATCGCCGTCTCGGGCGGCAGCGGGCACAGCGGCGGAGCGGCCGCGAGCGCCCCGGTGGTGGCGCCGGCCAACACGAGCGGACCGAACGGCACCGTGATCACCTACGGCAACGCCAACGCCCCGCACACGCTGGACGTCTACGAGGACTTCCGCTGCCCGATCTGCAAGAAGTTCGAGACCAGCGACGGCCAGGCGGTCCAGGCGCTGGCCGACAACGGCACGTACAAGATCCAGTACCACATGGCCGCGTTCCTGGACGACAACCTCGGCGGCAAGGGCTCGATCACCGCGCTGGCGGCGGCGGGTGCCGCGCTGAACCAGAGCCCGGCCGACTTCAAGAAGTTCCACGACGCGCTCTACGCCAACCAGCCGGACGAGCAGACCGACGGCTACGGCGACGTCAACACGGTGCTCTACGTGGCCGCCAAGGCCGGTCTGAACTCCGACGCCTTCGTCAACGCGGTCAAGGCGAACACCTACCTGCCCTGGGCCCAGCAGGTGGCCACCGCCTTCAACAGCAGCGGCGTGACCGGCACCCCGACCATGAAGCTGGACGGCAAGCAGTTGACCCTCTTCGACAGCAGCGGCAACCCGATCAGCGCCGACCAGTACACCGCGCTGATCCAGCAGAGCGCCGGGACCAAGTGAGCGCCGCCCTGGCCACCGGGGCCCGGCAGGAGCCGGTGACCCGGCCGGGCCCCGGGCGGGCGTTCGCCTGGCTGCTGGTGGTGGCCGGGGCGCTGGGGCTGGCCGCCTCCGCGATCCTCACCATCGACAAGTTCGAGCTGCTGAAGAACCCGCACACCGCGCTCAACTGCAACATCAACCCGGTGATCGCCTGCGGTTCGGTGATGACCAGCCACCAGGCCTCCGCCTTCGGGTTCCCCAACTCGCTGCTCGGCCTGGTCGGCTTCGCCGTGGTGCTGGCCACCGGCGCCGGGATGCTGGCCGGAGCCCGCTACCGCCGCTGGTACTGGCTCGGCCTGCAACTGGGCACCACGCTCGGGCTGGCGCTGATCCACTGGCTGATCAGCCAGTCGCTCTACTCGATCGGCGCGCTCTGCCCGTACTGCATGGTCGTCTGGACGGTGACCATCGCGCTCTTCTGGTACACCACGCTGGCCAACCTGCGCACCGGCGTGATCCCGGTGGGCGAGCGGTTGAAGCCGGTGGTGCGGGAGTTGAACCGGTACCACTGGGTGGTCCCGGTGCTCTGGTACGCGGTGATCGCGCTGATGATCCTGGGCCGGTTCTGGTATTACTGGAAGACCCTTCTCTGACCGCCGAGTTGCGGTCTGCGGTGGCCCCCGGGTGGCACTGTCACGGTGCTGCCCGGGTTCTGCCACAGCCGTGTATCAGCGCGGATCGCGGGCCCCTTTTGCGGCAAGACTGAGCGTGACAGCCAGTACGGCGCCGCGAAGGAGTACCACCATGTCCCGCAGGACCGCCCGGACCCCGATCGCCGCGGCCGCGTTGGTGGCCGCGGCGGCCGCCCTCACGCTGACGGGATGCTCCTCGTCGGCGACCGGCAACGCCTCGTCCCCGCCGCCGGCAGGTGCCGCGAGCGCTCCGACCGGCTCGGGCCCCGCCGCCTCGAACCCGGCCCCCGCGACCTCGGGGGTGACGACGCCCGGGACGACCGCACCCTCGGGCTCCGGCCCGACGACCGCGCCCGGGAGCACCGCCCCCAGGACCACCGCCCCCGCGGGCACCGGGCCCACGGTCGCGCCCACCACCGCCTCGCTGCCCGACACCCCGGCGGGCCCGGGTGCCTGCACCAGCGCCGAGCTGAGCGTGGCGCAGACCAACCCGAACGTCGGCGCCGGCCAGTACTACTCCACCCTGGTCTTCACCAACACCTCCAGCCGCACCTGCACCCTCGCCGGCTACCCCGGGGTCTCCTACGTGGCCGCGGCGGGCCAGCAGTCCGGCAACCCCGCCACCCGCACCGGCACGCAGTACGCCACGGTGACCCTCGCCCCGCACGGCACCGCGAAGGCCACCCTGCACGACGCCAACGGCGCGGGCGGCTACGACCCAGGGCAGTGCCAGCTCACCCCCGCCCAGGGCCTGCGGATCTACCCGCCCGGCGAGAAGGCCGCGCTCTTCCTGCCCTGGCAGACCCAGCACTGCGCGGGCCCGAGCATCCACGCGCTGACCATCGGCCCGCTCACCTCCTGAGTCCGCGGTCCGGAGCCCTGAGCCCGGCCCGCTGAACGCCACCGCCTCCCCGTGCGTACCCCTGGGTGCGGCAGCCGTCCGGCTGTCGCACCCGAGCAGTTCGCACAGTTCGCACAGTTCGCACAGTTCGTACTGTTCGCACAGCTCGCACAGTTCGCGCCTGGGAGGCCACCATGTCGAACCTCCGCCGCATCGGGACGCTGGCCGCCAGTGGCGCGGCCGTGCTCGCCTTCGCCACCGCCTGCGGCTCCAGCGGGTCCTCGTCCAGCGGCTCCGCGGCCGGCAGCCCGGCACCGAGCATGAGCGCGCCGGCCCCCTCGTCCGCCACCCCGGCCACGCCGCCGCCGGCGGGCTCCTCGGCCCCGGCCCTGAAGGTGACCACCGATCCCAAGCTCGGCCAGATCGTCACCGACAGCAACGGCTTCACCCTCTACCGTTTCGACCAGGACAGCGCCAGCCCGCCGAAGTCCACCTGCGACGGCTCCTGCGCCACCCTCTGGCCGGCCGCCGTGGCGCCCGCCCAGCCGACCGGCAGCGGCGTCAACGCCGCCATGATCGGCACGCTCACCCGGGCCGACGGCACCAAGCAGCTGACCCTGAACGGCTGGCCGCTCTACCGCTACATGCCGGACACCAAGCCCGGCGACACCAACGGCGAGGGCGTCGGCGGCGTCTGGTTCGCGGCGACCCCGACCGGTGGCAAGGCGATGCCCGCCACCACGGCCCCGAGCAGCCCGAGCAGCCCGTCCAGCGGCGGGACCTCCGGTGGCGGCTACTGACCGGGTGTCAGCGGTGCTGACCGTTCGACCTGGAGGTACGGGTGCGCCAGGATGGCCTTGTGACCGATGACCCCCGCAGCCGCGGCGCCGCGGGCACGGGCGAGGAGCTGATCCGGGCCCTCTACCGGGACCACGCGGGCCCGCTCTACGGCTTCGTCCTGCACCTGGTGGGCGGCGACCGGCAGCGCGCCGAGGACGTGGTCCAGGAGACCCTGGTGCGCGCGTGGAAGCACGCCGACCAGCTGGACCCGGCGGCGGGCTCGGTCCGGCCGTGGCTGGTCACGGTGGCCCGGCGGATCGTGATCGACGACCACCGGCGGGCGGTCGCCCGGCCCCCGGAGACCGATGCGTCGCCCCTGGAGCTGCTGCCCGCCGTGGACGAACTCGACCGGGCGCTGCGGATGATGGCCATCACCGACGCGCTCGGGGCGCTCACCGAGGCACACCGCGAGGTGGTCGTGGCGACCTACCTGCGCGGCCGCACGGTCGCCGAGGCCGCGGTCGAACTGGGCATCCCGGAAGGTACGGTGAAGTCGCGGGTCTTCTACGCGCTGCGCTCGCTGAAGATCGCGCTGGAGGAACGGGGAGTGACGTCGTGACAGCGCCCCAGGGTCCTTGGGACCCGCAGCACGGGCCCGACCCGCGGGATGACCCGGCGTGCCCTGAGCGGCATCTGGACGCGGGCGCCTACGTGCTCGGCCTGCTCGACGCCTCCGACCTGGCGCGCTTCGAGGAGCACCTCGCCCACTGCCCGCGGTGCGCCGAGGAGGTCGCCTCGCTGGGCCGACTGGAGCCGCTGCTGGCCGAGTTCAAGGCCGACAGCGCGGCACTCGTGGGCGCGGGCGCGGGAGCAGGCCGGGGCGAGAACGCCGGCCGGGGTGACCGGGGCGAGAGCGGCGGTCTGGTCGGCGCGAGCCTGGCCGGACCGGGCCCGCGGCTGCTGGACGGGCTGCTCGCCGAGGCCGCCGCCACCCGCCGGCGCACCCGGGTGCGCCGGCGCTGGCTGGTCGCGGTCGCGGCGGTGCTGGTCGTGGGCGGCCCGGCCGCCACCGCGGCGGTGCTGGACGGCGGTGGCACGGGCGGCGCCCCGGTGGCCGCCGCGGCGGCCCACAGCGCGAGTGCGCCGGACGGGGCCAGCGCGAGTGTCGCGGTGACCCCGACCAGCTGGGGCAGCTCGGTGACCCTGCGGCTCGCCGGGGTGGCCGGCCCGCGCAGCTGCGACCTGGTGGCCGTCTCGACCCAGGGCGCGCGCCAGACGGTCGCCAGCTGGACGGTGCCGGCGGGCGGCTACGGCAGTGCGCCGGCCGCCCGGCTGACCACCTCGGGCGGCACCGGCTTCCAGCCCGGTGAGATCAGCCACTTCGAGGTCCGCGACCTGCTCAGCGACCAGCTGCTGCTCTCGATCCCGGCGCACTGACCCGGGCGTACTGGCCCGGGCACACTGGCCCCGGCACACTGGCCCCGGCGCACCGACCCCGCTGCCCGGCAGGCGAACTGACGTGGCGTCAGCCCTGGGAGTCGCCGCCCTCCTCCAGGTCGCCCTCCGCCTCCAGGAACGCGGTCCGCAGCTCGGCGAGCAGCTCCGGGTCCGGCGCGGCCCACAGCCCGCGCTCGGCTGCCTCCAGCAGCCGCTCGCTGATCCCGTGCAGGGCCCAGGGGTTGGCCCCGGTGAGGAACTCGCGGTTGACCGGGTCGAGCACGTACTCCTGGGTCAGCCGCTCGTACATCCAGTCCGCGACCACGCCGGTGGTGGCGTCGTAGCCGAAGAGGTAGTCGACGGTGGCGGCCATCTCGAAGGCGCCCTTGTAGCCGTGCCGGCGCATCGCCTCCAGCCAGCGCGGGTTGACCACCCGGGCGCGGAAGACCCGGGCGGCCTCCTCGGTCAGGGTGCGGGTCTTGACCGTCTCCGGGCGGGTCGAGTCGCCGATGTAGGCGGCCGGCGCCGAGCCGGTCAGGGCCCGGACGGTGGCCACCATGCCGCCGTGGTACTGGAAGTAGTCGTCCGAGTCGGCGATGTCGTGCTCGCGGGTGTCGGTGTTCTTCGCCGCCACGGTGATCCGCTTGTAGGCGGTCTCCATCTCCTCGCGCGCCGGGCGCCCGTCCAGGCCGCGGCCGTAGGCGTAGCCGCCCCAGACCGTGTAGACCTCCGCCAGGTCGGCGTCGGTGCGCCAGTCGCGGCTGTCGATCAGCTGCAGCAGGCCGGCCCCGTAGGTGCCCGGGCGCGAGCCGAAGACCCGTACGGTGGCGCGGCGTTCGTCCCCGTGCTCGGCCAGGTCGGCCTGCACGTGGGCGCGTACGAAGTTGTCCTCGTCCGCCTCCTGCTGGGCCGCGGCCAGCCGCACCGCGTCGTCCAGCAGGGCGACCACGTGCGGGAAGGCGTCGCGGAAGAAGCCGGAGATGCGCAGCGTCACGTCCACCCGGGGGCGGCCGAGTTCGGCGAGCGGGATCGGCTCCAGGCCGGTGACCCGGCGCGAGGCGTCGTCCCAGACCGGGCGGATGCCGAGCAGCGCGAAGGCCTCGGCGATGTCGTCGCCGGCGGTGCGCATCGCGCTGGTGCCCCAGAGCGAGAGGCCCACCGAGGGCGGCACCGCGCCGTCGTTGTCGGCCCGGTAGCGGGCGACGAGCGACTCGGCCAGCGCCTGCCCGGTCTCCCAGGCGAGCCGGCTGGGCACCGCCTTGGGGTCCACCGAGTAGAAGTTGCGCCCGGTCGGCAGCACGTTGACCAGCCCGCGCAGCGGCGAGCCGGACGGGCCGGCCGGCACGAAGCCGCCCTTGAGCGCGTGGATGACCGCGTCCAACTCGTCGGTGGTGGCGGCCAGTCGGGGGACCACCTGGCGGGCGGCGAAGTCCAGCACCTCGGCCACCGCGGCCGGGTGCCCGGCGGCGGTCCTCGCCACCGCCTCCGGTGCCCAGTCGGCCGCCTCCATCGCCTCGACGAGCTCGCGCGCCGTGGCCTCGGCGGCGTCGGTGGCGCCCAGTGTCAGCGCCGCCTCGTCCAGCCCGAGCGCCTCCCGCAGGCCGGGCAGCGCGCTGACGCCACCCCAGATCTGACGGGCCCTCAGGATGGAGAGGACCAGGTTGACCCGGGCCTCGCCGACCGGCGCCTGGCCCAGCACGTGCAGGCCGTCGCGGATCTGCGCGTCCTTGACCTCGCAGAGCCAGCCGTCGACGTGGAGCAGGAAGTCGTCGAAGCCGTCGTCCTCGGGGCGGTCCTCCAGGCCCAGGTCGTGGTCCAGGCGGGCGGCCTGGATCAGCGTCCAGATCTGCGCGCGGATCGCGGGCAGCTTGGCCGGGTCCATCGCGGCGATGTTGGCGTGCTCGTCCAGCAGCTGCTCCAGGCGGGCGATGTCGCCGTAGGAGTCGGCGCGGGCCATCGGCGGCACCAGGTGGTCGACCAGGGTGGCGTGCGCGCGGCGCTTGGCCTGGGTGCCCTCGCCCGGGTCGTTGACCAGGAAGGGGTAGATCAGCGGCAGGTCGCCGAGCGCGGCGTCCGGGCCGCACTCGGCGGAGAGCGCGGCGGTCTTGCCGGGCAGCCACTCCAGGTTGCCGTGCTTGCCCAGGTGCACCACGGCGTCCGCGCCGAAGCCGCCGTCGGCCTTCGCGGCGGCGATCCAGCGGTAGGCGGCCAGGTAGTGGTGGCTCGGCGGCAGGTCGGGGTCGTGGTAGATGGCCACCGGGTTGGCGCCGAAGCCGCGCGGCGGCTGCACCAGCACGAGCAGGTTGCCCGCGCGCAGGCCGGCCAGCACGAGGTCGCCGTCCGGGTTGCGGCTGCGGTCCAGGTAGAGCTCGCCGGGGGCCGGGCCCCAGTGCTCCTCCACCCGCTCGCGCAGGGCGGCGGGCAGCGCGGCGTACCAGCGGCGGTAGTCGGCGGCCGGGATCCGGACCGGGTTGCGGGCCAGCTGGTCCTCGGTGAGCCAGTCCTGGTCGTAGCCGCCGGCCTCGATCAGCGCCTTGATCAGCGCGTCGCCCTCGTGCTCGCCCTCGACCGGCTCCATCCCGGGGAAGCCCTCGCCCAGGTCCCAGCCCTCCTCCCGCAGCCGGCGCAGCAGGCGCGCCCCGCTCGCGGGGGTGTCCAGGCCGACCGCGTTGCCGACCCGGGCGTGCTTGGTCGGGTAGGCGGACAGGACCACGGCCAACCGCCGCTCGGCGGCCGGGATGTGGCGCAGCCGCGCGTGCCGCACCGCGATCCCGGCGACCCGGGCGGCCCGCTCGGGGTCGGCGACGTAGACGGTCAGGCCGTCCTCGTCCAGCTCCTTGAAGGAGAACGGCACGGTGATCAGCCGCCCGTCGAACTCCGGCACCGCGACCTGGGTGGCGGTGTCCAGCGGGGAGAGGCCCTCGTCGCTGGACTCCCAGGCCTCGCGCGACCAGGTCAGGCAGAGCGCCTGCAGGATCGGCCGGTCCAGCGCGGCGAGCGCGCCCGCGTCCCAGGCTTCCTCGTCGCCGCCGGCCTGCGCGTCGGCGGGGCGGGTGCCGCCCGCGGCCAGCACGGTGGTCACGATGGCGTCCGCCGCGCCGAGTTCGGCCAACAGCTCGGCGGGCGCCCCGCGCAGCGAGGAGCAGTAGAGCGGCTTGGCCCGCCCGCCCGCGTCCTCGATCGCCGCGCAGAGGCCCTCGACGAAGGCGGTGTTGCCGCTCATGTGGTGCGCGCGGTAGTAGAGGACGGCCACCAGCGGGCCCCCGTCAGGGCCCGCCGCGCTGCGCGGCTCGCGCTCCAGCGGGCCCCACTCGGGCGCGGAGGCGGGCGGCGCGAAGCCGTGGCCGGTGAGCAGCACGGTGTCGGAGAGGAAGGCGGCCAGCTCGGCCAGGTTGGCGGCGCCGCCGTGCGCGAGGTAGGCGTGCGCCTCGGCGGCCAGGCCGGCCGGCACGGTGGACAGCTCCATCAGCTGCGCGTCCGGCGCCTGCTCGCCGCTGAGCACGATCACCGGGCGCGGCCCGGCGAGCAGCGCGTCCAGGCCCTCCTGCCAGGCGCGGCGGCCGCCGAGCAGCCGGACCACCACCAGATCGGTGCCGGCCACCAGCTCGGGCAGGTCCTCGGCGCGCAGCCGGGCCGGGTTGCCCAGGCGGTAGGCGACCGGTCCGCCGCTGGCGCGGGCCGAGAGCAGGTCGGTGTCGGAGGTCGAGAGCAGCAGGATCACGCGGCTGGCCTTTCCTCGGGGTCCGCGCCCCGGGCGGTGAGGGGGAGACGGCGGGAGTTCCTGGCTTCCCACGGCCGCTGAGCCGTGGTCACAGTGGCGGGACCGCACCGGTGTCGCACCGGTTTCCTCCCCTGACGCCGTCTCGGGCGTGAGCGGACCAGTCGGCCCGCCCGGCGGACATCCTAACGGGGGCCGTCGGCGGCACCAGAGGCCTGCCCGTCGCCCCGGTCACACGGTCGCCCGGTCACGCGAAGGGCAGTCACGCGAAGGGCGGTGCGGGTCGGCGCCGCCGGCACCGACCCGCACCGCCCGGGTGCTATCGCGGGCTCACTTCCAGGTGAGGCCCTGGTCCAGGGTGAACGGGTCGCCCCAGTACTCGGCCGCGGTGATCTTCGTCGACGCGGACGGCGCCAGCACCAGCGCGCAGCCCTGGGCCGTCTTGCCGTTGGTGAAGCCACTGGGCAGCGCGTCGGTCGAGCACTTGTCGAAGGTGCCGATCAGCATCACGTCCTGCCCCTGGGTGCCGTCCGGCAGCAGGCCCGTCACGTGGTCGACGGTGGAGAACGACAGGTCGGTGTTGCCGACGTTCTTCACCGAGTAGCGGATGTAGTACGGGATCTTGCCCGCGGCCTGGTCGCCGAGCTTGAGCGGGGCCAGGTCGGCCGGGTTGCCCGCCTCGATCGCGGTGACGGTCAGCGCGATGGTGCCCTTGGTGTCCCCGTAGGTGAACGGGAGCTGGGCGGTCTGGCCGACCTTGAAGCTCTGCCCCGCCTTCGCCAGGGTCCCGTCCCCGGCGGGCGCGGGCGCGGCGGTGCTGGGCGCCGCGGTGGTGGGCGCGGTGGTGGGCGCGCTCTGGCTGGGCGCCGCCGGCGCGGTGGTGGGGCTGTCGGTCGGGAGGGTGTTCTGGAACCCGCCGGTGGTCGCCGTGGGTGTGGCGGCCTGCGTGTTCTTCGTGGTGTTGCTCGCCGTGGTCTCGTCGGGTCCGCAGCCGGTCAGCGCGAGAGCGCCGACCGTGGCCAGCCCGATCATCCCGTACACAGCCCTGACAGTGCCGTTCCTGCTCATGAAGTTATTCCCCGTTGATTGCCGTGGGTCGCCAGCAGGCGACCGTCTAGCCACAGTTGATAGCGCACCAGGGACATGTGGCACCAGTTGGGACGCGTGTTCGTGATCCAGGGCACGTTCGGGGGCGCGAGAACGGGCCTTTTCGTGACAGCGCCCCGCGCCATCGGCAGCCGGCGTTCACCGAACCGCCACACGCCGGGCCGCCGCGAGAGGAACGCGCCCGGCCGGTCCGCGGGGGACCGGCCGGGCGCTCGGGGCTCACAGCTGCGTGCTCACATCCGCGTGCTCACATCCGCGTGCTCACGTACCCGTGCTCACATCTGTGCGAGCTGGGTGAGCCGGATGTTGTTGCCGGACGGGTCGCGGAACCCGCAGTCGCGCCCGTAGGGCTGGTCGGTCGGCTTCTCGTTGAACTCCACGCCGCGCGCCGACAGCTCCGCGTAGGAGGCGTCGCAGTCGTCGGTGGTCAGGAAGACGCTGCCGGCGCCGCCCTTGGCGGTCAGCTCGCGGATCTGGGCCTCGGTGTCGGCGTCGAAGACCGGTGCGCCGGGGATCGCCATCAGCACGATCGAGACGTCCGGCTGGCCGACCGGGCCGACCGAGAGCCAGCGGAAGTCGCCCATCTCGGCCACGGTGACGTCCATCCGGACCTCGAAGCCGACCTTCTCGGTGTAGAAGGCGAGCGCCTCGTCCTGGTCGTGGACCCAGAGCTGCGCGGTGGCGATCTTGATCATGATTTTCTCCTGGTATGCGTGCTTTGCGGCGATAACGTCACGCTATTCCGCCCTCGGGCGGGCTGTCTTCTCGAAACGTGCGGTGCTGCGGCCGTCCGTACGCCCGCCGGACGCAGCCGGGCACGATGGCGTGCGCGGCGGCCGGCGGCTGGGCGGCCCGGTAGGCGGCGGGCGCCAGCCCGTACATCCGCGTGAAACTGGTGGTGAAGGACCCCAGGCTGCTCAGCCCGACGTCCAGGCAGACGGTGGCGATCGGCCGGTCGGTGTGCCGCAGCAGCGCGGCGGCCCGCTCCAGGCGCCGGGTCAGCAGGTAGACGTGAGGTGGCTCGCCGAAGGCGCGTCGGAACTCCCGGCTGAAGTGGGCCCGCGACAGGCCGGCCGCGGCCGCGAGGTCGGCGACGGTGAGCGGCTCCGCGTACCGGACGTCGACCAGGTCCTTGGCCCGCAGCAGATGGCGGGCCGGGTGATGAGGTGGCACGGATTTCAGCCTAGTTCGGGGCACTGACAGGCGGGCGGCGGAGACATGGATCACGCCGGGCGCGGGGCATACGTGCGGTCAGATCATCGGTATGCTCGCGGCCATGTCACCCACACCCGACGCCATCGAGCCTGCCCCCGTCCGGGCCGGTCGGGGCCGGGACGACGCCTGCCCGGGCGCGCTGCGGCTGCACGCGGCCGACGACGGCGCGCTGGCCCGGGTCCGGGTGCCCGGCGGGCTGCTGTCGGTGGCTCAGCTGCTGGCGCTGGTGCTGGCCGCCGAGGAGCTGGGTGACGGCGCGCTGGAGGCAACCTCGCGCGGCAACGTCCAGCTGCGCGGGCTGCGCGCGGACGCGGGCGGGGAGTTGGCGCAGCGGCTGCGCGCGGTCGGGCTGCTCCCTTCGGACACGCACGAGCGGGTGCGCAACATCGTCGCCTCACCGCTGGCGGGCCTCGACGGCGGCGCCGGCCTCGGCCCGTGGGTGCGCGAGCTGGACGCCCTGCTGCTGGGCAGCGAGACGGCCCGGGAGCTCTCCGGACGCTTCCTCTTCGCCCTCGACGACGGGCGCGGCGACGTGGCCGCGCTGGACGCCGACCTGACCCTGATCGCCCGCCCCGACGGCGGCGCCCTGCTGCGCCTGGGCCGGGCCGATGCCGCCGCCGTCGTGGCGGACGGGCCGCGCGCCGCGCTGGCCGCCGCCGAGGCGTTCGTCGCGCTGCGCAGCGGTGCCTGGCGGGTGCGCGAGGCGGACCCGGACGGCACGCTGCTGGCCGCCCGGCTGGGCCTGGCGCCGCTGCCGCTGCCCGCGCTGCCCGGCCGCCGCCCCGGGGTCGGCGTGGTGGCGGGCGGCGCCGACGGAGCGGTGGCAGCCGGTGGCGGGGTGGTGGCGGGCCTGCGGTTCGGCCGGGCGGACGCCGCGCCGTGGCGGACGCTCGCCGCGCTCGCCGCCGCGGCCACCGGGGAGCTGCGGGTCACCCCGTGGCGCCAGGTGGTGCTGCCCGGCGCGGGCGCGGAGGTGCTGCCCGCCCTGGCGGCGGCCGGCCTGCGCACCGGGTCGGCCACGCCGTGGGAGGGGGCCACGGCCTGCACCGGCTCGCCCGGCTGCGCCAAGTCGCTGGCCGACGTGCGCGGCGACGCGGCGGCGGCGCTGGACGCGGTGGACGCGGACGCGGTGGACGCGGACGCGGTGGCCGCACCGCTGCCGGTGCACTGGTCCGGCTGCGAACGGCGCTGCGGCCACCCGGCCGGCCCGTTCGTCGACGTGCTGGCCACCGGTGACGGCTACCGCCTCGCCCTGCGCGGCGGCGCGAGTGGCGGCGCGAGTGGCGGCGGGGCAATCGAAGTGACGAACCAACAGATGGCCGCGGCGGTCGCCGCGGCCCGGAGGACCACGTGATCGAGTACGAGAAGGACGGCGCGGCGATCTACCGCGAGTCCTTTGCCACCATCCGCGCCGAGGCGGACCTGGCGGGCCTGCCGGCCGACATCTCCCAGGTCGCGGTGCGGATGATCCACGCCTGCGGGATGACCGACCTGGTCGCCGACCTGCTCTGGACCCCCGGCGTGGTGGCCGACGCGCGCGCCGCGCTGCGGGCCGGCGCGCCGATCCTCTGCGACGTCTCGATGGTGGCCAGCGGTGTCACCCGCAAGCGGCTGCCCGCCGACAACGAGGTCCTCTGCACGCTCTCCGACCCCCGCGTGCCGGCCCTGGCGGCCGAGCTCGGCACCACCCGCAGCGCGGCGGCCATGGAGCTGTGGCGGGACAAGCTGGCGGGCTCGGTGGTGGCCGTCGGCAACGCGCCGACCTCGCTCTTCCGGCTGCTGGAGATGATCGAGGCGGGTGCGCCGCGCCCGGCCGCCGTGATCGGCGTGCCGGTGGGCTTCGTCGGCGCCGCCGAGTCCAAGCAGGCGCTGGCCGAGCACCCCGCCGGCCTGGAGCACCTGGTGGTGCGCGGGCGGCGCGGCGGCAGCGCGATCGCCGCGGCCGCGCTGAACGCGATCGCGAGTGAGGTCGAATGAGCCCCGAGCAGACGCCGCCCTCGACCGGGCGGCCGGACCCTGAGCAGCCGCGGCCGACCGGTCGGCTGTACGGCGTCGGGCTGGGCCCAGGCGATCCGGAGCTGCTGACCCTGCGGGCGGCCCGCCTCATCGGCGCGGCCGACGTGGTGGCGTACCACAGCGCCCGGCACGGCCGGTCGATCGCGCGCGGCATCGCCGAGCCGTACCTGACGGGCGGGCAGATCGAGGAGAAGCTCGTCTACCCGATCACCGTCGAGACCACCGACCACCCGGGCGGCTACCGGGGCGCGCTGGAGGAGTTCTACGAGCAGGCGGCCGCCCGGCTGGCCGCCCACCTGGACGCCGGGCGCGACGTGGTGGTGCTCGCCGAGGGCGACCCCTTCTTCTACGGCTCCTACCAGCACATGCACAAGCGCCTCGCGCACCGCTACCCGACCGAGGTGGTGCCGGGGGTGACCTCGATCAGCGCCGCCGCCGCCCGGCTGGGGGAGCCGCTGGTGGAGGCCGAGGAGGTGCTCACCGTCATCCCGGGCACGCTGCCCGAGGAGGAGCTGACCGCGCGGCTGGCCGCCACCGACTCGGCCGTGGTGATGAAGCTGGGCCGCACCTTCCCGACCGTGCGCCGCGCGCTGGAGCGCGCCGGCCGGCTGGCCGAGGCGCGGTACGTGGAGCGCGCCACCATGCCGGGCGAGCGGACCGCGCCGCTGGCGGAGGTGGACCCGGCGGAGGTGCCGTACTTCTCCGTCGCGGTGCTGCCGAGCCGGGTGGCCAGGGCCGCCGCCGAGTCGGCCGGGCAGTCGGCCGGGCAGTCGGCCGGGCAGGCGGACAGCGAGCCGGTGCGCGAGCCCGGTGAGGGCGCGGTCACCGTGGTCGGCCTCGGTCCGGCCGGCCCGCTCTGGCTGACCCCCGAGGCGCGCGGCGCGCTGGCCGCCGCCGACGACCTGGTCGGCTACACCACCTACCTGGACCGGGTCCCGGTCCGCCCCGGCCAGCTGCGGCACGGCTCGGACAACAAGGTCGAGGCCGAGCGGGCCGAGTTCGCGCTCGACCTGGCCCGGCGCGGGCGCCGGGTCGCGGTGGTCTCCTCCGGCGATCCCGGCGTCTTCGCGATGGCCACCGCCGTACTGGAGGCCGCCTGCGCCGACCCCTACCGCGAGGTGCCGGTGCGGGTGGTGCCCGGGATGACCGCCGCGCACGCCGCCGCCTCCCGGGCCGGTGCGCCGCTGGGCCACGACTACGCCGTGGTCTCGCTCTCCGACCGGCTCAAGCCCTGGTCCGTGGTCGCCGAGCGGCTGCGCGCGGCGGCCGCCGCCGACCTGGTGCTCGCGCTCTACAACCCCGGCTCGCGCAGCCGCACCACCCAGGTCGGCCTGACCCGCGACCTGCTGCTCGAACACCGCGCGCCGGACACCCCCGTGGTGCTGGCCCGCGACGTGGGCGGCCCGACCGAGCGGGTCCGCACGGTGCGCCTCGCGGAGCTGGATCCGGCGGAGGTGGACATGCGGACCATCCTGCTGATCGGCTCCTCGCAGACCCAGGCGGTCGAGCGGGGCGACGGCACCGAGGTGGTCTGGACGCCGCGCCGGTACCCCGAGCGCTGACGGGCCGAGCACTGACGGGCCGAGTGCTGACGGGCCGAGTGCTGACGGGGCCCCGCGGCTGCGGCGCGGGGCCCCGTCTCCACGTCGGCGTCAACCCAGGGTTTACCTGGGAGTTCAACCCAGCGCTGTACGCGGGCCGGTGGCGCGGCGCCTATCGTTCCTGACGATGCGACGGGCGCCGCCCCGTCGGGCCGCTCACGGGGGAGGCCCGACGGCGTGGCGCCGTCGCATCGTCCGGGGAGGGCGGGGCTCCGGTCGGCACGAAGCGAGCAGTGCGCGCCGACCGGAGCCCGCCCGCCGGAGTTCGCTCGTCAGAGCCCGCCCGCCGGGCCGGCGCTCAGGCGGGGTCTCAGGCGGGGAAGGCCACTCCGGTCAACTGCTCCGAGGAGCGCCACAGCCCCGCCGCCATGGTCAGGTCGGTGGCCCGCCCGGGCACCCGGGCCACGGCCGGCAGGCCGGCCAGGCCGCCGATCCCGTCCGGCCCGTAGTAGCCGCCGCCCACCGCCGCCGGGCTGGTCGCGGCCACCAGCAGCGGCAGCGCCCCGCGCACCGGGTCCTGGGCCGCGCCGGGCAGGGCCATCAGCAGCGCCCCCAGGTTGAACGCCCCCGGCGGCTTGTCCAGCGCGGGCCCGCCGGTCGCGATGCCGGTCCTGGTCCACCCGGGGTGCGCGGCGATGCTGCGCACGCCCCAGCCGTGCCGGGCGCTGAGCCGGTCCAGCTCCAGCGCGAACATCAGGTTGGCCAGCTTGGAGCGGGCATAGCTGTCCATCGGCCGGTAGTGGCGCTCGCTGTTGAGGTTCGCCAGGTCGAGCCGGGCCAGCCAGACGGAGCCGCTGGCCACGGTGACCACCCGAGGGGCGCTCGCCGCCCGCAGCAGCGGCAGCAGGCGCCCGGTGAGGGCGAAGTGGCCCAGGTGGTTGGTGCCGAACTGCAGCTCGAAGCCGTCCTTGGTGGTGTGCCGGGTCGGCACCGCCATCACCCCGGCGTTGTTCACCAGCAGGTCGACGGGCCGGCCGCGCTCGTGCAGCGCGTCGGCGAAGGAGGCCACCGAGTCCAGGCTGGCCAGGTCCAGGGCCGCCGCGCCGACCCGGACGTCCGGACCGGCGGCGGCCCGGATCAGCGCGGTGGCCCGCTCACCCTTGGCCTCGTCGCGGACCGCCAGCACCACCTCCGCGCCCGCCAGCGCCAGCCGCCGCGCGGTCTCGAACCCGATCCCGCTGTTCGCCCCGGTCACCACGGCCAGCCGCCCGCGCTGGTCGGGCACCGCGATGTCCTTGATCCGACGGGCCATCACCGGCTCCTCTCGACTCTCCTCGCACTGGCACTTCGCGCCGCGCACCCGCTCAGGTTGACCACTCCGGGTGCTGCTCGCCCCCAGGTCCGATTGAGCTGACGTTACCCGGGTCCAGGCCCAACTCACCTACTACTCCCGCGACATCGGGCACTTCCGGTACTCCGGCGGGCAGCTCGGGGCGCCGCACGATCAGCACCGGCAGCCCCAGCTCGCGGGCGACCGCCAGCTTCGGCGCGGTGGCCGCGCCGCCGCTGTCCTTGGTCACCAGCACGTCGATCCGGTGCTCACGGAAGACCGCCCGCTCGCCGTCCAGCCGGAAGGGGCCGCGCGCCAGCAGCACCGTGAGGTCCGGCGGCAGCGGCGGGTCCGGCTGCTCCACCGAGCGGGCCACCAGGTGCACGCCGGCCACCGCCGCGAAGGCGGCCAGGCCCAGCCGTCCGGTGGTGAGCAGCGCCCGCCGCCCCAGGCCCGGCAGCGCGGCGGCGGCCTGCTCCAGCGAGTCGACCGGGTGCCAGCGGTCACCCGCAACCGGGACCCAGCTGGGCCGACGCAGGGCGAGCAGGGGAACATGGACGGCGGCGGCCGCCTCGGCCGCGTTGCGGCTGATCACCCGGGCGAAGGGATGCGTGGCGTCGATGAGGGTCTGCACCTGGTGCTCGCGCAGCCAGTGGGCCAGCCCCGCCGGGCCGCCGAAGCCGCCCACCCGCACCTCGCCCACCGGCAGCCGAGGGGCGCTCACCCGCCCCGCCAGCGAGCTGGTCACCCGCAGCCCGGGCAGCGGCGCCAGTGCCGCCGCCAACTGCCGGGCCTCGGTGGTGCCGCCCAGGATCAGGATGTGCCGCACGAGTGTCCCCTCCGGAGTGATGAATGTCTGAGGCTACCGGCGGCCGTGCCGGCCAGTTGTCCAGCAGCGGCCTGCGCCCCGGCTGGACGACCGGCGCCTGCGCCACCGCCGCCACCACCGCCGCCTACACGGCGCTGCTCACCGGCGAGTTCCCCGACCCGGTGACGATCACCCTGCCCAAGGGCCGGCAGCCCGCCTTCGCGCTGGCCGGCGAGGCGTTGGCCGGCGAGGAGTTGGCGGCGGGGCGGTCCGCGATGGCCGCCGTGGTCAAGGACGCGGGCGACGATCCGGACGTCACCCACGGCGCGGTGGTCCGCGCCACCGTGCGGCTCGGCGCGCCCGGCGCGGGCGTGGTCTTCCGGGCCGGTCCGGGCGTCGGCACGGTGACCAAGCCGGGCCTGCCGCTGGCGGTCGGCGAGCCCGCGATCAACCCGGTGCCCCGGCAGCTGATGCGCGAGGCGGTGGCGAAGGTGGCGGCCGCGCACGGCGGCAGCGGTGACGTCGAGATCGAGATCTCCATCGACAACGGCGCCGAGATCGCCCGCAGCACCTGGAACCCGCGGCTGGGCATCCTCGGTGGGCTCTCGGTGCTCGGCACCACCGGCGTCGTGGTCCCCTACTCCTGCTCGGCCTGGATCGACTCCATCCGGCGCGGCATCGACGTGGCCCGCGCCGCCGGCCGTACCCACGTGGCGGGCTGCACCGGCTCCACCTCCGAGCGGGTCGCGACCGCCGAGTACGGCCTGCCCGAGGACGCCCTGCTCGACATGGGCGACTTCGCCGGTGCCGTCCTCAAGTACCTGCGTCGCCACCCGGTACCCCGGCTGACCATCGCGGGCGGCTTCGCCAAGCTCTCCAAGCTGGCCGCCGGCCACCTCGACCTGCACTCCGCCCGCTCCCAGGTCGACAAGGGCTACCTGGCCGACCTGGCCCGCACCGGCGGCGCCGGCCCCGAACTGGTGGCGGCGGTCGCGGCCGCCAACACCGGCCTGGAGGCCGTGCAGCGCTGCGCCGCCGCCGGCGTCCCCCTGGGCACCCTGGTCGCCGAGGCCGCCCGGGCCACCGCCCTGGGCGTCCTGCGCGAGGCGCCCATCGCGGTCGACGTGATCTGCATCGACCGCGCGGGCACGATCGTGGGTCGCTGCGAGCCGGCGGCCAACCGGCCCTGAACCGGCCGGCCCTGGACAGGCCGGGCCTGAGCCGGCCGGCCCTGAACCAACCGGGCCTGAACCGGATGCCGTAGCGGCACGCCCCGGGTGGGCGTGCCGCGCCGCTACGGCAGTTGGCACTCCCGGTCGCGCTCCGCCGAGTACAGGTGGCTGTCGGGGAACTGCTCGGCGCCCAGTGTGCGCCCGACCAGGATCACCGCCGTGCGCACCACGCCCGCCGCCTTGACCTGCTCGGCGATGTCGGCCAGCGTCCCGCGCAGCACCAGCTCGTCGGGGCGGCTGGCCATCGCGACCACGGCCGCCGGGCAGTCGGCGCCGTAGTGCGGCAGCAGCTCGGCGACGATCCGGTCGGCGTAGCGGGCGCCCAGGTGCAGCACCAGCAGGGCGCCGCTGCGGCCCAGGGTGGCCAGGTCCTCGCCCGCCGGCATCGGGGTGGCCTGCTCGGCGATCCGGGTCAGGATCACCGTCTGGCCCACGGTCGGGACGGTCAGCTCCCGCTTCAGCGCGGCGGCCGCCGCGGCGAACGCGGGGACGCCCGGGACCACCTCGTACGGCACGCCCGCCGCGTCCAGGCGCCGCATCTGCTCGGCCACCGCGCTGAAGACCGACGGGTCACCGGAGTGCAGCCGGGCCACGTCCTGTCCGGCCTCGTGGGCGGCGATGAGCTCGGCGGTGATCTGGTCCAGGTTCAGCCGCGCGGTGTCCACCAGCCGCGCGTCCGGCGGGCATTCGGCCAGCAACTCCACCGGAACCAGGCTGCCCGCGTAGAGGCAGACCCCGCAGCGCGCCAGGGTCCGCGCGCCGCGCACCGTGATCAGGTCGGCGGCGCCGGGGCCGGCACCGATGAAGTAGACGGTCACAGTGCTTCTCCTGCTTCGGATCCTGCTTCGGACTTGACCACGGACCACTGCGTCACCGGCATCGCCTGCCGCCACCCGGTGAAGCCGCCGACCGGCACCGCGTGCGCCACGGCCAGCCGCAGCAGCTCGCCGCCGTGCCGGCGGTACCACTGGGTGAGCAGCGCCTCCGACTCCAGCGTCACGGTGTTGGCGACCAGTCGGCCGCCGGTCGGCAGCGCCGCCCAGCAGGCCTCCAGCAGGCCGGGGGCGGTGAGTCCGCCGCCGATGAACACCACGTCAGGCATGGGCAGTTGGGCCAGCGCGGCGGGGGCCGCGCCGGTTGCCACCCGCAGTCGGGGCACCCCGAGCGCGGCCGCGTTGCGCTCGATCCGCGCGGCCCGCACCGGATCCCGCTCGACACTGACGGCCTGGCAGCTCCGGTGCGCGCGCAGCCACTCGATCGCGATGCTGCCCGAGCCGCCGCCCACGTCCCAGAGCAGCTCGCCGGGCGCGGGCGCGAGCGCGGCCAGTGTCGCCGCGCGGACATGACGCTTCGTCAGCTGCCCGTCGCTCTCGTACAGTTCGTCGGCCAGGCCGGGCACCAGGGCGGGGCGCGGGGCATCCGGCTCGGCCCGGCAGGTCACGGCGACGAGGTTCAGCGGGTCGCCGGGCGGCCGGGACCAGTCCTTCGCCACCCCGCTCGCGCCCACCAGCTCGTCCGGTCCGCCCAGTTGCTCCAGCACTCGCAGCCCGCTCGGCCCGAACCCGCGCTCGACCAGCAGTCGGGCGACCAAGGCCGGCGTCGAGGCGTCCGCGCTGAGCACCAGCAGGTGCCGCCCCTCGAAGAGCGCTCCGGCCAGCGTCGCGGGGTCCCGCCCGACCAGGCTGACCACCGCCGTCTCCTCCACCGCCCAGCCCAGGCGCGCGCAGGCGTGGGAGACCGAGGAGGGGTGCGGCAGCACCCGCAGCCGCTCGGCGCCCAGCTCCTCGGTGAGGGTGCGGCCGATCCCGTAGAACATCGGGTCCCCGCTGGCCAGCACCGCGACGCTCCGGCCGGCGAGCGAGGCGAAGAGCCCCGGCACGGCGGGCCGCAGCGGCGAGGGCCAGGCGAGGCGCTCGCCCGTCACCTCGTCGGGCAGCAGCGCCAGTTGCCGGGGGCCGCCGACCACCGTGTCGGCCGTGCGCAGCGCCGTCCTGGCCGCCGCCGGGAGCCCGTCCCAGCCGTCCGCGCCGATCCCGACCACCGTCACCGGTGGTGTCGACATGGGGACGCTCAACGGGGTCTCCTCCCAGCTCCGGACAGGTGCACCGGGGCAGCCTACCGGGCGGTCACCGGGGCGCCCGGGGTGGTGGGTAGGCTGGCGGACATGCCGACGAGTGCTGTTCTGCCACCTCCCGCCGCCTGAGCGGGCGGCGAAGCGACCGAAGACCTGAGCCCGGGGTGCGACCCCAGGGCGGTCGGTGCTGCCCGCGGACGGGATCACGCGACCAGTTCACGTCTTCGGTGGGAGAACACCCGTGTCCGCAAGTCCATCCACCCTGCCCGCCGGGCGGGGTCTGCTCTACCTGCTGCTCTCGGCCGCCTCCTGGGGCACCGCCGGTGCCGGGGCCGCGCTGCTCTACGGTCCCAGCGGCCTCGGCCCGGTGGCGCTCACCTTCTGGCGCTCGGCCGGCGGCGCCGCGCTGCTGCTGCTCCTGCGGCTGGTGCGACGCCGACCGGGCGGGCCGGTGCGGCCGCTCGACCTCGCCGTCAACGGCATCGGCCTGACGCTCTTCCAGATCGCCTACTTCGAGGCCGTGCACGGCACGGGCCTGGCCGTCGCCACCGTGGTCACGCTCGGCGCCGCCCCCGTGCTGGTGGCCCTCGGCGCCGGGCCGCTGCTGCGCGAACGCCTCGGCGGCGCCGGCCTCATCGCGGTGCTCGGGGCGCTGGGCGGCCTCGCGGTGCTGATCCTGGGCGGCTCCGCCGGTGCGCCGGTGCGCGCCGGGGGTGTGCTCTGGGCGCTGCTCTCGGCGGCGGGCTACGCCTGCATCACCCTCTACGGGCGCCTCATCGCCGCCCGCCCCGGCCCGCGCGCCGACGCGCTGACCACCACCCTGCACTCCTTCCTGATCTGCGCGCTGCTGCTGCTCCCGTTCGGGCTCGCCGAGGGCCTGTGGCCGAGCCCGCAGGGCCTGGGGCGGACGGCGGCGGTGCTGCTCTACCTGGCGGCCGTGCCCACCGCCATCGGCTACGCGCTCTACTTCACCGGCGTCACCGCGGTGCGCGCCACCACCGTCGCGGTGACCGCGCTGGTCGAGCCGGTCAGCGCCACCGTGCTGGCCCTGACCCTGTTCGGTGAGCGGTTGGCCCCGGCCACGCTGGTCGGCGCGGCGCTGCTGCTGGTCTCGGTCACCGTCCTGGCGGTGGCCGAGACCCGGCAGGCCGTCGCCGTCAGAGCGCGACGATCCCCTCGCCGCCCATGCCGTCCGGCACGGTGACCGAGCCCACCCGGGTCAGCGAGCCGTCGGCGCGCACCCGGAACTCGTCCACCACGCCCTGGCCGCCGGTCTGCGCGTAGAGGTAGTGGCCGTCGCCGGAGACGGCGGCGTCCACCGTGCCCGGGTCGGTCATCGTGTCGCCGAGCGCGGTCAGCTTGCCGTGCCCGTCCGCGCGGAAGCCCGACAGGCTCCCGCTGCCCGCGTTGGAGGCGTACACCCGGTCGCCGGCGGCGGCCAGCCAGCAGGTCGCCGCCTGGCCGGTGGCGACCGGTGTGCCGACGGCGGTGACCGTGCCGTCGCGCCCGACGGTGAAGGTGGCCACCGAGTTGGTGCCGACCTCGGTGACCAGCAGCCGGCCCCGGCTGTCGAAGACGAAGCCGAACGGCACGGTGCCCGGCTCGGCGTTGACCACCGGCGCGGCGGCGGGGGCGCCGCCGGGCGCGAGCGGGAAGACGTCGATGCTCTGGCCGCCCGCCTTGGTGGTGACCACCAGGTCACGGCCGTCGGGGGTGACCGCGAGCTGCCCGGGGGTGTGGGTGAAGCGCGGGGCCGCCGCCGGGTCCAGACCCAGCGAGCGCTGCCACCCGGCCACCGGCCGCAGCCGCTCGCCCACCCGCTGGAAGCCCTGCACCGCGCCGCCGTTCTGGGCGTCCAGCACGTAGACCTGGTCGCCGCGCACCGCCACGGAGACCGGGAACGAGCCGCCGGACGCGAGGACCTGGGTGCGCTCCAGCCGGCTGCCGTGCACGGCGAAGACGGTCACCGTGTCGCTGCCCGCGTTGACCGCGTAGAGCAGCTGGTGGCGCGCGTCGTAGGCCAGCGAGCCCTGCGAGGCCAGGTGGTCCACCACCGAGCCCTGCAGCGCCCCGCCCAGGCCGCCGGTCGGGTAGACCCCGGCCTGGTGCAGGGCGCCGTCCCGGTCATGGGTGTAGGCGACGACGGTGTTGCCGCCCAGCGCGTCGCTCTGGACGAAGACCGGCGCGCCGGTCGCCGCCGAGGCCGACCCGGCGCCCAGCGCCAGGCCGGCGAGCGCGAAGCCGGCCGCGGTGGCCAGGGCGGTGGCGGAACGCAGAACGGAAGAACGCATGGCTGTCTCTCCTCGGGGAGGTCCGGGAACTCGGTGCGCACCACGCTAAGCGCCGCCACGGCGTGAAATGCCCTCCGAACCGGGGCTGTTCGCGGTTCGTAAGAACTCCGGCCGCCATGGTCCAATGGCCCCGAGCGAATGGAGACGATCATGAGTGTGACCATCGAGGGCCCGGACGGGCTGCTGCTGCGCCCCTGGGTCGAGCAGGACGCCGAGGCGCTGCTCGCGGTCGCCGACGATCCCGAGCTGCGGGCCCGGCTGGCGAACCCACCGCCGCGCGACCACGCCGAGGCGCAGGGCTGGCTGCTCGCGCAGCTGGCGGGGTGGCAGGCGGGGGACCGGTTCGGCTTCGCGGTGCTGCTGGCGGACCGGCTCGCCGGGCACATCGCGCTCAAGCACCCCGACCCGACCTCGCAGGCCGCCGAGGTGGGCTACTGGACGGCGGCCGCCGCGCGTGGCCAGGGGGTGGCGCCGCGGGCGCTGGAGCTGCTGACCGGCTGGGCCTTCGAGGGGCGCGGGCTGCGCCGGTTGGAGCTGTTCCACGCGGTCGACAACTCCGCCTCGTGCCGGGTGGCGGTCAAGGCGGGGTTCGGGCTGGCCGACGAACTCCCGCCCAGCCCGAAGTGGCCGCGGCCGGGCCACCGGCACGTCCGCGAGCGCTGACGGGCGACCGGGGCCGGGAGGGCGTGGGAGGGGTCGGGAGGAGTCGGCGGGAACGGCAGGAACGGCGGGGGCGGCGGCCGGGGACCACACCCGACCGCCGCCCGGGGGCCGCACGGTGACACGGACCGGCGACGGGTCAGGGCTCTGCGCCTCGACCGCCGCCGGCCGGTCCGGCGGCGCCGGTGACCCGGTGACCCGCGCCCCAAGGTAGTCGCCGGCCCGGACCCTCGGCGTCCGCCGTCGGCCCTACGGCCGGCTCAACCCGGCGCGGTAGCCGCCGCCGGCCTCAACCCACCGCGGTACGCCGGGACTACGGGCGCCAGTAGTCACCGGCCATCACCAGGTAGACCAGCGTCTTGATCGTCTCGCCGAAGTAGCCGTCCCCGAACGGGTTGCCGCCCAACTGATTCCAGATCGCGTCGGTCCAGGCCTGGTCGCCGGCCGCCATCGCCGCCGGGCCCACCGCGTCACCGGCCTCCTCGGCCTGGTCGCTGGTGCTGTAGGCGGTGCAGTTGAGCTTGGTGTGCGGGTAGACCTTCTCCGGGTTGCCGCCGGACTCCTTCTTCAGGCAGGCGGATTCGAGCTTGGCGGTGCTCAGCGAGACCGCCGCCGTGCTGCCGCCGTAGAGCAGCGCGTCGGTGCCCAGGTGCCAGGGGACCCGGATGGAGTTGTAGCCGACGATGTTGTCCGGCTGGTCCTCCTGGTAGTTGGCGGGGGCCGGCTTGGGGCTGCTGGTGCCGGCGTTCACCACGAAGTCGGAGAGCAGGCCGCCGGTGGGGGAGTAGGACTTGGTGAAGGAGCTGATCACCGCCTCGGTGCGCTGGATCACCTTGTTCCAGTCGTGCGCGGTGTCGTAGGCGGCGAAGGCGCGCAGGTGGTCGAGCATCATGTCGGAGGGCCGGGTGTCGGTGTTCGGACCGTCGTCCTCGCACTTCAGGTGCCCGTCCGGAGCCACGTCGTGGGCGTAGAAGGCGGCCAACCAGGCCTTGGCGTCGGCGGTGTAGCCGCCCCACTGCTTGTCCGCCAGGATCAGGCCGTAGCCGATGTCGAGGTCGCCGTCGGTGGCGCCGTCCGGGGTGCCGCCGCTGTAGTACTTGCAGGTCTTGCCGTCCAACTGCCACTGCATCAGGCCGTACTGGTCCTTGTGGTCCTTGACCAGCTGCCAGAGGCCGTTGAACTCGCTCTGCGCGCTGGTGTCGTAGCCGGCCATCAGCGGGACGATGTTCATCCCGTAGCCCTGGCCCTCGGAGACCGGGCCGTTGTTGGTGGCGTCGTCGTCGCCCTTGGTGGAGACGTAGTACTCGTTCGAGGCGCAGCCGTGGTGCAGGTAGGTGGCCTTCCAGGAGTCGTACTCCTTCTCCACCGCGGCGTCCCGGCTGGACTGCGAGGCGGAGGGCATGACGCCGACCTGGTAGGTGGTGTGGGTCGGGAACGGGTGCGCGGTGCTCGCCGCCGTGGCGGGGGCGGCGCCGGCCAGGCCGAGGCCGAGCGCGGCGGTGGCCAGCGCGGTGCCGGCGGCGAGCGCCGACCGGGCGCGGGGGGTGCCGAACCGAAGGACCATCAAATACTCCTCGTGGGGGGTGAGAAGTGCGTGAGTGATAGTTAGTAAAGCTTCTTTATCATTCACGTTCATGTCAATACCCGCGAGTCACTTGACTCCTGGTCAACTGCGCCGGCCCGTCAGGCCTGCCCGAGCGCCGGGTGGCCGCCCGCGAAGTCCAGGAAGGCCGCCAGCGCCGGCCCCGGTCGCCGCTCCGCCGACCAGGCCAGCGCGGGCCGCCAGTGCGGCTCGGGCGTCAGCCGCCGCACCCGGACCGGCCGCCCCGGCTCCTCGGCCACCGAGCGGGGCACGATGGCGGCGGCCACCCCGAAGGCGGCCAGCGCCCGGGCGGCGGCGGGTTCCCGGGTCTCGAAACGGAACCGGGGGGTGGCCCCGGCCTTCGCCAGCTCCGCCAGCATGATCTCCCGCACGGTCGAGCCGACCGGATAGCCGACCAGGTCGGTGCCGTCCAACTCGGTGATCGGCAGCAGCGCCTCGTCGGGCCCGCCGTCCACCGCGCTGATCAGCACCAGGGGTTCGGGGCGAAGCTCCCGGTAGGCCAGCCCGGCGCCGGCGGCCGCCGAGCCGCCGCGGGCCACCGTCGCCACGTCCAGCTGTCCGGCCCGCAGCCCCGCCGCGAGCTCGGTGGTGCTCAACTCCCGCAGCTCCACCTCCACCTCGGGGAACGCGGCGGCGAACTCGCTCAGCACCAAGGCGATCCGGGCGGTCAGCCCGCGCGCGCTGCCCAGCCGGATCAGGCCGCAGGTGCCGTCCGCCCAGGCCAGCAGCTCCTGCTCCACGGCCGCCAGATCGGCCAGGATCCGCTCCGCGCCCGCGAGCAGGGCCCGTCCGGCCGCGGTCAGTTCGACCCGGTGGTTGCTGCGCTCGAACAGGGCCACGCCCAACTGCCCCTCCAGTTTGCGGATCTGCTGGGAGAGGGCGGGCTGTGCGATGCCGAGCAGCTGCGCCGCGCGGGTGAAGTGCAGCTCCCGGGCGACGGCGCGGACGTACTCCAGCTGACGCGAAGTGATCATCGTGAAAGTCTAGGGAGGTCACCGGAATACGAACAGGCGAGTACGGAACGAACAGGAGCCGGACATGACGGAGCACCTGGTGATCATCGGCGGGGACGCCGCCGGCATGACCGCCGCCTCGCAGGCCCGGCGCCGGCGCGGCCCGGACGAGCTGCGGATCACCGCCTTCGAGCGGGGCTCGATGACCTCCTACTCGGCCTGCGGCATCCCCTACTGGGTCGGCGGCGAAGTGGCCGACCCCGCCGAGCTGATCGCCCGCACCCCCGAGCAGCACCGGGCCCGGGGCATCGACCTGCGGACGCGCACCGAGGTGATGGAGCTGGACCCGGTCGGCCGCCGGGTGCGCGGCCGCGACCTGGTGAGCGGGGCGGAGGCATGGACGGCGTACGACCAGTTGGTCATCGCCACCGGCGCCGAGCCGGTCCGCCCCGAGCTGCCGGGCTTCGACGCCCCCGGCGTGCACACCGTGCACACGCTGCCGCAGGGGCAGGCGCTGCTGGAGGGCATGGCGGCCCTGGCCACGAACGCCGGTGCGGGTGCGGGCGGGGACGCGGGCGGTGGCGGTGGCGGGGGCGCCGGTGCGGGCGTGGGCGGGGACGCGGGTGCGGGTGCGGGCGCGCGGGTGGGTGCCGGTGGGCGGCGGGCCGTGGTGGTCGGTGGCGGGTACATCGGCATCGAGATGGCCGAGGCGATGCTGCTGCGCGGCTACCGGGTCACGCTGGTGCACCGCACCCCCGAGCCGATGCCCGGGCTCGATCCCGACCTGGGCGCGCTGATCCGGCAGGGCATGACCGAGCTGGGCATCGAGGTGGTCCCGGGCGCCGAGGCCACCGAAGTACTGCTCGGCCCGGACGGGCGCCCGCGCGCGGTGCGCAGCACGGCCGGCGATCACCCGGCGGATCTGGTGGTGCTCGGCCTCGGGGTCCGGCCGCGCACCGCGCTGGCCCGCGCCGCCGGCCTCCACCTGGGCCCGAAGGGCGGGCTGCGCACCGACGAGCGGATGCGGGTGCTGGACGCGGACGGCGAACCGGTGCCCGGTCTCTGGGCCGGCGGGGACTGCGTGGAGGTGCGGCACCTGGTCACCGGGCGGCACCAGCACATCCCGCTGGGCACCCACGCGAACAAGCACGGCCTGGTGATCGGCAGCAACCTGGGCGGCGAGGACGCGAGCTTCCCCGGCGTGGTGGGTACCGCCATCACCAGGTTCCGCGGCCTGGAGATCGCCCGCACCGGGCTCAACGAGCGGGAGGCGACGGCGGCGGGCCTGGACTGGACCGCCGCCGTCGTCGAGTCGACCGCGCGAGCGGGCTACTACCCGGACGCGGAGTCGATGACCGTCAAGCTGTTGGCCGAGCGCGGCAGCGGGCGCCTGCTCGGTCTGCAGATCGTCGGCGGGGCGGGTGCGGCGAAGCGGATCGACGTCGCCGCGGTGGCGCTGTCCTGCCGGCTGACGGTGCGTGAGCTCCTCTTCCAGGACCTGGCCTACGCACCGCCGTTCTCACCGGTCTGGGATCCGGTCCTGGTGGCCGCCCGGAAGGCGGTCACCAGGATCTGACCCTACGTCAACTCAGGTTTCTCAGTTGATGTAGACCGACGGGCTGCCCGCCTTGCTGCTGTCCAGCACCGCGCCGTAGGCGGCGGTGAAGTAGCCGTTGGCGAAGCAGGTGCCGGGGCCGCTGCTCTTGTTGAAGGTCTGGTTGGCGAAGCTGATGGTCTGCGCCGTGTTGTTGGTGGTGCCCGACAGGCTGGTCGGGCTGGCCTGGTAGGCGCAGGTGACGTTGCCCAGCAGGGTCTTCAGCACGATGGTGGTCTGGATCGGCCCCGCGGTGCCGGGGCTGAGCGTGACCGGGTTGCCCGCGGCGTCGCTGACGTTGTTGGTGTAGGTCAGGTTGTTGACCGTGACGCTGATGACCCCGGTGACGCCGGTGACGCCGACGGCGCTGCAGCCGGCGAAGGTCTGGCTGTTCAGCGTCTCCACGGCGGTTCCGGGCGCGGTCGGGTTGCTGACCACGGTGGCGTTGAACGCGGAGGACGAACACTTCACCCCGGTGCCGCCGGCGGCGGTGGAGTAGAGGGTGGCGATGGTGCCGCTCTGCAGCGAGGCGGTGAGCACGTCGCCGGTGGCCACGGCGCTGCCGCCCACGCTGCCGTAGGTCAACACGCTGGAGGAGGCCGCCGAGGCGGGCAGGGCGGTCAGGGCGGCGAGTCCGGCGGCGGCCACGGCCGCACCGAGGTAGAGATGCTTGCGCACGGGTTTCCTCATCTTCTGGTGGGGGAGGACGTGCGCGCAGTGGGGGCGCGCACGGGTCTGGTGGAGCCCGCGGTGGGGCTCTGGGGCCCGGGGTGTGGCCCGGGTCGGCGCTCTGTACGAGGTCCCGGGGTCGGCTCCGGGTGCCGGGAGGTCAGGCCGTGGTCAGTGCTTGGCGGAGGCGCCGAGCGCGCCCGTCAGGTCGCTCAGCCCGGTGTCCAGGGCGAGCGTGGTGTCGGTCTGCTGGAAGCTCACCGAGCCCTGGCCGGCGCCGGACGGGATGCCCATCGTCCAGTCGATGATCGGGTCCAGGATGCCGCCGAGCCCGCAGCCGGAGGCACCGGGCACGCTGAAGGTGTTGTCCACCAGCGAGGCGCCAGTGAAGGAGGCGATCAGCGTGTTGTAGCCGTTGGGGTCGGCGTTGACGGCGATGGTGCCCGGGTCGCCGGTCATCGGCTTGGCGGGCGCGGGCGGCGCGGTGGTGCCGGTGGTGGGGTGCAGCAGGATCGGCGAGCTGTTGGAGCCGATGTAGCAGTTGCCGCCGAAGAAGGCGTTGGACAGGTGGAGTTTGACCGGCAGGGTGAAGACCGGGTACGACTCGCCGGCCGCCAGCGGAGTGAAGTCGGTGACCGGGCCCGCGAGTTCGACCTGGGCGAAGACGCTGGTGATGCCCGGGAGGAAGTTGATGATGCCCGGGATGGTGATCTGGGCCGGCTGGGCGGTCAGCAGGTTGGCGCCGGTGGGGGCCACGGTGGCGTACTGGTTGGCGGTGCTGCCGTCGGGGAAGGTGACAACCGGGGCGGACTTGTCCCAGTAGACCCCGAACTGCAGCGTGATCGGCGAGGTGAGCGGCACGGTCGTGGTCCCGATGGTGAAGCTTCCGGCGTTGGTGACCGAGACCACGCAGCCCACCTGGAGGTTGGCCGGGTCGGTCATGGCGGGCGCGGCGGTGGGGCAGTTGCCCATGCCGCTGTACGGGCCGCCCGGGGCGGCGGCCTGGGCGGGCGCGGCGGTGGCCAGCAGGACGGCGCTCGCGGCGAGGGCGACGGCGGGCAGCAGGCGCTTCCCGGACAGCAGGCGCTTTGCGGGCAGGGGGGTTCGAAGCACGGTGGGACTCCTCGTGACACGGCGGGTGGACGGGAGTGCGGGTCGGGTCGGCGGTGCCGGGTCTGCCGGGTCTGCCGGGTCGGCGGGATCCGCGGGATCGGCGGGGTCGACACAGGGTCGGCGGGGTCGGCGGGGTCGACGGGATCGGCCGAGTCGGCGGGGAGCGCGGTGCGGCCAACTGGTCCTTGCCGGGCGGGTGTCGGAGCGCGGAGGCGCCGACCCCCGCTGGACCGCTCGGCGCCACGAGCGGTCCGGCGCACCGGTCCCCAGAACCGGCGGAGCCGGCCCGGCGGCTGCCACCGCCGATTGCCGACACCCATGGGAGGCAGGGCCGTTCGGCCCCTGACGGCGCCGGAGCGGGGGTGCCGCGACAGCGCCGAGAAATTGAAAACCTGGGAAGGTTCTAAACCTGACCAACGCCAGCGTCAAGGGATGGTGCGCAAGTTGCAGACAAAACTTGAACTGGGCGGCGAACTCAGTCCAGTCACAGGAGAGTTCATCCTCCCCGGGACTCGCAGTGGTCGCGATCCGGCCCGCTCGATCCGGCGCGGTCCCAGCCGGCTCCCACCGGAGGTGGTGGCCGCCACTCAGCGCGAACGGCTGCTCGACGGCGTGGTCCACACGGTGGCCGCCTACGGCTACGCCCGGGCCCGGGTGAGCGACATCTGCCAGGCGGCCGGGGTGACCAGGCCGGTCTTCTACGAGCAGTTCAGTGGCAAGGAGGATGCGTTCCTCGCCGCGCACCGGCACGGCACGGCGGTGGTGATCCGCCGGATGGAGGAGGCCTTCGCGGCGCATCCCGACTGGTGCGACGGGGTGCACGCGGCGCTGCGGGTGGTGCTGGCGATCCTCGCCGAGGTGCCGGCCTTCGCCACCGTGGCGGTGGTCGAGGTGGACGCGGTGGGGCCGGCCGGTCGCTTGGTGCGCGAGCAACTGCGGGTGCGCATGCGGCGGTTGTTCGTCGGCTGCCCGCCGCCGCCGGGCGGGGTGTCGGGCGAGCTGCTGGTGGACACCGTGGTCGGCGGCGTGTACTCCGCCATCTACCGCACCATCGCGGCCGGTCGGCACGCTGAACTACCAAGTCTGCTGCCCACCTTGGCGCACTTCGCGCTGGCCGCCTTCATCGGTCCCGGGGAGGCTGTCGAGCGGGTGGCGCGGGCCGAGGCAGCCGGGGCCGGCTGGCGCAAGCCGCTGCTGCCCTGCCTGCTGGAGGAGGCGGAGCCGGTCCCGCTGGAGGGGCCGGCCGGGTCGAGCGCGAAGTCTTGACCCTCCGCTTACTCCGAGGTAACTTCCAGTCAGCTGCCACGCTATGGGAAAAGATCAGGAAATCCCCTGCCAGGGACGGTAGTTGATCATCCACCCGAATGCCCGGCGTGGGCGCTGTCCGCGCCAGGACATCGTGCCGATGTGATCACAGGTCCCCCACTACCTCCCTGGAGCATTCATGGCCCGGTCCGAAGAGCAGGCTGCAGAACCAGACGCCGTGACACCCGCCCCGCGCGGCCGGGTCCGGCTGCGCCGAGCCGCCCTGATGGCGATCCCGGCCTGCGTGGCCGGCGGCGTCCTGATGGCGCTCACCGCGCAGGGTGTGCTCGCCGCCCAGTTCTCCATCTCCGGCATGCCCTTCACCGTCACCGCCGACCGCCTGGACGGTACCGGCTTCGAACAGTTCGGCGGCCTGGACAACATGATCGACAACAGTCCGAACGCCGGGAGCACCGGCGGGCAGGTGCTGGTGGCGGTCTCCGCGATCAAGACCGCCACGCTGACCAACCTCTGCCAGAGCGTCAACCTCGGCGGCACCAACCTGAAGATCACTGCCGGCACCGGCAGCACGCCGGTCACCGCCAGCGATCTGACCACCGACTCCGACGTGCTCACCGGTGACGCCTCGTTCAGCAACATCCAGATCGGCGGCGACGCGAGCACCTTCACCGATGCGGGCGTCCAGGGGCCGCAGGGTGTCTTCGGCCAGCAGGCGGACACGGTGACCATCCAGAACCTGCGTCAGGACAACTGGGCCACCACGGCTGTCTCCTTCAAGCTGCCCGGCCTGCACCTCAGCTTCAGCGACACGGGCTGCTGAGCATGGCGGACGCTTCGACGGCGGGGGCCGGCGCGCCCCTGCCGGAGCCCGGGCCACCTGGGCCCGGCCGGCCGGGCGGCGCGGCTCCTGAGCCCGTGGGGCCCGAGGCTGCGGCCTTCGAGGCTGGGGTTCCCGAGGCCGCGACTTTCGAGGCTGGGGGTCCCGAGACCGTGGCCTTCGAACCGGCGACCGTGGTCCTGGCTCCGGAGGGTGCCGCTGCGCTCGCCGCCGAGGCGGCACCGCCCCTCGATCCGCCCCTCGATCCGGACCCAGGCCCGGAGTCGGCGCCACCTTCGGCCGTGCCCCGCCGCACGTTCAAGGGCTGGCGCGGCCGCCGTCCGTTCTGGGGCGGGGTGCTGGTCACCCTCGCGGGTGGCGAGATCCTGCTCACCGAGAAGGCGCCGCTGCCGGTCGTCCTGCACATCGGCATGCAGGGGCTGGCGGGGTATCTGGTGCCGCTCATCCTCGCGGCCTGCGGCCTGCTGCTGATCTTCAACCCGGCCCAGCGCCTCTTCTACTCGGTGCTGGCCGTCCTGCTCACCCTGACCAGCTGGCTGACCTCCAACCTCGGCGGGTTCTTCCTGGGTCTGCTGCTCGGGTTGATCGGCAGCACCCTGGCCTTCGGCTGGCTCCCCGCGCAGCCGGCCCGCCGGCGGCTGCTGCGGCGGAACCAGGGGGCGGCGCCGTCGCCCCATTAGCCCGCTTGCCGCGTCGGCGAGAGTGGAACAGAGAATCCTGCCCGATCTCGGGCAGGATTCTTTGTTTTTTCAGATACTCGCTCTAGGCTCACTCTCCGTGCCCAGCTCACCGCCCTCGCCTCCGCCGCCCTACGCCGACCTGATCGCGCACCTGACCAGGACCAGCGTGCTGGGGCCGGCCGAGGCTGCCCGGATGGTGGCCGAGGTGCTCGCCTACTTCTCCGAGACCGCGCCGGAGTTCGTCCAGCGCCGGCACGGCGAACTCCAGACCCGGGGCCTGACCAACGAGCAGATCTTCACCAGGGTCGCCGAGGAGCTGCCTGCCCGCCGGGTGGTCGCTCCGGAGCTGTCGGTCCGGCAGCTGCGGCGGATCGTCTACGGCTGATCGGATGGCGGTGCGTGGCGAGTGGATGGTGGCTGACGGATGACAGATATCAGATTCTGTCAGCTGAAATCTGTTGCCCCTCGTCAGTCATCCGTCATCAGCCATCCGTCATCCTTCGCCTGCCCTCTGCCCTCTGCCACCTGCCGTCTGCTGCCTGTTATCGGTCACCTGTCACCTGTCACCTGTCACCGACCACCGGGCCGCACCACGCCCAGCACCCCCATTCATCCAACTCCACTTCATCCACTCCACCCTCAGGAGCCCGTCCACCATGTGCGGAATCGTCGCCTACATCGGACCCAAGGACGCCACCCCCTTCCTGCTCGAAGGCCTGCAACGCCTGGAGTACCGCGGTTACGACTCCGCGGGCGTGGCCGTCACCGGCAAGGGCGGCGGCCTCAAGGTGCGCAAGACCAAGGGGCGGGTCGCCGACCTGGCCGCCGCCGTGCCGGCCCGCTTCAAGGGCAGCACCGGCATCGGCCACACCCGCTGGGCCACCCACGGTGAGCCGAGCGACGCCAACGCCCACCCGCACCTGGACAACGCGAGCCGGATCGCCGTCGTGCACAACGGCATCATCGAGAACGCTGACCAGCTGCGCGACAAGCTGACCGCCGAGGGCGCCGTCTTCTCCTCCGAGACCGACACCGAGGTGCTGGTCCACCTGATCGCCGCGCACGCGGCCGACGGGACCGACCTGGAGGAGGCGGTGCGCGCCTCGCTCGCCCTGGTGGTCGGCACCTACGGCATCGCCGTGGTGGACGCCGAGCAGCCGGACCGGATCGTGGTGGCCCGCAACGGCAGCCCGATCGTGCTCGGCATCGGCGAGAAGGAGATGTTCGTCGCCTCCGACGTGGCCGCGCTGGTCCGCTACACCCGTCAGGTGGTGCACCTGGAGGACGGCGAGCTCGCGGTGATCCGCGCCGATGGCTTCCGCACCTTCACCGAGGACGCCCGCCCGACCAACCGCCAGCCTTCCACGGTGGACTGGGAGATCGACTCCTACGACACCGCCGGCCACTCGCACTACCTGATCAAGGAGATCCACGAGCAGCCGGGCGCCGTCGAGCGCACGCTGAGCGGCCGGCTCGACGAGCGCTTCGCCACCGCCCACCTGGGCGGCCTGAACATGGACGCCCGCGAGCTGCGCGAGATCCGCCGGGTGAAGATCATCGGCTGCGGATCGGCCTACTACGCCGGGCAGATGGGTGCCCAGCTGATCGAGGAGCTGGCCCGGATCCCGGCCGACAGCGAGCCGGCCTCCGAGTTCCGCTACCGCAACCCGGTGATCGAGGCGGACACCCTCTACCTGGCGATCAGCCAGTCCGGCGAGACCTACGACACCCTGGCCGCCGTCCAGGAGATCAAGCGCAAGGGTGGCCGGGTGCTCGGCATCGTCAACACCGTCGGCAGCGCCATCGCCCGGGCCTGCGACGGCGGCATCTACCTGCACGCCGGTCCGGAGATCTCGGTCGCCTCGACCAAGGCCTTCACCTCCACCGTGGTCGCGTTCGCGCTGCTGGCCCTGCACTTCGGCCGGATCAACGACCTCTCGCCGGCCGACGGCCGCAGGATCGTCGAGGGCCTGAAGGCGCTGCCCGGTCAGATCCGCGAGATCCTCGCCCAGGAGAAGGAGATCGCCGAGCTGGCCGCCGAGTACGCCGGCAGCCAGGGCATGATGTTCATCGGCCGGGTGCGCGGCTACCCCGTGGCCCGCGAGGGTGCGCAGAAGCTGAAGGAGATCAGCTACGTGCACGCCGAGGCCTACCCGGCCAGCGAGCTGAAGCACGGCCCGCTCGCCCTGATCAGCCCGGAGCTGCCCACGGTCGCCCTGGTGCCGGACGACGAGCTGCTCGACAAGAACCTCACCACCCTGGGCGAGATCCGGGCCAGGGCCGGCCGGGTGCTGGCCATCGCGCACCGGGTGCCGGACCCCAAGCTCGCCAACCACGCCGTGCTGGTGCCCAAGAACGAGCCCGAGTTGGACCCGCTGCTGCTCAACATCCCGCTGCAGCTGCTGGCCTACCACGCGGCGGTGGCCCTGGAGCGGGACGTCGACAAGCCGCGCAACCTGGCCAAGTCGGTGACCGTCGAGTAGCCCTGCCCTGCCCTGCCCTGCCCGCCTGCCCGCCCGTCGCCCGTCGCCCGCCGGGACCGTCCCGTCCTGTCAGGCGTGCGCCGTGGCCTGTCCCACGAGCCGGGACGCCAACTCCTCCGCCAGCTGGGCCGCGTGGCCGCGGCGGCGGCGGGCGAGGGCCAGGCCCAGGTGGCGGCGCGGGCTCGGCCCGGCCAGCGGGAGCGCGACCAGGTCCGGCTGCCGGGTCAGGCCGAGTTCGGGGATCAGCGCGATGCCCACGCCGGCGCTGACGAGTGCCTGCGCGAAGTCGTAGTCCGTCGCCGTGCACGAGACGCGCAGCTCGACGCCGGCCAGGTCGGCGTGCCGGGTGAGCTGGTCGGCGGACTTGCGGCAGCCCAGGATCCAGCGCTGGTCGGCGAGTTCGGCCAGGTGCGGTGGTTCGGGCCGGGCCTGCAGGCGGGCCGCGTCCGGGTGCCGGCGCGGCAGTACGACCCGCAGCGGGTCCACGCCCAGCGACGTCCAGTCCAGGCCGGACCGGTCGCCGGGCCGACCGGGTGGCGGGCCCTCGAAGTGGTAGGCGAGGGCGAGGTCGGCCCGCCCCTCGCGGACCCAGGGCAGGCTCTCCTCCGGTTCCGCCTCCAGGATCGTCAGCTCCACCTGAGGGTGGTCGGCGACGAAACCGGCCAGCGCGGCGGGCAGCAGCCGCCGGCCCGCGCTGGCGAAGGTGGCGATGGTGAGTTCGATCCGCTCGGCGGCCAGCCGGTCGATGCGCCGCTGCGTGTCGGCGAGCTCGGCGGCGATCGTGTCCGCGGCCTCCACCAGTAAGCGGCCGGCGTCCGTCAGCGTGACGCCGCGGGTGGAGCGTTCGAGAGCGGGCGCGCCGAGGCTCCGCTCCAGTGCGGCGATCTGCTGCGACACGGCGGACGGTGTGCAACGCAACGCCACCGCCGCCTGGTTGAAGCTGCCATGGCGGGCGACCTCGCGGAGCACGGCCAGCCGCTGGACGTCGATCAACAGTTCTCCTAATGACGAGGCAGCGAAATCGACACTACCACTGGTGATCACTGCCGAGCAGACTCCTCCTCGACGGCGTGAGCCGACGGTGCGCGCCGAGGGCATGCGCCGAGGACGAGCTGAGCCGAGGACGAGCTGAGCCGAGCCGAGCCGGGCGAGGAAAGGGACAGCGGCATGGACGTGTGTGTGATCGGAGGGAGCCGCTACTTCGGGCGGCGGCTGATCGAGGAGCTGCGGGACGCGGGCGCGGCGGTGACCGTCGTCAACCGCGGTTCGACGCCCGCGCCTCGGGGTGTGGTCCAGCTGTGCGCCGACCGCGACGACGAGGCCGCGCTGCGTGCCGCGCTCTCCGACCGGTCCTTCGACGTCGTGGTCGACCAGGTCTGCTACTCGCCGCTCCAAGCGGCCGCCGCCGTGCGGGTCTTCACCGACCGCACCCGGCGCTATGTGCTGACCTCCACGGTCGAGGTCTACGCCGAACTCGGCCGACCAGGCGGGGCGCCCCTCCCGGAGCAGGCCGTCGACCCGGCGGCCTGGCCCGTGGATCTGGAACTTCCCTGGTCCGACGAGCGGTTCAGGGCGGACCACTACGGCGAGGGCAAGCGTCAGGCGGAGGCACTGCTCACCCGCCAGGCCCCCTTCGACGTTGCCGCCGTCCGCACCGCGCACGTCCTCGGTGGCGCCGACTTCACCGGGCGGCTCGCCCACTACGTCGAGCGGATCGAGCGCGGCCTGCCGGTGGTGGTCCACCCCGCGCCGCAGCCCGCGTCCTTCGTCCACGAGCCGGAGATCGCCCGGTTCCTGGCCTGGGCCGCGGTGGCGGACTTCACCGGCCCCGTCAACGCGGCCTCCCACGGTGCTCTGGACGCCCTGGAGTTGTGCGCGCTGGTCGGTAGCGTGGTCGGCAGGGAGCCGGTCCTGGTCGCGGGGACGGGCGAGCCCGTCTCACCGTTCTCCTTCGAGCGCTGCTACGCCGTGGACACCGGGCGGGCGGCCGACCTGGGTTTCCGGTTCTCCTCCGCCGCCGACTGGCTGCCCCAGGCCGTCAAGGACTCTGCTGTGCCAGTTCTGTGACGTGATCGGTACCAGGCCGCGGCCTGAACACCGCTAGCGTCGGCCCATGATCGTATGGCTCAACGGCACCCACGGCGCGGGCAAGACGACGACCAGCGCCCTCGTGCAGCAGCTGATCCCGGATTCACGGGTGTTCGACGCCGAGAAGGTCGGCGAGACACTCATGGACATCACACCAGGGCTGCCCGCGACGGACAACTTCCAGCACTGGCCGCCGTGGCGGCCACTCGTGGTCGAGACCGCCCGCCGCGTACTCGACTACACCGGCGGCACTCTGGTGATTCCCATGACCGTCCTGGTCGAGCAGTACTGGCGCGAGATCAGTACGGGCCTCGCCCGATATGACATCCCGGTGCGGCACTTCGTCCTTCACGCCGACCAGGAGACCCTCCGTGGGCGCATCGCGGGGGACACTGTCGTCGGTCCCAACTCCTACTTCCGCCTCAAGTACCTGGAGCCCTACGCCGAGGCGGCCCGCACGTGGCTGCACGGCGAGGCCGAAGTCGTCGACACCACGCACCTCACGCCCGCCCAGGCCGCCCTGCGCATCGTGGAGGCCGTCAACGGTTGAGGCTTGATCACGGCCCTCTTGAGCGTGGAGGGCCCCCGCCCCCGCCCCCGCCCCCGCCCCCGCCCCGTCCCGCCCCCGTCACCGCCCCGCCCCCGTCACCGCCCCACCCCGTCACCGCCCTCCGCCAGCGTGAACGCCGCGTTGACCAGCGCCACATGGCTGAACGCCTGCGGGGTGTTCCCCAACTGCCGCTCGCTCACCGGATCCCACTCCTCGGAGAGCAGCCCGAGGTCGTTGCCCAGCCGCACCGTGCGGTCGAACAGCTCCCGCGCCTGTGCCTGCTCGCCGATCCTCGCCAGCGCGTCCGCCAGCCAGAACGAGCAGGCCACGAAGGCCCCTTCGCGCCCAGTCAGCCCATCGGGCGCGTCGTCGGCGTAGCGGCGCACGAACCCGCCCAGGTCCAGGCCCTCGCGCACCGCCGCCACGGTCCCCACCACCCGCGGATCGTCCGGCGGCAGGAACCCGGTCTTCGCCACGAAGAGCGTGGCCGCGTCCAACTGCTTTCCCCCGTAGGCCTGGACGAACGAACCCCGGCTCGCGTCGTACCCGTTCGCGCAGACGTCGGCGTGCACCGCCGCCCGCATCGCCCGCCAGCGCTCGACGGGGGCCGGCAGGCCGGTGGCCTCGGCCAGCTTGACCGCGCGGTCGGCCGCCACCCAGCTCATCACCTTGGAGTGGGTGAAGTGCCGCCGCTCGCCGCGCACCTCCCAGAGGCCTTCGTCCGGCTGCTGCCAGTGCGTCTCCAGGTAGGCCATCAGTGCCTTCAGCAGCCCCCAGACCTGCCGCTCCATCGGCACACCGGCCGCCCAGGCCAGCTGCAGGGTGTCCACCACCTCGCCGTAGACGTCCAGTTGGAGCTGGCCGACGGCCGCGTTGCCGAACCGCACCGGTGCCGAGCCGGCGTACCCGGGCAGCCAGCCGGCCTCGGTCTCGGGCAGGCCGCGTTCGCCGGCCACCCCGTAGACGGCCTGCAGGTCGCCGGGGTCGCCGGCGATGGCCCGCAGTAGCCAGCGCCGCCAGGCCGTCGCCTCCTCCCGGAAGCCGCCGCGCAGCAGCGCGGAGAGCGTCATGCTGGAGTCCCGCAGCCAGCAGAACCGGTAGTCCCAGTTGCGCTCCCCGCCCAGGGTCTCGGGCAGCGCGGCGCTCGGGGCGGCCACGATGCCCCCGGTCGGCGCGTAGGCGAGCGCCTTGAGGGTGAGCAGTGAGCGCAGCACCGACTCCTGCCACGGGCCCTGGTAGCGGCAGCCGGCCGCCCACTCCTGCCAGCGCGCGGTGGTCGCGGCCAGCTCGCGCTCGGGGTCGACCCGGCGGGCGGTGCCCAGGTGGGAGGGCTGCCAGGTGAGGGTGAACGGCACCACCTCGCCGGCCCGCACGGTGAACTCCGAGCGGGTCGCCCCGTCCTGCCCGAAGGTGTGCACGCCGGGGGGCACCCGCAGCCAGGCGGAGTCCGGCCCGGCGATCGCCACCCGGTGGTGGTCGGTGCGCCGCACCCAGGGCACCACCCGCCCGTAGTTGAACCGCAGCCGCAGCTCCCCGCAGAGCTCCACGGAGCCGCGCAGCCCGGTCACCAGGCGGATCAGCCGTGGCTCGCGGTCGCGCTGCGGCATGAAGTCGGTGACCCGCACGGCTCCGCCGGGCCCCTCCCAGCAGGTCTCCAGCACCAGGGTGCCGGGGCGGTAGGCGCGCTCGGCGCGGTAGCCGGGTCCGGTGGGCGCCAGCCGCCAGTGGCCGTGCCGCTGGTCGCCGAGGAGTGCGGCGAAGCAACTGGGGGAGTCGAAGCGGGGCAGGCAGAGCCAGTCGACCGACCCGTCCCTGGCGACCAGGGCGGCGGTCTGCAGGTCCCCGATCAGGGCGTAGTCCTCGATCCGTCCCGCCATGCGGCCATTGTCCGCCGCCCGGGGGCCGCTGTCCGCCGCACGGGGGAGCGCCCCCGGACCGGAGGGGGCAGGGTCGGCCAGGCCCGGCAGGTCGGGGACGGCCGGGGAGTGCCCCCGGACCGGAGGGGCAGGAGGTGGCAGGAAGGTGGCAGGAGGAGGCGGGAGGGAGCCGAGGGGCGGTCAGGGCGGGTGGGCCGCGAGGGGCGGGACGGTCAGCGGTTGCAGTCACGCTCTGTTCGTAGGATGATCTTTGTGCCTCTTGTCTGTTTGTGCTGGAGTCCTGCGTCGGAAAGGGGTCCCTGATGCGGCGACCACCATGGGTGCCCGAGGGTATGGATCTTGACCGGCCGGCAGCGGCCCGGGTGTACGACTACTACCTGGGGGGTTCGCACAACTTCGCGGCCGACCGGGAGATGGCCCGCAAGGCGATCAAGCTCTGGCCGGACCTGCCGCAGATCATGCGCTCCAACCGGGCTTTCCTGCGCCGCTCCGTGACGTTCCTGGCCGAGCAGGGCTTCACCCGCTTCCTGGACATCGGCTCCGGCATCCCGACCTTCGGCGCCGTGCACGAGGTGGCCCGCGAGATCCAGCCGGAGAGCCGGGTCGTCTACGTCGACAAGGACCCGGTCGCGGTCGCCCACAGCCGCCTGCTGCTGCAGGACGACGAGCTCAGCACCGTGGTCGACGGCGACCTGACCGACCCGAAGGCCCTGCTGGCCCGCCCCGAGGTGGCCGAGCTGCTCGCCGCTGGTGAGCCGGTGGCCCTGCTGCTGGTCGCCGTGCTGCACTTCGTCACCGACGACCAGGACCCCGAAGGCATCGTGCGCACCCTGCGCGAGGCGCTGCCGCCGGGCAGCGCGCTGGCGATCTGCCACGCCTCGCTGGAGGGGCGCCCGGACCAGGCCGAGACCCACCAGGACCTGTACAACCGGACGCCGACCCCGCTGACGATGCGGTCGATGGAGCGGATCGCCGGCTTCTTCGACGGCTTCGAGGTGGTCGAACCGGGCGTCGTCTACCTCCCGCAGTGGCGGCCGGACGAGCCGGCCTCGGTCGGCGAGCACCCCGAGCGGATGGTCGGCGTGGTCGGTGTGGGGCGCTTGCCGTGACCGCGCCGCCGCCGGCCGGCGACAGCGCGGGCGCCGCGGCCCCCACCCTCCCGGACATCCCCGATCCGGACCGGTGGGCGGCGCTGCTGCGCGGCAGCCAGGGCGCGGCAATGCACCCCGGCGCGCTGACCCGGCTGGTCAGCCGCACCATCGAGCTGCTGCACGGGGCCCAGCGGTGCGAGCCGCTGGACTCCGGTGCGGCCGCCGAGGCCGGCGCGCTGCTGGTGGAGGCCCACTTCACCGACGCCGACCTGCTCTCCCGGGCGATCGCCCTGCTGGCCGCCTCCGGCGACCGGGCGGCGGGCGCCGAGCTGGCCGGAGCCTTCGCGGCCGGCTGGGCCTCGGCGCTGCGCGAGCGCACCCTGCAGGAGCAGGAGGCGATCCGGCTGGCCGCCGACACCGCCCGCCGGGAGGCCGAGCGGGCGCTGCGCGAGTCCGAGGCCCGGTTCCGGGCGCTCTTCGAGAGCGCCGCGATCGGCATCGGCATCGGCGACGTCGAGGGCAACATCATGGCGGTGAACAAGGCGCTGGAGAACATCTTCGGCGCCCGCCCCGAGGACATGCAGGGCCGGCGGGTCAACGACCTGGTGCACCCGGAGGACACCCCGGGCGTCTGGGAGGCCTACGAGGACCTGGTCAGCGGCAAGCGCGAGCACTTCTCCTTCGACAAGCCGTACTACCGCCAGGACGGCGAGGTGGTCTGGACCCACCTCACCGTCTCGCTGATCCGCGACGACGAGGGCACGCCGGTGTACCAGGTGGCGATGCTGGAGGACATCACCGACCGCTACCGCCTGCAGGAGCGGCTGCGCCACCAGGCCACCCACGACCCGCTCACCGGCCTGCCCAACCGCTCGGCCTTCTTCGAGCGGCTGGAGGCGATCTTCGACGCGCCCGAGCCCGGCGCCAGGTTCGGGCTCTGCTACGTCGACCTGGACGGCTTCAAGGTCGTCAACGACTCGCTGGGCCACGAGATGGGCGACCAGCTGCTCGCGGCGGTCGCGCTGCGCCTGGAGGCCGCGCTGCGCCCGCTGGGGCACCTGGTGGCCCGGCTGGGCGGCGACGAGTTCGTGGTGCTGCTGGAGGACTGCCGCGGCGAGCAGGAGGCGGTGGCGGCGGCCAAGACGGTGCTGGCCGCGCTCGCCAAGCCGGTGCCGATCGACGGGCACCGCCTCGCGGTGGGCGCCAGCGTGGGCGTGCTGGAGCGGCCGGTGGCGGCCACCACGCCGATGGCCGCGGTGCGGGCCGCCGACCTCACCCTCTACCGGGCCAAGGAGGAGGGGCGCGGTCGCTGGACGCTCTTCGACCCGCAGCGCAACGCCCGTGCGGTGAGCCGCTACGCGGTCTCGGTGCGGATGCCGGTCGCGCTGGACCGCGGCGAGTTCTTCATCGACTACCAGCCGCTCTGCGCGCTCTCCGATGGCTCGCTCGCGGCGGTCGAGGCGCTGGTCCGCTGGCGCCACCCGCAGTTGGGCGTGCTCGGTCCCGACGAGTTCATCGGCACCGCCGAGGAGACCGGTCTGATCATGCCGCTGGGCCGCTGGGTGCTGGAGCAGGCCTGCGGTCAGGCGGCCGACTGGGCAAGGCAGTTCGGCGATAGGGCACCGCAGGTCAACGTCAATCTGGCGGTGCGTCAGGTGCGCAACGCCGGGCTGGTCTCGGACATCGACCGGATCCTGCGCGACACCGGCCTGGAGCCCGGGAGGCTGCAGCTGGAGATCACCGAGAGCGCGGTGGTCGGGCCCAAGGACGAGTCGCTGCGCGCGCTCAACTCGCTGGCCGACATGGGCGTCTCGCTCGCGGTGGACGACTTCGGCACCGGCTGGTCCAACCTCGCCTACCTGCGGGACCTGCCGGTCTCCGGGCTGAAGATCGCCGGCTCCTTCGTCAGCGACCTGAAGGACTCCGGACGCGAGCAGGTGCTCGGCTGGCGGATCGTGGGCGGCCTGGTCTCCCTGGCGCACACTCTGGGGCTGACCGTGACGGCCGAGGGCGTGGAGAACGCCGACCACGCCGACCGGCTGCGCTCGATGGGCTGTGACCTGGCCCAGGGCTGGTACTTCGGGCGGCCGATGCGGCCGGAGGAGATCGTCCGGCGGATCCTGGAATCGGACAAAAAGTAAACTCCCTGGCAAATAAGCCCGAACGCTCCGAAAAGCCTTGACTCTGACCGGCCGCGGTGTCCATGATGGGGCCCTGGTACCGCACCGGGCGGGGGCGTCCAGCGGTTGCGGCGGGCACCAGGGGGCCACGGGGGCCAGGGGGCTCGGACGGGGGGACTGCCCGAGAAGCCAGTCGTCAGAGGCGCGCGGCCTACCCGCGCGGCCGTCATCGCCGGATCCCGGCCCACTGCCGGACGACCGGCCCCGTATGCCTCCCGAGAGGCAGTCCACCATGAGTACCACCATGCCAGGTGGCCGGCGCGCGGATGACCGCGTGCTGCGCCGGGCCGGCGACCGCGCCGAGCTCCGACACACCGTCAGCCTGATCGTGCCGGCCCGCGACGAGGCCTTGAACATCCCCTGGGTCTTCGAGCAGATCCCCCGCTGCGTGGACGAGGTCGTGCTGGTCGACGGCGACTCCACCGACGCCACCCTGCGGATGGCCAGCACCTGCCTGCCCTCCGTGCGGACGGTCCGCCAACGCGGCACCGGCAAGGGCAGCGCGCTGCGCACCGGTTTCGCCGCCGCCACCGGGGAGTACGTGGTGATGATCGACGCCGACGGCTCGATGACTCCCGCCGAGATCCCGCACTACATCCACTTCCTCGACCACGGCTACGACTTCGTCAAGGGCTCGCGCTACCTGGCCGGTGGCGGCTCGCTCGACCTGACCGCCATCCGGTCGGCCGGCAACCGGGCGCTGCTGGCCGTGGTCAACCGCCTCTACGGCGCCCGGCTGACCGATCTCTGCTACGGGTACTGCGCGTTCCGGCGCAGCTTCCTGGAGACCCTGGAGCTGCGCGCCACCGGCTTCGAGATCGAGGCCGAGATGACAGCGCACGCCCTGCGCAAGGGACTTCGGATCGCCGAGGTCCCCAGCACGGAACTTCCTCGCCGCAGCGGGCGCTCGCACCTGCACGCGGTGTCGGACGGCCGACGGGTACTGCGGACCCTGATCGCCGAGCGCCCCGGCGCCCGGCCCACGCAGACGAAGGCCGTGAGGGAGCGATGACCGGCGCGGACCGGCGCGCCGCCGCGGCCTGCCCCCGCCTCGCCGCCCGCGACTCGCTCTACACCCCCGTCCAGGTCGTCGAGTTGGACCTGGCCGCGCCGGACGAGCTGCGCTCGCCCGGTGGCCAGGGACCCGCCCGTCCCGGCGGACGCGTGTTGGCGTTGGTGCGGCTGCACGGGCACCCGCTCGGACTGGTCACCACCAGCGGCACCCAAGGCCACGAAGCCGGGCTCTGCCGAGCGCTGGTCGCCGCCGCCCATCGTGAACTCGCCATCCCAGCAACCGAAACGGCAACCGAAACGGCAACCGGATCGGCAGTCGAAACGGCAACCGGACCAGTGACAGCACCGGTGACAGCACCGGCGTTTCCGAAGACCACCGCGACGTCCCCGGCCCACCCCTGTCGGGCGGGTCGGGCCGGGGCGTGCGCGGACCCGCCGCTGATCAGCGTGATCGTCGCCACCCACGACCGGGCCGGCCCCCTGCGGCGCTGCCTCGACTCCGTGCTGCGGAACGGCTATCCGCGCTTCGAGGTGATCGTGGTGGACAACGCCCCGTCCGACGACGCGGCCGAGCACCTGGTCCGCGAGCGGTACCGCGGCCGGGTCCGCTACCTGCGCGAGCCGGTGGCGGGCCTGGCCCGCGCCCACAACCGGGCGCTGACCGCCGCCCACGGCACGATCTGCGCCTTCACCGACGACGACACGCTCGCCGACCCCGACTGGCTGGCCGCACTGGCGGCCGGATTCGCGGCCGACCCGCGGATCGGCTGCGTCACCGGCCTGATCCTGCCCGCCGAGCTGGAGACCGCCACCCAGGCCGCTCTGGAGCGGCTCAGCGGCTTCGGCAAGGGCTTCGCGCCGCTGCGCTGGTCGCTGGCCGACCCGCCGCCCGACCCGCTCTTCCCCTTCACCGCCGGCCGCTTCGGCACCGGCGCCAACATGGCCTTCCGCACCTCTGCGCTGCGCGGCCTGGGCGCCTTCGACCGGGCGCTGGGCACCGGCACGCCGGCCCGCGGCGGCGACGACCTGCTCGCCTTCTTCCAGGTGTTGGCGGCCGGCTACACGGTGGCCTACCGCCCGGAGGCGGTCATCTGGCACCACCACCGGCGCACCCCCGAGGCGCTGCCCGCCCAGGCCTTCGGCTACGGGGCCGGCTTCGGCGCCTTCCTGGCCGCCGCGCTGGGCGCCGAGCCCGGCATGCTGCCGGCGCTGCTGCGGAGGCTCCCCGGCGGCCTGCGGTACGCCGCGCTGCGGCTGCGGCAGCGCGCGGGGCAGGCCGGCGGCCAGGCCCAGGGCCTTGGCCTGCTGGAGTTGCGGGGCCTGGCCTACGGGCCGGTCGGCTACCTGCGCAGCCGCGCGCAGGCCCGCAGGATCGGAGGCTGAGTGATGGCCACCGTGCGCGAACTCTCCCCGACGGCCCGCCCGGCCGGCTACGGCGCCCTGCTGCTCGCCCGGTCCCGCGCGCTGCGGGCCCGTGTGCTCGGGCCCGCCGAGAACGGCCGGCTGCTGCGCAACGGCCACCTGCTGACGCTCAGTTCGCTGCTCACCGCCTCGGTCGGCGCGGTCTTCTGGCTCTTCGCCACCTCGTGGTACAGCGCCCAGCAGATCGGCCTGGCCTACGCGGTGATCGCCGCCGCCACCCTGCTGGCCGGCTTCGGCCAGCTCAACCTCGCGGACGTGCTGATCAGGTTCCTGCCGGCGGCCGGCCGGCACAGCGGGCGGCTCGTGCTGCGCTGCTACGCCGCCGCGGCGGCGGCCAGCGCGCTGGGCGCGGTCCTCTTCCTGGCGGTGGTGCCCGAGGTCACCCCCCGGCTCGAATTCCTGCGCGGCCCGGCCGCCGCGATCGGCTTCGTGGCCGGCACCGTCGGCTACGCGCTCTTCGTGGTCCAGGACGGCGCGCTCACCGGGATGCGCCGGCCCGGCTGGGTGCTCGCCGAGAACGGCCTCTTCGCGGCGGTCAAGACGGGAGCGCTCGTGGTGTTCGGCCTGTGGGCCGTCGGCTCGGGCATCCTGCTCTCCTGGCTGGGCGCGCTGGCCGTCTCGCTCGCCGTCACCAGCACCTTCCTGGTGCGCCGGGCGGTGCCCCGCCACGAGCGCGGACCGGCCGGCGACCCGCCCCGGGGCGTGCTGCGCTACGCGGCCGCCGACTACGCCGGGGCGCTCTGCCGGCTGACCGCCTACAACCTGGTACCGCTGCTGGTGCTCGACTACCTCGGCCCCGACAGCAACGCCTACTTCTCGCTCTCCTGGGTGATCGCCTACACGCTCTTCCTGGCCGCCTACAACATGGGCAGCTCGCTGATCGTGGAGGCGGCCCGGGCCCCCGAACAGCTGGCCGCGCACGCCCGCACGGTGCTGCGGCACAGCGCCCCGCTGATCGCCGCCGGCGCCGCCGCGCTGATCCTGCTGGCCCCGCTGCTGCTGAGCCTGTTCGGCCCGCAGTACGCCGCCCAGGGCACCACCCCGGTGCGCCTGCTGGCCCTGGCCGCGGTGCCCAACCTGCTGCTCGACGTGGCGATCGACGTCGCCCGGGCCCGGCGCCGGCTGCGCTGGGTGGTCGGCCTGCAGGCCGCGCTCTGCGTGCTGGTGCTGGGCCTGGGGACCGCCCTGATGCCCAGGCTCGGCCTGACCGGCATCGCGCTGGCCTGGCTGCTGGCCGAGCTCGCCCTGGCCGTGCCGCTGCTGCTCACCCTGCCGCGCTGGCTCCCGAAACGGAGGCCGTGATGACCACCACCACCGCGCTGCCCACCCTGACCGTCGTGATCTGCGCCTTCACCCCGCGCCGCTGGGGCGACCTGTGCGCCGCCGTGCGCTCGGTGCACGGCCAGCGCCACCGCGCCGAGCAGCTGCTGCTGGTCGTGGACCACTGCCCCGAGCTCGCCGCGCGGGCCCGGCGCGAGCTGCCGGACCTGACCGTGCTGGCCAGCGCCGGGCCGCCCGGCCTCTCCGGGGCCCGCAACACCGGCACCGCCGCCGCCCAGGGCGAGGTGGTCGCCTTCCTGGACGACGACGCGGCGGCCGAGCCGGACTGGACGCTGCGCCTGCTGGCCGGCTACCGCGACCCGGCGGTGCTGGGCGTCGGCGGCCTGGTCCTTCCCTGGTGGGAGACCGGCCGGCCGGCCTGGTTCCCGCCCGAGTTCGACTGGGTGGTGGGCTGCTCCTACCGCGGCCTGCCCGAGCGCCCCGAGGCGGTGCGCAACCTGATCGGCGCCAACATGTCCTTCCGGCGGGCCGAACTGCTGGCGGCCGGCGGCTTCCGCACCGACCTGGGCCGGGTCGGCAGCCGCCCGCTGGGCGGTGAGGAGACCGAGCTCTGCCTGCGGCTGGCGGCCCGCCACCCCGGCGCGGTGCTCCGCTACGACCCGGCGGCCGCCGTGCGCCACCACGTGCCGGGCGCCCGCACCGACTTCTCGTACTTCAGGGCCCGCTGCTACGCCGAGGGCTGCTCCAAGTCGGCGGTGGCCCGCTACGCCGGTCCGCGGCGCGCCCTGGCCAGCGAACGGCGGCACCTGCTGGCCACGCTGCCGCGGGCCGCGCTGCGCGCGCTGGCGCCCGGTGACCGCACCGACCCGCGCACCCTGGCCGGCCTGGTCACCGGCACCACCGCGACCCTGCTGGGCTACCTGCTCACCCGAGCCCGTCCCGGCAGCCCGGCCGAGGCGGGGCCATGACCGCCGTCCCCGTGCTGCTGTACCACTCGGTGAGCGTCGACCCGCCGGCCTGGATCGCGCCCTACACGGTCCGCCCGCGCGACTTCATCGAGCAACTGGACCGGCTCGCCGACAGCGGCCGCACGGTGGTGCCGCTGCGCCGCCTGGTCGCCGCCCAGCGCGGCGGCGCCCCGCTGCCCGAGCACAGCGCGGTGCTCACCTTCGACGACGGCTTCGCCGACTTCTACTGGACGGTGGCCCCGCTGCTCAGCGAACGCGGCCTGCCCGCCACCCTCTACCTGACCACCGGGGCGCTGCACCCGCCGGGCGAGCAGGCTCCGGGCAGCCTGCTGCCCGGGGCCGAGATGCTCAACTGGCGCCAGGTCGCCACCATCGACGCCTACGGGTTCGAGCTCGGCGGGCACACCCGCACCCACCCGCAGCTGGACACGCTGCCGCGCGGCCGGCTCGGCCCGGAGATCGCCGGCTGCAAGGAGGAGCTGGAGGAGGCGCTGGGCCACCCGCTGACCAGCTTCGCCTATCCGCACGGCTACTCCAGCGCCACGGTGCGCCGCCGGGTCCAGCTGGCCGGCTGGACCTCGGCCTGCGCGGTGGCCAACACCTTCAGCTCGCAGAGCGACGACCCGCTGCGGATCGCCCGGCTGATGGTGCGCGCCGACACCTCCACCGACCAGTTCCAGCAGTGGCTGGACGGCCGGGGGGCCCCGGTCGCCCCGGTCGCCGAGAAGCTCACCACCAAGGGCTGGCGGCTCTACCGCCGCGCCCGCGCGGCGGTGGGCAGCCCGGTCGGCGGACCGCCCACCGACTGAGGCCCACCGACTGACCGCCCACCGACCGACCGTGCGCGGCGCGTTCCCGCCCCCGCGCGTTCCCGACCCCGCACGCCCCCGCCCTCGCGCTCCCGGCCCGTGCCCGGCTCACGCCGGAGGGACCGGCTCGGATGCGCGCACCCCGCCCGACTGGGAGGCTGGATCATGGCCGACATCCACCCCCGGACGCCGCCGCTCCCGCTGCCGTCCGGCACCGCTCGGCCCGTTCCGACGGAGGCCTGATGAACCGTCGCCGCCCCGCGCCTCCCGCCCCGCGGCCCTCCTCCCGCGCCCGGGACGAGGAGCCGTGATGGCCGCGCAACCGCTCACCGCCACCACCGAGCGCCCGGCGCCCGGTGCACGGAGGAGCCGGGCCCGCGCACGGCGGCCCGCCGAGTTGCTGGCCCGGTGGGCGCTGCCGGTGGCGCTGGGCCTGTGGCTGCTCGCGCTGCGCCACGTGCCGCTGCGCTCGATGGGCGACCTCGGGCTGCTCCAGGTGCTCCCCGCCCTCTACTGGGTGGCGGTGCTGCTGCTCACCCTGGGCTTCGCGGCCGTGCTGCGCGAGCCGCGCGGCGGCTGGCGCCTGCCGCTGGGCTACGTGCTGGGCCTGATCGCGATGATCCACGCCACGCCGAGCCTGCTCTACCCGGAGCTGCGCTACGCCTGGGCCTGGAAGCACATCGCGGTGCTGCAGGCGATGCTCAGCCACAACGGCACCGTGCCGAACGCCCAGGAGCTGGACATCTACAACCAGTGGCCGGGCTTCTTCCAGCTCAACGCGCTGCTGCTGCGGGTCACCGGCCTCTCCTCGGCGCTGGGCTACGCGGTCTGGGCGCCGGTGATCGTCAACGTGCTGCTGGTGGGGCCGCTGGTGCTGCTCTACCAGTCGGTGACCCGGGACCGGCGGCTGGTCTGGGGCGCGGTGTTCATCTTCTACGCCTCCTCCTGGGTCGGGCAGGACTACTTCTCGCCGCAGGCCTTCGGCTTCCTGCTCTACACCACGCTGATCGCCGTGCTGGTGCGCCGCCTTCAGCAGGTGCGCGCACCAGCACCAGCACGGGCCGGTGCAGGTGCAGGTGCAGGTGCAGGTGCAGGTGCCGGGGCCGGCTCCGGCGGTGCCCGCTCGCTACGGGCCCCGATCGGCGGCGTGGACGGGTGGCGGCCGCGCCGGCTGGTCGTGCTCCTGGTGCTGGAGGCGGCGATCGTCACCTCGCACCAGCTGACCCCGCTGATGCTCATCAGCGCCCTGGTCTTCCTCTCGTTCCCGCGCCGCAACCGCCGCACCGTGCTGCCGCTGCTGGGCGGCGCGCTGGCGATGAGCCTGATCTGGTACGCCACGGTGGCCCGGCCCTACGTGACGACCAATCTCGCCAGCTTCCTCAAGGCGCTCACCGCGCCCGACTCCAACGCGGTGGCCGGCCTGGCCGCGCTCGGCCCCGCCTCACCCGGGCAGGTGCTGCTCTCCTGGGTGGACCGCGGCATGTCGGCCACCCTCTTCGCGCTCGCGCTGATCGGCTTCGTGCGCCGCCCCTGGCTGCGCCGCACCGGCCTGCCGCTGCTGGCGCTGGCCCCGCTGCCGCTGCTGGCCGCCAACAGCTACGGCGGCGAGATGCTCTTCCGCGCCTACCTCTTCGCGCTGCCCGCCACCGCGTTCCTGGCCGCCGCGCTGGTGCTGCAGCCCGGCGCGCGGCCGCGGCTGCGGATGGCGACCACCATCGGCGTGCTCTGCTGCCTGCTCAGCGGCCTGTTCTTCGGCTACTACGGCAAGGAGGACATGAACTACTTCAGCACCGGTGAGGTGGCGGCCGGCCAGTTCCTGGCCGACCACGCGCCACCGGGCTCGGTGATCATCTCGGCCACCGCCGACCTGCCCGGCCTCGATCAGCACTACGACCAGCGCCAGCGGGTGGTCTTCACCCAGGGGTCCCTCTCGTTCCAGAAGGAGGTGGCGACCAACCCCTCGGCCGCTCTGGCCAGGGCCGATGTCGGCTACAGCGGACCCGCCTACCTGATCCTCACCCGCGCCCAGGCCGCCGAGTCCGACCTGACCGGGGTGCTGCCCGCCGGCACGGTGGCCCGGCTGCAGGACACCGCCGACCACTCACCCCAGTTGCTGCGCCCGATCTACCGCAACGCGGACGCGGTCGTCTACCAGTACCTCAGCCCTTCGGCCGGAGGCCAGTGATGAACGTCCGTGTCAGGATCGCCCTCGCCCTCACCGGCTGGCTCGCGCTGCTCGCCACCGCGCTGCCGGCCGGGCACCCGGTGCGGATCGGGGTGCTGGTGGCCTTCGTGCTCTGCTGCCCGGGGGCCGCCGCCGTGCGCCCGCGCGCCCGGCGCCGGGCCGGGGCGGCCGACGTGCTGGAGGACCTGGTGCTGGCGGTGGTCCTCAGCCTGGCCCTGGGCGCGCTGGTGGCCGAGGCCTTCTACCTGAACCACGCCTTCACCGTGCGGCGGGCGCTGCTGGTGCTGGCCGTCCTGACCAGCCTGCTGGCGCTGCGTCCCGAGCGGTGGCGGCCCTGGCGGCGCCGCGGCCGGGGTGCCGGCGCCGGGGCCGCTCCGGCCGGGGCACGCTCGGACGGTCCGCGGTCGGACGGCCCGCAGCGGCGCGGCGCCCACGGTGCCGGGCCGGTGCGGCGGGTGCGGCGGCCTCGGCGAGTGCTCGGGCCGTGGGCGGCGCTGGCCGGCGCGCTGCTGCTGACCGCGGGTTGCGCGAGCGCGACCGGCTCCGCCACCACCGACGCCTCGCCGGCCGCGCCGGGCAACTGGCACCAGGTCTTCGGGGACGACTTCAACGGCCGGAGCCTGGACCACGCCCGCTGGGCCACCTGCTACGACTGGAACAACAACGGCTGCACCAACGGCAGCAACCACGAGCAGGAGTGGTATCAGCCGAGCCAGGTCACGGTCGGTGGCGGGTCGGCGACCCTCACGGCGCAGCGGCACACCACCCAGGGCACCGACGGCGTCAGCCATCCGTGGACCTCGGGCATGATCACCACCGGTCGCGACTCCTGGTTCGCCCAGCCCCGGGAGACCTTCACCTACGGCTACTTCGCCGCCGCGCTGCGGATCCCGGCGCAGGCCGGCATGTTCCCGGCGTTCTGGCTGCTGCCGGACACCCGGGTCAGCCCGCCCGAGCTGGACATCGCGGAGTTCCCCGAGATCACCCAGCAGGTGCAGCTGAACGTGCACTGGCCCGGCCCCACGGGCGCCGACCAGTCCGCCGGCTCCACCTTCGGGCCGGTCGACTTCCCGGCCGGCACCCACGTCTTCGCGCTGGACTGGGAGCCGAACTCGCTCACCTGGTACGTGGACGGCGTCCAGCGCTGGCAGCAGACCGATCCCGGGCGGATCCCGCACGTGCCGATGGAGCTGATCGTCAACCTCGCGGTCGGCTACCCCGCGCCGGCGCCGGCCTCGGTGGACTCGGCGGCCCTGCGCGTGGACTGGGTGCGGGTATGGCAGCACTGACCCCGGCCGGGCAGCAGCCCGCGCCGCCTCGCGTACCGGCTCTGCAGGCTGTACGGGCCGTACGGGCCGTGCGGGCCGTGCAGGCCCTAGGACCGGGGCAGCGGGCTGCCGGTGCGGGCGGCGGCGACCGCGGCGGCGATCCGGCGGGCGGCGAAGCCCGTGCCGCAGACGAAGCGCAGCACCGGGCCGAAGGAGGCGGCGGCGGAGAGGCCGGCGAAGTAGAGGCCGCTGACCGAGGACTCCAGGTCGGCCGAGAGCCGCGGCGCGGTGCCCTGGCGGGCCAGCGCGCGGCTCAGCGGCGGGTCGAGCAGGGCCAGCCGGTCGAGGTCGACCCGGTAGCCGGTGGCGCAGAGCAGGTGGTCGGCCTCGACCACCTCGTCCCCGCCGTCCGCCCGGCGCAGCCGCAGCCGCACTCCCGCGCCGCCCGTCCCGCCCGCGCCGCCCGTCCCGCCCGCGTGCTCGGCGCCGTCCGCGCCGAGCACGGTGCGGTCGGTGAGCTGCGGGAACCGGTCGGCCACCCGGTCGCGCAGCCACCAGGCGCCGGAGGGGCCCAGCACGGTGCGCAGGAAGTGCTCCCTGGTGGGGTCCGGCAGATGGCGGTAGGCGGCCGGTGCCTTGGCGAAGGCCAGCAGCGACCAGCCGGGGCCCAGCGGCGAGGCGGGCTTGGCCAGCCGCAGCGGCAGCGGCCGGTCGGCGGGATCGTCGGTGGCCGGCGGGTCGCCGAAGAGCAGTTCCCCGGTGCGGGCCACCAGCACGGGACGGGCGCCGGCCTCGTGCAGCAGCGCCGCGCTCTCCAGCGCGGACTGCCCGGCGCCGAGCACCGCGATCCGGCGGCCGGCGAAGACCGCCAGGTCCGGGTGGTCGGCGGGGTGCGAGGCGGTCCCGCGCCCGACGAGCGGCCGCAGCGGCTCGGGGACGTGCGCGTACGGCCCCAGGCCGGTGGCCAGCACCACCTGGGCGCTGGCGTAGCTCTCGCCGGACTCCAGGGTGACCTGGAAGGCGCCGTCCTCGCGGGCGATCCGGCGCACCCGCTCGCGGCGCACCGCGGGCACGCAGCGCCGCTGGAACCACTGCCCGTAGTTGATGAACTCCTCGATGGGGACGGGATGCTGATCCTGGCCGGAGGGCCGCCCCTCGTCGGCGCGGAAGTCCGCGAGGCGGCAGCGCTCGCCGGGCGCCGAGATCGAGGAGGCGGACGGGGTGGACTTGAGGTACATCCCTCGCGGCATGCGCTCGCGCCAGCTCTCCATCGGCTCGCCGAACACCTGTGGTTCGATCCCGCGGGCCCGCAGGTGGGCGGCGACCGCGAGGCCGTAGGGTCCCGCACCGACGACGGTGACCGGGAGTTGCGAGTGGTCCGTGCTGTTCATCGCCTGACCTCCTGCGCGGGCGTGCTCTGTCCCCAGGATGCGTCCCGCCGTATCGGGAGGCATCTTTCGAGCGGGGCCGGCCGGTGCGACCGGCGTCCGACCTGCCGGCCCGCGCCCGTCCCGGGGGGAGAGCCGTGACCGGCCCGGGGCTCGACCTCGACCGCGGCGTGCCCGCGCTGCTGGTCAAGGTCGGCCGCTATCCGCAGCACCCCGGCGGGCTCGGGGTGGTGCGGACCCTGGCCCGGTGCGGGGTGCCGGTGCTCGCGATGGTGGAGGACCGGTTCACCCCGGTCGCCCTCTCCCGCTACCTGGCCGGGCGGGCCGTGCGGCCGCCCAGCGGGCGTGAGGAGCCGGAGGAGCTGGTGCGCTCACTGCTGGCGGTCGCCGAGCGGATCGGGCGCCGCGCGATGGCGGTGCCCACCGACGACGAGGCGGCCCTCGTGCTGGCCGAGCACGCCGACCGCTTGCGGCAGGGCTTCCTGCTGCCGGCCGTGCCGCCGGGGCTGCCGCGCCGGCTGGCCAGCAAGGGCGAGCTCTACCGGATCTGCCAGGAGTACGGGGTGCCCACCGCGCGCTCGGCCACCCCGGCCGACCGGGCGGAGCTGCTGGCGGTCGGGCGGGAGTGGGGCTATCCGCTGGTGCTGAAGAACCTGGAGGCCTGGACCAGGCTGCGGGCGCCGGTGGTGGGCGGCACCACGTTGGTCCGCGACGAGGCCCAGCTGCGCGCGGCGGTGCCGGCGGAGGGCGCGCTCTCGGTGCTGGTCCAGGAGTACCTGCCGGCCGAGCGCTGCGAGGACTGGATCACCCACACCTACAACGGCGGCACGGGGCGCACCGAGCTGGTCTTCACCGGCCGCAAGCTGCGCTCCTGGCCGCCGGGAGCCGGCGTGACCAGCCGGGCGGACGCCCCGTGGAACGAGGAACTGGCCCTGATGGCATCCGAGTTGTGCGAGCGGCTGGGCTACCGGGGGCCGGCCGACATGGACTGGCGGCTGGACCGGCGCGACGGCCGCTACAAGCTGGTGGACTTCAACCCCCGGGTCGGCGCGCAGTTCCGGCTCTTCGAGAACGCCCGCGGGGTGGACCTGGTGCGCGCCATGCACCTGGACCTGACCGGGCGGGAGATCCCGCGGGCCCCCCAACTCACCTCGCGCAGCATGGTGGTGGGCCAGCTCGACCTGCCCTCGGCGCTCTGCTGGATCCGCGCGCACCGCCGGCTGCCGTCCGCGGTGCTGCCGCGCCGGGGTCTGCAGCGGGCCTGGCTCGCCTGCGACGACCCGCTGCCGGCGGCCGCCGAGGCGGGGCGGTTCGCCGCAACGGTGGCCCGCCGGCTGGCCGGGCGATGACCGGCGGCCGGCCGGGGCGATGACGGACCACCACCGGGCGTGCCAGGACTCTTGACCAATCGTCATGTCCAGGCCAAATTGGCAGGACCCCCACCTTCGAGGAGTCCCGCCGTGACGAACCCCCGCACGCCGAAGGCCCCGTTCATCCGCCGCGCGGCGCTGCCCGCGGCCCTGCTCACCCTGCTGCTCGGCGCCGCCGCCACCCCGGCCGGCGCCGCCGCGGCGGTGCCCGTCAGCGCGCCCGCGCCCGCGGCCGTCACCGTCAACTACGCCGGCACCGTCGCGCTCGACGACTGCTCCGGCTCGGTGGTCCGGATGCCGAACTCGCAGCCGACCGACCCCGCGCTGGTGCTCACCAACGGCCACTGCCTGGAGACCGGCATGCCGGACGCCGGCCAGGTGATCGTCAACCAGTCGTCCAACCGCAGCTTCACCCTGCTCAACGCCTCGGGCAGGGGCGTGGCGACGCTGCGCGCCAGCAAGGTCGTCTACGCGACCATGACCAACACCGACGTGACGCTCTACCAGCTCACCACGACCTACGCCTCGATCCAGCAGCGGTACGGGATAAGCCCGTTGACCATATCCGCGGACCACCCGACGGCCGGCGCGGCGATCAAGGTGGTCTCCGGCTACTGGAAGAGGACCTACTCCTGCTCGATCGACGGGTTCGTCTACCAGCTGAAGGAGGGCGACTGGACCTGGAGCGACTCGGTCCGCTACACCTCCAGCTGCGACACCATCGGCGGTACCTCGGGCTCGCCGGTGATCGACACCAGCACCGGCCTGCTGGTGGCCGTCAACAACACCGGCAACGAGGACGGTGAGAGCTGCACCGTGGACAACCCGTGCGAGGTCGACCAGAACGGCAACGTCACTGTCCACGAGGGCACCAACTACGCCGAGGAGACCTACCTGCTGACCGCCTGCTTCGACCCCGGCAACACGCTGGACCTCACGGCGGCGGGCTGCACGCTGCCCCGGCCGTAGCGAGGTCCGGGCCGGTTGGGCCGGTTGGGCCGGTCGGTCCGGTCGGTCCGGTCGGGCTGGTCGGCCCGGTCAGGCCCCCGTCGGGATGCCCTCGTCCGGGCGCACCAGCTTCAGCGGCAGGTGGGAGTTGACCTGGGCGATCCCCGGCAGGCCGCACAGTACCTCGGTGTGGAAGCGCTCGTAGGCGGCCAGGTCGGTCACGGCGACCCGGAGCAGGTAGTCCGGGTCGCCGAACAGCCGGTGCGCCTCGACGACCTCGGGCAGCGCCGCCACCTGGTGCTCGAACTCGGTGACCGTCGGCTTGTCCTCGCGGGCCATCACCACGGTCACGAAGGCCTGGAAGCCCAGGCCCAGCGAGGCCCCGTCGAGCAGCGCGCGATAGCCGCGGATCACCCCGTCCTGCTCCAGCTGGCGCACCCGGCGCAGGCAGGGGGAGGGGGTCAGGCCGACCCGATCGGCCAGCTCGGCGTTGGTCAGCCGGCCGTCCTGCTGGAGTTCGCGCAGGATTCTGCGGTCGATGCGGTCCATGGCGCAATATCCTGCCACAATGGCCGAGAGTGTCGCCCGAACTGGCCATCGGCTGCCACGCCTGTTCGGTTAGCGTCGCCGCATCATGAACACCCACCTGCTGCTGCTCTTCCTGGGCGTCGACCTGCTGCTCGTCTGCACCCCCGGGCCCGACTGGCTCTACGTCGTCGCCCGCAGCCTCGGCCAGGGCCGCCGCACCGGGCTGACCGCGGTGGCCGGCATCTGCGCCGGCTACGCCGCGCACACCCTGCTGGCCGCCGCCGGCCTGGCCGCCGCGCTGCGCGCGATACCCGCCGCGCTGCCCGCGCTGCGCTACGTCGGCGCCGCCTACCTGGTGCTCATCGCGGTCAACCTGCTGCGCTCGGCCCGCCGCGGCACCCCCGCGCTCGCCGCCGCCGGCGACCAGCCGACGGCGGCCGTGCTGCGGCAGAGCGTGCTCACCGCGCTGCTCAACCCCAAGGGCCTGCTGCTCTACCTCTCGCTGATCCCGCAGTTCATCTCCCCGCACGCCGCGCTGCCGATCGGCGGCCAGGTGGCCGTGCTCGGTGCCCTCAACGTGCTGGCCTGCGCGGGGATCTACGGTGCCCTCGCGCTGCTGGCCGGCCGGGCCGGCAACTCGCTGACCACCAGCGAGCGCGGTGCCCGCCGGGTCTCCACCGCCTCGGCCGTGATCCTGCTCGCGGTGGCGGCGGTGACCGCGAGCGCCTGACCCGGCCCGCCGCCTGCCGCGGACTTCGGGAAGTACGGCTGATCCGAAGCGAACTGATGGACCTTCAGCACGTTCGCTGGCAGGCTCTGCTGCCGTGGACACCAGCGCCTACCGGATGCTCGTCGAGAGCGGGCACGACTACGTCAGCACCGGCTCGATCGCCGACGCCGAGCTGCGCGCCTGGCTGGCTGCGGAAGGCGTGGACCTGCTCGCCCCCGGGATCCGGCTGGACGTCGACTCCGAGGCCAACCTGCACGGCGCCTACACCCGCTGGCGGCTGCGCGAGAGCCGGCCCGAAGGCCTGCGGCAGACCACGCTGCTGGTGCGCGCGCGGGTCGGCGACGCCGCGCCGTGGGTGCGGCTGGAGGCCGAGCAGCTGCCCGCCGTCCCGGGCGCCCACCCGGCCTGGAGCCCGGCGCCCGGGCTGGCCGCCCCGCTGCTCACCGCGCTGCGGGCGCGTGACGGCGCGGTGGCGGTGACCGCCGCCCCCGCCGAGGTGCGTCCCGGCGACCTGCCCCGGGTGCTGGCGGAGCTGCGCGAGGAGCGGCGCCGACTGCCCATCGTGGTCCTCGCCGTGCCGCCCGCGCTCGCCGCGCCGCTCACCCGCGAGCTGCCCGGGCTCGCCGTCGCGTACCTGCTCACCCCCGAGGCGGAGCCCGCGTTCAACCGCGCGCTCGCGCACCACCCGGTCCCCGTCGGTGGCGCGCGCACCTATCTGCCCGGGGTCGAGCCGGACCGGCCGGCCGACGTCTTCCGGCACCCGGTGACCCCGGGCCTGCCGCACCAGCGCGAGCACGCCGCCCAGCTGCTGGCCCGGCTGCCGCGCCGGCTGGCCGCCCGGACCCCGCTGCCCGCCGAGCTCGCCACCGTCCCCGCGCTGCGCACCCGGCCCGCCGCCGGCGCGGACCGCGACGAGCTGGCCCGGCTGCGCGCCGACAACACCGTGCTGAACGGCCTGCTCGACGAGGCCGCGCACGAGGAGGGCGCGCGGCTCAAGGAGTTGGGCGAGCTGCGTCTGGAGCTGCGCGAGCAGGAGGAGCACGCCTTCGAGCTCTCCGTCGAGCTGGCCGAGCGGGCCGCGGAACTACGCGGCGCCGAAGCCCAGTTGCGCGACCTGCAGCGTGACCTGGCGGCGCTCGGCGCACCGGGCGCCGCGGTGCGGCTGTCGCCGCGCGTCCCGCACCACGGGCCGGGCGGCTTCGAGACGCTGCTCGACCGGATCGGCGAGCTGCCCGAGCTGCGCTTCACCGGCAGCCGCCGGGTGACCGTCGAGCTGGACGCCCAGGCGCTGGGCGCCGACTGGGCCGCCACCGCCTGGGACGCGCTGCTCGCGCTGCAGGACTACGCGCGGGCCAAGCGGCAGGGCGAGCACCTGCGCGACTTCCTGCACTGGTGCCGCGACACGCCGCCGGGCGGCCACCGGTTCCCGCCGGGCAAGGTGGTGCGCGACGAGTCGCCGCAGACCGCGGGCCGCAAGGCCTGGCGCCTGCAGCGGACCTTCCCGGTGCCGGCGGCGGTGGACCCCAGCGGCACCGTCTTCATGGGCGCCCACCTGCGGATCGGCGCGGGCCACGGCAAGGCGCCGCGGCTGCACTTCCACGACGCTTCGGCGCACGGCGGCCTGATCTACCTCGGCTACCTCGGTCCGCACCTCGACAACACGCTGAGCAGCGGAATCTGACGGAGCGTCAGGCTGTCGGGGTGGCCTGGGCAGTGTCGGCGACGCTGGTGGCGCCGGCGGCGCCGAGCATCCGCAGCACCAGGTCGGCGTAGCGGGTGCCCAGCTCCTCGGGGCTCTCACTGCTGCGCTCGTTGTACCAGCGGGCCACGTCGATGCCGAGCGAGGTGACCGCGCGAGCGGTGGTGCGGGTCTCGGCGACGCTGAAGACGCCGGCCGCCGCGCCCTCCTCGATCAGCCGCATCACCGTGTCCTCGATCCGCCGCCGCAGCTCGGCCACCACCGCGAAGTCCTCCTCCGGCAGGGCGCGCAGCTCGTAGTTGACGATCCGCCCCACGGTGTGGCCGCGTGCGTGCCAGGCGGTGAACCGCTCGACCAGCCTGCGCATCCGGGCCGCCGGATCGGTGCCGTCCGCCGCGGCCTCCTCGACCAGCGCGAGGGTGGCGGCATGCCCGTTGCGGCTGATCTCGGCGAGCAGCGCGGCCTTGGAGGGGTAGTGGATGTAGAGCGCGGCGGGGCTCATCCCGGCGGCGGTGGCGATGTCCCGGGTGGTGGTGGCGTGGAAGCCGCGTGAGGCGAAGGACTCGACGGCGGCGAGCAGCAGCCGGCGCGCGGCCTCGGGACGCTCCCCGGGCCACAGGTCGGCGAGGTGCTGCTCGGTGGTCATGGTCGACATCCTCGCACGGGCACGGATCGGGGCAGGCGGACGGTTGACAGTGTGGCCCGGGGACAAGATGCTGAGCAAGCGCTTAGTCACCTGAGTTACCGATGAGTAGAGGATGGCCATGACGTTGACGTTCAAGGGGCAGGTGGCCCTGGTCACCGGCGCGAGCCGGGGCATCGGCCTGGGCATCGCCCGTGAGCTGGTCGAGCGCGGTGCGCGGGTCTGCGTCACGGCCCGCAACCCCGAGCCGCTCGCCGAGGCCGTGGCCGAGCTGGGCGGCCCCGAGCACGCGATCGCGGTGGCGGGCAAGGCCGACGACCCGGCCCACCAGCAGGCGGCGGTGGAGCGGGTGATGGCCGAGTTCGGTCGGCTCGACCTGCTGGTCAACAACACCGGCATCAACCCGGTCTTCGGCTCGGTGCTGGACACCGACCCGGGCGCCGCCGCCAAGATCCTGGCCGTCAACGTGCTCGCGCCGCTGGCCTGGACCCGGCTCGCCCACCAGGCCTGGATGGGCGAGCACGGCGGCGCCGTGGTCAACGTCTCCTCGATCGCGGGCCTGCGGACCTCGCCGGGCATCGGCATGTACGGGGTCAGCAAGGCCGCGCTCACCCGGCTCACCATGGAGCTGGCCGGGGAGCTGGGCCCGGGGATCCGGGTGAACGCGGTGGCGCCCGCCGTGGTCAAGACCAAGTTCGCCGAGGCGCTCTACCAGGGCCGCGAGGAGGAGGCGGCCGCGCCCTACCCGCTGAAGCGGCTCGGGGTGCCGCAGGACGTGGCGGGCGCGGTGGCGTTCCTGCTCTCCGAGGAGGCCGGCTGGATCACCGGGCAGACCCTGGTGCTGGACGGCGGCGTGACCCTGGGCGGCGGCCTGTGAGCGGGGCCGGGGGTGCGGGGGTCCCCCCGGCCGGAGGCTGGGGGAGGGTGGTGGTGACCGGCGCCGGGCACGGGATCGGCGCCGCGCTGGCCGAGGCCTTCGCGGCGGGCGGTGCGTCGGTGGTGGTCAACGACCTGGACGCCGAGGCGGCGGCCCAGGTCGCGGCCCGGATCGGCGCGGTGGCGCTGCCCGGTGACGCGGCGAGCCGTGAGGGCGTGGCGGCGCTGATCGAGGGCGCCCGGGCGCGGTTCGGCGGCATCGACGTGTACTGCGCGAACGCCGGGGTGGCGCCCGGCGGTGGTGCGGACGCGCCCGAGGCGCTGTGGAGCGCGGCTTGGGAGGTCAACGTGATGGCCCATGTGCGGGCGGCCGAACTGCTGCTGCCCGAGTGGCTGGAGCGCGGAGAGGGGCGCTTCGTGGCCACCGTCTCGGCGGCCGGGCTGCTGACCATGCTCGGCTCGGCGCCGTACTCGGTCAGCAAGCACGCGGCGCTCTCGTTCGCCGAGTGGCTCGCCGCCACCTACCGCCACCGAGGCGTCAAGGTGCACGCGCTCTGCCCCCAGGGCGTGCGGACCCGGATCCTTGAGGAGGCCGGCGCGGTGGGCGAGGCGTTGATGGGCGCCACCGCGCTGGAGCCCGCGGCGGTGGCCGAGGAGGTGCTGCGGGCGATCGAGGCCGAGCGGTTCCTGATCCTGCCGCACCCCGAAGTAGCCGGCTACTACGCGGCGCGGGCGACGGATCCGGACGGCTGGCTGGACGCGATGAACCGCTTGCAGGCCAAGGTCGTGGAGGGATTGGCATGAGGGCCTGGCAGGTGGCCGAGCTGGGACTGCCGCGCGAGGTGATGCGGCTGGTCGAGGACGTGCCCGCGCCGGTCGCGGGCGAGCACCAGGTGCTGGTGAAGGTGCGCGCCGCGGCCGTCAACTTCCCCGACGCGCTGATGTGCCTGGGGCTCTACCAGGTGAAGCCGCCGCTGCCGTTCACCCCGGGCGTCGAGCTCTGCGGTGAACTTCCCAGCGGTGAGCGGGTGATCGGCAATCCGGTGGCGGGCACCGGCGCCTTCGCCCAGTACGCGCTGCTGGACGCGCGGGCGCTCTTCCCGGCTCCCCGGGCGCTGGACGACGCCGAGGCGGCCGCGCTGCACATCGGCTACCAGACCGCCTGGTTCGCGCTGCACCGCCGGGCCGCGCTGCGCCCGGGGGAGACCCTGCTGGTGCACGCGGCGGCCGGCGGGGTCGGCAGCGCGGCGGTGCAGCTCGGCAAGGCGGCCGGTGCGACGGTGATCGGCGTCGTCGGCGGTGCGGAGAAGGCCGTCGTGGCACGGCGGTTGGGCTGCGACGTGGTGATCGACCGCAAGAGCGAGGACTTCGTGGCCGCGGTCAAGGAGGCCACCGGTGGCCGCGGCGCGGACGTGGTCTTCGACCCGGTGGGCGGGGACGCCTACACCGGCTCCACCAGGTGCGTCGCCTTCGAGGGCCGGATCGTGGTGGTCGGCTTCGCCGGCGGCACCATCCCGGCGCCGCCGCTGGGGCACGCGCTGGTGAAGAACTACTCGGTGCTGGGCCTGCACTGGGGCCTCTACAACACCAAGGACCCGGGCGCGGTGCGGGCCGCGCACGAGGAGCTGACCAAGCTGGCCGAGCAGGGCGTGGTGCGCCCGCTGGTGAGCGAGCGGCTGGCGTTCGAGCAGGCTGCGGACGGCGTGCAGCGGGTGGCCGAGGGGACGACCACCGGACGCGTGGTGATCGGGCTCTGAACGTGGCGGTGCCCCTGAGGTGTTGATCCTCGGGGGCACCGCCACGCCACGCTCACGCCACGCTCAGGCCGAGTTCAGGGCCGGGTTCAGGCCGGGTTCAGGCCGGCAGGTCCACCAGTTCGGCCAGCCGGGCCCGGTGGCGCCCCGGAGTGCCCAGCGCCAACTGGTCGGCCTTGGCCCGTTTCAGGTAGAGGTGGGCCGGGTGCTCCCAGGTCATGCCGATGCCGCCGTGCAGCTGCACGCACTCCTCGGCGGCCCGCACCGCGACCGTGCCGCAGTGCGAGGCGGCCACGGCGACCAGCAGCTCCGCGTCCGCCGCAGCGCCCGCCAGCGCGTCCGCCGCCGCCCGGGCGGCGGCGCGGGCACCGACCACCTCCAGCCAGAGGTCGGCCAACCGGTGCTTGAGCGCCTGGAAGGAGCCCAGCGGACGGTTGAACTGCCGCCGCTCGCGGAGGTGTTCGACCGTGGTGGCCAGGCACCACTCGGCGATCCCGAGCTGCTCGGAGGCCAGCAGTCCGGCCCCGGTGAGCAGCGCCCGCTCCAGCGCCGCCGGGTCCTCGGTCACCAACCGCCCCGGGGCGTCGTCGAACACGACGTCCGCCAGCGGCCGGGTCAGGTCCAGCGAGGTGCGCGGGGTGACGGTGAAGCCCTGCTCCACCACCCAGAGCGCGCCGTCGGTGCTCGGCACCACCAGCAGGTCGGCGGTCAGCGCGTCGGCCACCGAGGTGACCCGGCCGGTCAGCCGCCCGCCGGACTCCCGCACGGTCGGTGCCCCGCCGGAGAACGGCACCACCAGCGTGCCGGTGCGTTCGCCCAGCCCCTCCCCGCCCAGCGCCGCCGTGGCCAGCACGGCGCTGCCGAGGAACGGCACGGGCGCCACCGAGCGGCCCAACTCCTCCATGACCACGGCCACTTCCCGCAGCGAGCCGCCCGCCGCCGGGTCCTGGAGGCCGGCCGCGCCCAGGTCCACCGCCAACGCCCGCCACAGCGCCGGGTCGTAGCCCTGGCCGGCCGAGACGCGGGCCAGCACGGTCGCCGCCGGGCTGCGGTCGCGCAGCAGCGCCCGCACGCTGGCCCGCAGTTCCTCCTCGATCTCGGAGTAGAGCAGGTTCACCGCGACAGCTCCTTCCACGGGACGTCCTTGTCCGTGCGCGGCTCGGGCGGCAGTCCCAGCACCCGTTCGGCGATGATGTTGCGCAGGATCTCGCTGGTCCCGCCCTCGATCGAGTTGCCCTTGGCCCGCAGGTAGCGGTAGCCGGCCTCGCGGCCGTTGAAGTCCACCAGCTCGGGGCGGCGCAGCGTCCAGTCGTCGTAGCCCAGGCCCTCCTCGCCGAGCAGTTCGACCTCGAAGCCGGTCAACTCCTGTGCCAGCCGGGCGAAGCCGAGCTTGCCGCCGGCGCCCTCGGGGCCCGGCTGGCCGGCCGCCAGCTGCTGGCGCAGCCGCTCGCCGGTCAGCCGCAGCACCTCGGCCTCCACCCAGTGCCGCAGCAGCCGTTGGTGCAGCTCGGGGGTGCGCAGCTCGGGCCGCTCCCGCCAGGTCCCGGCGACGATGCCGATCAGGCCGCCCTCGCGGGGTGTCGCCTGGCCGCCGATCGCGACCCGCTCGTTGTTCAGCGTGGTCCCGGCGATCCGCCAGCCCTCGCCCACCGCGCCGAGCCGGTCGGCGTCGGGGATCCGCACGCCGGTCAGGAAGACCTCGTTGAACTCGGCCTCGCCGGTGATCTGCCGCAGCGGGCGCACCTCCACCCCGGGGGCCGTCATGTCGCAGACGAAGTAGGTGATGCCCTGGTGCTTGGGCAGCGCCGGGTCGGTGCGGGCGATCAGGATCGCCCAGCGGGCGGTGTGCGCGCTGGAGGTCCACACCTTCTGGCCGTCCACCGTCCAGGCGCCGTCCGCGTCCCGCACCGCGCGGGTGGCCAGGGCGGCCAGGTCGGAGCCGGCGCCCGGCTCGCTGAAGAGCTGGCACCAGACCTCCTCGCCGGTCCACAGCGGCCGCAGCCAGCGGCGCCGCTGCCCGTCGGTGCCGTGGCGCAGGATGGTCGGGGCGGCCATGCCCAGCCCGATGCCGATCCGGCGCGGGTCGTTGTCCGGTGCCCCGGCCGCCGCCAACCCGGCGTCCACCACGGCCTGCTGGGCACGCGGCAGGCCTAGTCCGCCGAGCCCGACCGGGAAGTGCACCCAGGCCAGGCCGGCGTCGAACCGGGCGCGCAGGAAGTCGAGCCGACCGACTTCCGCATGCGGATGGGCCGCGAGCAGCTCGCTCGTCCGGGCCTGGAGTTCGGTCTCGTTCAAGCCTGGTACCTCCGCAGCTCGCGCCGGGCCAGCGAGCGCCGGTGCACCTCGTCGGGGCCGTCGGCCAGTCGCAGCGTGCGGTTGCCCGCCCAGAGCTGGGCCAGCGGGGTGTCCTGGCTGACGCCGGCCGCGCCGTGCGCCTGCACCGCCTTGTCCAGGATCCATTCCACGGTCTGCGGGACCACGATCTTGATCGCCTGGATCTCGGTGTGCGCGCCCTTGTTGCCGACCGTGTCCATCAGCCAGGCGGTCTTCAGCACCAGCAGCCGGGCCTGCTCGATCCGCACCCGGGACTCCGCGATCCAGTCCTGCACCACGCCCTGCGCCGCCAGCGGCCGGCCGAAGGCCACCCGCTCGGTGACCCGGCGGCACATCAGCTCAAGGGCCCGCTCGGCGATCCCGATCGCCCGCATGCAGTGATGGATCCGCCCCGGGCCGAGCCGGGCCTGGGCGATCGCGAAGCCGGAGCCCGGCTCGCCGATCAGGTTGGCGGCCGGCACCCGGACGTCCTCGAAGAGCACCTCGGCGTGCCCGCCGTGGTCGCGGTCCTCGTAACCGAACACCGTCATCGCACGCTTGACCGTGACTCCCGGGGTGTCGCGCGGCACCAGGATCATCGACTGCTGGTGGCGCGGATCGGCGTCCGGGTCGGTCTTGCCCATCACGATGAAGACCTTGCACTCGGGGTTCATCGCCCCGGTGATGTACCACTTGCGGCCGTTGACCAGGTAGTCGCCGCCGCGCCGCTCGATCCGGGTCTCGATGTTGGAGGCGTCGGAGGAGGCCACCTCGGGCTCGGTCATCGCGAACGCGGAGCGGATCTCGCCGGCCAGCAGCGGCTCCAGCCACTCCTCGCGCTGCGCCTCGTCACCGAACTGGGCGAGCAGCTCCATGTTCCCGGTGTCCGGCGCCGCGCAGTTGACCGCGGCCGGGGCCAGCAGGATGCTGCGCCCGGTGAGTTCGGCGAGCGGGGCGTACTGCAGGTTGGGCAGCTCACGGAAGAGGTTCCACAGGCCCTGCGCCCTGGCCTCGGTGCGCAGTTCGCGGATGACGGCCGGGGTCGACCAGTCCTCGTTGACGGTCAGGCGCGACTCGGCGGGGTGGACGTGCTGCTCCAGGAACGCGGTGAGCCGCTCGCGCAGCTCCTCGGTGCGGGCGTCGAAGGCGAAGTCCATGCGGTTCAGCGCTCCTTGAGTGCGGTCAGGCCGTGCTCGACGAAGAGCGGGACCAGCGCGCCGACCCGGTCGAAGCCGGTCCCGACGGTGCCGCCCCGGCTGTAGCGGAAGTGGATGCCCTCCAGCACCACGGCGAGCTTGAAGGAGGCGAAGGCCACGTACCAGTCGACCCGGCCCACGTCCCGCCCCGAGCGATCCGCGTAGCGGGCGATGAGCTCGGCGCCGTCAGGGAAGCCCGGTGCCAGCGCGACGCCCGGGATCACCCCGGCGAACTCGGCGGCCAGTTCGGTGTACATCACCAGCAGCCCGAGGTCGGTCAGCGGATCGCCGAGGGTGGACATCTCCCAGTCGAGCACGGCGGTGATCCGGTCGTCCGGACCGACCAGCACGTTGTCCAGGCGGTAGTCGCCGTGCACCAGCGCGGGCGCGGGGGAGTGCGGCAGGAGGCGCGCCAGGCGCTCGGCCAGCTCCTCGATCCCGGGCACCTCCCGGCTGCGGGAGGCGGCCAGCTGCTTGCCCCAGCGCTGCACCTGCCGGGCCAGGAAGCCCTCAGGGCGCCCGAAGTCGGCCAGGCCAACCTCCCGCGGGTCGATCGCGTGCAGCGCGACGAGAGTGTCCACCAGGTGCTCGGCCAGCGCCCGCACCCGCTCGGTCCCGAGTGCGGCGAGCGCCGCGCTGTCGCGGTGCGCGGTGCCCTCGACGAACTCCATCAGGTAGAACGGCGCGCCGATCACCGCCGGGTCCTCGGTCAGCCGCACCACCTGCGGCACCGGGACCGGCGAGCCGTGCAGCGCGCCGATCACCCGGTACTCGCGGGCCATGTCGTGGGCGGTGGCCAGCACGTGTCCGAGCGGCGGACGGCGCAGCACCCAGCGGCTGCTGCCGTCGGTGAGGCGGTAGGTCAGGTTGGAGCGGCCGCCCTCGATCAGCTCGGCGCTCAGCGGCCCGGTGCCCAGGTGGGCCTGGAGCGCGGCGAGGTCGAGTCCGGGGGGATTGTCGGTCATGGCGTCCTTCGGGCTTCGGGAACGAGGCTGACTAAGCGCTTGCTTAGACTCTCGCCCGGAGCGGGAGATGTCAACGACGAGGCCGCGCCCACCGGGTGGTGGACGCGGCCTCGTCGGGACGGTCGGTGCCCGTCAGTGCCCGTCAGTGTGTGTCAGAGCGCTTGCGCTGCAGCACGAAGGTCTCCAGCGGGTTGATCGACCCGTCCGGCTGGGCCACCGTGTAGTAGGTGACGTGGATGCTGGTGGTGCCGCCCGGCCTGGTGCCCGGGTCCACGGTGAACGCGGCGAAGCCGTAGGAGTGCTCGACGTCGCGCACGCCGACCCAGGGTGCCTCCTCGTTCACGTAGATCGGCGTCCGCTTGCCGTTGCTGCCCACCGGGCCGACCCCGGTGATCACCTTGGCCTTGGCCGGGGCGAAGAACTTGCCGTTGCTGGTGGAGGAGTTGCCGCCGCCGCCCAGCACCATGTGCACGGTGCCGCGCGAGGTGTCCATCACGTCGGTCGCGGTGGAGACCGGGTTGGGGGTCAGCGTCTCCGAGCCGGATATCGTGCCGCGCACCGGCAGCGAGCGCTCGTAGTCGTGCTCGTGGCCGCAGACCACCAGGTCCACCTGGTAGCGGTCGAAGAGCGGCCCCCACTGCTCGCGGATGCCGCGGTCGGCGCCGTTGGCGTCCGAGGAGCTGATCACCACCTGGTGCATGCAGACCACGACCCAGTCGATCGACTTGTCGGACCGGGCCTGGCGCAGGTCCTGCTCCAGCCAGGCGCGCTGGGCGCCGCCGCTGTAGCCGTACACGTAGGTGTCACCGGCGTCCTGGTAGGCCACGTCGTCGTTCTGCAGCACCACCACGTGCACCGAGCCGACCGTGAACGAGTACCACAGCCCCTCGGTCTCCTCGTCGCCCCCGTTGCCCGGCAGGTCGAAGCGGGTCTGGAAGGAGGAGAAGCCGATCGGGCCGTTGGCCTTCTCGTTCTCGTGGTTGCCGGCCGCCGGCATCCAGGGCCGGTACCGCGCGGAGCGGGTGTTGTTGGCGAAGAAGCCCTGCCAGGTGCGCAGCCGGTCGGGCGTGATGTTGGCGTAGCAGAGGTCGCCGTTGAGCAGGTGGAAGAGCGGGTCGACCTGCTCGATGCCGCCCACGATGTCGGCCGCGGCCGGCGAGGCGATGCCGTTGGCGACCGCGGTGAAGCCGCCCTTGCCGTCCGGCTGCCAGGTGGTGTCCGGCACCGACTGGTCGCCGAAGCTGGTGAAGGTGAAGGCCTGCCGCCCGCGCTGGGCGGTGCGGAAGGTGCCGGCGTCCGGGCGGCCGCCGTCGTGCAGCGCGGCGTAGGTGTAGTAGGTGCCGGGGCGCAGGTTCTCCATCCGGGCGTGGTGGGTGTAGACCACCCGGTTGCTCGCACCGTCGGTGTAGGTGCGGGTCTCGGCCTGCACGGTGCGGCCGAAGCCGCCCTCCAGGGTGCCCAGTTGGACCCGGGGGTTGCGCACCGGGCCCTCGGTGCTCCAGGAGGCGGTCATCTGCCGGGTCGGGTCGGCGCCGAAGGTCAGGTGCAGGCCCTCGACCGGCGGGGCGCCGAGCGACTCGGGCCGGGTGAGCAGCAGCGGCGAGCCGGCCCCCTGGGTCGATGCACCGCCACCTGAGCCGTCGTCAGCGACGGCCGGGGTGGCGCCGAGCAGCGGTCCGGCGGCCAGCGCGGCACCGCCCACGGTGGCGGTCAGCCGCAGCGCGGTGCGGCGGCTCAGCGTGCCGTCACCGCTCTGCTCGGGGGCGTCGAAGGGCTGGTCCACAGGAACTCCTCGCCTAGGGGATTGGTGAAGGCCGCTCACGCTAGCGGCGGCGTACCCATGGGTGGTGAACGGCAACCGGCGCCCCACTGAACGCTTGCACGGGTTACAGTGTTGCCATGCGCAACCCGCTGCTCCCGCTCAGCTGGTGGCCGTCCTAGGACGGCCGCGCATTCGACATGCCCAGGGTCGTCCGGACGGACGGCCCTTTCGCGTGCTCCACCGCACGGGCCCCGCCGGACGGCAGCCCCGCCCCGCCCCGTGCAGAGGAGACGCAAGATGACCGCCTTCCGCCCCCGTGTCCTGACCGGCGACCGCCCGACCGGCGCCCTCCACCTCGGCCACTACTTCGGCTCGTTGCAGAACCGGGTGCGCCTGCAGGCCGAGGGCGCCGAGCTGTTCGTGGTGATCGCCGACTACCAGGTGTTGACCGACCGCGACGTGGCCGACCGACTCGGCGACTACGTAAGGGAGTTGGTGCTCGACTATCTCGCGGTCGGGATCGATCCGGCGCGCTCGGTGATCTTCACGCACAGCGCGGTGCCGGCCCTCAACCAGCTGCTGCTGCCCTTCCTCTCCCTGGTCAGCACCGCCGAGCTGCAGCGCAACCCCACGGTCAAGGACGAGATCGCCCACTCGCGCCAGGCCCAGGTCAGCGGTCTGATGCTGACCTACCCGGTGCACCAGGCGGCCGACATCCTCTTCTGCAAGGCGCACCTGGTGCCGGTCGGCCAGGACCAGCTGCCGCACCTGGAGGCCACCAGGACCATCGCGCGCCGCTTCAACGCCCGCTACGCGCACGGGGCCGCGCCGATCTTCCCGGAGCCGGAGGCGCTGCTCTCGGCGATGCCGCTGCTGCTCGGCACCGACGGCGGCAAGATGAGCAAGAGTCGGGGCAACGCGATCGCGCTGGGCGCGAGCGAGGACGAGACGGCCCGGCTGATCCGCGGCGCCAAGACCGACACCGAGCGCCGGATCGGCTACGACCCCGAGCGCCGCCCCGAGGTCGCGAGCCTGCTGAACCTGGCGGCGTTCTGCCAGGGACTGGACCCGCGCGCGGTGGCCGAGCGGCTCGGCGACGGCGGGGCCAGCGCGCTCAAGGCGCTGGTCACCGAGGCGGTCAACGAGCACCTGCGCCCGCTGCGCGAGCGGCGCGCCGCCCTGGCCGGCGACCAGGGCCACCTGCGCGAGGTGCTGGCCCGGGGCAACGAGCGGGCGGCCGAGGTGGCGCAGGTGACGCTCGCCGAGGTGACGGCGGCGATGGGGATGCGGTACTGAGCGCTCGGCGGATCGCTCGGCGGATCGCTTGACGGATCGCTTGACGGATCGCTCGGCGGATCGCTTGGAGGAACCACCAAGAGTTGGTACGTGTATGCGGCGATCGGCCAGGAGCTATTGACGAGCGGAGTCACGCTTCCTAGATTCTCTCCAACGCGGAAATGAGTTTCCGCATCGTGGATTTCGCCACATGGGCCGGCCTCCCGTTCGCCGCGGGAGCCGGCAGGTGGGCGACGGCTGCGCCGTCCGCCAGGGCCGTCCCAGCGTCACCGTGCACCGTCCCGCACTTCGGTCGTCGTTCCCGGGCCCGAAGCCACCGTTCACTGTGGAGGGACAACACCCATGGCCCGTCAGGACCTGGAGCCGGAGCGGACGCACCCGGTCGACGAAGTACTGCCGTTCGGACGGATGTCGGCGGTCGCGCTGCAGCACGTGGCGAGCATGTACGCCGGGGTCGCCGCCCCGCCGCTGATCATCGGCGCCGCGGTGGGCCTGAGCCCCGCGCGGCTGACCGCGCTGCTGGCCGCCGCCCTCTTCATCGCGGGCATCGCCACCCTGCTGCAGACCCTGGGGGTCTGGCGGATCGGCTCCCGGCTGCCCTTCGTCAACGGGGTCTCCTTCGCCACCGTCTCCCCGGTGCTGGCCGTGGTGGAGGCGAAGAGGGGCGCCGCGCTGCCGCTGATCTTCGGCTCGACCATCGTCGCGGGGCTCTGCTGCTTCCTGGCCGCCCCGCTCTTCTGTCGCCTGGTCAGATTCTTCCCACCCGTGGTCAGCGGCACGGTGATCACCCTGATCGGCGTCTCACTGCTGCCGGTGGCGGGCAACTGGGCGCAGGGCGGCAACGCGCAGGCGGCCGGCTACGGTTCGCCGACCAACCTGGGCCTGGCCGCCTTCACGCTGCTCGCGGTGCTGCTCCTCAACCGCTTCCTGCGCGGCTTCGCGCAGCGGATCGCCATCCTCTTCGGCCTGCTGGCGGGCACGTTGGCGGCGATCCCGTTCGGCAAGGTCGACCCGCACGCGCTCACCTCGCTGCCGGTCTTCGCGCTCCCGCACCCCTTCGCGTTCGGCGCGCCGCGTTTCGAAGCGGCCTCGATCATCTCGATGCTGGTGGTGATGGTGGTCTCGATGACCGAGTCCACCGCCGACATGATCGCGCTCGGCGAGGTGGTCGAGCGCCCCGCCGACGACCGGACCATCGCGGCCGGGCTGCGTGCCGACGGCCTGGCCACCGCGTTCGGCGGGGTGTTCAACGGCTTCATCTGCTCCGCCTTCGCGCAGAACATCGGCCTGGTCGCGCTGACGAAGATCCGCAGCCGCTTCGTGGTGGCGCTCGGCGGCGGCTTCCTGATCGTGATGGGCCTGCTGCCGGCGGTCGGGGGACTGGTCTCGCTGGTGCCGCAACCGGTGCTCGGCGGCGCGGGCGTGGTGCTCTTCGGCACCGTCGCGGTGGCGGGGGTGCGCACGCTGGGCAAGGCCGATCTGTCGGTCGGCTCCAACGCGCTGATCGTCGCGGTGAGCCTGGCCTTCGGCCTCTTCCCGATCGCCTACCCGTCCTTCTACCACGCCTTCCCGCAGCAGATCGGCACGGTGCTGAGCTCGGGCATCTCGGCGGGCTGCCTGGCGGCGATCGTGCTCAACCTGCTCTTCAACCACCTGGGCCGGCGCCGCGCGGATGCGCCCGTGCCCGGTGCGGCGCCCACGGCCCCGGCCGCCGCGCCGGTGCACTGAGCCGGTGCGCTGGGCCGGTGCGCTGGGCCGGCTTCCGGTGGGCCGGTGGGATCGGCCGGTCCACCGGGGGCGGCCGCCCGTTCAGTCGCCCGCGTGGGCCCGGCGCAGTGCCGCGATGTCGAGCTTGACCATCTTGAGCATCGCGGCGGTGGTCCGCTGCGCCTTCTCCGGGTCGGGGTCGCTGACCAGGTCGATCAGCTCGGCCGGGACCACCTGCCAGGACACCCCGAAGCGGTCGGTCACCCAGCCGCAGGCGACGGGGGTGCCGCCGTCGGCAAGCCGGTCCCAGTAGTGGTCGACCTCGGCCTGGTCCGCGCAGCTGATCTGGAAGGAGATCGCCGGGTTGAAGGTGTACTGCGGGCCGCCGTTGAGGCCCACGAACCGCTGCCCGTTGAGCTCGAACTCGACCGCCATGACGCTGCCGGCCGGGCCCGGGCCGGCCTCGGTGTAGCGGCCGATCCGGCCGAGCCTGGAGTTCTTGAAGATCGAGAGGTAGTGGTCCGCCGCCTCCTCGGCCTGTCCGTCGAACCAGAGGCACGTGGTGAAGCCGTCGGTGCTCATTGCTTCCTCCTGACCGGGATGTCTGTTATCTCCCAGGTTGGTCCCAGACCATCCCGTGCGCCCGCCCGACACGCTGGAACCGGGCCCCGGGGAAGCGGGCCGCGTACCGCTGCTCGAACTGCTCCCGGCTGAGGTAGCGGTCACTGGCCCGGTGATCCAGCCAGTCACCGGTCCGCAGTCGGAAGAGCTCCCGGGCCTGGGTCGGCCCGCGCCGCGGCAGCTCCCGCGCGAGCGCGCGCACGGCGCCGCAGTAGAGCCACCAGCGCGGGGTGGCCGGGCGCTTGGACACGGTGTCGATCAGCACCGCCCGCCCGCCGGGCGCGAGCAGCGAGCGGATGTGCCGCAGTGCCGCGTCCAGGTCGGGCAGGTGGTGCAGGGTCGCGGCGCTCAGCACGAAGTCGTATGGGCCGGCCGTCTCCAGCAGGCCCGCCGCCCGGTAGCGGACGTTGGGCCGCGGGCGCTCGCGGCGGGCCAGGTCGATCATCGGGACCGAGAGGTCGATCGCGTCGACTTCCGCGAACCGCTCGGCGAGCAGTACGGCGTGCCGCCCGCCGCCGCAGCCCAGGTCCAGTGCCCGGCCGCCGCTGTCCGGCAGCACGTCGGGGAGCCAGTCGGGGAGCCAATCGGCCACCGGGTCGCCGAGCAGCTGGTGCAGCCGCTCGTACTCCTCGGCGACGTGGTCGAAGGACTGGGCGTTCTCGTGCAAGGGGAGCTGCTCCTGGTTCCGCTGACGGACTTTCAAACTACCTCGCTCGCTTGACAGCTCGGCACGTCGGGGGCAGCCTGTACTACTGTCGTAGGACAATGGAGGAAGTAGCCGGTGATCGAGTTCGTGCTCGACGGCCGCTCACGGGTGGCCACCTACCTGCAGCTGGTGCTGCAGGTCAAGCAGGCCCTGCGGGTCGGTCTGGCCCAGCCGGGCGACCAACTGCCCAAGGTGCGTGAGGTGGCCCAGGCGCTGGCGATCAACCCGAATACGGTCCTCAAGGCCTACCGGGAGCTGGAGTTGGCGGGCCTGGCGGCCGGCCGCCCCGGCGTCGGCACCTTCCTGGTGGGCACGTTGGCCGGCCCGTCGCTGGCCAACCAGGCCGAACTGCGGGAGGAGTTGGTGCTCTGGCTGCGCAAGGCCAGGGCCGCCGGCCTCAGTCGTGACGACCTTGCGGCGCTGATCGACACCACGATCCGCGCCACCGACGAGGATGGGGGAAACACATGACCGACATCGCTTTGGAAGCAACCGGGTTGGGCAAGCGGTACGGTGCCGCCTGGGCGCTGCGCGGCTGCTCACTGCGGCTGCCGGCGGGGCGGATCGCCGCCCTGGTCGGCCCGAACGGCGCCGGCAAGAGCACGCTGCTGCACCTCGCCGTCGGCCTGCTGCGGCCGGACGCCGGCCAGGTGCGGATCTTCGGCCAGGACCCGGTGGGCAACACCGAGGCGCTGGCCGAGATCGGCTTCGTCGCCCAGGACGCGCCGCTCTACCAGGACTTCACCGCCGCCGAGTTGATCACCATGGGTGGCAAGCTCAACCGCCGCTGGGAGGCGGCGCCTGCCCGCGAGCGACTGACGCGGCTGGGGATCGCGCTCGACAGACCGGTCGGGCGACTCTCCGGCGGTCAGCGGGCCCAGGTCGCGCTGGCCCTCGCGCTGGCCAAGCAGCCCCGGCTGCTGCTGCTCGACGAGCCGATCGCCGCTCTGGACCCGCTCGCCCGGCACGAGTTCATGCAGACGCTGATGGGCGCGGTCGCCGAGACCGGTGCCACCGTGCTGCTCTCCTCGCACCTGCTGGCCGAGTTGGAGCGCTCCTGCGACCACCTGATCCTGCTGCGGACCTCGCAGGTCCAGCTGGCCGGCGCGGTGGAGGACCTGCTCGCCGAGCACCGCCGCCTGATCGGCCCGCGCACCGGGAGCGGGGGGCCGATCCCGGGCGTGGCCGAGGTGGTCCGGGCCAGCCACACCGACCGCCAGTCCACCCTGCTGGTGCGCACCGACGGGGCGGCCTTCGAACCGGGCTGGACCGTGCACGAGGTGACCCTAGAGGACCTCGTCCTCGCCCACCTCGCCGCCGCCGACACCCGCACGGCCATGGCGGTGACCGCGTGATCTGGCTGACCTGGCGTCAACACCGCAAGCAGGCGCTGTACACGGCCATCGGCATCGCCGTGCTCGTCGCGCTGATGCTGCCCACCGGCCTGCACATGCACTCCGTCTTCACCGGCTCGGGCCTGGCCGGCTGCGGGTCCGCCGCCAGCCGCCGGCCCGACTGCGGCGAGCTCGGCCAGCAGTTCAACAACCAGTTCGGCAGCCTCGGCTTCGTCGCGATCCTCTTCATGCTGCTCCCGCTGCTGGTCGGACTCTTCTTCGGCGCCCCGCTGATCGCCCGTGAGGTCGAGGACGGCACCCACCGGTTGGTCTGGACCCAGGGCGTCAGCCGGGTGCGCTGGGCCGCGGTGAAGTTCGGCCTGGTCGGGTCGGTCGCGGTGCTGCTCGCCGTGGTCTACGCACTGGGCGTGACCTGGTGGATCGCCCCACTGGCCAGCGCGGGCGCCGGCCGGTTCGCGTACGGCTACTTCGACGTCCAGGGCATCGTGCCGATCGGCTACACCCTCTTCGCACTGGCCCTGGGCCTCTTCGTGGGCACCGTGCGCCCGAAGGTGCTGCCCGCCATGGCCCTCACCCTCGGCGGCTTCACCGCCGTGCGGCTCGCCGTCGAGATGCTGGCCCGCCCTCACTTCATGGCGCCCAGGACCCTGACCTACGCGGTGACCGCCGTGACCTCGGGCCCCGGCGCCGATCGCGCCGCCGGTGACTGGGTCTACGCCGAGGGCGTGCGCAGCGCCGCCGGCAAGCTGCTGGTCAGCGACGGCCAGGTCGGCTGCTCCCCGGGCGCCGCCACGCCGGGGGACCTGTGCTCCAGCCTGGGGCCCGGCGCCTACAACTGGGAGCAGTACCAGCCGGCCGACCGTTTCTGGGCCTTCCAGGGGATCGAGACGGGGATCTTCCTCGCGCTGGCGGCCCTGCTCCTCTGGCTCGCGGTGCGGCGGATCCGGCGGATCGCCTGAGCGGGCAGCCAGGCAGCAGGTAGCGGGCAGCCAGGCAGCGGGCAGTGGGCGCGACGGGTGGTGGGCCGGCGGTCAGCAGGTGACCGGGACGTCCACGGTGACCGGGGTGTTGCCCCAGCCGAAGGAGGCCACCGTGAAGGACGCGTGCACCGTGTCACCGCAGTTGACCGTGCCGCTCACGCCGGTGACGTGGAGGGTCTGGTTGCGGAAGATCAGATCCTGCTGGGTGGTGCCCAGGTCGGCGCCGCCGACCACGGTGCCCGACAGCGTGGTGATCAACTGCGGCGGCTGCGGCTGCTGTCCGGGGCCGCTGATGCTGGGCGGGCCGGCCAGGGCGATCTGCCCGGACAGCGCGACGTCGGTGCCGGTGACATCGACGCAGACCGTGGTGGCCAGCCCCGACTGCAGCGCCGTGTGGCTGCAGGTCTCGGTGGTGTCAGCAGCGGCAGCAGCGGCAGCAGTGGCCGGTGCGGCGTTTGCGGCAACGGCCGGGCCGGCCGCCAGGGCGAGGCCGAGGCTCAGCGTGCTGGTCACGAGCAGGGCGGTGCGCTTCATGAGGGATCCCTCTTCAGAGTGCGGTGGCGGAGGCCGGACGTTCCGACCGCCTGCCATGTGATATTGCACTGGCCGGGCGGATCCGAGATGACGTCGGATTGAACGCCGCACATGAAACTGATGATCAGTCAGAAACCGTGCCTCGTAGGACCACTACGCTTCGCTGGCGGCCGTCCGGGCCCGCAGCTCCTTGAGCGTGGCCACGTCCGCCGCGTGTCCGAAGCCGGGGGCGGCGCCGCGGTCGGGGGGTTCCAGGATCGGGGGGTCACTGGCCCGGTGATCCAGCCAGTCGCCGGTCTGCGGCCGGAAGCCCCGAACACGGTCCTCAAGGCCTACCGGGAGCCGGAGTTGGCGGGCCCCGCGGCAGGCCGCCCGGCGTCGGCACCTTCCTGGTGGGCGTGCTGATAGGGCCTTCATCGGCTTAACAAGCCCAGCTTCGGGCGGAGTTGGTGATCTGGTCGCGCAAGGCCCAGGGCGCCGGACTGCGGCCGCGACGACCTCGCCGCGCTGGATCCCCTTGCTCGCTACGAGTTCATGCAGACGCTGACGGACGCCTCGCCGAGCACCGTTGGGGCACCTCGACGCCTGCCTTCCGGACGCACAGCACGTGCGGTCCGTCCGGCAGGCCGAAGGAGAGCTCTACCTGCTGGTCGCGCTCCAGCATCTCCGCCACCCGTCGGGCGGCGTCGGGCCGGGTCAGGTAGTAGCCGAACCAGTCGGCCTGCGGCTCGCCGAGGGGCAGCAGGCGCATCGACTCCCAGAGTGCGGCGAGCGCGTCGCCCAGGCGCGCGAACTGCGCGGGGGGCGTGATGCCTTCGATCTCCACCACAACGGGGCACTCTGCCTCAGTGGACGTCATGGCTACGCCACCCCTGGGCCGGGGGCGCACGCGCACCACACCCGCTTGCCGGTCCCCTCGCGCGGGCCCCAGCCCCACTTTTCGGAGAGCCTCTCCACCAGGAGCAGACCGCGCCCCGACTCCTCGTCCGCTGCGAGGCGCGGTCTGGGCGGTGCCTCACTGGCATCCTCGACGGAGATCCAGAGCAGATCGCCGTCCGTCTCCAGGCCGAGCCGGATCAGCTGGCCGGGCCGCGTGCCGTGCAGCAGGGCGTTGGTGACCAGCTCGCTGACCAGCAACTCGGCCTTCTCGGCGAAGCGTTCGCCGTCGCGCAGCTTGGGCAGGAACTCTCGCAGCAGGCGCCGGGCCCGGGCCGGTGATTGGCGGCTGCACGGGAGCCAGCAGCGGTCCGGGGCGATGGGAGAGGGTGGTTGGTCGGGCATCTCGGGCATCTCGGGCACGGCGGAGCTCCATCCGGGGCGCGGTCGCTGAATGAAGACGGGCACAGGGATGCCCGGTGACGAACCGTCATGATCGCTCAGCGCGACCACAGTTCATCGCAGAGTCAAGACTGCTCGCGTCAGCCGCAGATTGCAACATCTACAGTTGTTCGATGTTGAGTTCGATCGCCCCCGCCTGATCTGGCATCGTGGTGCTCGGCAGATTTGGACCACCACGAAGGGGGCGCCGGACATGACGCCTGCTCACCCACCGCAGCCCAGCATCCGGCGGCGCAGGCTCGGTTCGCAGCTGCGGCGGCTCCGCGAGGACGCGGGAAAGACGGTGGAGGAGGCCGCCGCCTTCCTGGAGGTCCACAAGGCGACAGTCAGCCGCGTCGAGCTGGGCCAGACCGGCATCAGGCCGCGTGACATCGGGCCGTTGCTCGCCTTCTACGGGGTGACCGATCCGGATGCCGTCGTCGCGCTGGAGGCTCTGGCGCGTGACAGCCGCAAGCGCGGCTGGTGGCAGCAGTACGCGGAGACGCTGCCGCCGGAATACGCGGACCTGATCGCGCTGGAGGTTGAGGCCTCGCAGATCCGTACGTTCCAGATCGCCCTGATTCCCGGGCTGTTGCAGACCGAGGGCTACACGCGGGCGGTGACGCGGGCCAATCCGGCGATTCTCGACGACGCGTCACTGGACGCGTTCACCAAGGTCCGGCTGGCCCGGCAGGAGGTGCTGACCGCGCCGAACCCCGCGCGGCTCTCGGCCATCATCGGAGAGGCCGCGCTGCGGACCCCGATCGGTGGACGGACCGTCATGCGCGGGCAGTTGGAGCACCTGCTGAGCGTGGCGGGGCGGCAGAACGCCTCGCTCCAGGTGCTGCCTTTCGAAGTGGGCGCCCACGCGGGCCTGTCGGGCCCCTTCGTCATCTTCTCCTACCCGTTGCCGGCCGCCGGTGACGTAATCTACCTGGAGAATCTCACGTCCTCTCTGTACCTCGACGATCCCGAGGACGCCGAGAGGTATCGCACGGTCTTCGACAATCTGCGGTCCGCTGCCCTGAATCCTGGTGACAGCCGCCGCATGATGCGTGACATATGGGAAGGGATGAAAGGTTCCAGCTGATGCACACCTCTGATTTCCACGCGGCGGCCTGGCGGAAGTCCAGCTACAGCGGTTCCACGAACGACTGCGTCGAGGTCGCCGACGGCTTCGCGGGCCTGCTGCCGGTCCGGGACAGCAAGGACGCGGGCGGTCCCGCGCTGGTCTTCGCCGCTGACGCGTGGCGGGCGTTCGTGGCGGGCGTTCGGGCGGGGGAGTTCCCGGCCGACTGCTGATCGGGTCAGGACGGAAGCTCGGCGGAGAGGTCTCCGCCGAGCTTCCGTGTCTCTGCCCGCAGCTCCTTGAGTGTGGCCACGTCCGCCGCATGCCCGAAGCCGGGGGCGGCGCTGCGGTCGGGGGTCTCCAGGATCAGCGGAACGCCGGCGGTGGCGGGGTGGGCGAGGAGCTCGCGGAAGGGCTCGGCGCCGATGTGGCCGTCGCCGATGTTGGCGTGCCGGTCCTTGCGGGCGCCGGCCACGTCCTTGGAGTCGTTGGCGTGGATCAGCTTCAGCCGCCCGGGGCCGATCGCGGCCGTCAGCACGTCCAGCGCTTTCGCCACCCCGCCCGGTTCGGCCAGGTCGTGTCCGGCGGCGAAGGCGTGGCAGGTGTCCAGGCAGACCCCGACCCTGGGGTGGTGGTCCAGCGCCTCGGCGTACTCGGCCAGTTCCTCCAGCCGGGAGCAGAGCGAGCGCCCCTGCCCGGCGGTGGGCTCCAGCAGCAGCCAGGGCGCGTCCTCGCCGAGCGCGTCCAACTCCGCCAGCAGCGGGCGGACGTCCGCCCGCACCTGGGCCATCGCCTCGGTGCGGCGGGAGGAGCCGTCCGGCGCGGTGCCGACGGCGGAGCCGGTGTGCACCACCACGCCCAGCGCGCCGATCGCGTGGCCGCGCCGCAGCGAGTGGCGCAGCGAGGCGGTGGAGCGCTCGCGGGTGGCGGGGCTGTCGGAGCCGAAGTTGATCAGGTACGGCGCGTGCACGTAGGCCGGGATCGCGGCCTCGGCGCAGGCGGCCCGGAAGGCCGCGTCCTGCGCGGGGTCGCCCGCCGGGGTGGCCCAGCCGCGCGGGTTGGCCACGAAGACCTGGACCGCCTCGCCGCCGATCTTCTCGTTGTAGGCGAGCCCGGTGCCGACCAGACCGCGTCCGGCCACCGGGACGTGGGCGCCGATCGGGTTGCGGTGGCGCTGAGCTGCGGGGTTCACCCCACGAGGGTGCCACACCGGCGCGCCGCTCCAACGGCCGAGGCCGCCCCCGCGGTGCGGGGACGGCCTCGGCGCGCGGCTGTCGCGATGACAGAATCACGATTCTGTCAGTTGTCAGCCGTCAGCTGTTAGTTGCCAGCCGTCAGTTGCCAACCGTCGATTGCCAACCGTCGACTGCCAACCGTTCATCAGTTGACGGTGTAGCTGTACGGGATCTCCGCCAGCACGGACCCGGTGGTCGCGTACTGCGAGTTGGAGAGGAAGCCGCCACCCGGGCCGGAGACCAGGTAGAGCACGCCGTGCACCACGCTGCCCTTGGCGCCCTTGGGCGTCAGGGTGACCTGCAGGGAGCCGGTCGCACCGGGCGCGACGGTCACCGGGGTGACGGCCGGCGCGGTGGCGTTGTACGCGGCGGCGTACGGGTCGCCGGTGCTGGAGGACAGCGCCGGGTCGAACGCCAGGGTGTGCGCCGAGGCGCTCAGGGTCGAGGTGCCCTTGGGGGCGCCGCTGGTCGGGAACGGGCCGATCTGCTGCACGTAGGTGCTCCAGAAGCCCGGCACGATCGGCTGCGCGGCGCTGCCGTTGTCGGTCACCGTGGAGATGGTCGAGCCGTCCTGGGCCTTCTTCAGGTCACCGAAGATGTCCGGCGAGCCGGTGGCGCCGCTGAGCTCGAACTGGCCCGGGGTGGTGGAGGCCGCCACACCGGTCAGGGTGTCGGTGCCCGGGGGCACCAGGAAGGCCGGCACCGTGCTGCTGGTGGAGAGCGGCAGGTTGACCGTCGCCGAGGTGCCGATCGGGACCAGCGGCAGGTTCACCCGGTTGGTGAGCCGGCCGTCGGCCTGCAGCGACTGGGTGGCCGCGGTGTTGTTGGTGTACTGCACGTTGACCGTGACCGGCTTGCCGGCCGGCAGCTTGCTGCCGGCGCTGTTGGGCAGGCCCGCGGCGCTGACCTGGTTCTGGTCCAGGCCCACCACACCGGTGAACGCCTGGCCCAGCTCCGCGCCGCTGACCGGGTTGAGCACGTTGAGCACGAAGCGCCAGCGGCCGGCGGCCGGGTCGACCGTGGTGGCCGACGCGCCCGCGCCGGTGGACAGGATGTTGCCCGAGCTGTCGCTGACCGCGTTGCTCTCGGCGTCGATCGGGGTGCCGTTGGGGCTGATCAGCACACCCTGCATGACGAGCTTCGGGTCCTGCGCGACGGTCACGCCGACCCGCAGGTCCTTGTGGCCCTTGGGCACGTCGAAGGACCAGGCGAAGGACTGCGCCGGGGAGGAGGCGCGCCCGTTGCCACCGGTGATGGTGCCGGTGAAGGTGCCCGTGGTGCCGTTCAGCGGAACCAGGCTGCGCAGCACGACCGGGACGCTGGTGGTGGCGCCGTTGGAGCCGGCGATCACGACCGACTCGCTGGCGTCACCGCCGGCCGCCGGGGTGGTCACCTGCACGTGCAGCGTCTTGGTCTGACCCGGCTTCAGGTCGGTGACCTGCGGGCTGACCGCGCCGGCCGGGACCGCGCGCTGGGTGGCGGTGTCCAGCTGCACCGGGCCGGTGAAGCCGTTGGTGCCCGCCGGGGTGTAGAGGATGCCGGTCCAGGTGCCCGCGGTCGGGTGCGGGACGTCCACCAGGCCGAAGTTCGGCGAGGTGGCGCCGCCCTGCGGACGGGTGTTGGTCTCGAACCGGCCCGACGGGTCCAGCAGGGTGAGCCGGACCACGGGGGTCACGGTGTTGCTGCCGGAGGCCTGCGGAGCGCCCTGCCACGCGATGGACGCGGCCAGTCGGTCGGCGCCGGCCGGGACGTTGAAGGTGACCTTGTGCGCGACCCACGGAGCGCCGTTGGTGGCGTAGGGGAACTGCGGGTCGGTCGAGGAGTTGATCTGCACCGTCTGCTGCGAGTCCGCCAGCGGCGCGAAGACGCGGGTGGAGGCGGAGACGGTCTGCGGCTTGGCGCTCGTGTTCACCACGGTGACGTCGGTGGTGTGGGTCGAGCCGGCCTGGCCGGTCAGGTCGACCTGGCCGGTGGTCACCGCGACGGTGTTGCTGGCGGTGGCGCCGGTCGGGCTCTGGTAGCCGCTGGCGGCCTCGACGGCGGCGCGCACGTTCAGCAGACCGGCGCCCTGCTCGTCGGCCGGCAGGCCGAGGTCGGCGGCGGTGCCGGTAAGGAACTTCTTCACCAGGGCGGGCGTCGGGGAGGCGCCGTTGTGGCTGTCCCGGTACGCCTGGATGACGTCGGCGGCGGCGCCGGCGGTCAGCGGCGCGGCCTGGCTGGTGCCGCCGAAGGGCTGGATGCCCGAGCCCTGGCCGTTGAAGTTGGTGCACTCGGTGTAGATGGAGATGTCGGGCGAGCAGAGCGCCCAGTCCGACTCGCCCGGCGCGACCAGGTCGACGGTCCGGCCGCCCTGGGTGATGCCGCCCGAGGAGAGCGCCGAGATCCGGTCGTTCGCCCAGGTCCCGTTGGAGAACTGGAAGGCCGCGTAGCCGGTCTGCGCGTAGTTCTGGTTGTCCGTCGAGGCCCCGGCGCTGATCACGTTGGGGTCGGTGGACGGGGTGCCGATGGTGCCGTTGACGCCCGCGTCACCGGAGGAGACGGTCACCGTGACGCCGGCCGCGGCCGCCATGTCGTTGAAGAGCGAGATGGTGTCGTGCGCGCCGCTGTCCGGGGTGATGTTGCTGCCGAACGACTCGTTCAGCACGTCGACGTGCGCCACCGTGACCGCGTAGTCGATCGACTGCAGGATCGCGGAGTTCGGGAACAGGTCGCCACCGGCCTTGAGCGCGACCAGCGAGGCGCCGGGCGAGATGCCCTCGACCCGGATGTTGCAGCCGGCCGGCAGCGGGTGGCTCGGGTTGACGAACTTCGAGACGTCGTAGGTCTGGCGGCCCTGGGCGATCATCGCCGAGGCGTCACCGAAGGCCTCCGCCGCACCCGAGGGGGCGAAGAAGCCGTCGCCGGAGAAGTCCTGGTAGTCCACCACGGCGTGGGAGCCGTCGGGGCGGATGAAGTCCGGGTTGTTGGGGTCCAGGCCGTCCGCGATGTACGCGACCTTGACGCCCGTGCCGTCGGCGATCTCGTGCGCGCCCGGCTGGCCGGGCGTGCTCTCCGTGTGGGTGGAGTAGAGCGCCTCGGGCTCCAGCAGCGGCTGGCTGGGGTCGCTGGGGCAGACCGCGTTCGGGTCGTAGGTGCTGCCCTTGGCGGTCGGCGCGGCGGCGGCCTGGGTGTTGGCCTTGGCGCCCGTGGTGGGCGCGGTGCCGGCGTTGGTGCCGTTGTCGGTGCCGGCCTTGGTCGGGGCCGGCGGCGTCACCTTGATCGTCTGGTCGTCGATCACCGAGGCGACGGTGGGGTCGGCGGCGAGCTGAGCCCGCAGCGCGGGGCTGACCGTGGCCGAGAAGGCGTTGCCGACCACGAAGCTCTTGATGTCGGAACCGCCGTTGGCCTTGACCTTGGCCAGCAGCGGCGCCTGGTCCTGGCCCGCCTGCTTCTTGCGCGCGTCCAGGTGGCCGGCGTCGGCCGGGGTGCTGGAGAGCTGGTCCTTGAGAATCACGATCACCGGGGCCGGGGCACCGCTGTCCGAAACCGCCTGGGCGTTCGGGGCGGGGACGGTGGGTGCGCCGCTCGCGCTGGTCCCGAAGGCCAGGACAACGGAGGCGGCGGTGAGCGTGACGGCTGCGAGCTGCGATTTGCGCCAGCCGATCATGAACATCCCTTCGTCTGATAAGACGTCAGGGGGCGCGGCCAGATCGCGCGTACCGGGGTCGGACGCACGCGTGCTTCTGGAACGCCCGTCCCGACAAGCTCAGGCATTCCATCGTGTCGGTGACCGCCACGACAAGAGGGTTGACATACATCGGGCAACAGGGAGAGCGGAGTTGGACGTCCGCTATACGGACAATCCCAGATCAGAGGCCCTGTCGTAGGTCGACGCGCCGTGGCTTTTTTATGAAGATCGCAACATAATGACCGAACAACTGGACGTACGCTGACGAATCATCAGGTCAAGCGTTCGTCAAGGCCGGTGCGACACGGCGTCACCCGCGGTGTGCGGGGATATACCCAGCGGCATGGAGCTCACTCACGCCAGTACTGTTCCGGACATCCTGCGCCGGTCCGCCGCCCGGGTGCCCGACCGCGTCGCGCTGCACTTCGCCGACCGCCACTGGACCTACCGGGAGCTGGACGACGCCGTCACCCGCGCCGCCGGCTGGCTGCTGGCCCGCGGCCTGCGCCCCGGCGACCGGGTGGCCGCGCTCGGCCGCAACTCCGACACCTACCTGATCCTCTTCCTGGCCTGCGGTCGGGCCGGTCTGGTCCACGTGCCGGTCAACTACAACGCGACCCAGGACGAACTGCGCTACTTCACCTCGCAGTCGGGCAGTTCGCTGCTGCTGCACGACACCGAGTACGCCCCGGCGGCCGCCGCGCTCGCCCCGCTGCCCGCCGCCGACCTGGCCGAGCTGCACGCGGCGGCGAGCGCAGGCCCGGTGCCGGTGCTGGAGGTCCAGGTCCGCGACACCGACCTGGTCCAGCTGCTCTACACCTCCGGCACCACCGCCGCGCCCAAGGGCGCCATGATGACCCACCGGGCCCTGCTGCACGAGTACCTCTCGGCCGTCGTCGCGCTCGACCTCACCGAGCGGGACCGCCCGCTGCACGCGCTGCCGCTCTACCACTCCGGCCAGTTGCACGTCTTCCTGCTGCCCTACCTGCTGCTCGGCGCCGAGAACCACCTGCTCGCCGCGCCCGACCCGGCCGAGCTGCTGGCCCGCCTGGAGCGCCACCGGCTCACCAGCTTCTTCGCCCCGCCCACCGTGTGGACGGCGATCGCGGCCCACCCGGACTTCGCGGCCGCCGGGCTGGGCGCGCTGGCCAAGGCCTACTACGGCGCCTCGATCATGCCCGCCCCCGTGCTCGCCCGGCTGCGCGAGGCGCTGCCGGGCACCGGCTTCTACAACGCCTTCGGCCAGTCCGAGGTCGGCCCGCTCACCACCGTGCTGCGCCCCGAGGAGCACGTCGAGCGCCCCCACTCGGCCGGGCGGCCGGTGCTCTTCGTCGAGGTCAAGGTGGTGGACGAGGCGGGCGCCGAGGTCGGCCCCGACCAGGTCGGCGAGGTGCTCTACCGCTCCCCGCAGCTCTGCACCGGCTACTGGGACAAGCCCGAGGAGAGCGCGGCCGCCTTCGAGGGCGACTGGTTCCACTCCGGCGACCTGGTCCGCCGGGACGCCGCCGGCTACCTCTACGTGGTGGACCGGCTCAAGGACGTGATCAACACCGGTGGCGTGCTGGTGGCCTCCCGCGAGGTGGAGGACGTGCTCTACGCGCACCCGGCGGTCGCCGAGGCGGCCGTGATCGGCACGCCGCACCCGCGCTGGATCGAGGCGGTCACCGCGGTGGTGGTGCTCCGCGAGCCGGTCGGCGCCGCCGAGCTGATCGCCTGGGTCCGCGAGCGGCTGCCCGCCTACAAGACGCCCAAGGCCGTGCACTTCGCGCCGGCGCTGCCGAAGAACGCCTCGGGCAAGCTGCTCAAGCGCGAGCTGCGCGAGCGGCTCACCGGATCGGCGGCGGGCTGGCAGGACTGACCGGGCGGGGCCCACTCCGCGCCGGGCCCACCCCGGGCGAGGGGGCCGGCCCCCTCGCCCGGGAACGGCCGGGTCAGCCGGGGTTGCCCAGCGGCAGCTCCAGCTCGAACCAGACCACCTTGCCGAGCGGGGTGCCCCGGCTGCCCCAGCGGTGCGCCAGCTCGTTCACCAGGTGCATCCCGCGCCCGCCCTCGTCGTCCTCCAGGGCCCGGCGCAGCGTCGGGGCGTGCCCGTCCACGTCGGCGACCTCCACCGTGAGCGCCTGGTTGCGGAAGAGCCGCAGCTGGGTGGGGGCGCCGGCGTGCACCAGCGCGTTGGTGATCAGCTCGCTGGTGAGCAGCTCGGTCTGGTCGACCAGCGCGGACAGGCCCCAGCCGTCCAGCGTGCGCCGGGCGAACCGCCGGGCGTGGCCGACCATCGCGCGGTCGCCGGTCAGCGAGAGGGTGGCGATCCGGTCGGGGCCCAGCGGACGCGAGCGGGCCATGATCACCGCGATGTCGTCCTCCCGGGTGCCGGTGATCAGCGAGGCCAGCACCGCGTCGCAGGAGCGCTCCAGGCTGCTGTCGTGCTGGGCGGCCACCGTGGCGCGCAGCAGTTCCAGCCCGGCGTCCAGGTCGCGGTCCCGGCGCTCGATCAGCCCGTCGGTGCAGAGCACCAGCAGCCCGCCCTCCGGCAGCGCGAACTCGACGCTCTCGAAGGGCACCCCGCCCACCCCCAGCGGCGCACCCGGCGGCAGGTCCAGCAGCCGCGCCGAGCCGTCCGCCGTGGCGACCACCGGCGGCACGTGGCCCGCGCAGGCCGCCGTGCAGGCCCGCTCCACCGGGTCCAGCACCACGCAGACGCAGGTCGCGTACTGCCCCTCGCCCGCGCCCTCGCCGGCGGTGGCCGCCGCCTCGTCCAGCCGCCGCAGCACCCGGGCCGGGTCCATGTCCAGGGTGATCAGGGTGCGCGCCACCGTGCGCAGCTGGCCCATCATGGCCGCCGCCCGCAGCCCGTGCCCGGTCACGTCGCCGACCACCAGCGCCACCCGCCCGCAGGAGAGCGGCACCACGTCGAACCAGTCGCCGCCCACCTCGCTGAGCTGGCTGGCCGGCAGGTAGCGGTGCGCGATCTCCAGACCCGGCGGGTTGTGCACCCGCTGCGGCAGCAGGCTGCGCTGCAGGGTCAGCGCGGTGTCCCGCTCGCGCCGGTAGAGCCGCGCGTTGTCGATGCAGACGGCCGCGCGGGCGGCCAGCTCCTCGGCGAGCGCGACGTCCGCCGCGGTGAACGGCTCCGGGTTGCGCATCCGCATGAACTCCGCGCCGCCGAGCACCCGGCCGCGGGCCACCAGCGGGACCATCAGGTAGGAGTGCATGCCGGCGTCCAGGGCGGGCTGGACCCGGTCCGGCGCGGCCACGATCCGGGTCAGCGCCTCCCGGTCCACCTCGGCCACCAGGATCGAGCGGCCGCTGCGCAGGCTCTGCGCGTACAGCTGGGCCGACTGCGAGGTGCCGCCCACCGGATCGGCCGCGCCGGTCAGCCGGCCGCCCGGGCCGAGCTCGCCGACCGCCACCGCGCGCATCGTCGCCGAGCCGGAGGGCGGCACCACCGGGGTCTCGTCGCCCTGCAGCACCGCGTCCAGCAGGTCCACCGTGACGAAGTCGGCGAACCGCGGGATGACCACCTCGACCAGTTCCTCGGCGGTGCGCTGCAGATCCAGCGTGGTGCCGATCCGCGAGCTGGCCTCGTTCAGCAGGGCCAGCCGCTGGGTGGCCGTCTGGGCCTCGTCCAGCGCCCGGCGCCGGTCCTCGGCGGCCTCGCGCTCGCGGGTGTAGAGGCGGGCGTTGTCGATCGCCACCGCCGCCCGCGAGGCCAGCTCGTCACCCAGCGTGATGTCCGCCTCGGCGAAGGACTCGCGCTCGCCGCGCCGCGAGTAGACCACCATGCCGAGCACCGAGCCGCGCGCGGTCAGCGGGGTGATCCGCACCGAGCGTGAGCGCCCGCCCCAGTAGGCCTTGAGCGACTCGGCGCGCATGTCGTCGGTGAGCGGCTCCAGGTCCCAGGACGGGACCACCACGGTGCGTCCGCCGGCCATCGCCCGGGCGTAGGGCGAGCCGGGGTCGATGTCGTGGACCGCGTCCACCGGCAGGAAGCCGACCGGGTAGCCGGGGTCGTCGCTGGCCAGGGCCAGCCGGCGGACCGGGGTCAGGCCGGTGTCGTCCCCGTCGCCGCTGACCAGCCGCTCCAGGGCGAAGACCCCGCACAGGTCGGCCACCCGGGGGACGATCGCCTCCGCCAGCTCCTCGGCGGTGCGGCGCAGGTCGAGCGTGGTGCCGATCGAGGCGGTGGCATCGACCATCAGGGTGAGCCGCTCCTGGGCCCGGGCCGCGCGCGACTCGGCCAGGTAGCGCCCGGTGACGTCCACGATGGTCGAGCTGACCCCGAGGACCTGCCCGGGCGGGTCCTCCAGCCGGAAGTAGGAGGCCGACCAGGCGTGGTCGTGCCCCGGGTCGCCCGCGGTGCGCCCGTGCGAGCGGGCGTCCAGCACCGGCTCGCCGGTGGCCAGCACGTGCCGCATCACGCCCTCGATCTCGACCGCGTTGATCCCCGGCAGGATCTCGGTGATCCGGCGGCCCAGGTGCTCGGCCACCGGGACGCCGTTGATCCGGGCCAGTGCCTCGTTGAGCCGCACGAAGCGCAGCTGGTCGTCATAGACGGCCATGCCTACCGGCGACTGGGTGAAAAATCCGTCCAGCACCGCGAGGTCGGCCTGGATCCGGCGCAGTGCGGTGACGTCGGAGGCGACCGCGAGCACCAGCGGGCGGCCGTCCGGGCCGGTCACCGGGTGGGTGCGGAACTCCAGGTTGACGTAGTGGCCCTCCCGGTGGAGCACCGGGAACACCCCTGACCAGGGGTTTCCGGCCAGGATCCGGTCGAACAGCGCGAGCACCTCGTCCCGGTCGCCCTCGCCGGCCAGCAGCCGCGCGGCGGGCGCGCCGACGGCCTGCGCGGAGCTGTACCCGAGCAGGGCCTCGGCGTCCGCGCTCCAGTGCAGGATCCGCCCGTCGTGCTGGATCAGGGCGGTGGCGATCGGGACCATGAGCAGCCCCTCGGAGCGGACGGCGCCGCCGCCCACCTGGCCCTCGTGCTCGACTTCGCCCATGCCACGACCCTCCGCTCGGAGGCGCGATCCCCGCCCGGCCATTTTCCCACCGCCCGGCGGGAGCAGCCCGGGCACCGCGGCCGGGGTCGGCCGCCTCGGCCGCGGTGCCCGAGGGGCGGGGGGTCGGCGGCGCGGCGGCGCGGCGATGCGGCGGGAGCGCTGGGGGGCGTGCCGGCGGCGGGTCGGGGGAGGGCCGGCGGGAGCGCTGGGGGGCGTGCCGGCGGCGGGTCGGGGGAGGGCCGGCGGGAGCGCTGGGGGGCAGGTCGGGAGAGGGCCGGCGGAAAGGTGACCGATCAACCATCTGGCGAAGCGGACCCGGTGCTCGGGACGGCGCTCGGCATGCTGACGCTCCGTCAGCGAAATCGCCGCTCGAACGGCGCGCGGCGACCCCCCGCGAACCGCTCCCGGCCTTGTGGCGCATGGTGCCTGAGCGGTTCGGCAGTACCGGAACCACCACGCTGACAGCGGGTCACAACGTGAACTACGATGAACGCCATCTAACGTCAGGCCCGTGCATGCCAGGAGGGCCGGGAGGTGTGCCATGACGGAAGCCGAGGACGCGGTACGGGGAACGGCGCCTGACGCCGGGACCGGGACTTCGACGACCGGGACGACGACGGGGACGACGACGGGGACGACGACGGGGGACGGGGCCACGGGGGCTGTGACGACGGAGCACGGGACAGTGAACGGAACCACGATCACGACAGAGGCCTGCGCGGCCACGGGTTCGACGACCACGCTGGCGGAGAAGATCGACGGCCTGTTCCGGGTCGTCCGCCGCCCCAACCGGGAGCAGTACAGCCACGAGGAGGTCGCCAAGGCCTGCCGCGAGGCGACCGGCGAGACGTTCTCAGCCACCTACCTCTGGCAGTTGCGCACCGGTCGGCGCGACAATCCGACCAAGCGGCATCTGGAGGCGCTGGCCCAGTTCTTCCAGGTCCCGGTGGCCTACTTCTTCGATGACGACCAGGGCGCCGTCATCGCCCAGGAACTGGAGCTGCTCGGCGCCCTGCGCGACGCCGGGGTGCGCAGCGTCGCGCTGCGCGCGGTCAACCTCTCGCCGGAGGGCGTGGGGACGATCAGCGACATGATCGACGTGATCGCGCGGCGCGAGGGCGGCAGCGGGAAGGGCTGAGCGAAGCGGCGGGCCGGCCTGGTGCCGGCGGCCGGCGGGGAGGCCCGCGGCGGGGGAGCCCGCTGCGGCGAAGGGGGCGAGCAAGGGTGTTCGGGCGGCGGGCGCGACGCGGGCGGATCTGGCAGCGGTGTCAGCAGACGGTGGCCGAGCTCGAGTTACCGGATCCGTTCGACGCCGTGCGGTTCGTCGAGGGGCTGGCCGAGCGGCGCGGCCGGCCGATCGAGCTGATCGCGGTCAGCGGGCGCCCCAACCTGCCGTGCGGCCTGCTGGTCACCACCGACCAGGCGGACTGCATCCTCTACTCCGCCGACACCACCCCGCTGCACCAGCGGCACATCCTGCTGCACGAGGCGGCGCACCTGATCTGCCGGCACGACGAGAGTGCCCCCGCGAGCAGGACGCTGCTGCCGCACCTGAGTTCGGAGCTGGTGCACCGGGTGCTCGGGCGCACGGTCTACACCGAGCCGCAGGAGCGGGAGGCGGAGCTCCTCGCCTCGCTGATCCTGCACCGGGCGCAGCTGGACGCCGACCGGCGCGGGGGCGGTGCGGCCTCCTGGACCGAGTCGGTCTTCGGGAGACCGGGGGGCGGCTAGTGGCCGGGGCGGGTGCGGCCGACCTGGCCGAGTACGGCTCCGCAGCGCTCTTCCTGGCCTTCGCCGCCCAGCGGTTCGCCGCGCTGCGCAACTGGCGGGGTGACCTGGTCAACCTCTTCGCGGGCGGGTTCGCGCTCTGCATGGGGGCGGGGCTGGTGGCGCTGGCCCCCAGCACCCTGGCAGCGGCGAGCATCGGCTCGAACCGGGAACTCACCCTGCTGCTCGGGGATCTGCTGAAGACCGTCGCGGTGGGCCTGCTGGTGCTGATCGCGCTGCTGCTCCAGGGGCCGCGCGGTGATCCCGGCGCGGCGCGGGCCCGGCTGCGGCGCTGGACGGTGGCCGTGATCGCGGTGCCCGGCTGCCTGGCGCTGCTCTTCCGGGCCGCCCGGATCGCCGACCAGGGACAGGAGTTCATGGTGAGCGGCGGCCGGCGCTGGCCACTGGCCGGCTACGACCTGCTCTTCGGCGGCCACTCGGTCTGCTGCCTGCTGGTGCTCGGCTCGGTGCTCGCCCGCCAGGCCCGGCTCACCGGCCGGGGCCTGCTGCGCACCGGCCTGCGGCTGATGACGCTGGCGGCGGTGGTCGGGGTGCTGTGGAGCGCCTGGGCCCTGGACGACGTGCGCGACGTGCTGCTGCACGCCCAGCAGAAGGCCGGCGAGGACACCGTCTCCGACGTGCTCGGGGTCCTCTGCGCCGGGCTGACGATCAGCGGGGCCACCGTGACGATGTGGGGCGGCACCCGCTGGGGCACGCGGCTCACCGCCCCCGTGCGCTGGTGGCGCGCGCGGCGGCGGTACGCGGCGCTCGGTCCGCTCTGGGAGGCGCTGCACCTGGTGATGCCGCAGATCGCGCTCGGAGAGGGGGCCGGCGGGCGCCGACCGGCCCTGCGGGACGCGGAGTTCGCGCTCTACCGGCGGATCATCGAGATCCGGGACGGGCAGCTGGCGCTGCGCCCGTACGCGGGGGAGCGGGTGGCGGGCTGGGTCGCCGAGGCGGGCGGCCCGGCGCCGGGTGCGGGGCGGGTTGCGGGGAGGGCTGGCGCGGAACTGGACGGCACGGAACTGGACGGCGCGGAACTGGACGGCGCGGAACTGGATGGTGCGGAGGTGGAGGCGGCGACGCTGGCCGCCGCGCTGGAGGCGGCGCGGGCCGGGCAGCGCTGCCCCACCGCCACGGTGACCGGGGTGCCGCAGCCCGTCCCGGGCCCCGGGACGGTGGACGCGGAGGCGGAGTGGCTGATCCGGGTCGCGGTGGCCTTCGACGGCTGCGCCGCGGTCGACCGGGTCCGGCGCCGGGCCGCCGAGGCGCTCGCGGCGGGCGGGGGCGGACCGGAGCCCGGCCGGTAGCGCGAGACCGACTTGGACCGACCGGCCTGAGCGTCAGTTCTGCCGGACCGGCAGCAGGTCGCGCTCGGCGAAGACGTGCTTGGCCGCGAAGGTGGCGTTGAGCGCGCGTGGCACCCCGCAGTAGACGGCGGCGTGCAGCATCGCCTCGACGATCTCCTCGGGGGTCAGCCCGACGTTGAGCGAGGCGTTGACGTGCACGGCGAGCTGGGCCTCGCAGCCGCCGAGCGCGGTCAGGATGCCGAGCGTGACCAGCTGCCGCTCGCGCGGCGGCAGGGCGGGGCGGGCGTAGATCTCGCCGAAGGCCCAGGCGCCGACGGTGTGGGCGAGTTCGGGGCTGACGTCGGCGAGTGAGTCGATCACCCGCCCGCCGGCGTCGCCGTCGATCTCGTTGAGCACCGACATGCCGAAGGCGAAGCGCTCGTCGCGCGTGGTGGCGCCGCCGCGGGGGGCGGGGGTGCCGGTGGGAGGGGTGCTGGTGTCGGGGGTGATGGTTTCCGGGGCGCTGATGGTGGGGGTGCTCATGGGGGCTCTCCTCTGCCGGTGCCGGATGCTTGAGTGCGCGACTCTAACGAGACATGGGTATCGTTTGTGGTGCAGCAGAAGATAGCACGATCCACACCACTAACAAGACAGGAGTCTCATTTGAATCCCGTCGGAGGAACTTCCCGCCCCGGCGGCCGCACCGCGCGCACCCGCGCGGCCGTGCTCGACGCCGCCATGGCCGAAATCGCGGAACGCGGTTACGGGGGGCTCAGCCTGGAGCGGGTCGCCGAGCGCGCTGGGGTCGGCCGGGCCACCCTCTACCGTCGCTGGGGCGGTGGCCCCGGGTTGGTGGCCGACCTGCTGAGCAGGATCGGCGAGGACGCCGTCCCGCTGACCGAGACCGGCGACCTCGACGCCGACCTGCGCGGCTACGCGCGGGCGCTGGCCACCGGCTTCGCCCATCCGACCATCGGCCCGGCGTTCTGCGCGATCGTCGCCGCCGCGGCCGCCGACCCCGGAGGCCAGGCCGGCACCGCGCTGCACGCCTTCATCGACCGGGCCGACCACGAGTGGGGCGCGGTGGTGGACCGGGCGGTGGCGCGCGGCGAACTGCCCGGCGGCACGGTCGGGATCGAGGTGATCCGCACCGTCTCCGGGCACGTGCACCACCGGATCTTCTTCACCCGGGATCCGGTCGACGAGGCCTTCGCGGACCGGGTGGCGCTGATCACCAGTACCGCCGCCCACCAGGGCGCCTTCGTCCGGCCCGGGGCGGCCCCGGAGAGCTGATCACAGGCCGCTGATCACAGGCCGCTGACCGCAGGCCGTTGACCGGGGTCGGCGGCCTGTGGTTCCCCGGGGCGGCCGGCGGAGCTCAGGCGCGCGCGAGCAGGAGCCGGACGGCGTCGGCGACGCGCTCGACCGCGTGGTCCGGGGCGGTCGCAGCCGAGGCGGCCGGCCAGGGCCGGCCCCGGTGGATCCAGACGGTGCGCAGCCCGGCCGCGCGGCCGCCGGCGATGTCGTCCTCGGCGCTGTCGCCGGTCATCCAGCCCCCGGCGGCCGGATCGGCGCCGCAGCGTCGCGCGGCCAGGGCGAAGAGGGCCGGGTCCGGCTTGCGCAGGCCCTCGCGCTCCGAGACGCACCAGGCGTCGACCAGGTCGGCCAGCCCGGTACGGCGGATCTTGGCCTGCTGGTTGTCCGTCCGGCCGTTGGTGACGATCGCCGTGCGCCAGCCCGCGGCGCGCAGTTCGGCGAGCGCGGCCAGATCGGCCGGACGGCAGGCCACCAGCTCGGGCATCCGGCGCCGGTAGCCGGCCCAGAGCTCGTCCGCCGAGCCGCCGAGCCCGAACCGCGCGTGCACCGCCTGGAAGTAGCCGCCGCGCGGCCCCCGGTGCGCCGCGTCCTGCCGCAGCAGCCAGCTGTGCGCCGCTTCGTCGAGCCGGTGCTCGGCGGCGAATCCGGCCGCCCAGCGAGCGAAGGCGGCATCGCGGTCGAGCAGGGTGTTGTCCAGGTCGAACAGGGCCAGGCGCTGGGTCATCGGGGGGCCGGGGGTCACGGCCGCGGCGGGTCGGGGAGTTCGGGCGGCTCCGGCAACTCCGGCGGTTCGGGGAGCGCTGGGGGCTGCGGTAGCTCGGGGGGTGCGGGCAGGTCGGGCGGTTCCGGCAGCCGGCCGGGTCGGGGCAGGTGGGGGACCGGCAGCCGCGGGATGTCGGGCAGCTCTCCGGGCTCCGGCAGGTCGGGCGGTTCGGGCAGCTCGGGCTCCGGCAGCTCGGGCGGCTCGGGGAGTTCCGGTGGTTCGGGCAGGATCGGCATGGCGGCTCCAGGGGAAGCGGCGGAGGTCAGCGGACGTACCGTCAGATCATCCTCAGTCGGGCCGGGCGCCGACAAGGGATCCCGGTAAAGGAGGGCCGACAGGGGCTGGAAAGGGGGCCGACGGGGTGAGGGCGGACGACCGCTCGCTCCCCCTGGTGACGAGCGCGGGCGTTTGCCGACCCCGGCCCGTCGGGTTCAGGCTGGAGGGGAGCAGGAGGCGCGCCATGCGAAACCACTGGGATGTCGAGCTGAGCTTCGAGGAAGACGGGGTGCACACGATGTGTGAGGCCCGGCTGGTCGGGGCCCGCGCCCCGGGACTGGCCGGCCACGGCGAGGCGCTGCGCAGCGCGGCCGACCGGCCGCTGGCCAGGATCGGCGAGGAGGTGGCCGCCTGGCGGGCGCTGGACGACCTCTCGCACAAGCTGCGGGCCCAGGCGGCCGGGGAGATCGACGACGAGGGGCGGCGACCGGCCTACCTGGTGTACTGAACCGGGGTGTACTGAACCGGGGTGTGCCGGGACGGGGGTGTGCCGGGACGGGGGTGTGCCGGGACGGGGATGCGCCGGGACGGGGATGCGCCGGTCCCGTCGGGCCGGCCGCACCGGCCGATCGCTGACGGTGTGTCACCATCGTGTTCGGGTAGCGTGAGTGCGGGCAAGGCCCGTCACGTCCGCACCCGAGCAACGGAGTTGACTGCGCATGAAGGCGATCGTCTACACGACCGGCGGCGGCCCCGAAGTGCTCACCCTGGTCGAGCGGCCGCTGCCGGAGCCGGGCCCCGGCGAGGTCCGGGTCAGGGTGCACGTCTCCGGGGTCAACCCGACCGACTGGAAGAGCCGCACGGCGGGCCTGGCCCCCGGGATCACCGCGCAGGTGCCGAACCAGGACGGCGCCGGCGTGGTTGACGCGGTCGGCCCGGGGGTGGACCCGGCGCGGGTCGGCGAGCGGGTCTGGATCTGGGAGGCCGCCCGGCTGCGGGCCGACGGCACCGCCCAGGAGTACACGGTGCTCCCGCAGCGCCAGGCCGTCGCGCTGCCCGCGGCGGCCTCCTTCGAGCTCGGCGCCGCGCTGGGCATCCCCGCGCTGACCGCGCACCGGGCCCTGACGGTGGCCGACCGGGGGCCCGAGCGGCTGGCCCCGGGCGTGCTGGTGGGGCGCACGGTGCTGGTCGCGGGCGGTGCCGGCGCGGTCGGCAACGCGGCCGTCCAGCTGGCCCGGTGGGCCGGGGCGCGAGTGCTGACCACGGTCAGCGGTCCGGCCAAGGCGGCGCTGGCCCGGGCGGCGGGCGCCGACCACGTGGTCGACTACCGGGCCGAGGACGCCGCCGCCGCGATCCGCGCGCTGGCACCGGCCGGGGTGGACGTGATCGTGGAGGTCTCGCCCGCGCAGAACGCGGTGCTCGACCACGCGGTGGCCGCGCCGAACGCGGTGATCGCCTGCTACGCGGTGAACAACGGCCCGGTGGTCAGCTATCCGATCCGCGAGTTCATGGACGCCAATCTGCGCTGGCAGGGCATCCTCGTCTACACCCTGCCCGCCGAGGCCAAGGAGCATGGCGTGGCGGCGGTCGCGGCGGCGGTGGCCGACGGGGCGCTGCGGGTGGGTGAGGCGGCGGGGTTGCCGCTGCACCGCTTCCCGCTGGCCAAGACCGCCGACGCCCACGCGGCGGTGGAGAGCGCGGTGGTCGGCAAGGTGCTGGTGGACGTGGTGGAACCGGCCTAGGGTCTGTCTGACAATTCCCGCCGGGCGCCGACGGACTTGGCCGACCTGAGGGGTTCAACGGGCCCTGGTTCAGCGGGCCCTGGTTCAGCGGGCCCTGGAGCCTTCGGGCTCCTCGGAGCTGGCCCACCAGCTGGCCAGCAGCCGCAGCGACTCGGCCGAGGCGGATCCGGGTTCGGCGTGGTAGGTGAGCAGCACCTGGTCGGGGTCGGCCGGCAGCGCGAGGGTCTCGTAGCGCAGCAGGAGCCGGCCGACGACCGGGTGGTGCAGCTCCTTGCTGCCGTGCCCCTTGTCGTGCACGTTGTAGATCGCCCAGAGCCGGCGGAAGTCCTCGCTCTTCACCGAGAGTTCGCCGACCAGCGCGCACAGCCGGGGGTCGTCCGGATACCGGCCGGCCTCCAGGCGCAGGCTGGCGACCACGTCGGCGGCCTTGCCGTCCCAGTCGACGAAGAGCTCGCGCGAGGCCGGGTCGCGGAAGAGCTGCCAGGCCAGGTTGCGCTGCTCCGGCGGCAGCGTCGCGTAGTCGCCGAAGAGCGCGCAGTACAGCGGGTTCCAGGCGAGCACGTCGAGGCGCCGGCCCAGCACGCAGGTGGGGACCGGGTGCATGGTGTCCAGCAGCTGCTGCAGTTCGGGCCGGATCCGCTGCGGGCGCACGGTGGCGCGCGAGCGTCCGGAGACCGGGCGGACCAGGCGGGAGAGGTGCTCGCGCTCGGCCGGGGTGAGCCGCAGCGCGCCGGCGATCGCGTCGAGCACGGTGGTGGAGACGTTCTCTGCGTGACCCTGTTCGAGCCGCGTGTAGTACGCGACACTGACCCCGGCCAGCTGCGCCAACTCCTCCCGGCGCAGCCCGGGCACCCGGCGGCGGCCGCCGTAGTGGGCGAGCCCGACGTCCTGGGGCTGCAGCCGGGCCCGCCGGGACCGGAGGAACTCGCTCAGTTCGGTGCGCTGGTCCATCCGTCCAGTATGACCGGCGGCGCCGCCCGCCCGGCAGGGTGCCACTGCCAGTGGTACGAACCGCGTGCGTACGTTGGGCGCGGCCCTGGTTGCGGGCGCGGGGAGGCGGCAAGCTTGGTGTCATGACACAGACCACTGTCGCCGCCTATGCCTCCCCCGCCCCGAGCGCCCCGCTGGAGAAGACCACCATCCCCCGTCGTGCGCTGGGCGAGCACGACGTGCTGATCGACATCAAGTTCGCCGGCATCTGCCACTCCGACATCCACCAGGTCAACGGTGACTGGGGCATCGGCACCTTCCCGATGGTCCCGGGCCACGAGATCGCGGGCGTGGTCGCCGAGGTCGGCGCCGGGGTCACCGGGTACGCGGTCGGTGACCGGGTCGGCGTCGGCTGTTTCGTCGACTCCTGCCGCGAGTGCGACAACTGCCGTGCGGGCCTGGAGCAGTACTGCACCGGCGCCGGCGGCATGGTGGGCACCTACAACGCCGAGGGCCGCGACGGCACGCCGAACCACGGCGGTTACTCGACCCACATCGTGGTGGACGAGAACTACGTGCTGCGGATCCCCGAGGGCCTGGGCCTGGACGAGGCCGCGCCCCTGCTCTGCGCCGGCATCACCACCTACTCGCCGCTCGCGCACTGGCACGCGGGTCCGGGTAAGAAGGTCGCCGTGGTGGGCCTGGGCGGGCTCGGGCACATGGGCGTCAAGATCGCCCACGCGCTGGGCGCCGAGGTCACGGTGCTCAGCCAGACGCTGAGCAAGCGCGAGGACGGCCTGCGGCTGGGTGCGGACCACTACTACGCGACCAGCGACCCGGCCACCTTCGAGCGGCTGGCCGGCACCTTCGACCTGATCCTCAACACCGTCTCGGCCGACCTGGACCTCAACGCCTACCTGGGCCTGCTGCGCACCGACGGCACCATGGTGCAGGTCGGCGCGCCCGAGGAGCCGATGCCGGTGGCCTGCTTCGCGCTGATCGGTCAGCGCAAGTCGCTGGCCGGCTCGATGATCGGCGGCATCAAGGAGACCCAGGAGATGCTGGACTTCTGCGCCGAGCACGGCATCGGTGCCGATATCGAGGTGATCGCGGCGAACCAGATCAACGAGGCCTACGCGCGGGTGCTGAAGAGCGACGTGCGCTACCGCTTCGTGATCGACACCGCCACGATCTGACGGTGCGTCAGTCGCCTCCCGGTGATGCCCCTGCGGGGGGCATCACCGGGAGGTGACCGGGATGCGGGCAGGGGTGTCACCGCATGGCCGGGTTGCCTAGGCTGACGGCCATGAGCAACCGAGCCGATGCCCCTGCCCTAGCCGCGCGCGCCGCCAGCGTCGGTGCGTCACCGGTCCGCGAGATCCTGGCGCTGACCGCCCGGCCGGAGGTCATCTCCTTCGCCGGCGGTCTGCCCGCCCCCGAACTCTTCGACGCGGCGGGCCTGCGCGCCGCCTACGACCGGGTGCTCGCCGAGCGGCCGCACCAGGTGCTGCAGTACTCGACCACCGAGGGTGACCCCGAGCTGCGGGGCGCGGTCGCCGCCCGGCTGACCGGCGGCGGCCTGGCCACCGGGGCGGACGACCTGATCATCACCACCGGCTCGCAGCAGGGGCTGGCACTGCTGGCCACCGCGCTGCTGGAACCCGGTGACACCGTGCTGGTGGAGGATCCCAGCTACCTGGCCGCGCTGCAGTGCTTCGGCCTGGCCGGTGCCCGGGTGCTGCCGGTGCCCACCGACGCGGACGGCGTCGACCCGGTGGCGCTGGCCGAGTTGGTGCGCGGCGAGCGGCCCAAGCTGCTCTACCTGGTGCCCACCTTCCAGAACCCGACCGGGCGCACCATGCCGGGCCCGCGCCGCCGGGCGGTCGCCGAGGTGGCCGAGCGGCACGGGGTGTGGATCGTCGAGGACGACCCGTACGGCGAGCTGCGGTTCGAGGGCGAGCGGGAGCCGTGGCTGGCGTCCTACCCGGCGGCGGCCGACCGCACGGTGCTGCTGGGCAGCTTCTCCAAGGTGCTGGCGCCGGGCCTGCGGCTGGGCTGGCTGCGGGCGCCCGCCGCGCTGCGGCGCGCCTGCGTGATCGCCAAGCAGGCCGCCGACCTGCACACCTCGACGGTCGACCAGGCCGCCGCCGCCCGGTACCTGGCGGACAGCGACCTGGACGCGCACCTGGCCAAGGTCACCGCCGCCTACCGTGCGCGACGCGACGCGCTGCTGGCCGGGCTGCCCCAGGCGCTGCCGGCCGGCAGCAGCTGGAACCGGCCGGCCGGCGGGATGTTCCTCTGGGTCCGGTTGCCGGACGGGCACGACGCGACCGCCCTGCTGACCCGGGCGGTCGCGCAGGACGTCGCCTACGTGCCCGGCGCGCCGTTCTTCGCCGGGCCCGCCGACGCGGCCGCGCTGCGGATGTCCTTCACCACCCACACCCCCGAGGAGATCGCCGAGGGGCTGCGCCGGCTCGGCAAGGCGCTGGGCGGCTGACGGCGGCCCGCTGACGGCGGCCCGCTGACGGTGCCGGCCTGACAGTGGGGCGCGCGGACGGTGCCGCTGCGGACGGTGGTGTGAGACGGCCGTCGGTGGGTCGATGGTCAGCCGGCGGAGAACTGCTGGTGGACGCAGTGCTGCCACTGCTGGACCTTGTGGAACTGGTAGCAGTTCTGCGTCCGGTGGGCGAACCACACGGCGCTGACCACGACCAGGACCGACACCACGATCGCGATGGACGACGTCACCGTGCCGGCGATGGCCGGTCCGCGCCCGGCACCGGTCCGCCTGGCCCTGCGCAGGGCGAGGACGCCGAGGACCAGGCCGATGACGCCGAGCGGACCGCCGACGAAGACGACCGAGCCGATCAGGCTGATGATGCCCAGCACCATGGCGGCCACGGCCAGGCCGTTCGGCGCTGCCCGCGTCCCTTCTGTGTTCAGCTGTGTGTTCATCGTGTTCATCGGCTGTCCTCTCCCGTCACCTCGGCAGGAGACGATCATGGCGGGCGGGGCCACGGCGGCGCATCGCGGGAAGGGGGGAGAGCGTGCTCCCTCGATCGGGGGAGGCTGCCGGGCCGGGCTGAGAGCCGCCGAGTGATGGTCGGTACGCTGACCACCATGCTCGAACGGATATCCGCCCCACGGCTCTCCAGGGCGCTGCCGCCGGCCGGGCCGCAGCGGGCCATGGTGCTCTCCAGCTTCGTCAACCGGGTCGGCAACGGCCTCTTCAACAACGCCTCGGTCCTCTACTTCACCCGGGTGGTGCACCTGCCGGCCGGCCAGATCGGGCTCGGCCTGAGCATCGCCGGGCTGATCGGCCTGCTCGCCGGGGTGCCGGCCGGGGAGTTGGCCGACCGGCGCGGCCCGCGTGCGGTGGTGCTGCTGACCCTGGCCGTGCAGACCGCGACCATGGTGGCCTTCCTCTTCGTGCACAGCTGGGCGGCCTTCACCGCGATCGCCACCCTGGACCTGCTAGCGCTCTCGGCCAACAACGCCGCGCGCGGCGCGCTGATCGCCCGGATCGGCGGGGAGCGGCCCGCCGAGTTCCGGGCGAGGCTGCGCACCTTCGTCAACGTCGGTGTGGTGCTGGGCACGTCGGGCGCGGCCGTCGCCGTGCAGCTGGACACCCGCGCCGCCTACGCGGCGCTGATCCTGCTGAACGCCGCCAGCTACCTCGGCTGCGGCCTGCTGCTGCTCCGGGTGCCGAGCTGTCCCCCGTTGCCCAGGCCGGCCGCCGAGGGCCGCTGGACGGCGCTGCGGGACAAACCGTTCGCACTGATCGCCGCGGTGGACGGGGCGATGGGCTTGCAGTACCCGGTCGCCTCGCTGCTGCTGCCGCTCTGGCTGGCGCAGCACACTCCCGTCCCGCGGTGGACGGTCGCGGCCGTCGCCGCCCTCAACTCGCTCTGCTGCGTGGCCTTCCAGATCCCGATCGGGTCCCGGGTGAGGACCCCCGGCGACGGCGGGTTGGCGTTGCGGCACGCGGGCCTGCTCTTCCTGCTCAGCTGCCCGCTGATGGCGCTGACCGCCGATCTGCCGCCCTGGGAGGCGGTGCTGCTGGTGGTGCCGGCGATGGCCGCGCACAGCCTGGGAGAGGTGTGGCAGTCATCGGGCAACTTCGCGCTCGGTTTCGGACTCGCGCCCGAGCACGCCCAGGGGCAGTACCAAGGGCTGCTCGGACTCAGCTTCGACATCGGGCAGGCGCTGGCCCCGGCGCTGCTGACCACGGTCTGCCTGGGGCTGGGGCAGCTCGGTTGGCTGCTGCTCGGCGTCTTCTTCGCGCTGCTCGGGCTGCTCGGCCCGCCGCTGGCCGCCTGGGCGGTGCGGACCAGGCCCGGCGGTGCGGGCGCCCTGGCGGGCGCCGCGGCCGGGGGGTAGGGGCCTCGACAGGGTGGCCGGCCGGGTGGCCGACCGGGTGGCCGACCGGGTGGCCGACCGGGCCAGGCGGCCGTCAGGTGCTACGACGGGAGGGCCCGGCGGCGGCCGCCGTCGCCGCGTACCTGTGCCGCCCGGAGGCCGGTGCCAATTCGTGGCGGCACTCCGGTTCGTGCGGCCCCGGCCGGTAATCCGGGAATCCCGGGAATCGGGGAATCCGGGAATCCGGCGGATCGGAACTGCCCGGGTGAGCAGTTCGGTTGCGGCCTGCGCCGGGCCGCCGGACCGCACGCCCCCTGCCCGCAGGCCCGGGTGCCCGCGGTCGGCCGAGGTCGCTCGATTCACACGGTCGCCACCTGCTTCTCGGCTGTCGCGCGGGCGGCGCCGGAGAATCGGACACGGTGCATCGGATCAGCGCCGCCCGCGATTCCTGACCGCTGTGCGTGCGGAATTCACTGGATTCCCAGCCGCCTGGTTGTCAAGTGTCGAGCGATTGGCCGTCGTTCAGCTTATCGCCCTGACCTGACACGTGGCGTTCGACCGTTCACTCCTGTCAGTTGAACGCATACGGTTTCCGTCACCGATGCCTGACCCTCGGTCAGCTCCTTTCTGTCGAGTCCCTGACATATTCGGACCGGTGTCCGAGTCACCCCTGGCGAATGTGTCGACAGTCCGTCAGAACCGCTTGTAGGTTGTGGACCGAATTCGCCAGGACTCCAAGGCGGCGACCCGATCCGTTAACTGGCCGGATGGGAGAGGGAGTCCAGGAAGGAAGTCAGAAAATGATCACCGGCAGCGGGGTGGCAGAGCGGCCACTTCTCCTTCTGGTCGCCACGGGCATGCGGTCCTACCGCGAGTACTTGCTCGGGCCGATCAGCACCGAGTTCCGGGTGCACCTCTTCCACACGGTCGAACCGACGTGGGAGCGCGAGTACCTGAGTGGCTGGACGGTGCTGCCCGACACCTACGACGGGCCGGCGCTCGCCGCCGCCGCCACCGAACTGCACCAGGTCGAGCCGTTCGACGGCGTGCTCTGCTGGGACGAGGGGCGGATCCACGCGGCCTCGCACATCGCCGAGGCGCTGAAGCTTCCGAACGGCGACCCCGCGGTCATCTGGCGGCTGCGCGACAAGGGGCAGACCCGGCAGGCGCTGGCCGCCGCCGGAGTGCCCCAGCCGCTGTCGATCCCGGTGAGCACCGAGGAGGAGGCGCTGGCCGCGGCCGAGCGGATCGGCTACCCGGTGATCGTCAAGCCCCGCGGCTACGGCGCGAGCATCGGCGTGATCAAGGTGGCGAGCCGCGAGGAACTGGCGCGGGGCTTCTCCTTCACCCGCACCACCACGCTGCCCGACCCGGTCGTCTTCAACTCCGCCGAGCCCTATCTGGTGGAGGAGTGCGTCACCGGTGAGGAGATCAGCGTCGACTCCGTGGTCCACCACGGCGTGGTGACGGCGCTCTTCGTCGGCCGCAAGCAGGTCGGCTACCCGCCCTACGCGGAGGAGGTCGGCCACTTCGTCGAGGCGGCGGACCCGCTGCTCGCCGATCCGGAGTTCGCCCGGCTGCTCACCGAGACCCACGCGGCGCTCGGCTTCACCGACGGCTGGACGCACAGCGAGTTCATGCTCACCGCCGACGGGCCGCGGCTGATCGAGGTCAACGGGCGGCTCGGCGGCGACCTGATCCCGTACCTGGGCCGGCTCGCCACCGGGATCGACCCCGGCCTGGCCGCCGCCCGGGTGGCCTGCGGCCAGGCGCCGGAGCTGACCGCGACCCTGGCCAGGACCACTGGCGTGCGGTTCTTCTACGTGGCCGAGGAGGACACCGTGATCGGCTCGGTCGACTTCGACCGGCAGCGGCTGCCGGCCGCGATCGACCGCGCGGTCGCCGTCGCGGCGCCGGGCGCGGTCGTCTCACCGCCGCCCAGGGGCACGGTCTGGGGCCGGATCGCCTACGCCACCGCCGCCGCCGACGACCGGGCGGCGTGCGGCGCGGCGCTGGACGCGGCCGAGGCGGCACTCGTCGTCCTGCCGGGGTGATGGCCATGATTCTGACGAACCGTCAGATATGCTGTGGGGCAGGGCGATGAGCGGCAAGGCGGAGAGCGGCGGCGGCCCGGGAGCGTGGGCCACCTTCGTGGAGTCGCCGCTCGCGGTGAAGGCGATCCTGGCGGGCGTGGTGATCAACCGGCTCGGCGCCTTCCTCGGCATCTTCCTGGTGCTCTACCTGACCGCCCGCGGCTACTCGGCCGGTCACGCGGCCTTCGCGCTCGGGGCCTACGGGTTCGGCGGGGTGGCCGGCGTGGTGGTCGGCGGCGCGCTGGCCAACCGGCTGGGTGCGCGCAACGCCACCGTGCTGAGCATGACCGGTTCGGCCTTCCTGCTGGTGCTGGTCTACTACGTGCACAGCTACCCGCTGATCACCGCGTCGGTGGTGCTGGTCGGCCTCTTCCAGACCATCTACCGGCCGGCCTCGGCCGCGCTGCTCTCCGAACTCACCTCGGACGAGCGGCAGGTGATGATCTTCGGGATCTGGCGGCTGGGGCTGAACATCGGCACCACGCTCTGCCCGCAGCTCGGCTTCGGGCTGTACCGGCTGGGCGGCCACGGCTACGGCATGCTCTTCTGGGGCGAGGCTGTGGTGGCGGTCGGGTACGCGGTGCTGGCCTTCCTCACGCTGCCCGGCAAGCCGGCGCCGGGCGCGGAGCCGGCTGCCGGCCGGCGCGCGGGTGCTGGTGCTGGCGCCGGTGTCGGCGAGGCCGCGCCCAAGGAGAGCTACCTGACCGTCCTCAAGGACACCAGGTTCAGCTTCTTCCTGGTGGCAGCGCTGACCAACGGGATCATCTACTCGCAGTACCTCTCGACGCTGCCGCTGGACCTCACCCGGGCCCATGTCGACGTCTTCTGGTACAGCCTGGCGGTCTCGGCGAACAGCATCATCGTGATCTTCGTCGAGCTGCCGCTGACCAAGTACACCCAGAAGTGGCCGGTCAAGCTCACCGCCGGCACCGGCTTCGCCCTGGTCGGCCTCGGTGAGGCGTGCTACGGCCTGCCGCTGGGTGCCGCGGTGATCCTGACCGGCACACTGATCTGGACGCTGGGCGAGATCGTCGGCGGGCCGACCTTCTTCGCCTACCCCGGCCTGGCCGCTCCACCGCGGCTCAAGGCCCGCTACATCAGCAGTTTCCAGCTGAGTTTCACCGCCGGCACCGCGGTCGGTCCGGTGGTCGGCGGCCTGCTCTTCCAGCAACTGGGCCACGGCGTCTGGCCGGTGGTGGCGCTCTTCGGCGCGCTCTCCACCGTCTTCGGTGTGGCCGGGATCCGGCCGATCGTGCCGTCCGCGGCGCTGAGCGAGCAGCCGGACCAGGAGCCGGTCAGCGAAGGCGTCTGAGGCGCCGGCCGGGTGCGGTCCCGAGCCTTGGCGCAGCCTTGAGTTTTGAGCAGTCCCGAGTTCCGAGCAGTCCCGAGTTCCGAACAGTCCCGAAGTTTCGAGCATGCGCGATCCCTGGCACCACCGCCGGCGGCGACCCCGTCCCGGGCGGGTGCCCGGCGGCCGCTTCGACGCTCACCGCGCACAGCCCGGCTCCGCCACATGGAGCCGCACACGTTCTGGCGACACATCTGCCTGGGGGCGCTAGATGAGAACAGCGGACCGGATACCCATCGAGTCGATCCGGCCAGGGGAGTCGCCGCGCTTCGGCGCGGAGGACGAAGAGCACATCAGGCGGCTGGCGCAGACCGATGCCGAGCTGCCGCCGATCCTGGTGAACCGCCGCACGATGCGGGTGATCGACGGCATGCACCGGCTGCGGGCCGCCCAGCTCAAAGGTGAACGGACCATCGTCGTCGAGTACTTCGACGGCACCGAGGCGGCCGCCTACATCCTGGGCGTGCAGGCCAACGTGGCGCACGGGCTGCCGCTCTCGCTGGCCGAGCGCAAGGAGGCGGCCCGCCGGATCGTCGGGTTGCAGCCGGAGCTGGCCGACCGGGCGGTCGCGCAGCTGACCGGGCTGGCCGCCGGCACGGTGAGCGCCATCCGCAAGCTCGCGGGCGCCGAGGCGGCCCAGCGCGGCACCCGGGTGGGGCGGGACGGACGGCTCCGCCCGGTCAACGCGGACGAGGGACGGCGGCGGGCGGTGGCGGTGATCCGCGAGTATCCGGATGCCTCGCTGCGTGAGATCGCCCAGGCGGCCGGGGTGTCGCTGGGTACGGCACATGACATCAGGGCCCGGTTGGAGCGGGGAGAGGACCCGGTGCACCGTGATGTGCCGCGCGGCGCGGGGGAGTTGGCCGCCGCCCAGGGGGTGGAGCTGGCCGCGGTCTCCGCGCCCTCCGGTGGGTCGCCGGGCGCCGGTGGGTCGCCGGGCGCCGGTGGGTCGGCGGGCGCCGGTGCGCCGGGCGGGTCCGCGGGGCTGAGGGTGTCGCAGGAGGTGGAGGTGGAGGTTGAGGCGCCGACAGCTTCGGTTCCGGCGCCGCGCAACGGCCGACTCGCCGCGATGGGCCCGCTCGGCATGGCCGGGTCGGCCGCGCACGCTCGGCACGCCCCGCAGACCGTCCGGCGGGAGCGCACCGAGCGCACCGAGCGGCCCGAGCGGTCCGAACGGCCGGAGCGCCCCGAGCCGTTCGCCGGACTGGAGACGCTGCGCCGCGATCCCTCGCTGCGCTTCACCGACCACGGCCGGGCGCTGCTGATCTGGCTGCACCGCCGACTGGTGGTGGTCGGCGAGGCGGAGAGCGAACTGGGCAACATCCCTTCGCACTTACTGCCGGTGGTGGCCGACCTGGCGCAGGAGTGCTCCGACATCTGGCATGAGCTGTCGATCGAACTCCATTACCGTGCCCGCCAGATCGGCTGACCCGATGCCGGCTCGGCAGGCCACCGGAGCCGCCCCGGGCCCGCCGCCGCATCCGGGCCCGGGGCCCGCCCCGCACCCCGCGTCCGCTCCCCGCTCCGTTCCTGCTCCAGGGCGTGCTCCTGGGCGCGGTGTCGGGCGCGACCGGGTCGCGATCGTCGGCGGCGGACTGGCCGGTGCCGCGCTCGCCTGGCGGCTGGTGCGGCGCGGATGCCCGGTCACGGTCTTCACCGGCGGCCGGGAGAGCGCCGCGGCGGACGCCACCGAGGCCTCCGGTGGACTGGTCCGCGGCTTCGAACCCGACCTGGTGGCAGCCAGGTCGGCCGCGACCGGCCTGGCCGAGCTGCGGGCTGATCCGGTGCTCCGCGACTGGGCCGGCTACCGGGAGACCGGTTCCTGCTTCGTGCTGCTGCCTGGCAGCGGCCCCGGCCCCGGCCCCGGCCCTGGCCCCGGCGGCGACCGGCCGCCGGGCCCGGACGCGGTGCTGGGGCTGCTGGACGGACTGCTGCCGGGCTCGGCCGAACTGGTCGAGGCGGCTTCGCTGCCCGCCTTCCGCAGTCTGCCACCCGGGACTTGGGCCGTGCTGGAGCGGGCGGCGGGCCGGATCTCGCCCGCCCGGCTGCGCCGCTCGCTGCTGACCGCCGTCGAGCGGCACGGCGGCCGGCTGTGCGCCGAGCCGGTGGCCGATCCCTCGGACGCCGAACTGCGTTCGCGCCACCGGGCGGTGGTGCTGGCGACCGGACCGTGGACACCGGCGCTGCTGGCCCGCGCGGGCCTGCCCGACCAGGGGCTGCGCAGCAAGCAGATCCAGTACACCGTGCTGCGCGGCGTCCGACTCCCGCCCGGCCTGGGCTCGTTCGTCGACGAGACCTCCGGGCTCTACGGCCGCCCGGACGGGCCGGACGGCCTGCTGCTCGGCCTGCCCACCGACCGCTGGGACGTGGATCCGGTCGCACCGCGCCCCGATCCGGCGCTGGCCGTGCGGGTGCTGGCGGTGGCCCAGCAGCGCCTGCGGCTGCCGCCGGGGCCGGGCGGCAGGCGCCACCCGGGCCACGCGCGCACCGTCGCGGCCACCGACTGCTATGCCCTGTCAGGCGGGCTGATGCTCCGTCAGCTCGTTGGCCAGGAAAGACTCTTCACCTTCACCGGCGGCACCGGCGGCGCCGCCAAGACGGCGCTCACCGCCGCGCGTACCGCCGCAGAGGAACTCCTCCAGGCCGCCGCGGCCGGTTGAACGCGTTTTCGGTCAGTTGAACCAGGAATTCGGTCAGTTGAACGCCTTGTCGGCGAAAAACCACCGTGGTTTGCTGCGCAAAGGGGAATGCACCCACCATTTCCGTGATTGGGGAATGTTTTGGAAAGCCAGGACATCGAACTGCTCGCCATCGGCGCCGGACCGGCCAACCTCGCCCTGGCGGTGGCACTGGAAGAACTCGCACCGGGCGATCTCGCCGAGCGGACCCGAATCGTGGAGCAGCACGATTCGGTGATCTGGCAGCGCGGCATGCTGCTGCCGTGGACGCAGAGCCAGGTCTCCTTCCTGAAGGACCTGGTGACCCTGCGGAACCCGACCAGCCGCTACTCGTTCATCAACTACCTGCACTCCGCGGGCCGGCTGGACGAGTTCATCAACCTGGGCACCTTCACGCCGTACCGGCAGGAGATCTCCGGCTACCTGCAGTGGGTCGCCGACACCCTGGCCACGGTCCGGATCGACTACGGCCGGCGCAGCACCGGCATCACCCCGCTGCGCGGCCGGGACGGACGGCTGCGGGGCTGGCGGACCGGCTTCGCGGACGGCTCGCAGATCACCTCGCGCCACCTGGTGGTGGGATCCGGGCGCGATGCCCGGATCCCGGCGGAGTTCGCCCAGCTGCCCGCCGAGCGGGTCATCCACAGCGCCGAGTACTCCGCGCGGATCGCCGCGCTCGACCCGGCGGCCAAGCAGCGCTTCGTGGTGATCGGCGGCGCGCAGAGCGCGGCCGAGCTGCTCTGGGCCGTCCACCAGGGCTTCCCGGCGGCCGAGACGACGATGGTGATGCGCTCGATCGGCCTGAAGAACTACGAGTCCAGCAAGTTCACCAACGAGGTCTACTACAGCTCGTTCATCGACGACTTCTTCGCCTCCCCGGGCCCGGCCCGCGAGCAGCTGCTGCGCGAGATGCACCTGAGCAACTACGCGGGCCTGGCCCCGGGCCTGCTGGAGACGCTCTACCGCCAGCGCTACCTGGAGCGGCTCGGCGGCGAGGAGCGGCTGAAGCTGATCACCATGGCCGACGTGGTGTCCGCGCGCTTCGAGGACGGCGAGGTCGTGCTGACCCTGGTCGACCGGCGGACCGGTCGAAGCTCCGAACTGGCCGCCGACCACGTGCTGCTGGGCACCGGCTTCGAGGGGCGGATGCCCAGGCTGGTGCAGGGGCTGGCCGACCAGCTCGGCCTGGCGGAGGTGACCGTGACGCGCAACTACCGCCTGGTGCTGCCGGGTGAGGAGAGCGGCCCCGCGGTCTACCTGCAGGGGGTCAACGAGGCCACCCACGGCATCTCCGACTCGCTGCTGAGCGTGCTGGCCGGGCGCTCCGGCGAGATCGTGCAGGACCTGCTCGGCCGCCGCGACCAGCCGGGCCTGCTGGTCGACGCCGCCTGACATCCACAAGAGCATCCCGGTCGCGTCGACGGCCGCCGCCCTGGCCCTCCTGGCTGTGCCTGGCCGTTCCTGGCCGTTCCTGGCCGTTCCTGGTCCTTTCCGGCCCGCGCCGGCCTCTTTCCGGTTGCCCTTTCCGGCCGCCGCCGCATTCACCGGCCGCTTTCTGGCCGCCGTCTTTCTGATTCCGGGAGAGGGATCGCACATGACGATGGAAATCCGCCCGCTGAACCGCGACGGGCTGACGTTCGAGTACGAGCTGTTCACCCAGCGGCTGGTGCCGTGGCCGCTGCTGAACGCGCCGTTCGAGGGCTGCTGGTCGATTGTCGAGCCCGGCACCTCCTCGCGGCCGCACGAGCACCACGAGTACGAGATCTGGATCGCGGCCCGCGGGGCGGGCCTGATCGAGGGCGACGGCGAGCGGCGCCCGTTCGCCGCCGGTGACGTGGTCCACTTCACCCCGGGGACCACGCACTACGCGATCAACGAGGAGGGTGCGGAGGGCAACCTGGAGTTCTACTCGATCTGGTGGGACAGCGAGTTGGCCGTGGCCTTCCTCGACCGGCACGCCAAGGAGCAGGAAGCCGCCGGAGCGGCCTCGTGAGCGCGACCCCACGCCGGATCGTGGTGGCGGCCACCCCGACGCCCAACGGTGACCTGCACGTGGGCCACCTGGCCGGCCCCTACCTGGCGGGCGACATCTACGCCCGCCGGTTGCGCGCGAGCGGCGCCGAGGTGACCTGGACCACGATCACCGACGACAGCCAGACCTATGTGGTGGCCTCGGCCGCCCGGGCCGGCAGCACGCCGGAGCGGCTGACCGCCGACTCGACCGCCGCGATCGAGCGCTCGCTGCGCGACATGGCGATCGAACTCACGAGCACTGGAACGCAGTTGATGCCGCCGGTGGACGAGGGCGCGCGGGCGGCGGTGACCGGGTTCGTCACCGCGTTGTACGAGCGCGGGGTGCTGCGCGAGCAGACCGTGCGGCTGCCCTACGCCGAGCGGTCAGGGCTGCACCTCTACGACGGCCTGCTGAGCGGCCGCTGCCCCGCCTGCGGGGCCGGCAGCAACGGCGGGGCCTGCGAGGACTGCGGTGCGCCCAACAACTTCGACGAACTGCTCGAACCGCGCTACGCGCTGGACCCCGAGGAGCCGGTGGGATTCCGGGAGGTGACGATCCTGGTGCTCCCGCTGGAGGAGTACCGCGCCGAGCTCACCGCCCACTTCGCCGAGGCCGCGGGGCGCTGGCGCCCCCACCCCAACCGGCTGATCGAGCAACTGCTGGCCGGGCCACTGCCGGTGGTCCCGGTGACGGTCCCCGGCGAGTGGGGCGTGCCCGCGCCGTTCGCGCCCACGCCGGGCCAGATCGTCTACCCCTGGGTCGAGGGGATGCCGCTGGCGATGTACGCCACATGGTGGGCCCAGGGGCAGGACCCGGAGGTCGGCTACGACGAGTACTGGCGGGCCGAGCACGGCGCCGAACTGGTCTTCCTGCACGGCTTCGACAACGTCTACCACTGGGGTGTGGTCGACCTGGCGCTGATGCTCGCGCACGGCGGGCGCTACGTGCGGCCGCGGGCGAGCGTGGTCAACGAGTTCTACGAGCTGGAGCACGCCAAGTTCTCCACCAGTCGCGGCCATCTGATCCGGGGTCGCGAACTGCTCGCGGACACGCCGCGCGACGTGTTGCGGCTCTACCTGGCACTGACCCTGCCCGAGCGCGAGCGGACCAACTTCGACCGCGCCGAGCTGGCCGCGGCCGGCACCGCCCGGATCGTCGGCCCCTGGGACGAACTCGCCGCACTGCTGGACGACTTGCGGGCCGTGCGGGGCAGCGCCCCGGTGCCGGTGGGTGAGCCGGCCCGGCAGGCGGCCCGTGCGTTCGCCGAACAGGTCGCCGATTGCTTCGAGTTGGCCGATTTCAGTGTCGCCAGGGCCGCCGCGCTGATCACCGACCGGATCGCCGAGCTGCGTGACCAGGCCGCGGCTGGCGCCGGCTTCGGCGACCTGCTGGCCGCCGCCCGGGGCCTGCTGGCCGTGGCCGCCCCGTTCCTGGTGGACACCGCCGCCCAGGCCCGGGCGGCCGGGGTCGAGCTGGTGCCGGACGCCGCGCTGCCCGAGAAGATCACCCCGTTCCGGCTGCCCACCCTGACCCGCAGGAGGGAAGAACGATGAAGCTGCTCGCCATCGAGAGCGTCCAGAACAAGCAGTACTACAAGTCCCGTTACCAGCAGGTGGTCGACCTCGGGGTGGACCTCTACGTGCTCAACGGGGTCGGTGACGTGGACTTCTGGCCCGCCGACCGCTACCGGCTGGCCGGCTCCCGGGAGGCCGATCGGCTGGTCGAGCTGGCCAAGGAGTGGCACGAGAGCGAGCACTTCGACGGCGTGATCACCTTCAGCGAGCCCGCCGTGATCGCCGTCGCGGTGGTCGCCGAGGCGCTCGGCCTGCCCGGCATCGGGGTCGAGGCGGCCAAGGCGAGCCGCAACAAGTACCTGATGCGCCAGGCCCATGAGCGCGGGCGGGCGGCCCACCCGGCCTTCCGCTACATCGAGAGCCTGGAGCAGGCGAAGACCGCCGCCGCTGAGTTCGGCTACCCGGTGATCATCAAGCCGACCCTGGGCGCGGGCAGCTACTTCGTCTTCAAGGTCGACGACGAGGCCGAGCTGGCCGAGCGCTACCAGCAGGCCAAGGAGGGCCTGGCCGGCATGTTCTGGTCGCACGCCGAGGTCGGCGGGGTGGACCTGGGGCCGGACGGGCTGCTGATCGAATCCTTCCTGGACGGAAGGGAGTTCCTGATCGAGGCGGTGGCCTGGGACGACGAGGTCTACCTGGGCTCGGTGATCGACCGGATCACCCTGGAGGGCGCCACCTTCGACGACGACGTGCACCACGGGCCCACCACGCTGAGCGAGGCCGAACTCGTGGCGGTGCACGAGGTGGTGAAGGCCGGACTGCACGCCCAGGGGCTGCGGCGCAGTGTGGCGCACGCCGAGGTCCGCTTCCACCAGGGCAAGCCGTACCTGCTGGAGATCGCGGCACGGGTGGGCGGCGGCGGCCTGGACGCCTGCGCGCGGCTGACCGCGGGGCACGACCCGATCAAGGCCGTGGCGGACATCGGCGGTGGGGTCGCGCCGCAAGTGCGCCACTACCGCCCCACCGGCACCCACATCACCGCGATGTGCCTGATCGCCGAGGAGAGCGGCACCATCACCGGCATCGAGGTGCCCGAGCAGGTGAGCACCTCCGAGCAGGTCTTCCTGTTCAAGCTCACCGCACGCCCGGGGGACGTCAACCTGCGTCCGCCGTACGGCAATTCGATCTTCGGATTCCTGGGCACCACTGGTACCACCTTCGAGGACGCGATGGACACCATGACCGGCTTCGCGGACCGGATCAAGGTCACGGTGGAGCCGAAGTGAACACCGCCATCGACCGCGATCACGACCGCGATCACGACCGCGATCACGACCGTGGTCACGACCGCGTGTACGACTACGATCACGACCGCGAGTACGACTACGACGGGCGCAGTTTCCGCCCGGCGGGCGCCGATCCCGGCGAGTCCGGCCGCTCGGCCCGCTACCACCAGGACGGCGATCTGCTGCGCGGCGAGTTCTCCGGCGGTGACACCCGCCAGGGCGTCCTCGCCGGTGTCTGCGGCCCCGACGGCACGCTGGACTTCGCCTACTGCATGGTCCTGACGGATGGTCAGGTGGTGGTCGGGCGCTGCCACTCCACCCCGAGCCGACTGCCGGACGGTCGGATCCGGCTGCACGAGCGCTGGGAACGCTACGGGGCGCACGCCGCGAGCGGCATCTCCTGGCTGGAGGAGGCCGTGCCGGACGCCCCGGCCGGGGCGGCGTCGTGAGGGCCGGATGCCCGAACTGATCGAGGCCGTGCGGCAGGCCGTGGCGGCCGGCCGAGCGCCCGCCCCGGACGTGCGGCTGGCGCTCGCGCAGAGTGCCGACCCGGTGCTGCTGGCCGCGGCGGGCCTGGCGTTGGCCGCGCTGCGCGACCCCGAGGGCCAACTACGGGCACTGCGGGTGGTGCTGGCCCCCGCCTGCCCGCCCGGCCCGCTGGGCGCGCTGCTGCGCGCGGTGCTGGTCGCGGCGGGGGCCCGGCCCGAGCTGATCGAGCTGCCCTGCGCGGCACTCGGTTCCGGGCCGCCCGCCGGGCCGCCCGGCCCCGCTCCCGATCTGCTGGTCCGGCTGCTGGACGAGTCGGCCTTCCTGCCGCACCGCTTCGACCTGACCGCGCCGGCGGCGCTGGGCGGGCACCTGGAGCGGCGGCTGGCCCAACTGGCGGCCGACCTGCGGTCGGTCGGGCCGGTGGCGATCGTGCTGCACACCGTCCCGCTGCCGGCCCGGCTGCGGGACACCGTGATCGGCATCCGGGCCCGGGCGCTGCTGACCCGCCTCTGGTACCGGCTCAACGCCGGCCTGCTGGAGCTGGCCGAGCAGGACCAGCGGATCCACGTGGTGGACCTGGCCGGGCTGCTCAGCACGGTGCCGGCCGCCGCCCGCGACGAGCGCCGGCAAGCCCGTTCCGACCCCCCGTACACCGACCGGGCGTTGCTGCTGCTGGCCGAGGAGGTCCGTCGGCTCGGGCAGGCCAGGCTCGGCCTCTCCCGCCGGCTGCTGGCGCTGGGCCCCGACGCCGAGCGCTGGCCGCCGGAGGTCCGGCGCACGGTGGCGCTGCTCGCCGAGCAGGGCGTGCGGCTGCTCCCCACCGACCCGCACGCGCCCGATCCGGTGGAGCGGGTGCTCAGTGAGCGGCCCGAGGTCCTGCTGCGCGCCGAGCTGTTCGCCCGCCGGGTGGTCAGCTGGGCGCCTCGAGCGGGCAATCTGCGTCGGGCCGCCGAGACCCTGGGCCTGGGCACCGAGTCGGTGGTCTTCCTGACCGCCTCGGATTTCGAACGCGGCCATGTGGCAGCCGAGTTGCCTGAGGTCGCGGTGGTCGACACCGGTGGCGGCGATCCGGCGCAGCTGGTGCGCTCGCTGGTCGGCCACGGCTGGTTCGACGTGCTGGAACCGGCTCCTGATTCCGCCAACCAACCTTACTCACCGAGGAATTGATTCACCGTGGCTTTGATGACGACCGAGACCGAGACCGCGACGGGGACCGGACCGGGGGCCGAGCGGGTGACCGAGCGAGTGACCGAGGCGGGAACCGGGCGGGTGGCCGAGCGGGTGGCCAGGCCGCGCCGACTGCTGATGTGCCGGCCCAAGCACTTCGAGGTCTGCTATTCGATCAACCCCTGGATGCACCCCGAGAAGCCGGTGGACAACAGCCTGGCCCTGCTGCAGTGGGACCGGCTGCGCGACCTCTACCTCTCGCTCGGCCACACCGTGGAGGTGATCGAGCCGGTGCCCGGCCTGCCCGACATGGTCTTCGCGGCGAACGGTGCCACGGTGGTCGACGGCAAGGTGCTGGGTGCCCGGTTCCGCCACGTCGAGCGGACCGCCGAGGGGCCCGCCTACCTCTCCTGGTTCCTGCGCAACGGCTACCAGGAGGTGCTGTGGCCCGAGTTCATCAACGAGGGCGAGGGCGATCTGCTCTGCGTCGGGCGGCGGATCCTGGCCGGCAGCGGCTTCCGCACCGACCGGCGCGCGCACGCCGAGCTGCAGGAGTTCTTCGGCCTGCCGGTGACCGGGTTGACGCTGGTCAACCCGCGCCACTACCACCTGGACACCGCCCTAGCGGTGCTCTCCGACACCGAGATCATGTACTGGCCGGCCGCCTTCACCCCCGGCAGCCAGGCGGTGCTGCGCGAGCTCTACCCCGACGCGGTGATCGCCTCGCCCGAGGACGCGGCGGTCTTCGGTCTGAACGCCTTCTCGGACGGCCGCAACGTGCTGCTGCCGCAGGCGGCCTCCGGGCTGATCGAGCAGCTCAAGGAGCGCGGCTTCGAACCGCTCGGGGTGGACCTGTCCGAACTGCTCAAGGCGGGCGGCAGCGTGAAGTGCTGCACGCTGGAGCTGCGTTCCTGAGCTGCGTTCCTGAGGCGGTGGCGGTGGCGGTGGCGGTGGCGGGGCGGGGGCAGGGGCTCGGCTGTGGCGGAGTGCGGGGAGGTGCCTGCTAGCGCTTGACCCCGACCGCGAAGATCCGGCGGAACGGGAAGACCGTGCCGTGCGGCCCGGCCGGGTACGCCTCGCGCAGCAGCGCGCCGTACTCGGCCAGGAACTCCGCGCGCTCGCCCGGATCGGTGAGCCGGGCGAGCACCGGACGCAGTGCGGTGCCCTTGGTCCACTCCAGGACCGGGTCGGGGCCGGTGAGCAGGGTGCTGTAGGTGGTCTCCCAGACGTCGCCGGTGCAGCCGGCGGCCAGCAGCGCGTCCAGGTAGACCTCGGGTCGGTGCACGCCGGCCCGGGTCGCCTCGGTGCCGAGCCGGTCCCGCCAGCGGGGGCCGCGGCGCAGCTCGCCGAGCAGCAGGTGGCTGGGCGCCTCGAAGTTGCCCGGCACCTGGAACGCGAGCACGCCGCCGGGCCGCAGTGCCACCGCCCAGCGCGGCAGCAGGTCGAGGTGCCCGTCGACCCACTGCAGCGTCGCGTTGGAGGCGATCAGGTCGGGCCGGGCCGGTGCGGGGTCGTACTGGGCGGCGTCGGCCAGCAGGTACGCGGCGCTGGGCTCGCCGCGCTCGCCGCGGGCGGTGGCGAGCATCTCGGCGGAGTTGTCGATGCCGGTGATCGCCGCCTGCGGCCAGCGGCGGCGCAACTCGGCGGTCGAGTTGCCCGGCCCGCAGCCGATGTCGAGCAGTACCGGCGCGGCGGGGAGCTCGGGGACCCTCGCGAGCAGCTCGTGCAGGGGGCGGGTGCGCTCGTCGGCGAAGCGCAGGTACTGCTGCGGGTCCCAGACGGGGGTGGGCATGCCGGCTCCTCGGGTCTCATTCTCTTGACATCAAGATATCTACCTGTGGTCGAGCTTGCCTCGCACAATATCTTGATATCAAGAGAACTTGGGGTGGTGTCGGCCTGGCGCGGCGTGGTTCGCCATGATGGGGCGGTGAGCGGATTCAGCTACCACGAGGTCGGCGCGACCGGTCGCCCCGGCCCGCTGCCGGCCGGCTACCGGCACCTGCGGTACCGCACCCGCCTCGGCGAGGGCGAGGCGCTGTTCGCGGCGGCGGGCGAGCGGCTGCTCGACTGGCGGATGCACCGCGCCGTCGGGGTGCGGCTGACCGCGAGCGCCGCGCGGGCCGCTCCCGGTGTGCGGGTGCGGGTGTTGCTCGGTCGAGGCCGGCTCGGGATCGCGGCGCCGTGCGAGGTGGTCTGGGCCGTGGACGGTCCGGCTCGGCGCGGCTTCGGCTACGGGACGCTGCCCGGGCATCCCGAGTGCGGAGAGGAGGCGTTCCTGGTGGAGCTGGCGCCGGACCGGCAGGTCTGGTTCAGCGTGACGGCGTTCAGCCGGCCCGTCCGCTGGTACGCCCGGGTCGGGTATCCGCTCGCAGTGCTCTTCCAGGAGCTCTACGCCCGGCGCTGCGGTCGGGTGCTGCGCCGCGACGCCGCCGGCCGCCGCTAGGCAGGGGAGGCTCAGGACGGGAGGGTGAGGACGCGCGGGCCGTCCTCCGTGATGGCGATCGTGTGCTCGGCGTGGGCGGCGCGGCTGCCGTCGCAGGTCAGCAGGGTCCAGCCGTCCGGGCCGGTGCGGTAGGTGTCCTGGCCGCCGGCCAGGAACATCGGCTCGATCGCCAGCGCCATGCCGTGCCGCAGCCGCAGGCCGCGTCCGGGTCGGCCCTCATTGGGCACGTGCGGGTCCTCGTGCATGCGGCGGCCGATGCCGTGGCCGCCGAAGTCGGCCGGGATGCCGTAGCCGGCGGCCCGGCCCACCTTGCCGATGGCGTGCGAGATGTCCCCGATCCGGGCGCCGACCACCGCGGCGGCGATGCCCGCGGCCAGTGCCTGCCGGGTGGTCTCGATCAGCGCCAGGTCGGCGGGCCGAGGTGTGCCGACGGTGAAGCTGATCGCCGCGTCGCCCGTCCAGCCCCCGACCTCGGCTCCGCAGTCGATGCTGACCAGGTCGCCGTCGCGCAGCCGGTAGCCGGTCGGGATGCCGTGCACCACGGCGTCGTTGACCGAGGCGCAGATCACCGCCGGGAACGGGGTGTCGGCGAAGCCCGGGCGGTAGCCGAGGAAGGGGGAGCGGGCCCCCGCCGCGCGCAGCACCCCGCGGGCCGCCTCGTCCAACTCACCGAGTGAGACCCCCACCGCCGCCGCGCGCCGCACGGCGTCCAGCGCGTCTCCGACCACGCGCCCCGCGTCGCGCATCGCGTCCAGTGCGGCGTCCGTCTTGATCTCCACCATGGGTGGCCTCCCGGCCTTCGTGATCAGTCCAATTCTTATACCGGTATTTGTATCACGCTCCTGGTGGAGTGAGGCCCTAGAATCGTCGGCATGGTGCGCACCCCCCTCACTCCACTGGAACGCGAACGCGGCGAACGGCTCGGTGCCCTGCTCCGGCAGGCCCGGGGCGAGCGCAGCATGGTCGAGGTCGCCGCACAGGCGGGGCTGTCGCCCGAGACCCTGCGCAAGATCGAGACCGGGCGCGCCCCGACCCCGGCGTTCTTCACGGTGGTGGCGCTGGCCCAGGCGCTGGGGCTGTCGCTGGACGAAGTCGCTTCCTGCTGCGTGCTGGTGGGAGGGCAGCCGGAGGGCGTGGAGCTGCTCTCGGCGTGATCTGCTCGGCGTGACCCGGTGGGTGTGGCCTGCTCGGCGTGACCTGCTCGGCGTGGACCGTCCGGTCGGTGCCGTGGCGGCGGCCTACTGCTGGGCGAGCTCGCCGCGCAGGCCGTTGATGATCAGGTCGAGGCCGGCTGTGAAGGCCTCCTCGCGGTCGGTGGGCTTCGCGGACATCCACTCCAGCAGATGGGGGTGCCGCTCCGGCGTGACCGTCGGCAGCGGTGTGCCGGCCGCCCCTTCGGTGGTCTCGGCAACCGGCGGTTCCGCCTGCTCCTGGAGGACGAAGCCGGTCACGTAACTGGCCACGGTGTGGCCGAAGTACGCCGCGCGGGCGAGCGGCAGGCCGGTGCCGCGCAGCAGGGCCAGGCCTGCCTCGGTGGCGTCCAGGGCGGCGGCGCTGAACGGGAGGTGGCCTGCGACCACCCGGGCCCCGTCGCGGTGCGCGAGCATGGCGCGGCGGGTGCGGTGGGCGAAGGCGGCGCTCTGCTCGGCCCAGTCGCCACGTGTGGCGGCTGGTGCGGTGAAGGCCTCCCGCATGATCTCCGCCGCGATGGCGCTCAGCAGTTCGGCCTTGCTCCGGATGTGCCAGTAGAGCGCGCCGGGTGCCACGCCGAGCCGGGTGGTCAGCGCGCGGGTGGTGAGGCGGTCGAGCCCGACCTCGTCCAGCAGGTCGATCGCGCCTCGGACGACGTCATCGCGGTGGAGCGGCATGGACTTGAGCTTAGCTCAGGAGGTCTGGCTATGATCGACCTGAGCATTGCTCAAGTAGCCGGCGCGAGAAGGGGAGCGTGGCATGGGGGAATACCTGACCGTCAACGGTCTGCGGACCTACTACGAGGTCGCGGGCGAGGGCGATCCTGTCGTGCTGCTGCACGGCGGCGGGACGACCGCCGACAGCTGGTACGGCCAACTACCGGCGCTGGCCGAGCGCTACCGGGTCTACGCGCCGGAGCGGCGCGGGCACGGCCGGACCCACGATCTGCCGGGCCCCGTCAGCAGCGAGCTGCTCGCCGAGGACCTGGCGGCCCTGCTGACGGAGCTCGGCACCGGCCCGGTGCACCTGGTCGGCTGGAGCGCCGGTGGCACGGTCGCGCTGCGGCTGGCGCTGCGCCGCCCGGAGCTGGTCCGCAAGCTGGTGCTGATCAGCTCGGGGGTCAGCCGGGACGGTGGCACGGCGGCCGACCTGGAGCTGGTCAGCGAGGCCAATACCGCGATGCTCGAGTCGATGTTCCGCCCGCAGTACGAGCCGCTCTCGCCGGACGGTCCCGAGCACTTCCCGGTCGTCTTCGCGAAGTGGCTCGCCATGTGGCGCACGGAACCCGACATCGGCTTCGAGGACCTGCCCGGGCTGACCGCGCCGGTGCTGGTGATGCAGGGCGACGACGACGGGGTGCGGATCGAGCACAGCGCTGCCATCGCCCGGGCGCTGCCCGATGCCCAACTCGCGGTGCTCCCGGGCACCTCGCACGTGGCGCCGCTGGAGAAGCCGGAGCTGGTCAGCCGGCTGCTGCTGGACTTCTTCGGCGAGGAGCGGGCGACGCGCTTCATGCCGCTGGGCGCGCTGGGCGGGTGACCGCGGTGGCTGACCGCGGTGGCTGACCGCGGTGGCTGGCGTGATGGCTGACCGCGGTGGCTGACCGGCCCGGCGAGGGGTCAGCTCACGCCGGCCACCGCCGCGGCGCCCGCCTCGGCGATCGGCTGGTCCTCGCCGCTCACCCCGCCCGCCACGCCGACGGCGCCCGCGATGGTGCCGTCCAGGTAGATCGGCAGGCCTCCGGGGAGCAGCGCGAAGCCGGGCTGGGCGGCCATGGTGGCCAGCAGCACCGGGTCGCCGGCGGCGGCCTTGCCGAAGTCGATGGTGGGGACGCCGAGGCCCGCGGCCGTCACCGCCCTGTGGGTGGCCACGGTGGTGGCCCAGAAGGTGGCGCCGTCCATCCGGGCCAGTGTCTGCGGATTGCCGCCTGGGTCCACCACGACCACCGCGACGGGGGTCTTCAGCGCCTGCGCCTTGGCGAGGGCGGCATCCAGGATGCTGCGGGCCTGTGCGGCGGAGAGGATCGGGCTCGTGGGCATGGTCGGCTTCTCCTTGCCGAGTTGACGTCGGATCAGATCAGCTGGGGCGTCAGCAGCGCGCGAAGCGGAACATCTCTTCGGGCACCGGCCCGCTCGGGCCCGGCAGGCAGGGCGTCTTGTCGACGATGCGTTTCAGGTAGCCCGCACCCTCGGTGCCGCCCGAGCCCTTGAGCTCGCGGGGCAGGTAGCGGCGGCCGAAGCCGTAGTGCCGGCCGCGCCAGGTCAGCAGGGCCTGCTCGACCGCCGCGAAGGCCTCGGTCAGCTCCGGCTGGTCGGCCGCCCGGACGGCCGAGCGCAGCGGCCAGAGATCGCGGTACGGGGGTTCGTTGAGCGGGTGCAGGTGGTGGACGCCGAGGAAGACCTCGGTCTTGCGCGGGTCGTAGCCGTACACCGCCAGCTCCGCCAGGTGGTAGTTGAGCGACTGCACCGCGCTGGCGTCGCCGGTGGCCGCCCGGAAGCTCATGAACTGCTCGGGGGAGAGGGTGCGCAGCACGTGCAGGATGCCGGTCAGCAGTTCCGCGCAGCGGGCGGTCTGCCGGGTGCGCAGCAGGGCCTGCGGCAGGTCGTCGGCGGTGATGGCGGCGATCGCCCGGCAGGCGGTCCAGCGGGCCAGGAAGAAGACGACCTCGCAGGCGTGCACCGAGCGCAGGAAGAGGTGCTCGTGGTGCACGTCGGACTGCGGGAACCCGGTGCACCTGACCAGCACGCTCAGCTCCCGGCGCGGCTCGCCCGGGCCGCCCGGCTCGCCCGGCGGCCCCTGCGGCCACCAGCCGCCGGGGCGGTCGGGCGGCGTGTCCAAGGTGTCGATCAGGGCCGCCAGTCGGGCCCGGCGCTCGGCGGACTCGGCCGCCCCGAAGCCCGGCAGCGGGGCGCGCTGCTCCCGCTCCCTCGCCGCCAGGTCGAGCAGGGTGACGCGCAGCGCGGTGAGCCCGGCCGTCACCGGATCGGCCTGGTGGGGCGTCAGGAACCAGTCGTAGACGTGCAGGCTGGTGTACCGGTAGTACTCGGGGATCTCGGCCCGACTGAACGGGCGGGTGAGCAGCTCCAGGACCGATCGCTCCTCGCTCGGCTGCCCGCTGCCGGCCACCGCCTCCTCGTACCAGTCGGCCAGCCGCTCGCGCTCGGTCGGGGTCAGCGCCAGCCGGCCTCTGGCGTGCTGCATCCGTACTATCTCCTCGCCCCGTCCGGGCAGCACCGCTCCCGCGCCGCTCGGGCAGCTCATGGCGCACCGCCTTCGGCCGGCCGCTCCTGCGGACGACGGCCGAGCAGCAGGTGCTTCTCCCGGCCGGAGCGACGCAGCTCGCAGCCGGTGAACCCGGCCGCCCGCAGCAGGCCGAGGTACTCGGCGGCGGTGCGGTGCCGGCCCTGGGTCTCCACGTGCATGGCCAGGTTCATCGCGGCGGTGGCGGGCGGCAGGTAGCCGTCCTCGTCGAAGAGGCGCTCCATCACCAGCACCGCCCCGCCGGGCGCACAGGCCCGGTAGGCCTTGCGCAGCAGTGCCAGGCAGGTCTCGTCGGTCCAGTCCGAGAGGATGTAGCCGAAGGCCAGGCAGTCGCCGGGCGGCAGCTCCTCGCGGTGGAAGTCCCCGGGGGCGAAGGCCAGTCGATCGCCCAGCCGGTGGGTGGCGCGGGCCTCGGCGAGCTTGGCCCCGACCTGTGGCAGGTCGAAGACGGTGGCCCGCAGCGCCGGGTGGCGCAGCAGCGCCGCGACCGCGAACGGGCCACCGGCGCCGCCCACGTCGACCAGCTCGCGCGCGCCGGCCAGCCCGGCCAGCTCGACCAGCTCGACCGAGACGTCGAAGCTCAGCTGCCACATCGCGTCCAGGAAGCGGGCGGTGGCCGCCGCGTCCCGGTAGAGCTCGGCGAACGGTTCGTCCAGCGGCTCGGGCGCCGCCGCCTCCGCCCCGGGCCTGGTGCGGCTGAGGCGGTCGTCCAGCCGGGGCAGGCGCTCGGTGGTGCTCTCCATCAGGTGGCGCACGAAGCCGCCCAGATAGCGGGGCTCGCGCGGATCCAGGTAGGGCAGCGCGGCGTCGGGCACCGCGTAGCGGCCGTGCGGGTCGGCGGTCAGCACGCCGAAGGCGCGCAGCACGGTGAGCAGCCGGCCCAGGGTCTCCCCGTCCAGGTCGAGTGCGGCGGCCAGCTCCGGTCCGCTCGCCGCTCCGTGCTCGGCCAGTCGGGCCGTCACGCCGTGCCGGATCGCCAACTCCAGCGCGCTGGTGACGAAGAGGCCGTAGACCGCGCGCTCCAGCGGCGCGGGCATCGAGCCCGGCGCGCCGGCCGGCGCGGTGCCCGCGGGGCCGGCCGCCACCTCGTCGGCCGCCACCTCGTCCACCAAGGCCTGCCCGGCCGCCAGCTGCCCGGCCGCCACCTCGTCGGCCGCCAGCTGCCCGGCCGCCATCTGGTCGACCACGGCCGGGCGTTCCACCGCTGTGCGTTCCATCGCGGACTCCCCTCTACGAGCGGACTCGAACGGATGTCAGGAGCACCAGCATGGCCGCCCGGACGAGGTGGTTCGGGTACGGGCGGCCAAATACCGTTCGATCGTGCGGGGTGACGTCCCCTGATGGCCCAATCGGCCGGCGGAACGGGCCGTAGAACCCGTCAACCCACCGTCCACTTCGGGGATGTGGCGGCGGCTCGACGCTCTACACACTGGGGCCGTCCGATCGAGGAGGCTCGTGGAGGGGGAAGATCATGTCGCCTGATACCGCGGCCGGCCCGGCCCGGCAGCCGGGTCCGTGGCAGCCGAGGAAGCGGGTCACCGTGCTCGGCGCCGGAGTGGCCGGCCTGGTGGCCGCGTACGAACTGGAGCGGCTCGGCCACAGCGTCGAGGTGCTGGAGGGCCACCTCCGGGTGGGTGGCCGGATCCGCACCCACCGCTTCCTGCCCGGCCGTGCCGGGCCGCTGGTCGAGCTCGGCGCGATGCGCCTCCCGGCCACCCACCATCGCACCATGCGCTACCTGCGCAAGCTCGGTCTCGCCGACCAGCTGCGCGAGTTCACCACCCTCTTCCAGGACGACGCGGCCTATGTGCGGACCGGGCAGGGCCACCGCCGGATCCGGGAGGCCTCCGAGACGCTGGTCGCCGAGCTGCGCGGGCGGCTGTCCGGCGGCGAGGCCGAGGAGTACAGCCCCGAGGCGCTGCTGTTCGGCGCCTGGATGGCGGTGCGGGTCAACGCGCTGGCGCCCAGCGACTTCCGGGACAGCATCCGGCAGGGCCTGGACCAGGAGCTGCTGGACCTGGTCGCCGGGATCGAGCTGGCCGACTACGTCCGCTCGCCCGGCGCCGGCGGCGAACTGATCGACCTCCGCGCGCTCTTCGCCGACCACCCGCAGATCCGGGCCGGCTGCCGCGGGCGGCTGTTCCGCTTCGTGGACGACATCGTCAACGAGACCGGATCCACCCTGATGCGGCTGAGCGGCGGCCTGGACCAGCTGACCCACCGGCTGCGCGAGCGGATCCGCGGGCCGGTGCGCTGCGGGCAGGAGGTGACCGGACTCGCGGTGGACGGGCGCGGCGTCGAGCTGCGGATCCGCCAGGGCTTCGGCACCGTCACCCGCTCCTGCGACTACGTGCTCTGCACCATACCGTTCTCGGTGCTGCGCGGCCTGGACCTGGCCGGCCTGGACGAGGAGAAGCTGGCCGCGATCCACGACCAGCGCTATTGGGCGGCGACCAAGGTGGCCTTCCACTGCCGCGAGGCCTTCTGGGAGCGGGACGGCATCACGGGCGGCGCCTCCTTCACCGGCGGGCTTATCCGGCAGACCTACTACCCCCCGGTGGAGGGCGACCCGAAGCTCGGCGCCGCCCTGCTGGCCAGCTACACCATCGGCCAGGACGCCGACCGGCTCTGCGGGCTGGGCCGCGGGCCGCGGATCGCCGCGGTGCTGGCGGAGGCGGCCGTCGTCCATCCTGAGCTGCGCCGCCCCGGCATGGTGCTGGGCGTGGCCGACCAGGTCTGGGGCACCGAGCCCTCGGCCCAGGGCGCCGCGGCGGTCCGCTGGGGCAAGGACGCGGCCTCCTGCGAGGAGGAGCGGCAGGCGATGGCCCGGCCGCAGGGCCGGCTCTTCTTCGCCGGGGAGCACTGCTCCGCGCACCCCGCCTGGGTCGAGGGAGCGGTCGAGTCGGCGCAGCAGGCGGTCCGATTGATCGACGGCCACCAGCACGGCGGGTCGCCCGCCGACAGCGCCCTGGCGGCCGACGCGGTCGAGGAACCGGCCTGAGCGGCGGGGAAGGGAGCCCGGGATGAGCGTCTTCGACCTGCCGCGCCTGCACTTCGCCGGCACGGCCACCACCCAGCTGCCCACCGGCGCCCGCAGCGGCCTGGTCGACCTGGCGAGCAACACCGCGCTCACCCATGGGTGGCGCCCGTTCCCGGTGGACCGCCCGGCCGAGGAGTACCACCGCGAGCTGGCCGAGCTGGGCCGGCTCGACGCGCCGGGCGCGCACCTGGCGGCCAACGGCCACTTCACGGTCACCGCCGAAGTGGTCGGCGCCGAGCGGGTGGCGGGCGAGCCGGTGGCCGGCGACCCGCTGCTCGGCCGCAGCGTGGACCTCTGGGGCCACTACAACGAGTACTTCGCCACCACGGCCAACCGGGCCCGGGTCTTCGACGTCGACCCGGCCTCCTCCTGGACCACCACGCTGATGGTCGGTCAGTTCGGCTTCGGTCGACTCGGCCGCTCGCTCGACGCCGGGTACCTGTGCGGTGGTGAGGTCGACGGCTTCCAGCCGCCGCGCTGGCACGACTTCGCTCCGGGGCCCGCCGCCCACCCGCGGCTGCCGCTGCGCACCGTGCACCAGTTCGCGGTGCCGACCGAGGCGCTCGCCTGGTCCGACGGCTCGCCGCTGGTGGCGGAGCTGCGGGCCGCCGCCGAGGCACCGGGCGTGGCCGGCCTGGTGGTGCAGTTCGCGCTCACCGCGCTGCCCCGGCCACTGCCGACCGGCCGACCGGTCGGCTGGTCGCTGGCCGGCACCATCGCGCCCTGGCGCCGTGGCGAGCTGCGGAGCTACCCGGCCGGTCGGTTGCTCACGACGCCACTGCCGCCGCCACCGGGGTCGGGGCAGCGGCAGGGGCCGGCGCCCGACTCGGCGCCGGCGGCGCCCGGCCAGCTCACGGTGGCGGTCACCGAGCGGCTGGTGCAGGTCAATCTGATCGCCGGCCGGCTCGGCCCGGGGCAGTGGCAGCTGCGGACCGAGGGCGACGACCGCCCCCTCGCCATCCTGCCGGCCGGGGTGGGCGGCGGTCTGGTCACCGTGCCGCGGCTACCGGGGCCGGAGCCGGCCGAGCGGGCCCTGCTGCTGGTCCGGGCGGCACCGGGCGGCGAGCCGGTGGTGCTGCGGCGCGAGAAGGAGGTCAACGTCCAGAGCGACGAGGCCGCGCTGATCGTGGAGCACCCCAATGGCCCTGAGGACGCCGAACAGGATGTGACGGTCACCGTCCGGTCGCTGGTGCGCGGCCGGCCGGCGCCGGTGCGCGGCATCCGGATCCGGCAGTACGTCAATCCGCGCGCCAGGCCGCAGGCCGAGCCGGACGGTCGACCGCTGGTGCGGCTGCGGCCCGGAACGGGCGTCTGGTCCGCGGCCTGCACGCTGGACACCGGGCCCGAGGGTCTGGGCCGGTTCACCCTGCGCGGCGCGCGGGCCGGCTGCGGGCGGCTGCTGCTCGCGGCCCCCGGCGAGCCGGAGCCGGCGGCCTACGACGACCAGGACGCGCTGCGCCACTGGTCCGGCACCGGCCACCTCGCGCTGCGGGTGCTGCCCGACGACTGGCGGCTGGCCGACCTGCCGGCCGAGCGGATCACCTTCGAACTGCTGCACCGCGAGGTCTTCGCCTACTACGAGCTGACCTCCACCTTCATGAAGCAGGAGGTCTTCAGCCTGGCCGACCCGCACCGGGTGGAGACCTATGCCCGGCTCTGCTGGCAGATGTCCGACCCGCGCAACAAGGGCCGGACCTACTACATGCCGCCCACCAGGGACCTCTCCGCGCCCAAGGCCTGGCTGCTGCTCGGCTACCTGCGCGCCAGCGGCACCCCGCGCCACGTGCTCACCACCGTTCCAGCCCCCCGGCGCCCCGCTGCCGGCGCGATCACCACCCGCGCCGAGCTGGTCGCCGCGCTGCGCGACGCCGTCACCATCGAACTGGCCGTCACCCTCCAGTACCTGTACGCGGTCTACTCACTGCCCACCCACGGCGCCGGCCTGGCCTACCAACGGTGCGGCGCCTGGAGCGAGCAGCGGCTGCGGCTGGTCTGCGGCGACGGCGGCGAGACGCTGGAGGACTCGATCCGCAGCACGCTGCTGCGCGTCGCCCGCGAGGAGATGACCCACTTCCTGGTGGTCAACAACCTGCTGATGGCGCTCGGCGAGCCGTTCCACTTCCCCGCCGTCGATTTCGGCACCCTCAACCACCGGCTGCCGATCCCGCTCGACTTCTGCCTCGAAGCCCTCGGGCCCGCCGGCGTGCAGCGCTTCATCGCCCTGGAGCAGCCCGACCGCCTGCTGACCGAGCCCCGCTACGGCGGCCTGCCCGGCCACGGCTGCCTGCCCGGCCACGGTGGACCCCCCGCTGCCGCCGGCCCCGCCTACCACTCGATCAGCGAGCTCTATGCCGCGATCCGCCAGGCGCTGCCGCGACTGCCCGACCTCTTCACCGGACGGCCCTCCGGCGGCGAGCACCACGTCTTCCTACGCCGCTCGGTCAACTCCCGCCACCCCGACTACCAGCTCCAGGTCGACGACCTGCGCAGCGCGCTCTTCGCCGTCGACTTCGTCACCGAACAGGGTGAGGGCGGCGTGCTGGAGCCGGGGCGGCCGCCGGGGGAGGAGTCGCACCACGACTCCTTCCGGCGGATCGCCGAGCTGCTCGCGACCCTCGAACCGGTCGGGCCCGGCAAGGGGGGCGAGCTGGTGCCCGAGCTCGCCCACCCCGTGCTGCGCAACCCGACCCTGCGCCCCGGGAGCGCCGCCCAGCAGCTGATCACCGAGCCGACGGCCCGTCAGGTGGCCCTGCTCGGTAACGATGCCTATGCGCTGATGGCCCAGCTGATGGTCCAGCACTTCGCCGAGCACCCCGCGGCCAGCCTGCGCCGCTCCGAGCTGATGAACGCGTCGATCGAGCTGATGAACGGGGCGCTGCGCCCGCTCGCCGAACTCCTGGTGAACCTGCCCGCCGGGGTGCCGGGTCGCACTGCCGGGCCGCCGTTCGAGCTCGCCGGCGAGCCGCGGCCGATACCCGGGCCGCCCGCCGCCACCCGGCGCGAGCTGGGCCGACGCCTGCACCGGCTGGCGGCGGCGGCCCGCGCCTGCCCGCTCGTCCCCGCCCAGGTGCCGGGCACCCTCGACCACCTGATCGCCCGGCTGCGGACGACGGGCCCGACCTGAGGGCGCGTGCCGCCGGTGTGAACCGTCAGCACGACCCGCGGGCAACGCACGGCCCGCGTACAGCGCACGACCCCGGAACAGCGCACGACCCGAGTGCAGAGCACGACCCGAGAAAGGAGTCCGATGACCCCTCAGCACGACACCGAGGTCCTGATCGTGGGCGGTGGCCCGATCGGCCTGACCCTGGCGCTGGAGCTGCGTTCGCGCGGCGTGGACTGCGTGGTGGTGGAGGCGGGCGACGGCTCGGTCGCGCACCCCAAGGTCAGCAACATCGGCCCGCGCTCGATGGAGCACTACCGGCGCTGGGGGCTGGCCGACCGGATCCGCGCCGCCGGCTGGCCCGCCGACCACACCCTGGACAGCGCCTGGGTCACCCGGGTCGGCGGCCACGAGGTCTACCGGCTGCGGATCGGCAGCACGCTGACCCGGCCGCCGTTCCAACACACCCCCGAGCCGGACGCGATCTGCCCCCAGCACTGGCTCGGCCCGCTGCTCGCCGAGGCGGTCGGCCATCACCCCGAGGGGCCGCTGCGGCTGCGCTGCCGGTTGAGCGGATTCGACCAGGACGAGGACGGCGTCACGGCCTCCCTCACCGACCTCGGCGACGGCGCCACGCGGGAGCGGCCCCGCACGCTCCGGTCCCGCTACCTGGTGGCCTGCGACGGGGCCGCCTCGCCGATCCGCAAGGCCTGCGCGATCGCGGCACCCGCCCGGCACCCCACCCAGGTCTTCCGCAACATCCTCTTCCGGGCCCCCGGCCTGCGTGCCCAACTCGGCGACCGGGCAGCGCTCTTCTACTTCCTGCTGCTCTCCGACACGCTGCGCTTCCCGATGCGCGCGATGGACGGTGACGCGCTCTTCCGGCTCTCGGTCCGGGTCGACGGCGGTCCCGAGGCCACCGCACCGGCGATCGAGCTGCTGCGGCGCGCGATCGCCGTGCCGACCCCGGTCGAGGTGCTCTCCGATCACGAGTGGCACCTCACCCACCGGGTGGCCGAGGAGTTCCGGCACGGCCGGGTGCTGCTGCTCGGCGACAGCGCGCACACCCTCTCGCCGTCCGGCGGCTTCGGCCTCAACGCCGGGATCGCGGCAGTCGCCAACCTGGGCTGGAAGTTGGCGGCCGAGCTGGCCGGCTGGGCGGGTCCCGGCCTGCTGGACAGCTACCGCACGGAGCGTCGCCCGGTCGCATTGGAGGCCGTCGAGGAGGCCAACCGCAACCTGGTCCGCACCATGGGCCGTGAGCTGCCCGCCGAGCTGCACCAGGACGGCCCGGCCGGTGAGCTGGCCCGCGCCCAATTCGGGCAGCGGCTGGAGGAGGGCGGGGTGCGGCGCGAGTTCGACGCGCCGATGATCCACATGGGCTACCGCTACCGCTCGGCGATCGTGCTGCCGGACCGGGTGCCGGCCGATCCGGACGAGCCCGAGGATCGTCCCAACAGCCGCCCCGGTGCGCGGGCGCCGCACGCCTGGCTGGCGCCCGGGCGTTCGACCCTCGACCTGTTCGGCGACGGTTTCCGGCTGCTCGACTTCACACGCGCAGGGTCCGGCGCGTCCGACCCGTCCGACCCGTCCGACCCGTCCGACCCGTCCGGTGCCTCTGGCGCGTCCGGTGCGCGGGGCCTGCTCGACGGTCTGATCCGGGCCTTCGCGGACCGGCGGGTGCCGCTCTCGGTCACCAGTTGCGGGGACAAGGAGGTGGCCGACCTCTACCGCCGCCGCTTCGTGCTGGTCCGCCCCGACGGCCACGTCGCCTGGCGGGACGACGAGCTGCCGGCCGACCCGGGCGCCCTGGCCGACACGGTGCGTGGCGCCGGGCGAGCCACGGGGCCGTACGGGGGAGCGGACGCGATCCCGGGCACCACGGACGCCGCTCGGGTGACCGATGCAGCCCAGGTGACCGAGCACGCCGGAGCTGCCGACGCCGGAGCTGCCGAAACCGGAGCTGCCGACGCCGGAGCTGCCGCTGTGCGGGGGGCGTTGTGACGGCGGATCGGATACCGCCGCCCCCGTTCACCCTGGCCGACTGGCCTGCCGAGCAGATCGCCGACCCCTACCCCGTCTACCGGCGCTACCGCGCGGCGGGTGCGGTGCAGGAGGGCGCGGGCGGCTACTTCGTCTTCGGCTACCAGGAGGTGGCCCAGGCACTGGCCAGCCCACGGCTGGGCCGGCGTGCCCCGGCGGCGGCCGTCGGGGCCGGGGTGACCCACGCGGCGGTGGCGGACACGGCGGTGCGCGCCCTGGTGGAGGACTGGCTGGTCTTCCTCGACCCGCCCCGCCACACCCGCCTGCGGGCCGTGCTCAGCCGCGAGTTCACCCCCCGGGTGGTGGCCGGGCTGCGGGCGCGGATGGCCGCGATCGTGGCCGAGCTGCTGGCGGGGCAGCACACCATCGACCTGGTGGCGGACTTCGCCGCGCCCTACCCGGTGCTGGTGATCTCCGAACTGCTCGGCCTGCCCCGCCGGGACGGCCGCTGGCTGCGCGAGTGCTCGCTGCGCCTGCAGCAGGGGAGCAGCTCACGGGCGGGGCGCACGCCCGAGGCACCGGCCCTGGCCGACGCGGCGGCCAGGGAGCTGACCGGCTACTTCCACGAGCAACTGGCCGGGCGGCGGGCGCGCGGCAGCGGGGGCGGCAGCGGGGGCGGCGACCTGATCGACCTGCTGCTCGCGGCCGGGGAGTTGACGTCGGCGGAGGTCGTCGCGACCTGCGTGCACCTGCTGACCGCCGGGCACGAGACCACCACCCACCTGATCACCAAGTCGGTGCTGGCCCTGCTCGACCGCCCGGAGCTGGTGGCCCTGTTGCGCGCCGAACCCGCGCTGCTCCCCGCCGCCGTCGAGGAGTTCGCCCGCTACGACCCGCCGGTCCAGGCCGTCACCCGCTGGGTCCAGCAGGATGAACGGCTCGGCGCCCACCCGGTCCCGCGCGGGGCCAGGGTCACCCTGCTGCTGGGCGCTGCCAACCGCGATCCGGCCCACTTCGAGCGGCCGGACGCGGTGGACCCGCACCGACGGACCACCGGTCGGCAACTCGCCTTCGGCCTGGGCATCCACTACTGCCTGGGCGCGGTGCTGGCCCGCGCGGAGACGGAGCTGGCGCTGGCCGCCCTGCTGGGCCCGCTGAGCACCGCCGAGCTGCTGGAGCGACCGGTGCGGTACGCGGCGGACCTGGTCTTCCACGGCCCGGAACGGCTGCTGCTGCGCTGGTGACGCCCCGGCCCACCCGGATGGTCTTGGAGGAACCCCGTCGGGACGGCAGGATCACCACATGCGTGAGCAACTGCTGGTCCTGCACCGGATCGAGGAGAGCGACTGGCCCGCCGTCCACGGCTGGGCGAGCCTGCCGGAAGTGTGCCGCTACCAGCCCTGGGGGCCGAACACCGAGGAGCAGACCCGGCAGTTCGTGACCGCCGCGGTCGAGTCCTGGGCATACACCCCGCAGCGGCGCTACCCCTACCTGGCCCGGCTGCGAGGGGAGGCCGTCGGCATGGGCGAACTGCACATCCGCAACCGCGGCCGCCGCGAGGGCGAGATCTCCTACCTCGTGCACCCGCGGGTGTGGGGGCAGGGCATCGGCACGGCCATCGGTCGGGAACTGCTCGCACACGGCTTCGAGGAGCTGGGCCTCCACCGGATCCATGCCACCTGCGACCCGCGCAACCACGGCTCGGCCCGGGTCATGGCCAAGCTCGGCCTGACCTACGAGGGACGGCTGCGCCACACGATGCTGCTCCGGGACGGCTGGCGGGACTCCGAGGTCCACAGCATCCTGGAGCACGAATGGCACCCGGCCGGATAGCCGGTGGAGCAGCCGCCGCAGGGGGAAGGCGACCCGAGTCTCCCGGCCTGCCCCGAGGCTGGAAATCAGGCGACCGGAGCTGCTGTCGTGATCAACAATGGCTCATGCTGATCGACCACTGGCCCCTGCTGGGCCTGCGCCTGAGCACCCCCCGCCTGGAACTGCGCCTGCCCGGCGACAACGAGCTGGCCGAGCTGGCCGACCTGGCGGCGGAGGGCATCCACGAACCGGACCGGATGCCCTTCCTGGTGCCGTGGACCGACCTGCCGCCGGCGGAACGGGCCCGCTCGGTGGTCCAGCACCACTGGTTGCGCCGGGGGAACTGGTCGCCGGACAACTGGGCGCTGACCCTCGCCGTCTTCGAGAGCGGCAGGGTCGTCGGGCTGCAGTCCGTCTTCGCCCGGGACTTCGCCGTCCTGCGGCAGGTCAGCACCGGCTCCTGGCTCGGATCGCGGTACCAACGGCGAGGCATCGGCACCGAGATGCGCGCCGCCGTACTGCACCTGGCCTTCGAAGGGCTCGAAGCCCTGGAGGCGACGTCGGGCGCCTTCGAGGACAACGCCACCTCGTTCGCCGTGTCCCAGAAGCACGGCTACGAACTCGACGGCATCGACCGGCACGCGGTCCGCGGCCGGCCCACGACGATGAGGCGGCTGAGGCTGACGCGTGCCCGCTGGCAGGCGCACCAGCAGGTCCCCGTCTCGATCAGCGGACTGCGGCCCTGCCGCCAGATGTTCGGCCTGCCGCAGGAGGACCTCCACGCCGCAGGTAGTGACTCGGTGGCGCCCGGAGATCCGGGAGATCCTCAGGGGCTCGGTCGTGGAGTACCGCAGTACTGAACTTGAATCCGTGATGTCGGGGTCTGCTGCTCGGTGATGGGGGCCCGACTTGCGGCTTCCCCACGACGCGGGAGTACGAGGATGATGTCCGCGTGATTCGAGACCTGCCGCCGTTGCCGTTGCCCCAGTACGCCGTGGTCCGGATCGGCTGCTCGCCGCGGGTGCCCACAGAGATCGCCGCCGATCTGCGGCAGACCGGCGTGCCGGCGGGACTGATCGGCTACGAGTACCGACCGCTGGCCGAGGCGGCAGTTCTGGACGGGTTCGGCGAGTGCGGGGTAGTCGTCTTCGGGTCCTGCAGTCTGTTCGGGCTGATCGGCATCAATGTGGCTTCGCGCCTCATCGTGCACATCCCCAGCACCGAGGCTTCGGTCGTCAACCACGTGAACCGGGACCTCGGGGCCTTCCACCGGTGCGTGGCAGCCACTATCGCCCGCTTCCCCTTCTACGAAGAACACGAGGAGGACCGGTTCGACCAGGCAGCGGACGACCTTCGCGAGCTCCTCGCCACCCTCGACGCCACCGCGCTGGCACACAACGGGTTCTGGGAGACCCTGTGTGACGACGTCGCGATGGGCGACTACGCGAACTGGGAGGACTGAAGCACATCAGCTCTCCAGCATCAGACCCGTGGCCGTCAGGCAGCCGTCGATCACCTCCGGCCGGTACTGCAGCATCTTGAGCTTGCGCTTCACCGCGCGGGTGATCTGGCCGAGGTCAGCGGCGGCGAGGTTACCGATGCCCCGCTTGACCAGCGACCAGACGCCCTCCTGCGGGTTCAGGTCCGGAGCGTAGGTCGGTAGCTGGAACACCGTGAGCCAGGCGGCGTTGGCCTCGAAGAACTCCCGCAGCGGCGCGACCAGGTGCATGCGCAAGTTGTCCCACACCAGGACGATCGGACCGCCGAGCTGGCTGTGGGCACGGACGATCAGGTCGCGGTAGTCCTTCCACCCGAAGCCCTTCGGTTCGTCCTTGCGGCCCCGGTACTCGCGGATCGCATAGATCAGCCGGGACCGCTCACCGGGCTTGTAGCAGGTCATCCCCGCCATGGAGACACGGCCCGAGCCCCGCCCGCGCACGCGGACGACCGGGGTGACGCCCTGGCGGCCCCAGGTCCTGGCGCGCGGCGGCGTCATCGACTGGCCGGCTTCGTCCTCGAAGACCACCCAGGCGTTGTTCACCGCCGCGGTGCTCTTACCCGCGGCCAGACCTCCTGCCTCCACAGCTCCACCGCGTCGTCGTCGCGCTCGATCGCGCGCCGGGCGGGCTGCTGCCACGACCAGCCGTGCCGCCGCAGCAGCCGCCACGTGCCCTCCACGGTGTACGAGACGTGGAACAGGCGGCCGATCATCGTCTTCACCCGGGCCAGCGTCCACCGCTGGTCGGCCCACCCATGGGCCAGCGGGCCTCGCTCCAACTCCTGCTCCAGCCTGGCTATCTGCGTCTCCGACAGTCGAGGTCGGCCAGGCGATCCCTTCGACGCCAACCCGGCCAGGCCCTCCTCGCGCCACTGGCGCCGCCACCGTTCCACCGACCGCTCCGAGACCCGCAACACCGCAGCGATCTCCCGGTTCTTCTCGCCGGCCTCGAAGCCAGTCACGGCCTGGAGCCGGACCCGCTCTCGCCCGGCCCTCTCGGCGTCGGTCAAGCCGCCGCCCTGCGGATATCTCACCCCACCAGGACTACCGAAACCACCCGCACGCTGTCCGGCGAACAGCCCGACATCACCCAATCAAGTTCAGTACTTCGTCGAGGAACTGACCTTCGCCGACGCGGACTCGATTCTCGTCATGCTGCGTGAACTGTGCCCGCACCTGGTTGACGGCCTTCTCCCGGTGTGGGTCCGTAACCTCGCCTACCGGCTGGTGCTCTTGCAGCGACCAGACGAGCCTGTGCTCATGCGCGAGGCAGCGGACAGCCTCTATCTGCATGGTCCCGACTGGGACGACATCGCTGAGAACCTGCGTCGGCGGGCTGACACCCTGGCGGGGGCGGGTGCGGCTTCAGCCGCACCCGCCCCGGGTTCGTGAGATCAGCCGGCACCCTGTCCCGGGCGCAACAACCCGACACTCGCATAGCCACACGATCCGCCGGGGCAGGGCCTACTTGATCGACGGCTTGTCGGTCTTGTCTGCCGGGTTCTTGGGTCGCTTGTTCGGCCGGTAGCTGGGGCCGTTCATGATGACCTGGTGGCTGGTGTTGATCAGCCGATCCAGGAGCGACTCGGCGACGACGGGGTTGGGGAAGAGCGGATACCAGTCGCTGGGTGCCCGGTTGCTGGTGATGATCAGGGACCGGCCCTGCCGCTCGCTGACCAGCTCGTAGAGGTCGTCGGCCTGGGCCGCGGTGAGCTGGCGCATCGCGAAGTCGTCGAGGATGAGGACGTCGGGGCGGATCAGCTCGCGGATCCGCTTCTCCCAGGTGCGGTCCGCGTGGCCGCCCGCCAGGTCCGCCAGGATGCGGCTGGTCTTGACGAAGCGGACGTTGGCGCCCTGGCGGACAGCCAGGTGGCCCAGGGCCTGGGCGATATGTGTCTTGCCGACGCCGACCGGACCGAACAAAATTACGGACTCGCCGGCATGCAGCCAGCGCAGGGCGGCCAGGTCGCGGATCTGGGTCGCGGGCAGCTTCGAGGAGGCTGCGAAGTCGAACTCCTCCAGCGTGACCTGCTGCTCGAACTCCGCTCTCTGCAGACGCCGTTGGAAGGCGACGGTCTCGCGGCGGGTGATCTCGTCCTGGCAGAGGACCTGCAGGAAGAACAGGTGCCCGAGTTCACCGCCATGGGCCTGAAGCAGGCGGGCATCGAGGGTCTCCAACATCCCGGACAGCCGAAGCGCCTTCAGGGACTCGCGCAGAGCCGTGTTCATCACACTCATCGGACGGCCTCCTGGCTGTCGTCGCGGCCCTGGTCATCGCGGAGTTCGTCCTGCGTCTGGGTGGGGATGGCGGAGGCGAACAACTGCTGGGCTCCGTGGAGGAAGGCCGCGGCCCCCACGTCGCCGGTCTCCGGATCGGTCTCGGTGCCGGCCACCAGGATGCCCTTGATGGTGCGGTAGGACGGGTCGCCGAACGTGATCGCCTTCGCGCAGGCCGCCTCCAGCCTGCCGTCGCCGTACTTCTTGCGCAGGGCGATCACCCCTTGGGCGGCGCGGAGCCGGTAGATCGCGTTGACCTCCAGCGGCTGGCCGATCACCATGCCGCAGGCATCGCCGACCTCGGCGGCGTGACCAGTTCGGCGTCGGTGAGTCGCGGGGCGATCCCCGCGGCAGGCCGCCATGGCGCGAGATGCGGGGACGTCTTCGGTAGAGCGTCGGTCTTCATCTAGAGTGCGGTCGCGAGGGTGCCCAACTCTCGCTTCAAACCCTGACGTTGGACGTCATCGCCCTACGCGCGCAGCCGATCCCTTGGAACGCCATGATCCTCCCCAAAGATCGCGACCCCCGCTTCATCACCATCCGCCGTGGGGGGACGCTTACGGACTCCGACCATCGGCTCCTGGCTTTGTGGGCCGCCGCGTGCGCGGAGCACGTTCTGCACCTCTTCGAGTCGGCGCAGCCCTCGGACCTGCGGCCCCGCGAGGCGATCGAGCAGATCCGGGCATGGGCGTGCGGCGAGATCGGGATGTCCCGGTCCCGAGCGGCGGGTGGCCATGCCATGGCTGCGGCAAGAGGGCTGAGCGGAGCCGCTCGGCACGCCGCGTATGCTGCCGGCCAGGCGGCGGTGGTGGCGCACGTCGCCGCACACGAGCTCGGCGCCGCGGCCTACGCGATCAAGGCTGTGCGTGCGACGGCCCCCGGGCGGGAGGGTGAGAGCGCCGGCAGGCTCGAATGCCGCTGGCAGCGCGAACAGCTCCCGGTTGAGATTCGCGAACTCGTCCTGGACGATCAGCGGTTGCGAAACGAGATCTGCTGGTCGGTCTTCGACTGTTGACGGGCACGACGGCTTGTCTGCGCTGCCCCCTTGGACGGTGCGTGCGGACGGCGTCGGTGGCCTCGTCGTTCGCTTCCCGGGCCAGGACGGCGGCTGCCCGCGCTCACGTGAATGATCTTCGAGGACGCCGCCTGGTGGTCGGGTAGCCTCTCGCCATGACCGAGATCGAGCCGACGAATCCCCAGGCCGAGGCGGATCGCGGGCGCGTGCCGCTCTGGCTGGACCCGAGCGATCTGGCCTGGCTGGGACGGCATTGCTGCTGCCCGGTCGACGCAACCGAGGATGAGAGGGACCGGTGCGGCCGAATCCGCTTCCGCTCCGGCGCCGCGCTGCACAAGCACGGTCGATCCGGCTGATCACGGTCCGCGCTGCCAGGCCAAGGATCATTCACGCAACTGTGGGCAGAGCCGTTCAAGAGTCCTCATCAGGGCCTCGCGCGGCACCGAGGAGCAAGGGGTGTGCAGGTGGCGGTGAGCCCGGCGGAGCATCCGTCCGATGACGGCCGGAGTGGCGGCTGGGACGGTGTCCCGGTGCGGGAGCGGGTCGCGGCCATGGCAGAACGGGATCCCGGGTTCAGGCGTTTCGGTGCCGATGGTCACGGCTACCGACTCCACCCTCCCCTGGCGGAGGAGGCGGTCCGCTCCTTCGAGCGGGTGTACGGAGTCAGGCTGCCCGCGTCCTACCGCGGCTTTCTCACGGCTGTGGCGGACGGAGGAGCCGGCCCCGGTCACGGAGTGTTCCGGCTCACCGACCACCTGGCCGAGGAGGACGCGGTGTACGAACTCCGGGAGGAAGGCCGAAGACCCGGCTTTCTGGCCACGCCCTTTCCGTACGCCCAGGAGTACCCCGGTCCTGCTCGGGGAGGCCGCGCCGACTACTCGGTCAGGGGAACCCTTGTCATCGCGGAAGCCGGGTGCGGAGAGTTCCACCGTCTCGTCGTCACCGGGAGGAGCGCCGGCCAGGTGTGGTCGGACGACCCGGGCTGGGGTGGTCTGACCCCAGGTCCGGACTTCCACCACTGGTACAGGGGCTGGCTGGAGTCAACGAGCTGAGCCCCCGGTGCGGCCCCAACTGCCGGCCGGGCTGGGCGCTACTCGGGCAGGCGCTCCTTGCTCCTGCCGGTGCCCGGCGATGGCTGTTGGAGTGCGTTCCAGGGACCGGCGCCGCTCCGGCGGGCGCCGCCGGGGGCGCGGCGGGCGAGTTCCAGGCGGGAGTGGATGCCGAGCTTGCGGAAGATCTGGCGCAGGTGGAAGGCCACCGTGTGGGGGGAGAGGAACATCCGGCCGGCGATCTGGCGGTTCGTCAGGCCGGCGGCGGCGTGGCCCGCGACGGTGCGCTCCGTCCTGGTGAGGCCGGTCCAGGCGGAGCCGAGCGGCTCGGGGGCGGACGGCTCGGGGGTGGGCGGGCGGTGGCGGCGGCGGACCCCGAGGGTGCGCAGGCGGCGGCGGGTGCGGGCCGCGTCGGGGGTGGCGCCGAGCTGTTCGTAGACCTCCAGGGCCTGGCCCAGGCTCCGTACGGCGCGGGGCCGGTCGGCCGTGCCGAGCAGGGCGCCCAGGTCCTCGGCCGCGGAGGCACGGGCCCAGGCGTCGCGGTGGTCGCGGGCGGCGGTGGCGAGCGCCTGCGGGTCACGCTCCAACAGCCCGTGCAGATGGGCGGCGCTTGCCCGCACGGCGGGCGTCCTGCCGGCGCTCCCGGCGGCAAGGGCGTCAGTGGCGGCAGGCGAGTCAGTGGCGGCCAGGGCACTGGTGGAGGCGGCGGGCTCGGCGGGGTCGAGGCCGCGGACCACGGTGGCCACGGTGCCGGCTCGGCCGGGCTCGCCGAGGGCCAGCGCGGTGCGCACCAGCCAGGGGGCGGCGGCGGGCTCCTCCAGGCAGAGCCGGGCGAGGGCGGCCGGGTCGGCGGTGAGCTCCTTGAGGACGGGCGGGAGCGGGGCGGGGGCGGCGCCCGCGGCGCGCAGTCGGGCCTCGACCCAGGCGGCGGGAGCGCCCGGCAGAGCGAGGGCGTGGTCGGCGGCGGCCGGGTGGTCGCCGCGGTACAGCGCGGTGGTGGCCAGCAGCAGGCGGGCCGTCGCCTGGTGGGACGGGATGCCGGCCTGTACCGCGAGACGCAGGGCGTCGGCCGCCTCGGCGTCGGCCCGCTCGGGTGCGCCGTGGGCCAGGGCGAGTCGGGCAGTGACGATCCGTCGGACCAGTTCGGGGAGGAAGGCCCCCGGCGTCGGCTGCCCGAGCAGGGCGGCCGCCTCGGTGGCCTCGCCCGGCCGGCCGCACTGGGCGAGCAGCAGGGCCAGGGTCAGCTCCGGGCGGGTGTGCCAGGCGATGGTGGAGCCCTGTGCGGCGAGTGCGGCCGCCTGCCGGCAGAGGGTCAGCGCGGTCCCGGGGCGGCCGGCGCGCCAGGCGAGCGAGGCGCCGCTGAGGCGGGCCGCGGCGCGCAGGTCGAGGCCGGACGGAGCGGCCTGATGGAGCAGCGCGGAGATCCGGCGCTCGGGGTCGTCCACCGCCGCGCCGTCCCCGAGGGCGGCCAGGCCGGTGAGCAGCGCCTCCTGGCGCGCGGCGTCCGGTGCTCCGGGGTGGCCGGCCGCCTGCTTCGCGAGGGCGGCGCTCTCGGTGGGCCGACCGAGCAGCAGCAGCGCGGTGGCGAGCGAGGCGCGCAGCCGGGCGTCCGCGCTCGGTGGCAGGGCGGGGCCGGTCAGGGCGGTGCGGGCGAGCGCGGCTCCCTTGGCGAGCGCGCCGGAGCGGACGCAGGCCTCGGCGGCCAGCGCGGTCAGGTCGGCGCCGGCCTCGGCGGGACTGCTCCGGGGTGCGGGTGGCGCCGGGGCGGTGGGCTGGGGCGGCCCGGCCGGTTCGGCGGCGCCCGGGCCGGGCCCCGCCTCCGGGCCGGGCCCCGTCTCCGCCTCGGGCCCCGTCTCCGCTCCGGGCCCCCGCGCTCCCAGCATTTCGAGCCCGCGCAGCGCCAACTCGGCTGCCGCCGCGGGGTGTTCGGCCAGCGACTGGGCGGCGGCCAGGCGCAGCAGCGGGCCGGTGACGGGGTCGCCGGGATAGGCGCCGTGCAGCAGGTGGGAGCTGAGGGAGGCGGGTGACCGTCCCCGGGCGAGCCGCAGGGTCAGGGCCTCACGGTGCATGGCCGCGCGGACGGCCGGGGGAAGCTCGGCGAGCAGGGCCAGCCGCAGCAGTTCGTGACGGAAGGCCAGGTGCTCGGTGTCGAAGTGGACCAGGCCCGTGGCAGCCGCCGCTCGGAAGTCCGGAACCAGTGCGCTCACCGGCTCGTTCAACATCCGCGCCACCTCCTCCGGCAGGCTCGTCCGCCCCAGCACGGCGGCGGCCTCCAGCAGTACGCGCACCCGGGGCGGGGAGGCGGTGAGTTGACGAAGCGTCAGGTCACTGACCGCTGGTGGAAGTCCGCCCGACGGATCGGCGAGCCCGAGCACGCTGTCGGCCGTCCGCAGCGAGGCCCCCCGCGCCAGCTCGTGCAGCAGCTCGACCAGTGGGCCGGGCCGGCCCCGCGCCACGCCGAGCAGGGCCGCCAACTCGGCGTCCGGCGAAGCTCCCAGCAGGTCGGTGCAGAGCTGGGCGACGGCGGGGGCGGGCAGGGGGCCGAGCTCCACCCGCAGGTCCCACGCCTCGCGGGCGGCCGACTCCTCGGCCTGCGGCAGCAGCAGGGTCGAGACCCGCAGCACGGCCGTCGCCTGGCTGATCCAGGGGAGCGGCGGGTGCTCGCAGGCTCGGTCGCAGTCGCAGCCGACCAGCACCGCCGTGCGCCGCGGCTGCCTCGCCCCGGCCCCCGGCCCCCGCGACAGGCGCGCGGGGCCCGAAGGCTGCGCCGGGACCAGCACCCGCGCCCGGCCCGGTGCTGAATCCGATACCTGTGCTGAACCGGACACTTCTGCTGAACCCGACGCCTGTGCCGGGCCCGATGCCGATGTCGTCCCCGCCTGCTCCGGGGGCTCCGCCGCCCACGGGAGTCCGGCCACGGTCGGGCCGCCCGGCGCCGGGCACGCGCCCGGGTCGAGCCGGGTGACCCGGAACCCGCGCCCGACGGCCAGCCGCTCCGCCTCCCGCAGCAGGCGGGTCCGGCCGGATCCGGCGGGCCCGGCGATCACGGCGGTGGCAGCGCGCCCGGTGCTCAGCGTGCGGTCGAGCAGTTGGGTGAGCCGCGCCACCTCCTGCTCCCGCCCGCGCAGGGGCCCGGGCCGCACCGCGCCCACCGCCCCGCCCGCAGCCCCGGCTGACGCCCCGGCCGGCATGCCCGACCGCACCGCGCCCGCCGACCGCACCGCGCCCGCCGACCGCACCGCGCCCGCCGACCGCACCGCGCCCGCTGACCGCACCTCGGCCCACTCCGCCGGCAGGTCCGTCCGTCCGGTCGCCAGGCGTGCCGGATCACCCACCGGATCACCCACCGGACCTCCCGCCGGATCGCCCAGCGCCTGGCCCCGTGGGCGCTCCCGCGCCTCGCCCCGCTCGCGCGGCGCCTCGCAGTCGCGGCACACCACCGATCACCCGCCCGCGTCCGGCACCTGCTCGGCCGGGGCGCCCCGGCCCGGTGCCGCGGCCGCGCCCCAGGGCCCCGCGATCGGCCACCCGGGCAGCAGCGCCGCCAGCGCCGCGCAGCAGACGGCGAGCACCATCGCCAGCAGGTAGCCGTCGGCCACACCGGCCGCGAACCGGCCGCGATAGCCCGGGTCTCCGCCGCCGGGCCCGCTCGCCCCGCCCACCGCCCGGGCGACGATCGTGGCCAGCACCGCCACGCTCAGCGCCTGACAGACCCGCTGGGTGGCCTGCAGCAGGGACGTCCCCCGGGCCACCGAGGCGCGCGGCACCTCGCTCAGCGCGGTGACCTGGGTCAGCGGCGGGATCACACCGGCGCCGGCTCCGGCCAGCAGCAGCGGCCAGACCAGGGTGGCGGGCGCCGGGTCGGTGGCGTCGGCGCGCAGCAGGGCGATGCCGCTCGCGAGCAACAGGAAGCCCGCGGTCAGCGGCAGCCGGGGGCCGATCCGGTCGCGCAGCCGTCCGCCCAGCAGTCCGGTGGCCCCGGAGCTGATCGCCAGCGGCAGCAGGGCCAGGCCCGCGTCCAGCGCGCTTGCCCCGCGCACCACCTGCAGGCCCAGCGGCAGGAGGAACTGGGTCCCGAAGAAGGGTACTTGGCCGAGCGCGTTGATCGCGCTGCCGATCCCGTAGGTGCGCACCCGGTAGAGCCGCAGATCGAAGAGCCCCGGTCCGCTGCCGCGCAGTTGGCGGAGCACCAGGAAGCCGAGCGCGGCCAGCCCCACCGCGAAGGCGAGCAGCGCGGCGTCCCGGTCACCGGAGCCGAGCAGCGAGGCCCCCAGCAGCAGCCCGCCGAAGCCCGGGCAGACGGCTGCCACGCTCGGCCAGTCCACCTGGTGGCGGACGGCGGGCCTGGGCGGGTCCGGTGCCAGGAAGCGGCTGCCGAGCAGCACGCCGAGCAGCCCGATCGGCACGTTGATGAAGAAGATCCAGCTGATCAGCCCGGCGTCCACGAAGGCGCCGCCGACCAGCGGGCCGATCATCGGCGCGAAGACCAGCACCAGGCCGAAGGCGCCGAACGCCACGCCACGCCGGCCCGGCGGGAACGCGGTGAAGAGCCGGGCCGAGCCGAGCGGCAGCGCGAAGCCGCCGGCCAGGCCCTGGAGCACGCGGGCCGCGATCAGCAGGCCGAGGTTCGGCGCGAGTCCGCAGAGCAGCGAGGCGAACGTGAAGCCGAACAGGGAGCCGATGAACACCCTCTTGCCGCCGTAGAGTTCACCCAGCTCGCCGGCCAGCGGTGTGGCGATGCCGAGCGCCAGCGCGTAGCCGCTGATCACCCACTGCACTTCGGCGGTGGGTGCCGCGTACTTCAGCTGCAGCGCGTGGACGGCGACATTGACCACGGTGGCGTCCAGGATGGTCATGAACGACCCCACCGAAACCGCGATCAGCGTCTTCCATGGTGAACTCCCTTCTGCCCCAGTGGCGTTCGCCTGGCCCACGGCGGCCGCCGGGCCGGGGGCGCCCGGCTGCCCGGTGGCGCTCATCAGGGCGCTCGCAGGGTGGCGTGCGCGGGGGAGCCACCGGCGGAGCGGCCGGGGGAGCCGTTCGACGAGCCGTTCGACGAGCCGCCGGGGGAGCGGGCCGTCGTGTCGTGGACCACCCGGCCGGCCTTGATGACCAGCCGCAGGTCGTCCAGGGCCGCGAGATCGGTGCCCGGATCGCCGCCCACCACCAGCAGGTCGGCCAGCCGCCCGGGGGTCAGCGTGCCGAGCGACTCGCGGCGGCCGCAGACGGCGGCCGCGTGCCGGGTCGCGGACTCGATCACCTGGAGCGGGGTCAGGCCGGCCGCCAGCAGATGGCCGAGCTCCTGGCGCGGCAGCCCGGGGGGCACACCGGGCAGGCCCACCCAGTCGCTGCCGAGCGCCACGGTGCCGCCCGCGGCGACGAACCGGCCCAGCACCTCCACCAGCAGCCGTTCGATCTCCCGCAGCGCGCTCTCGGGCAGCTCCGGCAGCCCGAGCCGGATGCTGGTCAGCTCGCTGCCGAGGGTGGGGACCAGGTAGACCCCCTGGGCCACCATCGCCTCGATCCGGCGGTCGAGTTCGGGTAGCTCCTTCAGCCGCAGCGCGCCCGCGCGCTGCAGTTCGACGTAGCCGGTGTGGGCGGGCAGCGGGAAGAGCAGGTGTTCGACGCTGGTCACCCCGGCGGCCAGCGCCACCTCCAGCTGGTCGGCGTGGTGCACGTGGGAGCGCACCGGCAGGCCGTGCTCGCGGGCGCGGCGAGCCACCACGGCGATCAACTCGGGTGCGAGCACCGGGAGCTGCCCGGGTGTGCGGTAGTCGAAGTCGAACGGCTCCTGGGTCAGCTTGATGAAGTCCACGCCGAGGGCGGCCAGTTCGTCCACTGCGGCGCGCGCCCCGGCCGGGCTGTCGACCCCGCGTGCGGCCGAGCCGTCGCCCCGGATCACCGGGTAGCCGCCCGGCGCGGTGATCGCGGGACCGGCGACGAACGCGCGGGCGGCGTCCGGTTCGGCCCCGGCGGCGCGCAGCTCGGGGACCAGTCCTGGGCCGCTGCCGGTGTTGCCCAGGCTGGTCACCCCGTCCCGCAGGAAAGCGCGCAGCACGGCGGGAATGTCGCGCTCGACATGGGTGTGCGAATCGATGAAACCGGGGAGGATCGTCAGCCCCGCGCAGTCGATCACCCGGGCGCCGGGTGGAATTCCGTTCGCCGGATCAGCTGCCGCCGCCGCACCGCCCGCCGGGCCGTGCGGTGCGGCGGCGGACGACACCGGGGCCGACGACACCGGGGCCGACGGCACCGGGGCGGACGACACCAGAGTGGGCGCCGGCGGAGTGGGCGTCAGCCGGGTGAGGACACCGCGCTCGATCAGCGTGACGCCGTTCGGCACCGGTGGTGCGCCGGTGCCGTCGATGAGTCGGCCGCCGACCAGGGCGATGGCCGTCGGCGGGCCGGGGCGTGTGGTGGAAATCTCCTCGTGGTCCATCGTGGAAACCCCTCGGGAGCCGGACATCTGCGGGGTGATAAATATGAAAAGAATGCAGCATTTCCATGCTGTCTAGATCGACCACAAACGAGATTAGGGCGCTATTCGATGGAGTGTCAAGGTCGTTGCTGAACGGTGGAAAACTCCCGCACCGTCCGACGGCCCGTGCCCGGGGCCACCGGACGGTGAGCGGCGTCAGGGGCGGTCGAGGTGCGCCAGCAGGGCCGTGCAGTCGGCCCGCAGCGCTTCGTCCGCCGCGCGGTTGTAGCGGTAACCGGCCTTGGGGGCACCGTCGTTGCCCAGCCGCCGGACCTCGGCCAGCTCGGCCACCAGGAGCTCCCGCAGCCCGGCGGGCAGCGCCTGACCGGCGCGTGCCGCCCGGAGCAGGCCGGCGGCGACCACGGGCCGGACCGCTCTGGTCCTGGTCCAGGCCGCACACACGACCTGATCAGGCGTCACCACGGCTGCGCTGGTGGCAACGCCCGCCGCCGCAGCCGCCGCCACTGCCGGGCCGGCCGCGCGCAGGGCGAGCGCGGCCAGGGCGGCGATCAGGTCCGACTCGTCGGCCTTGCACGCCCGCAGCGGCCCGAGGATGCGGGCCGCGCTGTGCAACTTGTCTCCGGTGTCGGGCCGTTCCGCCAGGAAAGCGGTCAGCACGGGGCCCAGCAGCAGCGAGGCCTGGTCGAAGCCGCAGGCCTGCAGCGCGGCCAGGGCGCGGCAGGAGGCGGCCGTCCCGGCGTGGTCGAAGGTGTCGGACTCGGTGTCGATCTGCCTGTTCGTCCTGGACAGGTGGTTCACCAGGGCGGGGATCAGCTCCGCCGCGTGCGGGGCGAGCCGGGCGCACCAGGCGACCAGGTCCTCCGGGCCCTCGCGGCCGGGCAGCAACTCGGCGAGCAGGGTGGCGCCGCGCCGGTCGCCGGCCGCGATCAGCAGTTGCAGGCACTGGCCGGGTCGCTGCCCAGCACCTGGAAATCGAACGCCTTCGGCAGGAACTGGTCCGGCGCCCTGAGGCGTCCGGTCCGGTCGGGATCGTCCGGCAGCTGACGACCAGCAGCCGTACGACCCCGCACGGATCGTGCAGCTGAACACTTTGACGGGGGCTACCGCTGGGTCACGCGGCTGCCGGCTCCCCGTCCGGGACGGTGGCTGCGTAACCCAGGTGGTCGGCGTCGGCGGCCTGCGACTGGTGGACGGCGACGCCCAGGACCGCGGGGCCGGCGAGGTTCAGGGCGGCCCAGCCGGTGGTCAGGACGGTGCCGAGCCGGTCGCGGTCCGGTGCCGCGTGGCGGGCTGTCATCAGGCCGCCTGCTTCGTGGTGGTGAGACTGGCGGCCCATTCCAGGGCATTGATGACGTGCTCGGGCTGGATGCCGGTGTTGGGGTCGGGCTGGATCAGCAGGGTGGGGTTGCCGAAAGCGGTGCGGTCGGCGGCCCACCGGTGGTCGAGTGGGGTGAAGTCGTCGTCGATCCACACGGCGGGCCCGGAGGCGAGCCAGTCCGCGACGTGGTTGCGCTTCCAGAGGTAGCCGTCGGGGTGGCTGGTGGTGATGGGCAGGTTGGGCAGCTCGATGTGGTCGAAGTCGGGCAGGCCCAGCAGCGGGGCGATGATGCGGCGGGCGTCGAAGCGCCAGCTGGTGCACCAGACGGGGCGGACCAGGTCCGAGCGGATGGCGTCGGTGATCAGCTTGCCGTGGTCGGGGTTGAGCCAGATCGCGAACGGGTCCGGGATGTCAGCGGTGCGGACGAGGTGGCGGGTGTGGCTGGTCGGGGTGCTGCCGTCCGTGGCGGGGAACGGGATGAGGACGCCGTCGATGTCCAGCAGCAGGTACGGGGTTTGGTGCATCGGTGCCTCCCAGGTCAGGGGTGTCGGGGCTTCCGTGCGGTGATCAGCAGGGTGGTGGGCCAGGGCGAGTTGGCCGGCGCGAAGTGGTGCTGAAGGGCGGTGACCTGCAGGCCCGCGCGGTTGAGCGTCCGAGCCCAGGTCGCGGGCTCGAGTTCCCAACGTTCGACGGTGGCGGTGCTGCCGTCGGGCAGGGCCATCACCTCGCGGGTTCGGGGGGTGCGGCGGATGGCGCCGCTCCGCTGCGGGTGCGGGACGGAGAAGGCCAGGACGCCGCCGGGTGTGAGCCGGCGGGAAGCGGCGTTCAGCAGTGGGGCGGGCTCGGTCAAGCCGATGGCGCCGAAGACCGAGACGATCGCGTCCAGCGGGACACTGCCCCGGGTGAGGTGGCTGAGCGCGGTGCCGCGGTGGAACAGGGCACCGGTGTGGCCGTAGTGGGCCAGGGCCCGGCGGATCTGCCCGGCCGAGCTGTCCACGCCGATCACGCGGGCGCCGGCCTGGGCGAGGTGGGCGGCGTTGTGCCCCGGGCCGCAGCCCAGCTCGATGATCCGGCGACCGGCAAGGTCAGTGCCCAAGATCTCGGCGCCGGGCCCGATGTCGCGCTGCTGGGTCCACTCCATCCGGGCCGGTGCCTCCAGAGGCCCTGGCGGGGCCTCTGCGAGGCGGGCGGTGGCGTGGGCGTCCCAGAAGCTGCCGGTCACGCTTCCAGCAGCCGCACGGCCGCTTCCAGGTGCTGGCGCACGACGCCGATGTAGACCGGGTCGTCGGCGGGGTTGTTGATCCAGCGGTGGGCCTGTTCCATGAACCACTCGCAGGCCCAGACCCGGTGCCAGCCGAGCGCCCACGCCTCGGGGGCCAGGCCACCGCGTTCGGCGAGCGCGTCGCGGTGGCCGCCGGCGGCGACGTACGCCTCGATGAAGGCGCGGAGCCGGGCCGGCTCGGGGGTGTCGAGGGTGCCGTGCCAGGAGGCCAGGTCGAGCAGGCCGGGGCCGGTGAACGCGCGTGCGAAGTCCAGCAGGAACCAGGCGTCCTGACCCAGGTGGAGGCTGGTGGGGTGGAACTCGGAGTGCACCCAGCCGAACGGCGCGAGCTCAGCGCCGATCGCGCGCTTGGCGCCGGCGGCGGTCAGCGCGGTGAGCGACTGGGCGATCTCCTCGGTGCCCTCCAGCCAGCGGCCCCCCTCGCGCAGGCGCCGCAGGTGGCCGAGTGCGAGGGCGGGCAGTGCGGTCAGCGCGTCCTCGTCCATCACCGGCAGCCAGTCGAACGGCTCGGCCTCGTGCAGGGCGACGGCGGCAACGACGCCGTCGGTGTCCCCGGCCTGGTGGGCTTCCTCGCCCAGGTCCTCGATGACCATGCCGAGGATGCCGTCGCGGCTGATCGAGCCGTGGACCTCGGGCACCGGGATGCCCGCGCGGCGGGCGGCCTTGAGGATCTGATCCTCGGTGGCGAACGGCTCGACGGCGTACTTGTAGATGGCGGTGGCGCCGTCGGGGAAGGTCAGGCGCTCGACCCCGGACATGTCCCAGACCCGCATCTCGCGGCGGGTGGGCTGGGGGCGGTGGGTGCTGGTGCAGATGTCGGTGAGGATGGCCGTGACGAGGGTCTTGTCCACGGTGGGGCTCCAGGGCGTTTCGGGGCGTTGGCTGGCGGGGGCGGGGGCGGGGGCGGGGGCGGGGCTGCCGGGTCCGGGACGGTGGCGCCTGCCGCCCCGGACCCCTTGGTCAACTGATCTGTCAGGCCGGCGGCACGCGGTGGGAGTAGACCTGGGCGATCCAGTCGCCCCGCAGGTCGGTCAGCTCCTTGTTGAACGCGGCCATGGCGGTGCCGTAGGGGGCGACGACGCCGCCGGACTGGCTGGGCTTGGACTGGCAGCCGTGCACCAGCCGCCCGCCGAGCGCGGTGTGGGCCTTGATGCCCTCGATGCGGCGGTGCTCGTTGAACCAGCCGCCGTGGTAGACCTCGTCCAGCATCTCGCCCATGTCGGTGTCCAGGTCGAACACCACGGAGGTGGCGGCGGGGAAGAACCAGCACGGGCCGACGTTGGAGATGTGTCCGTCCAGCTCGACCTTGTTGAGGGCCATGAAGACCGCCGCCTCGCGGAGCATCTTCAGGTGCTCGGCGGTGATCTGCGGCAGGCCCAGGCCGGCCAGGTGCTCCTCGCGGAAGAGGTAGGCGTAGACGTCGTAGGCGATGGTGAGGACCTTCGCCGCGTCGGTGGTGCTGGTGGCGTTGGCCTTCACGAAGTCCAGGGCCATCTGCTCCAGCGCGGCCGTCTCGGTCTCGTCCGCGTTCAGGATGCTGTTCTTGACGGTCTCCCAGTCGATGACGAGCCAGGTGTTGCTCTCGAAGCGGAAGAAGTACTCCGCGGGGTTCAGGGTGATGCGCTTGCCGTCCACGGTGATGCCGGGCAGGCGGTTCCAGCGCGGGTCGAACGCCTCCGGCAGTTCGACCGTGATCGTCGCGGTGTCGACGGTGGTGGTCACCTGTGTCTCCGTTCCGGGTCGGGCACCCCGGCCGGCGGGGTGCCGTTCGGCTTGGTCAGCCGCCCCCGGGGCCTTGGGGTTCTTCCCCGGGGGCGGCTTGGAGACCACAGTGCCGCCCGGCAACGGACCGTATCCGCAACCGCGTTGCGGACCCGCAGCCCTGTTGCGGGTCGTCTAGACCTCTTCGGTGAGTCGCAGCCCGAGCAGGGCTTCCATCTGCCGAATCGTGTCCGCCGGGTCCGTGGCGAGGATCGTCGCGATGCCGAGTTCTTTGGCAGGCGGCAGGTTGCGGGCGGTGTCGTCCACGAACACGCACGCGGTCCCAGGCAGGTCCATCAGGTCGAGCATCGTCTGGTAGAGGACCGGGTCGGGCTTGCGGGCCTTGTAGTGCTCGGAGATCAGGACCGCGTCGTAGTTCGCGGCCAGGTCATGGCCCAGGTAGGGGTCACAGGGCTCGGAGCCGAGACTGTTGGAGAAGATGCCGACCTTGATCCCGGCCGCGCGGACGGCCTGGGCGGCGGCGATCACCGACGGCTCCAGGTGCAGGTCCTCCAGCACCGTGCCGAGCAGGTTGGTGCCGTCGATGCCGAGCAGGGCACCGGTCCGCTCGTTCCACTCTGTCTGGGTGATCGCCCCGCGCTCCAGGTCGGCGTAGAGGGCGATGCCCTCAGGGTTCTTCGCGATGACCGACAGGAAGGTGCCCTCGGGTAGGCCGGCGCGGCGGTCGAAGCCGGCCGCGCAGGCCGGGACGCTGGTGGTCAGCACCCCGCCGAAGTCGAGGATCAGTCCTGTGCGGTGGGTCATGCGGCACTCCTGGCGGTCTTGAGAAGGGTTCGGGTATCGATCACGTGCTCGCCCAGCGACCGGACGGCAGCGGTGCGGTGGGGGCGGAGGCTGCGGTGCAGCTCGGAGGCCCGGCGCAGGGTCTCGCGGTGCTGGACCTTCTCCACCAGGTCCAGCGCGGCCTGTCCGTCGGCGCATGCGGCGTCGACCTGCCCGGCGCCGGCGTTGGCCTCGGCGCGGGAGATGTAGGCGGTGCAGCGGTGGCGCATCATCTCCTCCGGCAGCCGGTCGATCGCCTGGTCCAGGGACGGTAGGGCCTCGCGGTAGCGGCCCAGGCGGACCAGGTCGCTGCCCTCGTAGGCGTCGGCCTTGGACAGGTCGAACCAGGCGATCCCACCCCACCGCTCGTCGTCCATCGGGCCGGACAGCACGGTGCGGGCCTCTTGGAGCGAGGAGCCGAAGCCGTGGTCGTCGCCGGTCGAGGCGTACATCTCGGAGGCAACCGCGTTCGTCCAGGCCAGCATCCGCCGCGAGGCCCCGCGCTCGGCGTGGTCCACCGCGGCGAGCGCGTAGTCCAGTCCGCTGTCCGGGTCACCGCCGTAGGAGGCGTTGAAGGCCCTGCCACCCAGGACGAGCGCCAGGAGCTCGGCGCTGTCGATCTCCTTGCCGATCTCGTATCCCAGGTCCATGTAGGAGTCGGCTTTCTGGCGGTCGGCCAGGTCCAGGGAGAGCAGGCACGCCGCCAGGCATGCCATCTCGGCCATGTGCGCGAGCAGGGAGGTCCGCAGTTCGGCCGGCTGGTCCTTGGGCCGCAGCGACAGCACCAGGTCGATCTGGCTGTGCGCTACCGGCACCAGCGTGGCCGCCGGGAAGCTCTTGTAGGAGCGGCGGTAGAAGGCGCCGTTGGATCGCAGCTCGTCCACCGTCTCGCGGTCGAGGGTGCCCCGGGGCGGCTCGGCCGCTCGCGCCCGGGTATCAGGGGACAGGCCGGCGAGGGCGCTGGTCACGCCCGCGAGGGCGCCGAGGTTGAACGTTCGTCGCAGCACAGCATCTGAGCTTTCCGCATCGGGCCTCGCAGCACGTGGCGAAGCCGGAGAGGGCCGGTGTGATCTGAGTGACGACGCGTCAACTCCCGCCGTCGGGTAGCGCACATCGAACGCTAATAGATGCGGTGTGGCCTCCTCCAGCAACCCGGCCAGCTTCTCAGCCGTCGCCACACTATCGAGCGCGATGGCCCCCCGCTCCACCTGCGAGACCCAGGACTCCGAGCGCTCGATCAGATCCCCGAGGAAAGCCTGCGGCCACCCCTTCCGCTTGCGAGCCTTCGCGATGCGCGAGCCGATCAGCTTGTCGATCTCTGCCACAGGACAACCCCAGGTCCGTGTTCGAGAAACTACCGACGGCAACCGTACGGCCGGAGCCGCCCTGTTGACAGAGGAACGGCCCGGGATCCCTCGACCGAGCGAACCGATCCGGCGGGGCGGGGTCCAAAGGAGCCCCGCCAGGACTCCCGCTCGGCTGAAGCCAACACGCCGAGCAGAAGGGCCATCACGTCACCGTCCGCCCAGCCACCCTCGGGACACATTGCCCCAAGATCAAAGATGTCATGTGCGGGGCGGCCCGGCCCGATGGCGGCGCAAGGTAGCCCCTACCTCGCACCCGTCCACGCAAGTGACCTTCATCGTTTGATGCGGTTGTGTCAGTGGCGGTGTGAGGCACACTCAGCTCTGTCACTACGGCGGGATCGAGTGGGTTCAGCCTCTCCCAATGCGACACGACCTGTGTGGGACACGGGGTTTGTAGAAACAGATCGGGCGGCCGGGTCCGGGCCGGCCAGTGCGCGCAGCAGGTCGGGCACCCGGCCGGCATCGCCGTAGGCGTGGCTGAGCGAGGCCCAGTCGACGGCGTCAAGCCCGGGCAGTGGTGCGGTCATCCGGTGGCTCCCTGAGAGTTGATCACCTGGCGTCGGATCAGTCTCGCGCAGCCGGGGGCAGCCGCTCCGACGGGTTCGTCCTCAGGCGATCAAGGACTCTGCGGTCAGAGTAGGGAGTGGCCAGCCTTCCAGGATTTCACAGTTCATGATTTTCCGCCGCTGATTGTCCAATTGTTCATCAGTTAGCTACCGGAAAGCTATCTACGCGCGTTTCACTCTGACCCGTCGAAACAGCACGAACGCGAAGAGACAGGTGCAATGGCGCAGCAGTTGAGCGAGCGGGTACGACGGCGCAGCCGGCCGCGTGAAGGATGGGCGGGGTGGCTGTACTCCGCGCCCGCGCTGTTGATTTTCTCGGTCTTCATCATCGGGCCGACCGCCTACACCCTCTACGTCAGCACCTTCCACTGGAACACGCTCAACCCGTCGATGTCCAGCTTCATCGGAGCGGACAACTACAAGCAGTTGTTCGGGTCCACCGCCCCCGACTTCCTGACCAGCGCCTGGAACTCGCTCTACTACTGCGCGGCCATGGTGATCGGCGGTACCGCGATCTCGCTCGCCCTGGCGCTGCTGCTGCAGCGCGGCGGCCGGCTGCTGAGCGCCACCCGGATCGCGATCTTCGCCCCGTACGCGACCCCGATCGTGGCCACCTCGCTCGCCTGGGTCTGGCTCTTCAACCCGCAGTTCGGGCTGGTCGACCTGGTGCTGAAGGACCTGCACCTGCCCGTCTCGCAGTTCCTCTTCTCCAGCACCTGGGCGATGCCCTCGGTGATCATCTACAGCCTCTGGCACGAGCTGGGCTTCACCGTGGTGCTCTTCCTCGGCGGCCTGGCCGTCACCTCCGGCGAACTCAGCGAGGCGGCCCGGGTGGACGGCGCCGGCCCCTGGCAGGAGTTCTGGCACATCACCTGGCCGCAGCTGCGCCCGGTGACCCTCTTCGCGATCGTGATCACCAGCATCACCTCGCTGCAGGCCTTCACCCAGTTCTACGAGATGAGCCACGGCGGCCCGGCCTACTCGACCACGACCCTCAGCTACCTGCTCTACCAGGAGGCGTTCGTGTTCTTCGACACCGGCTACGGCGCCGCGCTGGCCGTGGTGCTGTTCATCGTCACCGCCGCCTTCACGCTGCTCCAGCGCCGCCTCGGTGACCGGCTCGCCGCCGACACCTGAGCAGCGGTACCTGAGCAGTGGTACCTGAGCAGCGACACCTGAGCAGCGGCACCTTGGCAGCACCCACGATCTCCACCCTCGGCAGGACCGTTCCACCCCCAGCAGGACCGACCCACCCCCAGCAGCACCGCTCCGCCCGTCCCCTCCCCTCGCACCTCACACGCGAAAAGGAACCCGCGATGTCCTCCAACCGCAAGCTGCGCCGCACCGCCGCCACCGTGCTGGCCGCGGCCACCGTGCTCGGCGCGCTGAGCGCCTGTTCCTCCTCCAAGAGCTCCAGTGCCGACGCGGGTTCGGGCGGCACCACGACCATCTCGTTCATGCAGATCATGATCAGCGGCACCCAGAAGAGCACCCTGGTCGCGCTGACCGACGCCTTCCAGAAGGCCAACCCGACCATCAAGGTCAACCTGGAGTACCAGCCGGACTACGGCACCCTGCACGCCAAGGAGACCGCCGGCGTCGCCGCCCACAACCCGCCCACCATCGGCCAGGTCTACGAGAGCTGGGCCGCGGAGTACGCCAAGAGCCAGGTGATCCTGCCGGTCGGCCAGTACGCGGGCAGCGACAGCCCGGCCGGGCTCTCCGACTTCTACCAGGGCGTGCAGAAGGACCTGCGGCTGCCCGACGGCAAGCTCTGGATGTGGCCGTTCAACAAGAGCGTCCAGGTGCTCTTCTACAACCAGAACATGCTGCAGGCCAAGGGCCAGAGCGCGCCGACCAGTTGGGACCAGTTCGCCACCGCCGCCAAGGCGGTCTCCGGCAACGGCGTCACCGCCATCAGCGTCGACCCGGGCACCACCGCCTCCCCGGGCGGCGGCACCGTGCTCTACGAGGCGCTCTGCGCGGCCAACGGCACCCCGGACTTCGCCGCGGACGGCACCCCGCAGCTCAACAGCCCGGCCTCGATCCAGGCGCTGACCTACCTGTCCGACCTGAAGAAGGCCGGCGCGCTCGCGGTCGGCTCCAACTACCCGGGGGAGACGGCGCTGGGGGCCCAGAAGGGCGTCTTCGACATGTCCAGCGCGGCCGGCTACTACTACGAGAACCAGGCGGTGGGCGGCAAGTTCACCCTGGGCACCGAGGTGCTGCCCACCGGCGCGAACGGCCAGCAGAGCAACGTGCTCTCCGGCACCAACATCGCGATGTTCGCCTCGGCCAGCAAGGCCCAGCAGGCGGCGGCCTGGAAGTACATGCAGTTCCTGGCCTCGGCGAGCAGCCAGGCCCAGTGGTCCAGCACCACCGGGTACCTGCCGGTCACCGCGAAGGCGCTGGACCAGATGGGCGACTTCCTGGCCAAGAACCCCTACATGAAGACCGCGGCCGGCGCGCTGGACTACGCGGTGGCGCAGCCGGCCTTCCCGTGGGTCGCCAAGGCCACGGGCGAGGAGGTCGTCGCGCTGCAGAAGGTGCTGGAGCAGGGCGGCGACCCGACGGCCGCGGCCAACGCCGCCCAGCAGGCCGCCGTGGCGGACCAGAAGGCGGGCCAGTGACCCTCGCACCATCGCCCGTGTCGCGCGGCCGGGGCTCGCTCCGGCCGCGCGGCGCGCTGCGCCGCACCGCCGCCGTGCTGGTCGGCCTGGCCTTCGTGTTCCCGTTCTACTACGTGCTGGCCACCTCGCTGAACTCGGCGTCGCAGTCCAGCTCGCTGAGTGACCTCCTGCTGCCGCACTGGCACTGGGAGAACTACACCCGCGCCTGGGCCGCCGCGCCCTGGCCCCGGCTCTTCCTGAACACCGTGCTGATCGGCGCCTGCACCGTGGCGCTGGCGCTGGCCACCTCGCTGCTGGCCGGCTTCGCCTTCGGCGTGATGAAGTTCCGCGGCCGGAACGTGCTCTTCGGGCTGGTGCTCGCGGTGATGATGGTCCCCGGCACGGTGCTGATCATCCCCGACTACATCGTCGCCACCGACATCAACTGGCTGGACACCTACTGGATCCAGATCGTGCCGTGGGGCGCCAGCGTCTTCGGCATCTTCCTGGTCCGGCAGTTCTTCCTGGGCCTGCCCGCCGAGTTGTTCGACGCGGCGGAGCTGGACGGCGCCGGACGGTTCCGGATGCTCTGGTCGATCGGCATGCCGCTGGTCCGGCCGGCCATGCTGATCATCGCCCTGCAGATCTTCCTGGCCAGCTGGAACTCCTTCCTGTGGCCGTTCATCATGACCCAGGACCCGAACGTGCAGCCGGTCGAGGTGGGCCTTGCCGCCTTCGCGGGCGCGGACGGCACCGACTACCCGGGCCTGGCCGCCGCGGTGGTCTTCACCACCGTGCCGGTGCTCGCCTTCTTCCTGGTGCTGCAGCGGCACTTCGTCACCGGCGCCATGTCCACCGCGGGAGGCGTCCGTGGCTGACCACGCGGCACCACTGGTGCTGATCACCGACTTCGACGGCACGCTCTACCGGGGCGACGCGCCCATCCGCCGCTACGCGGAGCACGCGGCGGCCGCCCTCGACACCGCCGATCGGGCCGAACTCCTGGCCGGGGTGGAGGAGTTCCTCGACCTCGGCGCGCAGTCCGGCGACCCGCGGCTGGCCGCGGCGATCGACGGCTGGGAGGCCGTCGCGGTCCTCGGCCGGGCGGCCGGCCTCGGCGACGCGGCGCTCAACGCGGCCTTCCGCGCGACCCGTGAGCTGATGCTCGACCCGGGCCGCTGCCCGCTGGAGGTGCCGGCCGGCTACGCCGAGCTGCTCACCGAGCTGCGCGGCGCGGGCGTGCGGGTGGTGCTCGCCACCAACAGCCCGGCGGCCGGCCTGGACGGCCTGCTGGCACGGCTCGAACTGCCGCCACTGCTCGACGCGGTGGTCTCCGGCACCGGCAAGCCCGAGGGCCTGCGCCACCTGCTGCGCGCGGAGAACCCCGCCGGCACCGCCGGCCTCGTCTGCGTGATCGGCGACCACTGGCGCAACGACATCGAGCCGGGTCGCGAGGTCGGCGCGCACAGCGCCTACATCGACCGGTTCGGCCGCGCCGACGGCCCCGCCGACGCGATCGCCCCCGCCGTGGAGGGGCTGCTCGACTCCATCCGCACCTGGGCCACGGGCCGGGCGCGGACCGAAAGGAACTGACACTCCGCATGGCGACCATTGAATTCTGGGGCGGCGTCGGCGTCATCGGCGGCAGCAAGATCCTGGTGCAGCAGGACGGCTACCGGGTGCTGCTGGACATCGGCATCGACATCCCCTCCGGCGGTGACCTGTTCCGCCTCCCGGTGCGTCCGCGCCCGGGTCGCGAACTCGCCGACCGGCTGCGGCTGGGCGCCGCCCCGGCGCTGCCCGGCCTCTTCGCCCCCGAGGCGATGGCGCCCGGGTCGCCGCTGGCCGAGCAGGTGGGCGAGACCGCCGTCTTCGTCAGCCACCCGCACATCGACCACGTGGGCCTGGCCGGCTTCGTGCGCCCCGAGGTGGCGGTGCACGCGCACACCGACGCGGTCGACGTGCTGACCGCGCTCGCCGCCACCGGGCAGGGCCTGACCCACGGCGAGCCGGACTGGCAGCGCCTGACGGACGGTCAGAAGGTCCAGGTCGGGCCACTGGAGGTGGAGTGCGTGCCGGTCGACCACGACGTGCCCGGCGCCAGCGGCTACCTGGTGCACACGCCCGACGGGACCCTCGTCTTCACCGGCGACTACCGCTTCCACGGGCACCACCCGCAGCGGTCCTGGGACTTCGTCGACCGGGCGGCGGGCAGCGCCGTCCTGGTCACCGAGGGCACCACGCTCGGCTGGGACTCCTCGGGCCGCCAGCGCGACGAGACCGACGTCGCCCGCGACTTCGCCCGCGCGCTGGAGGAGACGGCAGGCCTGGTGCTGCTCTCGCTCTACCCGCGTGACGTGGACCGGGTGAAGGCCTTCCTGGCGATCGCCGAGGCGGCCGGGCGGCGGATCGTCTGGACCGAGCGGATCGCCGCCTTCCTGCGGCTGGTCGGCGTCGAGCGGGTGCTCGGGGCCGCCGAGGTGCCGCCGGCCGAACTGGCCGCCGAGCCGGGCCGCTACGTGCTGATGCCCGACCCGGACGACCTGCCCTCGCTGCTCGACCTGCCGGTCGGCGACGGCTACCCCGCGAGCTGCCTGGTGCACGCCAACGGTGAACCGCTGGGCCCGTTCGAGCCGCGCTGGGCGCCGTTCACCGACTGGCTCGGCGCGCTCGGCATCGAGCTGCGGCAGATCGGCTGCTCGGGGCACGCCTCGCAGGACGACCTGCACCACATGCTGGAGCGGATGCGGCCCGCCACCGTGTTCCCGATCCACACCACGTCGCCCACCCGGCTGCACCCGCCGCGCGGCATGCGCCGGGTGGTCGCCGCCTACGGCACCTCCTACACCTTCGGTGGCGACCCGATCTGATGCCCGATCGGCCTGCCAGGCAAGGTGATCTGACGAACCATCAGGTCGCGAAGTCCAGGCCGGCGATGTTGCCGGACAGCGTCTGGGCGTGCGCCTGGACGCTGTCCGCGTGCTGGGTGAAGACCGCCGCGTGGGTGCGCAGCTCGTCGGGGTCGATCATGAAGCCGCTGCCGGGGCCGCCCGCCGAGCTGTCCAGCAGGTCCTCCAGGGCCGAGTAGCTCATGCCCGACACCGCCTTCTCGACCAGGCCGAGCAGCGGGGTGAGCGCGGCCTCCACCACCTGGGCGATGACGTACTGGACCAACTGCTGCTCCAGCGCGTCGACCAGCCGCTCGGCGCCCTCGATGATCAGCGGGACGGCGGCCTCGGAGATGCCGAGGGTGAAGACCGCCGCCGCCTGGTCGGCCACGAAGGCGGCCGCCATGGCGACCAGTTCGCCGATCGTCTCCACCTTCAGGCCCACGATGAAGTCGGCCGCCGCGTCCAGCGCGGTGGCCAGCACGTGGCAGGCCGACAGCAGCTCGGTCATGTGGCCCTGCGACAGGTGGGCCCACTTGGAGACCAGCAGGTCGTAGGAGTTGGCCTGGTAGGCCGTGCCCATCGCCCTGACCGTGGCGGTGGCCTGCTGGTGGGTGTCGTCGATGCTGGTGGCGAAGGTGCGCACGTGCGACGCGAATTCGCGCACCTTGTCCTCGTTCACCTGCGGCCAGTTGATGCCGATGGCCATCAGGAAGTCGACCACCGGGTCCGGAAGTTCGATCGCCATGCGCTACCCCTCGGATCGTGCTCGCGCCACCCCCGTGGAATGTGTGCCTCTTCGGTCGCCCGTCAGGTGAGCGAGGACTCCGCGAACCGCAGCAGCCCGTCGCGGTCCAGCTCGCGGTGGCCGCCCTCGCCGGTCAGCGTGAAGCCGTCGGCCCACGCGGCCCGCCAGACCTGGTGGCGGAAGTTCTCGAACTCCACGAAGGCGCCCGGGACCCCCTCCAGCAGCTCCAGCTCGCGGAAGAGCATGTCCGGCTTGGCCAACCCGCGGTCGGGGCCGCTGCTTCCTCCCTTGGTGCGCGGGTTGTCGAACCGCATCCGCAGGAACGGCGAGGGCTGCCGGTCCAGGCTGGTGGCCCGCAGGCCCTGCGGGTGCGAGACCTGGAACAGCGCCTCCTCGTCGGTCTCGGTCCCGGAGAACTCGTAGTGCCAGCCGGGGAAGACCGCGTAGGTGAGGGCGTGCAGCTCGGCGTTGTCGCGGGCGTGCAGGGTGTGCCCGCGGGGCGCGGCCACCGCGGCCGTGTCGAACTCGTGCCCGGGCGCGCCGAATCCGGGCAGCGCGATCAGCGGGCGCGGGTCGCCGAGCAGTTGGTCGGTGTGCGCGCGGGCCGCCGCCAGCAGCAGGGCGACCAGCCCCGGTTCGAAGGGACCGAGCGTGGTCACCTGGAGGGCGTGCTTGCCGTCCGCCGCCGGCGCCGCCACGAAGTGGAAGCGCGGGTTCGGCGACCAGTGCCAGGCGTCGGGCAGCGCGGCGAACGGCTCGGCGGCGGGCATGGCGGACAGGGTCTCGCTGAGGTCCATGGGTGGGGGCTCCTGGTGGTGCGGGGCACGTGCGGGCAGGTGCGGGGCACATGCGGGTCGGCAGCGGGCCGGCTGCGGGCCGCAGCAGGTCAGGTGCAGGTCAGGTGCGGCTCAGGTGCGGCTCAGGCAGGTGCGGCTCAGGTCCGACTGTAGTTCGGGCCGGTGTTCTGTTGATAGCGCTGGGACATCTGGCCGCCGCCGCTCGAGTTCGTGCTCGAGTCCATCGCTTCCAGGTTAGCGGTGTTGTTGTAGTAGTCGTTGCGCGCCGCACGGTCGGTGTCGTGGCCGGTGCTGTTCCAGTGGTTGACCACCGGGTTCACGTGCTCGTACGTCACCGAGCCGGCGGGGATGACCTGGCCGTTGCGGTCCCGCCAGGTCAGTTGGTCCCTGGGGATCACGGCGCCGTTGGCGTCCACCGGACGCCCGGTGTTCTGGGTGACCCCCTCGTCCGTCCAGTGCTGGATCATGTGTTCGTGGGTCGGCACCCGGTAGTTGCTCGGGTACTCGGTCCTGCGGGTGTGGGTGTTCGGGGTCGCGTTCGGGTTGGTCATGAACTGGCCGTTGGGCGCGCGCAGCATCAGGCCCAGCGGGTCGCAGGCCAGCAGCGGGTTGCCCGCGTAGCCGTAGGCGTCCGGCGAGGGGGACAGGCCCAGTGGATCGACGGTCAGGTAGCGGGCGGCGGCCGGGTCGTAGTAGCGGAAGACGTTGTAGTGCAGCCGGGACTCGGGGTCGTAGTACTGGCCGGGGAAGCGCAGTGGGGTGTCGGTGGCCTGCCGCTCCCCGGCCACGGGTACACCCCAGATGGTGCCGCGCTGCGCCCAGGCCGTCGAGCCGTCGGGGGCGAGCAGTTCGGTCGGCGTGCCGACCAGGTCGGTGACGACGGCGAAGAACCGCTCGTCGACCGCCGCCTGCTCCTCGGGCCCCGCCGCCAGCCGCTCGCGCTGCGTGATCGGGTGCAGGCCCTGGTACTCCCAGCTCAGCGTGTACGGGCCGGGCAGTTGGGGGCTGTGCGCGGTCTGCTCGATCAGCGTCTGCTGGTCCCAGCTGAACTCGGTCCACTGCAGCACGGTCGGCTCGCCGTCCGCGTGGATCAACTGCTGCTTGGTGATGCGGCGCCCGAGCGGGTCGTAGCGGTAGTGCCAGTGCGCGCCGTCGGGCGTGACGACGTCGGTGAGCCGGTCCTCGGCGTCCCAGGTGTAGCGCCAGGTCCTGCTCCGCCCGGAGAGGGTGCGCAGCCGGCGCCCGGTGACCCGGCCCTCGGCGTCGTAGCGGTAGTCGACCCGCCCGGCCCGGCGCAGCCGGCCGCCCTGGTAGGCGCGCGTGCCCTGGGCGGCCGCCTCCCGTTGCCCGGACCAGGCGGCCTCGGTGAGGTGGCCGGCGCTGTCGTAGGCGTAGGTCTCGGTCCATTCGGCCGCCCGCACGGCGGTCACCCGCCCCGCGCGGTCCAGCTCGAAGCCGGTCCGCGCGGTGGAGCCGTCGGCGGCCAGGTCGGTGATGCCGGTCAGGTCGCCGCCACCGGCGTAGCGGTAGGAGCGCCGCGCGAGGGCGGCGCCACCGGCCGTGGTGGTCCGCCCGGTCAGCCGGCCCGCGGGGTCCCAACCGAAGCCGAACGCCAGGCCCTGGTCGAAGTGGCGGCCGGTCTCGCGCCCCAGCGCGTCGTGCTCGAAGCCGATCCGGTGGCCGTCCGCGGTGAGCGACTCCGGGTTGCCGACCGCGTCGTACGTCCAACTGCTCAGGCTGCCGGCGGGGGTGCGGCGGCTGGTGCGGCGGCCCAGCGGGTCGTAGCCGAAGCGGACGGTGCGCCCGTCCACGGTCTCGGCGAGCAACCGGCCGAGGGGGTCGTGGCGGCGGGTCAGTTCGCAGTCCGGCGTGCGGGCGGCGATGAGCCGGCCGGCCGCGTCGTACTGGTACTCGGTGGTGCGGCCGTCGGCGGTCCTGCTCGCCAGGCGCCCCAGCGGGTCGTAGCCGAAGTCGACCTGCTGGCCCGCGCCGTTCTCCCGGCGCACCACCTGGCCGGCCGCGTCGTGCCGGTAGTTGACGTGCCGCCCGTCGAAGTCCGTCTCCCCGGTCGGCCGGCCCGCCTCGTCGTACTCGTAACGCCAGCTCAGCCCCTGCGGGTTGGCGACCTCGGTGAGCCGCAGCAGCCGGTCGTGGGTGAAGCGGTAGTGCGCGCCGTCGGGGTCGGTGCGGGCGGTGAGCAGGTGGAAGTGGGTGTACTCCAGGGTGGTGACGGCGCCTTGGGGGTCGGTGTGGCCGATGTTGTTGCCCTCGGCGTCGTAGCTCCAGTGCTCGGTGCTGCCGTCGGTCAGCGTGCGGGAGAGCGGCAGCCCCTCCACCGTCCAGCTGAACCGGGCGGTGCCGCCCAGCGGGTCGGTGGCCGCGGCCAGGCGCCCGAAGGCGTCGCGCCGCAGGGTGGTGGTGGCGCCGAGCGCGTCCACCGTGCTGATCGGCAGTCCGGCGGCGTCGCAGTTGATCAGGGTGGTGCGGCCGAGCGCGTCGGTCACCCCGGTCAGCCGGCCAGCCCCGTCGCGGGCGAAGCGGGTGGTGGCGCCGGCCCGGTCGGTCAACTCGGTGCGGTTGCCCCGCTCGTCGTAGGCCTGTCGCCAGCTCAGGCCGTCGGGGGTGCGGATCTCCACCGGCTGCCGGAGCTCGTTGTACGCGATCGCCAGGGTGTTGCCGTCCGGGCGGTCGACCCGCACCACGTCACCGCGCTCGTCACGGGTGAGGCGGGTGGTGTGGCCGAGCTGGTCGGTGTAGCGCAGCAGGCGGTTGTAGCGGTCGTGCCGGACCCGGACGAAGTGGCCGAGCGGATCGGTGATCCGGCTCAGGTGCTGGTGCTCGTCGTAGTGGTACTCGGTGCGGCCGCCGTGGCTGTCGGTGACGGTGTTGACCCGGTTCGCCGGGTCGTAGGCGATGCTGACCGAGAGCGCGCCGGACGGGCCGTGGCCGCGCGCCACCCGGCCGCGCTCGTCGTACTCGTAGGCGTAGCGGTGGCCGGTGCGGTCGGTCCAGGCGGTGATCCGGTCCAGGCCGTCGTAGTCGTAGACCAGCGGCAGGCCGGAGGAGTTGACGACGTCGGTCAGCCGGCCGCGGGCGTCGTAGCCGAAGCCGACCAGGATGGTGCCCAGGTGGCCGCCGGTACCGTCCAGCAGCCGCAACTCCTCGATCCGCGGGCCGGCGGCGGTGCGCACGAGGCCGACGGCCACCCGCTTGCCGCTGCTGTGGCGCAGCTCGACGGGCAGGCCGTTCGCGTCGTGGCGCAGCTCGATCCGGTGGCCGTTGCGATCGGTCAGCGCGGTGAGCGGGCGCAGGGCGCGCGCGGCGGCCGGGGCGCCCTGGTGCGGGATGCCCGGGGCCGGCAGGGCGCCGCGGCCGCCGTGGTCCGTGCCGCCGCGTTCCGTGTCGTCGCGTTCCGTGTCGTCGCGTTCCGTGCCGTGCTGCTCCGTGCCGCCTTGCCCGGGGGCATCGGTGGCGGCGAAGTGCCGCGTCCAGCCGGTCTCCGGGTCGTGGATCAGGATGACGTCCGCGGCGCGGTCCCAGGTCAGCGGCCAGCGGGCGCCCGCCTCGGGGAGGACCCGCGCACCGGGCCCGGCGGGGACCGGGTAGTGCAGCAACTGGCCGTCGTCGCCCGCGTAGTGGATGCCCTGGCGGTCCAGCTGCACCCGCTGGGTCAGGGTGGCGGACCAGCCCGGTCCGAACAGGGTGCCCGCCCGGTAGCCGGAGGCGTAGGCGCGGCGCAGCAGGATCGGCAGCAGGCCCGGGATGTCCAGGTCGGTCGCCGAGCTGATCATCTGCCCGGAGACCAGGTCGACCGGGTCGGTGCCGCCGGTCTCGGTGCCCTCGTTGCCGTCCGAGCGCTGCCCGCCGCCCGGGCCGCCCTCGTTGAGGTCGGGCTCGCCGCCCCGGCCCGGTCCGCTCCTGCCGGGCGCTGCTGGTCCGCCGTCGCCGCCGGGGCCGCTCCTGCCGGGTGCGGCGGGCTCGCCGTCGTCGCCCGTGCCCGGGGCGCGCTCGGCCGGGGCGCCGCCGGACGACTGCCCCTCGGGGTGCGGGTCCGCCACCGAGCCCTTGCCCGGCTCGCCGCGGCCGGTCCCGTTGAGGTGGGCGACGACCGTGGTCTCGTGCTCGGCCGTCCGGTCGGCCACGGAGGTGGCCTTCTCGTGGGTGTCCCGGAGAATCTTCTGGTAGGAATCCGAGAAGTCCTTGGCCAGCCCCTGGCCGGTCTTCTTCGCCGCGTCTTCCAGAGCTTCGGTGATCTGGCGACCCATCGGAACCACGTCCCTCGGCACCCCGGGTTGTGCCGGAACCGCACGCGCCCCGCGGGTGCCGTGACGAACGGTTCTCTCCTGACCCCCTGTCAGTTCACGGTAGCAAGGAATGCCCTGCCGGTAACCAAGGCCGCGCGGTGCGCGATCCCATCGCCCGGGAGCGCAAGCGGTGCGTCTGAGCAGGCTGTTCCTGTCGTGACAGCATCCGCACAGAGGTATTACCCAGGTGTTGCGATCGCCCTCGGCCGGGTGCGTTATGGTCACGCGTGTCGGAACGTCAACACCACTGCCGGGGGAGGGTTTCCGCCCGGTGGATCCCAGAGGGAGGGACACCGTGCGCGAGTTCATCGAGCGCGAGGAGTTCATCGAGCGCGACCGCGGCTTCTTCGGCGGTGAGGAGATCATCGAGCGCGAGGAAATCGTCGAGCGCGACCGCTTCGGTCGTGAGCGGATCATCGAGCGCGAGGAGATCATCGAGCGCCCGGGCGTCTTCGATGGCTTCTTCGGCGGCGGCGAGGAGATCATCGAGCGCGAGGAGATCATCGACCGCGACTTCTTCTGAGCCGGTCGCCGGTCGCCGGTCGCCGGTCGCCGGTCGCGCGGTCGCTGGCCGGAGCCGTCGGTCGGAGCCGTCGGTCAGGAACGTCGGTCAGGAACGTCGGTCAGGAACGTCGAACGGGGCCGCCGGCCGGGTCACCCGACCCGGTCGGCGGCCCCGGCTCGTCAGCCGCGCAGCATCCCGCCGACGATCCCGCCCAGGCCCGCGCCCTCGGCGCCCGCCGTGACGGTGTCCCGGGCCAGGTAGGGCTCCAGGGCGTGGGCCAGGCTGGAGAGCGGCATGCTCTGCAGCCAGATCTGTCCCGGACCGGTCAGCGCCACCAGGTGGTAGCCGTCGCCTCCGAAGATCTTGTTGGCGATGCCCGGCACCCGGGTGATGCTGAACTGCACCGTCTCGTCGAACATCCCGACGTGGCCGGGGTGGACCAGCATCGTCTGACCGGGCGCCAGGGTGTACTGGCACAGCTCGCCGGAGAGCTCGATCCAGGCCCGCCCCTGCCCGTGCAGCCGCTGCAGCACGAAGCCCTCGCCGCCCCACAGTCCGCCCCGGAAGGACTGCTGCAGCGCGATGGTCGGGGTGATCCCCGGGGTCCCGCAGAGCCAGCCGTGCCGGTGCACCAGCACGCCGCGGCCCTGGGTGATGTCCACCGGCACGATGTGCCCGGGCACCTTCGAGGCGAAGGCCACCAACCCCGGGGCGCCGTGCGCCTGGTACTGGGTCAGGAAGAGCCCGCCGCCGCTGACCGCCCGCTTGAGGGTGTTGAACAGGCCGCCGCCGCCCGGGCCGCCGGTGTTGGTGGTCTGCGACATCTGGACGTTCGCCGACATCCAGGAGAGCTCGCCGTGCATCGAGATGATCGACTCACCGGCCCCCAACTGCATCTCCAGCACCGGCATCGTGCTGCCCTTGATCACGTCGTGCATCCGGGTTCCCTCCCCGACCGGGGGCGGCCGCATGCCACCACCCTGCGGGCACGGTACCGCTCCGCCCTGGTGCCGAACAGGGCGGCCGGGCGTGCCGTCGCAATGCGCCCCGGTGCGTTGACGGCGTGGTGCCGCCGCGTTGCCGACGCGCCACCGGCGCCGGGTGACGGCCGCGTATTCACCGGTTGTTCACCGACTGTCTCTCGGCCTCGTTCGCCGACCGGTCGTAGGTTTCCCTAGGAAAGAAGTTGTTCATACAACTTGACTGCGGAAGCACTGCGACGGGGAGAACTGTGAACGACACGCTGGGCGCGGCGGACGTGGTGGTCGTCGGAGCCGGGATCGTCGGCCTCGCCCACGCGTACGAGGCGCTGGAGCGCGGGCTGTCGGTGGCGGTCGTCGAGCGCGACGAGCGGGCCGCCGGCGCCTCGGTGCGCAACTTCGGCCACGCCTGCGCCACCGCCCAGGACGGCGTCGCGCTGGAGTACGGCCTGGCCGCGCGCGAGCGCTGGGTGAAGCTGGCCGACGCGGCCGGCTTCTGGCTGGGCCGCACCGGCACCGTGATGGTCGCCAGGGCCGAGGACGAACTCGCCGTGCTGACCGAGTTCGGGCAGCTGCGCGGCGCCGAGGTGCGCGCGCTGACCGCGGCCGAGGTGGCCCGGCGGGTGCCGGTGGGCCCCGGCGTGGTCGGCGGCGCCTTCCTGCCCGACGACCTGCGGATCGACCAGCGCGCGGCCGCGGCCGCGATCGCGCGCCACCTCGCCGAGCGCGGCGCGCGGTTCCACTGGGCCACCACCGCCCTGGCGGTCGAGCCCGGCCTGGTCCGCACCAGCCGCGGTGAGCTGCGGGCCGGCTCGATCGTCTTCGCCGCGGGCCATGACGTGGACCGCCACTTCCCGCGGCTGGCCGAGCGGTTCGCGGTCAGGCGCTGCGTGCTGCGGATGCTGCGGGTGGACAACCCGCACGGCACCGTGATCGAGCCCGCCGTGCAGACCGGCTTCTCACTGCTGCGCTACGGCGGCTTCAACGCCTGCCCGAGCCTGCCGGCGGTGCGCGAGCGGCTCACCCGCGAGCACCCCGAGCTGATCGGGATCGGGCTCAACCTGATGTTCACCCAGCGCCCCGACGGCACCCTGACCATCGGCGACACCCACGCCTACGACGTCACCCCGTCCCCCTTCGACCAGGAGGAGCTGGACGCCGCCGTGCTGCGGGAGAGCGCCCGACTGCTCGGGGCGCCGGAGCTGACGGTCCGTGAGCGCTGGCGCGGCGTCTACGCCTCCGGCACCAGCCCGTTCCTGGTCGCGGCCCCCGCCGACGGCATCCGGGTGGTCTCGGTGACCTCGGGCGTCGGCATGACGACCGCCCTCGGCCTGGCCCCGCGGGTGCTCGACACGCTGGACGGCGAGGGCACCCCGTCGGCGGCCGAGCTGGCGGCCCTCTGCGGCTGAGCCGGTGCCCGGACCGTGACGGGTGGTGCCCGGACCGCGACGGGTGGTGCCCGGACCGCGCCGGGTCGGAACGGCGGTGCTAGCCCTCGATGATCCGGCTCTCACCCGCCGACGGGGTGGCGCGGCCGGCCAGTCGTTGGAGCCCGATCAGCGCGGCGTCGTCGCGCACCAGGCCGAGCGCCTGCTCCACCTCCAGCGGCTGGGCGAAGAGGTAGCCCTGGCCCAGCGGGCAGCCCATCGCGGTCAGCAGGTCGAGTTGGGCGATGTCCTCGATGCCCTCGGCGATCACCTGGACGCCGAGGGTGTCGGCGATCCGGGCGATCCCCTCGACCAGCGCGTACTGCTGTCGGGAGTGCGCCAGGCCGTCGATGAACGATTTGTCGATCTTCAGGATCGAGATCGGGAACTCGCGCAGGTAGCTCAGCGAGGAGTAGCCGGTGCCGAAGTCGTCGATGGCGATGCCGACGCCGAGTTCGCCCAGGGCCTGCATGTCGGCCCGCACCCGCTCGTCGCGGCGCATCAGCACGCTCTCGGTCAGCTCCAGGACCAGCGATCCCGGGCTCAGCCCGGAGTCGCGGACGACCTCGCGGACCACGTCGACGAAGCCGGCGTCGCGGAACTGGCGGGCCGACACGTTGACGTTCAGCCGCAGCGGCGGCCGGTCGGTGCCGGCCCGGTGGGGGCTGCTGATCCGCTGCCAGTCGGCGGTGTCGGTGGCGGCCCGGCCCAGCACCCAGGCGCCGAGCTGGACGATCTGCCCGCTCTCCTCGGCCACCGGGATGAAGTCGTCCGGCAGCACCATGCCGCGCTGGTCGTGCGGCCAGCGGACCAGCGCCTCGAAGGCCACCAGGTTGCCGGTGGGCAGGTCGATGATCGGCTGGTAGCGCACGGTGAACGCGGAGTCGGCCACCGCCAGGGCGCAGACCAGGTGCTCGTTCAGCTCGTGCCGCTCGATCAGGCCGGCCTGCAGGGCCGGCTGGTAGTGGCGCCACTGCCGCTTGCCGGCGGCCTTGGCCGCGTACAGCGCGAGGTCGGCGTGGGTGAGCAACTCGGCCGCGTGCTCGCTGTCCTCGGTGGTCGCCACCCCGATGCTGGCGGCCACCCGGACCGCGCCGGAGCTGAGCTTGAACGGCTCGGTGAAGGTGCCCAGCACGCTGTCCGCGATCGCCTGCACGTCGGCCGGCCGCAGCGCGTCCTCGACCAGCACCGCGAACTCGTCGCCGCCGAGCCTGGCGGCGGTGTCGGAGGTGCGCAGCGCGGTGGCGACCCGCAGCGAGACCGCCACCAGCAACTCGTCGCCGACCGCGTGCCCCTGGGTGTCGTTGACCACCTTGAAGTCGTCCAGGTCGATGAAGAGCACCCCGGTCACCGTGCCGCGCCGTTCGCTGCGGGCCAGCGCGTGGCCGACCCGGTCCTGGAAGAGCACCCGGTTGGCCAGGCCGGTCAGCGAGTCGTGGAAGGCCCGGTGGGTCAGCTCGCGCTCCATCTGGCGCTGCTCGGTGACATCGCGCAGGGTGAGCACCAGGCCGTCCACGGTCGGGTCCTCGCGCAGGTCGTTGCAGTGCACCTCGGCCTCGATCGGGGTGCCGTCGCGGCGCAGCAGCCGCCAGTGCTGGCGCTGCCCGTCGGAGTCTCCGGCCCGCATCCGCAGCAGCACCCGGCCCACCGTGCGGCTGTCCTCGGTGGGCACCAGGTCCAGCAGCCGGGCGCCGCCCAGGTCCTGGTGGCCGAGCACCCGCTCCGCCGAGGAACTGGCGTAGCGGATCCGGTCATCGGCGCTGAGGATCAGGATCACGTCGGAGGCGTTCTGCACCAGGGTGCGGAAGTACGCCTCGCTGTTGCGCTTGGTGACCTCCTGGCTCAGCATCACCCGCTCGATCGCCAGCGCCGACTGGGAGGCCACGATCTCCAGCGAGCTCCATAAGGCGGTCAGCTCCTGCTCGCTGCCGGTGACGATCAGCACCCCGATCATCGGGTCGCCCGAGGGCCGCTTGCGCAGCACCAGCGGGGAGAGCAGCGCGCACGGCATCCCGCTGGTCAGCAGGGCGAACCCGGGCCCGAGTTCGTCGGACCGCAGCAGCCGGGTGCGGCGGGTCGACAGCAACGCGAAGACCGGCTCGGACTCCTCGGTGCCCAGCCGCAGCTCGGCCCGCCGGCCCGCCTGCCGCACCCGCAGCGTGTCGCCGTCGTTCAGCGCGAGCAGCGCCTGCTGGCCGGCCTCCCGGCGCAGCAGCCGGCTGGTGGCCAGCTGCACGGTCTCGGCCACCTCCTCGACCGCGAGGGCCGAGGTCAGCGAGGCGCCGGCCTGCCGCAGGGTGTGCTCGCGGGCCAGCGCCTGGCGGTGCACCAGCACCACGCCGGCCAGCCGGGCCAGCACCAGCAGGTAGAGCACGGCGGAGAAGGCGCCGATCAGCGCGGCGTGCGAGCTGACCCCGTTCGCCGCCTCCAGCACCAGGATCCCCGGGGCGATCAGTGAGGCGAGGGTCAGCAGGGCCAGCCGCCCGGCGGTGATGTCGGTCTGCTGCCTCGGCACCGGGCGGGTCAGTTCCACCATCGAGGGGTGCAGCGCGGCCGCGCCCCAGGCGCAGTAGAAGGCGGCCCAGCCCAGGTCCACCGGGGTGCCGATGCGCCAGGTGCCGTGCAGTTGGATCAGCCCGTAGAGGGTGTCGGAGACCAGCAGGCCCAGGGTGCCCACGGTGAGCAGCAGCAGCGCGCGGCTCTTGCCGCCGCGTGGCACCAGCAGCCGCAGCAGCATCGCCAGGATCAGGATGTCGCCGAGCGGATAGGCCACCGAGACGGCCTTGGGGAACCAACCCAGGTCGGGCGTGTGCACGTTGGGCAGGATCAGGTAGATCCAGGCGAGCAGCGCCAGGCCGACGGTCAGGATCAGCGCGTCGAGCAGGCTGGCCCGGTCCTGATGGGCCGTCCGCCAGCGGATGAAGCCCAGCACGCCGATCGCGTAGAGCAGGTACTCGGCGAGGTAGAATCCGTCGGCGGCGGACGGGAAGGGGTTGTCCAGGTGCAGGAACTGGGTCTGCACCACCTGGACGACCTCGCCGCAGGTGAAGCTGAGGTTCGCCGCCGCCAGCAGCAGCCACGGCAGCGGATGCGCGGGCCGGTTGAGCCGCACGCCGACCACGATGGCGGCGACGCCGCCCAGCCCGATGCCGGTCCACCAGATGATCCGCTGACCGGGGTTGGCGTAGTACACGCAGGTGAAGGTCGCCATCCAGACCAGATAGCAGACCATCAGCATTCGTCGTCGGTGTGTCAACAGTGCTACCTCCTGCGCGACATGGCGCCGGGGAGACGTTGAGGGCCTCGGGAATCCGGGGAACCCGGGCCGGGAAACGGTGCCGGGAAACGTTGCCGGGAAACCAGGAAACGGTGTCGGGAAACTCTGGGTCGGGCAACTCGGTGTCGGGAAACCCCGCTTCGGGAAACGGTGTCGGCAGACGGTGTCGGGAATTCAGGAATCGTCCGTCGGTGGCCCGGCGATATCCGTGAACCGGCCACTATCAGGAGATCCCATTATCGTTAGTATAGTTGGCGGGAGGAGCGGCGCGCCCCTGCTCCCGGAACGCCTCAGCCGAGGTCGTGACCGTGGACGATTCGAACAGCCTCACACCGGACGGTGGCGGTCGCCACCTGGTTCTCCGCAATGGCGGCGGGCACCATGCGATCTGGTCCGGTGACTCTCCGATCCCCGCCGGCTGGCGGAGCGTGTACGCAGCGCGATCGCGCCAGGCCTGCCTCACCGAGATCGAGCGGCGGTGGCCGGGCCCAGGTGCGGACACGGGCGCGGGAACAGGGCCGGAAGCAGGCCCGGGTGCCGTGCCCGAAACCGTTCACCAGCTCTTCCGGGCCCAGGCGGCCCGCCGCCCGACGGCCGCGGCCGTCGTCACGCAGGAGGGCGCACTCAGCTACCGGGAGCTCGACCGGCGCGGTGACCGGCTGGCCCGGGACCTGCGGGGCCTGGGGGTGCGGCGCGGCACGGTGGTACCGGTCTGCCTGCCGCGCGGCCTCGACCTGGTGGTGGCGCTGCTCGCGGTGCTCAAGGCGGGCGGCCACTTCCTGCCGCTCGACCCCGGCTACCCGGCCCGCCGGCTGGTCCAGCTGGTCGCCGACTCGGGGGCCGGGCTGGTGCTCACCGATCGCGCCCTGGAGCCGCACTTCACACCCTGCGGTGTCCACCCGGTGCTGGTCGAGGAGCACCGCTCCGGGCCGCACCCCATCGGCGCCGAGGAGGTGCCCGACCGCTCGGGGCCCGGCGATCCCGCCTACCTCGTCTACACCTCCGGCACCACCGGGACGCCCAAGGGCGTGCTGGTGACCCACGGCGCACTGCTCTTCACCGTCTCCCGGGTCACCGCCGCCTACGGGCTCACCCCGGCGGACCGGGTCCTGCAGCTCGCCGCGCTGGGGTTCGACACCGCGCTGGAGCAGATCTTCGCCACCCTGCTCAGCGGCGCCACCCTGCTCCTCGGCGGCCCCGCCGGCTGGGCGCCCACCGACCTGCTGGAGCGCCTGCCCGCCCTCGACCTGACCGTCGCCGACCTGACCCCCGCGTACTGGCACCAGTTCCTGAGCCTGCTGCCGGAGTTCGGCCCGGCCCCGGCGAAGCTGCGGTTACTGATCGTCGGCGGTGACACGGTGCGCGCCGGCGACTGCCGCACCTGTCTGCGCCGACTGCCCGGCACCCGGCTGCTCAACGCCTACGGGGTGACCGAGGCGGCCGTCACCTCGTTGCTCTGGACGGCCGACGCGGCGCTGCTGCACGCCGAGCCCGCCGCCCCGGTCCCGATCGGCAGGCCGTTGCCCGGCGTCCGGGTGCACCTGCTGGACGCCGAGCTGCGCCCGGTGCGCCCCGGCGAGCGGGGCGAGATCCACCTCGGCGGCCCGGGCCTGGCACTCGGCTACTGGCGGCGCCCCGGGCTCACCGCCGAGCGCTTCCTGCCCGACCCGTACGCGGACGCCCCGGGGGAGCGGATGTACCGCACCGGGGACGCCGGGCGGTGGCGGCCGGACGGCGAGCTGGAGCTGCTGGGCCGCCTGGACGAACAGGTGAAGGTGCGCGGCTTCCGGGTCGACCCGATCGAGGTGGAGTCGGTGCTCGCGGCCCACCACGCGGTCCGCCTGGTGCGGGTCTGCCCCCGGGAGAACGGCGACGGCGAGCGCACCCTGACCGCCTACTACACCCTGGCCGAGCGCGGCGACACCGACGCGGACGCCCGCCGGATCGGCCTGCGCCGCTACCTGGCCGAGCGGCTGCCCGAGTTCATGGTCCCGGCCGAGTTCGTGCTGCTCGACCGGATGCCGCTGACCCCGGCCGGGAAGATCGACCGCGGCCGGCTGCCGCGCACCGAGCCGCAGCTCAGGCGCCGGGCCGAGGACGGAGCCGGTGACTGGGTCCGCGGCCGGCCCGGCGGGTCCGCGGCCACCGGCGCCGTCCGGCTCGGGGTGGCCCAGCTCTGGTCCGAGGTGCTCGGGGTGGAGCGGGTCGGCGACGGAGACGACTTCTTCGAGCTCGGCGGCAACTCGCTGCTGCTCATGGAGATGCTGGCGCGGGCCCGGATCATGTTCGGCATCGAGGTCACCTGGATCCGCTTCCTGACCCGTTCGCTGCTGCGCGACGCCAGCCTGGGTGGTTTCGCGGCAGCGGTCGAGACCGCCAGGGCCGGGGCCGGCACCGCCGCCGGGCAGTCGGTCGACCTGGTGGCGGACACCGCGCTGACCGGCGTCCCGGTGCGGACCTCGGGCCGGCCGCTGCCCCGCCGGGACCGCCCCGCCGAACTGCTGCTCACCGGCGCCACCGGCTTCTGCGGCACGCACCTGCTGGCCACCCTGCTGGCCACCACCGACGCCCGGATCCACTGCCTGGTCCGCGCGCCCGACGCGGAGCACGGGTTGGAGCGGCTGCGCGCCGCGCACCAGCGCTTCCTGCGCCGGGACCTGGTCTCGGACCGGGTGCTGCCGCTGGTCGGCGACCTGACCGAGCCGCGGCTCGGCCTGACCGAGCGGCGCTTCGCCGAACTCGCCGACTCGCTGGACGCGATCCACCACCTCGGCGGGCAGGTCAACTTCATCTACCCGTACCACCAGCTGCGGGCGGCCAACGTCACCGCGACCCGGGAGGTGGTCCGGCTCGCCGGGCACTCGCGGGGTATCCCGGTGCACTACCTGTCCAGCCTCGCGGTGCTGGCCGGCTTCGGCGCGGTCGGCGTGCCCGAGGTCACCGAGGAGACCCCGCTCGACCACGCCCAGCACCTCGGGGTTGGCTACGTCGAGAGCAAATGGGCGGCCGAGGCGTTGCTGCACAACGCCGCCGCGGCCGGGCTGCCGGTCAGCATCGTGCGCACCAACGACGTCACCGGAGGCCTGACCACCGGGGTGCTCAACACCGGCACCGAGCTCTGCGCCCTGATCAAGTACGTGGCGGAGAGCGGGCGCTGCCCCGATGTGCGGCTGCCGCTGGACTTCGTACCGGCCGACCGGTTCAGCCAGGCCTTCGCCTACCTGGCCGCGCACGCCCGGGCGGCCGGCGACGTCTACCACGTGGTCAGCCCGCGCCCGCCGCTGCTCGGCGCGCTCGCCGAGCGGCTGCGGGCGCACGGCTACCCGGTGGAGCAAGTGCCCTACCCCGCCTGGGTCGAGGGGCTGGTGCGGTTCGCGGCCGGGCACCCGACGCATCCGATGACCCCGTTCGTACCGCTCTTCGTCGACCGCGCGCCCGGCACCGAGCTGTCGATCAGCGAGATGTACTTCCGGCCGACCTTCCCCCGGTTCGGCCGGTGGAACGCCGCGCAGGCGCTGCGCGGCAGCGGCATCGAGCTGCCGCCGGTGGACGACGCCCTGCTCGACCTCTACCTCGACCAGCTGCGCTCCGCCGGCTGGCTGGCGCCGCCGCCGGTCCCGGGTGCCGGGCAGGGCGCCGGCGGCAGCGCCGGGACGGGCGCCGGCGGCAGTGCCGGGACGGGTGCCGGGCAGAGCGCCGAGGAGGCCGCGCGATGACCGCCCGCTACCGCAGTTGGGAGGCGCTGGACCTGGCCGGGGCGCCGGGCGACGCACCGGCCGCCTTCTGTGCCGACCTCACGCCGGAGGGCCTGCTCGCGGCCTACCGCCGCGGCCTGTTCCCGATGCCCGCCGCCGACGAGTACGCCCGCAGCCTCAACGAGGCGCTCTTCGAGGACCAGGTCGCGGCGGGCACCATCGCCGTGCTGGGGGAGGGCGAGGTCCCCTACCAGGTCGCCTGGTGGTCCCCCGACCCGCGACCGGTGATCGGCGCCGGCCAGGCCCGCCTCGGGCGCCGACTGGCCCGCGGGCTGCGCAACCGGCTGGACTGGTCGACCAGCGTGGACCGGGAGTTCAGCCAGGTCGTCGAGGGCTGCGCGGCCGACCGGCGGCAGCAGTGGCTGACAGCCGAACTGCGCGGCAGCCTGGCTCGGCTGCACGAGCGCGGCTGGGCGCACAGCGTGGAGGTCTGGGCGGACGGTGAGCTGATCGGCGGCGCGTTCGGCGTCCGGATCGGCCCGGTGCTCAGCCTGGACTCGATGTTCCACCGCCGTCCGGACGCCGCCAGGGTGGCGGTCGCCGACCTGTCGGCCCGGTTCGCCGAGGCCGGCGGGCGGCTGCTGGACGCGCAGTGGGACAGCCCGCACATCCGCACCCTGGGCGCCGCCCCGATCCCCAGGACCGGCTACCTGGCGGCGCTGGGGGAGGGCGCGGCCGGGGGTGCGGGTGCCGGTGCGGGTGCCGGTGCCGGTGCCCAGGCCGTGCCGCCGGTCGAGTTGCGTCCGGCGAGTCGGCTGGCCTGAGTGCCTGAGTGCCCGTGTGCCCGGTGGCCTGGCCCCTCGCCGCTGCGCAGGGTGACCGGTCGGTCTCCGTTCGGAGTACACGTTCGGCGCCGCGTGGCGCGGACCAGGGCGGGTACGCGGCAGGCATGGGAATTCTTCGCAGACGCGGCCCGGCCAGAGCGGTTACCGCCCCTGACGAGGCCGACCAGCGGCTCGCCGAGCTGACCGCCGAGCTGGCCCGGCTGGAGGGCCCGCAGGGGCTGGAGCACCCGGCGGGCGTCCCGCCGGCGGACGACGTCGACCAGCGGCAGCGCGTGGTGCGGGCCCGGGACGCGCTGCTCGGGCTCGGCCGGTCGCTGGCCCGCGGGCGCGCCGCGCGCGGTGCCGCCACCGCTCGCCGCACGCTGACCGACCGCCTGATGGCCACCGCGCCGCGGATCCCGGTCCGCGACCTCGCCGCGCTGCGCCGCCAGCACCCGGGCGCGACCTCGCCCGAGCAGTTGGCCGACCGCCTGGTGGTCGGCGCCTGCCGCGCCACGACCGCGATCGGGGCCGGGGTGGGCGCGGCGGCCGTGGTGCCGACCGCGGCGGTCACCGCCGAGCTCGCGGCGGAGTTGCTGGCGGTCGCGGCCGTCGAGGTCAAGTTGATCGCCGAACTGCACGAGGCGTACGGGCAGCCGGCCGCCGGTGGCGCGCGGGAGCGCGCGACCGCCTACCTCGGCGCCTGGGCCCACCGGCGCGGGATCGACAGCATCAGCCTGCTGAAGCCCAGCGGGGTGCTGGCGATGGGGGCGGGCGCCCGGGTGCGCAAGCAGGTCACCCGCCGCCTGGCTCGCGGCTCGCTGCGCAAGCTGCCCTCGCTCACCCCGCTGCTGATCGGCTCGGCCTTCGGCGCCCAGCTGAACCGCCGCGACACCCGCCGGCTGGCCATCCAGGTACGGGCCGACCTGCGCGACCGGCCGCCGCGCACGTCCGGTTTCTGGGAGGCCGCCGTCCCGCCCTCCTGAGGACGCCCCCGGACAGGCCCTATCCGACCGACCCCTGGCACGGGGGCGCGGGCGCGGGCCGTCGAGACCTGGACGGTGCCGCCCGGCGGATCGACTCGCCGGGCGGCACCGTGCTGTCGGGGTAACCGTGCTGCCGAGGTAACGGTGCTGTCTCGATCGGGTGTTGGCATCGGCTCCCGGCGAACGCGACTGTGCGGTAACGGGATCGTGACCTGGGTGGCCGGGGTCACAACCGGCGGTGCGGCGGCGGGTCGGACGGTGTGACAGATGCCTCGGGGCAGCCGTCCGGGTGGGAGTCGGCGCGCACGCTCGAAGCGGTCCACCGGCTGCGCCGATCCGGCTCCGGCTCAGGCCCGGGCCGCCATCGGACACCGGCGCGAACAGCACCAGAGGTGGGCATCGCGGCTCAAAATACCCGCAGTTGAGCGCGGTCGGACCGTGTTCCTGAACACATCGGGATGCCTCGCCGCGAGATTGACAGTATTCGAACGATCGGGCAAGAATCCGGGCATCCCGGCAGCGGCCGCCCCACAGCGGACGGTTGCCGGACCCGACGGCCCGACCGCTTCGGCGGTCCCCGCGTCTGCGACCGCCCCGGCGGTCCGTGCGTCCGCGCCGTCCGCCGTTCGTCGAGCGGTGTCCACCCCATCGAGGTCCCGGCACCGCCAGTGCCGTGGCCGGTCCTGCCACGACGACCTCGCTAGGAAGCCTCTGATGCCTGGCCGCTTCAGCACACGCAGATCAGACCGAAATATCCGAAAACGTAACAATGCCCGGCATGTCCGAACTGCCGCCCTGGGTGTGGCCGGTGTGCTCGGGGTGCTGGCCGCCGTGAGCGCGTGCGGCGGCTCCGGGCAGCACGCCGCGGGCAGCCCGAGCAGTGTCGCGGCCACCGGCGCGCCGTCCTCCGGCGCCGTCTCCCCGGCCTCTCCCGCCTCCCCGCCGGCGGTCTCCGGACGCCTCTCCGCGAGCGAGCTGCCGGCCGGCGCGGTCGAGCAGTGGCAGCCGCTGGCCGCACCGCACGTCCAGGCGGTCAGCAGCGCGATCCAGGTCAACGAGTGCGCCTCCGTCCAAGGCGCGGCCGCCTGGCAGCAGCAGGCCTACGTCAGCACCTACCGGACGCCCGCCGAACAGGACCTGTTCACCTTTCACGACAACGCCGCCGCGCAGCACGCCTACCAGGCCCTGCTGACGCAGATGGACGGCTGTCAGACGCAGTCCCGCGCCCTGCAGACCAAGTCGCTGGGTGCGGCGGCCGCCGACGCCCAGGTCGCCACCACCGCGCAGAACGGGCAGGGCACCGCCTGGTCACGCCGGTGGACCGGCGTCGAGGGCATCTCGGCCGGCGGCCCGCAGACCGACCACCTGTACGCGGTCCAGCAGGGCAGCACCCTGGCCGTCGTCCACTTCGACGAATGGGCGAGTTCTCCCGCCGCCCCCTACAGCACCCGGGCCGACGGCGACCTCCTCACCTCGGTCGCCCGCAAGCTCGGTTAGCCGCTCAGGCTCACCCGCTCCACCGCAGTACCCGTCCCACCGCAGCACCCGTCCAACCGCAGTACCCGTCCCACCGCAGTACCCGTCCCACCCGCGGCACCTCTCCCATCTCCCACCGTGCCGCGTCGCGGTTCCCGTCCCCCTTGTCCCCCTTGTCCCCCTTCCCTGGAGACACCCATGTCCACGCACCGTCCCCACCTCCGCCGCTGGATCACCGGTCTGCTCGGCGCCGGCGCCGCCTCGATGCTGGTGGCCGTCCCCGCGCACGCCGCCTCCTCGGTCGACGGCACCATCTCCCCGACCGAGGTCATCCAGCGCGCCCAGAGCTGGGTCAGCGAGGGGGTGCCGTACAACCAGGCCGGCTACCAGAGCGACAGCAACGGCACCTACCGCGAGGACTGCTCGGGCTTCGTCTCGATGGCCTGGCACCTCTCCGACAGCCTGGTCACCCAGACCCTGCCGAGCGTCTCCACCCAGATCAGCTCCTCCCAGCTGCAGCCGGGTGACGCGCTCGACTACACCGACGAGCACGTGATCCTCTTCGGCAACTGGATCGACCAGTCCGCCGGGACCTTCAACTACTACTCCGAGCAGAACTCGCGGGTGCTGACCAACGAGTACCAGGGCGACCTGAACGCGAGCTCGGTGGCGGGCTGGCCCACCAGCTACTACACCCCGCTGCGGTACGACAAGATCTCGGGCGCCGCGCCCACCACCACGACGCCCGCCCCGGCCCCGACCACCCCGACCACCCCGGCCGCGCCCACCACGCCGGCGCCGACCACGGGCACCGGCACCGCGCCGACCGCCGGCAGCGGTTCCACCCCGGCCCCCGCGCACAGCGGCACCGGCCAGCACACCACCACGCACCACAACTCCGGTGGCTGGAACTCCTGGCAGCGCTGGTGGTAGCCACCACGGGCCGCTGACCCGCTGAAACCGAAGCCCCCCTGGCGCCACCCACCGCGCCCGGGGGGCTTCGGCCGTGCCGCGCCCCTGGTGGGGGAGTGCCTGCCCGCCGTGGTCCGGCAGGGCGCCCGTCGGCGTCCTGCCGGCCGGTGCGGCACGCCACCGCTGCCTCGACGGCGTCGGTTCCGTCTCGCCCGCCGAAGGGTGCTGACGCCCTGTCCTCCGCCGGAGCGTGAGCAGCCGCCTTGGACCGCTGCCAGGGCCTGCCCGGAAACGGCAGTGGTCCCGGCGCACACTGTGCGCCGGGACCACTGCCGCTGTAGTAGCGGGGACAGGATTTGAACCTGCGACCTCTGGGTTATGAGCCCAGCGAGCTACCGAGCTGCTCCACCCCGCGTCGGTGAACCTGACTCTACGGCATGGCGGCCGCGAGGCGAAATCCGATATCCGGCGGCCGCGCCTGCCCTACTCTTCAGCCGGTGACAGAGGCACCGATGACAGAGACACCGATGACAGAGACGCCACCCGCCACCAGCGGCACCGCCTGGGCCAGGCTCACCGCGGCCACCGCGGCCGCGTCAGCCACCGTGGTCGGTCGGCGGGTGGGTCTTTCGTGGCTCTCCGGGCTCGGCCTCAACCGCGTGGCACCCGCCGAGCTGCTGGTCGAGCTGCTGGACCTCGGTGAGATCGGCCTCCTGTACCGCAAGGACCTGCCGGACGGCGTCCTGGACGCCGCGATCGTCCACCGGACACGGCACGTCCGCGGCCAGGTCGCGGAGATCGGCGGACTCTCCCCGACCCAGTGGGAGCGGCTCATCGCGGCCACCCCCGAGCCGGACGTCCGCCGGCGGCTGGCGGCGCACGCCGAGGAGTGGCTCGCGGCCCGGCTGCTCTCCCGCGGCGGTCGCGGAGTCGGGCGGGCGCCGCACCCCGATGCCGCGCCGCCCACGGGACCGCGCGAGATCGCCGCGATGGCCGCCGAGGTCCCCGACATCGACCCGAGCGGGCAGACGACGGCGCTGTGGTGGATCGGCGCACTGCACGCGGACCCGGAGGCCATGCGTCAACTCGCGCGTTCTCCCAAGCTGTTGGTCCGCCGCAGCGTCGCGAGGGCACCGCGGCTGCCCGCGGACGTGGTGGCGGTCCTCGCCCGCGACGAGGACCGCGCGGTGCGCCTCTTCCTGGCGGAGTCCTGCGACGACGCCCCGCCGGAGTTGCTCCTGGACGTGGCGGGCTGGTGGGACGGGAGCCTCTCGTTCCCCGGCCGGCCGCGCAACCACCCCAACTTCCCCCGCGAGGGCCTGCTGCGCTTCGCGGCGGACCCGAACCCGCGCCTGCGGGCGCTCGCGCTCGACGACCCGGCCGCCACCGCCGCACTCGTCGAGCGGTTCGGCCACGACCCTCACGAGAGCGTCCGCAGGGCCGCCGCCGAGGACTCCCGGCTCGCGCCGGAGGCGGCGGTCCGACTGGCCGCCGACCCCGACCAGGGCGTGCGCCGGCGGGCCTGGGAACACCCCGTCCTGCCACCGGACGCGTTGACGACGCTGCTGCTCGACCCGCGCTCCGCGGAGAGCGCCGCCCGCAACCCCGCCATCCCGGTCCCCGTCATGCGCCGGATGGTGCGGGTCGGCGCCGCGCTGCTCGACCCGCCGCGGCGTTAGCAGGGGCAGTGGGGGCAGCGGTCAGCGGGAGCGCGGATCGGCGGTCACGGCCTGGCAGAGGCGGCCGCCGCCGCGATGGTGTCCTGGTAGAGGCCCAGGAAGGGCGACTCGACGTAGGGGTTGCCGGTGCCGCCGCCCTCCACGGTGATCTTCGTGTCGAGCTCGTCGGCGTTCGGCAGGTCGCTGCTGGCGATGACCGAGAGCTGGTCGTAGGCGCGACTGGCCCCGGCGGTGCCGTGGCCCGGGTCCAGGTCGACCACGGCGTAGGCGGTGCGGCCCGCGTGTAGCGGGTAGGACGCGGCGCCGCCGATCCTGGTGGGGACGGCGGGCTGCACGGTCAGCGCCTCGCCGTTGCCGGTGCGCAGGGTGCTGCTGGCGTCGATGGCCACCAGCGGGTAGCGGTCCAGGCCGCAGGCGGTGCTGCCGGTGTCGGTGACCTCGATCAGCCGCTTGCTGGTGCCCAACTGGGCGTCGTACACGGCCTTCAGCGCGAGCTGGTCGGCGGTGCAGGGGTGCGCGTAGGCGTAGGAGTCACTGGTGGCGTCGGAGGCGGCGGTGGGGGAGGCCGGGCGGGTCGCTGCGGTGCTGCCGGTGCCGCTGCCGGTGCCGCTGCCGGTGCCGCTGCCGGTGGCGCTGCCGCTGCCGGTGGCGCGCGGGGTGGCGGAGTGCGCGGCGGCGGGGGTGGTCGTGGCGGTCGCCTGCGGGGCGGTGGCGGCAGGGGTCGGGCCGGCGGCGTTGGCGGTGCCGGCGCCGGTGTCGTCGGGGCCGCAGGCGCTCAGGGCCAGGGTCGCGGCGGCGGCGAGCAGCACGAGCGGCAGGATGCGGCGGCGGGTGGCGGCGGGCGTGGTCATTGGTCCCCCAGGAGCGTCGGAGCTGGTGTCGTCCCGCTTCTCAACACAGTGCGATCCGGCAGGCCGGTTCCTGACCCGGAGTAACAGCACGTAACAGGTCTGTGACAGAGGCCGTCACCGGGCCGGCCGCTACCGGTGCGGGCGGAGCGCTGGCGACCGGCGTGCCGTCCTCGTTACGATCGACGGGTAGGCCTCCAGCCCCGCCGGGTGGCCCCCACCCAGGCCGTCGCCCGCGCGGCGGTGCGGCCTCGGGAGGTGGGACGGATGCGGATCGGGCTGCACGCGCTCGGCATCGGGGACGGTGCCCGCCCCGAGGTGATCCGGGCGGTGGCGAGCGCCGCCGAGGCCGCCGGTTTCGCGAGGCTCTGGGTCGGCGAGCACGTGGTGCTGGTGGACGAACCCAACTCCCGCTACCCCTACGCCGCCGACGGGACCATCCCCGTCCCCGCCGACGCCGACTGGTTGGACCCGCTGCTCACCCTCGGCTTCGCCGCGGCGGTGACCAGCCGGATCGGCCTGGCCACGGGTGTGCTGCTGCTGCCCGAGCACAACCCGGTCCTGGTCGCCAAGCAGGCCGCGACGCTGGACGTGCTCTCCGCGGGGCGGTTCACCCTCGGGGTCGGAGTCGGCTGGTCCGCCGAGGAGTTCGCCGCGCTCGGAGTGCCCTTCGCCCGCCGCGGCCCGCGCGCGGCGGAGTACCTCGCGGCGATGCGCGTGCTCTGGTCCGATGACGTCGCCTCGTTCGAGGGGGAGTTCGTGCGCTTCGAGGGGATCAGGGTCAATCCCAGGCCGGTGCGCGGCAGGCGGCTGCCGGTCGTGCTGGGCGGCAACAGTGACGCGGCGCTGCGCAGGGCGGCCGCCCACGGCGACGGCTGGTACGGCTTCAACCTCCCGGCCGCCGAGGTCGCCGCGCACGTCAACGCCCTTGCCGGGTACGGTGCGCGGCTCGGTGGCGGGCCCTCGGCATTCTCGGTGGCGGTCGCGCTGAGCGACGGGACCCCGGAGCTGCTCCCCGGCCTGGCCGGAGCGGGGGTGACCGAACTGGTCGTGGTCGGGGCGCCGCCCGCGGCGCCGCACCTGGCGGCCGGGTGGGTCGCGGACCTCGCCGACCGGTGGATCCGCCCCGGCCGCTGAGCGGCGCGCGGTCGGTGTGCGGATGTGCGCGGGCGGCGTGCGGATGGTGCGTGCTGGACCGAACCCGGAACGGTCCCCGAGCCGTCTATCCAGCGGGACATGACCACGGGTCAGTCCTTCGACCATCGCCTTCCTTCCGGAGGATGTAGATGAACGTGACCATCAAGCGCGCCTCGGCGGTCCTCGCCGCGGCGGCCGGCCTCACCCTCGCGCTCGGCGGCGGTGCCTTCGCGGCCGGCGGCGCCGGTGGTGCTTCCCAGGGTGGCGGTGCTTCGCAGGGTGGCGGGGCCAGTGGGGCGACCCAGGGCGGTGGTGCTTCGCAGGGTGGCGGGGCCAGTGGGGCGACCCAGGGCGGTGGTGCTTCGCAGGGTGGTGGCGCCAGTGGGGCGACCCAGGGCGGTGGTGCTTCGCAGGGTGGCGGGATCAGCGGTGGCGGGATGAGCGGCGGTACCGCGGCCGGCGGTGCCTCGCAGTCCATCCCGAGGGGGGACTTCGCGCTCTGCTCGAAGGGCAGCTACACCTCCTTCGTGCGCTTCCCCCAGCGCGGCAACTGGGAGACCATCCTGGTCACCCCTGGCCAGTGCACCTGGTTCGCGCTGAGCGGGCACGGCAACGAGGAGGCCGAGATCTACGGCCGCTACTCGAACGGATCGGACTTCAAGATCGACACGGACTACTTCGACGACGCCTCGCCGGACCACATCTACACCCTGGGCACCCCGAGCAACAACGACTGGACCACGTCCTGAGCCCGCGGTAGCGGCCCCGTAGCCGCTGGGGAGGACGGTGTGGGCCGTCCTCCCCAGCACGGGCCCGAGGCGGCCGCCGCCCGCGACCGCCCCGGACCCGCGACCGTGTCAGACCCGGTCGGCGGCGATCAGCACGTACTGGAACGAGCCGTCCTTGTAGGAGGACAGGAACGCCTCCTCGATGCCCGTGACCAGCGAGGAGGTGGCCCGCAGCTCCCAGTAGGGCAGCGTCGCCGGTGTGAGGTCGATGACGGCCCGCGGCACGAGGCGGTTGTCGGCCATGGCCCGCAGGTACTCCCGGCGGGAGTGGATGTTGCACTCGAAGTGCGCGTTGATCTGCGACACCCACTTCGACGGCTGCCCGTAGGCGGGGTTCCAGCAGCCGGTGATGGTCACGTACCGGCCGCCGACGGCCAGGATGCGGGAGTGCTCGGCGAACAGGTCGTCCAGGTCCACGTACATGCTGGACTCGTTGTTCCAGGAGCCGGCCACCTGCCCGGTCTCGAAGGGCGTGTCCAGCATGTTGCACACGCGGGAGCGGACGTACCGGTCGATGCCGAGGTCGCGTGCGCGCTGGTTGCCGAAGTCGGCCTGCTTGGCCGAGAGGGTGACGCCCTCGACCCGGCACCCGAACCGCTGGTGGGCCATCGCCATCGAGCCGCCGCGCCCGCAGCCGGCGTCCACCAGCGTGGCGTCGTCCGGGATCGGGCCCAGGTGGTCCAGGAGCAGGTCGGCCTGCGCGGACTCCAGCCGGTGCAGTTCGGCGATCACCTGCTTCTCGCGCTCGCTCCCCTCGGGTGCCGTGATCGCGCCGTGGTCGACGTCGCCGATGCCGTAGTGGTGGTGGTAGAGGCCGTCCACATCGCCCAGGCGCAGGTTGACCGGGCGGGCCTCCTGGTCCCAGTAGCGGGCGATGTCGTCCTGGTACGGGGTCGCCGGGCCGGGCACGGTGGCGGTGGTCGTGGCGGGGTTGATGTCCATGGTGGTCACTGCTGGTCAGCTCCTCGGTTACCAGAAGTCGGGCAGGCTGTAGCGGTACGTGTTGGTGCAGTGCCAGTGGTGGTTGCCGTCGACCCAGGCGGCGAAGCCGCGCAGGAAGCGGAGCACGGACGGCACGGGGTGGGCGGCGGCCACGGCGGCCGCCGCGGACTCGAATTCGCGCATGAGCTCGTTGTGGACCTCGACCGCCTTCAGGTACGCCGGTTGGTCGCCGCACCCCTCGCGCTCCGCGATCACCACCGGCAGGTTCAGGTGCCGGCCGGGGGCGGCGAGCTCCTTGGTGTACGAGTAGAGGTCGTTGACGATGGTGGTGGCGTTGGAGCCGAGCGCGATGACCCGCTGCAGCTCGGGCAGGGCGTGCAGGTCGGCGGGGAGCTCGTAGCCGTCCACGGTGTCGGTGATGGTCGGGCAGGGGCGGAAGTTGTTGAACTGGCGCATCGCCAGGTACTCCCACACCTCGGGCAGGTGGTCCGTCTCGCTCCAGGCGGCCTCGGCGAGGTAGCCCAGGTGCAGGCGGGCCATGTCGTGCCGGTACCGGTCCGCCTGGGCGGGCGTGGCCAGCCGGGTGAAGTACTCCATCGCGGAGCGGTAGGCGCGCCGCGGCGGGTCCGCGTGCAGCGAGGCCTCCCACTGCGGCTGGTACTCCCGCGTGGTGGACAGGGGATCGAGCGTGGTGTGCGCCAGCAGCAGCCGTCCACCGAGGCCGACCGGCGATCCGCCGTGGTCCTCGCAGTAGAGGTCGTCCAGCGCGTTCTCGGCCGCCATCAGCCGGGTGGCGACCATCAGATGCTCGATGGTGGGAGCGGCGGGGTGGCAGGCGACCATGTAGCGGCCGAGGTCGAAGCCGTCGAACTGGTCCTCCCACTCCGGCGGGAAGAGCCGCACCTCCTCCACCGCCCACTGCTTGACCCGCCGGCCCACCTCGGCCACCCGCACGGGGTCGGGTTCGGGCACCGGGTGGTAGTAGAGGCCCGGGATCGGCCGGGGCGTCCTGGGCGCTTCGTCAACCGCCTCGCCCGCCTCGTCCGCCCCGGGTGCGGCGGTGGTGGCGGTGGTGGCCTCGGTCGCGACCTGGGCCGGTGCGTCGGAGCGCGGCGGGTAGAGGCTCGCGGTGCCCAGACCGCTCGGACCGCGCGGGATGCGTCCCCTGGCGGCCGTGCTCACGCCCGTGCCGCTCGTGCCGCCCGGGCCGGCGCTCCCGGCAGCGGCGGGGCGGTCGTGACGGTTGGTCTCGCGGCCCGCCCCGCGGCGCGGGCGGAGCAGCGTGACCGCATTTCGACGGCGAACCGGACTTGGGGCATGGACTACTCCTTGTGCGAACCGGCTGGAGCTGGTGTGATTTCGGTGCGAGCCGGCCTCGGCCGGTGGGCGGTGGCACGGTCCGCCTGCGCGGCAGGGCCCCGAACCGTCCGGCGGAAAAGCGGAGTTGCCGACTCACCCACTTAACTTGGCCCCGGAGCCCGCCCGCAATCCCCGCCCACCCGGCGCACGCGCGCACGGCGGCGGCGTGCGCGGCTGTCCGGGGCTCCACGCGGCATGCCGCCGTTTGCGATCGGGGTCGCACACGCGTCTGGGGGCTGTGCGGGCTCTTTCGGTCCTTTTCGGGGAATCGTTCGGCGGCGCTGACAAGGTCAGGTGCAGACGATGCGGGCAAAGTCGAACAATGCGCCCGAGTTCAGGAGTGACACATCGTCGACTGATATGACTTTCATTCGATCATCTTCACCGGAATGCCGGGTCACGAGCGCGGGCATCGTGGGACGCTTGGCATTTCTTCGGCCCGGCCCGGTCCAGCCGCCTCGGCTCAGCCGGAGTGGGCCCGGAACCGCAGCCGGTACTCCGTCGGTGTCGTGTCGAGCCTGCGGCGGAACGCCCGCACCAGGGTGTCGGTCGTGCCGAACCCGCAGGTGGACGCGACGCGTTCGAGGGTCGCGTCGGTGGATTCGAGCTGGTTGCGCGCCCGCTCCACACGGGCCGACTCGACGTAGGCGCTCGGGGTCATGCCGAGCTCGGTCTTGAAGATCCGGGTGAGCTGACGCTCGCTGACGTGCGCGAAGACGGCGAGGTCGGCGACGGTGAGCGGCTGCTCCAGGCTGCGTGCGATGTGGTGGCGCAGGTCCTCGATGCGCCGGGTCGTGGAGACGGGTTCGAGCGGGACGCTGAACTGGCTCTGCCCGCCGGGACGCTTCAGGTACATCACCAGCTGCCGGGCGACGCGCAGCGCGACCGTCTCGCCGAAGTCCTCGGCGACCAGGGCGAGCGAGAGGTCGAGGCAGGCGCTGATGCCCGCGCCCGTCCAGACGTCGCCCTCGCGGATGAAGATCGGATCGGCGTCGACCTCGATCGCCGGGTAGTCGCTGGCGAGTTGCCGCGCCGTGGACCAGTGGGTGGTGGCCCGCTTGCCGTCGAGCAGCCCGGCGGCGGCGAGGATGTGCGCCCCGACGCAGACGGAGGCGACCCGGCGCGACCCGGCCGCCAGCACCTTCACCCAGCGGACCACGGTGGGGTCGGTGAGCGGGTGGACGCGGCGCAGGCTGTCGACCTCGACCGCACCCGGCACCAGCAGCGTGTCGATGCTCCGCGCGGCGGCCTCCTCGAAGGTGAGATCGGGCAGGACGCGCACGCCGGCTGACGTGGTGACGGGACCCATCGCCTCGGCCGCGAGGACGACCTGATAACCCGTCGCCTCCTCCGTCTCCCGCCGCACGAGGGAGAACACCTCCGGCGGTCCGGTGACGTCGAGCAGGTCGACGCCCTCGAAGAGGACGATGACGACGAGTCGCCTGACGGTGCTCATGAGTCTCCTGCTTCTCCCGGTTCTCAGCCCTGGCGGCCCGAGGCGATGTCTGTTTCTGCATGTTAGATGGCATTGCCGACATGACGTGGCCGGCCATAGCGTTCCAGCGCGGCCCACCGCAGCTTTCCAGCGCAGCTCACCGCGAGTGAGCCGGCGAACCCGGCACGGAACCTAAGGCGGTACAACCATGGCTACGACGACCCTGCGCGCACTCAACGGCTTCGACGAGACGCCCGCGTCGCTCGCCGACTCGACCCTGATCCTGGTCGACTACCAGAGTGCGAGCTGATAAGCCGCTCGCACCAGCGGGGAGCGCCGTGAGGATGGTGCTCCCTCCAGCCAAGTGACCAACATGGCTGGTCCCCTAGGGCACATGCTCGCCGGGTAACTAGCGGGTGTGAAGCTGCCTGACAAGAAGCCCCAAGGGGCCGACGGGTCGTCGTCGGCGACAGGGCAAGGGGAAGACCTGAAGGGCGAACGCAAGTGAACTCCTGATGAGGCTTCGTCATCGAAAACCGCGGCAACGACTAGCAATCGGCGGTAAGGGTCGTCGGGTGAAATACCCGAGGTGGCTGACCGGACTTTGGAACGGGCAGCGTGGTCACCACTGACCCCGGAGTATAGGGAGCGCCCCACCCAGGTCGTACCTGGTGCGTGTGGAACAGCGAAAACCCGTATGGGTCCGGTGCAAGCCGGTAGGCCGGAGGTAACGAAGGCACAGATCCTATGCGGGAACAGGATGTCCCGAGAAGCGAAGGCCGCTAAGGCGAAAGCCTAGGGGAAAAGGCAGAGATACGGTTCCTTGGCCGCTGTCCATAACCCGGCGGATACCGCGCACATGCGCGGACTCGAAAGAGGGCTGACGCGGGACAGGTGGGCCTTTGAAGAGGCCGAAGCAATGACGGCAGAACCAGTAGCTGGACGTAGACACGGAGGTGGACAAGATGACCGAAAAGACGGCCGACGCGGCCACCCGAGTGACGAAAAGCCTGGACGATGCCAAAGCATGGCGCAGTGTGAACTGGGCCGAGGCAGAGGCGGACGTATGTCGACTGAGGCAGAGGATCTTCAAGGCTGCGCAAGATGGGGACGCCAAGCGTCTCCGCAACCTGCAAAAGCTGATGCTGCGGTCTCGTCACAACACGGTGGTATCCATCCGCCGGGTGACGCAGCTCAGTCAAGGACGCCGTACTCCCGGTGTGGACGGGAAAGTGGCCCTGTCGGATCAGGACCGTGGACAGCTCCTTCGGGAGCTGGAGGCGGCGCCGCGATGCCGGCCGGTGCCCGTACGGCGCGTGCACATCCCGAAGGCGAACGGAAAACTGCGGCCACTCGGAATTCCGACGATTCGGGACCGCGTGGAGCAGGCCAGGGTGAAGAACGCCTTGGAGCCGGAGTGGGAGGCACTCTTCGAGGAGCGGAGCTATGGTTTCCGACCGGGGAGGAATTGCCACGATGCGGTAGGACGCATTCACACGACGATGTCGCGCAAGGACTCGAAGAGGACCTGGGTCCTCGACGCTGACTTGTCGAGTGCGTTCGACCGGGTCAACCACGATCGCCTGCTGGATGCCATCGGAGACTTCCCGGCTCGCCGGGAGATCCAGGGATGGCTGACAGCCGGGGTGATGGAGCAGGGGCGCTTCGCGCCCACGGAGGAGGGCACGCCGCAAGGCGGGGTCATCAGTCCGTTGCTGCTGAACATCACGCTGCACGGCATGGGGAACGCCGCAGGGGACATAGACCGACAGCCGATCTGGCAGAAGTCGGCCCAAGTGACCCCGACCTTTGTACGGTACGCCGACGACTTCGTGGTGATGTGCGCCACGGAGGAACAGGCATACACGGTAAAGCAGAGGCTCACCGAATGGCTGAAACCGAGAGGGCTGGCTTTCAACGATGAGAAGACCCGCGTGGTCCACATCGACGAAGGCTTCGACTTCCTCGGCTTTCATATCCGCCGGTTCGATGGGAAGCTGCTAACCAGACCGAGCAGAGAAGCGGTGAAGCGATTCAAGGAGAAGATCGCGGCGATCTCCAAGGAGATGGCCACGGCCAAGACGGTAGATGTCACGCGCCGTCTCAATCCCTTGATCAAGGGGTGGTCCACCTACTACCGAGGTGCGGCAGCGAGCAAGGTCTTCGGAGACCTCGATCACTGGATGTACAAGAGGATGTTCAGGTGGGTCAAGCGAAGGCATCCGAAAAAGTCGACCGCGTGGATGCGGAACAACTACTTCGGAGCCTTCCACCCGCATCGCAGAGACAACTGGGTCTTCGGTGACAAGGAGACCGGTGCATACCTGGTGAAGCTCAGCTGGACACGCATCGTTCGCCACATCGTGGTGAAGGGGGCGGCATCTCCGGATGATCCGTCTTTGGTGGACTACTGGGCCGAGCGGCGCAATAAGCGCAAGCATCCAGAGGCCCACGGTCGGAAGGCCGTGGGAATGGCAGCCCGACAGAAGGGTCTGTGCCCGCTGTGCGGCACGGATCTCATCGCCGGGGCCGGGTATGAGCCCGAATCTGTACGCGAATGGGCGGACTGGTTCGAGGCGAATTTCCGGCGGCTGCACAAGCACCATCTGACCTACCGCTCGCGCGGCGGATCGGATCAGGCCAGCAACCTCGTGCTCATTCATTCCGATTGCCACAGGAAGCACCACGCTTCCGACGACAAGGAGATGCAGGAAATTGCGTAGCCATTTGGGCCTGCTTGAGCCGGGTGCGGTGAAAGTCGCACGCCCGGTTCTGAGGGGGGACTCTGCGCCGAGAGGTCAGGGTCCTACCCGACACACCTACACCGGTGGCGTGATGGAGCTCGACGGCTGGCAGGACGCGCTCGACTCCGCGGCCGCGCTACTGGGCCGGGCGCGGGCGGCGGGCGCGACGGTCATCCACGTCATCAACGACGGCGGCGAGGGCACCCCGTACGACATCCGCGCCGAGATCGGGCAGATCCACCCGAGCGTGGCCCCGGTCGAGGGCGAGTCCGTCGTCGTCAAGCAGGTGCCGAACGCGTTCGTCGACACCGATCTGGGCGAGCGGGTCGACGCCGCCGGCCACAAGGACGTCATCGTCGCCGGCTTCATGACGCACATGTGCGTGACGTTCACGGTGGAAGGCGCCTTCCTGCGCGGCAACCGCCCCACGGTGGTGGCCGACGCCTGCGCGACGCGCCCGCTGCGCTCGGTGGGCGCCGAGCTCTCCGCCGACCAGATCCACCACGGCGCACTCGCGACGATCGCCGACCTGTACGGGGTCGTGGTGGAGTCCGCCAAGTCCCTGCGCTGAGCGGCCGGGAGCCCGCACCCGCGCCGCCCTTGCCCCACGGCCCCCCGCACGCGAGCGGGGGGCCGCGCCTCTTCGAGGACGGCCTGTGGATCAGACGAAGGGCTTCAGCTGCCCGCGACCGCGAGCCGCCCGGCGCAGACCGCGCCGGCGAACGCCGCCCACGCCTGCGGCGAGAACCGGAGCGCCGGCCCTGCGGGGTCCTTGCTGTCCCGGACGGCGACCTCGCCCGGCAGTCCTGTCGCGCACTCCACGCAGTTGGCGTCGTCACTGCTGTAGCTGGACTTGTGGAAGCGCAGGCCAGTGGCATCGGCATTGGGGTAGTACGTCACTTGGTCAGCTTGTCCTTCTGTGCAGTGATCAACTTGAGGGACTCATCAACGCTCATGGCCCCCGAAGGTCGCAGTAGACAGGGCAGACGGCTCGTCCATCAGTCTCGGGAGGGACGGATGAGCTGCCTGCCGCAACAGGCTCAAGTCCTTCCGGTCACCTCTGCGTCGCAGTGGCCACCCAGTGGCCACTAACCCTGAGAACTGGTCACGTCAGTGGCGAGGTTGCATCAACAGGCGAGGTCGAACTCCCGGCCTCGAACACCGTTCAGGAAGCACTCGAACTCGTGCTGCGTGAACGCGTGAATCTGGCCTGCTGGATCAGCACTGTCGCGCACGGTCACGCCGCCGCCAACGAACGAGAGCTCGACCCGATGCCCGACGTACCGGCCCTCGCGCAAGCAGGTGAGCCAACTGGCCCAGACCTCGGCCGGGTAAACCTGCGCCGGAAGCTCGGGGCGCTTGCTGTCGCGCAGCGCCACTGCGCCAGCAAGGAAGGCGACCTCGGAACACCCCTGGGCAGTCTCACTCGCCTTCGCCTTGAACCAATGGGCGGTGCTCATGTTTGGTCGAGCTGTCATCACGGACTCACATTTCCTGGCGGACGGTTCGAAGGAATCGCACCGTGTCGGCTGGGTCGGGCGCGAGGCCCAGCAGTCGGCCGTAGAGCTGACTGAAGCGACGCGTGTCGTGGGGTTTCTGGAGGTAGAGGTTGCCACTCGGCGTGTCGCAGTAGACGACCTCAGCCTCGTGCGGATCCGGGAAATCGATCAGAGTGAAGCCACCGGCGAGTGATCCGTGGGATCCCTTGGCGAACGGGAGAACCTGGATGGTCACGTTCGGCACCTCGGCAGCGAACTGGATCAGTTGATCCAGCTGACCACGCGTCACCTCGGGCCCGCCGGCCAGCCTGCGGAGACTCGCCTCGTCGAGGACGACCTGCAGATCAAGTCCAGGGTTTCAGCTGTCCGCGACCGCGAGCCGCCCGGCGCCGACCGCGCCGGCGAACGCCGTCCACGCCTGCGGCGAGAACTGGAGCGCCGGGCCTGCGGGGTCCTTGCTGTCCCGGACGGCGATGTCACCGGACGCTGCGGCGCACTCGACGCAGTTCCCGTCCTCGTTGCTCCAGCTCGACTTCTGCCAGCGCACTGCCAGGGCGGACGCATTCGGAAAGCTGCTCACTTGATTGTGTCTCTCTTCTCGATGATGAGCGCGTGCGAGTCGTCGAGGTTCAGAGCCGCCGCAATGATCTGGTTGAAGCCCGCTCGGTAGACCTCCACTCGCTCTGGCTCATCCTCCCAGCGACTGCCCGCATGGCCTGGCGCAAGGACGACGTCGAGCGCGCGTGCGGGGAACTCCAGCAGAGTGTAGGCACCGTTCATACCTGGATGCGGCGGCGCCGATGACTCCATGATCTGAACCTTGATGTTCGGGTTGCCGTGCAGGCTGATGAGCTTGTTGAGCTGATCAGCCATCACTCCTTCGCCCATGTTGGCCGAGAGAGCTGACTCGTGGATGACAGCCCACATCGTGACCGGGTTCTCTGCCCGCGTCAGGATTGCCTGCCTCGCGATCCGGACATCGAGCAACGCCGGAATGGCTGCCGGGGTGCGGCTCAGCCTGGAGAAGATCGCCTGCGCGTACGCCCGTGTCTGGAACAACCCCGGGATGAACGAAGCCTCGTAGGACTTGATCCCCACGGCGCTCGCTTCAAGAGTGATCAGGTCGGTGTGGAGAAGGTTGAGCGCGTCACTGTAGCCCTGCCACCAGCCGCGCTTCGGCTTCTCCTTGACGATCTGCAGCAGCACGGTCTTGAGGTCAGCGTCGCATTCGTAGATGTCGAGCAGAGCGCCAACCACCTCCGCCTTCGGGTTGGCGACGCGGGCGTTCTCGTAGCGGCTCAGCTTGGGCAGGTTCATCCCAGGGATCTGGCCCACGACTTCCTCGGCCGAGAAGCCCTTGTCCTCGCGCAGGCGGCGTAGCTCAGCCGCGAGGCGCCGATGGCGCACGGTGGGCACGTCGTTAGCGGCCATCCTTCTCACCCCTCCTGACCCGTCAGGTGGCCAGTCTGCCTGCCCGCAAGGGGCCTGCGCCACCGCCAACCCGACTTTAGAGCGGGCGAATTCACGTTCGAATTGAATGTTTTCAGATTTCGCCGAGCCACTTGCAAAACGGCACGACCGGCCAGCATGCTTTGAGTGACGGAGCATCACCTAACAGTGATCAACATCCTCCTCCGCCTGTCACCCCTGCACGCCCAGAGCCGGTTCGACCACCCGTCAGAGCCGAGCGAGGAGACCGCACCATGACCGCAAGTTTCGAAAATCCCTCCGAGCAGCGCGCCCTCACCTCCGCCGCCGCGCTGACCGCCGTCCTCAGCGACGCGGCCATCACCATCCCCTCCCTGGGGGTGGACTGGCCCACCGTCACTGGTCACTACCTGGTCACCCTCGGCCGGGTCCGCTCCGATGTGGTCGACGAGTTGACCGCCCTGCTCCGCGACGGCCTGAACGCCCGTGCCCAGCAGCAGCGTTGAACCCGCCCAGGAGCGCGAACAGCGCGAGGCCGCCGAACGCGCCGTCGCGGCCATGGTGGACGCCCTCGCGCTGGCCGGACTGCCGCCGCTGGTTGGGTTGGAAGGCGCCCGGATCACCATCACCACCGCAGGCGCCCACATCCAGATCGGCGGCTGCGGCACCCCCGCGCTCCAGGCGATCGCCGACCACATCGCCGCCCACGCGCGCTGCACGGGCCGCGTCGTCCGAGGCTCCATCGTGCCCACTGGCCTGGCCGAACTGCCCGGTCTGCGCGCCGAACTGAGGCCCCGATGAAGCCGGGGAAGCAGAGCGCGATGACCCTGCGCGTCTACCGGATCACCCCCACCGGCAAGCGCATCAGGCTCTCCACCACCCGCGTCTCGGCCGACGCCCCCGACACCCGCCCCTTCAGCGACCTCTGGCCGCACTGCGGCTGCCCGCGCTGCGCCCCATCGGCCCGCACGTGAGGACGGGCCGGCGCTGTTGGCTCGGTTACCGCCGGCCCGCAGCCCGCAGCCCGTAGCCCGGGCCGGAGGCGGTTGGTCCGCCCTCGGTCCGGGCCGCGGTGGTGGCCGGGTTACCAGTAGTGCCGGCGGCCGGCGACCTCGTGGCCGGCTGCGCCCAGGGCCCACAGGGCGAGGCCGATGAGGGCCAGGGCGATGCCTATGGTCCACAGGATGGAAATGCTGCTGACGAATCCGATGACGAGAAGGATGACTCCGAGGACGATCACGGTGAACTCCGTTTTTCGTTCCCCCCGGTGATGTGGTCCTCCGGCGGTGCGGAGGGAGTGCTGCTCCCTTTCCTGGAGGGCGTGTGCCCGGTTACGGGGTCGGGGTGGGGGTGGTGGTGGGGGTGAGTGTGGCGGTGAGGCCGTTGAGGAGGATGTCGAGGCCGCGCTCGAGTTCGGCGGCGCCGTCGTAGGAGGCGAGGGTGGTGGCGAGGCTGCGCAGGAGGGGGAACTCGGTGATCGGCAGCCGGTGCAGACCCAGGCGTAGCAGGTCGTCGGTCTCGTCGGGGTTGTCGACGAGTTCCTGCAGTTCGTTGAGCACGTGGCCGTTGAGCAGCCCGAAGAGGGCCCGGTAGATGTGCAGGGCGTCGGCGGTGGTGAAGCCGGCGCGGGTGAGCAGGGCGAGGGTGGCTTCGAGCGGGCGCAGGGTGCCGCGGGGTCGGAGGGCGAGCGGGGTGGCGAGGGGGCGGGTGACCAGCAGGGGGACGACGTTGGGGTGGGTCAGGGCGAGTCGGCGGTACTGGCGGGCGACGGCGCGCAGTTGGGCGGGCCAGTCCGGGTCGGTGGGGTCGACGGTGAGTTCGTCGAGGACCGTCTCGGCGACGCCGTCGAGCAGGGCGGCCTTGTTGGCGGCGTAGCGGTAGAGGCTCATCGGGTCGTGGCCCAGGGCGCGCGCCAGGCGGCGCATGGACATCTTCTCGATGCCCTCGCGGTCGATGATCTCCAGCGCGCAGGCGAGCATGCGCTCCCGGCTGAGCTTTCCGCCGACGGGCGGGTCGCAGTCCCGCAGAGCCGGGTCGACCGGGGGCGGGACCATGGCGGGCGCCTTCTCTCGCTGGGTGAGTGCCGATGAACGCAAAGTTCGTAGACATACGGTGTAGACACCAGTCTAGTCCAGGAGTTGACTGTAGGCATACGACGTAGATCCGTTAGGAGCACGTCATGCTCATTGTTCTCGGACTCATCCTCCTGGTCGTCGCGGCCGTCGTCGCGATCGCCGGAATCCTCAGCAACACCGGCAGCGCACACGCGCTCACCAACGCGTTCACCGTGTTCGGGCACCACATGACCGGCTCCACCGGCGCGCTCTTCCTCTACGGCATCGTCGTCGGAGCGGTGGGCATGCTGGGGCTGGCCCTGCTGCTGGCCGGCGCTCGGCGCGGCGCGGCCGCCCGCGACGGACTGCGGCACTCGCGCCGGGAGACGGCGGCCGTCAGCCGACACCGTGACGATCTGGCCGAGCAGCGCGACACCCTCGCCGCGGAGCGGAAGTCGCTGGCCGAGCAGCGCGACGACCTCGCCCAGCAGCGGGACGCCCTCATCACCCGGCAGAGCGCCCCGGCCGGCGAGCAGACGGCCGGCACCCGCGTGGGCCCCATGCCGCAGGCCGATGGTGGCCCGCCGGCCGCCGGTACGCCGCAGGCCGCCGGCATCCCGCCGGCCGACGCTACCCCGCCGGCCGACGCCACCCCGCCGGCCGGCGCCACCCCGCTCGCCCGCACCACGTCGCAGTCCGACGACGGCGAGCCGGAGCCCGACCGCGGGCACCGCAGGCCGCACCTGCTCCTCGGACACCACTCCGGGCGCCGGTAGGCCGCCGCACCCGCACCGTCGGACGCGCTCACGAAAGGAAATCCAGTCATGGGTATCGGTAAGAAGGCCGCCCACAAGGCCGAAGCGGTCAAGGGCGGCGTGAAGAAGACCGTCGGACGTGCCACCGGCGATCGCGGCCTCGAAGCGGAGGGCCGTGGCGACCAGGTCAAGGGCGACGCCAAGCAGGCGGGCGCCAAGGTCAAGGACGCGTTCAAGCACTGACCGTTCAAGCCCTGACCGTTCAAGCACAGACCGCCCGGCCGTGTGCCCGGCCTCGCGAGGCCGGGCACACGACCTCGCGTCGGCCCCCACGGTCCCCACGGTGGCAGGTCAGGGTGTCGCACGTCCCCCGAGGGGCAGACGAGAAGTATGTGGCTGATAAAACCCCCTGGTGTCTACCGCGCCCAGGAAGACACCGATCTGCTGATCGCGAGTCTGGGCCGCGAGCGTCTGCGAGAAGGCGACGAAGTGCTCGACCTCGGCACCGGCACAGGTGCGGTGGCCCTCGCGGCGGCCGGCACCGGCGCCCGGGTCACCGCTATCGACGTCTCGCGGCGCGCCCTGGCCACGGCCTGGCTCAACGGCGCGGTGAACGGCCGGCACATCCACGTGCTGCAGGGCGACCTGCTGGAGCCGGTGCGCGGCCGGCGGTTCGACCTGATCGCCTCCAACCCGCCGTACGTGCCGGCCGCCGCGAGCGCACCGCCCTCCCACGGCCTCGCCCGGGCCTGGGACGCCGGGCCGGACGGGCGGGCGCTGGTGGACCGGATCTGCCGCACCGGGCCGGCCTTCCTGGCGCCCGGGGGTGTCCTGCTGCTGGTGCACTCCTCGCTGTGCGGGGTCGAGGAGAGCTGTCGGGCCCTTCACCTGGCGGGGCTGCGGACCGAGGTCGTCGCCCGCCGGCGCCTCCCGTTCGGCCCCGTGATGTCGGCGCGCGCCGACTGGTTCGAGGAGCAGGGCCTGGTCGCCCCCGGGGTGCGCCACGAGGAGCTGGCGGTGATCCGCGGTGTCCGCCCCGAGTAGCCGGCCGGCTGCGGCGGCGCGGGTGGTCATGCCCGGTGACGTCGGTCCGGTGCTGGTGAGCGGGCCGGTCGAGATCGTGCTGCCCGACGGCACGGTGACGACGAGCGAGCGGCCGGTGGTGGCTCTCTGCGTGTGCCGGCGCAGCAAGCACTACCCGTTCTGCGACACCAGCCACCGCCGCCGCTCGGTGCCGCCCACCGAGCGGCGCGAGCAGGGCGCCGGGGAGCCCCCGCCGGAGGGCGGGACGCTCGCTGAGCCCGCCAGTCGCTGAGCCGACCGAGTCGCTGAGCGGACCGAGTCGCTGAGCGCGTCAGCCGCGTCAACGCGGGTTCAGGCGGCCGCCGCGGCGTCGAGCGGGGCGAGCAGGGCACTGCGCCCCTGTTTCCAGCAGGCGAGCGCGTGCCGCGCGAGGCGGTCGTCGAGCAGCGTGCTCGCGGCGAGGCCGAAGGCGATGTCGTCCGCCAGTTCCGGTTCGTCCCGGAGCAGGGCGTCGATGACACCGTGGCGCATCAGCTGTTCGTGCACCGCGTCGGCCTCGACGTGCTCCAGGTAGAAGCGGGTGCCCGCGGGCCCTGCACCGAGCCGCTCCAGGGCGGCGGCCAGGCGCGCGGAGCCGGGCGAGGAGGTGATCTCGACTCCGGCGAACTGCCCGACCAGCGCGCCGCGGTGCGCGCGGTGCAGGGCGAACAGGGACATCAGGTTGACGACCGCCAGCGCGGCCGCGGGCGCGTGGTCCAGGTATCGGCCGTAGCCGCTGTCGAGGTCGAGGTCGTCCATCATCTCGGCGAACAGGCGGGAGTGGGCCCGCTCGGCGCGGCCGGCGCCGTACTCGTCGTACTGGACCGCCACCATGGCCGCCTGGGCGGCGCCGTGCAGGCGCGGGATCGCCCAGGTCTGCGGGTCGGCCTCCTTGAGGTGGTAGAGGGAGCGCAGGGCCAGGTACTCGCGGGCCTGCCACCGCTCGCCCTCGCGCAGCAGGTGGTGGGAGAGGCCGTCCCCGTCGGCCGGCTCGACCAGGAGGTCGCGCAACTGCTCGTCCAGCGGTGCCACCGCGCCGGTCTCGGCCCGCAGGGCGTCCAGGAAGGACCGTTCCAGCCGTCCGCGCAGGGCCAGCAGCCCCGGATGCCACTCCCACCCGGCGTCCACTCCCGCGAAGGAGCGGTAGTGCAGTTCGTAGCAGAGGTACAGCGCGAGCTGGTGGTCCCCGCTCCACGGGTCGGCGGCGGCCGGGCCGGCGGACAGCGTGGCGGCAACGGGCCCGGGGCCGGCGGCGAGCAGTGTGACGAGACGGTCGGTCAAGGGCCCGCGAGGCTGCGGCAGGGGCGGCCCGGAGCCGGTAACGGTGACACCCACGGCGGATACCTCCCGGCGAGTGGTGGCGCGTGGCGGTGTGTGGCGGCGTGTGGCGGCGTGTGGTTGGGCCCCTACCCGGAAGCGGGACCCCGATGCCTGCGCGGAGCGCCGGCTCACGGCCGGGCGCGGGGCGGCGGGCGCAACTGCAGGACGCAGCACTTCGGGCCGCCGCCGGCCTTGGCGAGCTCGGAGACGTCGAGCGCGACCGGCTGGTACCCGCGCTCCGCCAGTCGCCCGGCCAGGGAGCGTGCCGCCGCGGGCAGCAGGACGTGGCGGCCGTCGCTGATGGCGTTCAGCCCGAACCGCACGGCATCCTGCTCCTCGACGCGCAGCGCGGCGGGGAACAACTCGGCGAGCCGGCGTCGGCTGGCGGGTGAGAACGCCCCGGGCCAGTACATGATCTGCTCGTCGTCGAGGACGGCCAGCGCGGTGTCCAGGTGGTAGAAGCGCGGATCGAGGAGCGTCAGCCCGACCACCGGGCGCCGCAGGTGGTCGCGGGTCTCGCCGTGGGAGGCCGCCGTGGTGCGGAAGCCGTTGCCGGCCAGCACCATCCCCGCCACCAGCAGGTGGTCGCCCTCACCCTCGTTGATGTGCTCCGCGCGGCGCACCCGCTGGTAGCCGCGGCCGCGGAACCACTTCTCGTACGCGTCGGACTCGGGCGCGCGCTGCGGATGGCGGAAGGTGGCGATCAGTGCCCTGCCGTCCACGACGGTGGCGCCGTTGGCCGCGAAGACCATGTCGGGCAGCGACGGCAGCGGCTCGATCAGCTCCACCCGGTGGCCGATGCGTAACAGGGTCTCGCGGAGCGCGCTCCACTGCTCGACCGCCAACTGCCGGTCCACCGGCCGGTCCGGCTCCATCCACGGGTTGATCGCGTACTCCACGCGGAAGTGGGTGGGCGGACACATCAGGAAGTGGCAGGGCACAGCGGCGCGTTCGGTGCGGTTTACCGGTGCGGGCGCTGTCCTCATGGCGTTCCTCATGGCGTTCCTGCCTTCCGCCGGCCCGCGTCGCGCGGGCTACAGCACCACGCTGCCCGACCCGCACCCGTGACGCGCGCCGGGGCGCGGGGGCGTGGGCGGAGGACGCGGGCGGGGGCGAGGACGAGGACGAGGACGAGGACGAGAGCGACAGGTCAGGCCCGGGCGGTGGCGACGGCCGCGCGGGTCAGGGTGGTGGCGGTGCGGACGGCGCTGGCGATGGCGGCCTCGGGGTCGAGGTGGAGCAGGTCGGTCAGCACGAAGAGGGCCTCGGCGCTCATGGCGACGGCCAGGTCGCGCTTCAGCTGGGCCAGGGCGTCGGGATCGGTGGCGCCGAGCGAGTCGCCGACCGGTTCGAGCGCGTGGTCGATGAGCCCCAGGCGCAGCGCGGGGCGGGTGGCGGCGGCGGTGGGGCGGGTGATGGTGGCCGCGATCATCGCGCGGGTGGCGCCCTGGTGGGCGAGGACCAGGCGCATCAGGTGCTCGGTCGCGGCCGCGACGCGCCGCACGGGGTCGGTGGAGTCGGCGACGGCGCGCAGTGCCTCGCCCGGGGTCGGCCACTCGCCGGCCATGGCCTCCCGGAGCAGGCTCGCCAGGTCGGGGAAGTAGCGGTAGGCGGTGGCCTCGGAGACCAGCGCCGCCTTGGCGACCTCGGGCATGGTCACCTCGCGCCCGGTGCGCATCAGCTCCACCGCGGCCGTGACGATCGCCGCGCGGGTGCGCAGCTTCTGGTTGGTGCGGCCGTTCGCACTCGGGGGAGTCTTCGATTCCGTTTCCTGCATGGCTCCACTGTACAAGCCGACTCCAATGACGAGAGAGCACTTGCACGAGTTCGCGCGACCGCACTACAGTCATGCAAGTCAACTCTCACGAAGGGCCGTCCGTGACATCACACGTCTCCGTCGTCACCCCTGGTGGCGGTGAGGTGATCGACCTGGGGCAGGCCCGGATCCGCGTCCTGGAGGACGGCGGCACCACCGCGCACCGCCTCGGCGTCGCCGAGATCACCGTCCCGCCGCACACCGCCGGTCCGCCCCAGCACCGCCACGCCCAGCACGACGAAGGCTTCTACGTGGTCTCCGGCACAGCCAGGTTCACCGTCGGCCACGACGTGCACGAGGCGCCGGCCGGGACGCTGGTCATGGTCCCGCCGGGTGCCCCGCACACCTTCGCCAATCCGGGCGACCGGCCGCTGGTCATGATCAACACCTTCACCCCGGACCTGTACGTCCAGTACTTCCGGGACCTGCGCGACATGATCGCCGCCGGTGGCGCGATGACCCCGCACCACATCTCCCAGGTGATGGGCCGCTATGCCACCACGGCGGTCACCGACCACGACCTCACGAACAGGAAGTCGACCCAGATGACTGACTCCGCCCCCGCCACCCGCACCGTCGACCTGCGCGACGGCCTGAGCATCACCCTCCAGGAGTTCGGCGAGAACGCCGACGGCACCGGCGTGCTGGTGCTGCACGGCGGCGCCGGACCGCGTTCGATCGCCGGCCTCGCCGCCGGCCTGGCCCCGTACGCCCGCGTCCTGCTGCCGACCCACCCGGGCTTCGACGGCACGCCGCGCCCCGAGGAGACCGACAGCATCGCCGACCTGGCCACCGCCTACCTCGACCTGCTCGACGAGCTCGGGCTGCACGGGGTGCTGGTGATCGGCAACTCGGGCGGCGGCTGGATCGCCGCCGAGATGGCGCTGCGCGACACCCGCAACCGGATCGCGAGCCTGGTCCTGATCGGCGCCACCGGCATCGCCCCCGAGCCCGCGCACACCATCGCGGACCCCGCCGCGCTCGGCCCGGCCCGCACCAGCGAACTGGCCTTCCACAACCCGGCCCTGCGCCCGGACGCCGCCGCGTTCAGCGAGGAGCAGAAGGCCGTCATAGCCGCCAACCAGAGCACCCTGGCCCGCTACGCCGGCCCGCTCGGCCACGACCCGAAGCTGCGCGGCCGCCTGCACCGCGTCACCGTCCCGGTGCTCGTGCTGGCCGGCGAGCAGGACGGCATCGTGCCCCTCGGGTACGAGCGCGCCCTGGCCGACTCCTTCCCGCACGCCACCTTCCGCCCGATCGCCGAGGCCGGGCACTTCCCGCACCTGGAGCAGCCGGCCGTGGTCCTCGCCGCCATCGGCGAGTTCGTCGACGGTGAGGTGAAGCCCGAGGAGAAGCCCGAGGACTGAGGCCGCACGGTCGTCGCCGCCCGGCCGGTCCCGGTCGGGCGGCGCCCTGGTGAACAGCCCGGGTGACCCGCCCTGGTGACCCGCTGTTGTTGCGGCGGCATTGCAGCTTGCGCCGCCGCTCGGTGGGACGACCCGGGCTGACCTGCGCCGATGCCGGCGCACCTGGGACCGCCCGCGGATTTTGGCGCCGCCGGGTCCGACGCCTCGACTACAGTCGGCTGCCGTGCGCGCCTGTTCGGGGGCGTGCCTGTTCGGTGCGGGCCTGTCGGTGCGGGCCTGTCGGTGCGGGCCAGTTCGGCACCCGCCTGTCCGGTGCGTGCCCGGCCGGTCCGCGGACGAGGGAGGAACCTGTGCCGCTGCCCGCGGAGCCACTGAGGAAGCTGGGCTTCCTGACGATCGGGTCGTTCGAGGAGGAGGACCCCGGGCGGGGCCACGAGGCGACGCTCGACCTCATCGAGCTGGGTGAGCGGCTCGGCTTCGACAGCGTCTGGGTGCGCCACCGCCATCTGCAGTTCGGCATCTCCTCGCCGGTGGCCGTCCTGGCGGCGGCCTCGCAGCGCACCGGCCGGATCGAGCTGGGCACGGCGGTCATCCCGCTGGGCTGGGAGAACCCGCTGCGACTGGCCGAGGACCTGGCGACGGTCGACATCCTCTCCGGCGGCCGACTCAACCCCGGTGTCAGCGTGGGGCCGCCGATGCACTACGACCGGGTCAGGTCCGCGCTCTACCCCGACACCGCCGACCTGGAGGACTTCGGCTACGGCCGCGTCCAGCGGCTGCTGGACCTCGTCCGGGGCGAGCAGGCCAGTGACTTCGGCGGGACCGAGGGCTTCGAGGTGTTCTCCCGCCGCGTCCAGCCCCACGCCCCGGGCCTGGGGCGGCGGTTGTGGTACGGCGGTGGCAGCCTGCGGTCGGCGCGGTGGGCCGGCGAGCACGGGATGAACCTGCTGACCAGCAGCGTGGTGAAGGCCGAGGAGTCCGAGGACTTCGCCGAGATCCAGCGCTCGCAGATCAAGGCGTTCCGGGCCGCCCACCCGGAGGGCGACCGCGCCCGGGTGTCCCAGGGCCTCGTGGTGATCCCCACCGACACCGCCACGCGGGAGCAGCGGGCCAAGTACGAGGAGTACGCGCGCAAGCGGGCGCCGCGCACCGCCGTCCCACAGGGGCCGGCCCGCCTGATGTTCGCCCCCGACCTCGTCGGCGGCTCCGCGGAGATCGCCGAACTGCTGTACGCCCACCCGGCGTTCCGCGAGGTCGACGAGGTCGCCTTCGCGCTGCCCTTCACCTTCGACCGCGAGGACTACGTCCAGATCCTCACGGACATCGCCACCCGACTCGCCCCCGTGCTCGGTTGGCAGCCGGCGGCCTGAGCACCGGCAGCTGATCCCGCGCCTGATCCCGTGCCTGACCCGCGTCCGACCCCGCGCCGGGCCCCGCGTCCGACCCCGCGCCGGGCCCCGCGTCCGACCCCGCGCCGGGCCCCGCGTCCGACCCCGCGCCGGGCCCCGCGTCCGACCCCGCGCCGACCCCGCCCCGGTCAGCGGACGCCCGCCGGTGGCTCCGCGGCGGCGGGGGCCGGGACTCGGCGGTGCTCGCGCGTCGTGGTGCCGGGGGCGGACCAGAGGTCGGCCGGCACGACGCCCAGGGACCGCCCGTGCGGATCGAGCAGGTGGCCCAGCAGCTTGTCCTGGCGCAGGATGACCGCCCGGTCGACGATGTCCAGGCTCGGGTGCCTGGTCGCCACCTGCGTCTCGAAGCGCAGGACATCGGGCAGGGAGTGCAGGCTCACCTCCAGGATGAGGTTGTACGGTCCGCTGATGGCAGCGCAGTTGCGGACCTCCGGGTACCGGACGAGCGCCTGGCCGACCTCCGGGAGGTCGGCGGGCGGTACCCGCGCCCAGAAGGTGACCGAGACCGGCCAGCCCCCCAGCGGGCGGGCGAAGTCGCAGCGGAAGGTGATCAGTCCGAGGTCGCCGAGCCGGTCGATCCGGCGCTTCACGGTGGAGGCGCTGGTGTCCAGCGCCGTGGCCACCGCCTGGTAGGAGGCCCTGCCGTCGACCGCCAGCCGCCCCAGGATCGCCCGGTCGAAGGCGCTGATGTCCAGCGGCCCCCGGCGGGCGCGTGGTCCGCCCGGCGGCTCGGCCAGTTGGGCGCGCTGGCCGGGGTCGAGCGCGGCGATGCGCCAGCTGCCGCCCTCGGTGAACATGTGCGTCACGATCCGGGTGCGCACGGCGGTCACGCCTGCCACGGCGGGTAGTTGGTCGAGGGTGTAGCGGGACATGGCGAGCAGGTCGCGCGTCGACACCGTCACCAGGAGGTCGTGGCTCCCGGCCGGGCGCTCGATGGTGAGCGCGTGGGCGTGGCCGCTCAACTCCCGGGCCACGGCGGCGGCGCTGCCGACGGCGCACTCGACCTCCACGAAGGCCACGCAGATGTGGTCGAAGAGCAGCGGGCCGGGCGAGCCCAGGATCCAGGCCTCACCGCGGCGCGCCAGCCGGCTCCAGCGCCGGGCGACGGTGACCGGGTCCACCCCGAGCGCCTGGCCGAGCACCGTCCACGAGGCCCGCGGGCGCAGCTGCAGGGCGTGGACGAGCGCCAGGTCCTCCTCGCTCAGCAGTGCGGCGTCTTCCTGCACCCAAGTGCCCTTTCCAGCGGGATTCCTGCGTTCGCGTCACTTCCGCCGCCAAGCATCGCACTCTGGAGAGGACGGCGGCCCGGCGCCCCTGGCCCGGAGTCCGAAGCGTCCCGAGTTCGCCCGCAGTGGCGAGAGTTCGAAGAGGAAGAGCAGCTCATGAGCCGATCGTTCGGGTCCTACCAGGACGAGATCTACGCCGGCGGCCTGCGCGGGGTCCTGCCGTCGCTGCCGATGACCTACGGCGGCTGGGAGGCGGGGGCGCGGGCCGCGCTGCCGCCGTCGGTCTGGTCCTACGTGGCGGGCGGCGCGGGCAACGAGCACACCCAGCGGGCCAACGTGGCCGCCTTCGAGGACTGGGGGCTGGTGCCGAGGATGTTCGTCGGGGCCGAGCGGCGCGACCTCTCGGTCGACCTGTTCGGGATGCGGCTGCCGACGCCGCTCTTCATGGCCCCGGTCGGCGTCATCGGGGTGTGCGCCCAGGACGGGCACGGTGACCTCGCCACGGCACGCGCCGCCGCGCGCACCGTGGTCCCGATGGTCGCCTCGACCCTGTCCGTCGACCCGATGGAGACGGTCGCCGCGGAGTTCGGCGGGACCCCGGGCTTCTTCCAGCTCTACACCCCCACCGACCGGGAGTTGGCGCAGAGCCTGGTGCGGCGCGCCGAGGCGGCCGGGTTCAAGGGCGTCGTGGTCACCCTGGACACCTGGGTCACCGGCTGGCGCCCGCGGGACCTGGCGACGAGCAACTTCCCCCAGCTGCGGGGCCACTGCCTGGCCAACTACACCAGCGACCCGGTCTTCCTGGCCCAGTTGGAGCGGTCGCCGCGGGAGGACCCGGGCGCGGCCGTCCTGCGCTGGAAGGAGGTCTTCGGCAAGGCGCTGACCTGGGACGACCTGCCGTGGCTGCGTTCGCTCACCTCGCTGCCGCTGATCGTGAAGGGCCTCTGCCATCCCGAGGACGTGCGCCGCGCCAAGGACGGCGGGGTGGACGGCATCTACTGCTCCAACCACGGCGGGCGCCAGGCCAATGGCGGGCTGCCGGCCCTCGACGCGCTGCCCGCCGTCGTGGAGGCGGCCGGCGACCTGCCCGTGCTCTTCGACTCCGGCATCCGCAGCGGGACCGACGCGGTGAAGGCCATCGCGCTGGGCGCCACCGCCGTCGGCATCGGCCGCCCCTACGCCTACGGGCTCGCGCTGGGCGGTGCCGAGGGCATCGTGCACGTGCTGCGCTCGATCCTGGCCGAGGCCGACCTGACCATGGCGGTCGACGGCTACCCCGACCTCGCCGCGCTCACCCCGGACGCGCTGCGCCGTATCCGTCAGTGACGCGGCCAGGGCCCGTGCCCCTGGCTCCGGCCGCGCGGACGGTGCCGCGGCGACCAGGAGCGCGGGCCTCGGAGGGACGTGCGCGGCGAGTCCGGTCACGACCCTTTCGTCACTATTGTGAGGATGTCGCCGAATGCGGCGGAAGTCGGCCGGGGAGCGGCCCGGAGAACCGAGGTGCCCGTGGAGATCGGCAATCCGTCCCGGCGGACGCTGCTGCGGTCCGGCGCGGCCGGCGCGGCGCTGGCGGTGCTCGGAGGGTGCTCGTCGGGCTCCAGCGGTGACGAAGCCTCACCCGGAGCCGCGTCGGCGTCGGCACCCGCGTCGGCAGCGGCGGCGACGAGCGCGGGCGCGGGCGCGGGTGCCACGGCGCGTTCGATGCCCGCCGAGTGGCTTCCGCACGTCCGGACCTTCATGGCCTGGCCGGCGCTGGAGGAGGTGTGGGGGAGTCAGCTGCCCGCGGTGCGCCAGGACATCGCGAACGTGGCGAAGGCGGTGGCCGGATTCGAGCCGGTGGTGCTGATGGCGCGGTCCGACCAGGCTGATGACGCCCGGCAGATGTGCGGCTCCTCGGTCGAGGTGATCGAGCTGACGGTGGACGACCTGTGGGCGCGGGACACCGGGCCGACCTTCGTGACGGGGCCGCAGGGCCTGGCCGGCGTGGACCTCAACTTCAACGGCTGGGGCGGCAAGCAGACCCACGACAACGACAGCCAGGTCGCCAGGAACCTGCTCGACAAGTACGGGATCGTCCGCGTCCAGGCACCGATCACCGGCGAGGGCGGGGCGATCGAGGTCGACGGCGAAGGCACGCTGATGGCCACGGAGAGCTCCTGGGTCAACGCCAACCGGAACCCGGGCAAGTCCCGCGATCAGATCGAGGCGGATCTGAAGCAGCTGCTGGGTGTCTCCAAGGTCATCTGGATCCCGGGGGTGGCCGGCCAGGACATCACCGACTGTCACATCGACGCGCTGGCCAGGTTCGCCGAGCCGGGCGTGGTCGTCCTCCACCGGCCGGCGGCGGACACCCCGCCGGACATCTGGACCCAGGCCTCCGACCAGGCGCTGCAGATCCTCGGCGCGGCGACCGACGCGAAGGGGCGCAGGCTCCGGGTCGTCGAGCTGACCGAGCCCGACTCCAGCGCGATCGAGGGCCAGGGCAAGGACTTCCTCGCCACCTACCTCAATTTCTACGTGGTCAACGGCGGTGTGATCGCGCCGATGTTCGGCGATCAGAGCGCGGACGACCACGCGGCTGCGACCCTGGCCGACCTCCACCCGGGGCGGAAGGTCGTGCAGTTGTCGATCAACGCGATCGCCGCCGGGGGCGGGGGCATCCACTGCGCGACGCAGCAGCAGCCGGTGGCCCCGGGCCCCTCGGCGTCGGCCTCGTGAGCGCCTGCCGCTCTGTCAGCTCTGTCAGCTCCGTCAGCGCCGCCGGCGCCTGCCGCTCCGTCAGCGCCTGCCGCGCCGTCAGAGGAAGTAGAGGCGGCTGAGCGGCACGGTCTGCGCCGGTTCGGAGCGGACCGGGCTGCCGTCGAGGGTCACCAGGCCGTCGCGGGGATCGACCTGGACGTCGCCCAGGCGGGCGTTGCGGACCATGTCCGCCGGGCCGATTCCCCGCGTTCCCCCGACCGCGACCCGGCGGCGCCGGGTGGCCATGGCGTCGTAGGGGCGGCCGAACGATCCGGACTCGGCCGCGGCGCGGCTGACGAACGCGACCGACAGGTCGGCGGCCGTCGCGCCGTGCGCGCCGAACAGCGGCCCGAGGACGAGTGGTTCGCAGGCCTCGGTGGCCGCGTTCGGATCGCCCGTCACGCCGTAGGCGGGGAAGCCGGCCTTGAGCACCAGCTGCGGCTTCGCGCCGAAGAACGCGGGCCGCCAGAGCACGAGGTCGGCGAGCTTGCCGACCTCGATCGAGCCGACCTCGTGCGCGAGGCCGTGGGCGATGGCCGGGTTGATGGTGAGTTTGGCGATGTAGCGCAGCACGCGGGCGTTGTCCGCGTCAGGTCCGTCGCCCTCCATGGGTCCGAACTCGGCCTTCATCTTGCCCGCCACGGCGAAGGTGCGGCGCACGGTCTCGCCGGCCCGGCCCATGCCCTGGGCGTCGGAGGAGGTGATGCCGATGACGCCCAGGTCGTGCAGGACGTCCTCGGCGCCCATGGTCCCGGCGCGGATGCGGTCGCGGGCCAGCGCGGCGTCGCCCGGCAGATCGGTCTTCAGGCCGTGGACGGAGACGATCATGCCGTAGTGCTCGGCGACCGCGTCCCGGCCGAAGGGGAGGGTGGGGTTGGTGGAGGAGCCGATCACGTTGGCGACGCCGGCCATCTTGAGGACGTTGGGTACGTGGCCGCCGCCGCAGCCCTCGATGTGGAAGGCGTGGATGGTGCGGCCCTCCAGCACCGCGAGGGTGTCCTCGACCGAGAGGCACTCGTTCAACCCGTCGGTGTGCAGGGCGACCTGGACGTCGTACTCCTCGGCGACCCGCAGCGCGGTGTCCAGCGCGCGGGTGTGGGCGCCCATGTCCTCGTGCACCTTGAAGCCGCTGGCACCGCCCTCGGCCAGCGCCTCGACCAGCGGGCCCGGGTCGGAGGAGGAACCGCGGCCCAGGAAGCCGATGTTGACCGGCCAGGCGTCGAAGGCGTTGAAGGCGTGCCGCAGCGCCCAGGGCGAGTTGACGCCGACCCCCCAGGCGGGGCCGATCTCCTGGCCGATGATCGTCGTGACACCGGAGGCGAGCGAGGCCTCCATGATCCGCGGCGACATCAGGTGCACGTGGGTGTCGATGGCACCGGCGGTGGCGATCAGCCCCTCGCCGGAGACGATCGTGGTGCCGGTGCCGACCACCACCTCGACGCCGTCCAGCGTGTCCGGGTTGCCGGCCCGGCCGATCGCGGCGATCCGGCCCTCGCGGATGCCGATCGAGGTCTTGCGGATGCCCTGCACCGCGTCGATCACCAGCACGTTGCTGATCACCACGTCGCAGGTCGAGCGGACGGTGGCGGCCTTCAGGTGCAGGCCGTCGCGGGCGGTCTTGCCGAAGCCCACCAGGAACTCCTCGCCCGGCAGCTGCGAGTCGGACTCCACCCGCACCACCAGGCCGGAGTCGCCGAGCCGCACCCGGTCACCGGCTCGCGGACCGTGCACGGCGGCGTACTCGTGCGGTTCGATCGTGCTGCTCACCGCTGGTCCTCCTGCTCATCGGACTGCTCATCGGGCTGTGCGCCGGGCTCTTCGTCGGCCTGTTCCTCGGCATCGGCACCGGCATCGGCATCGGCACCGAGGTAGCCGCACGCGGCGGCGCTGCGCAGCGCCCGCTGCTTGGCGCCCGGGGCGTCCAGCGGGCCGTCGACCAGCCCGGCGAAGCCGATCGCGACGCGGGCGCCGCCGATCGGCACCAACGCGACCTCGACCACGGCGTCCGGGTCGAAGCGGGTGGACGCGCCGGCGGGCGCGGCGAGCCGCATGCCGTAGGCGGCGGCCCGGTCGAAGTCGAGGCGGGGGTTGGCCTCGAAGAAGTGGAAGTGGGAGGTCACGCTCACCGGCACGGTCGCCGTGTTGCGGACCGTCACCGTGCGGACCGGCCGCGGCACGTACGGCACGTCGCTGCCGGAGAGGACGGCACCGGGCGCGGCCTCGCCCAGGCTGCCGCCGCCACCGAACGGGTCGGCGATCACCGCCAGCCGGGTGCCGTCGGCGAACACCGCCTCGACGTTCACCTCGGTGACGAGGTCCGGCACACCCGGCAGGACGTCCTGGGGGCCGAGCACGGAGCGGGCGCGCTCGATCGCCTCGGCCAGCCGCAGGCCGTCCCGGGCCGCCTCGCAGGCGGTGTCCGCGATCAGCGCGGTGGCCTCGGGCACGTTGAGCCGCACGCCGCGGGCGCGGCGGGCGCGGGCGAGCTCGGCGGCGGTGAAGAGCAGCAGCCGGTCGCGCTCGGTCGGGGTCAGCTGCACGGTGACTCCAGGCCCTTGCGCGCGCTGTGGAAGCCATGAGGGCTCATCGGCCCAACTCCTCGTCTGTGGTGGCGGTTGGTGCGCGGGGACCGGTCAGCCGGCGGGCTGGTCGTGGGTGGAGCAGTGGATGCCGCCGCCGCCGGAGGCGATGGTGTCGATCCGGATCGGGACGATCTCGCGGTTCGGGACGTGGTCCTTGAGGATCTGCTGCGCCTGGTCGTCGGCCTTCGGGTCGCCGAACAGCGGTAGGTAGACGCCCTTGTCGCCGATGTAGAAGTTCAGGTACGAGGAGACGAAGGCGTCGCCACGACCGGTGATCCGGTCGGGGTCCGGCTGCGGGATCTCGATGACCCGTAGCTTGCTGCCGGTCGCGTCGGTGGCGTCCGCCAGGACGGACCGGGCCTGGTCGGCCGAGCGCGACCAGACGTCCGCCGGCAGGCCGGGGAAGGCCTGGTCCAGCAGGACGACGCCGGGGGCGGCGAACCGGGCCAGGCAGTCCACGTGCGCGTTGGTGATGTCCTTGCCGCGTACGCCGGCCAGCCAGACCACCTTGGTCACGCCCAGGGCCCGCTTGAGCTCCTCCTCGACCTGGTCGCGGCTCCTGCCGGGGTTGCGGTTGTCGTTGACGACCGAGCTCTCGGTGACCAGCAGGGTGCCCTGGCCGTCGCTCTCGAAGGAGCCGCCCTCGGCGACGAGCGGGGTCCGGATCCGCTCGACTCCGTACTTCGCCAGCACGGCGCGGGCGACGCCCGCGTCGTCGGCGTGCTGCTGCTTGCCGCCCCAGCCACTGAAGTTGAAGTCGACGCCCTTGACCTTCCCGGCCTCCTCGACGAACACCGGCACGGTGTCGCGCGCCCACAGGTCGTCCACCGGGGTGGAGAAGATCTCGACGTCCGAGCCGCAGGCGTTCTTCGCCGAGGCCTCCTGACCGGGCCGCACCAGCAGGACCACCGGCTCCCGGCTCCCGATCGCCCGCGCCACACCCGCGATGTCCGTGCGGACGGCGTCGAGCTGCCCGCCCCAGACGTCCTGCGACGCGGGCCACGCCATGAACGTGCGCGCGTGCTCCTCCCACTCGGCGCCGAGCCTGCGCCCGGGCGTCGCACCGCTCGGACCGCTCGTGCCGTTCGTGCCGCCGGAGGCCGGTGCGCCGGCGCCGGGCGTGTCGGCCGCGTCGTTCAGGTCGTCGGGTCCGGTGCAGGCCGCCGCGCCGAGCGCCACGACGCCGGCACCGGCGAGGGACCGCAGCACGGTGCGGCGGGACAGGGGTGAGCGGGGCACGTGGTTCTCCGGAGGTGGCAGGTGGAGCGCGTACGGGGGAGGGCCCGGCACCGCCGCCGTCGAAGGCGCGGGGCCGGCACCGGCTGCGGGCGGCTCACGTGGTGTTAGCGGCTCACGTGGTGTTAGGGGAGCGGTTCCTGCATCGTCGAGCAGTGGATGCCGCCACCGCCCGCCATCAGGCGGTCCACGTCGAGCTGGATGACCTCACGGCCGGGGAAGGCCGCTTCCAGGGTCCGCTTGGCGGCCGCGTCCTTGTAGGCGTCGCCGAACTGGGCGGCGATGACGGCGCCGTTGACGACATGGAAGTTCAGGTACGAGTCGACGAAGTCGGAGCGTCGTGAGCGCACGGTGTCCGGGCCGTCGACGCGGATGACCCGCAGTCGGCGCCCGCGCGCGTCGGTCGCCCCGCTCAGCACGGCGAACTGCTCGCGCGCGTCCCGCGCCCAGGCGTCGTCGCGGTCGTCCGGCGGCAGCTGGACCAGCACCACGCCCGGGCGCACGAAGCGGGAGGTGACGTCGATGTGGTCGTCGGTGATGTCCTTGCCCTTGATGCCGGGCACCCAGATCATCCTGTCCGCGCCGTACGCGTCGAGCACGGCCGCCTCGACCTCGTCGCGGCTCCAGCCGCGGTTGCGGTTCTTGTTGACCAGGCTGCTCTCGGTGGCCATGACCGTGCCGTCGCCGTCCGTCTCGATGCCGCCGCCCTCACCGACGAAGTCGGCGCGGACGAAGGGCAGACCGGTCAGGTGCGCGACGTTCTCGGCGACGTGGGCGTCATCGGTGTGGACCTGCTTCCTGCCCCAGCCGTTGAAGTTGAGTCCGACGGCCTGGAGTCCGCCGCGGCCGTCCCGCCGGAAGACCGGGGCGATGTCGCGCATCCACAGGTCGTCCGTCGGGATCGAGCCGATCACGGACACACTGGGGCCGCAGGCGTCCTGGGCCTCGCGGACCGAGTAGTCGTCCGGTGCGCACATGACCACGGGTTCGTAGCGCGCGATCGTGCGGGCGATCAGCGCGATGTCGTCCTGCACCCCGCCCAGTTGGCGGCCCCAGACCGACTTGCGCGACGGCCAGGACATCCAGGTCCGGGTGTGCGGGACGTCGTCCGAGGGCACCCGGGCCCGCGGTGCCGCACCGTCGGCGGCGAACGCCGTGGAGCCGGCGAGGACCTGGGAGCCGAGGGCGAGGCCGACCGCGCCCAGTCCCGCGGTGCCGAGCAGGGCGCGGCGGGAGGGTGCGGCGCCGAAGAGGCGCTCACCGAGCGAGGGGCGCGCGTGCGGGTCACTCATGGGATCTCCAGTTCGAGTATGGCTCCGGCCCGCGCGACTCGGCGAATGCCCGGATCCGCGGGGGACCGGTCGGCGGGCGCCACCTGGCCGCATCACGGTGGTGCGGCGGTGCGGCGGTGCGCTCTGCGCGGGCTTGACGCGGCTGCGCCGCGGTGGCGGGTCGGAGGCTGCTCCGGACCTGCCGGGCCCGGCTGCGCGACCCACTGTCGCATTGACTGAAAAGTCAGTCAAGTTTCTGGAGGCAGGTCTGCGTGTGAAGCCCCGGACGGGCCGAGGCGGGCTGTGGCGGGCCGAGGCGCGAGGCGGGGCGAGAAGGGCGCTGTGGCGGGTGCGGGTGCGGGTGCGGCCGCGCAGGCCGCGGGCGCCTACGGGCGCAGTCGCGCCACCTCGGCGTCGATGGCGGCGGCCATCAGGTCCCGGGCGTGGTCCACGGGCAGGCCGCCGCTGAGCCAGCGCACGCTCAGCCCCTCCAGCAGGGCGGTGAGCCGCTCGGCCGCGCCGGCCAGCGCCACCGCCGACCCCATGGGCTGGATCCGCCCGAGGATCTCGGCGACCTCCTGGATCCAGACGAGGGTGGCCCTGGCCAGGTCCTCGCGCAGCTCGGTCTCGAAGACCGCGCTGGCGCGCAGCTCTCCCCAGGCGGTGCTGTTCTCCCGCACCTCGGGGGTGTCCTGCAGCTCCAGCAGCAGCGCCTGTTCCAACTCCTCGCGGGCGCTGAGGGGTTCGCTGCCCGCCGCCCGCTGCCTGGTGTAGCGCTCGGCGCGGTCGCTGATGAATTCGAGGGTCTGGCGGAGGATCCCCGTGCGGTCCTTGAAGTGGTAGTAGATCAGCGCGGTGGACACGCCGGCCTCCGCGGCGAGCTCCTCCACCCGAAGCCCGCGGACCCCGCGCCGCGCGATCACGCGCGCGGCGGCCTCCATGATTGCTGTTCTACGACCTGCCATGGTCCGACACCCTACGCGACCGCCGGGTGCCGCACTGACCGGAATGCCAGGGGCTGCCGGCCCAGCGCGGGACGAGCCGCGGGCTCTCGGGACCGGAGGCTCAACCGCGGCCCAGCTCGGCGTCGATGGCGCCTTCGAGCAGGTGCCGGGCGTGGTCCAGCGGCAGCGAGCCGCTGAGCCAGCGGACGCTGAGGCCCTCGACCAGGGCCGTCAGGCGTTCGGCGGCGGCCGCGTGCGCCGGGGCGGTGCCCAGCGGGTCGGCGCGGGCGAGCAGGTCGGCGATCTCGTGGACCCAGGTGTGGGTGGACTTCGCCAGGTCCTCGCGCAGGTCGGGCTCGAAGACCGCGCTGGCACGCAGCTCTCCCCAGGCGGTGCTGTTCTCCCGCACCTCGGGGGTGTCCTGGAGTTCGAGCAGCAGGATCTGCTCCAGATCGGCCCGGGCGTCGTCGGGGAGCGTTCCGGGACTCCGCTCGGCGGTGTAGCGGTCGGCGCGGTCGCTGATGAACTCGAGGGTCCTGCGGAGCGTGCCGGCGCGGTCGGTGAAGTGGTAGTAGATCAGCGAGGTCGACACCCCCGCCTCCGCCGCCAGCTCGCCCACGCGCAGTCCGCGCACGCCGCGCCGCGCGATCACGCGGGTGGCTGCCTTGAGTATCTCTGTCCGACGGTCCGACATGAGCGCTGATCCTAGCGGGCGGTGAGCCCGGATGGGCAATTTTCCTGACTGATATGTCAGGGAGACCTCGGAGGGGTTGCCGCGGATTTCCCCTGATGATCGCGGCCTCGGCCGCCAGCACCTGCCGGCCGGCACGGGTGATCGTTCCGATCGCGGGGCGCGGTGCGGGTCTGTGAGCACCGAAGGCTTGACTGAATTTTCAGTTCGGTGAAGGATGCGGGGCACACCGACCCCGGACCAGCCCGCGCCCCCGGCCCCCGCCCGGCCCGCGCCACTCGCTGACCCCCGGAGCTCCGAAGAGGAAGAGGTTGCCGTGACTTTCCGCATGCCTGCCGAATGGACCGAACACGAGGGCTGCCTGATGGCCTGGCCGGTCCGGCCGGAACTCTGGGGTGACACCCTCGACGAGGTCAAGCACGAGTACGCCGAGGTCGCCCGCGCCATCGCGCGGTTCGAGCCGGTCACCATGGCGGCGCCGCCCGGCCACGGCGACGAGGCCCGCGAGCGGTGCGGCGAGGGCGTCACGGTCGTGGAGCTGCCGATGGACGACTCCTGGTTCCGCGACAGTGCCCCGATCTTCGTCCGCGACGAGGACGGCCACCGCGCCGGCGTGGACTTCAGGTTCAACTCCTGGGGCCGCAAGCACCACCCGTGGGACGCCGACGACGAGGTGAGCGCGCTGCTCCTGGAGCACCTCGGACTTCCGGTGGTCCGCTCCGAGATGATCCTCGAAGGCGGTGCGATCACCGTCGACGGCGAGGGCACCTTGATCACTACCGAGCAGTGCCTGCTGCACCCCAACCGCAACCCGGGGATGAGCCGCGAGGAGATCGAGGCCGAGCTGAAGGCACGGCTCGGTGTCACCAAGGTCGTCTGGCTGCCCTACGGCGGACTGCTGGACACCGAGACGGACGGCCACGTGGACGGCGTCTGCGCCTTCGTGGCCCCGGGCAAGGTCGTCGTCCAGCTGCCGGCCGATCCCGAGCACCCCGACTACGCGCGGATGCGCGCCAACCGCGCCGTCCTGGAGCACTCGACCGACGCCCAGGGCCGCCCGTTCGAGATCGTCGACCTCCCGCAGGCCGCCTGGGTCGAGGTCGACGGCAAGCGGACCGAGGTCGGCTACCTGAACTTCTACCTCGCCAACGGCGGCGTGGTCGTCCCCGTCGCGGACCATCCCGAGGACGAGGGCGCGCTGGCCGTGCTCGCCCGCGCCTACCCGGGCCGCGAGGTCGTCGGCGTGCGGGCCCGCGTCATCGCCTTCGGCGGGGGCGGCGTCCACTGCATCACCCAGCAGGTCCCGGCCGGCCGCACCAGCGCCTGACACCCGCTCCCCCCGGAACGCCCCGGGAACGCCCCGGACCCCCTCCTACCGGACCCTCACCGGACCCCCCTCACCGGACACCGAAAGGAAGCGCCGATGCCCCCCACCCCGCCGCGCCCGGGAAGACGCGGGAGGCGCGCCAGCGGCCTCACCCTGGCAGCCTCGGCCCTGAGCGCCCTCGCCCTGGTCGCCGCCTGCTCCGGCCCGCCGCCGGCCGGCGGCCTCGCCGGCCCGAACGCCTACGCGCTGTCGGCCACCACCCCGCCCGCGAAGGGCGACCTCGACTCGTTCAGCTGGGCCCTCTACGCCGAACCGCCGACCCTGGACTACCTCCAGGCCTTCGACTACCCGCAGAACACCATCCTCTCCAACGTCTGCGAGAGCCTGATGCGCTGGACGCCGCAGCTGGGGGAGGAGCCGGGCCTGGCGGAGAAGGCCACCAACCCCGACCCCACCACCTGGGTCTTCGACCTGCGTCCCGGCGTGAAGTTCCACGACGGCAGCGTGATGACGGCGGACGACGCGGTGTTCAGCCTGGACCGGCAGATGGACCCCGCCAACGGCGGCGCGTGGGCGAACGTCTTCCAGAACGTCGGGTCGATCGCCAAAACCGGGCCGCTGCAGGTCACCGTCAAGCTCAAGACCCCCGACTCCCAGTTCCCGCAGTACATGGCCACCGCCGCCGGCGTGGTCGCCGGTGAGCGGGGCGTGCGGGCGGCGGGCAAGGACTACGGCACCAGCGGCAGCCTCGACTGCACCGGCCCGTACCAGCTCGGCACCTGGACCAAGGGCCAGTCGATCGAGCTGGACCGCTTCGACGACTACTGGGGCACCAGGGCCAGGTCGAAGAAGGTCCTCTTCGAGTTCCTCACCGACGCCTCCGCCCGCACCAACGCCCTGCTCACCGGCGAGGTGGACGGCGGCTACCTGATCCCCACCGAGAGCTACGCCCGCCTGAGGAGCAGCAGCGCCGGCACCCTCTACTTCGGTGAGGGCCTGAGCACCGTCAACGTCAACGTCACCAACATGCAGGGCCCGCTCGGCGACGTCCGGGTGCGCAAGGCGCTCTCCCTGGCGATCGACCGCACCGGGTTCGTCAACTCGGGCCTCGGCGGCAACGGCACCGCGACCACCTCGCTGACCGCCAAGGCGGCCTGGGCCGCGGCGGACGACGCGACGCGGACGACGGCCCTCGGCGGCCTCCAGCCCACCGCGCAGGACATCGCCCAGGCGACCCAGCTGGTCAAGGACGCCGGCGCGACCGGCAAGACCCTCACCATGGCCACCAGTTCGATCGGCCAGGACGTCTCGCTGCTGGCCACGGCCGTGCAGTCGGCGGGCACCAGGATCGGGCTGGACATCAAGCTGAGGACGATCGCCCCGGACGCCTTCACCGCGCTCTTCACCGACCCCAAGGCGCGCCAGGGGATCGACATGTTCCCCGAGACCTACTACCTGTCCATCACCGACCCGATGGACCTGCTCACCAACTTCCAGACCGGCGCCTACCAGAACTACGCCGGCTACAGCGACAAGGGCTACGACGACCTCGTCGAGCAGGCCGTGGGCACCTACGACCCGGCCCAGCGGCTGGCCATCGAGGCCCGGCTGAACCAGAAGGCCGCCGACCAGGTGCTCTGGATCCCGGTCGCGGAGTGGCCGACCTCGGTCTTCCTGAACAAGCGGATCACCGGCGCCCCGACCACGATCTCCTACATGTACTACCCGTGGGCGGCCGACGTGGGGGCGGCCAAGTGACGTTCGCGAGATTCGCCGTCCGCCGGCTGCTGGAGATGGCCGCCACCCTGCTCGGCGCCTCCTTCGTGATCTTCGGCGCGATGTACCTGGCACCGGGTGATCCGGCGAGCTTCCTGCTCTCCGGGCGCTCGGCCTCACCGGCCGCCCTGACGGCGATCAACAACGAGTACCACCTCAACGACCCGTTCTTCGAGCGCTACTTCCGCTGGCTCGGCCAGATCCTGCACGGCGACTTCGGGCGCTCGATCGAGTACCGCACCGACGTCTCCAAGCTGCTCGCCGACCGGCTGCCCAGCACCCTGCTGCTGGTCGCGATGGCACTGGTCCTGGTGGTCGCGGCGGGCCTGGCGCTCGGCTGGATCGGCGCGGTGCGCGCCGGGGCCGTCGACTCGACGATCCTGGTCACCACCACCGTCGCTGTCGGCACCCCGTCCTTCGTCGCCGCCATCCTGCTCCAGGGGCTGTTCTCGGTGTGCCTGGGCTGGTTCCCCACCGGCGGGGGCGGCCAGGGCCTGGGAGACATGATCTGGCACCTCACGCTGCCCGCGATCGCCCTGGCCCTCTACCTGATCGGCATGCTCGCCCGGGTCACCCGCGCCGCCATGCTCGAACAACTGGGGCGCGAGCACGTCACCGTCGCCCGCAGCCGCGGCGTCCCGGAGCGGCAGGTGATCTGGCGCCACGTGTTCCGCAACGCGCTGGGCACGGTGCTCACCACCGGCGGCCTGATCGTCTCCACCCTGATCATCTGCACCGTGCTGGTGGAGTCCGCGTTCAGCATCGGCGGCATCGGACAGCTCCTCGAACTCGCCACCACCACCAAGGACTTCCCCACGGTCCAGGCCATCTCCCTGCTCATCGTCGGGCTGTTCATGACCGTGAACCTCGTCATCGACCTGCTCTTCCCGCTGGTCGATCCCACGGTCACCCTCGGCGCCCGGAGGTCCACCGCATGACCACCGCCCTCACCCGCAGGCCCGGTCTCGGCCGCATCCGGGCCACCCGGCAGCCGCTCCACCTGGCCTGCCTCGGCTTCGCCGTCCTGGTCGTCCTGGCGGCGCTGCTCGCGCCGTGGATCGCCCCGGGCGACCCGAACTCGGTCGACCTCGGCAACCTGCTCGCCGGGCCGTCCGCCGACCACCTGCTCGGCGTCGACTCCGCCGGCCGCGACACCCTCTCCCGGTTGCTGCTGGGCGCCCGCACCTCGCTGATCGGCCCGCTCGGCGTCGTCGTCTTCTCCACCCTCGCCGGTGTGGCGGTCGGCGTGGCCGCCGGCTGGCGCGGCGGCTGGCTGGACTCCGTGCTCTCGCGCAGCACCGAACTCGTCTTCGCCTTCCCCGGCCTGCTGCTCGCGATCCTGATCGCCACGGTCTACGGCGAGGGACTGCTCGCCCCGGTGATCGCCCTGGCCATCGCCTACCTGCCCTACGTCTCCCGGCTGACCCGCTCGCTCGTGCTGGCCGAGCGCGAGCGCCCCCACATCGCCGCGTACCAGGTCCAGGGCCACTCCTCCCTGCAGATCTGCCTGCGGCACGTCATCCCCAACATCGCGCCCGTCGTGCTCGCCCAGTCCACCATCAACTTCGGCTACGCCCTGATCGACCTCGCGGGCCTCTCCTACCTCGGACTCGGCGTCCCCGCGCTGACCCCCGACTGGGGCCGGATGGTCTTCGACGGCCAGACCGCCATCCAACGCGGCTACCCGCTCTCCGCGATCCTGCCCTGCCTGGCGATCGTGCTGACCGTCGTCGCCTTCAACGTCGTCGGCGAACGCTGGGCCGACCAGGTCGCCCGGAGGGACCGATGACCCGCACCCTCGACATCAGGAACCTGAGCCTGCGCCTGCCGGACACCGCCCGGCCCGTGCTCGACGGCGTCGACCTGCACATCGCGGCCGGCGAGACCGTCGCCCTGGTCGGCGAATCCGGTTCCGGCAAGACCATGACCTCGCGATCCGTGCTCAGCCTCCTCCCGAAGGGCGCCCGGACGGCGGGCGAGGTCCACGTCGCGGGGGAGAACGTACTGGCCCTGAACCCGCGGGAACTGCGCGCGCTGCGCACCGGCCGGGCCGCGATGATCTTCCAGGACCCGCGGGCGGCCATCAACCCGCTGCGCCGGGTCGGCGACTTCCTCACCGAGAGCGTGCGCCTGGCCGGCACCATGGACGAGGACGGCGCCACCCACCGCGCCGCCGAACTCCTGGAGGCCGTCGGCCTCGACGCCGCGGTCCTGCGCCGCTACCCCGGGCAGCTCTCCGGCGGCATGCTGCAGCGCGTGATGATCGCCGCCGCGCTGATGGGCGACCCGGTGCTGCTGCTGGCCGACGAGCCCACCACCGCGCTGGACGTCACCAGTCAGGCGGAAGTGGTCTCGCTGATCGGTGAGTTGAAGGAGCGCTTCGGCACCGCGCTGCTCTTCGTCACCCACGACCTCGGCCTCGCCGCGGCCATCAGCGACCGGGTCTACGTGATGTACGCGGGACGGATCGTGGAGACGGGCCCGGTCGGCCCCCTCTTCGCCGAGCCCCGCCACCCCTACACCCTGGCGCTGCTCGCGGCCACCCCGCACCTGGCGGCCCCCGGCGGCAGGCTCGCCGCCATCGAGGGTCAACCACCCGACCTGCGGCACGAGTTGGCGGGGTGCCCGTTCGCCCCGCGGTGCCGCTTCGCGACCGCCGTCTGCAGCACCGAGGTGCCGCAGCCGCAGGCCGCGCCGGGCGTGCCCGACCACCTGTCCGCGTGCCACCACAGTGACCACCTCGCGGAGGGTGCCGCCGATGCCTGACACCGTGCTCGAAGTCAGCGGCCTGCACAGGACGTACGGCACCTTCCGTGCCGTCGACGACGTCTCCTTCGCGCTCGCCGCGGGCGGATCCCTCGGGATCGTCGGGGAGTCGGGCTCCGGCAAGACCACCACCGCCCGGATCATCGTCGGCCTGGAGCGCGCCGACGCCGGAAAGGTGCTGCTGCACGGGCGCGACCGTACCGAGCGAGCCCGGGGCAAGGCCCAACGCCTGGCGCGGGCCCGCCAGGTCCAGATGGTCTTCCAGGACCCCTACCTCTCCCTGGACCCGCGCACCAGCGTCGGGGCGGCGCTGCGCGAGACCCTGCGGCTGCACTTCCCCGAGCAGGACCACGCCCGCCGGATCACCGAACTCCTCGACCAGGTCGGCCTCGGCTCCCGGGCCGCGAGCGCGCTGCCCCGCCAACTCTCCGGCGGCCAGCGCCAGCGCGTCGCCATCGCCCGCGCCCTGGCCGTCGAACCCGCGGTCATGGTCCTGGACGAGGCGGTCGCGGCCCTGGACGTCTCCGTGCAGGCGCAGGTCCTCAACCTGCTCGCCGACATCCGCGAAGAGACCGGCATCGGCTACCTCTTCATCACCCACGACCTCGGCGTGGTCCGCTGCGTCACCGACGACGTCATCGTCATGCGGCACGGCGGGATCGTCGAGGAGGGGCCCACCGGCGAGGTGCTGGCCGAACCCCGGCACCCCTACACGCGCCTGCTGCTGGACTCCGTGCCACGGCCGGGCTGGGACCCGCGGCGCATCGCGGCGGCCCGGCGCGCGCTCCAGGAGGCGCCTGCCGAGCCGGCCGGGCACACGTGACCGTCAGCGGTCGCGGGGCTCAGCCGCCCGCCGCCAGCGCGCGAACCAGGCCCCGGAGCGCGGCGGCGGCGTCGAGCTGAGGATCCAGGGACCGGATCGCCGCCAGCCCGTCGACCGCCCCGGCGACGGCCTCACCCAGGGGCCGCGGGTCGATGCCGTCGCCGCGCTCCTGGGCCAGCACCTCGAACAGTGCGATGAAGCAGGCCCGCCAGCGGCGGTACTCCGCCTCCAGGGCGACCCGCACGCGGTCGTCGTGCAGGGCGAACCAGTGCAGCGCGGAGTGCAGCCGGGCCAGGTCGGCGCCCTCGGGCTGGGTCAGCAGCGCGAGGACCCGCTCGGCGCGCTCGGCGAACGTGCCGGGAGCGTCGACGGCCGCCTCCAGCGGCGCGATCCACTCGGGCCGGATGTCCTCGACGACCGCCACGATCAGATCGGTCCGGTCCGCGAAGTGATAGTGGCACATGCCGTGCGAAATCCCGCACATCGCGGCCACGTTGCGGGTCGTGAAGCGCTCGCCGCCCGCGCTGGCCAGCAGGGTCCTGGCCGCCGCGACCAGGCGCGCGCGGGTCTGCTCACCCTTGGCCGAGGCCCGCGCCCGGCCGGCCGGGCGCGGCGGGCCGACGGGAGGGTCTGCGGGAGTCGCGGTGGTGGCGTCCTGCGCGCGTGCGGCCATGGCGCCACTCTAACGAGCCCGCGGCCGCCGGCCGGCGGGCCCCGCTCCGATCGTGGGCGAATCGCTGCGAGGGGTATTGACCGAGCGCTTGGTCAGTTTTATGTTCACCGTCAACCGCGGTGATGTCGCGGACAGTTGACTGGAGGCAGAGATGAACGAGCACGTGGACCCCCGGCCGCGCGCCGGGGTCGGCAGACGCGGATTCCTGACGGCCGCGGGCCTCGCCGCGGCGGGCGTCGCGGTCACCACCGCGACCGGCGGCCGGGCGGTGGCCGCCCAGCGCCGCGGGCCGGCCGCCGCCGCGGGCCGGGCGGCTCCCGCGATTTCCGCAACTCCCGCGACGGGCGCGGCAGGCACGGCAAGCGCGGCAGGCACGGCAGGCAGGGTGGGCCGGGCCGGCGCGACGGGCTACGTCGTCCCGCTGGACACCCTGCGCCACACCCGGACCTGGATGGCCTGGCCGGACAGCACCAGCATCTGGCGCAACCAACTCAGCGGCGTCCAGTCGAACATCGCGCTGGTCGCCAAGACCATCGCGAAGTACGAGCCGGTCATCATGTGCGCCAACCCGGCGAGCGCCGCCAAGGCCCGCTCGATGTGCGGCTCGGCCGTCACGGTCATCAGCTCGATCCCGGTCGACGACTGCTGGATGCGCGACACCGGCCCGATCTTCCGCACCGACGGAGCGGGCGGCCTCGACGCCGTCGGCCTCAACTTCAACGGTTGGGGCAACAAGCAGAACCCGCACCAGAACGACGCCCTGGTCGCCCAGCACGTCGCGGCCTACCTGGGCGTCCCCTTCACCGCCGCCGGGCTCGTCTGCGAGGGAGGAGCCGTCGAGACCGACGCGGCCGGCACCCTGATGGCCACCCGGAGCAGCATCATCAACAGCGACCGGAACCCCGATCTGTCACAGGCCCAGATCGAGTCGGCCCTGTGCGCGGCCTACGGCGCCTCCGAGGTGATCTGGTTCACCGGCATCTCGGGCCAGGACATCACCGACGACCACGTCGACGCCACCTCCCGGTTCCTCGGTGCCGGGACCGCCGCCGTTCAGATGCCGCTGTCGAGCGACACCGACATCTGGTCCAACGACGAGCGCCAGCAGTACCAGACCCTCTCCACCGCCACCGACGCGCAGGGGGCGGCCATCGCGGTCAGCAAGATCCAGGGCCCCAACTACAACCGCATCCGGTCGACCAACCCCGACTTCGTCGGCTCCTACGCCAACTACTACGTCTGCAACGGCGCGGTGATCTCGGCGCAGTTCGGCGACACCAGCGCCGACGCCGCCGCCAGGACCACCCTGGCCCGCCTCTTCCCGGGCCGCACCATCGAGCAGCTGAACATCGACTACATCGGAGCGGGCGGCGGCGGCATCCACTGCGTCACCCAGCAGCAACCGGCCCCGTAGCAGCGGAAATCCGGCCGGCCCGGCCGCTCCGGGCCGGCCGACTCCCGAGCGGGCTCGGCCAGGCCCGGCCAGGCCCTGGCAGGCAACCAGCGGGGCACCAGCGCCGGGTGAGCCGGAGGACATACGATCAGCCCATGACCGACACCACGGAGACCACGCCAGGCTGGCTCGCTCCCGAGGAGCTGGAGACGACGCGGGCGCGCATGCCCATCCTCTACGTCGAGGCGGTGCCGGTACGCGTCGACGCCGCCGGAGAGGTCACACAGGTCGGACTGCTGCTGCGGATCGGGCCGGACGGCACGGTGAGCCGGACCCTGGTCTCCGGCCGGGTGCTGCACCACGAGCGGATCCGCGACGCCCTGCTGCGGCACCTGGAGAAGGACCTCGGACCGGTGGCGCTGCCCCACATCCCGGTCTCGGTACAGCCGTTCACCGTCGCCGAGTACTTCCCCACCCTGGGCGTCACCGAGTTCCACGACCCCCGCCAGCACGCGGTCTCCCTCGCCTACGTCATCCCCGTGGCCGGCGACTGCCGCCCGCGCCAGGACGCCCTCGACCTGGTCTGGTTCAGCCCCGAGGAGGCCGCCTCCGCGCTGGTGCAGAACGAGATGCCCGGCGGCCAGGGCGCGTTGCTCAAGCGCGCCCTCGCACACATCGGCCGCCTCGGCTGACGGGTCCGCCCCGCGGCGTGCGCCGAGGCCCCCTCGCGGCCCCGGCGTTCACGCTCGGCGGGCCGCCCGCTTCGCGCCGATCCACGCGCCCAGTCGCGTCGCCGGCCCGGTGCCCCGCAGGCCGAGCACGGTCGCCGCGACCCCGGCCACGCAGTCCAGCAGGTAGTGGTTGGCCGTGCCCATCACCACGACGGCGATGGCCGCCGGGTAGAGCAGGCCGAGCAGCCGCAGCACCCGGCTGCGGCTGTGACGGAAGAGCAGCAGCCCGCACCACAGGGCCCAGCCGACGTGCAGACTCGGCATCGCCGCGTAGTCGTTGGTCACCGCGGCGAGCCCCTTCGGCACGCCGCCCCCGCCGCTCCACCACCCGATCGAGGCGTGCTGCGCCAGTATGTCCATGAACCCCGAGGAGCTGTCGAGCAGCCGCGGCGGCGCGGTCGGGAACGCCACGAACCCCACCAGTCCCAGGGCCGTCGTCAGCAGCAGCCAGGTGCGGGCGCGGGCGTAGTGCTCGCGGCGGTAGCGCCACACCCAGAACAGCACCACCGCCGTGACCGCGTAGTGCAGTGTGGCGTAGACGAAGTCGGCGGGTATGCCCAGCCAGGCGTGCTCGGCGAAGGCGTGGTTGAGCCAGTGCTCCGGACTCAGGCCCAGCGCGCGCTCGATGGAGAGCAGGTCCCGCCCGTGCTGCTGCGCCTGCGGCCGGTTGCCGCTGACGAGCAGCCGGCTCCCGTCGTAGCCCGCGTACACCAGCAGCAGCACCTCCCACTGCCCGCGGCGCCACCACCGCCGCCGCTCCGGCGCGGCCTCGGGCAGCCGATCGACCGACGGGGACGCGCCCTCGCTCCGGGCCGTGTCAGCCGTGCGGGCGGGGTAGGCGTAGTCGTTCTTCAGGGTCACCCCCTCCTCACGCACGGGTGCTCCGAGGTCGGCCGCGGCTTCCCGTGCCGATGAATCGTCAAGAGCCCGCGTATGCCGAACCGGATCTCCATGTGCCCCCCGTACTACTGGTCGCCGCCCACTTGTTCGTGTGTCACACACGTGAGTGGGATCTTAACTCTTGGCGCCAGGGGCACGTGGTGCGGCCGTCCCGCTGGCCGGTCGGGGGCACCGCGGTGCGGTGTCCCCGACCAACCGCAGGGTCACAGACGCTCGATCGCGCCCGGCGGCTGGATCGTCGGCGGAACGCGGTAGTCCGGGTCCACCTTCTGCGGGGGCTGGCGGCGTGCCAGCGCCGCCTCGATGGCCGGGGCCAGCCGCGCCGTCTTCTCCGCCTCGGCCTTCTCGTGGCGTTCGGCGAACTCCGGCATGACCTCCCTGGCGAAGAGTTCCAACGATTCGCAGATGTGCTCATGCTTGATGCGCCCGGACTGGGCGATCAGCAGGATCTGGTCGACGCCGGCCGCCTCGTACTCCCGCAGCTGCTGCCGGATCTGCTCAGGGGTCCCGACCGCGGCGTGCGCCCCGTCCAGCTGCTGCGGGAACGTTCCTACGGAGTCCCTGGCGAGGTCGAGGCCCAGTTGATCCGCCAGCACCGTCTGCCCGGGCGCCGGCGACCCCACGCCCCAGTAGTAGGAGAGCGACCGCGCGAAGAACTGGTGATCGGCGAGACTGCGCTCACGCGCCACGGACTCGTCCTCGTGGCACATCAGGTACGCCGTCATGGCGACCTGGGGATTGACGGAGAAGCCTACCGGCACGCACTCCTCGGAAGTGATTGTCGCGTAGTAGTCCCCCACCCACTTCTTGGCCTCGTCCGGCTGGACGAACGAGAGGGTCAGCGCGCCCAGGCCGTTGCGGGCGGCGTACACCAGGCCCTCCTGCCGGCTGCAGGCCGTCCACATCGGCGGGTGCGGCTTCTGCAGCGGCTTGGGTATGACGTTGCGCGGCGGCATCTTGACGTACTTGCCGTCAACGCCGGCGAACGGCTCCTCGACGAACATGCGGCTCGCGGCGTTGACGGCCTCCAGCCACTGGTCACGCTTGGTCTCGCGCTCCACGCCGAAGGCGGAGAGCTCCATCAGGGTGCTCGACTCTCCGGTGCCGAACTCGATACGGCCGTTGGAGAGCAGGTCGAGCATGCCGATCCGCTCGACCACTCGCGCCGTCGGGTTGATCCCCGGGGGCAGCACGGCGATCCCGTGCCCGAGCCGGATCCGCTCGGTGCGCTGACTCGCCGCGCCGAGCAGGACCTCAGGAGCGGAGCAGTGGCTGTACTCCTCGAGGAAGTGGTGCTCCACCGCCCAGGCGTAGTCGAAACCGAGACGGTCCGCCAGCTCAATCTGCTCCAGCGCCTCCTGAACCAGCTTCAGCTCGGAGTCCGGCTGCCAGGGGCGCGGCAGCTGCAGTTCGTAGAACAGTCCGAATCGCAAGTGGATTCCTTTCATCGGTTCATCGGTTCATCGGTTGTACGGGCGCCCGCACCCGCACCGGCGACCTGCTGCGGGCGCCGGGTGCGGCAGCAGGTGGTTCAGACCTCTTCGGGCAGGCCGGCCCTGGCCCGCAGCGCGTCCAGGTCCGCCTCCGGGGCTGCCGCGATCTCCCGCAGCAGGCGTTCGTAGTACAGCGCCATGCGCTCAGCCGTCCCCCGCGCGAACAGGTCGGTGCTGTACGCCAGGGAGCAGCGCACGCCGGACTCGGTCTCAGTGGCCGTCAGGGTGAGGTCGAACATCGCCGGACCGGGGTCCGAGCGCAGCTGGGTCACCTGGAGTTCCGCCGGTCCGTCGGCACCGCCCGGCGCGGACGCCGGCCTCGGAAGCAGGTTGAACATCACCTGCGACAGCGGGGGACAGGCCGGGTCGGGCTCCGGCACCAGGGCGCGGACCAGGTCGGCGCGCGGCAGGTCCTTGTGCTGCTGCCCCTCGATCATGACCTGCTTGGCCTGTGCCAGCACGGCGGTGAACGCCCGGTCCCGTGTCACGTCCAGCCGCATCACGAGCTCGCTGACGAACATCCCGACGACGTGCTCCAGTTCCGGGCCGGGGCGGTTGGCGACCGGCGTGCCGATCGCCAGCTCGCGGTCCCGGGTGTATCCGCCCAGCAGGACGGCGTACGCCGACAGCAGGGCCGTGTACAGCGTGACGCCCTCCTCCTGGCTCAGCGCTCGGATCCGGGTGAGCAGGTCGAGGGGGATCTCGAACTCCACCGA